>JBBROY010000014.1:0-124987 GCA_038228795.1 Gemmatimonadales bacterium
CACCCCACCCCCCACACCCGCTCTACCCATTTGGTTTTGCTCGCCGAATCTCCCGCCGGCTACGCCAACATCTCCACGCTCATCACGCGCGCACGGATGGATAATGCGCGCGGGCAGCCGAGCGTGTCGTTAGAGACGGTGGCCCAGCACGCCGGCGGTTTGTTCGCCCTCACCGGATGCATGCGCGGATGGGTGCCGCGGCTGTTGGCCGAGCAGGGTGAGGATGCGGCGTGCGAGGCGGCGGCGACGCTGCGCGACATCTTCGACGGACGCGTGGCGATCGAGTGCTGGGACCACGGGCTGCCCGAGGAGCGCGCGCTCGTCGGCCCGCTCATCCGCATCGCGCGCGCGCTCGACATGCCGTGGGTCGTCACGAACGACGTGCACTACGCGATGCCGACGGGGCGCATCGTCCACGACGTGCTCTGCGCGCTGCGCCACAAGAAGACGCTCGACGAGATGGGGACGCGTCTCCGTCCCAACGGCGAGTGGTACCTCAAGAGCGCCGAGCAGATGCGGCTGCGCTGGCGCCGGCATCCAGAAGGATTGCGCGCCACGGTCGAGATCGCCGAGCGCTGCGCGTTTCGTTTACGTGAGCTCAAGCCGACGCTGCCAGTTTTTCCACTGCCGCCTGGCGTCTCGGCAAGCGAGTATTTAGCGCGGCTCGTCGAGCAGGGCGCGTACGAGCGGTGGAACGGCACGCGTACCGCGAAGCACGACGCGCAGATCGCGCACGAGCTGTCGATGATCCGCAAGCTCGATCTGGCCGGCTACTTCCTGATCGTGTGGGACATCGTGCGCTTCGCGCGGCGCGAGGGGATTTTATGCCAGGGGCGCGGCAGCGCGGCCAACAGTGCCGTCTGCTTCTGCCTCGGCATCACGTCGGTCGATCCGATCAAGCTCGAGCTGCTCTTCGAGCGCTTTCTCAGTGAGGAGCGCCGCGAAGCACCGGACATCGACATCGACTTCGCGCACCAGGAGCGCGAGCGGGTGATTCAGTACGTCTACGAGCGCTATGGCCGCGAGCACGCGGCGATGGTGTGCGAGCAGATCTCGTATCGCGGCCGCAGCGCCGTCCGCGATGCGGCGCGCGTGCTCGGGTTCAGCGTTGAGCAAGCGAGCACGCTGGCGACGCTGAGCGACCGGTTCAGTGCGAAGGCCACCGCGGAAGCGCTGATCGTCGAAGAGAGCGGGACTCGGCACTCGGCACTCGACACTCGGGAGTCTTCGCCCGTGCTGGCTGAATTTCTCGGGTCGCACATGGTGGGCGGAACGGAAGCGAAGAATCGCGCGAACGCCGAGGACGATGCGACGCGGCGGGAGCGGGGAACGAGGATCGATGAGATGGCGCGAGCACGCATCGAGCGGCCGCGGTCGCCGGGCGATCGTCCGAAGCCCAACGCCGCCTATGAGCCCTACGGCAGTCCGAGCGCGCAGGACTCGGGCGCGAAGCGCGCGTCGTGGAACGATCCGCACGCGTCCGACGATGATCACACCGAGCGGCGCAATCCCGTCACGGCGCTCAGGTCGAGCGAGGACCGCGCGTCGCTGCTCGCGCACGCGGGGCTCGACCCGAGTGACAAGCGCGTGCGCGCGCTGGCGTCGATCGTCGCCGGGCTGCACCAGATTCCCCGGCATCGCAGCATCCACGTCGGCGGGTTCGTGCTGACGCGGGAGCCGCTGTCGACCGTCGTCCCGATCGAGCCGGCGAGCATGGCCGACCGCACGGTGGTGCAGTGGGACAAGGACGACGTCGAGGCGTGCGGGCTGGTGAAGATCGATCTGCTCGGCCTCGGCATGCTGACGCTGCTGCAGGAATGCCTCAAGTACATCCGCGCCACGCGCGGACACACCGTCGATCTGGCGCAGCTCGACTACGCGGACCAGGCCGTGTACGACGATCTCTGCCGTGCCGATACGATCGGCGTCTTCCAGGTCGAGAGCCGTGCGCAGATGAACACGCTGCCGCGGCTCAAGCCGCGCTGCTTCTACGATCTGGTGGTCGAGGTCGCGCTCATCCGGCCGGGACCGATCCAGGGCGAGATGGTGCATCCGTATCTGCGGCGCAAAGCGGGCGAGGAAGAGGTCACCTATCTGCATCCCGCGCTCGAGCCGATTCTCAAGCGCACGCTTGGCGTGCCGCTGTTTCAGGAGCAGGGGATGCAGGTGGCGATCGCCGCCGCGGGATTCTCCGGCGGCGAGGCGGACAGCCTGCGGCGCGCGATGGGACACAAGCGCAGCCGCGAGCGGATGGCCGACATCTGCGATCGCATGCTCGTGGGGATGGAGCGCAACGGCATCGACCCCGAGACGGCGCGGCGAATTTACAATCAGATCAACGCCTTCGCCGACTACGGATTTCCCGAGAGCCACGCCGCGAGCTTCGCGCTGATCGTCTACGCCAGCGCCTACCTCAAGCACTACTACGCCCCCGAGTTCACCGCCGCGATTCTCAACGCGCAGCCGATGGGCTTCTACGCGCCCGGCACACTGATCGAAGATGCGCGGCGGCACGGCGTCGATGTGCTGCCGATCGATCTGACCTGCTCATCGTTCGATTCGAGTCTGGAAGAACCGGCACCCGGCACTCGAGTGCCGCCTTCAGTCCGTCTTGGTCTCCGTCTCATTCGGGGGCTCGGCGCCAAGGCGAAAGAGAAACTCGCGAGCGCGCGGGCGCAGGGGCCGTTCACCTCCATCGCCGATGTCGTGTCACGGTCGGGGCTCGACCGGCGGTCGCTGCGCGCGTTGGCGGAGTCGGGCGCGTTCGATGCGATGGTGCCGGACGAGCCGAGCGCGCGGCGGCGGCGCGCGGCGATCTGGCGCATGCTCGATGAGCTGCGCGGCGATGCGGGTCCGTTGGCGCCCGGCAGAGTGCGGCTCGACGTGCCCGCGCAGGTGCCGGCGATGTCGCCCTTTGAGATCACCGAAGCCGACTATCGCGTGACGGGTCTCTCGCTCAACGGGCATCCGATGAAACATCTCCGCCGGCTGCTCGAGCCGAACGGCATCCGCTCGGCGCGCGAGGTCGCGGCGCTGCCGGACGGGACGCGCGACGTGGCGGTCGCCGGGCTGGTGATCTGCCGGCAGCGGCCGGGCACGGCGAAGGGATTCGTCTTTCTCACCCTGGAGGACGAGACGGGTCTGGTGAACGTCGTCTGCACGCCGAAGCGGTTCGAGAAGCAAGCGCTGCTCATCTCGACGGCGCCGCTCCTGCTCGTGCGAGGCACGCTGCAGGTGGAGGAGACGGTCGTGAATCTGCGCGGCGAACTGTTTCGCGAGCTGAAGGCCGCGGTGGGCGCGGAGTGGGCGCAACGGCACGATTTCCACTGAGTGAGAGCGGGTGTGGGGTGTTAGGGAGTGGTTATCTATGCCCTACGCACACCCGCCGTTGCTTTGTTATGTAAAGTACTTTATCTATTCGCCACTCCCACACGAGCTCACGCATGGTCAAGCGCATCATCGCCATCATTTTCATCTTCGCATGCACCACCGTCGCCTGGCTCGTGCTCGGCGCAACCATCTTCGCGCGCACGGGACAATCCGATTCGGCGCTGCGTGGCAAGGTCGCATCGACATGGGGAGCGCCGCAGACACAGACGGCGGCGGTGGCCACGTGGGAGAAGGTGGAGACCAAACAGGTGGAGAGCACCGAGGACGGCAAGCGCGTGACGCGCACCGTCATCGACCGGACGGCGATTCCATTGCCGCTCGAGCAGAGCCGCGTCACCGTCGCTCTGGATCTCGACCAACGGCAGAAGGGACTCCAGTGGTACAGCACGTACAAGGTCGCGTTCGGCGGCACGTATCGGTTCCGCAACACGGGTGCGTCGGACCTCATCACTTTTCGGCTCCTCTTCCCGACCACGCAGGCGATCTACGACGATCTCACCGTCACGATCGATGGCGCGCCCGCCGCGACGCACGACATCGCCGCGATGGAGCCGCGCGGACATGGGAGCGGCGTCGAAGCGAGCGCGCGCGTCGCGGCGGGTGCGAGCGCGACACTCGTCGTCGCCTACCGGTCACAAGGGCTGAATACCTGGAGCTATTCGTTCGGCGGCGGCGACGTGTCGCGCGTGAAGGACTTCGCGCTGACGATGCGCACCAACTTCGCCGACGTCGATTTCCCCGACAACACGCTCTCGCCAAGCGAGAAGCACGAACGCGCCGGCGGCTGGGATCTCGGGTGGCACTACGCAAACCTCATCTCCGGCTACGAGATCGGCATGGTGATGCCGGAGCATCTGCAACCGGGGCCGTTGGCCGGAAAGATCAGCCTGTTCGCGCCCGTGTCGCTGTTTTTCTTTTTCTTCGTGATGTTCATTATTACGACGGTGCGCGGAATCGAGCTCCACCCGATGAATTACTTCTTTCTCGCCGGGGCGTTCTTCGCGTTCCACCTCCTGCTCGCCTATCTCGTCGACCATATGGAGATCCACGCCGCGTTCGCGATCGCGTCGGTGACGTCGGTATTCCTCGTCGCAAGCTATCTCCGTCTCGTGATCGGCCCGCAGTTCGCGCTGCGCGAGGCGGCGCTGGCGCAGATCGTCTACCTCGTCCTCTTCTCGTACGCCTTCTTCTTCGAGGGATTCACGGGCCTCGCGATCACCATCGGGTCGGTGGCGACGCTGTTCGTGGTCATGCAGATGACCGGCCGGATCCGGTGGAGTGAGAAATTCGCCGCGACGCCGAGAGGAGGGTGACGAGATCCGCGCGCCGTTGCCCGGTGTGAGTGTGAGTGAAGGACCTTGGCATCGGATCGACCCACTCCCAGGAAAGAACCCGGGCTGGCCGCCCCCTTCGTGCTCAGGTAGTTGACAGCGCCCATCGCCGGCTGTACCGTTATTTGAACACGTTCAAATTCTTCTTCCGGGGGCCGGCATGGAACCGATCGTCATCACCTACGCGCTGTACCTGGTGATCAGCATCCTCCTCACCGTGTGGGTCGCGCGAACGCTGTCCAAGAACGGGCGCATCTTTCTGGTCGACGTCTTCAGCGGCAACGGGCACCTCGCCGACTCGGTCAACCACCTGCTCGTCGTCGGCTTCTACCTGGTCAACCTCGGCTTCATCTCGCTCACCCTCAAGCTTGGCTACCTCGTCCGCGACGCGCAGGAAAGCATCGAAGCGCTATCGGGCAAGGTGGGGGTCGTGCTGCTCGTGCTCGGCGCCATGCACTTCTTCAACCTCTACGTCTTCAGCCGCGTTCGGCGGCGGAGCGAGTTGATGAGCGCGCTGCCGCCGATCGGACCCGATGCCTGCACGGCGGTGGCGGGCTAAGCCATGCGCTCGCTCACGGTCCTCTACGATTCGACCTGCGATCTCTGCCGGGCTGCGCGGGTGTGGCTCGAGCGGGAGCCCATGTTCATCCCGCTCAACTTCGTCGCGGCGGGAACGCCGCTGGCGAAACGGCGCTTCCCACAGCTCGATGTCGCATCCACATTGCGCGACATCACGGTGATCGACGACGAGGGCTCGGTCTATCGCGGCGCCAAAGCGTGGGTGCTGTGCCTGTGGGCAACGCGGCGCTACCGCGCGTGGGCGCTCACACTGGGCTCGCCCCGCGCAATGCCGGCGGCGAAGCGTTTCGTGAATTGGGTCTCGAGACACCGCGGGCAGCTCGGCGCGGCCGGCTGGGTACTGCGGAGGATGGGGTGATGGCTGCACCCAAAGAGACGAGCACGGACCTCGCGGCGCCCAAGACACCCAAGGGCGGCGAGACCCGCGCGCGTATCCTGGAGACCGCGCTCGATCTCTTTCGCGAGCGCGGCTACGAGGAGACGACGATGCGCGCGATCGCCGAAGGCGCCGGCGTCTCGTTGGGCAACGCGTACTACTACTTCAAGTCGAAGGAGCACCTGATTCAGGCGTTCTATGGTCGAACGCATCAGGAGCATCTCGAAGCATCAGCGCCGATTCTCGCATCGCAGTCCGCGTTCAAGGCACGCCTGCTCGGCGTGATGAACGCGAAGCTCGCCACGATCGAGCCCTATCACCGTTTCGCGGGCATCCTGTTCAAGAGCGCTGCCGATCCCGAGAGCCCGTTGCACCCCTTCAGTAAGGAATCCGGTCCCGTGCGCGACGAGGCAACCGCGCTCATGCGCGAGGTCGTCGACGGCTCGACGATCAAGCTTCCGGACGACCTGCGCGCGGAGCTCCCCCGGCTGCTGTGGCTCTACCACATGGGGGTCATTCTGTTCTGGATTCATGACACCTCACCCAAGCGCCAGCGCACGCGAAAGCTGCTCGAGATGTCAGTTGAGCTGATCGCGAGAGGGGTCGGCATCGCGGGCAATCCGCTGATGCGACCGGTGCGGAGGGCGGCCCTGAGAATGTTGGAGGAGATCAAGTAGGAGGCTCAACCCCAGCCCCGCCTACTGCCTGCATCCGCCCTTGGGATCGGGTTTCGGCTTGTCGACGATGATCCGCTCCGGCCGATTCGCCACCGCCAGCGCGACATCCTTCACGAAGTTGCCGACGCGGGCCGAGTGGTCGTAGTCGATGTACTGCGGCTCGTCGGTCACGATGTGATAGTCCTGATGGTAGCCGAGCGAGAAATAGGTGATCGGAATGCCGTAGCGCGCGTACATGTAGTGGTCGCTGCGGCAGTAGCGGTTGAGCGGGTGTCCGGGCGCATCGAACGAGTAGTCGATTTGCATGGGCTGGGTGCGCACCGCGGTCTTGACGGTGTTGACGGAATCGATGATGTCGCCGAGTTGCGTCGACAAACGGCGCGACCCGATGATCTGCAGTGAGTACGGTCCGCCATTCTTGACATCTTCGGCCCGGCCGCGACCGACCATGTCCATGTTGAGCTGAGCGACGATCGAATCTCGCGGCACGGTCGGGTTGTCGGTGAAGTGCTGCGAGCCGAGCAGTCCCGCCTCTTCGCCGGTGTGCGAGACGAAGAGGATCGAGCGCTTCGGCTTCCGCGGCGAGCGCGCGAGATTTTCGGCGATCTCGAGCATCACCACGGTGCCGGAGCCGTCATCATCGGCGCCATTGGCGATGGAATCGAGCCGCGGTGTCGGGCGAATCTTTCGGAGGCTGTCGAGAATCGTGTGGATCCGCGTCCACTGCTCGGGAGTCGGCTCCGTGGGGCGGGTCTGCGCGCCCTCCGGGCGAATCACCCTATTGAACGCGCGCAGCGAATCGTGGTCGACGGGGACGCGCTGCATCCCGATGTGATCGTTGTGCGCGCCGATCGCGACGTACTGGCCGCGCAGCTTTGCGTCGGAGCCTGGCAGAATGCCGATGACGTTGCGTGCCGGCGCCTCGGTCGGTTGAAACTCATACGTCACGCGCGCGCGCACGGAGGAGCCGAGCTCCCCGACCTTCGCGGTCTCCAAGGGACCGCCGAGCATGAGGGCAGCCGCTCGCGGCGTGATGCTGAGGAGCATCGGTCCGTCGGGCTTCGCCGCCGGCGGCGTAACGTTTCGGGTCGGCTTGAGGGAGGCCAGGAATGCCGGCGCATAGAGATCGAGGCTGGCGATCGCGACGGCGGCCGCGCCGTGGAAGCGATCGAGCCCGGGTGCGGTTGTGAATTGTGTTGTGGGTTGCCCGGTCGCGCCAAGCGCCGGCGCGAGCACGACGAGCTTGCCCGCGACTTTTTCCGGATCGATCGGCGTCGTCTCGCCGACGCGTCCGCCATAGACGGCTTCCGTACGTTCGGTCTCGAACGTCACGCCGGGAAAGACGCCGGTCACGGCCACCGGTGCGTAGTCGGTCCACAGCTCGAGCGTCGTGCCGTTCACGACCACGCGCGACCACGAGCTGACGATGCGCTGGACATAGGGAATCGACTGGAAATACGAGCCGCTATCGCCGCCCGGTTTGAGGCCGAGCCGCTTGAACTCGCTCGCGATGTAGTCGGTGACCTTGTAGTTGCCGTTTTGCCCCGAGCGACGACCTTCCATCGAGTCGTCGGCGATGAGGTAGAGACGGGTCATCAGGTCGGCAGCGCTAATGGCTGACGTGGTCGGTTCGGGCTTGTGCTTGAGGGGGAGAGTCTGGGCACCACTGATGATCGGGATCGACAACAGGAGTGCGACAGCGAGAGGCTTTGGCATGGGGTCTTGAAAAGATGGTCGGTGGAAAGACGTCAGACGGTAGATGGCAGCAGCGTTCATTCGCTCGGAAGGGCAGTTACAGACATCTGACATCTGACGCCCGACGTCTGCACTTTGGACAGCCGATGTCTGACGTCTCCAACTTATATTAACTTCTCGTCCTTCCTCCCGCCCTCAGGGACCACCACCATGGCCCGCCCCCACGCTCCGTTCGCCGCTGTCGCCGCGATGGCTCTACTGACCTCGTGCGCCCAATCCTTGAAGCTGGCGAAGGATGACTCCAAGACGGTGCTGGCCCAACAACTCATCACCGCGCCGAATCCATCCGACTCAGGGACGCACCGCGTTCTTACGACAACCTACGGCTCGGGCACCGACAAGCAGCGGCACGCATTCCGCGATTCGGTCGGGATCAAGACGAAAACAGTCGACGGGTCGGCCTTCGCGGCGCCCAATCCGCGGTCTGCGAAAAAACGCGAAGAGTTTTGGGGATTCGATTTCAAGAAGATGCCGGTGAACGGCCGCGTGTGGTACCCGGATGGCGACGGCCCCTTCCCACTGGTGCTGATCGTCCATGGCAATCACAACATGGAAGAGTTCTCCGATCCGGGATACGAGTACCTCGGCCATCTCCTGGCATCGCGCGGATTCATCCTCGCATCGGTCGACGAAAATTTCTTGAACGGCGACATGCGAGCGGAGAACGACGCGCGCGGGTGGATGCTGCTCAAGCATTTGGAGTCGTGGAAGCGCTTCAACGACTCCGTTGGCACGCCCTTCTTTCACAAGGTGGACATGGGCAACATCGCGCTCATGGGCCACTCGCGCGGCGGCGAGGCGGTGGCGGTGGCGGGCGCGTTCAACAGGCTCTCGCACTACCCCGACGACGCGACGATCACATTCAACTTCCACTTCGCGATCAAGTCCCTCGTCGCCATCGCCCCGGTCGATGGGCAGTACAAGCCCGCCGATGTGCCGACGCCACTCGACAATGTGAACTATCTCGTGATTCACGGATCGCACGACGGCGACGTGTCGACCTTCAACGGCAATCGCCAGTGGGAGCGCATACGCTTCACCGATGGCAAGCCGTGGTTCAAGTCGGCGATATACGTGTATCGCGCGAATCATGGGCAGTGGAACACCGTGTGGAACAACCACGACGCCGGCCCGCGCAGCGCGCGCTTTCTCGATCTCCGTGGGCTGCTCACGCCGGAGGAGCAGCGGCAATTCGGCAAAGTGGTGATCGCCGGATTTCTCGAGGCCACGCTCAAAGACAAGAAACAATACCTGCCGATGTTTCGCGACCACCGCACGATCGGCCAGTGGCTGCCGAAGACGATGTACGTCACGCGCTTTCAGGACTCGAATTTCCGCACGCTGGCCGACTACCAGGAAGACGTCGAGGTCGAGACGGGCAGCGGGCCGGGCGTGAAGATCGTCGGCGACAGCCTGGCGTCATGGAAGGAAGCCGTCGTGCCGATGCGCTCACGCGGCGGCGATTTTGGCACCAACGCGGCCTGGATAGGCTGGAACAATCACATCGCCGGTGACGACACGACGAAGATGGGCCGGCCGGCGTCCTACTCCGTCTCGGTGACCGACTCCCTGCGCTCGGCCTGGAAGCTCGACGAGCGCGCGTCGCTCGAGTTTTCGCTCGCGCCGACCAATGTGAAGCCCGGCCCGCGCAAGCCGGCGCGCGACAGCACCAAGAAATCAGGCGCCGACTCCGCGCAGAAAAAAAAGACAACACCCAAGCGTGATGCGGCGAAGAAACCAGCCGAAGACACCATCCCGATCGACTTGAGCGTAGCGCTGGTCGATGCCAACGGCGTGGTCGCGCGCGTGCCGCTCAGCCGGTATGGCGCGGTGCGCAAGCCGCTCGAGACGCACATCCTCCTGCGCGCCGACCGCGAGGACCAGAATTTTTCGAACCAGTTCGAGTATGTGCTGCAGAGCTACGTGATTCCGGTCGCCGATTTCCTGAAGGCGGAGCCGAAGCTCGACGTGACGAAAATCACCGCCGCGCGCTTTCTCTTCGATCGCGTGCCGGCGGGGACCATCATCCTCGACGACATCGGATTCTCGGTGCTCGATCCGGCGTTCCTGATCGCAGGGCAATCGGGAGCGCCCGTCGTTCCCGGGCGCGAGCAGAAATAATCCGCGCGCCTCGCCGCATATTCGTTGGAGTGTCATGACATCGTCGCAGGTGGAGTTCTTGATCGTTCCGCGAACGGCGGTCGCGGCGCTGCGCGCTCCGCTCACCGCCGCCACGCTGAGCGCAACGGCCTGGTGGGCGAGCGCCCGCTTTCCGGCGGACTATCGCGAACGCCTGGCGGAAGTGGCGCCCGCCGAGTCTCCCGTGCAGGCGGACCTCGAGAGCTGGAGCACGCACGACGGCAATCGCATCGACGTCACGTCGTCCGACGGGCGAGTGGCCGAGGCTCGCGTACGCGTCGATGTCCGCCGTCTCGATCCGAAGTTTGGAGCGGCGCTGCTCGGCTTCGTGAAAAAAGCGCAGGCGGTGCTCGTGCGCCGCGACGGCGCGGTCGCCGAGCCAACCGTGAGCGCGTTCTCCGGCGCGTTGCGCAGCTCGGTCGCCTGGCGATTCGTCAGCGAGGCGAGCGCGCCGTCCACGGTGCGCGCGGCGCCCGACGGTGACACCGAGCCTTCATCCGAATAGCGCATCACGACGCGCATCCAAGCAGCGATTCGTACACCGAGGGGTCGAGATGTCCTCAATGACGTGGATGGTTCGGCTGGAGGAGCAGATCATCGACTTCTTTCGCCAAGGCAAGGCGCTCACGGCGGAGTCGGCGCTCGCGCCGCCGGCGTGGCGCTCACGCACCGAGCGCCAGATGTTCGCGCGCTTCGTGCGGAAGCGCGCGCTGGTCGCGACTGGCGACGGCCGGTACTATCTCGATGAGGGGCGCTGGGTGGAGTACTCGAAGCGGCGCTGGGGCGCGCTCTACATCTATATCGCCGTGGTCGTGATCGTGGTGATTGCGCTCATCATTCTCATCCCCTGAGCGCCGCCACCTCGATCACTCGTATCGCAGCGCCTGCATCGGCGTTATCCGCGACGCCCGGTACGCCGGAATGAAGCCGGCGGCGAGGGCGACCAACGTCAGCAGCACGCTCGCGAGTACGACCACGAATGGATCGTACCCTTCGAGTCCATAGAGCAGCGACCGCGCGGCGCGTCCGAGCGCGAGCGCGCCAGCAATGCCGATGACGCCGCCGACGAGTGTCATGCGCGCCACCTGCCAGAGCACCATGCCGCGCACGCGTGGCCCATCGGCGCCAAGCGCCATGCGAACGCCGATCTCCTTCGTTCTCAAGGCGACCGAGTAGGCGAGGACGCCGTACAGCCCGACCGCGGCCAACACCGTCGCCAGCGCCGCGAACGCCGCCGACAGCACGCTGATGAGTCGGTCGAGGGCGACGTTCTCGCGCACTTGCTGCTTCATCGTCTTCAAGTCTTCGACGGGCAGGTTCGGATCGAGCTTCTTCAACACCGGCGGAATGGCGCGGAGCAGCTGGGTCGTGGGCAGCGACGAGCGCACGTAGAAGTTGATCGATCCCACCGTCGTGTCCTGCCGATACGGAGTGACGTAGACGGGCGGAAACTCCTGCGTCACCTCGGAGTACTTCGCGTTCTTCACCAGACCGACGATCTCGATGTTCAGCGGTTTTTTCGTGTCGAAGCCCATGTGCTTGCCAACCGCGTTGCGCCCAAGATTGAATTTTTTCGCGAACGCCTCGTTGACGATGGCGACGTTCGGCGCGCCGGCGGCGTCGGCCGCGGTGAACTCCCGGCCGGCCAGCAGCTGCACGCCCATCGTCCGGAAATATCCGGCGCCGACTTTCGACGTGCTCGCGTCCGCGTTGGTGTCGGGGTCTCGCTTGAATCCCTCGACCGCCACACTGTTGTTGTAGTTGTCGCCGCCGAGCACGGGGACGAGCGAGGCGGTGACACCGGTGACGCCGGGAATCGCTCCGAGCTCTTCCTCCACGCGCTGAAAGAGCGCGCGAGTGGCGGACGGCTTGTAGCCGTTGAGCTCGGGCGACAGACCGAACGCGACGAGGTTGTCGACGCGAATGCCGAGATCCACGTGGCTCACATTCACCAGGCTTCTGATGAAGAGGCCGGCGAGGATGAGCAGCGCCATCGACAGCGCGATCTGCGCCGTCACCAGAACCGAGCGGAAACGCGCCGCGGCGTGGGCGCCGACGATCTGTCCGGCGTTGGCGCGGATCGACGTGACCAGATCCGGTCGCGTGCTGTTGAGCGCGGGAAAGAGCCCGAAGAGCAGACCGGTGGCGAGCGACACGGCGGCCGTGAATAGGACGACCGTCGTGCGTAGCTCGAAGTGCATCACCCCCGTCGCGTCGGCGGGAAGCGCCGTGGAAATCGTCTGGAGCGTCCACCGCGAGACGATCAGGCTCGCCGCGCCGCCGATGATGGCGAGCAGGATCGATTCGGCCAGGAGCTGCGAGAGCAGCTGTGCGCGGTTGGCGCCGAGCGAGAGGCGCACCGCCATCTCCATCGAGCGGCTCGCCGCGCGGGCGAGCAGGAGGTTGGCGATGTTGGCGCAGGCGATGGCGAGCACGATGCCGGTGATGCCGAACAAGAGGATGAGCGGCGTGCGCGTCTCGGCGTGTAGCGAGCTCTGGCCGCGACGGCCGTCGGTGATCGTGATCTCTCTCGCCTTGAATCGCTTCATCGTCGGCGCGCTCATCCCTTCCTGAAGCGGCGCTTCGATGTCGTTGATGATCGGCTTGTAGATGCCGTTCATCGCTCGCAGCGCCTGCTCGATCGACACGCCCGGCTTGAGCCGGGCGAAGAGATAGGCCCAGTAGCTGCGCCGGTTGTCGAATCCCTTCCAGCCGGGCGTCATGAGCTCGTGCATCGAGATCGGCACGAACAGCCGCGGTCGCGAGCCGAGGGTCGTTCCGTCGAAGTCGCGCGGCGCGACGCCCACGATCGTCATCGAATGGCCGTTGACGACAATCTGCTCGTTCAACACCGATGGATTCGCCCCGAGCTTGGTCTCCCAATAGCTGTAGCCGAGCACGGTGACGTAGTGCGTGCCGACCGCGCGGTCATCCTCCGGCGTGAGCAGGCGGCCGAGCGCTGGCCGCAGGCCAAGCACCGGAAAGTAGGAGCCGGACACCATCATCCCCGGCCCGTTCAGCGTCTGCCCATGATACGACAGGTTGACGCCGAAGCCCCGGTGCGCGGCGAGTCCGGTGAAGACGGTCTGCGCGCGCTCCAGGTCGCGAAACATCGGGTAGCTGAATACTTCGCTGCATTCACCCGCCTGGCTGCACGACGTGGAGCCGAACTTGGTACCTGGCGCGCCGAGATCGACCAGACGCTCGGGCTCGGTGACGGGAAGCGGGCGCAGAAGCAGCTCGTCGAACAGCGAAAAAATCGCTGTGTTCGTCCCGATCCCGAGCGCGAGCGAGATGACGGCGACGGTGGTGACGAAGGGCGTTTTGAACAGCGTCCGAAACGCGTGCCGCAGGTTGATCATGTCGATCCTCTCAACGAATGCGCAATCCGACGCGGTGCACTCCGCCCGGACCATCGAAGTTGTCGAAGGCGTAGTCGAACGAGACTCGGTCCACCGTGATCCCGGCGCCGAAGGTGATCGGGCTCTGCACCGCGTCCTCGGTACGCCGCACCCCAACCCGCCCGGCAAGCGTGTAGCCGTCGAGCCACGAATACAGTAGCTCCACGCCACCGGCCGGCGTGATGAAGCCGTTGCGCAGCACGGAGACGCTCGTACTGGCCGCGATGTCGAACGGCCCGATCGGCAGTCCGACGCCTCCGATGCCGAACGTGTAGCGCTGCGGCAGCTTGGCGTGCTGCTGTCCGATGACGAGATCCTCGCCGAGGTTCTGCGCCGAGAGACCGACAGTGACCTGGCCGACATCCTTGGAGACGCCCGCATCGAACGCGAGCACACCCGTGCGCGCGGACGGGAGTCGCTCGTCGACGTATTTACCGGCGAAGCCGACCCTGATGTCGCGATAGATGGTCGCGAATCCGATCGTCGCGGCCAAGCTCGAGGCGAGCAGCGGTCCGCGGCGGGTGAGATCGCGCGACAGCGCGGGGAAGCGCCCAGAGTACGCGCCATAGTCGAGCATCTGCACGCCGAATCCGACGCCCCCGGGCCCGGGGCCGAACGCCATGCTCCCCGAGAGCGAGGTCAGCGTGCTCGCGGACCGGTAGCGGGCGACGGAGGCGCTCATGCCACGGGCGATCGCGAGCTGGGCCGGATTGTAAAAGACCGCGGCATCGTTGTCGCGCGCGGCGACGTAGGCATCGGCGAGCGCCATGGCTCGAGCGCTGGCCGGAAGCATGAGCACGAGCGGTGCGTAGTGGTCGCTCTGCGCGGTGGCATCGGCGGGGAATATGGTCGCGGCGAGGCCCGCGGTGATCGCGAGGGCGCTCAGGAAGTTCGGTCGCATTGTAGGTAGTGGAGGGTGGGCGGCGACCGGAAGTTACTGCCGGCGCGCGTTCGGGCAACGGTTGCCTCGCCAGGCGCCGTCCGTCTCTATATATCATGGGCAATACGACCGGCCGTTGGATGCGCGCTGCCGGCGCGCGACGGCTGTGCAGCCACTTCCGTTACTCCCGAAACTGACGATGTCGTTCTTTCGCGGTCTTGTTGTCGCGCACGCCGCGGCGCTCTCTATTGCCCTCGCCGCAGCCCCCGCCGTCTCCGCCGCTCAGGCGCAGACGGTGGAGATTTCGTCGTTCCGAATCGCCGACATCCAGCTCTGGATCAAGGCGACCGACGCCGGCACCGTACTCGTGTTCTCGTCGCGCGGGTACCGAGATGCGCTCGCCAGGCCCTTTCAGGTTCCGGTGCGCGATCTCGAGACGTGGACCGATGCCATGGACGCGCTACTCTCGGCGCCCTTGGTGAAGGGAGCGTCACTACGCTCCCCGGCGCTGGCCAACGCGATGCGATTCGAGCGCCGACTGCAAGCGGTGATTCCGACCAACGAATTGACCGTGACGAATGCATCGTACGGCACGGTGTCGATGCGGCTCACCGATGGCTCGACGCGGCAGCTACTGGCCGCATTTCGCGAGGCGGCGCGCACCACGGCCGAGATGACTCCGGGCATGCTCGCGCGCGGCTCGAAACCGCCGCCGCGCCCGATCGCCAACGGACCGACGATCACCCAGGTGTTGTCGTCCACCGAGCTGCCGGACCTTCCGCTCTCGCCCGCGGCACAGCTCCCGCCGTCGCCCGCAGACGGATCTCGTCCGACCTCGCCGGCGGCCGTCACGACGACCGTGACGACGACCAACGCGCCTCCGCCCGACTCGGCGCGCAACTCGGCATCGAACGCGCCGCCTCCGCCACTCTCGCCGACCGGCATGGCGTCATCCGCCGGCGCGCGCCGTGACAGCATCGCGGCGACCGCGCGCGCACGGAAGGATTCGATTGCGGCCGCGAAGATCGCGAAGGCGCGCGCGGACAGCATCGGCAACAGCATCCGTCTCGCCCGCGCTGACAGCGTGGCCGGGGCGAGGCGCCGCGCGAAGGACGACAGCGTCGCCAACGCGGGCGTGAACAGAGCCCGCGCCGACAGCGTTTCGCGCGCGCGTACGATCGCCCGCGCGGACAGCGTGCGCTCCGCCAAGACCGCGCAGCATATAGCGGACAGTGTCGCATCGGCGCAGCGCGTCGCCTTCGCGGACAGCCTCGCCGGTGCGAAGCGTCGCGGGCGCGACGATAGCGCTGCCGCCCTGCGCGCGACTCGAGCGCGCGCCGATTCGGTGGCCGAGGCGCGGAAAATCCACGCGGCGGACAGCATCGCGGCCGTCAAGCTCGGTCGCGCCCGCGCCGATTCAGCGGCGGAGACGGCCAAACGCCTGCGCACGGACAGCATCGCGGCCGCCAAAAGGCGCGCGCGCGATGACAGCGTCGCGGCGGCGGCCACCGCCCGGGCGCGAGCCGACAGCATCGCCGAGGCGAAGCAGATCGAACGCGCCAATGTCATCGCGGCGGCAAAGGCGGCCCGCGCGCGCGCCGACAGCGTGGTGGAAGCGAGAAAGATCGCCAGGGCCGACAGCCTCGCCGAGCTGAAACGAACGCGAAACATGGCGGAAGCTGCCGCACTGGTCGCGTCCAAGGCGCGCGCGGATTCGATCGCCGAAACTCAGCGCATGGCGCGCGAAGCGAAGGTGGCGGCGGCGCGGGCGGAAAAGGCGCGCGCCGACAGCCTAGTTGCCGCGCGCAAGCAGGCGAAGCTCGACAGCGTGACCGCGGTCAAGGTGGCCAAGGCGCGGCAGGACAGCGTTGCCAAGGCAGTGGTGCGCGAACGTGCGGACAGCGTGGCAGACGCACAGCGCGTCGCGCGCGCGGCCGACAGCGCGTCGCGCGCCGCGGCCGCGAAACAGCTGGGAGATGGCGTGGGGCTGACGAAGAGCTCGGTCAGCGTCGGCGATGCGTCGCTCGCCGCTGACGACATCACCAGGCCGCTGGCTCGCGTGGCCACGCTGCAGTTCTGCTTCCAGGAATACGGGCTCAAGCTGTATCCGAAGCTGCGCGGGTCGCTCACGGTCACGCTCCTGCTCAAGGAGACGGGAGACGTGGCGGACGCGGTCGTGCGACAGAGCCGGTGGACGGAAGCAGGGCCCGGCCGGGATGTCGAGGGGTGCATCGTCGATCGCATGAAGCGGTGGAAGGTCTACAAGTATGAGGTCGGGAACGGGAAGCTCACGCTCCAGTACTCGTTGGCGCAGTAGGACCAACCCTCGGGCCGTTCCCGTTGTCGAACCCTCGTCACCTCCGGATCGAGGGTAACATGGCCGCTCCACACCGCTCGTCCTCTGCCGCGCTCGCGGCGCTCACCGCCGCGCTCACGCTCTCCTGTGTTTCGCTCGCCCAGGCGCAGCGGACCAACGGCAACTGGCTGGCCGACTGCGACAGCCGGCATGGCTGGTCGAACGATCGCGATCAGGAGCGGCGCTGCGAAGTGCGCGAGCTGACGATCGCCGCGCCAGCCGCGTCGCGTGCGCTTCGGGTGGACGGCGGGCAGAACGGCGGCGTCGAGATCCAGGGCGAGAGTAGGCGCGATGTGGTGATCGAGGCGCGCATACAAGCTCAAGCCTCGTCCGGCGACGAGGCGCGCGCCATGCTCACGCAGATCCGCATCGACACCAGCGGCGGCGTCATCCGCGCCGATGGGCCGTCGAATAGCGGCCGGCGCAATTGGTCGGTCAGCTTTGTCATTTCGACGCCCTCGCGAATCGACCTCGACCTGCGGGCGCACAACGGGGGCGTGTCGGTGAACAACGTGCAGGGCCGCATGGAGCTCTCGACGCAGAACGGCGGTCTGCACCTCTCCGGCGTCGGAGGCGACGTTCACGGGGAGACGCAGAACGGCGGGCTGCGCGTGGAGCTCGACGGCGAGAAGTGGCAGGGACAGGGCCTCGATGTGCGCACCACCAATGGTGGCGTGCACATGAACATTCCAGCCCGCTACGCGGCGCACCTCGAGACCGGCACGACGAATGGCGGAATGGAGATCGACTTTCCGGTCGTGGTCCAGGGGCGCATTGGACGGCAGATTTCCACGGATCTCAATGGCGGCGGGACGACGATCCGGGCGATCACCACCAATGGTGGGGTTAGCATCGTTCGGAAGTAGCGAGCGGGGGCGGCGGCGGGAGGCGGGAGGCGGGAGGCGGCGGGAGGCGGGAGGCGGCGGGAGGCGGCAGGCGTACGGCGTCGTGCGGCGTTCGGCGAGCGCGGGCGGCGACCTCGTGATGCGTGCGGCGCAGAGCGCCTCACTCAAGCCAGGCACTGCATCTTCCTGCTGTTCTTCAGAGCCATGCTTTTCTCCCGACTTCCGGGGATTTGGCTCACACACAGAATTTCTGACAGACCCGCCGAGCAAATCCCCGGCCGCCGCACGAGGTCGCCGCACGCGCTCGCATCACGCCGCGCGACGCCGTACTCCTCTCGCCTCCCGCCGCCTCCCGCCACCTCCCGCCTCCCGCCTCCCGTCTCGCGTCTCGCGTCTCGCGTCTCGCGTCTCGGACCGCACGGCGCAGCGATCAGGGTACAGCCCCGGCCGCTCCCGCCCTCCGCGGATCCGCCCCCGCGATGACCTTCCCGCCGCGGATCATCACCGCGGCTCCGTACCCTTCGCGCAGTTCGCCGGTGAGCGAGACGAGCTGCGGCCGGTAGCCGAGCGCGCGCAATCGAGCCACGACGGCCGGTGAAAAACCGTCTTCCATTTGCACGACATACTCGCGCCGCGCCTGATCGCCGGCGGTGCCGGCAACGAGAAAGCGCGGAAGCTCGAGCGCGCGTTGCGGGTCGAGCGACTGATCGATCATGCCCGTCAGCGCCTGATACACGGCCGAGGTGATCCAGGCATTGCCCGCCGCGCCGACGGCGAAGAACGGTGTCTTCTGCGCCCCGGTGCCCTTGAAGACGATTGTCGGAGCGAGCGTGCTTCCGTGCCGGGCGAATGGCAGCCGTGCGCCATACGCGCCGACCTCCGTGCCGTACGAGGCGAGCTTGTCATTGTAGATGAAGCCGAGGCCTGGCGACAGGTAGAAATTTCCGCCCCAGGTGCCGAGCGTCTGCGTGACGGCGACCACATTGCCCTCCGCGTCGGCGACGGTGAACGCGGTGGTGCCGGCGAGATGACAGGCGCGCCCTTCCGTTTGCGCACCACGCTCGGCGCACTCGTGGTCGCTCACCGCGCTCTCGAGCATCGACGTCCGCAGTGTGGCGTTCCTGGCGTCGGCCGGACAGATGAGACTATCGCCGCGAACCATATCGGGGCGCACCGCACGCTCCGGCGAATAGCAGCGCCAACGCGCGCGCGCGGAGTCCTTGCTGATGATGGGATCGACCGACACGGCCCACAGTCCGGGATCGGCGATGCGATTGCGGCTCGATGGCGAGAGCACCCACGATGCGATCATCGCGTTGAGCGTGGCCGCGTCTTCGGTGTACGGCTTGGGCGATGCGAATTGTTCGAGCAGGTTGAGCTGGGCGACGAGTGCCGCGCCGCCCGACACCGGCGGCGCGCTCGAGTAGAGTGTGTGGCCGCGATAGGTGCCGGACACCGGCTCGCGGTCGGCGGCGAAGTAGCGGGCGAGGTCGCTCATCCGCATCGCGTTCCCCTGCCCGCGCAGATCGGTGACGATGCGGCGCGCCACTTCGCCCTTGTAAAATCCGTCCGCGCCGCCCTTCGCGATTTGCTCGAGCGTCCAGGCGAGATCCGGATTTCGCAGCGTGTCGCCGGCGCGGAGCGGTTTGCCGTTCGGAAAAAAGAGCGACTTGCCGAGGGCGAATTTCTGAAAGTGCTCGCTCTCGGTCCAGAGCGTCGTCGCCAGTCCCTCGCTCACGACGTAGCCGTCGCGCGCGGCGCGAATCGCCGGACCCATCAGGTCCGCCCACGGCACCTTCTTGCTCCCGAATCGCTGCCAGGCGGTGTACATGCCGTGGACGGTGCCCGGGACGTTGGCGAGCACGGGGCCATCGTCCGGCAAGCGCCCTCCTTCGACCAACGATGTGTTGCCTAACGAGGCATCTTCAGGCACGCGCGACATGAACTCGATCAGCGCCGGCCGCTCCATTCCCTTTTGAAAGACCAGCAGCTGCCCGTATCCCCCGACCCCGCTGGCATCGGGCTCGACGACGCCGAGCGCGAACGAAACCGCGACCGCCGCATCGACGACGTTTCCTCCTCTGCGGAGAATCTCCACGCCGGCGGCGGTCGCCACGGGATGCGCGCTCGACACCGCCGCGCGCCCGGTGGCCGGCTCGCGGAGCACCGGCCGATCGCGCAGCATCTGATGAAGGATTTCGCCGAGCTCGTCGTCCGTCCTGGACGCGAGCGCGCGCGGACGCGTCGCGACCCGTAGCGCGTCCCACTTGACGCGCCGGCCGGCGGCGTCGGGCGCGGCGAAGTAGAGCGTCGCGCTCCGATTCCAGACGCGGTCGAACACCTGCGCATTCAATTCCGATCGCTGCGCCGGCGTCATGGAAGGACCCGCGCCCGCGGCGGCGACTCCGGCGTCCGGCCGCGATGGCGCATCGACGATCACCATCGCCCCACGCTGGGCGAGCTCGTCGCCGGCATCGCGTCCACCGAGCCGGTCCGGATCTCCGTTGTAGCCGACGTCCTCGCTCGGCAGCTCGGCTAGCGCGATGCGCGTGCCGTCGGGCGACCACGCCGGTGCGGCGTGCCGGGCGCTGAGCAGATTGATGTACGAGCCGTAACGTCCGTCCGCCGCGGGTGTGACCCACACCCCCTCCGGCGATGCGACCGTGAACGTGATGCGGTCACCGGCGGGCGACCACGCCGGCCATTCCGCGCGGCGATCGCCGACGACGACGCGATCGGAGTCGTTGGCCATCGTGCGCACTCTCAGCTGCGACGCGCGCTCGGTCGCGGAGACGTACGCGAGGCGGGCGCCGCCCGGATCGAAGGCCGGCCAGTGCTCGCGCGCCTGACCCTTGGTCAAGCGCCGCTCAGTGCCATCGGCGCCCCGAATCCAAATGCGCGCCACGGCGCCGCGTCCGCGCACGAACGCGATGCGGCCATCGGGCGCCACGGCCGGCTCGGCATCCGGCTCACTCGCGCTCGTGAGCCGTTCCGGCTCGCCGGCCGCTCCCGTCGCCGCGACCGCGATGCGCCAGAGATGATAGGTACCGTCGCGATCGGATGAATAGACGAGGGCCGTCCCGTCCCGCGTCCACGACGGATCGCGATCCCACGCCGGCCCGGATGTCACGCGCGCCCAGTCGCCGCGCGGCGACTGGACCCACAGATCGCCGCGAATGGCGACCGACAGCCGCCCGTCCGCGGCATATGATGGACGGCGCGCGCCGGCCACGCCGGAGTCCGCGCGCTGCGCGGCCGGCAGGAGTGCGGCCAGCGCGATCGACGCGGCGAGGATCACGCCGCGCGCTCACTATCGCGCACTTCCTCGCGCAGTTCGTCGATGCGTGCCTCGACCAGCGTCACGAGCTCGCGCATCGACGGCGCGTCGAAGACGAGCTTGGCGCCTGCGGCCGCGTAGATCTCGGGGAGGGAGCGCGTGCCGCCGAGCGACAGCGCCTGCTTGTAGCGCGCGACGGCGTCGCCGTGATCGCGCAGACTGTTGCGCCAGATCTGGAGGGCGCCGAGTTGCGCGATACCGTATTCGATGTAGTAAAAAGGCAGCAAAAAGATGTGGAGTTGCTTGTACCAGCGGGCGACCCGTTCGTCGCGCAGCCCGCTCCAATCCACGCCGGGCTCGAATCGGGCGCGAATGTCCAACCACGCCTCGTCCCGGGCGTCGCGATCGGCACCCTGGCCGCTGGTGTAGATCCAGCTCTGGAACGCGTCCACGCTGGCGACGTGCGCGAGGGTGAGCAGCACATCCTCGAGATGATCGATCCAGGCGTGCCGCACGTCGCGGCTCGGATAGTAGCCAACGGGCTCGGCCAGGAAGGGCGACGCGAGCAGCTCCATCGACATCGACGCCAGCTCCGCCGCTTCCATCCCCGAGCTGCGCTGCCACACCAGCGGCAGTCCGGACGCCAGAAACGAGTGAAAGCTGTGTCCCGCCTCGTGCACCAGGGTGTTCACGTCATCCGGCACGCCGACGGCGTTCATGAAGATGAACGGTCGCCCGCGGAATTGCAGCGTGGTGCAGTAGCCACCAGGCGCTTTGCCGTGGCGGCTCTCCAAATCGAGTAACCGCTCGTTCGTCATCGTCCGGAAGTCGCCGCCGAGACCGGCGTCGACGCGATCGAACATGCTCTGCGCGCGCTCCACGAATCGCCCCACATCGTTGAACGGCACCAGCGGCTCGACGCGGTCCGGATCGACCGTCAGGTCCCACGGGCGGAGCGTATCGACGTCGAGCGCGCGCCGGCGATACGCGAACAAGCGCTCGACCGCCGGACTGACCGTCTCGAGCACCGATTCGCGGAAGCGCGCGACGTCGGACGGCGTGTAGTCGAAGCGATGTTTGGCGACGTAGCTGTAGGTCTGGAAATCGCTCGTGCCGGCGTTGGACGCGACTTGGGTCCGGAGCGCGAACATTCGGTCGAATAGATCAGCGAACTCGTCGCGATGCGTCATGTACGGCCCGCTCGAGAGCCGGAACGCGCGCTCGCGAATCGCGCGATCGCGCGACTTGAGGTAGGGCGCCAGCTGCTGCAGCGTCTTGATCTCGCCATCCCATTCCGCGGTGAAGCCGCTGGTGATCTTCTCGTACTTCGCGTCCAACTCTTCCAGTTCCGAGAACAGCGGAATGCTCTCCGCGCGAAACAACTCCGCATCGGTGCGGAATTCGCGAATCGTCATCTCGAGATCCGGGCGCGACCAGCCGGTGTCGATGAGCCTGCGGGCGAGGCGAACCTGTTGCTCGCGCATCAGCGGCGCGATCTCCATCGAGTGGCGCAGATGCGCCGCCTCTTTGGCCGCATCGGCGGTGTCGCAGGTGTACGCGATCGACGCCAGCGTCGCGGCCTCGTCGACCAGCTCCTCGAGACGCGACCAGCGGGAGAGCCAGGCGTCGATCCGCTCGGGAGCGAGCGGCTCGGCCGCCAGCGCCTCGAAATAGGGCGCGATATCCGCCCAGGTAGCATCCGCGAAGGCGTCGGGAGTCGCGGGAAGCTCGATTACATCGGAAGCCCGAATCGTCATCGCTAAGGCTAGTCAGAAACGGCGGTCGAAGGCCAGGGTCAGCGCGGTTTCGCCGCGACCAACGCGCGCAGCCGGCGCGCGGCGTCCTCCGACAGCGGGCGAAGCTCCTCATCGCAATCGCGCCAGAGCGCGACGAAGCGCGCGTAGTCCTCGGTCGCGGCGCGGGCGCGGCCGTGCCGCTCGTGGATCTGTCCCTGCCGGTAGAGCGCGGGACCGAGATAGATGAGGTCGTAGGGCGAGTTCTCGTTGAACGTGGCGTACCACCGCAGCGCTTCGTCGTCGCGGCCGAGCGCGAACAGGAGCTCCGCGCGCTCGTATCGCTCGTATGCCTGCGAGATGAAGGCGGACGTCCAGGCGGGAACGAACGGCGACGCGCGGCTGCCGCGCTCGATTTCGGCGAGGGCCTCCGCTGTCGCGCCACGAGCGCGCGCGAGCTCGGCGCGAATGGCGTGTCGAAAACCGCGCGCGATGGCGATCGAGCCGCTGGCATCCGGCAGCGAGTCGAGCTGTGCCAGCGCCGCCGACACCGCGGCGTTGTCTCGCCGACGCGCGCCGATCATGCCGCGCAAGTAGCCGCGGATGAGGTTGTGCAACGGCGCGTCGGTATTCGGCCATCGCATTCCGCTCTGCACGCCGAGCGCGTCCGCGCCGAGCAGGGGGAGCGAGTCGCGGCGCGCATCGAACGCGCTCGCGGACTCGCCGAGAAATGGCGCGAGGGACATCAAGGTTTCGTGCTCGATGGCCTCGGCGGGAGTATGGACGGCGGCGATCGCCAGCTCGGCCCGCGCTTCCCGCCACTTTCCGCCGGCCAGCGCCAGATGCGCCAGCAACACCCGGCCGAACCCCTGTTGCTCGGGAGGGCGGAGCGGGTCGACCAGCAGGCGGGTCACGCGGTCCGCGCCGTCGACGTCGCGAGCGAACATGGCCACGTACCAGGCCGATACGATCACCCAGAAACCGCGGTCGGTGCTGAGTTGCGATACGATCGCATCTCGCTCGTGCTGGTCGCCGAAAGCGAAGCGGTGGAAGACGTGCGACGGCAGGAACACGTGCTCCGGACCGACGCTCCGCTCGTAGCGCTGGAGCAACGAGTCCGCCTCGGCACGGTTTCCCTCGACGGCCGCGACTTCCGCCAGATGCTGGAGCGCGGGCCAATGCCGCGGGTCCGCGGCGAGCACGTGCTCCCATGCGCGTCGCGACTCGGACAACGACCGGCCGCGCTTCCAGTTGTGATGATAGAGGGTCTCGCCGAGGATGACCCACGCTTCCACATCGCCGTACGTCTCGGCGATGGTGCCGGCGAGCCGCTCGGCCGTGTCGGCGGCGCCGCGACTATACGCGGCGAACGCTTCGACCAGCGCGCGGTCTCGATCGGACAACCGCCCGCTGGTCCGCACCGCTTCGCTCGCCGCGCGGCGTTCCTCGTCGGTGAGCAACATCCAGGACGCGGCGCTGGCTTGGCGGTACCAGGCAAGCGAGAAGGTGGTGTCCGCCGCCACGGCGCGCTTGAACGCGGTGAGCGCCGCCGGCATCTGCTGGCCACGGTACGCCGTCTCCCCCTCGAGATACGCCTTGAGCGCATCGAGCGAGGTGGTGGTCAGCGCCGCGAGCTGCGTGAATCGATCTCGCGGCGACGCGCCCTGCGACACCGCGAGCTGCGCCGTCAATCGATCGACCAGGCCGAACAGATCCTCGGCACGGCCGGCCGCCTGCGCGCGCGCGATTGGTGCCGCGACATCTCGCACGTCGTACAGCGCGGCGTTGAGCTCCAGCTTTCCCTGCGCGCCCACAGCGCCGCCGATGATGAACAGTGATGCGCCGAGTCGCGTGGCGATCTGTCGTGCGTCCTCGGGCGCGAGCACTCGATCGTCGCGCGTACCTTCAGCAGCGAGCACGCTGCGAGGAGCGAGCGTGCGCAGGCCAGCGGCCCCATCGAGGCTAGTGCTGAGGAGATCGACCATCCCTGCGCGCAGAAACGCGAGGTCGGCGCCGCCGCGTACGTCGAAGGGAAGCACCGCCACGGTGCGGGGACGCACGGCGGAGCCGCCGCGCCGTGTGACGAACAGCGCGACCAGCGCGATTGCCGCCATCGACGCCGCGGCGACGACAATGGCACGCCGCCGGCGGCGACCGGCCACGGGCGCGATCGTGCCGCCCGCGCGCTGCTCGTGGTACTCCACGCGCGCGCCGCGAACCGCCCGATCCCGCCACTTCGTTCGCCGCGATCGAAGCAGCGCTGCGGCTTCGGCGTGCAGGCTCTCGCGACGCAGTGTCGGTACGATCTCATACGCTGCGCGGGCGAACAGCGGAGGCACGAGCTCCACCTGGCCGTCATCGTCGCGGCGCGCATGACCCGAGCGGAGGAGCGCGTCCACCGCGCGATGCACGACCTCCGGCGACGCGCGCGCGATCGCCGCCGCATCGGCCGGCGAGTGCGCAGCGCCGAGCACCGCCATGGCGTCGAAGACGATGCGCTCGTCCTCGTCGAGCGCGCCCGCCACCGCGCGCACGATCGCGCGAGCCGCGGCCGGCGTCGGGAGCGTTCGGCCGGCGAGCGCCGGCGATGCGACGGGCGCGCCGTCGCCTCCGGCCACGAGCAAACGCTCCGAGCGCAAGACGTCGACCTGGCCGGCGATGAGCGCGGGGATGCCACCGCTCTCGGCGTGAAGTCGAGCGGCGAGCGCGTCGTCGCCATCGATCAGGGTGACGACGTCGGCGAGGGAGAGGGGAGCGAGCGTCACGCGCACGATGGCCGCGTCGTCGCGCATCGCGGCGATGCCGGGCTCGCCGTCGATGGCGGATGATGCATCGGCGAAGACGAACATGACGGGCAGATCGCGCGTCGTGGTGAGCGACAGCAGCAGACCGCGGCTCGCCGCGTCGGTGTGGGCAATGCCGTCGGCGACGACGAGCACGGCGACCTCCTCCGAGATGGCGCTGAGCGCATCGCGCACCGCGCCGGCCACCTCGGCGACGGACTGTTCCCGCGGCCGGGCCGCGATGCGCGGATAGCGCACGAGCAGCGACGGCGCGATGCCGGCGAGGATCGCCAGCGTCTCCGGCGACGCGCCCGCCAGCCCGGGCGCGTCTCCCAATGCAGCGAAGAGGGCGCGGGCACCGGTAAACGCGTCCGCGCCGTGGGCGCGGGCCGCGAGCCGCAGGTCGGCGTGCAGCACGAGCGCCCGCGCATCGGACGCGGTGACCCAACGGGCGAATTCCTCGCACGTGCGCGACACACCCATACCGACGCGCCCTTCGACTAAAGCGACCCCCGCGCGCGGCTGACGCGCGCGCTGCCACTCCCGAGTCAGCACCGCGAACGCGTCATCCCGGCCAACGAACTGGAGCGCCGACGTCGCCGCGGTCGATTCGGCGCTCGTCGACAGCGCGGCATCATCGAGCGAAGCCGCCAGCTCCATGAACTCGCGCGACGGAGCGACGTCCAGTGCTTCGCGCAGGCGCGCGACGAAGACGGCGTGCGCGGCGGTCGCCGCCACATCCTGTCCGCCGAGCCGGAGCGCGCCGATGAGCCGGCGGCAGGCGCGCTCATCGAACGGAGCCGCATCGCACCACCGCTTCGCGATGGCGACCGACTCGCCCCAATTGCCGCGACGCTCTGCATCCTGAAGCAAGCGCTCGAGCACGATGGTCAGGCGCCGCTGCAGCGCGGCCCGCTCCGAGTCCACCCACGAGGTGAGCGAGAGCTCCGCGCCATCATCCGCGGCGCTGAGAAAGTCGCCCTGCCACCGGCCGGCGGCGGCCTGGTCGCGTCCCGCGTCCGCGTCCTGTTCGAACGCCGCAGCGTCGAGCTCGACCTCGCCGGTGGACAGTGCGACCGCGTCGTGCCCGACATCGAGCGCTTCGCCGAGCAGCCGCTTGAGCTCCATCAACGCCTGGCGCAGCGACTGCCGCGCCTTCGTTTCCTCACGCTCGCCCCAAACGAGCGCCGCCAGCTCGGCACGCGACACTGGGCGCGGCGCGCGGCGGCACAGATACGCAAGCAGCACCAGCGGCTTGCGCCGCCGTGAGAGCGTCTCTCCGCCGGCGTCGTCGAGACGCAACTCGCCAAGCGTGTGCAGGAACAGCATGGGCGCGACTCGAAAACGGAGGGAACCCCGGCGTGCATCCCCAAACGCGAGAAGCAGTTGACGCTCGCGTTGACGGCGATGTACAGGGGCGCGCCTAACATGCGCCCCGTAGACGGACGGCGCCAGCCGAACTCTTTCCTGCATCGTACGGAGACTGTCATGAACTTCCATGCCTCCCGCCCCCACACGATCCGGTTCCTGGTCGGCGCCATGGCCGCCCTCGCGCTCTCGGCGTCACCGGTCCACGCGCAGTTCGGCGCGCTCAAGAAGCTCAAGGACAAGGTGACCGGCACGCCCGACAGCACGGAGAAGAAGGATTCGACGAAGAACGGAACCGACACGACCAAGGCGAAGGGACAGTCCTTCTTCTCCAAGGCCGCGTCGTTGGCGGGCGCGGCGAACGAGAAGCTCGAGTCCACGACCGGCATTTCCGCCAAGGATGCGGCGCTCGCGGCGACGGGCGTCGGCGCGGCAAACATGATCGCCAAGAAGCTGGGCGGCGCCACAGACGGCAGCGGGATCGCGAACGCGGTGGGAAAGGCGGTGGCTGGCGGCGGCGTCAATTCCGCCGCTGTGGCGCAAGGAGCGATGCAGCAAGGCGCGGCAGGTGCGGCGCAGGGCGCCATGCAGCAACTGGCCGCTGGCAAGGCCGGAGCTGGCAAGATCCCGACCGGGTTGCCAGGCGGCTTGGCGGGTCTGATGCCGGGCGGCGCAGGGGCGAATCTGCCGAAGCTTCCGGCCGGGACGCCCAACCTCGGCAACGGCGCGACGTCGGACGAGAAAGAGATGGTGGCCTTTCAGCAAGATCTGATGCAGGTGGCCATGAAAGCGAGCGCGGGCGATGCCGCGGCGAACGCGCGGCTCGAGGCGTGGCAGGCACTGGTGGTCCGCTACCAGCCCGAGATCAACAAGCTGCAGCAGCAGATGGTCGGCGGCGACATGACGGTGGTTCGGAAGATCCAGGACATCCAGCTCAAGATGATGCGCGATTGGTCGAACACGTCCGGCATCAAGCCGAAGAAGCCGTGACCGCGAGTGACCGCGCGTTGCTTCTCGCGACGGTCCTCGCGATCGGCGCATCCGGCACGCGGGTCGCGCGCCCGCAAGCGCCGGCAGCCGGCTGGCGCCTGATCGTGCGCATCGTGCCCAACCCGCTCCCCGCGGGCCGCTGCGCCGGGATCTCGATCGAGGTACAGGACGCCGAAGGCTTCCGGCGTGGCGAATTGTCCGACGGCCAGTCGATCGATTTTCGCCGGTTTCGCTACGCGGCCGACACCACGACGGATTTTCAGTGGAAGAACGGCAATCCGATCGAGGGCTACATCTGCGCGCGGGAGAAGTCGGTCGGGGGTCGCACCAACGTGGTCGTATCCATGCCCGATGGGCTCTCGGCGTCGGTGGAGGTGACGACTGTCGTGCCGGGACAGATGACCGCGCCGGTCCAGTATCCGCCACAGGGACCTTTGCGGATCGCGGGGCGCGAGTACAAGACGCCGGCGCCTAGTGCATCGCCATCATCGAGCGCGTCGAAGCCGAAGGAGGCGACGGCGCCAGCACCGTTCGAGCCGCGGCACGTCGTGGTGACGGCGACGCCGATCGTCTTCAGCGGACCGAACTTCACGACCGCGCACGCAAGAATCACCGCGTCGCCGATCATGTTTTCCGGATCGAACTTCACGACCCCGTACGTCAAGGTCACCACGGATCGGCTGGAGCTGACGCTCAAGTACGCTCCCGCCGCTACGACGAGTGCTCCGCCCGAGAACCTTCGCGACGAGGAAATGCGATGAGGCTTCGCGCACGAGTAGGAATGGCCGCATGGATCGCGCTGGCAATTCCGCTGATCGCTTCCGCGGCGCACGCGCAGAAGAAGTCGAGCGACGACAAGGGGCCCACCACGTTCTACGGTTCGATCAGCGCGCCGGCCGACATCAAGAGCATCAGCCCTGAGGTCGCTTTCGTGCGCCTGGTCTGCCGCATTCAACCGCAGGGTGACGCGTGGGACGCGGGCGTCAGATGGTCCGGCATGTCCTTCGAAGCTACTGGCCGCACCGGCAGTACGATCGGCGCGGAGAGGCTGAATCAACACGACGGCTTCGAGGGAACGCTGACGCAATACTTCATGGCGACGCGAGAGAAGCCGTTCACGCAGGGCGAGGTCTGGGCATACTCCTGCGTGGTGATGCTGGGGAAAGGCAGCAAGTTGGGCACCATCGACGAATGGGCCGAGGCAGGATCGGACAAGTCGAAGGCGTGGACTCAGGTGATGATGGGCAGCCCGAAGGTGGAAGGCACCTTCACGCTCCGATGACGACGGAGCGCGCCGTCCGCGGGGCGTGCCGGCTCGCGACTCTATTCGGCTATCGGCGCGGGACTCGTGCGCTGCGCATATCGCTGTGCATGTTCGGCGGCATCGGCTCGAGTCGCGCGCCGATCGGCGCGCAAGCGATGTGGGAAGCGCGCCTCACGATATGACGAGCTTCCGCTGGCGCATCGGCAACCCGGCCGAGAGTTATATCTGCGCGGATCCGTCGGCGGGTACATCGAAGATCACGACCACGTTGCCCGATGGGCTGAGGGGCACCTTCACGCTGAGGCAAAAATGACACGCTCGCTGGTAGCGATGCTGACACTCGTCGCGCTCGGTGCCGTCGGAAGCGCCGGCGCGCAGGCGAAGACGGGCGCGTGGAAGGCGGTCGTACGCATTGTACCGAATCCGCTTCCCGCCGGCCGCTGCGCCGCCATTCGCGTCGAGCTCCAGGACGACGCGGGGTATCAGAGCTCGCAGCTCCCCGACGGGCGCGCGATGGACAGTCGTCGCTTCAAGTACGAGAGCACCAACGGGGATGCGTTCCGCTGGCAAAACGACGATCCATCGCAGGCCTACTTGTGCGCGCAACCCGACGCGAAGCCGGCGCGCACGCTCGTCACAGTGACCCTGGCAAACGGACTGTCCGGCAGCACCGAGCTCACGAGCCTCGCCCCCGGACAGACGGCCGCCCCCGTCATGTATCCTCCGCAGGCGCCGCTGCGCCTGGCGGGCCAAGAACGAAGGATGGCCACGTCGTCGAATGCGCCGGCAGATCAGACAGCCGCGACTGCGCCCCCAGCGACCTCGTCGCTGGCGAGAATCCAGCTGGTAGCACCAATCACATTCAGCGGAACAAACTTCGTAGCCGGAACGACGTTCGGCGGCCGCATCGTCGTGCCGTTGGACCTGAAGAGTCTCAGCTCGGTGGTTCGGCAGGTAAAGATCGTGTGTCGTATCAAGCCGCCGGACTCCGGTTGGGACGAAGGAGTTGCGTGGAAGGAGAACATCGAGCAAACGGTCGCCCTTCCCAGCGAGGGTTTCAACACGGAATTCTCGTTGACGAACTACGTGGGAGGACTTCCGACGCAGGTCTCATACTATCCGCAAAATGGCCGACTCCAGCAGACTCTCGGAGCCTCCTTCAGTGCGACGCGCAGCAAGGGCCTTTCACAGGGCGAGGTGTGGCCGTACAGCTGCAGCATTTGGCTCGGGCGGGGCGGACAGGGAATCAACGTTGCCGAATGGGCCGAGGCTGGATCGGGCGCTTCGTACAAGGATTGGGCGCAAGTCGCGGTCGGAAGTGCGAAGGCGGAAGGCACTTTCGTGGTGCGATGACGATCATGCGCGCAGTGATTGCGATTGTTGCTGCCGGTATCGCCGTGTGGGCGCCGGCATCGGCGTCGGCGCAAACAGCCGCCCCGCGCGGTTGGAGGCTTGTCGTGCGCATCGTCCCGAACCCGCTGCCGGTCGGACGCTGCGCCGCCATCCGCGTCGAGGTGCAGGACGATGAGGGATATGTGAGCTCGCAGCTCACCGATGGGAGCACAGTGGACAGTCGCCGCTTCAAGTACGAGGCCAGCGACCGAGAGTCGTTTCGCTGGCAGGGCGACAAGCCAACCGACGGCTATCTCTGCGTGGACAAAGATGCGAAGCCCGGTCGCACCATGGTCACGGTGACGCTGCCCGATGGCCTGTCGGGAAGCGTCGAGCTGACGAGCATCGCGGCGGGTCAATCGGCGGCGCCAGTGCAGTATCCGCCTCAGGGCCGCATCCGCGCCGCTGGCTACAAGGCGGCGCTCGTGCCGGCGAAAGAAGCCACTCCGCCGCCCGCGGAAGATGCACCCGCGCAGCGGGAACGCGCCTCCGTGCCAATTTCTGCATTTTTCATCCCGGCTACCGTCGATATCACCAGTGACCTGATCGTCGCGGTGGGCGCGTACTTTGTGCCCGCGACGGTCACGCTTTCCGCGACGCCGATCACCGCGGTCGGCGCGTACTTCGTTCCGAAAACGATCGCCATCTCAACCGACACCGTACGCGCCGCCGGGGCCTATCCGCCGGCATCAACGGCGAATGACGCAAGGTCGATCCACAGGGCCGTACCGCCGCCCGTGATTCCGCGACGCCCACCCCACAGCCCAATTGACCTTTCTCGCAACGGGAGCGTGAAATGACTCTGAGAAAACTCATTGCCTCGGCATCGATCGCTTTCCTGGGCGCGGCGACAACGGCGGCGCTCGCCAACGCGCAAGCGCAGTCCGGCGATCTCAAATTCGATGGATCGATTGCTCTTCCGGTGGATATCAAAGACCTCCATCCGGATGTCGCCGCCGTGGAGCTGCACTGCCACATGGTTACCCCGGCGGGGTTGAACCGCGGCGTTACCTGGACCGACTCGCCCATACCCTCCGGCGTCGTCGTCGACGGGAGCTACAAGGGCACCTTGACCATGCACTTCACCGCACACCGCGCATCGTTCACGCGCGGCGAGCTCTGGGAGTGGCAGTGCTTTCTCCATTTGAGAAATCGCACGCCACCCGTTCAGACCAAAGCGGCGGCCTCCGGTTCCTCGCCATCTTCAGGGGCGTGGAATCAGATGGCGACGAATGACACCTTTTGGACGGGGAACTTCACACTGCGCTGACGTCAACATCAGCCAGCCGCCGACTCCTCGCCCAGGACCGCCATCGCCTCGATCTCCACTTTCGCCCGTAGCTCGATCAACGCCGCCACCACCACCATCGACATCGCCGAACATCGCTAGATCACGGCCGTCGCCTCGATCTCGACCTTGGCGCGTAGCTCCAGCAATCCCGCCACCACCACGAGCGACATCGCCGGATAGTGCGCGCCGAACAGCTCGCGATACGCGACACCGACCGCGTGGCGCTCCGAGAGATACGTCGCGCGATCGGTGATGTACCAGGTGAGCCGCGTCACGTGCGACGGCTCGGCGCCGCCGGCGCGCAGCACGGCGATCACATTGGCGAGCGCCTGCTTCACCTGCGCGGGGAAATCATCGCTGCCGAATTTTTCGGTGACGGGATCCCAACCGACTTGCCCGGAGACGAACAGCGTGCGACCCGTCGCCGCGATCGCGTTGGCGTAGCCGCTCGGCCGCGCCCATCCCTCGGGCTGGATCGGCGTTCCTGTCACGCGCCGCTGCTCTGACGCAGGCGGAAGCGCTGGAGCTTGCCGGTCTCGGTGCGCGGCAGCTGCGCGAGAAATTCGATCTGTCGCGGATACTTGTACGGAGCGAGCACCGACTTCACGAACTCCTGCAGCTCCTTCTTCATCTCCTCGCTCGGATCCGTCCCCTCGCGCAGCACGACGAACGCCTTCACCACCTGGCCGCGCTCCTCGTCCGGCACGCCGATCACGCCGCACTCGGAGACACACGCGTGGTCGAGCAACGCATTCTCGACCTCGGGCCCTGAGATCTTGTAGCCCGACGACACGATCATGTCGTCGGTGCGCGCCTGATACCAGAAATAGCCATCCGCGTCGACGCGATACGAATCGCCGGGAAGATTCCAGCCGTTGCGCACGTACACGCGCTGCCGGTCGGCGTCGTCGAGGTAGCGGCAGCCGGTCGGCCCCTGCACGGCCAGATTGCCGACGGTCCCCGCGGGAAGCTCGCGCCCTTCGTCGTCGACGATCTTCGCGCGGTAACCGGGCACCACCCTGCCCGTCGCCCCCGGCCGAATCTCGTCGCCCGACGAGCTGATGAACATGTGGAACATCTCGGTCGATCCGATGCCATCGATGATCTCGATGCCGGTCGCCTCGCGCCATTTCTCGAAGGTCGCCAGCGGGAGATGCTCGCCGGCCGAGACGCACTTCTTGAGGCTCGAGATGTCGAAGTCTTCCGCCATCGACGCCATCGCGCGGTACGCGGTCGGAGCGGTGAAGCAGACGCTGACGCGAAAATCCTGAATCCCCTGCATCAGATGCGGCGGCGTCGCCTGCTCGAGCAACACGGTCGACGCCCCCGCGCGCAAGGGAAACAGCAAGATGCCGCCGAGCCCGTACGTGAACGCCAGCGGCGGCGAGCCACAAAAAATGTCGTGCTGGCTCGGCTTCAACACATGCACGGGAAAGCAGTCGCATGCCGCGAGGATATCGCGGTGAAAGTGCATCGTCCCCTTCGCCTGTCCCGTCGTGCCCGAGGTGAAGGCGATCATCGCCAGGTCATCGGCCGCCGTATCGACGTTGGTGAACTGGGCCGGCTTGCCGCGCATCATCGTCTCGAGCGTGCCTTCCTCATCGCCGCCGAACGACACGCGCGTGGTCAGCGATCCCGCGGTGAGCGAGGCCGTCTCCAGCTCGGTCTGCAGCCGGTGATCGCAGAGGGCGACCGCGATCTGCGCTTTCTCGCACACGTACGCCAGCTCGCGCGCGCGGAGCAGCGGCATCGTCGTCACGCAGATGCCGCCGGCCTTGAGCACGGCCAGCCAGCTCGCCGCCATCATCGGCCCGTTGAATCCGCGCAACAGCACGCGATTGCCCGGCACCACGCCAAGATCGTCCACGAGGACGTGCGCGATGCGATTGGCGTTCTCCATCAGCTCGCGGTACGTCCACCGGCCGCCCGGGAAGTAGAGCGCGACGCGGTGCGCCGCGCCGCTATTCACCCACTTGTCGACAAGCTCCGCGGCAGCGTTGAGTCGCGGTGGATACGACAGTTCCGGGATCGACTCGAAGTCCATCACCGGCCAGGCATCGCGCGGCGGCAGCAGATCCCGCGCGAAGGTATCGACGTGCGCGCTCTCGGTCATGCGTTGCTCCTCCCCTCACGACGCTCGGCGAGCAGCTGCCCGGCGAGCACGATCTTTTGGACTTCGGTGGTCCCTTCGTAAATGCGTAGCGCGCGAATCTCCCGGTATAGACGCTCGACCGGCTCTCCGCGTACGACGCCGCGCCCGCCAAGCAGCTGCACCGCGTCGTCGATCACCCGCTGCGCCGCTTCCGTCGCGAACATCTTGGCCATGGCGGCCTCTCGCGTGATGCGCGCCGCGCCGGTGTCGCGCGTCCACGCCGCACGATAGACGAGCAGCGCGCTGGCGTCGATAGCGGTCATCATGTCGGCGAGTTTCGCCTGGGTGAGCTGATATTCGCTGAGCCTTCGCCCCATGATCTCGCGCTCCTGCACGAAGCTGACGGCCTCCTCCAACGCGCGCCGCGCGAAACCGAGCGCCGCGGCGGCGACGGTCGGGCGAAAGACGTCGAGCGTGCCGAACGCGACCGACAATCCCTTCCCGGGCGCGCCGACCATCGCCTCCTCGGGCACGCGGCAGTCGTCGAAGGCGATAGTGCCGAGGGGATGCGGCGCGATGACATCGATGCGCTCTCGCACGCTGAAGCCCTTGCGCTCGGCGTCGACGACGAACGCGCCGAACGCGCGGTCGCCGAGATCCGGCATGCGGGCGAAGACGATGTAATGATCCGCGATGCCGGCGTTCGAGATCCACGTTTTCTCGCCATCGATCACCCACGACGATCCGTCGCGGCGCGCGGTCGTCCGCATCGCGGCGACGTCGGAGCCGGCGCCGGCCTCCGAGATCGCGAAGGCGGCGATGGCCTCGCCCGCGCACACGCGCGGCAGGTAGCGGCGCTTCAGCGCGTCCGACCCAAACAGCGTGATCGGTCCGCTGCCGAGTCCTTGCATGGCGAAGGAGAAGTCGGCGAGTCCGGAGATGCGCGCGAGATGCTCTCGCATGAGACACAGCGCGCGCACGTCGAGCGATTCGAGCAGTCCGCCATAGGCCGCCGGCACCACATAGCGCAGCCATCCGCCGGCGCCGAGCACGCGGACGAACTCGCGGCATGTGGCATCGACATCGCCGTCAAGGTGCGCCAGCGGCTCGACGGCGATCGCCATCCACTCCTCGAGATCGCGCACGAGAGTGCGATGGCTTTCACCAAAGAACGGCCATTGGAGATGGGTGCTCATGGGCGTCAATTGCCCTCGAACATCGGCTTCATCTTCGCGACGAACGCCATGTACGCGCGCTCGAAATCTTCCGTCCGCATGCACACCGCCTGCGCCTCCGCCTCGGCGTCGATGGCCTCGTTCACGCCCATCGACCACTCGTCATGCAGGCAGCGCTTCGTCATCGCGTGGGCGTAGGTCGGACCGGCGGCCAACTCCGCCGCGAGCGTGTGCGCGGCGGACTGCAGCTCGCCGGGCGTGACCACGCGATTGTAGAAACCCCAGCGCTCGGCTTCCTCGCCGGTCATGAAGCGGCCGGTGTAGAGCAGCTCGCTCGCGCGGCCCTGCCCGATGATGCGCGGCAGCAGCGCGCAGGCGCCCATGTCGGCGCCCGAGAGGCCGACGCGCGTGAAGAGAAATCCGACCTTGCTGCGGAGGGTGCCGATGCGGAGGTCGCTCGCCATGGCGAGGATCGCGCCGGCGCCCGCGCAGATCCCGTCCACGGCGGCGATGATCGGTTGCGGACAGCCGCGCATCGCTTTAACCAGATCGCCGGTCATCCGCGTGAAGGCGAGCAGATCATCGAAGCGGCCTTCGCGCTTCATCCGCACCAGTGGTCCGATGATCTCGTGGACGTCGCCGCCGGAGCAGAAGTTGTCGCCGGCGCCCGTGAGCACGATCACCTTCACATCGCTCGCGTGCTCGAGCTGCCGGAAACTGTCGCGCAGCTCGGCGTACGACTCGAATGTCAGCGGGTTCTTCCGCTCGGGCCGATTGAGCGTGACCGTCGCGACCTTGCCATCGACGCGCCAGCCGAAGGTACCCGGCGTCCAATCCGCCGCGCGCGTGGAGGCCGTCATGAGGCGGCCTCCTGCAGCGCCGACGCCTCGACCGACCGCTTGAGCTTGGCGACGAGCGCTGCCAGCGTCGCGCGCTCCGAGGCGCTCAAGCCCGCGAACATGTCGTCGATCCAGGCGCGATGGCCGGGCGTCATCGCGCGCAGCGCGCGCCGCCCCGCGGGCGTGATGCGCACGAGCTGCGTGCGCCGGTCGGTCAGCGACGGCGTGCGGCTCACCAACCGCTCGCGTACCAGCCGCTCGGTGAGACCGGTGACGTTGCCGTTGCTCACCATCAGCCGCCGCGACAGCTCGCTCATCGTCACGCCGCCCCCCGCCTGCTCGAGCTGCGCCAACACATCGAATCTCGGAAGCGTGGTGGCGAAATCCCTGCGGAGTCTCGACCGGACGCGCCCTTCGATGAGGTTGGTGGCCGAGAGCAATCGCAGCCACAGCCGCAGCGCATCGGAGTTGGCCGACGTTCGACGCCCGATGCCCGACGCCCCTCTCACGCGAGCTCCCCACCATCGACCGCGATGGCTTGACCCGTCACGGCTTTCGCGTCGGGCGCGCACAGCCACCCGACGAGGCTGGCCACTTCGCGCGGCTGCGTAATCGCGCCACGCGGAATCATCGACACGATCGAGGACCGCGCTTCCTGTGCCGTCATCTTCAGCGCGCCGACCATGTTGTCGACGGCCACCTGCGCCAGATCCGTTTCGGTGTAGCCGGGACAGATCGCGTTCACCGTAATGCCGAGCTTCGCCACCTCGAGCGCCAGCGACCGCGTCAAGCCGACCAGCCCGTGCTTCGACGCGCAGTACGCGCCCAGCTTCGAGTATCCCTTGAGCCCCGCGGTCGACGCGATGTTGATGATGCGGCCGCCGCGCACCTCGATCATCGCCGGCAGCACGTGTTGTATGCACAGGAATGGGCCGGTGAGATTCACCGCCATCGTGCGATGCCACAGCTCGCTCGATGTCTTGGCGAGCCGGGCCGCGTCGCCCATCCCGGCGTTGTTCACCAGCACGTATGGATCGCCGAACGTCTGGCGCGCTTCCGCGAACGCCGTCTCGACCGAGACGGCATCGCTGACGTCGCACACCACCGCGGCAACGGGCGTCCCGTACACGCCGGCGATCCGAGCGGCCTCGGCATCGATCGTCGAGCGCGTCCGCCCCATGAGGGTGATGCTCGCCCCATGGCGCGCCAGCTCGTCCGCGATCGCCGCGCCGATGCCGCGTCCGCCGCCGGTGACGACGGCGTGCTCTTCCTTCAAGTAGGGTGCGTCGTCGTGCATCAGACCGGTCCCATCGGTTCGCGTTGCTCGCGCTGGCGCTGCAAGGCCCGCTCGAGCTGTTCCTTGCCCGTCAGATACTGCACCGGCCACCACTGCGCGCGATAGCCGAGGCGCGCCGCGGCGTGCTGCGTCCAGTTCGGCAGCGCGAGGTGCGGGCGTGCCAGCGCGCAGAGGTCCGCGCGTCCGGCGGCCACGATGCCGTTCACCTGATCCTCGTCCACGATGTTGCCGACAGCGATGGTCGGAATCCCCGCCTCGTTGCGAATGCGGTCGCTGAATGGCGTCTGAAACATGCGCCCGTACACTGGCTTCGCGTCCGACACCGTTTGGCCGGTCGACACGTGGATGATGTCCGCGCCCACGGCGGCGAACGCACGCGCGATCTCGACCGACTCGCCGCCATCGATCCCGCCCGGCGCCCAGTCGGTGGCTGAAATGCGCACCGACATCGGCTTGTCCGCCGGCCACACGCCGCGCATCGCGCGGAACACGTCGACGGGGTAGCGCATCCGATTGGCCAGGGATCCGCCGAATTCATCAGGCCGCCGGTTGCTCAGCGGTGTGATGAAGCTCGAGAGCAGATAGCCGTGCGCGCAGTGCAGCTCGAGCATGTCGAAGCCACACGCCGCCGACATCGCCGTTGCCCGCACGAACTCGTCGCGCACACGCTCCATGTCGCGCCGCGACATCTCGCGCGGCACCTGGTTCGCCGGCCCATACGGAAGCGCGGAGGGGCCGAGCACCTCCCAGTTCGCATCGTCCAACGGCTCGTCGATCCCCTGCCACATCAGCTTCGTCGAGCCTTTCCGGCCCGAGTGTCCGAGTTGAATGCAAATTCTCGCCGGGCTCTGTTCGTGGACGAACCGGACGATGCGCGTCCACTCGCGCTCGTGCTCCGCGGTGTACATGCCCGTGCATCCATACGTGATGCGCGCTTCAGGTGACACACAAGTCATTTCGGTCATCAGGAGGCCGGCGCCGCCGAGCGCGCGCGCACCGAGATGCGCGAGATGGAAGTCGTTCGGCGTGCCATCGACCGCGCTGTACATGTCCATCGGCGAGACGACCACGCGGTTGGCGAGCGTCATGCCGCGTAGCGTGAACGGCGTGAACATGGGTGGCGGCGACTCGGTGCCATCGCCCGCCGCGTCGGCCCGGCGAGCGAACCAGCGCTCCACACCAGACAGGTAGACGTCATCGCGTACGCGGAGGTTTTCGTGGCTGACCCGCTGGCTTCGGGTCAGCAGCGAATACGCAAACTGCTCCGGCTCGAGATGCAGATAGCGTTTCACATTCTCGAACCACTCCATGGAATTGCGCGCGGCGTTCTGCAGCTTGAGCGCCTCGGTCATCCGCTCGCGCTCGTACGCGTCGAGCGAAGCGGAAAGCGAGTGCGCGTGATGTTCGCCTTTTTCGTTCAGCGCGCGCACAAGCGCAATCGCGTCTTCCATGGCCAGCTTGGTGCCGGATCCAACCGAGAAGTGCGCAGTGTGCGCAGCGTCGCCCATGAGCACGGCGTTCTCGTGGTACCATCGCTCGTTGCGCACCCGAGAGAAGCTGACCCAGCCGCCGGCCGGCATGTGCGGCGCGTTGTGCAGTAGCGAATTTCCTTTGAGCCACGGCGCGAACCAACGCTCGCACGTCGCCACCGTCTGCGCGGCATCCATCGTGTCGAAGCCTGCCGAGCACCAGCTGGCCGGATCGCACTCGACGATGAACGTCGAGTGGTCGGCGTCGAAACGGTAGCAATGCGCCTGAAACACCCCGTGCTCGTTCTCGACGAACAGGAAGGTGAAGGCGTCGAACTTTCGCGTCGTTCCGAGCCAGACGAACTTGGCCGGCCGAACATCGACATCGGGTCGAAAAACGTCCGAGTACGTGGCGCGCGTCACGCTGTTCACGCCATCGGCGGCCACGAGCACATCCGCTTGGGCGCGCCAGCGCTCGACGTCCACAACCTCCTGCTGAAAGCGAAGATCGACGCCGAGCGAGCGCGCGCGGTCCTGCAAGATGCCGAGCAGCGTGCGGCGCGCGATGCCGCTGAAGCCGTGCCCGCCCGAGGTGATCGTGCGCCCCTTGATATGGACGTCGATGTCGTCCCAGTGGGCGAATCGCGCGGTGATCTCGGCATAGGTGACCGGATCGGCAACGCGGAAATTTTCGAGCGTCTGGTCGCTGAAGACGACGCCCCACCCGAACGTGTCGTCCGGCCGGTTGCGCTCGAGCACGACGACCTCGTGCGACGGATCGGCCAGCTTCATGAGGCTGGCGAAGTACAAACCGGCGGGTCCGCCGCCAATGGTCACGACTTTCACGACCGCTCGATCTCCGGCGACGAAGGCACATGAGCCGACGGAGATATTTTATGCTTCAAAGGAATCGCGGCAAGGGCTAGCGGCGCCGCGACTCTAGTTCCGGCGACGGTCCGACAGGTGCGCCCGCGAGGACGGCGTGACCACATCAGCGTCCCCGGACATTTCGACCACCACCTCGCCCTCGGACCGGTCACCACGCGCCGACTGCGCAAGCTCGACGATTCGCTCGCGCACCAGGTCGCAACGCTCGGCGTTCGGCGCGATCAACAGCACGCGGTAGTGCCCATGGCCCTCGCTCGCGATGAGGTCGGTGCGGCGCAACGCGAAGCTCATTCGCTGTTCCAGGGCGCTCAGCGTGCGCTCCTCGAACCCCTTCAATACGATCTCGAAGACGCACAGCGCCTGCCCGTGCTCCGTCGCGCGACGTCCCTCCCAATCCCGAATGAGGTCGAAGTACAGCGCGCTCGGCATTCCAGTCGCGGGGTCGGTCAACACGCGTTGTAGAACTTTGTTCTCGATGCTTCCTCTGCTCGCCATGTGCTCTCCATTCTCCAATGCCGCTCAGATACGCAGAGACCCTGCCAGGAAACCGCTACAGGATTTTTTCGTTACAAACCGATAACGTCGCCCTAGACAAACAGTTACGGCCGTACTGCCAACGGCTCACTCAAAGCGCCCGGCGCTCCCCGCTCATTCACCGGGTGCGCGGTACAGACCGGGCGCCTACATTCGTCGCCCAACGCCGCGGCGCTCCATTTTCCTCCGTAAATGACTCCACTCCTCTCGATCCTTCTCGCGATATCAGCGTTCGGTGCCGGCGTTTGGGTCGCCCGCCGACAGCACGCCGCCCGTCAGAAGCGGCTGGATATCGAGCGGTTGGAGGCCGATCAGAAAGTAGCCGACGACTTCGCGTTCATCAGTGCGCTGCCGGTTTCGGCGGAGCTCGCGCAACCAGTCGAGTCCAATCCGCAAAACGTCTCACCATCTCCCGACCCGCCGCGCGCTCCCACGATCTTCGAGCTCGCGGCCGCGAGCTCGGAGTTCTACAACCAGTCCTCACACCCGCGCGACATGTTCGGCCATCCGCCATTCGCCGAGGGCGTGGCGCTGCTCGCGCGGGCAGAGGTGCCCGTGGCGGATGTGATTGCGTACGGCTCCGGCAGTAACCCCATCATCGCCTGCATGGCCCTCGAGGCACTGTCTCAGCGCCGTGATCCGGACGATGTGGTGTCGCCGATGCTCGAGGGGCTGAACCAGCCGAACTACTGGGCGCGATGGTTCACGATGCGCGTGCTCGAAGTGCGTGCCGGCGCTCAGCCGGTGATCGGGCCGATCCTCACGCACATCGATGGCTCGTGGACTGATCACATTCTCTTCACCGAGTTGCGCGACTTCATTGGCCGGCGCGTCGCCGCGGGAGAGAAGCCCTCGTTCGATGCAGCGCTCGACGCGCTCGTGCCAGAACAGGCCGAGTGGCTGACGCGCGTACTCAAGCGGCTCAACAAGGTGCTGCCCGACGACTTCCGGGCGGAGTTCGACGCATGGGGCAATGCGCGGATAGATGTCGGCTTCCTGCGCGGCTTCGGGCGTCTCTACAATGCGGCGGCGTTGTTGGAGTTTTTCATGGTCGAGCATCCGGCCCTCGACGCCGCCGTGCGCGAGTCCACGGCGTCGCTCACGAAATCGCCGGCGCGTTCGGTGCTGGTGGTGGGCGAGCCGGGAGTGGGCAAGACCTCGATCATCCGTGTCGCCGCGCAGCGGCTGTTCGCGGACGGCTGGGTGGTGTTCGAGGCATCGGCGGCGGATCTGCTCTCGGGACAGATGTACATTGGCCAGCTCGAAGGGCGCGTGTCGCAGCTGGTGAGCACGATGCGCGGAAAGCGCGCGGTGTGGATCGTTCCGAACTTTCACGAGCTGGCGTGGGCCGGACGGCACACAAACAGCCCGACGGGCGCGCTCGATCTCATCCTGCCGCACATCGAGAGCGGCGCGCTCAAGATCATCGCCGAAGTTCCGGTGGCGGCATACGAGCAGCTGGCGCAGAGCCATCCGAAAGTGCGCGATGCGTTACAGGCGATTCGCGTCGACCCGCTTGACGATGCCGATACGCTCGAGGTCGCGCGCTCCTGGACGATCGATCGCGCTCTGCCCAATGGCGCGCCTCGCGCGACCGAAGGCACCCTGGCGGAATCGCTGCAGCTGGCGAAGCAATATCTGAGCGACCGCGGCGGCCCCGGCAACGTCCTTGGCTTGCTCACCGTCGCCGTTCGGCGGCTCGACGCCAGCGGCGAATCCGTTCGACAGATCGGCGCGTCCGATCTGCTCGACGCGCTCTCGGAGATTACGGGGCTGCCGGTCGCGATTCTCGACGACAGCCGCGCGCTCGACCCCGCCGCGCTGCGCGCGTTCTTCGCGCAACGCGTCATCGGGCAACCGGAGGCGGTCGACACGCTCGTCGAGCGCGTGGCGATGATCAAGGCGGGGCTGACCGACCCGACGCGCCCCGCGGGCGTGTTCCTCTTCGTCGGGCCGACGGGGACCGGCAAGACGGAGATTGCCAAAGCGCTGGCCGATTTTCTATTCGGATCGCCCGAGCGGATGATCCGTCTCGACATGAGCGAGCTCCAGGAGCCGAACGCGCTCGACCGCATCCTCGGCGATCGCAACATGGTCGTCGAGGGAACCGCGCTGGTCAATCTCATTCGGAAGCAGCCCTTCTCGGTCGTGCTACTCGATGAGTTCGAAAAGGCGCATCCGAACGTCTGGGATCTCTTTCTCCAACTGTTCGACGACGGCCGCCTGACCGACCGGCGCGGCGACGTCGCGGACTTCCGCCATTGCATCGTGATCATGACGTCGAACCTCGGCGCCACGATCGCGAATGGATCGAGCATCGGGTTCACTCCAGAGGCGGCGGGATTCGCGGCGTCGGCCGTCGAGCGCGCGGTGGCCCAATCGTTCCGGCGGGAGTTCATCAACCGCATCGACCGCGTTGTGGTGTTCCAGCCGCTCGGCCGCGGCGTGATGCGCGAGCTGCTGCGCAAGGAGCTCGGCGATGTGCTTCGCCGGCGCGGGCTGCGCAACCGCACGTGGGCGGTGGAATGGGATGAGAGCGCGATCGAATTTCTGCTGCAGCAGGGCTTCAGCGCCGATCTGGGCGCGCGTCCCCTCAAGCGCGCGGTCGAGCGCTATCTGTTGGCTCCGCTCGCGCTCACGATCGTCAACCATCAATTCCCGGAGGGAGATCAGTTTCTGTTCGTGCGGAGCGACGGTACGCGGATCGAGGTGCAGTTCGTCGATCCGGACGCGACGGACCTCGACACCGTAGATGTCGGGCTCAGAATGCACGCCACCGTCGTGGAGTTGCTAGCGCCGCGGTTGGAAGATCTGATACTCGATGCACGCGGCACGTCGGACGATGTGCGCTTTCTCGAAGGTGAATTCGAAACGATTCGCGCGCGTGTCGAGAGCGATGCATGGCGACAGAGAAAGTCCGGAGCGCTGGCGGCCATGCGGTCGCCGAGCTTCTGGAATTCGCCGACGCGGTTTGCGACGCTAGGCGAGGCGGAGTACATGGACCGGATCGAAACCGGTCTCGATACCGCGGGCTCGCTGCTCCGGCGACTGGGCACGCAGCGGCGGCATGTGCCCCGCGACCTGGTCGAGCGTCTCGCCCAACAGCTTTATCTGCTGGACGAGGCGTGCGAAGCGATGGAAGAGGGGATGCCGCGCGATGCGTTCCTTTCAGTACGCGCGAGCAGAGACCAAGGAACGGACGCCGCGGTCAGCGATGCGTTCGCGGCGCGGCTCGGCGAGATGTACCGGCAGTGGGGCGACAAGCGCCGCATGCACGTCGTCGTGCTCGATGAAAGGCGCGGTGGCGACGAGCCGTATCAGCTGCTGCTCGCAATCTCCGGATTCGCGGCGTATGCGATTCTCGAGGCGGAAGCCGGCACGCACGTGCTGGAGACGCCGCAGGACGAGAAGTCGTTCAATCGCGCGCGCGCGACGGTGCGCGTCGTTCCGCAGCCCGACACTCCCGCGCGCGACGGCCCGGGCGCGCTCAAATCACAGGCGCTCTCGGCGCTGGGCGGACCACCGGACAATCCTCCGGTGATCGTGCGCCGCTATCGCGAGGAGCCGTCACCGCTGGTGCGCGACAGTGTGCGACAGTGGAGAACGGGTAGACTGGATCGGGTGTTGGGTGGGGATTTCGATTTGGTCAACTGAAGTGCTGCAGATGCCAGATGTCAGACTACTGCCTCACCGCGCTGTTCACCCCGCTCCCTCTACTCAACTCGCACTGTGACGCGCGCCGAGTCGTCACCGGCGCGAGCCGCGATCGTATGCGTGCCGGTCACCAGTTGAAAGCGGGTCGAGCTCGACGGCCTGCCGTCGATGAACCATTGTATGCGGCCGGCGTCTGCGCCCGACGCGACCAAGGCGATGGTGGAGTATCGACGGTCCACGCCCGGGGGAACGCGATAGCGGTCGCCGTCGCGCGGAGAGACGATGCGGAAGCGGCGGTCGTCGACCGAGTCGCGTGCGGCCGTCCGCGCGGCGACGTGCGCATCGTCCGTCGCGCCACCGTGCTGCGCAGCCCATTCGGCGAACCGCGGCGGCAGCACGACGCGGCCGCCGCGATGCCAGTCGCATTCGCGCGATGGTGCCTGGTCCGCGGCAAACCACTCGACGCTGTGCGGACAATCGGGCCCGGCGCGCAGGCCCGATACGCGGCAGATGCTGATCGCCGCGGCGCCGGCGCCCGCGGGCGTGATGAGTTCACCCGGCAACACGCGCGCGGCGGTGAGTAGCACGGCGCGCCGGAGAAGCGGTCCGGCGCCGGTCACGCCGCTCACGCCATCCATCGGCTGGCCGTTGAAATTTCCGACCCACACGGCGACGGTGAAGTTGCCGGTCGTGGCCGCCGCCCAGTTATCGGTGAAGTGACGGCTGGTGCCGGTCTTCACCGCCACGGGAAATGGAAAGTCGAAGGGCGTCTCGAGCCCGAAGGCAGGTATCCTCGCTTCCGCATCGCTCAGAATGTCGAGCACCAGCGCCGCCGACATTGGTGACATCACGCGCGCGCCACGAGCGCCATCGGCGGTGCCATCCGCCACCGCGGTCCAACGATACGAGCGCCACACGCCGCCATTCGCGAGCGCGCGGTACGCGTTCGCCAGCTCGACCAGCGTGACATCGCCATTGCCCAACGCCAGGCCGAGTCCGTAGTGCTCGGCGCTCTTGCCGAGTGAGGCGAAGCCCGCGCGGTGCAACGTAGCGAGCAACGCCGGCGCGCCGACATCGTTCGCCAGCTCGACCGCCGGGATGTTGTACGAGCTGGCGAGCGCCTCGCGCGCGCGCACCGGGCCGTGCGTCGTGCGATCATAGTTGCGTGGGTGGTATGGGCCGGTGACTGTCATGTACGTGCGCGCGACATCGGCCAGAATCGAGGCCGGCGTGTACCCGCGGTCAAACGCGAGACCGTACAGAAATGGCTTGAGGGCGGAGCCAGGCTGGCGCGCGCTGGCGACCATGTCGGTCTGGCCGGCGCTGTCCGACCAGAAGTCCGGCGAGCCCACCCACGCCAGGATTTCACCCGAGCGGTTGTCGAGTACCACGGCCGCCGCCTGCTGTCCTCCGCGCGCGCGCATCGCCTCGACCGTGCGCCGCACCTCGAGCTCTATCTCCTGTTGAAGCGCGACGTCGAGCGATGTCCGGATGGTGGCATCGAGGCCACGGAGCGCGGTCGAGTCGTCGTCGGCCCAGCGCAGAACGCGGGTGGTGAAGTGCGGCGCGAGGAACGGCGACGCGCTCCGCCGAACGAGCAGCGGCTCCTCCGCGGCGTGAGCGAGATCCGCCGCGGTCGCCGCACCAATCCGTTTGAGCCGGCCGAGCGCGAAGGCGCGCCGCGCACGCGCTCGTGCGGGCGACACCAATGGATTGTCGACCGATGGAGCGTGGGCAAGACCCGCGAGGCTCGCCGCCTGCGCGAGACTGACGTCGCTGGCACTCGCCCCAAAGTAGAGCGCGCTGGCGGCGGCGACTCCGACGGTTCCCTGCCCTAGCGGCACACGGTTCAAATACTGCTCGAGCAGCTGCTGCTTGCCCAGATGCCGCTCCAGCCGAAGCGCCCACATCATCTGCGAGATCTTGCCGCCCAGCGAGCGCGGCGATGGGTGGACGAGCCGCGCCGTCTGCATCGTGATCGTCGACGCACCCGAGACGACGCGCATCGCCAGCGCGTTGTCCCGCAGCGCGCGGGCGAGCGCGCGCCAATCGAGTGCGCCGTGGTCGTAGAATCGGCGATCCTCAGCGGCGACGAAGGCCTGGATGATCTTCGGATCGATCTCGTCCAGCCGCATCCACCGCATGCGGCTACCGTCGTCCGCGCGCGAGCTGCGCAGCACGATGCCGTGACGGTCTTCGAGCGTCACGCCCGGCGCCGCTGATGGCGCGATGACGCTCGGCGGCAGCGACAGCGCGGTCCACCCGATAGCCGCAACGCTCGTTGCGGCCAGCGCGCCGAGCGAGGCGAACGCCGCCCGGCGACGACGAGACGTCATGGCTTCGTCTTGGCCGTTACGGTGAAGACGCCGCCATCGGTGCGGCCGAACACGGCGGGATTGTACATCTCCTCGGCGTGCGCGGGCGGGCGCGTGAAGACTCCGGGCGTTGTCGCGCGCGCGACGTACGTCGCGGTGTACGTGCCCTTCCACAAGTACGTCGCGTAGTAAACGACGCGGTCGTCGCGCAGCTCGCGGTGATCGAATGGCGACCACCAGCCGGAATCCCAGCTGCCGTAAAACCAGCGACCGTACATTGAGCCGGTGCTGTCGCTCGGCTCTTCGCCTTCGCCCTCCTGCACGCGGCCGGGCCCGGGCAGCGGCGCCGCGGTGCGCAAGCTCAAATCGACGGCTTCGAGCCCCGCTGGGAGTGCATCGTCGAGCACGAAGAATTCGCGGTCGCGCGCGAGGGTGATGCGAAGCCGCACGCGCACGAGCTCCCCTTCGGCGACGCTGGTGACCGGCGTCTTCGTGCCGTACTTCTCGTACCAGCGCTCGACGACTATCCCGCTGTCGATCGGCGTGACGGGATGCCGGAGCGGCACCGCGCGGACGGTGAGAAAATAGAAGCCCACGCTGTTGGGGCCGCCCCCCGCGCCTAACGAGAGGCGGAGCGACTTCGCGCCGTCGGGCCGGTTGGTGACGAGGCCGGCGAGCGAGATGCTCGAATCGCGCATCGTGCCGTCACTCTTGGCCGCGGACTGGAGCAGCACCCGGCCGCCGCCGCGCACGGTGACGGTCGCGTTGCCGGTGGCCTTCCGGACTCGCTCGTAGTCGGCCAGCGCGCCGACGACCGACGCCAGGTCCTGCGTGTTCCACAGATATCGCGGACCGCGGCCCAGCCCGCCCTGCTGCGCCAGCGTTTCGACCATCGGCACGATCAGCGGGTGCGTCGGGTTGATCGCGAGCGTCGCGCTGAGCAGGCGCGCCATTGGGCGCATGCGCGAGTAGAAGTAGAAATGGGAGCTGTCGGGGAGCACGGCGCGGCGGCCGTCGAGTACCACCGCTGCCCACGAGGGAGCGATTAAGCCGAGCGCCGCCTGCGTCGCGCCACGGCGCGAGACGATCTCGGCCAACCGGATGCGATCCTCCTGCGACATCTGCGCGGCCGAGGAGATCAATCGATTCTCCACCGCGACATCCGGCTTCCCGTACCGGCTCAAGAAATCGACGGACGCAACTTCGTCCGCCAGACGCGTCGAGCGGCGATCGTAGTAGTTCGCGACCGGCGACATCACCGGCGTGTTGTCGTGCATCGCCTTCACCAGATATTCGGCCAGGCGCGGCAGTACGCTGTCGCCGACGGCGACGCCCATCGCCTTGGCGTCGAGCAGCAGGCCACCGGCGTACGCGCTGAGCCACGGACTCGTCCAGTCGCCCGCGCCCCAGTAGCCGATTCCGCCGTCGGTGCGCTGCCGGCGGGAAAGCATGGCGACCGCTGTCTCGATCTCGCGTTTCGGATCGCCGCCGATCTTGATCGTGCCGAGCTCCTTCTGCGCTTTCCAGAGCGCGATGATCGGCCGGCCGGCGCTCGTCACCTGTTCGGTGCAGTAGTACGGATAGATGTGAAACATGCTGTACGCGCCTTTCACCACGGCCAGCGGCGACGCGCCGAGGCTGAGCTCGAGCGTCGAGCGCGTGGCGTCGAGATCGCCTGGGAGCACCCACTCCGTTGTGGCGGTATCGCGGACGGTGCCGGCGATCGTGTACGCCGTCGGGTGATAGTCGGGCTTCACCGGAATGCGCAGACGCACCGCGTCCGCGTCATTGCCGCTCGTGGCGCGGAACTGGAACGTCACGCTATCGGTGGAAAGACCGCCGGGTGACGCGACAAAGGGGAATCGCACTTCGCGGCCGCGGCCGGCCTCGAGCGTCACCGTCTGCGTCGCGTCGCCGCGGAGCTGCACGCCCGTCGCGGTGGCGTCGACTCGCACGGTCGGCGTTCCGCCGGCGCGTGAGTTGACGACCGTTCCAGCAATGAACTCATCGCCGGCCCGTACGATGCGCGGCAGCGCCGGCCGCGCGACGAGCGGCCGCGTGACCAACATCGGCGACTGACCGCTGCCGTAGCGGTCGCCCTGCGTCACGGCGACCGCCATCACGCGGAAGGTCGTGAGATTGTCGGGCAGCTTCGCGGCGACAGTGACGGTGCCGCTCGCCTCGGTAATGGCCGATCCGATCCAGAACGCCGTCGATTTGAACTGACTGCGCAGAATGTCGGCAGCGGCCGCGCCGCCACCACCGCCCGGCTCGCGTTGACCCTTTTCGCCCTCCGGAATCTGCGGAGCCACCGATACCAGATTGCTCGCCAGCCGCAGACCGAGTCCGCGCTCGCGGTACAACAAGTCGATCGGGTTGGGAGTCTTGTAGCCCGTGAGGGAGAGCACGCCCTCGTCCACCGCCCACAGCGTGACCTCGGCGCGCTGGCCGGCGCCGCGCGCATCGCGCACCTGCACGCGCACGCGCGCGCTGTCACCCGGGCGATACTCATCCGCCAATGGCGACACGTTCACCGCCAACCGTTTGATCTCGGGCGTGACGCGAAGCTCGGCGTAGCCGACGCGAATCGTTGGACGGCCCGGATCTTCGATGTTGCCCGGCGGGGCGGTGCGGCCGCGGACCACCAGCACGCCGACGAACGCGTTGGGCACAAACGCTTCAGTGATCGGGATCTTGAGCGACGTCGATCCGCTGGTGAGCACCATCCGGCGCTGCTCGATCAACCCTTCTCGCTCGATCGTGATCCACGCTTCCGCCCCGGTGAAGGGTGATGCGAGCAGCACCGTCGCCGTGTCGCCTACGGCGTAGCGCGTGCGGTCGGGGATCACGTCCATCTTGAATTTGTTCTCGTCGTTCCACGGCACCCAGTCCTTACCGACCGCCCAGCGGTAGAGCGTGGTCGACACGGTGCGGCCCTTCGCATCCTTGGCGCGGAAGGTGACGAAGTAGGTGCCACCCGACTTTGGCGTGATGTCGCACGGCATCGCATCGGCCGTCGTCGTCACGCTGCATCTGGCGACGGTGTCCATTACCCACTCGCCGATCGACTCGTCGGCGCCGTTGCGCTGGCGCTGCGCTTGATGCCATTCGCGCCGCACGATCGCGCCGGTGACCTTGATGCCGGAGAGCCGCTCACCCTTCGGCGTGACGGCGATGACCCCGACGTGCTCCTGATTTCCGACGGACCAGAAATAGTTCTTGCCCAGCGGCTTGGCACCGATGTAGAACGACGCGGGATGCACCGTCACCGATTGCGATGCGCCCGACGCCTGACGATTCACATCGGTGACCGTGGCCGAGATGGTGACGAGAGCCGCACGTCCCTTCTGCGTCGCCGGCAGCTTGATGCGCAGCGTGCGCTGGCCCGACGCATCGAGCGTATCGCGGCCGCTCTCGAACACGTCGACCGATTGATGTTGTCGCGGCGAATCTTCCCACCAGAATCCGCTCTCGCCGATCGTGAAGCCGTCGGTATTCGGAATCGACAGCGACCACGACGATACCGGTGCCGAGCGCGCCTGCCACGACAATACGGCGCGTCCCATCGGGGCGCCGAACAGATAGCGAGCGCTCACGGTCGCGCGAGCCGTTTCGCCAGGGAATCGCGCGGCGCTGGTATCGACGGTCATGTCGACCAGGAATTCCGGCGGCCGATATTCCGCGATCTTGTAGTCGGTGGTGGCGAGCGGGACCCACTTGCCCTCTCGGTGGCCCTGGACCTCGAGCGCGAACGTGCCGAGCGCGACGCCGGAGGGAATGGTGAACGCATAGTCAGACGTGCCGAAGGCCGACGTCTGCGTCACCGCCTCGGCGAGCGTCTCCGACGACTCATCGCCCTCGCGTCCCTTGAAAATCCACTTCACCGAATCGCCACGAGCCGGCGCGGTGAGTGCGCCGAGCGACCCGCTGCGGATGATCGCCTTGGCGTACAGCTTTTCACCCGGGCGATAAATTCCGCGCTCGGTGAACACCGCGCCGCTGACGCCCAGCCGGTCGGATTCCGACGCTTGATAGACATCGAATTGCCACGGACTCAGGTCCGCGTCGTAGCCGCTGATGCCGATCACCGCGCGATCGACTCCGAGCTTGGCGGCCACATATCCCTCGAACGAGCCGCCCTCACCATCGCCCTCCTCGACCGACGTCGTATCGACGACCGCGGTCGCGGCGCCGTAGCCGCTCAGTCGGGCGGTGCCGTCCGCGCCGGTGATACCCGTGGCGATCGATTTGCCGGCGGCATCGTACAGCGTGATGGCGGCGCCGGCGCGCGGTTTTCCATCGGCGACTCCCGTCACCCACACCACGCCCTCGCCGACGCCGATTTTCGCGTGGACGCCGAGATCAGTGACTTGCACGAGTGCGATCCTGGCGCGCTCGTCATGCGCGCTCGTATCGGCGATACCGCTCGACACGCGCACGGCGTAGAGCGTCGGCGAGCCGGGCTTCGAAGCGTCGGCGAGGGGAAGCTTGATCGCGGTGACGTGCGCTTTGTCCGGCGCGCCCCGCACCGCGATGCGGCGCGTCGTCGCGCGGGACGAGATGGAATCCCACAGCGGACCAATGCTCCAGGGCGAGCGGCCGAGACATTTCGCTTCCATCGCGGCCGGCACCGCGGCGATTTCGGTCACGAGCGTGTCGATGTTGATGTGCTGGATCGCCAGCGTGCCGTAGCCGTTCCGCTCCACGACCAGGCGGCCGTACGGATACTGGATCGACGGTGCGTACGGTGTCGTCGCGAAGCCGGCGGCCGGATTGCCGCGCAGCTTCTGGCCGAACACATCGCGCATCGCCGTATCGACCGAGATGGCGTAGCGCGTACGCGGATTCATCTTCGATTCGAGCGTGAAGTGATCGGACTCGCTCGAGCTGTCTTGGACGGTGAACGCCACGTTCGGCAGGATCTTCACGTGACGCAGCACCTCGGCGCCTTTCACCGGCGTGGTGAAATGCAGTTCCGGTGACCCGGTCGGACACCAGCGCCCTTCGTCGCACGTGACCTTGTCGATCGCGAAAGCGCCGTAGGTGCTGAACGGCCACCGTGCCTCACCGGTACGCCCTTCGGCGATCTCGGCGGGAATGACGAGCTCGCCCCGGCACGCTAGGGGCAATGGCGCGGTGGGCGACAGCGTGACCACGCGGCGCAGCGAATCCGATCCGCGCGCGGCGCCGCTACGGTATTGATACGGATCCTTCGATGTCACACGCCGTTGCTCGGTGGCCTTGAGCTTTATTTCGCGCGCGCCGCCACAGGTCGATGCGAACACGACCTTCGCGCCAGCGCTCAACATCGCGAGATTGGCGACCGGCGCCGTGAACGCGACGTCGAACCTCGTCGTCGGTGTAATCCATTGCGCGTCGTTCTTCGGGCTGACGGGGAAGCCGGCGATCGGCTCCGGCCCGCGTACGCGAAAGCTGAACGTGTACGGCGCGTCGAGTGCGCTGCCGTCCATCGCCTTGAAGTTGTTGGCGACGGTGACGGTGTAGCGCGTGCCCGGCTGCAGCGTGGAGCGCGGTGTAAGCACGAGCGTCACCGGATCTCGCCACTCGATGCGGCCCGGGATCGACGGCACGGTTTTCACGAGACCGCGCGGATCTACCGAGCGATCGAGCGATCCCGCAACGGGACGGTCGAAGGTGATCGTGGCGCTCGCAGTCGGCGACGCATCGCCCGACGGCGACACGCGGAGCACGCGCAACGAAGCGGCCGGCACCGCGAACACGAGGGCGGAACCGGCCAGAGCGAGAATGATTTTTGGCGTGAACATCGGAGGGGGCCGCTCGAAGCGGCGACTAGAGGTGATCTATAATGCGCACGTGCACGGGATTTTGCGACTGTCCGCTATCCGCAAGAGCGAGAATTTTTCACTGGACGGATCATGGAAATGGGCGTCGGGCGTTGGGCCGGACACTGACCGCCGCTAGGTTCGACTGGCTCGAGCGACGGTCGCCGCTCCGATCATCGGCGCGTCATTGGCCAGCGCGGCCGGCACGATCGTCAGGCCGTCGAGCGCAGAGGGCAGCGCTCGTTCGCGCACCACCGCCTCGGCCAACGCCACCAGCGCCGGCAAGCCGTCGATCACCCCGCCGCCGAGGATCAATCGTTCGGGATTGAAGCCGTTGACGAAGCTGACGCAGCCCGCTCCGAGAAAGCGGCCGGTATCGCGGACCAGCTCGGCGGCCAGCGCGTCTCCCTGGCCGTTTGCCTGGTCGACCGTACTCGCGCTGATGTTGTCGATTGAGCCGGCCAGCTGCAGCAGCATCGCGGCGCGCTCGGGCGCCTGCTGGGCGGCGATGCGTGCGCGGTCGCCGATCGCCCAGCCCCCTACGTACGCTTCGAGGCAGCCGCGATTGCGACAATGACATGGCCGGCCGTCGGCGACGACGGTCGTGTGGCCGATCTCGCCGGCGCTGTTGGCGTGTCCCTCGAGCATGCGCCCGCCGGAGACGATCGCGCCGCCGATGCCCGTCCCGATGAACAGCACTACTACGTCATCGCTGCCGCTGCCGGCGCCGAAGCGCCACTCCGCCCACGCCGCGGCTCGTACGTCGTTCACCACCGAGAATGGAATGCCGAGCGCGCGTTCGAGCTCGGCGCGCAGCGGCAGGCCCGTCCAGCCGAGATTCGGCGCGCCGCGCACCACGCCGCCCGCATCGACCTGTCCCGCGACGGCGACGCCGGCCACTGTCGCGCCCCGCAAGTCAGCGCCGAAGGCAGCGCGAGCGCCGGCGGCGATGCTGGCGATCACGGCCGCCGCGCCACTTGCCGCGTTCGTCTCCTGGCGATGCGACTCCAGCACGCGGCCTTCTTCGTCGATCAATCCGAGCTTGATTTTGGTGCCGCCGATGTCGATGCCCAGCGCTACCGTTGACATCACGGCCCCTTCGCGATCGATGTGGCGCGCTTGCGCTGCGCATTAATGTAGAGCGCGGCACCGAGCCCATTCGCGACGATGCACAGCGAGCCCATTTTCACCGCGAAGGCGACCCAGCTCACGACGTCGACGATCGGAATGACGGCCAGGACGACGTACAACGCGCTCGTCGCGAAGCCAGCGATCGCCGCGATACGGAGGCCGAGGGAGGCTTTGCGGTCGCCGGACGAGCGCCGAAATCCGAATAGCGGAATGGCGAACAGCACCAAGTAGGTCAAGCCGTAGAAGATTCCCGCCGCGTTATCGAGCAGTTGAAAGGCTTCCTGCTCGCCGACACCGGCGTTTCCCAAGATGGCGAACACCAGCGCGCATCCGCCGACGAACAGGATCGAGTTGACCGGCGTCTTGTATCTCGCGTGCAGCGTGGTGAACCAGGCGGGGAGCAGCCGGTCCCATCCCGCGACCATCGGAAAGCGGGTCGTCGCGGTGAAGATCACGCTCGAGTTCGCGACCGTGCGCGACGTGACGGCGAAGATCGCGAAGGGAACCAGGAACGCCACCGCGCCCGACGATCCAAATCCGGTACGGAACGCCTGCGGAATCGGTCCCACCAGATCGACCCTCGATGGATCGGTGAACGCGAGAATGACGCTGGTGCCGAGGATGAACATGAGCGCGATGATCGGCGCGGCGATCATCACCGACAGGCCAATGGTGCGTTTCGGGTTACGCGTTTCCCCAGCCAGCACGGCGATGTACTCGAATCCGCTCAGGCCGCCGACCGCCAGCTTGCTCCCGATGTTGATGCTCAACAGCGACAGCGCCGGCATGGCGACCGCAAACGGGTGGTAGTCCTTGATGGTGCCGCGCGCCATGCCCACGAACGGAAGCGCGAGCAGGGCGCCGAACGCCAGCAGCAGCAACACGGCGCCGACGTTGTGGACCCACTTGCTGATGCGGAGTCCAATGATGGAAACCACGACCAGCGCGGCGATCATGCCGCCGCTGACCGCGTAGATGAACGCGCGGTTGTTCGAAAGCGACGAGTAGTTCGTGCCCAGCGCGTAGACGATGGCGTTGGCGACCTGAATCCCGAACGCGCCGAGCAGGACGATCGCGTACAGCCACAGATTCCAGGCGACCATGAAGGCGAGCCCGTCGTTGAAGCCGAGCTTGGTCCACTGATATAGCCCGCCCTCGAGCGGAAAGCGGCGGCTCAGATGAATGACCACCAGCGCCTGGGGCAGGTAGAACATCAACATCGCCGCCAGCCAGAAAATCAGTTGTGATTGCCCGAGCTTCGCTGCCGTGCCGACCCAACTCAGCCCGACGACGTACAGAATCTGCGTGAGGACGAGATCGCGCAGGCCGAGCTCCTTGCGGAAGTCGGCCGAGCGCGACTCGATACGGCGCGCCGCGGCGTCGGCGCCGGGCGCTGCCTCCTCGGGTAAATCCACCTATTGCGCGATGGTGCAGCAGCCGCGGAGGCAGGTCGCCCAGATCGGCGGACTGTCGCCCATCAAGAGTTGCTGCGCCCAATCGGGCTTGCTCTTTGGGATGCTCCGTGCGCCCCCCTTGCCGAGCGGCCCGTCGGGCACATTGCCACCCTGCGACTGGGTCGCGTTGCAGCTCGCGCCCGTTTCCGGATCGCCCACGGAAAATTTCGTCTCGGCGTGATGGGGCGTGCCCGTGTCGCCAAAGTTGTGGCAGTAGCGGAAGCGCAACCGCGCCGCCAGTACGGGAGCGCCTTGCTCGTGCACGATGTAGACGAAGGCGCGCGGGTCCTTCGCCCCTCCATTGCCGCGATCCTCGACCACCACCCACCCGGTGTCCTTGGGCGGTACGCCGAACTCCGCATAGCAATTCGTCGGATCGTTGTTGATGACCATGGCGATCACCCGCCCAGTCGCGGACACCGTGGGTCCGAGCGGATCGATCGTGTTCGCGCCGTCGACCGGAATCACGTCGGCCTGGACCGGATTGGTCGCCGTCGAGGTGCACACGCCGCGAGCCGCGTCGAAGGCCGTTCCCTTGCGCGTTCCGGTCGCCCAGTTCTCGCGCTTGGTGACGAAGGCGGCGCGATTGGGCAGTAACCGCCGGAACCGGCGCGGGTGATTCCCGTCGCGCTTGGAGATCTCGTCCACCGAAGCCTCGAACGGGGCGGGAGGCTGCCCGCGCCCCTGCTGTGGCTGCACTTCCGGAGCCGAGGATCCGTTAGCCGAGCGCAGCGACATCGCGGCCGCGACTCCAAACGCAACGCACAAGACGACTGCCGACGCCGCACCGCGCTGCAGGCGTGATTGCTCTCGATGATTCACGTCCCCTCCAGGGGATGATGGAAATTGACCGTGCGCTGATGGTACGCTTACGGACGGCGCGAGACCAGCGTGAGAAGTGGCTCGTCCGCGCCAGCCCACAGCTCCGCCGCGGCCTTCTGCCAGAGCTGAGCCGTCGTGTGGTCCCGCATCGCGGTAGCGAGATCGCCGCGCAAGAGCATCGCACGCACGAGCGCCGCCGCGGTGAACGGATGCTCCAGCATCCCAACGTCCATCATGTTCAGCGACTGAAGCGACGCATCGAGTCGCACCGCCGCGCGTGCCGTATCGCCGATGGCCGCCAACAGCCACGATTCCTGGTATACCGCGTCGATCGTGACGTCGCCAGGGAGTCCGCCGCGGCGCAACGAATCGATCGTCGCCAGAAGGCCGCGCGCGCCCTTTGTGTCGCCGCGCGCAACCGCCTGTTGCACCGGAATGAGATAGTCGGCGCCGGCGCGCTCGCCGGCGATGACCTTGGCGCCGAGCGCTGGAACCGCCAGGCTCAGCGGATGCGTCAGCAGTCCGTACCGCATCACTTGCTGCTGGGCCGGCGTTCCCGCTCGCGCAAGGCCCTGCTCGACGCGCTCGAGCCGCGCACGGATGCTGTCCTTGGGCACGCCGACGGACGCGTACGCCAGGAGTCCCTGACTCTCCTCGAGTAGTTCGGGGGGAACCGCGATCGCGCGAGAGTCGTCGGTCGTGACGGTGATCGTTGCCGCCGCCTGCTTCGCCAGCGCCACCAGGCGCGCTACGTGCCCGGTGAGCGCGGCAAGCGGCGCGAGTTTCGCCGCTTGCACCGGCGTCGGACTGGGATGGGCGGCAAGCAGCGATTCCGCGACGGTGCGCGCTTGGGTGAAATTCTTACTCTTCACCAGCAGCCGCACTTCGTCGTTCGCCAAGTTCAGCCGCGTCGCGGAGTCGGTCGTGAGGGCGAGCGCGCTCCGCGTACGCTCGAGGGCGCCGGGTTCTCCTTGACGGGCATGCTCGAGCTCGCCCGTACGCTCCAGCGCTTGTGCCAGCGCCGTGTGCGCGCCGGCATCACTGGGCTCCGCCCGCACCCACGCCGCGGCGATGTCGCGGAGCACGCGCTTGTTCCGGTCGATCGCACCGACATCGATCGGCGGCGCGACGGCGGACAAGCGCGCCGAGTAGGGTACGAACGCCAGAGTGTCGGCGCGCAGGGCCGGCGACGCGGTGAACGACTCGCCCGCGTCCGAGTGTCCCGGACGAAGGTGGAACGCATCGGTGAAGAGCAGATGCTGTAACCGCTCGACGCCGATGGCGCGATAGGCGTTGGGATTCAGCTGGAGCGCCCGCTGATACGCGCTTGCCGCCGTGTGCCAACTGCTACGGAAGGCGAAGCCCGAGGGGCTGCCTTTGTCCGGCACCACGAGTGAATCCAGGTCGTTGCATTGCGCGCGACCGAGCAGGCCGATCACGTCAGAGGCGTTGTGCTGGATGAGCTCGCCGTAGCTCGCGCAGGCGTCGGGGTATCTCGCGGCGGCAAACGCGTCGAGCGCGAGCGCCGAGATGCTGTCGTGCGCGCCGAGTCGTGATGCGAGACTCGCCGCGCGCGACGCCGCCGCGCGCAGATCCTCGATCGGCACCCGCTTCTGCCAAGCGAGTGTCTGCGCGAGCCAGAGGTTCGCCTTGGCGAAGTCGGGATCCGCCTTGGTTGCTTCACGCAGAAGACGCTCGGCCGAATCGAGCGCCCACAGCGCGAGGGCCGTCCGGCCCCGATCGTACGCGTTCACCGCGGCGACCGATCGCGTGCCGGCATCTTCCGGCGTGGCCGGCCCTGTCTCGCGCACCACCGCCGCCGCGAGCGCGGCGATCCGCGCATCGTTCAGCGCGATGGGCAGCGAGGTTCGCACTCGCGCCTCACGCAGCACCGTATCAGCGGAGGTGTCGAACACCCGCGCAATGACGTTCGCCGAATCACCGGCACGTTCCACCTCGGTCATCACCAGACGGCCGGCGCGCTGGGCGCGCGCCGCGCCGATGGCGAGCGCGCGCGTGCTCGACGAGGCGTAGTCGAGTGCCACCGCCCTCGCGCCGGTCCATTCACGCATCGCCTCGTGCAGTCGTGCCGAGGCATCTTTCGCCGTCTGCGAAGCGGCCGGCGTGGTGAGCGCGAAGGTCGTCGGCGAAAGCGGCGCCCGAAGCGCCCGCTGCGCGGCGAACATTCCGGCGACCACCAACGCCAGTGCCGCGACCGATCCGATCGCGATCTTCTTCGAGCGGCGCCGCCACGCGGCCGACGGGCCCTTCGACGCAACAGCCGCGACCTGGATTGATGGGCGCGTTCCGCCCTCCGGATTCCGCAGCGCCGCCACCATCTCGCGCGCCGAGGAGAACCGATCGGCGGGCACCTTCGCCAGCGCGCGCATGACGATCGCCTCGACCGCGGGCGACACCGATGGGCGTATCTGTCGCAGCGGCCGCGCCTCGGTCGTGATGTGCTGCATCACTACTGCTTGCGCGTTCTGGCCGCGGAAGGGCGGCTCGCCGGCGAGCATCTCGAACAGCACGCAGCCTAACGAGTAGATGTCGCTGCGTCCGTCGACCTCGCGCTCGCCGGTCGCCTGCTCGGGACTCATGTACGCCGGCGTGCCGACGATCAGTCCGACCGCGGTCAGCCGGTCGTCCGCCGCGTTCTGCATCACGCGCGCGATGCCGAAGTCGGCCACGCTAGCGTGTCCATCGGACAGGAGGATGTTCTCGGGCTTGATATCGCGGTGGATGATTCCGCGCTCGTGCGCGTAGGCCAGCGCGTCGGCCGATTCTTCGGCAATGCAGAGCGCGTCCTCGAGTGGCAGCTGCCGTTCGCGCTCGAGTCGATGGCGCAGCGTCTCGCCGGACACGTACGGCATCACGTAGTAGAGCACGCCCTCCGCCTCGCCGGAATCGAACACGGCCAGGATGTGCGGATGGTGGAGACCCGCGACGATGCGAATCTCCTGCGTGAACCGCTCGGATCCGATCGCGTTCGTGAGCTCGGCGCGCAGCACCTTGAGCGCGACGAGCCTGTGGTGCCGCTCGTCGTGCGCAAGGAAGACCGTCGCCATCCCGCCCCGACCCAGCTCGCGCTCGATCGTGTAGCGGCCGCCCAACGCGACCGCGAACCGCCCCCCAGACTCCGTCACGTGATGACCTGCATCGTGTGAGGGAGCTAAGAATAGAGGGGCTCAGGGCTGGAGGTTAGGGGTTGGGCGCCCGGAAAAATTTGAGTCCGCGGCCCAACCCCCAGCCCCAAATTCCCAGCCCCTCTCCGTTACTATTCCGAATTGGCGATCAACGGCACCACTCTCGCCATCGATGTGCGCAGATACTCGGTCGCCTCATCGCGCGGGAGCGGCTTGGCAAAAAAGTAGCCCTGGCCAAGCTCGCAGCCGAGCTGGCGCAGAATCGCCAGCTGCTGGCCATTCTCGATACCCTCGGCCACCGTGCGCAGCCGGAGCGTGCGGCCGAGCGCGATGATCACGCGCGCGAGCGCGGCGTCATCGCTGGCGGGACCGATGCGGTCGACAAAGGCCTTGGCGATCTTGAGCACATCGATGGGGAAGCGCTGGAGATAGCTGAGCGATGAGTAGCCGGTTCCGAAATCATCGATCGCGATTTGCACGCCCATCATGCGGAGGTCTTGCAGCCGGTCGAGCGTCTGCTCGGTGTTCGCCATCAGCACGCTCTCGGTCAACTCGACCACCAGATTGTCCGGCGGCAATCCGGAATCGCGCAGCGCATCGGCGACCTCGGTTACGAGGCCCGGCTGCTGCACCTGGCGCGCTGACATGTTCACGGTCACCGACAGGGGCGGCTCGCCCGCGTACTGGAGCTGCCACTGCCGTGCCTGCCAGCACGCGCGATGGAGCACCCACCGGCCTATCGGCACGATCAGGCCGCTCTCCTCGGCGATGGGGATGAAGACTGACGGCGGCACGAAGCCGCGGCGCGGATGGCTCCAGCGCAGCAGCGCTTCGACGCCCGTGATGCGTCCGCTGTTCAGATCCACGATCGATTGGTAGTGAACGGAGAGCTCCTGCCGCTCAACGGCGCGCCGGAGATCGGCCTCGAGCTCCAGCCGCTCCAGCACCGCGACGTGCATCGACTGCTCGAAGATCGCGTAGAGCCCTTTGCCGCGACTCTTCGCCGTGTACATGGCGACGTCCGCGTTCCGCAGCAGCTCTTCCGCGCTCTCCGTCCCTTCGGTGTTGGCGATGCCGATGCTGACGTTGATGAACATCTCGCCCTCGCCCATCACGAACGGGCGCTGCAGCGCCGCCGCGATGCGCTCGGCCACCTGCGTCACCGTATCGGAATTGGGCGCGTCTTCGATCAGGATCGCGAACTCGTCGCCGCCGAGGCGCGCCGCGGTATCGGAGGCGCGAAGGCACTGCTGCAGCCGTTCGGCCGCCAGAACGAGCAAACGATCGCCAGCAGCGTGGCCGAAGCTGTCGTTGATGGTCTTGAAGTTGTCGAGATCGAGAAAGAGCACCGCCACGGTATGCGGCTCGCGATTCGTGCGCGCCAGCGCGTGCTCGACTCGGTCGCGGAAGAGCGCGCGGTTCGCGAGGTTGGTCAGCGGATCGTGGAACGCCTGATGCGTGAGCTGTTCCTCGAGCGCCTTGCGGTCGGTGACATCGCGCGTGTTGAGTACGACGCCGGCGACGGTCGGCTCGTCGAGCAGGTTGGTCGCGATGTTCTCGACGTAGAGCCACGAGCTGTCGGCGCAGCGAAGTCGCCAGGTAATCGGAGCCGAAGGTCCGGAGGCGCGCGCGACGTCGCCGAACGCCGCCAGCGCCTTTGGAATGTCCGTCGGGTGAATCAGCTCGGTGAGCCGCGTGCCTACGACATCATCGGCGTAGTGTCCGAGCAGCCGCTCGACGGACGGGCTGACGTAGCGTACCGTGCCGTCCACCTCGAGGATGGTGATGACATCCGACGAATGCTGGACGAGCGCACGGAACCGCGCCTCGCTCTCTCGGGCAGCGGTCTGCGCCAGCACCACCGATGTCTCCCGGACGGCGACGAGCTGCCGCGCGAGTACGAGCAGGGTCAGCGCTGCCGCGCCCAGCACGAGGCCGCCGAGCGGCTCACTCCATTGTCGCAGCTCGGCCACAAGCAACAGCGCAAAGCCGACGGCGACCGCGAGATACGGCAGCGCGCTCAGCGTGCGCATGGTACGCCCGTACGGGGCGACCGTCGCCGGCGAATCGGCCTGGCGCAGGCGAAGGTAAATCGCCCCGACGGCGACCGCGTCGGCGACGAAGAAGATGGCATCGCTCCACACGCCGTCGGTGGCGCCGGTCTGCAGATACACGCGCGCCGCGATCAGCGCGCCGACGGCATTGGTCAGCATCGCGATCGAGAACAGCGCCAACGGCTCGCGCGCGCTCGTCGCGGGCTCGCGCTGCAGCAACGTCGTGTTGGCGACCAACAACAGCACGTACAACATCGGAAAGAGCACCGACGCGATCGAGGAGAACGACGTGGCATGCGCGGCCAGCGCGGCCGGCCGCAGCACGAAGTACCAGCACACCATCGCGCCGGCGACGAGGACGGTGGCGCCGTCGAGCCACGTCCGCGCGCGCTCCCGTGCCGCGCGGGTCCTGTCCCGCCTGCCGAGCATGCCCCAGAGCGCGATCGGGAAAAACAGGGTGTACGGCAGATTCGTCCACGACACCCACGGATCGTCGTGCAGCCAGTGCGCGCGAGTGAAGGAGAGGATGGCGCCCAGCGCTTCGAGCGCGAAGGCGATCGCGATCGCGCCCCAGAGCCGGCGGGGTGGCTCGCGCACCGTCTCGGTGCGCCAAACGCGCCTCGCGAGTATCGCGATCGCGCCGTGCACGGGCAGAAACGCGAGGTCGCCCATCTCCACGCGCCATGCGGCGCCGAACGGCACCATGTGCCACAGCGCGAAGGCGATGGCGTAGAGCGCCGCCGCGCTCGCCAGCACGCGCTCCCACCCACTGATGGATGGATGCGTCGCGTCGTCGCCGTTGAGCGCTATGGGCATGAGTTATTGACTGCTGACGAAGCAACGGCGCAACGATCGAGCTGCTACTGCTGAACCGCCTCGACCGTGATCTCGATTTTCACGTCGTCACCGAGCATCATCCCGCCGCCTTCGACCACGCGGTTCCAGGTAACGCCATAGTCGAGACGGTTGAGTGTCAACGACGCCTCGAATCCGACGCGCGCCTTGCCGTTGGCATTCTTCTGCGTGCCGAGGAATTTCCCCTCGAGCACGACCGGCTTGGTGACGCCCTTCATCGTGAGGTCGCCGAAGATCTTCAGGTTGTCGCCCGAGCGCTCGACCTTCGTGCTCTTGAAGGTGATCGTCGGATTCTTCTCGACCTCGAAGAAGTTTGGCGAGCGCAGATCGTTGTCGCGCCGCTCGTTGTTGGTCAGGATGCTGGTCGTCTGAATTGTCACTTCCACCGAACCGGTCGCCCAGTTTGCCGGATCGGCGGTGATGCTGCCGGTCCAGTCCTTGAACTGGCCGCGAATCCGGCTCATGAAGTGGCGGATGACGAACTCGACCGACGAATGCGTGGCGTCGATCTTGTAGACGACCGGATCGGCGCCGCGCCGCGCGACTGTAGTGTCGGTCGAGGGTGCGCCGAGGCCGAGCGTGGAAGCGAAGAGGGACACGGCAATGACTGGCAGAAACACGCGAGCTCCAAGGGGTAGGAATGAGCACGGACCACGAACCACGAACGGTCTTGACCGCGTAAAGATAACGCTGGGCTTCGCCGATTCGCTGGGCGACCGAGCCATTCACATGGGTGGGTTGCGTGGGACGAGAGGCCACGCGGCGGCGAGGTCTTCCGGCACGTCCACGTCGCGCGGCGCCAGCGCGTCGACGGCGATCAGCGCGATCTCGGCGGCATGGCGCCGGAGTACCTCGCGCGCGCCGCGGTCGCCGCGGATCGCGCGCATTTCGGCGAAGAGCGCGCGCGCGAACAGCACCGGATGTCCGGGCTCCCGGCGATAGCAGGGCTGGACGATGCGTGAGCCGCCGGCATCGAAGCGCGCGATGATCGCATTCACGACATCGACGCTCACACCAGGCTGGTCGCCAAGCAGGATGAGTGCGCCGTCGGCGTCCGGATGGATCGCATCGAGGGCGTGGGCGAGCGATGTACTCATTCCGCCGGCGTGCTGATCATTGACGATGAGACGTGCGGGCAGCCCCTCGATCGCCGTGCCGATCGCGCTGGCCTCCTCGCCGGCCACCACGAGGACTTCGGTCGCAATAGATCGTGTCGCGGCAAGCGTGGACCACCGAACTACCGGAGCGCCATTGAGCTCGGCCAGCATTTTCGGTGCGCCGAAACGCCGCGCGCTCCCGGCGGCGAGCACGATTGCCGAGACGTTCACGCCGGCGCGCGGCGCCGCGGACGACGTGCCACGATCTCCGCAGCGATGCTCACGGCGATCTCGGCCGCCGACTGCGCGCCGATGTCGAGCCCGACCGGCACGCGCACCCGCTGCAGCGCCTCGGCGCTCACGCCATCATCGGCCAGGAATTCGAGTAGCGCCGCTCCGCGACGCCGGTTGCCCAACAGGCCGACGTAGCCGGCATCGCTTGCCAGCACGGCCTTGAGCACCGGGATCTCAAACTTGTAGTCGTGCGCGGTGAGCACCACCGCCGTCGCCGGGGTGTAGCGAATAGATTCGGCGATCTCCGCCACCATGCCGACGCGCAGCTGGTCCGCATCGGGAAAGCGCTCCGGCGTCGCGAACCGCTCGCGCGCATCGACGACGGTGATGTGCCAGCCGAGCTCGCGCGCGATCGCGACGAGGGGCATCGCGACATGCGTCGCGCCGAAGACGATCAGCGACGTCGGTGGCGTGTGCAGCTCGAGAAAGTGATCGGCGGCACCCTCGCCGGCGGCGAGCCGAACCGAGCGCGATGCGCCCGCCCGCAGTACTTCAGTCGCCGCGACGACGCCGGCCTCATCGAGCGCCCGGCTGCCGAGCGACCCGATGCCCGTTCCGTCCGCCGTCACCACCAAGCGCGACGCCGCGATGCCAAGCGGCGTGACGATGACCGCGGCGTGGCCGGCATCGCGCTCGCGTTCGACGGCGTCGAAGGCGACGAGCACGGGGTCATCGGCGCGCGTGACGTCGAGCGCCTCGAGCAGCACGGTCACGGACCCACCGCAGGTGAGGCCGATGTCCCACGCCTCTTCGTCGGCCAGCGAGAGGGAGAGGAGCGCCGGCCGGCCGGTGGCGATGACGTCATCGGCCTGCTCGATCACGCGCGCGTCCACGCAGCCGCCGATGGTGACGGATCCAAGGATGCGTCCGCCATCGCCGACCCACATCCTTGCGCCCGCTTTTTTCGGCGTCGTGCCCTTCGCGGCGACAAGCGTCGCCATGGCGACGCGGCGCTCGGTGGCGCGGAGTTGGTCGAGGTATGGAAAGAGTGACATGATGGGCGAATGATGGGAGCCGCGATTGAACGATGGTACGCGGGAGCGGAAAAGGTAGTAGCGTGGTTTTCGGGGGGGCCCCCAATCCGGCCCTTACCCGGGCGCCTGGCTCTGGGCAATCCGCTCCGATACCACCGTCGCTGCCGCCATGATCGTCTCCTGCGGATTCACGCCGGGCGCCGTCGGCAGCAGCGAACCGTCCGCGATGTACAGCCCGCGCACGCCGTGCCGCTCACCCGCCGGCGTGCAGCCGCTCGCGCGCGCATCGCGCCCCAGCCTGCATGTCCCGTTCACGTGCGCGGAGAAGAGCGTGAGCATGTTCGGCGCGAACGACAAGCCGCCAATACCCGCCAGCTCCGACTCGCTATGGATGGCGGCGGCCAATCGATGGAGCACACGCACTTCTCTCGCGCCCGCTGCCAGGTGTAGGCGCGCGGCCGCTTCGAGTCCGGCTCGCAAGTGGCGCCCATCGGTATCCGACAGCCGATAACCGATCCTCACGCGCCCGGACCGATCGACCTGCACGCTGCCGTTCGACACGCCCCGCTCGGCGCCATCGCGCACCAGCACGATCAACGCGCCGAGCCGGCTGTAGGCATCCATGACGCGGCGGTGCGCGTCACCCCACCACGGCAGCGCGACCGAGGCGAGCCCGGGATACATGGGCGGACACTCGATCCAGAATCCGTAACCGTCATCGCCACGGAGGAACTGATCGCACACCGCCGACAGCGGAATCCCCGACGCGCTGTGCATCTCGCGGTCGTACGTCGCGACCACGGACGACGTCGGATGCAGCCGCAAGAATTTCCCGACTGCGCCGCCTCCCAGCCCCGACCGCTGCAGCAGCGCCGGCGTGCCGACGGCGCCGCCGGCCAGCACGACGATCGGCGCGTCGATCGTCAGCGTTCCGCGCACTGCGCCGGACGCCCGATCGAGCACCGTCGCGCGCACGCGCTTGAGCGGCGACCCGCCGCCGCGCTCGATCACCTCGATCCCGTCGGCGCGCACGTCGCTGTACAGTCGCGCACCGGCGGCCAGCGCGCGCGGCACGTACGTCACGAGCGTGCTCTGCTTCGCGCCGTACCGGCACCCGAGTCCGCAGAATCCCGAGCGCACACATTCCTTCGCGTTGATGCGTCCAGACGATGCGCTCCACCCCAGCGCTCGCGCACCGTCCAGAATCACTCGATTGTTCGGTGAGTGCGCGTCGTCCGGTACCACGCGCGCGTGCGTCTCCAGCTCGATCCGGTCGAACAGCACGCCCATCTCGGCCGCGCCCATTCCCTCGGCGCCATGTTCGCGCGCCCACTCGTCGAGCACCCAGTCCGGCGTGCGCAGCATGACCATCCAGTTCACCGTCGTTCCGCCACCGACGTTTCTGCCCTGCAGCATCAGCACGCTTAGGTCGTCAGTTGCGCGCGCGCCGCGATCGGCGTAGAGCGCCGGCGTCATGTCCGCCTCATCCTCGGAAAAATCCGCGGCGGTGTAGTAGCCCCCTTCCTCCAACATCACCACATCGAATCCTCGCTCCGCCAATCTCGCCGCGGCGACGGCGCCGCCGGCGCCGGTTCCGATCACGCATACCTGCGCGCGAATCGCCGAGCCGAGCGGGAGGTCACTCCCCTGCCTCACCCCGGCCGGAGCCCGATTCATCTCGCGCCACCGCTCGCCGTCGATCACGGACTGCACCGGGGCGCGCAACTTAGAGGGACGACGCGCGATGGGCTCGTCGTCGCGCGTTTCGCCGATCGCTGGACCTTCCCAGTCCACCTCCGGAGCGCGCGTGAACAGCGCGCCGCGGCAGCCGATCGCGCGCTGACCGGCGGGCTGCGCATAGTAGGTCGAGAGCGCGAGACGTCTCAGCGCCTGAAACACCGTGCGCCGCAGCGGCAACCGGCTCGTCTCCCAGCTCGCGAGCCAGCTGTCCTGTTCGTCGGCCGGCATCGCCGTCATGGCTCGCGGCGCGCCGCGGAAGACAGCGGCGGCCAGCGCGCTGCCGAGGAGCGTAAGCACCTGGGCGACGTCCGCGCGCGCGCGCGCATCCAACGTCGCGATGCGCTCCTCGACCAGCGGCGCGAGGTCGACCGCCGCATCGCCACCGGCGTACGCCCGCGGAACGATGCGACGACAGGCGGCGTCGAGCGTGGCTCGCTGCCTCGCCGAGAGTCCCGCGGCGCTCAATCCGCCGCGCGATCGTCGATCATCGCCTCGTTGACGGCCGATGTCGGAGGTGCCGTCCATTTGCTCGTCACGGGCATCGCCTCGTACGCGTCGAGATACTCGAGGACGGCTGCCGGCGTGCGCGCCACATGGTACAGCGCGCGCGACTGCGGCATGGCGAAGTTGCCATCGTAGATGCGCTCGAACATCACGAGCAACGCGTCGTAGAAATCGCCGGTGTTGAGCAGCACCACTGGCTTCGTGTGCAGTCCGAGCTGCTTGAGCGTGATGATCTCGAGCAGCTCCTCCAGGGTGCCGAATCCGCCTGCCAGCGCGACGAACGCGTCGGCGCGCGACTCCATTGCCGCTTTCCGACTGCGAAGATCTTCCGTTACCAGCAGCTCGTCCGCGCGGCCGTTGCCGATGCCGCGATCGTGGATCGAGCGCGGAATCGCGCCGAAAACGCGCGCACCGTGCTCGCGCGCCGCGCTCGCCACCTCGCCCATCAGTCCGACTGTCGTGCCCCCGTAGACCAGACACATGCCACGCTCGCCGAGCAGACGGCCGAGCTGGCGGGCATCGTCGACGAAGCATGGCGCGAGCCCGTCGCTCGACGAGCAGAAAACACAGACGCCGGCCCCGGGGCGCAGCCCGCGCCGCTCAATCATTGCGCGCGAGATCGGGCGCGATTCGCCTGGCCCGCCAGACGAGCTCCCATTGCCGGGTCTCGCCCACATCCAGCCAATGCGCCGCGCGCCAATCGCCGAGTGCGTCACTCAAGCTGTCGGGCGCTCCCATGCATGGCGCGAAGGCAATATTCAGGTAGGGCCGCTTGCGGCGGAATGGCGTCCACCCCTGTCGATTGATCCAGAGGCCGAAGTTCGGCACCTCGCGCACGTCCCACACGCACTCGAGCTCGGCGCCGTCCTGTCTGATCGCGGCGCGGCCCTCGGGCATATCGAGAAATAGCTTGCACGCATATCGCTTCGCCGCGCTGTCCGGCCTCGCTAGGGTGATGTCGGGACCCGCCGGCGTGCGCAATCTCGGCCAGCGATGCTCGGCGCCCGGACCGAAGATGTCGATGTGATGCTGCGACCACACGCGCACTGGCGCGCCGTCCGGCAGTACGAGTTGCGTGTCGGCTGTCAGCGCCATGAGCGCATGCGATGACCAGATGAACGGCAGCCGGGATGCGCCCGCGTTCGTCACGACGTACCGCATGCGCACGGCGCCGTCGGACTCGACACTCACCGTCCGCTCAAAATGATACGGCATGCGCCGGCCGTGCCATTCGCACGTGGCCGTCGGTGTCGATGGCCCATCATTCGTCTCGCGCGTTTCGATGGTAAGCGATGCGGTCTGCGACCAGAGCTCGCCATGATCGGGCAACGCGAGCCCGCCGTATCGAGCGAGGTCGCGCGGAAGCGTGCACGCGCCGACCGTCGGGAAGCACTCGTCGTATCCTCCGCTGTCGGCGGTTTCGACGTACGACGCGCCATCAGTCGGCAACGCGAATGGCATGACGTCGCTCTTCCACAGCCAGTCGCGTCCGGCAAGCTCCATCACGCTGATCTTGCCGCCGAGCGCCGGCAGGATCACCACGCGAGTCGACTCACCACGCAGCTCGACCGATCCCAGCGGCTCGGCGAGCGTGGAGACGCGAGATCTGGTCGAGCCGAAGAGCCTGGCGAGTCGCTCACGCATCGGATGTCGGTCCGCTCATCGCCAGGGGAAGCTCACGCGTCCGGGAGGGCAACCCCGCGCGTCGCCAGAATTCGTGCGACCGTCTCGCCGATCTTGTTGTTCGGCGTGCTCGCGCCCGCGGTGACGCCGACGCGCACCGGTCCTGGCATCGCCAGCCAATCGCCCGCGTCCGCCTCGTGATGGTGCTTGCCCGCGACACGATAGTGGATCGTTCCGGCGTCCGTGTCGATGCCGGCCGCGTCCTCGATGTGATACGTCGTCACCCGCTCGGCGCACAGAGCGGCCAACGAGATCGTGTTGCTCGAGTTGTATCCGCCGACGACGACCATCAGGTCGAGCGTCTCCTCGAGCAGCGCCACCACGGCGTCCTGCCGGTCCTGCGTGGCACTGCAGATCGTGTCGAACGAGCGGAAATTGGCGGCGCGAGATTCGGCGCCCCGCGCGCGCTCCATGGCCGCGCCAACTTCCTCGGCGATGGCGAGCGATTCCTTCGCCAGCATGGTGGTCTGGTTGGCGACACCGATGCGGGCCAGATGCACGTCGGGATCGAAGCCGGGTGACGCACGATCGGCGTACTTCGACACGACCGCGTCGCGGGTCGCGCGCCCTTCGATGTACTCGCACAGCTCGCGCGCTTCGCCCATGTCGCGCACGACGAGATAATGAGAGCCCGGAAACTTGAACACCTGCGACGCCGTCGCGCGCGTTTCTTCGTGATAGTGCTTGCCGTGGATGAGCGACGTAAACCCATCGCGCGCGTAGCTGTCGACGCGCTTCCAGACGTTGAGCACCGAGCCGCACGTCGTGTCGACCAACACGCAGCCGATCGCGCGCAGCCGCGTGAAATCGTCCATCGTCACGCCGAACGCCGGCATGATGACGACATCGCCGGAATCGACCGAGGAGAAATCGAAGACTCCGGCGGCCGACGGCATGAGGATCTCGATCCCCATCCCCCGCAGGCGATCGTTCACGTGCGGATTGTGAATGATCTCGCCCACGAGCAGGATGCGCCGGTCGGGAAATTTGGACCGCGTCTGATACGCGTACTCCACCGCGCGCTCAACGCCGTAGCAGAACCCGAACTCGCGCGCCAGCCGCACGGTGACGTCGCCCGACACGAGCGTGTACTCGTTCGCGCGAAGCAGGTCGACCAGACGCCCCGAGTATTCGGCGTCCAGCGACTGCTGCACTTCGGCCTTGAGGCCGAAGCCTTTGCGGAAATAGGTGGAATCGGCGGGCACACGGAAAACTTACGGGGAGGGCAGGGGTCCTAATAGGGCGTCGGACGTCGGGCCTCAGGCGCTGACACGACAAAGCGCGGCTCCCGACGTCTGACGCCCGACGCCGGGCGCCCATATACTGGTTTGCATGCATGCTCTCTCGCCGGGCGAGGATTTTCTCAGTTTTCAGGAGGCTCTTGCCGCCGAGTATTCGCTCGAGCGCGAGCTCGGCCGCGGCGGGATGGGCATCGTGTATCTCGCGCGCGAAGTACGTCTCGACCGCTACGTGGCGATCAAGCTGTTGCCGCCGGCGCTCGCCGCGCGCCCTGAGCTGCGTGAACGATTCCTCCGTGAAGCGCGTACCTCGGCGAAGCTGTCACATCCGCACATCGTGCAGATTCATCGGGTCGACGAGCGCGATGGCTTCGTCTTCTTCGTCATGGCGTACGTCGATGGCCAGACACTCGGTGCGCGCGTGCGCGAGCGCGGTCCGATGGCCGTCATCGACGCCACGCGCGTGATTCGCGAGGTCGCGTGGGCGCTCGCCTACGCGCACCTGCATGGCGTCATCCATCGCGACGTGAAGCCGGACAACATCCTGCTCGATCGCGGCTCCGGCCGGGCGATGGTGACGGACTTCGGGATTGCCCATATCGGGGAGCAAGCGGCGGCCGAAGACGAGGGGTTGATACTCGGGACCGCGCACTTCATGAGCCCCGAGCAAGCGAGCGGTCTCCCGATCGACGGGCGGAGCGATCTGTACTCGTTAGGCATCGTCGGCTACTACGCGCTGACCGGACAGCTTCCCTTCGACGCGCCGACACCGCACGCGGTGATGGGAATGCAAGTTGCCCAGCCGGTGCCGTCGCTTGCGCGCATCGCGCCGGCGACTCCGCGCGCGATTGCCGAGACGCTCGAGCGCTGCCTCGCCAAAAATCCCGCCGCGCGGTGGGCTTCAGGCGAGGCGTTGGCTGAAGCGCTCGACGCGTCGGCCGAGCAGCGGCGCCTCGTGCCGGCGCCGATACGCGCCTGGATCGGCAGCCATAGCGCGACCGTCGGATTGACGACGCTGTTCTGTATCGCCCTGGCGTTCCCGCTCACGCTCGCGAATCCGACCGCCGGCATCCTGACGATGACGCTGTCTCCATCGCTCGCCTACCTCTACGCGAGCGTGGCCAAAACGCGACGCGTGTTCAAGGCCGGCTACGACCATGACGATCTCGTGTTCGGCCTGAGCGAGCACGTGCAGATGCGAAACGAAGAGATGCAGTTCGATGCGGGAGGACGTCGCGGCGCCGGAGTCGGAGCGGTCGCGCGCAAGGGCGCGTATGCCTTACTCAGCGCATCCGTCGTTTTCATGGTTGCAGCCGGGATTCTTCGCGACTGGACGTACGCCGGAGTTCTTCTGGGATTGTTCGGCGGCACCGCCTTCGCCGGCGTATCGAGCGCCGCGATCAGTCAACTCTTTCCACGCGTGAGAGACGAGCGCGCCGAATGGCGGCTGCGATTCTGGCGCGGCCGCGTCGGTCGCTGGGTCGCCTCGCTGGCCGAGCTCGGTCTTGGCGCGCGCACCGCCCCATCGCAGCTCGTGCATCGGCCAACGGAGATCGCACTCGGCAACGCCGCGTCGGAGCTCTTTCGTACGCTGCCGCGCGAGACGCGACGCGAGCTGGCCGGGCTGCCGAACGTGATCAAGCGCCTGGAGGCGGAGGCGCGCGCGATTCGTGTGCGCCTCGATCTGTTCGCGCAGCACTTGGGCGCGGCCGGTGAAAACGTGTCGCGCACCGCCGGGCTCCACTCGCAGCGTGACCAGGCAGAGCGCGACCTGGGAACGGTCGTCACCGCGCTGCAGAACATCCGGCTCGATCTGCTCCGACTGCACGGCGGCGCGAACACCGTCGCGTCGCTCACCACGGCCATCGAGGCGGCGCGTGAGCTAGGCGCCCGCATCGGCTATGCGGTCGAGGGCCAGCGCGAAGCGGACGCGGCGCTCGCGCCCATTCCGACACCAGTGTAGCGGCCGGTGGTCCCGACCGATGATCAACCCGCGCCACCTCCGCTGCTCCGGCCTCCGGCGATCGTCAAGGGAGACGTGATCGGCGTCGTGGCGCCATCGTACGCGCCGAGCACCGGATTTCTCCTCCGCGGCATCAAGGCGCTCGAGCACGCCGGCTTCGGCGTCTTGCTCGACACCGAGATCGACCAGCTACGGCGCTTCAAGCGCGTCGAGGACGAACGCCGCGCCGAGAATTTCATGGGCATGTGGCTCGACCCGAGCGTGAAGGCGGTCATCGGCGGCACCGGCGGCTATGGCGCGGTGCGCATGCTGCCGTACCTCGAGCCGGAGATCTTTCGGCGCAATCCGAAGGCATTCGTCGGCTACTCGGACATCACGGCGCTTCACCTCTGGCTCATGCGACGCGCCTCGTTGCGGGTCTTCCATGGGCCGACGGTCGATGATCTGATCCCGAGCACGCGCGATCCGACGATGGCATCGCTCCTGACGGCGCTCACCACCCCCTCCCCGATGGCAAAGCTCGGTAAGGGCATCGCGCGCTGTGTGCGTCCCGGTCGGGCCACCGGACGACTCGTCGGCGGAAATCTGTCGCTGGTGCAGCAGACCATCGGCACGCCCTACGAGATCGACACTCGCGACGCGATCCTCTTCATCGAAGAGACGCGCGATCCGATGTCGGTTGCCGATGAACGCCTGGTCCATATCCGCGCCGCCGGCCTGCTCCGCACCGTGCGGGGCGTCGTCTTCGGGCAGCTTTCGCTCGACCGCTCGGAAGAGGATGAGTTCGAGAATTTTCTGCTCGATCTCCTCTCCGATCTCGACGTCCCCATCCTCACCGATTTCCCCGCCGGCCACGAAGTGCCGAACCTCACCCTTCCGCTCGGCACCGAAGTGGAGCTGGTGGCCGAGGACGCCACGGGTTGGATTCAGTATCAAGAAGAGGCGCTAACGACCCAATGAGACACTGACATCCGACATCTGTCTTCTGACGTCTTCAACACTCATGTGGTATCTGTCTACCGCCGCGATGACCTCAGCTGGCAACGCTTTCTTTTCGAATGTCGTCCTCTGCACGCAGACGACGACCTGGTGCGCCGCCGCATGCAGCCGTCCACCCTTCGCACCGACGACATCGAAATTGATGGTCAGTGAGGTCGTTCCAACGCGACTGAAGTACGTCACGACGTTCAATCGTTCATCGAGCACCGCGGGCGCGAAAAATTCGGTATGCATCACCTTCCTCGGCAGCCACATGTCGAACCGCTCGAACATCTCGTTGAACGGCAGGCCGAGTGCGCGAAAGATTTCCGCCTCCCCAATCTCGTAGAAGCGGACGTAGGCGCCATAGCAGATGATTCCCGCCAAGTCGATGTCGCTCCAGCGCACGTACTCGGACACGACGAACGGTTTCTTCACGGTGCTCCGTGGTGGAAGTCCGCCTAACCTAATACGGCCGTGCCGTCGAAATATTCCGGCGCCAGAAAGGGCGCCAGCGCGTAGGTGACGAGCATCTCGTACGCGCGCTGCCGGTCGATCAGCCCGGCGGTCAGAATGCCGACGGCCCCATGACCGCGCTTGGTGTCGTGCATCCCCGAAGCGTGGTCCATCGCGTCGCCGAGCTCCATCCCGCCGCGCACCATCCGCGCGACACCCTCCGGCAACGGCATGGCCAAAGAGCCGCCGACGCCGCTGCGGCCGTCGCGATGCAACACCGCTGCCCAGGCGCACGTTCGCATCCCGCTTCCGCTCTCAGTCACGCCGCCTTCGATCCCCACGGCGAGGTCGGCACCCGTCATCTCCATCGCCGCGCGCGCTCGCGCACGCGCGCCTCGGATCGTCTCCTCGTCGCCCCACGGCTGATCCGGCACGCCGGACTTGGCATCCACACTTTCGAACGTGGCACGCGGAGCGAGCGACGACAGAACGGCCCGCGCCGCGGCGACCTTGACGGGGTTGGTGGAACCGACGGCGATGCGCGTCAGCGCGGAGATCTCTGGAGCCGGCATGCCGGTAACGCTGCCGGTGCGGCCGAGACTCTACAAGTACCGCGGCGCGGGCGGGCGCAAGTATCCTTGCCGCCTGTTTTTCGCCGGGATACAATTGCATCCCCACTCTGCCGGCGTTGCACATGCTCGACTCTTCGCGCGCAGTGTCCCTACATCGATTCGTGTTCGTGGGCGAGCGACTCTGGCTCGATTTCGTGAACACGGACGACGTGCAGCGCGGAGTGCGGACCGACATCCTCCAGGACTTCGACGCGCTCGTCCAATGGCTGCAGGCCGCCGACGTCGTCGACGCCGAGCGCGCGACGGGTATGCGGCGCCGCGCGCAGCAGCAGCCCGCCGGCGCCACCGCCGCGCTGGCCGATGCGCGCCGCATCCGCGCCGCGCTGCGCGCGCTCGCCGAACGCGGCATGGGCACCAGCGATATTCGACTCAATGCACTGAGCGAGATCAACCGCGTGCTCGGCCGCAGCGCCGGCACACGCCGCGTCGAGCTGCGCCTCGATGGCGGCTTCGTCCGCTCCTTCGTCCCGACGGGAGACGCCTTCGCCGGCCTGATGATTCCTGTCGTCGAGTCGGCGGCCGACGCGCTGGTGGCGGGTGAGCTGCTGCGCGTTCGCCGGTGCGCCGACCCGCGATGTTTACGGGTGTTTTTCGACGGGACAAAAAATGGCCGCCGTCGCTGGTGTGACATGGCGACGTGCGGCAATCGGGCAAAGGCGGCACGACACCGCCTCAAGTCGGCGGTGTCGTGACTCGCAAGGCGGTCGCTACGCGGCGACGCGCTTCTTTATGTAGCCCATCTCCACCGCGAAATCCGCCAGCTTTTTCTGCAGCATGCGGCGGCCGCGGAACAACCGCGACTTCACCGTGCCCTCGGGAATGCCGAGAATCTCGGCGATCTCGGCGTAGCGCAGACCCTGCACGTCGCTCAGCACCACCGCCGTGCGATAGTCGGCCGGCAACGCATCGATCGCCTGCGTCACCTCCTCATCCACGAAGGAATCGTAGAAGCGCCCTTCCGGGTCTGCCTCGCCCACCACGGCCAGCGATGCCCAGTTGTCGGCCTCCTCGGGCAACTGCACTTCGCGCGAGCTCGCGCGCCGCGAGCGGCTGACGAAGGCGTGGTAGAGAATCGTGAAGAGCCACGCCCTCACGTTCGTGCCCAGGTTGTACTGCTCCCACCGCTCGAAGGCGCGCAGCATCGTGTCGGACACGAGGTCCTCCGCATCATCGCGCGCGTGCGTGAGCTTGAGCGCGAAGCTGTAGAGGGCATCCAGATGTACCAGCGCTTCGGCCTCGAACTGCGCACGGCGTGCCTGCACATCGCGCTCATCGCGCGCGCCCGCCGCCGTCACGTCGTTCGTCGTCACCTGCTCCACTACTGCACTTCCCATATGCTCCCCCGAATTGCGCTCAGTCAGTCGCATCAGATTGCGCCCGCTCGCGCACGTGCATGGCGACGAACCGTTTCAAATCCGCCGCGATCCCTTCCATGACCGTGATCTCCCGCTTCACCCTCGACATCAGCAGCGCACCTTCGAGCGTCGCGATGATGAATCGCGACAAACGTGTGATGTCCACGCCATCCTCGAGTCGCGCTCGCGCCTCCCACAACAGCGACTGGATCTGCTCCGCCCACCGCTCGAACACCGCATCGAGCGTCCGCCGAAATGCTTCGTGCGCCTCAGCCATCTCCGTCGCAAACGCACCACACGGCCCACCGCCCTGGCATCCGCGCGCCGCATGCGACGTCACCACCTCGTCGATGAACAGATTCAGGCGCTCGATCGGGTCGATGACGGGCTGTCGCAAAATCGTGAGTCCACGCTCGACGAACCGCTCGAACTGCCTGCTCAACACCGCCTGCCCCAACTCCTCCTTCGACTTGAAGTAGTGATAGAAGTGCCCCTTTCCTCCGAGCCCGGCCTCGCGAATCACATCCTCCACCGACGTCTGGCCGTATCCGCTCCGGGCGATCAACACCGTCGCGACATCGACGATCTCGGATTTCCGGTTGCGCACGCTTGCCATGAGCGCAATGTAGACCGATTGGTCTAGTTGTCAACCCCGGCTAATTCGGTGAGTAACACGTTAGTGTCACGTCAGTTACGAAATATGGCAGTTCCGAATGAGCGCGCTACACTCAATGAGATTGGACCGTACGGTACGGCAAGGGATGAGAGAACCCGTTGCAGCGTGCCTCCCTCTCCATGCCATATTCCACGCATGAGCGAGGTTGTGACGGTCACACGCACCTACCTACAGTTGGAGTCGCCCGCGCAGCTCCGAGCGACGGCGATCGATCATCCCTCGCTGCGCGTCGAGCGCGTGATCGATTGTCCCGTGTCGTTCTATCAGTATCTCTATCGCGAAGTGGGGCGACGCTATCAGTGGCGCGATCGCCTCGTCTGGACCGACGATCAAACTCGCGCGCACCTGATTCGCTCCAACGTCTCAAATTGGGTGCTCTACCGCGGCGGCGCGCCGGCCGGCTGGTTCGAGCTCGTGCTGCACGACGACCGCTCGGTCGAGATTGCGTACTTCGGCCTCCTCCCCGAATGCATCGGACAGGGCCTCGGCAAACGCATGCTGTCCGTTGCCGCAACGACCGCCTGGGGACTCGGCGCCGAGCGCGTGTGGCTGCACACCTGCACTCTCGACAATCCGTCCGCGCTGCCGAACTACCTGGCGCGGGGATTCACGCCGTACAAGACGGAGCAGTACACCGCCATCGGATAGGGCGCCGGGCGTCGGACACTAACGACCGCGGCGCCGTTTTCCCTTCTTCCACGGCGTGCCTTTCCCATCCTTTTTCTGCCCGCCGTGTGCGCCGCGATTGTTGGGAGAACCGGGTCTTCCCGGACGCTTGCCGACATCTGACATCTGGCGTCTGCCGTCCGCCGTCTGCCGTGTGACGTCTTCATCGACCATGAACGGCTGGTCGAGTGCGTCTTGCAGCTGATCCAGAGTGTCGGCGCGTACGCTGCCTCGAGCGCCGCGAGTGACCACGAACCGCAGCGGACGATCGAGCGCGGGAAGCTCCGCCATTGACAACGTGCGCGCGATTTTCTCCGGCACCCTGAGCCGAGCCACCGCTCCCAACTGCGCGTCGATGTCGTAGTCGATCAGCACCTCCCGATCGCGAATCATCACGAAGTCGGGGAGCGCGAGCAGGCGCTCGCGTTCGTCTCGGGGAATACTCGATCGCACATCGAGCTCGAGGTCGGCCGCGCGAAATTCATCGAGCGAGTTGACGCCCGCGAGCTTCGCCTCGTACAGTGACGTCAGCTCCGGCAAGCCAAGCTTCGGCGTTCGGCCGCCGGAGCGCTTGTACAGCTCGCGTGCCTGCTCGATCGCCGCGCGATTCTTCTTCACCGCCCAGTGCCGCGCCTCCATCTTCGCCAGCGACTGGGCCAGTGCGCGGCGCGCCTCGTCGGCCAGCTCGGGCGGAAACAGATCGACCGGCTCGTGCTCGCGCTCGAGCTCGAAGCCGAAATACTCGACCAACCGCCGGATCGACATCGGTGCCCGCTTTCGCTCGGGATCGTACACCAGCGCCGCCGATCCCCGTGTCGCGTATTTCTTGATCAGCTCGAGCGGAATCTGCGTCCCCTCGATCGACGCGCGCGGAATACCCATGCGGTCGGCGAAGTAGCGCAGCTCACCGGCGATCGCCCCCCACGCGCCGCAGACGCTTGTCTTCGACACGCGTGCCTCATCCCCGTTCGCGGTGTGCTCATCGATCACCAGATCGAATGGCATGATGCGCGCGAGCAGCTCGGCGAATCGGCGATGCACGCGGTCACCCGCGTACGGCATCTGATCCGGCAGGCGCATCTCGAGCGTGCGATAGATGCTCGCCATCCCCAGCGCCGCGTCTTCGATCGATTTGACCAGCGCGCCGCGCTCCTCGCTCCACTGCCCGATGCGATCATCGAAGAGATGCCGTGGCAAGCCGAACACCTCGCCGGCGTAGCCGGCGCGACGGAACGCCTCGGCGTACAGATTGTACGCGGTGAGGTGATCGCTGCCCGCCACCAGCAAGCCGTTCAGGTCGCGCTCCTCGCGCGTCATGCGGTGCAGCGATTCAATCGACGCCATCACCGCCACGAACGGCACCAGCTCTTCGTCGGCATGCACGAGCAGCTCGGCCCAGGCGCGATCGACCGGCATCGCCTCGACAGCCTTGCCGTACTGCGACAACCGGCCGCGCTCGTCGATGATGCCGCGCCGCTCGAGCAGCTGCACCGCCTCGCGGTAGGCGCGGCGATCGAGCGGCACGGGAAGATCGAGCTCGTCGGCGCGAACGCCCAGATCGGCACAGGTGATCGCAACGCGTTCGGAATCCCCGGCCAGTTGGAACTCCGGCTCGGTCGGCTTGAGCGCGGCGAAGTGGATGTCGCGGTCGCTCAAGATGAACACGCGGCCGTTTTCCACCCGGCCGTGCACACGACCCGCCATCTGCAAGATCTCGTTCGACCCGAGATGCGTGCGCGTGAGCACGTTCTTGCCCCGCTCGATCACGTTCGTGAATCGCGTGTCGTCGATCACCACCGTGTCGAGCCCTTGCACGTTCAGCGCGCTCTGGCCGGCGGCCGTCATCGCCAGCAGATAGGGCTTCTTGACCTCGCCCTCGAGGAAGGGGCGAATCACGCGAATCGGCTCGCCGCCGTGGTAGAACGCCGAGGTGATGCGAGGGTTCCGGAATCCCACATCGGTCGCCACCTGCTCCACGCCGGCGCGCGTTGGGAGAAACACGCCGATGCCGCGCCGCTCGCGCTGCGCCTGTTGAAGAAAGCGCTCGTCGAGAAACGCGAGCGGCTGTTTCTGCACGACGACGACCTTTGCCTTCTTCTCCGGATCGAACGCGAAGCTTTCGATCACTTGGCTGGAATTCAGGTAGCGCGCGTAGAAGGTCGGATCGACCGTGGCCGACAGCCAGATGAAGCGGCAACCGACGCGCTTGCCGAGCGCGAGGCAGAGCTCCAGCTCGGCACTGGTCTGATGGATCTCATCGACCACCAGCGTGTCGCGGGCCAGGATGTCGCCATCCTGAAACCACCGGCGTGCGATGCCGGTGGTGACAATGACCACGTTCCACGACGGCGTCTCGGGCGTCGCTTCGCGCTCGCGGTTGATCACGCCGACGCGCAATTCGGGCGCGCCGGTTATCACCTCGGCCATCGAGCGCACGGCGAGGGTCTTTCCGGTCCCGGTGCCGGCGACGATGCCGAAGCCCTTTCCCTGGCGCGCCAGCTCACGGATCTGGTCGCCGTGCTCGCGTTCGAGCACGGTGTCGATGTGCAGGCCCATCGCCAGCTCGATCGTTTCGCACGCCGCGCGCGTGGGCGCGATCACGATCACTCGGCCGCTGGGCGGCTCCGCGGCGAGATACGCCTCTCGGTCGGGCGGGAGGTAGTGATCACGTACCGTGCGCATGCGCCGCCCGCGTGCAAGAGCGGTTCCGCGAACGCAACTCTACGGCGACACTCGGAAAAACGGCGGCCGCCGCATGACCGGACCGGCCTCATCCGGTTTCTTTGTTGGAACCGGGGTCGGATCGACGCGCGGTGGCACTTTCACAGGCGGCGCATCCTGCTTCGGAGGCTCCACGCGTGGCAGCGGCTGTACGGGCGGCGCTACGGGATTCGGGGGAGGCGTGAATCGCGGTTGCGGCAACCCGCGCGGATCTTCGGGCGCGATCGCGCCATCGGGCGGGCGGCGCGGCGGCAGCTCCGGCGGCTTCCGCACCGTGTCGATGCGCGGCAGGCGAGTCTCCGTCGTGCGATCTGGAGTGCGATCGCCCTTGGGCGCCGTCTTGGACAGATCGCCAAAGATCACCCGCGCGTTCGGCGGTCGGTTGCGGATAGCGGTCGGGCAGTCGGTCGGCGCGGGCTGGTGCGATGACGGCACGCCATCGAGCCAAATGCGGCACATCCCCTCGGGCGGACGGAGATGAGCCGGCACGGCGCTAGTATCCCTCTTCTGATCATCACGCTTGGGCGCGAAACCCTGCGCTCGAAGCGGGAGAGCGACTCCCGCAGCGCAAAACGCCCACATCATCATCGCTCGTCTCATGTATCCTCCCGCGAAGCCGCGCGCCGTGCCACATGCTAAGGCAGGGTCGGTGCCAGTTGGAGGGTGGACGATGCCGTCCGTAAGACGTTACGGCGGCAGCTCTTGGAATTTGCGATGCCTGGTGACTGACCCTTCGCTGTCCCCCGGGCGGGAATCGGCCGTCCCGCTGGGGAAACGCGCATGAGCACATTCGCCAGTCCCGTCCCAGAAGTCCAGAGGCTCGCACGGGCCGATGGCTCAATCTCCAAACGAGACCCCGACCTGGCGCGCCGTCCGTACCACATCGTGCGTCACGTCGACGCGCTTCGGCTCCTTGAGCGCCTCGGCGATTGGAATGGTGACGACGTGCGGCGTTTGGAGCGCGACCATGTGTCCCCATTTGCCCTCGGCGATCGCGCGCACCGCGGCTCCGCCGAACCGAGTCGCGAGCAGGCGATCGTATCCGGTCGGCTGGCCGCCACGCTGGAGATGGCCGAGCGTGAGCCAACGACATTCTTTGCCCGTGCGTTCCTGGATCTGACGGGAGAGCGCGGCCGCGATGCCGCCGAGCCGCTTCGGCTCACCCGGCAGCGACTCGCCGATCATCGATGCCTCACCGCCCATCGGAAACGCCCCTTCGGCGACGACGACGATCGAGAAATGCCGCCCCGCCCTGTCGCGCTGAAGAATCTTCTGGCAGACCTTCTCGATGTCGTACGGGATTTCCGGAATCAGCACGACGTCGGCCGTTCCGGCGACGCCCGAGTGAAGCGCGATGAATCCCGACTCGCGGCCCATCACCTCCATCACCAGCACGCGGTCGTGGCTCTCGGCGGTGGTGTGCAGCTTGTCGATCGCATCGATCGCCGTGCTCACCGCCGTGTCGAATCCGAAGGTGGTGACCGTGCCGCTCACATCGTTGTCGATCGTCTTCGGCACGCCGACGATCTTCATCCCCTTCTCGAACAGCCGCTGGCCGATTCTGAGCGAGCCGTCACCGCCGATGGTGATCAACGCGTTGATCCCCAACTCCTTCGCGCGCTCCATCAGCTCGTCGGAGCGATCGACCTCGATCGTCGTGCCGTCTGCCCGGCGAACCGGATAGCAAAACGGATTTCCGCGACTGGTCGTGCGAAGGATCGTGCCGCCCAGGTGCGCGATGCCGCGCACGGATTCCTTGGTGAGCGGAATGCATTCGTCTTCCCCGAGCAGCCCCGCGTAGCCGCGCTTGATGCCGATCACTTCCCAGGCGCGGTTGATCGCCGAGAGCACGGCCGCGCGGATGACCGCGTTCAGTCCCGGTGCGTCGCCGCCGCCGGTAGAGATGCCAATGCGCACCGATCAACTCACGTCGGTCGCGCGGCCAGCTTTCCGACGATCTCGCCCGCCTGCGCGTGCCGTCCGAGCTTGGACTTCTCGAACACCGGCATGCCGTCGACCAGAACCTCGAAGCGGCCGCCGCGAGACGGAATCAGGTCGATCTTGGCATCCGGAAACTTCTGCGTGATCTCGGCCGCCAAACTGGTGGCCCGGGGCTCGTAATGTCACTGGGTGCAGTATTCGATCGAAACTTTCATGGGGACTACCGGTTGCTGTTCGCGAAAACTGGAACCAATCGCGAAAGATAGCGGGTGTTGGGTGTACGGTGTGGGATGTGGTCATGGCAGAGATCTCAGCCGTGACCACACCCTACTCCCCACGCCCCACACCCGCCCCTTGGCCCTCAATGTCCCGGCGACGCCCCCGTGCTCGAGACCGGACCAGCCTTCACCAGCTCCCCTTGATCCAAGTGATTCCAGTTCGCGATGGCGTTGATCGCCAGCGCGAAGGATCCTTGCGTCTCCTGCCGCCAGAATGGACGGATCGCGAACATCACCACGTGCCCGTTACCGACCGGCGCATCGATCACCGCCGCTTTTCCAAGCATGTCGCCCGGGTTGTTGAGCATGCCGGAGATGCCTAACGAGTCCGCCTTGTCGTGAAACTTGAGAATCACCCGCGCGCGCATCTTCTGCTGCGCCGCGAGAATGCTCGGATCGATGCCATCGTTCTGCGCGCCCGAGCGCGGCGCTTCCTGCACGGCTAGCAGCGGCGTGCTGTTGAAGTAGACCGACATCGGTGAGCCATCGTCGTACCCGTAAAGAATAGGACTCCACTTGGTCACCGGCATGGCGCGATACACCGCGCCGCGCGCGCCGAGCGTGCGCGATTGGAATTCCGACACACCGCTCGTGAAGCCAAGCTCGATCGGCAGACGACTCGTTGATCCTTCGACAAGCAGCAAGCCGCCGCGCTCGACGAAGCGTTTGAGACCGGCCGCGCCCTCCAGTCCCATTCCGGGCCGCATGTCGTCCGTCTCGTCCCACTTGCCGAGGTGCGGCGTGGACGCCGTCGCCCGCCACGGAATGGCCGGACCGGCCATCGACCGGCCGTTCACGAGCGAGAGACCGCCCTGCCCTGAGTGCGGAAACAGCACGACGTCGTATTTGTCGAGCACGGCGGAGTTCTTCAGCTTCTGATCCGCCATGTAGGTGTACGGCACACCCAGTTGATCGAGGGCGAAGCGCACCCATCCCTCGTTCTGCGTTTCCTGCCACGTGTGGATGTACGCGATGCGCGGGAGCGAGATCGCGTGCGACCGCACCTGCGGCGCGGACGCGACCGCCGTCGCCTCGAGACCGAGCGACTTCACCGCGTCGCGCGCCTTCGCGCCATCGATGATGAAGGTGCCGGCCGGATACGTCGCGCCATCGGCGGTGAACGCAGTGTCGGCAACGGCCACCTTGCCACCAGCCTTCCACGGCAATACCGCGCTGCGCCAATCGCCGAGATGTCTGACGAGCAGAATGCCACCGGTGCCGGTGGTCTTGCCGTCGAGCACGACGTTCATTCCCAGCGGCTGCATCGGCTTGCTGAGCACGCTCGAGTCTCCGATGGCGTACGTCGTCACGTGCCGCAGCTCGTCGATCGTCCAGCCGGTGTCGTCGTACGGGCTCGGATCATCGACCTTGTATTTCTGGATGGCGAGCACGGTGCGCACGGTCGCCGTATACGGCTGATCCATGCGCACGATCCAATCGCCCGTGTGCACGGTGATCGGGCCGGCATCCCGCGCGGCGCTGGCGCTGCCGGCGCCACCTCGGCCGCGTCCGCCACCGGCGCCGGCACTGTCGGCGCGACGAGCCGGCGGAGGCATGGTGAGCGTGGGCGCCATGTCGCGTGGCGGTGGAACCGCGACGACGTTCGTCGCCGGCGCATCCGGCACGACCGCGGTCTTCGTCACCGTCGTGTCGCGCGGTGTGCCACTCGTCCCGGGAATCGCGGGACCGCGATCTTCGACGGGCGCGGCCACGCGCGTCGTGGTGAAGTCGCTGGTCGCCACCTGCACCTCGGCGGCGTTCAACCGGAAGAGGTTCACCAGGTCGGCGGCTTCCGCCGCGTGACGTTGGTTGCGCGGAATCACGTAGGCGTAGGGCGGCGAGGTCTTGCCGCGATCGATCATCCGCTGTGCCTTGGCGAGAAAGTTCTCCATGAACGTCTCGCGGTTGTCCGCCACGTACTTGAGGGCGACGAGCACCCCCGACTGCTGATAATTGATATTGCTCCGGATGCACCACTTCACGCCATTGACCGGCGGACTCGGCCGGAACCACTCCTTCGACGTCTGAGCCGCGCCGAGGTTCACCGTTTGACAGTCGGCGCCCGACGAGGTGTACGTCTCGTAGAATCGGCCGAGCGAGTTGTGCAGCTGCGTGATCGCCATGACGTAGTTCGGCGCCCAGCCATCGTAAAAGCCGTGCGTCCACACGCCGGGCAGCCCGCGCCGCGTCAGCTCGGTCATTTCCTGATACGCGAGGGTGTTCCACTCGCCGACCACGATCGGATCGAGCTCGTCGTTGTACGGCCCCGTACCGGTGCTGATGTAGAGGAAGGGCACCGACTCGTGCAGATCGTGCGTGATCGTCGGGCGCCAGTATAAGAATCCCTTCAAGTAGTTCTGCGTGATCTTCTGGGAGATGACCATGCCGTCGCGATTGTTGTCGTGCGCGGTGTATTTCCCCCAGTACACGAGATTCTGGCCCAGATTCCCGGTCTTCATCGCCCGCGACTGATTGAACACGTCCACCATCCGGTCGCGTCCATCGACTTCCTGCACCGGTGTGATGAGGGTGATCACATTGGCGCGAATCCCCTTGATGCGATCGCTCTCCTCGACGGCGAGCCGGTACGCCATCTCCATCAGCATCTCGGGGCTGCCGGTCTCCGGCGAGTGGATCGAGCCGAGCACCCAGTAGATCGGCTTCGCCTGCTTGACGAGTCGTGCCCGCTCGTCGGCCGGCATCCCGCGCGGATCCGCGAGCCGGGCAGCCATGGCGCGGTAGTCATCCAACCGCTTGATCGTCTCCTCGTCGGCGATGGCGAGCACGATCTCTTCGCGGTCCTCGTCACTCATCCCAAGGGAGAAAATCTTTGTGCGGGGCGACGCCGCCGCCAACGCACGGAAGTATTTGTTGATGTCCGCGGTGTGCGACAGCTTGCCGATGGTCCCCGGGACGTAGCCCAGCACCTTGAGCGGCGTCGGCACGGTGGCTGACGCGGGCAAGTGGTCCACCATCTCGGTGGTGAACTTGTACCGTGAGTCGACGACGGTCAGCTCGCGAATGCGCGCGGTGTAGGCGGAATCGTTCTGCTGCTGCGCGCCGAGAATCACCGGAGCGAGAAGCGCAGCAAAGCTGGCCAGCTGACGATGGATCATTCGCATGGACAATCCTTGGTGGGTGGCGAAGCGGGCACTGTCGAGATACGTCGTCGTCGTGACCGGCGTTGTCCGTCTATCGGTTGCCGAGTGCCGCCACGACGCCCTCTTGCAACTTTTTCATGGCGGTGTCTTGCTTGGCGAACAGAAGCCTCATCGAATCGATCTGTGCCTGCATCAACGCGTTGTCCTGCCGCAACGCGTTCACCGCGTCGCCGAGGTCGTTGAGTGTCTGCACGGTGTTCGCATCGACTGATGGTCCGAGCTTGCAGGCCGACAGGGTCATCGTCACGAGCAGCGCGCCAGCCGTCGCGCCGAGCCGCCCCAAGCGTCCTCTCATCGCTCTCTCCTCCGAAGGGTCGGCGCGTGATTCCGGTACCGCGCGCGTGCGTTCGATGACGGTACGATCGCCTTCGCCGGTATATATCCCGCGCACCTTGTCGGGGGAATGCCGTGACACTTCGGCGCCGGGGAATTACCCTAGTCGAGATCGCCGTGACGCTCTCGGTGATCGCGATCATCTCAGGAATCGCAATCCCGCGCGTCAGCCCGATGCTCGACGCCGCCGCGGCCCGATCAGCGGCAAGCGAGCTGCTCGCCTCGATCGCGGCGGCGCGGCATGCCGCGGTCGCCGAGTCGCGGGTCGTCGCCGTTCGTATGGACAGTGCCGCGGGAGCGTTCACCGTGTTCGCCGGCGCGGATACCATCCTCGTCCGGCCTGTGCGGGCGGAGCACCGCGTCGAGTTTGTCAGCACGCGTGATTCGATCGCGTTCGGCCCAAGCGGCCGCGGCTACGGCGCGGCGAACACGACTGTTGTGTTATCGCGGGGCGCGGTGGCCGAAACGGTGGTCGTGAGCCGGCTCGGCCGCGCGCGATGGCGGTAAAGTTGTTGCGACCGATGGCCCTTCGGCATCCTATGTCTGATGCCTACCGCCACCTTCTCGCTCGACGATCTTCGCATGTTCGCCTATTCGGCGATCGCGGCTACGGGTCGAGCTCCGTTGTCGAGTGCCATCGCGACCCAATTCGGTATTGGAGAGGATGAAGCACTCAAAGCGTTCGCGGAGCTCGCGCGTCGCAAGATGCTCGTGCTCGACCAGGCGGGCGAAATCTGGATGGCCGGTCCATTCTCCGCCGTGCCCACCGCGTTCTCGGTTCAGGGCACGAGCGCGACGTGGTGGGCCAACTGCGCCTGGGACATGCTGGGCATTCCGGCATCGCTCGGCGTCGGCGCCCGTATCGACGCACGCTGCGCGGGATCTGGAGAGGCGATCACCATAGATGTCTCCGCGCAGCACGGGCCCGTGGGCGACGGTCTCGTGCACATTTTGGTGCCGGCCAGGCAGTGGTACGAGGACATCGGCTACACGTGAAGCACCATGCTTCTCTTCCGGTCGGAAGAGCAGTTGGATGGCTGGTGCAGAGCGAAGCAGCATCCCCGCGGCGCGGTGCTGACGCTCGCGCAGACGTGGCGGCTGGCGAAGGCGTGGTATCCCGACCGCAGATCGCCGGCGTGGCGCCCGCGTTCGGTCGAGGAGTCGCAGGCGATACTCACTGCGCTCGGACTCACCAGCCAGTTCTGGCAATTGAAGGGCTAAAGACCGCGCGGGGATGCAGCGCGCGTGGCCCCGCGCGGGCGCGCGCTCAGTCCGCGGCGACGGTCCCGAAGTCGTAGCCCGGCACCGAGATTCGCGGAATCGGCTGGCCGATCACCCGCTCGATCGTCCGCACCATGGCGATTTCATCGGTCGACATGAAGGTGAACGCGTCGCCGAGTGCGAGGGCGCGGCCCGTCCGCCCAATACGGTGCACGTAGTCTTCCGGCTGGTTCGGAACGTCGTAGTTGATGACGTGCGAGATCCCGGAGATGTCGAGCCCGCGTTGCGCGATGTCGGTCGCGACGAGCACGCGAATCTTTCCCGACTTGAACCCGTCCAGCGCATCGGTCCGTTCGCGCTGGCTACGGTCGGCGTGCATGGCGGTTGCGCTGATGCCTTCCCGCTCGAGGTCGCGCACGATACGGTCGGCGCCGTGCTTGGTGCGCGAGAAGATGAGGACGGAATCCATCTCATCTTTCTTGAGCAGCTCGATGAGCAACGCCGTTTTGCGCTCGCGCGGCACGGGATAGACGGCGTGCGATACGGTGTCGGCCGCCTGCGAGCGGCGGCCCGCCTGCACCACCACGGGCTTGCGCAGATACTTGCGCGCCAGCGCCTCGACCTCGGGTGGCATGGTGGCGCTGAAGAGCAGGGTCTGCCGATACGTCGGGATCGCGCCTACGATGCGATTGATCTGCGGCGCGAAGCCCATGTCCAACATGCGGTCGGCCTCGTCGAGCACCAGCACTTCCAGATCGTCGAACACGACGTTCTGCCGCTCCATGTGGTCGATGAGCCGGCCCGGAGTGGCGACAACGACGTCAACGCCAGCGCGTAGCGCTTTCTCCTGCGGGGGGAATCCCACGCCGCCGTACACGTCGATGACGGTCAGCCCGCTGTGCTTGCTGTACTTCTCGAAGCTCTCCTTCACCTGGGCCGCGAGCTCGCGCGTCGGCGTCAGTACCAGGGCCCGCGTGCGCTTGGGCCCATCGATGAGTCGCGCGATGATGGGCAGTGTGAAGGCGGCGGTCTTACCGGTTCCCGTCTGGGCGAGGCCCATCACGTCCCGACCCTTGAGCACGAGCGGGATCGCCTTTTCCTGGATCGGCGTCGGATGCACGTAGCCGGCATCGCGAATGGCCTGGAGCGCTTCGGGGGGGAGGTTGAGCGCCTCGAACGTGGTGCGCGTCTCTGTTAGCTCAGGTGCAATAATCGACATAGGTTGGCAGATGTCAGACGTCGGGGATCAGATGTCAGCGGTACGCGTCTGATATCTGACTGATGACATCTGACGTCCGTTTCACGCGCGGTGGCGATACACCTGAAATGTAAACCGTTGCCACGCCAACCGCTACGCAGTCGCCGGGCGGCGAAAGAACTCGATCAGCATCGGGTTCACGGCGGCAGGCCCCTCAAAGTTCGTCAGGTGGCCGGCCCCCGGAATACTGATCAATCGCTCGCCGGCCCACGCTCGAACGGCTCGGCTCACCCGCACGATTCTGTCTTGCTCCCCGCGAAGCGCGCAAACAGGCATCCTCAACTGGCGAAGCTGGTCGACGGGAAGCGCCCTGCGCTCCATCTGCTTCAACGCGTAGTACAGGGCGATGGCGAAGGAGCGCTCGCTCGCCGGAGCGAAAAACTGGCGGACGTCTTCGTCGGTGGCGTCGTAGTCGCTTCCGGTGGCCACGTTCACGACGACGCGAAACATCCAGGGTTTGAGCATCAGCTGAGCGGCTGCGACCGGCGTGAGCGCCGTGAACAGCGTCAGCATGGGATCGAAGGCGACCGAGCCGATTCCCACCGCACCGATCAACATGAGCCGCTCGATCCGCTCGGGCGCACGAAGCGCCATCTCCAATGCAACCCGTCCGCCGAAGGACTGTCCCACAAGAGCCGCCGAGCGCAGTCCCAACGCGTCGAAAGTCTCGAGCGCGTATCTCCGCTGCGCGTCGAGCGTGTAGTGCTTTGCGTCCCGTGGCTTGTCGCTTCCGCCGAGTCCGATGGGGTCGATGGCGATGGCTCGAAAGCCGGCGTCGGCAAGCGCGGACAGATTTCTGCCGAACAGGTACGCGCAGCCGCCCCAACCGGGGAGCAGCACCACGGGTGCGCCCGACGCCGGTCCCGCCTCGACAACTCGCGCCGAGGGTCCCGACGCGAGCTTCACGCGGCGAGCGTCGACATCGCGCTCACCGGCGGGGTACGTGTCGCTCTGGCTCGCGCGTTTCGTGGCCGTCTAGATCAGTTGGATCGGACGGCCGGCCAGGCGAGCAATGAGTCCGAGGCGGAACGTCGCGTCGGACCACCGCGATTGCTCAGTGGGCGAATGCTCCAACGGCCACGTCGGCCAGACGAGCGGATCGCCCGAGCGCAAAGCGCTACTCGCTTTCGGCGCGCGCCAGACGCCGTCGCGGTCCCGGTCGTCGATGAATCGCTCGAACATCTTGGTCCATCCCTCGTGGCGCCGAAGAAACTGCAGACGCGCCATGAGCTCGAGCCACGCCAGGGCGAACGGAATGTCCGCGTCGGCCGCGTTGCGATGCGGAAGCGGATCACCCATCACCACGTGCGTCAGAGTCACCGCCTTTTTCCCGACGAGCGCCGTGGGCTCGGCGCGCGGCTTCGGCTGCGAGAGATAGATGTAGAGCCGTTCCATCACGTCGTAGTGCTCGCTCCGAAAGAGCGGCATGTGCGACAGCATCACGAGCGTGTGGTACGACGGCGGTAGCGCGCCCGGTGCGAGCACGTGTTGGTTGCCGGCGCGCACAAACGGTTTTTCGGCCGCGGACGAGCGCAGATAGCCATCCAGTCGTTCGATGATGCGCCGCGCCGCGCCGCGAAGCCGCGGATCCTTTTCGTAACCCGCCTGGGCGAGCGCGGCGGCGGCGGCCTCGCGCAGAATAAGCCGCCCGTGGCGCGCCATGTCGGCGTCGAACTTCCCCTTGGGCGCGAGCTCGAACAGGTAGCCCGGATCGTCGTCTTCGGCCAACAGGCGGAAAAGTGTACGACGGGCGTGTAGAAGCGGTGGACTCTCCTGCTCCCAGCCGTACTCGCTCAAGCGCCGCACGGCGTTGATGGTGCCAACGCCCGCGAAATTGTCGGATTTTGCCGCGGGCGCGGTGAGCATGCCGCCCGCCCAGGTGCCGTCGTGCCGCTGAGTGAGCGCGAGCGTGAGGGCGGGCCGGTAGCCGTACGACAGCGTGGCGAGCCGAGGAAGGCCGACGGTGCTGAGCTTTGCTATCTCGGTAATGGCGCGATACTGGATCGGTGCTGCGGCGTGCTCGAGGATCCAGTTTGCCGGAAACTCGACAGGCTCGGCGGGAATCGGGACAGGAATCTGAGGTTGCGCGCTGGCGGGCAGGCTGCCGGCCGGGAGCGGAATGGTCACGAGGCGCTCGAGAAGGTCTTCGGTTAAGTCGTTGTCAGACAACACAATTGCTGCCGCGAACGTTACTCTGCCGCGCGCGGAGGAAACAATACGACATTTCGGACGCGGCGCTAGGGCAGGAACTTACATCGGAACGGCGCAGCGCCGCTCGAATCGTGCGCTGGGTCACCAACGCTGTGGTGTAGATAATCGTATGTATTTCGTTCAAGCGCGGCGTTCGCGCAATTTCGATCTCTCCAGGGGGAAGGCATGGCTCGGATTCGAATGATGTCGGTCGCCGCGGCGGCGCTTGTCGCATTTGCGACGCGTGGCGCGATGGCCCAGGGCGGTGGTGGTGGCATGCGCGGACAGAATATGGCCATGATGAGCGGTGGCCAGGACAACCCGCTTTTCAAGGACATCACGCTGACCGATGCGGAGCTGGCGAAGACGAAGGCCGCCGCCGACAAGCACGCCGCCGCGCTCAAGTTGGTGAGCGATTCCTCGCAAGCGTACGGCGCAAAGGTCCGCGAAGCACGCCAGGGTGGCGATCAGGCCGCGGCCGATGCGGCGATGAAGATGGCGCAGCCGTGGCGCGACAAGCAGCAGGCGGAAATGAAGTCGCTCCGCGATGATCTGCGCGGCGCACTTACCGCTGATCACCAGGCTGCGTTCGACAAGAACATGGACGAGATGATGAAGATGATGCAGAACCGCGGTGGCCAGCGTCCGCCGAACAACTAGGCTCCTGCGCCGCGGATCAATCGCGCTATCGACGGTCTAGTTCGACTCTACCTCGAAGCTCCTCGCCGGTGGCGGGGAGCTTCGTCGTTCAAGCCGCAGATGGGTTGCTCGGCGAGGACAGGGGCAAGCCGCAGAACCCTTGCTCGATCAGGTCAGGGGCAGCCGCAGATTTCCGCAGATGTATCCGCGGCCGCGCTTGGCTTGTAATCGTTCCGGACCGCGGGCATCTTCCCCGAATGATTCAGAGTCTGCTCTCGCGACCGGTTTCCAAGGTGCCGGACCATGTGCGCTTCGACGGGCGCGTGCTGTTTCTCGCCGAGGATCCGGAGGTGATCGCGCGTCAGCTTGCGGGCGAGGATCTCGAGTTCGACCCCGCGGCGCCGGTCGGGTCGCCAGCGCATCCCAAGCTGCGCGACAACATCTCGACAGACGAGATCACGCCCGCCTACATCTGCTACTACTTCGACGAGACGCTGGGCGAGTTTCCGTACCTGGGTCTGAAGGCGGGGGAGGAGTTCCCATTGGTGCGCGGGTCGGTCAAGGCCGGCCACTTCGTCGCGAGCGTGTCGGGCACGCGGCGCGGCAAGGGCTCTTCGCGGGAGCAGTCGCCGTACGCGGAGCAGATGGCCGGTATCCGGCTCGTGATCGCCGAAAACATCGAGCGGATCTATCGGGAGAATTGCCAGAACCTCGGCGTGTTCACGTCGACCAACTTCGATCTGATCCAGCGTGTGCGGCGTGGCGAGTCGATTCCGCTCACCGAGTTCACGAGCGGGGAAGGCGGCATCTCGCGCGGCATCATCGAGTACGGCGGTCTGTTCAACTACAACGTCGCGCGCTTACAGGGAACGGTCGCCGTTCCCACGGTCGACACCATGCCGCGCCCGATGACGATCGCCGAGAAAGTTTTCGCGCGGCATTGGGTCGTCGATGCCGCCGCGGGGCGCATCGGAATTCCCGCCGTGCAGCCGGGCGATCAGGGCTTCATCCAGACCGACATCCGCTTCAGCCACGAATACGTGACGCCGATGTCGGCGATCTTCTTCGAGGATCTGGTTGGACGGGATGAGCCGGTCAACGACCCGGCCTCGGTCTTCTTCTTCCGCGACCATCTCACCTTTCTCGATCAGGTCATGCGACCCGAGCACGTCGAGATGGGACTGCTCGATGTCGCCAACCAGCTCGAGAAAAAGCAGCGCGAGTTCGCCGAGGCGAAGGGAATCCGGCTGTACGGCCAGCTCGATCAACGGCTCAATCTGCACGGCGCGCTCAGCGCGGCCGGCAGCGAGGCGATTTGCCACTCGAAGATTCTCGAGGCGCACGCGCTGCCCGGTCACGTGATCATCGGCAGCGACTCACACACGCCGCACGCAGGCGCGGTCGGCTGCGTCGCCTTCGGCGTGGGCACGACGGCGATCTTTAATTCGTGGATCACCAAGGATGTGCGCGTCGAAGTGCCAAAGTCGTTCAAGGTGATCGTGCGTGGGCACAAGCCCGACAACATCACGGCGAAGGACTTCATGCTCGAGATCCTGCGCCACCCGTACATCAAGAACGGTGACGCGATCGGTCAAATTATCGAATATGCCGGTGACGCCGTCGCCAGCCTTTCGGTTGACGAGCGGGCCACGATGACGAACATGGCGGCCGAGGTCGGCGCCTTCACCGGCATCATCGCGCCCGATGAGAAGACGGTCGAGTTTCTGGTCGCCCAGCGCGGCATGTCGGCGACTGAAGCGCGCGCGCTGTGCGACGGCCTCTTCTCCGATGTCGGCGCGGAATACGTGAAGGTGATCGAGATCGACGCATCCAGCTTGCGGCCGATGATCGCGCTCCCGGGCGATCCGGGAAACGGTCTCTATGTCGACGAGCTACCCGGCGAGGTGAAGATCGACATCGCCTACGCGGGCTCCTGCACCGCTGGAAAAAAAGAGGACATGGACATGTACGCCCGTGTCTTCCGTGAGGCGCTCGACCGTGGCGAGCGCGTTGCCGATGGCGTGCGCTGCTTTATCCAGTGCGGGTCGCGCGAGGTGTTTCAATACTGCCAAGCCCAGGGCTACGACGTGATCTTCGCCGACGTGGGCGCGACGTTCGTCGAACCGAGTTGCGGTGCCTGCATCAACGCAGGCCCGGGCGTGTCGCGCACGAAGGCCGAGGTCACCATCTCGGCGATCAACCGCAACTTTCCGGGGCGAAGCGGGCCGGGCCAACTCTACCTCGCGTCGCCATACACCGTCGCGGCGAGCGCGGTGGCGGGGAAAATCGTCGAGTGGAGCGCCGGCGCAGCGGTGGAAGCTTGACGAGGGCTGGGACCCGGCACTCGGCACAAGGCACTCTGCCTTCGAATGCCGTATGCCGAATGCCTAGAGCCGCAGCACACCGATGAGGGGTGAGTTCGTCGACGTTGGCGGGGTACGGCTCTACTACTACGCCGCGGGGACGCGCGGGTCGGGTGAGCCGATCGTCTTCATTCATGGATTCCCGACGTCGTCGCATCTGTGGCGTGAGGTCGTGCCACTGGTGCCCGAAGGGCATCGGGTGGTCGTCGTCGACCTGCTCGGCTACGGGCGCAGCGACCGGCCGCTCGACCGCGACGTGAGCATCAAGGGGCACGCCGAGCGCGTCGTGGCGTTGCTGGATGCGCTGCGCATCACGTACGCGGCGGTGGTCGGACATGACATCGGCGGCGGTGTGGCGCAGTATCTGGCGATTCATCATCCGACGCGCGTCGTGCGCCTGTGTTTGGTGAACAGCGTCGCCTTCGACGAATGGCCGACGCGCGAAGTGAAGATGGCGAAGGCAACACTGCCCCTCACGCGCTTCTTACCGGCCACGTGGATTCTCAGCGTGCTGCGCACCGATCTGGAGCGCGGATACGCCGAGCAGGAGCGGGGCGTGCACAGCGTCGACATGTACGTGAAGCCCTTCGCGACGCCGGAAGGACGTGACGTGCTCGTCGCGCATCTGCTGGCGCTCGATCAGGGGGAGACGCAAATGCTGGCGCCGCGGCTGAAGGACATCGTGGCGCCGACCGCCATCGTGTGGGGCGCGCACGATCCCTTTCTGCCGACCGCGATCGCGAAGCGCCTGCACGACATCATCCCGAAGTCGACGCTGGACATCGTGCCCGACGTACGGCATTTCACGCCGGAAGAAGCCCCGGAGACACTCGGCGCGATTGTGGCCAAGCTGCTGGCGAGATGACGACACCAAAGCTCGATACATTCCGGACGATGGTCGCGAAGCATCCCGGGAACGCGCTCGCGCGCTTCGGCTTGGCGAACGAGCTGTTGAAGGCGGAGCTATTCGGAGAGGCCGCCGACCAGCTTCGTGCCTACCTCGAGATCTACGAGGATGAAGGCAATGCGTACGGGCGGCTCGGCGACGCGCTTGCCAAGCTCGGCCGAAAGGAGGAGGCGCGCGAGGCGTTCCGCACCGGCATCGCGACGGCCCACCGGTTCGGTCACGTCGGGCTGGCGAGCGAGCTCGAGGAGCGGTTGGACGAGATCGGAAGCTGATGAGGGCACTCGATCGTCATACACTCATGAAGACCAGACACCCAGACAAGAAAGCCGAGGGAGGCGTCATGCGTGGCCGTTTCGTCGCCGTGGTCGCGACGCTGCTCGCCGTGTCGACCGGATGCTCTATGTATCGCGGGCTCGGGCAGGACAATCTCTCGTTCAACACGCACCTGTCGCCCGATGAAGTGCTGCGCATCGCCGAGGGTCAGCTCACGCGCGCGGGCTACGTCGCCACGCGCCAGAACCCGAATACCGTGACGACGGCCGCACGCGAGATCCGATCCGACACGCTGCTCAACTCGCGCGGAACGCGGATGTCGTACTGGATCATGCGCATCGACGCGGGCGCGGCGCCGCTGACCTCAGGCACCGACGTCCGCATTGTCGGCTATGCCTTCCCGGCCTCCCAACCCGCCGCCGACAGCAGCATCATCTCGCGCACCATGACCATCACGGCCGCGAATCCGAAGCTGTGGAACGAGATTCAGGGTGTGGCGGAGAAGCTGAAGGACCTGACTCGGTAGAGCGGGTGCGGGTGTGGGGGCCGCTATTTTTTTTCCAGCGCCCCCACGTTGTACCGGCTTCCCGGGTTCCATAGCACCCAACTCTGAATGCCGTTGTCGTAAGCGGCTTTGATTTGGGCGCGGACTTCGGCGGCGTTGTAGTGCGGCGGGCCGAGGGTGAAGTCCTGGAACCAGGGAACGACACGCGCCGCGCCGACGATGCCCGTGCTGCGGCGCTTCATGTCCTTGAGCGCGTGGTCGATCGTTTCGTACGGCCGGGCGTTCGGGCTGCCGATGCCGTAGCTCCCCGGGGCGAAGTGAGATGGGTAGACCATCGGGAGCACGACATCGACCGCGTCAACGAATCGCTCCCACTTCTGCCCGATCCCCATGTCCGTGGTGTCGGTGGCGGTGAGACCGAAGACGTCGGCGGTGACCGGGACGCCGAGCGGCTGGAGCCGGGCGCGTAGCGTCTGCAGCTGGTCGCGAATGACATCAGCGCGCAGCCGGCCATTAGCGAGGGGGAAGACCGATTCGCGAACGAGACGCTTCTCGTCGGGAAATCTCACGTAGTCGAACTGGACTTCGCTGAAGCCGAGGTCGACCGCCTCGCACGCCAGCTCCGCCGCGTAGCGCCAAGGGCCGTCTTGATGCGCGTCGAGCCATGGCTTGCCGTGCTTGTCCAGCCAGGGCTTTGTTGGATCGTCGCGCCGCCGGATCGCCCACTCCGTCTTCTTCTCGGCCAGCAGCGGATCCTTGACCACCACGATGCGGGCGATGGGATAGATCTGGTGTGCTCGCATCGTGTCGAGGATGGCGCGCACGCGATCCGGGCGCATGGGCATGTTCGTATCGGCGCCGATGGCGCGCGCGAGCGCGACGCGTGAGCGATAGAGGATGAACCCCCGATCGTCCTTCACGTCCACGACAAGCGCGTTTATCTCGGTGGTGTTGGCGAGGCCGATCAGCTCCCAGACCTTAGTGCCGAGCGCGGCCCACCGGTTGACGTAGAGGCCTCGGAGAATTTCAGGCGTGGCGACGAGGGGGGCGCGCGGCCGAAGGATCGAATCCGGGGCCGCGGATGAGGCGGGCGCGGGGCACACTGTGGCGATCGGAGCCGCGGATACCTTCGGCTGCTGTGCCGATGTCGCCGCGGGTAAGGCGATGCCGAGCGCGACGAGCGAGCGGAGACGCATTCCGAAATGTACTGTCCCTCATCAACGGCAGGGCAGCCGCGGATCACCGCAGATGAACGCAGATTCACTTGAGGGCCGCCCACAACATCGGGTACGTGGCGATCGTCTGCGCGCGGTACTGCGGACGGAATCCAAAAAGGATCACGTGCCCGGCACCTTGCTTCACGTCGACCGCCGCCGCCTTGCCGTTGAGCTTGCTGCCACCCAGTAGCCAGCCGGAGAGGAGTGGATCGCCCTGGTCGGGATACGACGCGATCGCGGTGGCGCGCGATGGGTCGGTGATGTCGAACGCGGGGCTGTCCTCGAACCAGACCATCGGCTGCGCGGCGACGGCGGCGCCGATCGGCGACGCGCGGTTGAGGTTCACCCGCATGATCGAACCCGGCGCGTAGAACTCCTTCGGGGGAATTCCCTCGAGCACGTTCTTCACCGGCAGCTTGAGAATGTCGGCCGCGTACAAGCTGGCGTTGTTGAAGGCGACCAGCGTGCCGCCGGCTTCAACGAAATCACGCAGGGCCTGCGCACCCGTCTCACCGATGCCACCCTTGAGCGAATCGGGATACGCGCCCGTTGCCCCGCGCGCCAGCGAGCGGCCGCGCGCGTCGGGGAGAATGACGACATCGAACCGGCTCTTGAGATTGCCGCCGCGCAGGTCTCTGTCGTGCACGCTGACGTATGGCACGTGGTAGGTGTCGAAGATGTAGCGGGTCCATCCCTCATCCATCGACGGCGAATAGCTCTTGTACATCGCGATGCGCCGGGTGCTGCCGCTGAGTCCAGGCACGCTGAGCGTCGGTTTCGCGACCGGCGCGATCGGCTCGCCGGTGGCGACCGATCCGCTGGTCACCGTCCCGACGCGAACACCCATCAGCAGCGGCAGCGTGTGCGCCGTGACGTCGTATGGCCGCTTGGGCGGACCGCCGGGGTATTCGTGCAGATCCGGATAGCGTTGGCGCTCGAGGAGCGCCTTGGCGAACGCGCCGTACGGCTGCGCCGTGAAGACGACGTAGCTCCCCGCCGGGTACTGCGTGCTGCCGCGCATCCCGGCGCCGGCACCGAGCTCGCTGTCGGCGGTGACGGGCGCGGTCGCCTTTCGAACCTCCACCTGTCCGCGCTGCAAGATGCGCAGCACCGTCGAGAGCGCGGCGGGATCTTGCTGGTCGGCGGGAATCACGAACGCGACCGGCCAGCCCGCCCGACCCGGCGCATCCTTCCCCTTCACGGCGTGCTCTTCGACCATCGCGAAGCTCGATAGCCACTCACCGCGATCGTTGGCCGCTTGGGTGAGCAGCGCCATCGACGCCGCCGTCTGATAGTTCACGATGTCGCCAATGGTCCAGCGGCCGCCATTCCACAGCGTGAGGAAATCCACGCCGGTCGATTTGGGATCGACGTTGTAGCCGGCTCGCAGCGAATCGAACGGTACAGTGATCGGGGAGGCGAGGTCGGCGCTCGCCGTCTCGGTGAGAATGCGGATGGCGCCGTGATAGTGCTGATAGGCGCGAGCGGGCGTCCACGCGTCGTACGACGTGTTGTTGGCGACGCCGACCAACCCCTGCGCGGTCAGCCGCCACGTCATCGCCTTTCCCATCTGCGCCACGCCGGCCATGAGAATGGGATCGATGTTCGGCTCGATCGGATCCATGTACGGCGGGATGAAAATGCGCGTCCCATTCGATCCCTGCTGGTGGATGTCGTTCACGATCTGCGGATGCCACTGTCCGTAGAGCGAGTCGATCACCATCTGCGTCTCGACCTGCGTGAAGGCGTACCAGTCGCGATTGTTGTCGTGACCGGTGTAGTGGTGGTAAAGCTCCGGCGGCTGCGAGCCTTCGTACGCGGTTCCCAAGGAGCCGCGGTACCAATCACCGACGATGTCGACGCCGTCCGGGTTGAGCGACGGCACCAGGATGGTGATGGCGTTGGCGCGAATACTCTTGGCGTCGGCGTCTTCGCGCGTCGCGAGCTGATAGGCCAAGCGCATCGGCGTCAGAATTCCGCCCACCTCGGTCGAGTGGATGCTCGACGTCACGAGCACGACGACCTTTTCATCCGCCAGCAGGCGCTGCCGCTCGCCCGCGCTCTGCAACCGCGGGTCGGCCAGTTTGCGCTGCATGTCGCGATACTTTGGCAAATTCGCCAGGGTGGCCGAGTCGGCGATGAAGGCGGCGATGAACGGCCGCCCGAGCGTCGTCTTGCCGAGCACGCGCATCTGCACGCGCGGCGTCGCCTTCGAGAGCGCGGTGAAGTAGTCGACGACCTGCGACCACTTGGGGAGCTTCCGGTCCGCGCCGGGATCGAATCCGATGACAGACGCTGGCGTCGGAGCCACGCGCTGCGCCGCGGCGTTCGTGGCGACCAGCGCGAGCGCCAACAGGGCGAAGAACGTTGCGGATCGAGCACGCATGACCGAAGAGCTCCGTGAGGGGAAGGAAGGGCGAACGATGCACGCCTTGGATACGCCGAGGAAGGCGCCATTGCTGACGTAGTTCCACCACAGCCCACGCCTCACACCCGCTGTCAGATCTTTCGTACTTCGTCCGCCGCCTCGAGTACGATGCCGATCTCGCGCGACAGAGCACGGGCCTCCTGCGTCGCCATGTTCACGTCGGCCATGACCGACTGCACGCCGGACGAGCGCAGCTTCAGGAGATCGAGCCGCAGATTTTGCAGCGCCAGCGCAGCGCTCTCGAGCTGCAAAGCGACCTTGCTCCGGCGGTCGGCGAGATCCTGGAGCGTCGCGCGCTGCCGCTGGAGTAGCGTCATGCGCCGCTCGCGGTCCGGGGTGTCGGCCGGCTCGCGCTCGACGCCGCCGATTCGCGTCTCGATGTCGGCCACCATTTGGGGCGAGACATCCGAGTCGAGGAAATGAAGCATCTGCGCCAGCGCGGCGACGCGCTGCATCAGCGCGTCGGCGGTCGGCGTGACATCGGGCAGCATGTCCTTGTCGGCCTCGCCGAGTCCATCGACGATCGAGCGAATCGCGGCCCGATCGCCTGCCGCGCGGCGCAGCGCCGCGCCGTGACGTCCCGCCATCACGTCGGCCGGAACGAGTTTGGCCGCCTCTTCATCCGGCGACGGAGCGACGCCCTTCGGGAGCGCCTTCGGGTCGGGGCGCTTGAAGATTTGCTTCAGCGTCACCCCCTCGGCGGCCAGATGGCCCCATCGTTTGACGACGCCAATTCCCATACCGATGGCGGGAAAGACGAACCACGCGAACTCCGGGAAGGTGACGGCGTTCAAGAGCGCCAGCCCACCGACCACCGCCACCGATCCGAACGCCTTGCGGCGAAACGCGAGGATGCGATCCTCGACCGGACGCTGCGCCATCATCTCGCCGGTGTCGTAGCCACGCCGCTGGGCGCGCAGCCACTGCCGGTATTCCTTGCGCGACATCGGATATGGAACCGGCGGAACGCCGACCGGCGCCGGCGGCGCCAGCGCCGCGCGTACGGCAGCACCCGCGAGCGGGGCCAGCGCCGCGCGCAGCGCATCACCCGGCCTCTCGGGCACGCGACGCGACGGATCGTCATACAGCGGGCGTTCTGGCGGACGCGACACCGCCTGATGCGCCTGCGGCGCGAAGGACGGCGCGTCGCCTTCACGGAGCAGCGCATCGCGGAAGATGTTCGCGTCCTCCCAGCGGTCTTCCGGCTTTTTCGCGATCGCGCGGTCGATCGCCATCGCCAGTGCACCCGGCGCATCGCGGCGGCGCTCGCGCACCGGGCGGGGCGTTTCGCTGATGTGCTTCATCATCATTCCGGGCGTGTTTCCCGACGTGAACGGAAGCTCGCCGGCCAGCATCTGGTACCCGACGATGCCTAACGAGTAGATGTCCGATCGGCCATCGGCATCGCGCTCACCGAGTGCTTGCTCGGGGCTCATGTAGGCCGGCGTGCCGACGGCGATGCCGGTGACGGTGAGCCGCTGTCCCTCCTCGGCCGCGCGCGCGATGCCGAAGTCGGTGACCATCGCGCGTTCCGTCGCCCCGTCGAGCAGAATGTTGTCCGGCTTGATGTCGCGATGGATCACGCCGCGCGAATGGGCGTAGGCGAGCGCGTCAGCGACCTCCGAGAGCACGCGCCGCGAAAAGGCAATCGGCGCCCGTGCCTCGCGGCCCAGGCGCGTGGCGAGGCTCTCGCCTTCGACCAGCGCCATGACGAAGTACACGAGTCCATCTTTTTCGTCGACCGTATAAATGGGGACGATGTTCGGATGGCTCAGCTGGGCCGAGGTCTCGGCCTCGCGCAGAAAGCGGCGCTTGACGTCGGTGCGAAAAGCGAGCTCGGGGGGCAGCACCTTGATCGCCACTTTGCGCCGCAGGCGAATGTCTGATGCGCCGTACACGAGCGCCATCCCACCGCGGCCGATCTCGGCGTCGACATGGTACCGGTCACCGACCACCGCGACCACGCGGTCGCGCATCGGATCCGTCACCGGCTACCTGCTCTCGCGCCGCGCCGACTCGCGCACGACACGTCCGACTTCGTCGGCGGCGTACACCGCGGCATCGACCTCGTCGGCCAGCGAGCGCGCCTTGTCGGTGAGCATCGTGACGTGTGCCTGGGGCAGCGCGCTCTGGCCCGCGGTGCGAAGACGCGCCATGTCGAGCCGCATGTTCTGCAACGCCATCGCGCAGCTGTCGAGCTTCGCCGCCGCCTCGCCCCGCTTGCGCTCACCGTCGAGCAGCGCGCGCCGCTGGCGCTTGAGCATCGCGAGCTTCCGCACGCGATCCTCGCTTCCAGGCACGTCGAGCGGATTCGCCTGCGCCTCGAGCTCGCCGATCTGCCGCTCGACGCCGCGCGCCACGTCGCCGTTCGGCAGGCGCTCCTCGGTGACGATCGATCGCGCCAACGTCTCGACGCGCTGATAGAGTGCCTCCGCGGATGGGATGACTTCGGCGAAGCGCGACCGATCGCGCTTGCTCAGCGTGTTGACGATCGCGAAGATCTCGGACCGGTTGGCCTGTGCTTGGCGGAGTGTGGTCGCAAAGCGCCCATACTCGGCGCCAGGAGGCATCAATTCACCCGTGGGCGAAAAGCTCGGCGAGGGTGCGATCGCCGGCATCTCGCGCGAGCGCGCCAAGCGCGCGGATCGGCGGGCGCGTCCCTCCGGCGTCTTGTCAAAGATGCCCTTCACGTCGTCGATCGTTTCCGATGCGACGTCGACGAGCTGGCGGTCGCGCGATTGGCGAAACACGTCGCGCCAATCGTAGCCGTTCGACCAGAGCTTGGAGTACTGCATCGCCATGCCGATCGTCCACAGCGCGGTGACCCAGGTGAAGTTCGGCCCGCCGACCATGGCGACGACGACGATCGCACCGTTGACGAAGGCGTACTTTCCGAATCGCCCGCGAAACTGCTGCACCGGGCCGGCGTTCCACCGGGCGATGTCGTCGGCCGTCGGGCCCGCGCGCGCATCCGCGGGAACGACGACCGGTGGCACGAACGGGCCGATGCCGGCGAACGACTCGGCTCCTGGCACCGGCTGCACCGCGGTCGTCATGCGCTCCGCCGTGTAATTGAGCGGAACTTCGCCTCGGAGCGCGAGCACCAGCTCGGCCGCGTTGGCGAAGCGGCGTTCGGGCTCCTTCTCGAGCAGCGTCATGATGATCGCTTCGAGATCGGCCGGCACCTCGGGGCGATGTTGGATGATCGGCGCCGGCCGCTCGGTGAGATGCTTCATGAGCATCGTCGGCGTGTTGGTCGCTTTGAAGGGCAGCTCGCCCGCGAGCATTTGGTAGGCGACGATGCCGAGCGCGTAGAGATCACTACGGCCGTCGATCTCGCGATCGCCGGCGGCTTGCTCGGGCGACATGTAGGCCGGCGTGCCAATGGCCACGCCCGTAGCGGTGAGGCGCACGTCGTTTCCTTCCTGCACCGCGCGGGCGATCCCGAAGTCGGTCACCATGGCGCGATTGGTGTCCGCGTCGAGCAAGATGTTGTCGGGCTTGATGTCGCGGTGGATCACGCCGCGCGAGCTGGCGAAGGCGAGCGCGTCGGCCACCTCACGCACGATGCGGCGCGTCTCATCGACGCTCATCCGGCCTTGGTCGTGCATCCGCTTGGCGAGGGTGTCGCCGTCGATGCAGGCCATGACGAAGTAGACGAGCCCGTCGCGCTCGTCGACGCTATAAATGGGAACAATGTTGGGGTGGCTCAGCTGCGCGGCGGTCTCGGCCTCGCGCAGAAAGCGCGACTTGATCTCGCCGCGATACGCCAGCTCCGGGGGCAGGAGCTTGATCGCGACGTAGCGCTTAAGTCGCTTGTCTTTCGCGCGATAGACGATCCCCATGCCGCCGCGCCCGAGCTCGCGATCCAGCTCGTAACTCCCGGACAGCGCGCGCTCAAGCACGGCGCGGAGCTCAGCGTCGTTCGACAAGGCGATGGGGTCGGACAAGAGGGGACATCCGGGGGAAAGACAATTGCTTAGTGTACCACCTGCACGGCGTCTTGAAAAGGCAAAATGCCGCGGCGGCAGCACTCCCCGCCACATCGGCTACGCTCATGCTCGTGTGGCACTATGAACTGCTCGTTCGCATTCTCGGAACGATGCGCAACGGATGAGGTGTTAGGCGCTAGGGGTTAGGTGTTAGGGCTGGTTCGCAGAGGTCGCGTTCGTTACTTGAGTACGCTGGATCCCTTCGATAAGTGTCGAAGGAACGGCTAATGCTATGAGGCGGTAGTACGTCCGCCGCGCGACGACTCATTCACTAGGACGACAGTATGGCCACGCGTCAAACGCTTCCCGTGCTTCCGCTGCGCGGTACGATGATTTTCCCCGGGCTCACGCAGCCGATCGCCGCGGGACGGCCGGGAACGCTGCGCGCGATCGAAGCGGCGCTCAAGGGCGAGCGACTCGTTTTTGCCGTGGCGCAGCGGGACAACGCCGACGAGCCTGCGCCGGACATTCTCTACTCGATGGGCGTCATCGCCAAGATCGGGCAGGTGCAGCGCGGGCTCGGCGGCGTGCAGTTGCTGCTTCAGGGAGAGCAACGCGCTACCGCGCTGCAGTACACGACCACCGACAACTACCTCTCCGCCATCGTCATGCCGGTGGAGGAGATGAACCCGATCGACGATCACGATCCGGCGTTCGAGGCGCTCAACCGCGAGACGCGCGAGCGCGCGGCCGAGTTGGGGGAGAAGCGAGGGCTGCCGGAAGAGGTCGTGCATCAGGTGCTCGATTCGGTCGAGGAACCGGGCAAATTTGCGGATCTCGTCGCCGGATATCTCGAGCTCTCGGTACCGGAGAAGCAGGGCTTGCTCGAGACGCTGTCGGTCGAGGAGCGGCTGCGCCGCGTACTCGTGCACGTGCAGCGGCAGATCGGCCTGCTCGAAGCGCAGGAGGAGATCAAATCGCAAGTGCAGGAGGAGCTCGGCCAGCGCCAGCGTGAGATGTATCTGCGCGAACAGATGAAGGCGATCCAGAAAGAGCTCGGCGACGACGACTCGTCTCGCGAGATCACAGAGCTGCGCGAGAAGCTGAACAAGCTGACGCTCCCCAAGGAAGCGCGGCAGGAAGTCGAGCGCGAGCTGGGCCGCCTCGAGCGCTCGGGACGCGAGTCGATGGAGGCGCAGGTCATCCGAACCTATTTGGAGTGGATCGCCGAGCTTCCGTGGAACACCCGCAGCGACGACCAGCTCGATCTCAATCGTGCCAAGGACATTCTCGACGACGACCATTACGGATTGAAGGATGTGAAAGACCGCGTGCTCGAGTTTCTCGCGGTACGCCAGCTGCGCGCGCAGGAGCTGGCGAGCGAAGTGCAGGCGACCGGGGAGTATCCCGTGGCGAAGCTCAAGAGCGAGCAGATCGAGGCCGTGCCGACGATCGTTGCCGCGGAGCCGCACGATGATCGCATGATCACCGACACCAAAGAGGCAAAGGCCCGGGCGATGGCGAAGGGCCCGATCCTGCTTTTCGTCGGACCACCGGGCGTCGGCAAGACATCGATCGCCAAGTCGATCGCGCGCTCGTTAGGCAGAGAGTACGTCCGCGCGTCGCTCGGCGGCGTGCGCGATGAGGCCGATATTCGTGGGCACCGCCGCACCTACGTGGGCGCGATGCCGGGCCGCATTGTGCAAGGCATGAAGCAGGCGGGCACCAAGAACCCGGTCTTCCTGCTGGACGAGGTCGACAAGCTCGGCGTCGGCTTTCAGGGCGATCCGGCGAGCGCGCTGCTCGAGGTGCTCGACCCCGCGCAGAACGACACCTTCACCGACCACTATCTCAACGTGCCGTTCGACCTGAGCGAGGTGCTGTTCATCGCGACGGCGAACTTCATCCAGAACATCCCGGGGCCGCTGCTCGACCGCATGGAGGTCGTCGACTTCTCCGGCTACACCGAACGCGAGAAGGCGGAGATCGCGAAGAAGTATCTGATTCCGCGCCAGCTCGAGGAGAGCGGTCTCAAGGCGAAGAACATCACATTCACCGACGACGCTGTCATGTCGATCGTGGGCAAGTACACGCGCGAGAGCGGTGTGCGCCAGCTCGAGCGCCAGGTGGGCGCGGTGGCACGCAAAGTCGCGCGCAAGATCGCGGCTGGGGAGTCGACCGAACTCAATATCGGACCGGACGACGTGCGCGCGCTGCTCGGCCGGCCGCGCGTGCATCCCGAGCGCGCGAACGAGGAGAACGAGATCGGCGTGGCGACGGGGATGTACTACACTCCGGCGGGCGGCGACATCATGTTCGTCGAAGCGTCGATCCGCCGCCTGTACGGCGCGCCGCCGACTGACAACGCGATTCAGGTGGGCGGCGGCGGCGCGGTGTCGCTGATCCTCACCGGCCAGCTCGGCGACGTGATGAAAGAGTCGGCGCGCGCGGCACTCACCTACGCGACGACGCACGCCCACGAGCTCGGCATTCCGGCGGACCGCCTTGGCGCGGTCGAGGCGCACATCCACGTGCCCGCGGGCGCGATTCCGAAGGACGGTCCGTCGGCCGGCGTCACGATGTCGACCGCGTTGGTGTCGGCGATGAGCGGACGGCTGGTGCGGAAGGATGTCTCGATGACGGGCGAGATCACCTTGCGCGGCCGCGTGCTGCCGATCGGTGGCGTGAAGGAAAAAGTGCTCGGCGCCCACCGGGCCGGCATCACGAACATCATTCTGCCCTTCGACAACGAAGCGGACATGGAAGACATCCCGGACGAGGTGAAGGAGAAATTGACCTTCCATCTCGCCAAAACGCTCAAGGAAGTGCTGGCGGTGGCGCTCGTACCGCAGGACACGGGCGTGATCGCGGCGCCGCCACAGATCATGGAAGCGGAAGAGGCGGTAGCAGCGAGATAGCCGGTCGCCATGCCCAGATCGCGATCGCTCCCTATTGTTTTCCCATATGGCGGACATTACCGTCGTATGGTAAACCAATAGGAGCCACCCGCGGTTGGAGGTGACCTTGCACGCGATCCTGGCGATGCTCCGACGAGGGCTCGCGCGATCCGCCGGGTTGTTCGGCGCGGCGAAGCGAGAGCGAGAGATCGCCGAAGAGCTCGAGGCGCATCTGCGGATTGAAGCCGATGAGCTCGTCCGGCGCGGCGCGTCTCGGGCAGATGCGCGTCGCGAGGCACTCGTCCGCTCGGGCGGATTGGAGGTGGCGAAGGAGAGCTACCGCGATCAGGCCACGCTCCCCGCGCTCTGGCATCTCGGGCAAGACATCCGCTACGCAGCGCGCGGACTTCGCCGCAGCCCGGGCTTCACCATCGCCGCCTGTCTGACGATGGCGCTTGGCGTCGGCGCGGCGACGAGCGTGTTTGGCTTCGTCAACTCCGTCTTCTTTCGCCCGCTCGTGCCCGCGAGCGGAAACCGAACCGTGCGCGTGTTCGTCGAACAGCCCGACGGCGGAGACGGCGCCTTCGCTCACGCTGCCGTTCGCTTGCTCGCCGAACGGAGCCGCTCGTTCGACTTGGTGGCCGAGCACTATTCGCACGCGCCACTCTATGTTACCGGCAACGGTTGGCAGGCGGAGATACAGGGCGCAGTCGTGTCTGCGGACTATTTCCGACTCGTTGGGATCACGCCGCGCCTCGGTCGTTTCTTCTCGCGCGACGACGACCTGGTCCCCGATCGCGATGCGGTGGCGGTCATCTCTCAAGGGCTGTGGGCAAGCCGCTTCGGGTCGGATCCTGAGATCCTGACTCGGACGATCGGAATCAACGGGCGGCTATTTCAGATCATCGGCGTCGCGCCGGCGAGCTTCGTTGGCGTCGAGCCCGATCAGCTCATCAATCAGCTCTGGGTGCCGACCGCGATGTTTCGATCGGGCTATCGCTGGTGCGATCCGCTGAGGGCACAACCGCCGTGCGCGGTCTCTCACGTCCTCGCGCGATTGGCGCCACATGCCACGCTCTCGAATGCGCGAGCCGAGCTCTCCGCGCTCGCGAAAGAGCTACTCGCCTTCTCTGAGCCGCGCGATTCGGCGCGGCGAGTGCTGGCCGTCCCCGCGCTCGGCATCGCACCGAATAGCCAAGCGCAGTATTCGCGGTTGGTGGCGCTCCTCTCGGGCGTCGCCGCGATTCTTCTCCTCGTCGCTTGTACGAACCTCGCCGGACTGTTGTTGGTCCGCGGCATGGCCCGGCGCCGTGAAATCGCCGTGCGCGTGGCGATCGGGGCGGGACGCGCGCGGATCGTTCGTCAGTTGCTCACGGAAAATCTGATGCTCGGATCGCTCGGCGGCCTCTTGGGCGTGGGCGTCTCTCTGCTGGGCACGAGCGCGCTGACGAGCTTCTTCACGGTCGACTCCGAGGGTTACCGGCACTTCTTGAGCGCCGAGCCCGATCTACGGTTGCTTGGCTTTGCGCTCGGCGTGACGCTGCTGTCAACCATGCTATTCGGGACGCTGCCGGCGTTCGCGAGTGCGCGGGTCGATCCGCTGGAGGGATTGAAAGTCGGCACCGGAGCCGGTGCTGGAACGCGAACGAGACAGCTGCTCGTCGCCGCGCAGGTCACGCTGTCGGTGATGCTGCTCGTCGGCGCGGGACTGCTGACGCGCAGCTTCGCGAGCATCTTCTCGCGACAACGCTTCGACCCGACGTCGGTCGCGATCATGCGCGCGCGCCCACGGCTCGTCGGCTACGCGCCGGACATGGCGCAGCGGTATCTGCGCGAGGTCGTGCAGACGCTCGAGCGAGTGCCACAGGTCCAATCGGTGACGCTGGCGCGCGGCGTCGGCCTCCTCTGGGAGCCGGCACTGAAAGTTTCGGCGGCGCTCCCTGGCGCGTCGCCCGCGACGGCGGGAAGTGCCGCTGGCAACGCGCGACAGGCGTACTTCACGACGATCGCCCCCGATTTCTTCGCGACGCTTCGCGTCCGCGTGTTGCGCGGGCGCGAATTCACCGCGCACGACACCACGGGCACGCAACGGGTGGCGATCGTCAACGAAGCACTCGCCCGCATACTGTGGCCCGGCGCGTCGGCGATCGATCAGACCGTGGTGCTCGACAACAAATCGTTTCAGGTCGTCGGAGTCGTCGCGAATTTCCGGGTGCACACCGCGAGTGAGTCCGATCCTCCCATGGCGTTCACGCCATTCTGGCAAAACGATTTCGAACCGGAGGTCGATGCGCGTCTGGCGATTCGCATCCGGGGCGATCCGGAGGCCATGGCGGCGTCGCTCGCGCGCCTGGCTGCGAGCGTGGATCCCTCGGTGCCGGTGACCGAAGTGCTCTCGATGAACGAGCAGATCGCCGCGACATTCTCGGAAGTGCATCTGGCGAGCACGGTGTTGATCGTCGCCGGCTCGCTCGCATTGTTCCTAAGTGGCGTAGGGCTGTACGGCGTCGTCGCATTCGTCGTCGCGAGACGGACACGCGAAGTCGGGATCCGCATGGCCATCGGCGCCCGCCCGACCTCGATCCTCCTGCTCTTCCTTCGGCAGACGCTCTACTCGGCGCTCGTTGGCCTCGCGTGCGGCGCAGCAGCGGCGGCGGCGGTCGCACGACTGTTGACCAGCTGGTTGATCGGCGTGCCGCCACTCGATGTCGTCGCCTTCGGCGGCGCAATACTCGCGGTGCTGATCGTGGCGCTCGTCGCGACTGGACTTCCGTCGTACCGCGCATCGCGACTCAGCGCGATCGCCGCCCTGCGTATGGAGTGATAGCGTCGCGTGCTGAATGCATTCAAAAGCGCAGCTTGCCGCTCCGGTACATCTTGTCCGCGCCATCGAAGTACGCGATCGCGTCGTCGATCAAATCGCGCGGAGCGGACTGCAGCTGCAGTTGTTGTCTCGCTGCTCGATCGTAGCGGAGCATCGACGAGGAGCCTCGAAGACCTAACACCGCCAACGTGTCGCGCTGCATGAGCGCGATCTCGTTGTTGTGGGTCATGAGGGCGCGGCCTTCGTCCGGGGCGAGATGGAGTACGTCGCGGCCGAACCAGCGCGAGGTGTAGCGAACGCCGAGCAACGCGAGAATTGTCGGCGGCATATCCATCGATGACGCGATCGTGTGGACGCGCTGCCCCGCCGGAATGAGCTTGGGCGCATAGAGAAGAATCGGCACCTCGTAGCTCGCCAGCGGAATCTCCTGCGCGCCGTACACACGCGCGCCGTGGTCCCCCATCAACACGAACACCGTGCTGTCGAACCATCCATGCGCTCTCGCTTGGCGCATGAATCGGCCGAGCGAGTAGTCGGCGTATTCGACGACGTTTTCCCGACGCTTCTGGTTCGGATCCGAGCCGATGCGGCCGGCCGGATAGGTGTACGGCCGGTGATTCGACACCGAGAGCACGAGCGCGTAGAACGGTTTCTTCGCCGCGTGCAACGAATCGAACTGTGTGATTGCCTTGTCGAAGATCGCCTCGTCGGCGACGCCCCAAGCGGTGGTGAAACCGGGATTTCCGAAATCGCTCTGCTCGATCACGCGCTCCATGCCGTTGTTGCGCATGTAGCTCCCCATACCGTCGAACAGCGCGCGGCCCCCGTAGATGAACATCGTGGCGTAGCCGCGCGACCGCATCAACGCCGGCAGTGTAAACAAATCCTTCGACTGATCGCGCCGCACGATCGAGATGCCGGGCAGCGGCGGCAGCGATGCCGTCGTCGCCTCGAGCGCGCGGATGGTGCGATTGCCGGTAGAGAACGCGTTGTCGAGCAGCAGCCCTTCGGTGATCAACGAATCGAAGCGCGGCGTCAGGCTACGCTCGCGTGGGTACAGCGTTCCGATGAACTCGGAGCCGAGGCTCTCCTCGAGTACCACCACGACATTCCAACGGCGCTCCGGCGGCGCGTTCTCGATTCGACGTTGTATCGAGCCGGCGACGAATGACGACGTATCGGCGGCGTGCTCGGCCAGCAGCCGGTGCAATCGCGGAAAAACGTCGCTGGCCGGGCGCGTCGCATAGAGCCCCTCGTACGGCGCGTCCTGGCCGAGCAGCGCGAGCCAGAAGCTGTAGTAGCCGTTGAGCGCGATCTCGTTCAGGGCGCGGTCCGAGCTGACGCGGGCCAGCGCCGGCGAGACGAACAATGTCAGTACCGCAAGAAGGACGGCGTAGGCAGCGAGCACCATCACACGCAGGCGCGCAGGCGTTTCCACCTGCGTCACACGCCGGATGGCCGGGCGCGCCCGCCACATGATCGCCACGACGATCAGGGTGAGCACGGTGAGAATCGTGGCGGTCGGATAGCTCTGCCAGATGTTGTTGACGACTTCGGTGGGGAAGATCAGGTAGTCCACCGCCACGAAGTTGAAGCGGCCGTTGAACTCCTCGAAGAAGAAGTACTCGGCCACCGCGACGAACAGCGCGAGATAGACGGAGACCGCGGTGCCGAACGAGAGCACCACGAGCTGCCAGCGCGTCCGGAACCGGCGCTCGGGTATGACGGCGAGCCACAGCATGAGGGGCGCGATGATCCAGAGCGCGGCCAGGAGATCGAACACCTCGCCGGCGAGAAAAGCGGCCAGCACGCGACCGAGTCCGTCCTTCGCCACGGCGTGCTGGATGACGGCGAGCACGATTCGGGTCGCAAGCGAAACGCCGAGGAAGATACCGGCGACGATCGCCGCAAGCTCGAATCGCGATTGCGTAATGGCGCGCCCTGCCGCTGGCACGCGCCGCTGCTGCTCCATCATGTCGTGAGGTTCATTCGATGATGATCACCGGATGTAGCACGAATAGGTCCAACAGCGTGAGACGCAGCACCAACGGCTCGGTGCCGGCGATGAAGTATTCAGTGTAGCGGCGCTCGGCGGGCGTCGCGTCGGTGGCGAGATACCCTGTCTGCCGATCCATCTGCGCCTGGATGATTCCGGCCGGCGGCGGCTCCCACGCCGCGGACGACCGCCGCTCATACCAGCGCGTCACCATCTTTGCCCACACGGGCGCGGCGTAGGAGCCGCCGGCGGCGCCCGGGGTGATCGTCTTTGGCGTGTCAAAGCCGAGCCACACGCCGGCGACAATCTCGGGGGTGACACCGACGAACCAGACGTCGGTATTGTCGTTGGTCGTGCCGGTCTTCCCGGCCACGGCGATGCGCGCGGGAACGATCGCGCGAATGCTGGCGGCGGTGCCGCCCGGCGCGACGGTGCCGGTCATCAGATCGCGTACGATGAAGGCGACGCGCGGATCGATCGCCGGCCTGAGCGGTTTCGTCTGCGGCTCCAGCACCGCGCGTCCGCCGAGATCGTCGATGCGGCGAATGAAGCGCGGCGACACCACCGAGCCCGTGTCGACGAACGCGCTGTAGGCGGCGACGAGCTCGATCGGCTTCACGACCGACGCACCGATCGCGCTCGAGGGGTACGGCGCGACGAGGGACTCGATCCCCAGCCGCTTCGAGAGCGCGGCGACGCTATCGATGCCGACTCGAAGGCCGAGCTGCACCGCAACCGAGTTGCGCGACTTGGCGAGCGCCTCGCGGATCGTCATCGGTCCGAGGAACATCCCGTCGGCGTCGTCCGGGCGGTACACGCGGCCATTGTCCATCGGAATGGCCAACGCCGTGTCGAACACAATGGTGTTGGCGGGGATGCTATCCGCGATTGCCGCGGCGTAGACGACGGGCTTGATGGCTGACCCCGGCTGCCGATTGGCGAACACCGCGCGGTTGAACGGCGACGTGATGAAGTCGCGGCCGCCGACGAGCGCCAACACATCGCCCGTCTGCGCATCGAGCGCGATCACGGCGCCCTGGAGAAAATCGGTGCTGCCTTTGGCGTGCTTGGCAAGCGTCTGGTGCCTGTAACCAGCGCGCGCCTCGATCTTCGTCGTCTCCTCGAGTAGCGCCTCGGTCGCGGCGCGCTGCATCAGCGGATCGGCCGTCGTATAGATCCGGTATCCGCCGCCGCCCACAGGAATGCCCTCGTGCTCCGCCTGCCGGCGGACGACATCGATGAAGTACGCGGACGGCGCGGACATGCCGCCAGCCCGCACCGTCATCACGGGCTCGGCTTTCGCCGCCGCGGCCTGCGCGGCCGTGATGAATCCCTGCTGCGCCATCTCCTGCAACACGATGTTGCGACGTTGCCGGTTGCGCTCTGGATTGCGGGCGGGATCGTAAATCACCGGGCTCTTCGGCATCGACGCGAGCGATGCCGCCTCGGCCAGCGTCAGCCGCGATGCGGGCTTGCCGAAGTAGTGACGTGCCGCGCTCTCGATGCCGAACCAGTTGTGTCCGAAGTTGATCTGGTTGAGGAACGCCTCGAGAATCAGCTCCTTCGAGTAGTGCGTCTCCATCTCGAGTGCCGCCGCCTGCTCGCGCAGCTTGCGGCCGAGGGTCTTGTCGCGCCGGTCGATCAGATCGGGATGCATGTTGCCGACGAGCAGCTGTGTAATGGTGCTCGCGCCGCGACCACCGCGTCCCGTCAGCTTGTCCTTGATCGCCGCCGCAATGCCGACGACATCGACGCCGTCGTGCGAGTAAAAGCGGTGATCCTCGATCGCCACGAACGCCTGCGGCACGTATTTGGGCAGCGCTCTGAGTGAGACGCTCGTGCGCCACTCGCTTCCGATCTCACCGATGAGGGAGTTGTCGCGCCCGAACACCAGCGACGACTGCTTCGGCTGGATGAGGCGCCAGGCATCGTTCGGCGCTAGCACCGCCTGCGCGCGCAGCGGCGCGCAGAGGAGCGCGGCGGCGATCAGGCAAACCGCGCGCATGCCACGCGCGCGGTGATGAATTCTGAATCGGGCACGCACGGTACCGAACAGACCTCCGAGGGGTCGAACGAGCAACGGAATCGTAATACCCCGCGGCGGGAAGAATAGGCGTGGGCCCGAGACTCTCGCGAGCCTCGAGCCCACGCCGATCGGTCACTTGTCCCCGGGGCACTTTCCGGGCGTCTGCCCCCGTCGCCCAATCGCCTTCTCCACCATCTCGAGCCTGTCCTTCAGCCACTTGGTGTGGCCTTCGGTGGCATTGCTGATGCGCCAGAGCAAGTCACAGCGCGTCGCGTCGAGCCGCGCCTTGGAGACCCTGGGATTGGAGAGATCCTCCGAGCCGACGCCGTTCATGTCGATCGGGATGGTGTCGTCCACCATGGCATCCCACGGCTGGGGCGCGGGGTGCGCCATCATGGCGACGTTGCCGCCCCCGGCCGGCGCGCCGGTGCGCACGACCGAGGCTTCGACGGTGAACCCGCCGGTTCCGACGCCGACCACGTCGAGGCTGCGCACTTGCTGCCCGCCGTTGTTCGCGGGCCGAAGCAGCGAGAACGTCGTGACGTCGCCCATCGGCATACTGATCGCGGCGGGCGAGAGATTGGTCACGGTGAGCGGCAGCGGGAAGATCGTTGCGGGCGCGTCCTGCAGCCCACTCACCGTCACGGTGATCGTCGTCTGTTCGCCTCTGAGCAGCGTCGTCTTCGGCGCGGTGAGGTTCACACCGACGTTACTCACAGTTCGGACGACCGGCCGACGACCGGCCTCGGCGACCGAGATGTCGATGCGCCCCGTCGTTTCACGTGGCGACCAGACGACCGTTTGACGCGGCGACTCCGCCAACACGGTCGCTTCTTGCGCGTTTCCGGCGGCCGCGCCGGAAGGAACGGCGCTCACTTTCGTGTTTGACGCGTCGCCATCGAAGGGGCCGGTAATCTCGAGGGGACGCCCCGCCTGCGCGAGCGCCGGAACCGAGATGTCACCGGACCCAAGAGGGGTGTCGCGCATGGTCACCGCCGGAATCGCGGTGTGCCCGATCGAACTTCCGTTCTCCGCGAGCAAGTCGATTGCCCGAGGCCGCTCGATCTGCCCCCGAAACGCGACATACGCCGAGTGCTGCGCTTGATCCACGCTGGACTTGATGATCGCGAACCCACCCGCCGCCCCACCGGCGAGCGCGGCCCCACGCGCCAGCGCTCCGATCTTGATCTTTCGTCCGTCGATATCGACGACGTAGCCGCTGAGCTCGTCGCCGTTGCGCCTGCGCTCGGCGTCGTTCGCGCCCGCAGGTTCGGCGATGACAGTGCCTGAGATGACGTCGCCCGCCCGTATGTCGTTGGGCACCCGGACGGTGATCTGCCCCTGTGGAAGGATGAACTTGCTCGTGACGATCCCATCGCCCGCGTGAACCGTGGAGACTGCCTGACGTTGCGCCACGGCGGCCGGCGCGAAGAGGGTGAACGCCAGTGCGGCGAGTAACAGCGGCCTCGAGTACTGCCCAATCGTGCGGCGCATCGTGCCTCCCGGCCATCCTGGCCAGGTGAGTGTGAGCCTACGCCAACACGATACAGGCAGCCGCGCGGAATGTCCGTGGCGCCGATTGCATCGATCGCGGTTGCCGCGACACGCCGCGCGTTACAGCTTCATCACATGCCCTCAGTGATCCAGCTCGCAGTGGCGCAGTTCCGGCCGCGCAAAGGCGAGCGCGCGGAAAACATCCGGCGCCTGGCCGACATCTTCGCGCAGGTCGATACGCTCGATCCGCGGCCGCACGTGCTGCACCTCCCCGAAACGGCGCTCACCGGCTATTTCGTCGAGGGGGGCGTGCGCGAGCTCGCCGTCACCGGCGGCACGCTGGCGGCAGAGCTCGACGAGGCGTATCGCACGGCCGTACACGCGCCGCGATCGCTCGATGTCGTGATCGGATTTTACGAGATCTGGAAGAGCTCGCTCTACAACAGTTGTATGTACGTCACGCTCGGCGCCGGCGAGCCGGACGTGCGCCACGTGCATCGCAAGAATTTTCTACCGACGTACGGCCTGTTCGATGAGGAGCGCTTCGTCGAGCGCGGCTACGACATTCGCGCGTTCGACGCGCCGTGGGGCCGCGCCGCGATGCTGGTGTGCGAGGATTCCTGGCACTCGCTCGCTGGCACCCTCACCGCGCTCGACGGCGCGGAGATCGTGTTCGTGAGCGCGGCGGCACCAGCGCGCGGCGCCTGGCCGCGTGACGACGGCGTGCCCGGTCCCGCCAGCGTCGGGCGCTGGGAGCGTTTGGTGCGCGACATCGCGGAGGAGCACGGCGTCTTCGTTGCGTTCTCGAACCTGGCAGTGACGGAAGGGGGAAAGTCATTTCCCGGCGGCTCACTCATCGCCGGCCCGAAGGGCGAGGTGCGCGCGCGCGGCCCCATGTGGGAGGAGGCGATCATCACCGTGCGCGCCGACCTCGCCGATCTGACGCGCGCCCGTGCCGACATGCCGCTGCTTTCAGACCTTCGCACCGCGCTGCCGCACATGCTCGCGAATCTCGAGCGGATCACCGCGGGCATCCCCGAGTCGCTCGCCTTCGATCCGGCCGAGGAAGCGGCGAGCGAAACGATGCCGCAGCCGCGGCGGACCGCGGCGCCAGCGGGGCCGGTGCGCGTGGTATCGGGCGGACCGATGGCCGGCGGCCCGCCGCCGCTGGCGCTCGATGGCGCGCTGGCCGAAGAATGGCTCGCCGAATTCTTGCGATCGGAGGTAGGAGGCCGCGGCTTCGAGAAAGGAATTGTCGCCATCTCCGGCGGTGTCGACTCGGCAGTGACCGCCTACCTCGCGGTGAAGGCGCTCGGCGCGGCGAACGTCGTCGGCCTGCGGCTGCCCTACCGCACGTCGAGCCCCGACAGTCTCGCGCACGGCCAGCTCGTGATCGACTCGTTAGGCATCGAGTCGCGCACCATCGACATCTCGGCCGCCGTCGATGGATATCTGGCCAGCGAGCCCGATGCGGATCCGTCGCGCCGGGGCAACGTGATGGCGCGCACCCGCATGATCGCGCTGTTCGATCTATCGGCGCGCTACCGTGCTCTTCCACTCGGCACGGGGAACAAGAGCGAGCGGCTGATGGGGTACTTCACTTGGCACGCCGACGACTCGCCGCCGGTGAATCCCCTCGGCGATCTGTACAAGACGCAGGTGTGGGAGCTGGCGCGTCATCTCGGCGTACCCGATGTGATCGTCGGCAAACCCGCCAGCGCCGATTTGATCTCTGGGCAGACGGACGAGGGGGACTTCGGCATCAGCTACGCGCAGACTGACCAGATTCTCAACTGGATGTTGTTCGGCTACTCGGCCGAGTCGCTCGTCGCGCGCGGTTTTCCAGCCGCCGACGTCGAGCTGGTGCACAAGCGGCTCGACGGCACGCATTGGAAGCGGCGCATGCCGACGGTCGCGATGATCAGCTCATCGGCAATCGGCGAATCGTATTTGCGGCCGGTGGACTACTGAAGGCCCCGGCACTCATCGTCGCGCTGGCCGGCATTGTGAGCTCCGCGGCGGCGCAATTGCCAGTCGCGGCGCGCGGATGTTGGCAGCTCCACACGGCCCAGCCCGGCGATACGAACCAAACGCCGCGCGCATTTCGCCTCGACAGCGTACTCGGCGTCAGGGTCGGCGATTGCGGGCGCCCTCTGGTGCACGCGATCGAGGGAGGAAACCGTACAGCGGTGATGTTCGCCTACTGGCGCCAGCTCGCGGCCGACTCCATCGCCGTGGTGTGGACCGATGGCGTGCGCGGCGTGATGCTGCGGCTCGAGGTGCGCGGCGATACTCTGCGCGGTGTTTCGTCGAGCTTCAACGATTTGCCGGGGGATCGACCGAGGCCCGCGGACGTGATCGCCACGCGCGTGCCCTGCCCCGCACCGGACAGCTCGGCGCTGCTGCGCGCGATCGACTCGACGTCCGCCGGTTTGCGCGAACTGCGGCTGGAGATGGCAACGTTCTCGATGGAAGTCGGCGACACGATTTTTGCACGCGGCGAGGGAGTATCGGGCGACGGCCAGGCGATGCGACCGAACGTGGTCTGGGCGTCATCCGACACCACGGTGATTTCGGTCGACGCGATGGGGCTCGTGCGTGCTCGCGCATCGGGATCGGCGACGCTGATGGTGATCACCCGTGACGCACGCGCAATCCGCCGGTTGATCGTGACGCCGCGCACCTTCCGGGCGATGGCCGTCGGCGCATATCGCGCGTGCGGGCTCGCCGCGGCTGGCCCTCTCTTCTGCTGGGGCGCCGAGAGCGCCGAGCGTCCGGTGACTCGCCTGCCGGCGCGGCTCCGCGCGCCGCGTGGGCTCACGTCGCTTACGGCAGGTTTCTCACATTTTTGCGGGCTCGATGATCTGGGCCGGGCGTACTGTTGGGGCGACAACGAGTACGGAGAGCTGGGTACCGGAAATTTCCTCAAGAGTGAAACGCCCGCGCAGGTCGCGGGCGGCCTGACCTTCATGGAGCTGAGCGCCGGATCGCATTTCACCTGCGGCGTGACGCGTGACGGCGCCGCGTATTGCTGGGGACTGAACGACGCGGGTGAGCTCGGCGCCGGCGGTGAGCCCGCCGGCTCATGCGGGCGCGCCGAGGCCGCGTGCGGAAACCTCCCGGTGCGGGTCGCGAGCTCGGTGCGGTTTCGCACGATCAGCGCGAGCTACGGCAACGCGTGCGCCATCTCCGCGAGCGGCGACGTGTACTGCTGGGGACGAGCGCTGGCAGCGCGCGAGCCCAAGCGCATTACCGCGGACGCGCGGTACACGACAGTGAGCAGCGGCGGCGACAACGGATGCGCGGTGGCCGGAGACGGCCGCGCATACTGCTGGGGCACGAATCAGTTTGGGCAATTGGGCGATGGCACGCGCCGCGCTTCGACGCGTCCGGTGCCGGTGGCGGGCGCGATGCGCTTCGAGGGCATTATCACGTCGGGGACGGGCACGTGCGCGCTGACCATTACCGGCAAAGCGTATTGCTGGGGACTCGATTCGCACGGCTCGCTCGGACTCGTGGGCGCGGCGCCTGACTCGTGCGCGGTAGCCGAGCGAGGCGTACTTCCGTGCGCGACGAGGCCGGTGGCAATGGATGGCGGCCAACTCTACGCACAGCTCGTACGATCGATGGGATCAGGTACGTGCGGGCTGACGCTCTCCGGGGTCGCATACTGTTGGGGCACGTCGACGCCCGTGGCCGCGAATCTCCACGCGTGCGTGTCGACGTCGGGGCCGCTGCCGGTCACCGGCGCGCCGGTCGATCCGCGCACTCCGAGAGAGTAGCCGCGGATACCGATCGGAGAGCCGCGTTCATCCAGAAGAATCCGGCATTGCTTTTCAACTTCAAAAGCACGGGCAGCCGCGGATTTTCGCCAATGAACGCGGATCGTTCAGCGCGACGGTGAGCGAATCGCGCGACGAGTGCTGGTCAACTTATTTAGTGCGTTGTCAGTACAAATAAAGTGTGCAGTGCCGTATCTGCGTACATCTGCGGACATCTGCGGCCGCCCTTGCCGTTGCCGAGCAAGAATCCGCGGCTCACGCCGCGATGGAAAAGGCGAGACTGACCGCCCGCCGCGCGTCGCGCTTGAGCGCTCGATGCACCGTGCGCGCGTAGGCGAGGAAGTTCAGCCCCGCGTGCGGAAAGCGGTGAAAGAATTCGTTGGGGAGCAGATCGCCCTTTCTGCGATTGCACGGCGCGCAGGCGACGACAAGGTTGCCGGTGGTGTGCGCTCCGCCTTTGGCGCGCGGATAGACATGATCGAGAGTGGCGACGGAAAATTCCATCAGCGTGCCGCAATAGACGCAGCGGCGGCAGCAGTCTCGCATTGTCGCACGCTTCACCGCGCGCTTGTGATCTCCGTTGAAGGTCGGGCGGGGTGGGCGGCGGAAGCGGTGGCTGCGGGGAAGAGCAACTCGGTGAAGGCTATGCCGGTACATGGCACCTCGCCAAGAAGCAACGACGCCCAGCGCCGGGAATGATTCCCGAGGCTGGGCGTCGTTGACGGTGAAGGGGGCACGGTCGGCGCGGTCGCGCCATCGCCCGAGCGATGTGCGCCCCGCCTCCGTTCTCTTTGCCAATGTCGCGATCTCGTCTCGCTCATGGACCCCCTTTTCTGGGGTGACGCGCCGCGCGCGCCACGCGTCACTCAATGCAACCCTCGCGCGATTTGCGCAAGCCCGCGCCGCGCTTTTTCGGGCCTCGATGACCGCTTCATACACACCTGTGACACGGCCCGCCGTGCCGGACGCGCGCGCCCGGCCCCAACGCACACACGACGAGCTGGTGCGCCGATCAGTCATGGCGATCGCACTGGTCGCGATTCCGCTCGGGCTTCACTTCCATCAGTACGTCGAGCCCTTTCCTTGGCTTGGCGCGATTCTCCTCGCGGCGGCAGCTGCGGGGGCGCGCGTCTTCGGCGTTCCACTCCCCGGCAAGGGGTACGCGACCTTCGTGGTGGGCGTCGGCATCGCGGCGGTGGCGGCGATTGGCTGGGCTGCGGCTGGGGCGGCAGGCGGCCTCGGCATCATCGTCGCCGACCGGTGGGCGCGCCGGCTGCCCGTTCGCAACGCCATCTCGAACGCGGCCCATTTCGCCACCGCCTGCGTGATGAGCGGCTTGCTGTACGGCGCGGTGAGCGGCGGGCTGGGCTACGCGGCGTTCGCGCCGTGGAATGCGTGGCGGCTGTTGCTCCTGTCGCTCAGCTTCATCGCCTGCGTCAATCTCACCTTCTATCTCCAGCTCGTACTCTCGCCAGCGATCGCGTGGGTCGATCCAATGCTGACCGCGCGGTGGGAGGCGTCAGTCGCTATCCTGTCGACGCTGCTCGCCCTCGGCGCGCTCGCCCTTTCGTACCGGCCATGGTCGGTCGAGGGCTACCTCACCGGCGCGCTCGTGTTGGCCGGCCTCGCGGCGTTCTCGCATTGGCTCGTGCGACGCGGCTCGAGCGGCGAGAGTCTGGCGCTCATCCACCGATTGTCGCGAGCGATCAGCGCGCGCCCTGAGATCGCGCTCGCGCTCGACGAAATCGGTCCCCTCGCGCGTGCGCTCGTCCCATGGGATGACATGGGGATCGCCGTGTACGATACCGTGCGGCGCGAGTTGCTGATCCTGGCCGACAGCGACGGCGCGCTCTCGCCCGGAACACGGCTGCCGGCGGCGGGGGGTCTCGCCGCGCTAGCGATCGAGTCGCGCCGCGCCGTCACCGACGCGGTACTCGGCGACGACGAGCGGCGGCGCGGCTCATCGATCGCCGTCCCGCTGCTGCACGGCGATCGCGTGGTCGGCGTGTGGACGGTGCGGCACCGGCGGCACGACATGTATCGACCGCATGACGCCGCGCTGCTCGAGTACGTGGCGCCCGGACTAGCGCTCTCGCTCTCGCTCGACCGTCTCATCCGACCGGTGCTGGACGCATCCGCGCATGTGGCACAGCAAGCCGAGTCGCTCACGGCAACGACGGCGCAGCTGCACGCGTCGGCCGAGCAGAGCGCGGAGAGCGCCAGCCGCACGGCGGCCATCGTACGCGCGGTCGCCGGCACACTGAGCGCCGGCGCGCGCGATGCCGCGGACGCGAGCCGCCTCGCGGGCGAGACGGCGTCCGAGGGCGCCCGCACACAGACCGTCGGCGATGATGTGCTTCGCGATGCGCGCGCCGTGCGCGCGGCGACTGACGGCGTGCTCGCGCGCCTGGCATCGGCGGAGGAGACCGTTCGCGCGAGCGCCGGGGAGATCACCACGCTGCGCGAGATCTCCGCCGCCGTTCACGGCTTCGGCCAGATGTTGACCGTGCGTGCCGATGAAGCGGGCGTGCTCGCCCTCAACGCGAACGTGGAAGCCGCGCGCGCGGGCCAGCACGGCGGCGGATTTTCGGTCGTCGCGCATGAGCTGCACGCGGTCGCCGAGCGCAACGCCGCCGAGGCCGAGGAGATCGAGCGCGCGGTAACCGGCATCGACGCCGCGCTGGACCGCGCGGTGGCGCTGATGGATCGCACGCGCGTCGACGTGACCACCGTCGCGGCAGCGAGCCGCGGATGGGCGATCGAGCTCGACCGCATTGTCGCCGCCGCCGAGACGCTCGCCGCGGCCGGCCGTCGCATCGCAGAGCGCGCCCGCGCCAACGCCGACCGCTCGTCGAGCACTGCCGCATCGTTGGCGACCGCGCGCGAAGACGCCGTGACCGCCGCCGGCGAAAGCGATGCGGTCGCCGGCGCGAGCGCCGAACAGGAGCAAGTCGTGCACGCCATCACCCAGTCCGCGAACGAGCTCAACGCGACGGCCGCGGATTTGGCGGCCGCGGTAGCGTCGATCAGAACCGCACGGTAGCTCAGTAACTGGAACTGCAACTGCAGCCGCAGATTTACGCAGATGGACGCAAAAACTGCACGGCGCATTTTTCTTGTACCGACTACGAATACAAAAAATTGAACGGACCTCGCGCGCTGCGCTCACCGCCGCGAGGATCGATCCGCGTTCATCTGCGTCCATCTGCGGCTGCTCTTGCTTTTCAGGACAGGCAAGTCGAGAGAAATCAGCGGCTATCGACGATCCGCGGCCACGGCCGGATGGGATCCGGACTTCGAGCGAGCGGGATCTCTCAGCGCCGAGATGATGCGGGCCGCCATGGCGTCGAGGTGGGAGCGGTCCGGCATCGACGACGCCGCGAAGGGGAGCGGCACGTCGAAGCCGTCGCCGGTCATCCGCGGCACGAGATGGATGTGGAAGTGAAATACATCCTGACCCGCGGCGGCGCCGCTGGAGACGATGAGATTCAATCCCTCGGCGCGTGAGACGCGTTCGACGACGTTCGCGAGACGAAGGGCGACATCGAAGAGGTGGCGGGACAGCTCGCGCGGAACGTCGCCGAAATTCGACACGTGCTGGCGGGGCACCACCAGCACGTGACCTTGATTCACCGGCTGGATGTCCATGAAGGCGATGGCATCCGAGTCCTCGTAACACACCGAGACTTCGGCCGCGCCATGGATGATGTCGCAGAAGATGCAGTGGCTAGCCTGCACGATCCGCCCGTCACCGCTCGTGGTCACGGCCGCCGTCTCGACCCCACACTCCCGAGCGCTCCGGCCGGTCTGACGACGACGGTCATCGTCGACCCGGTGAACTCGGCTCCCGTATCGGTGACCGTCACCGTCGTGGTTCCGGCCGCCCCGCCCTGCAGCGTGACGGTAAAGTCGGTGACGCCGATCCCGTACACCACGTTCGCGGGCGGCACCGTGACGACCGCTCCGTTCGGCGTGGCGTAGTGAAGCGTCAGCGGATGCGCGACCGGGACCGTGCCGTAGAGATGCACGGTAATGCTCGCGCCCGTGGTGGTGAAGAGCGTGTCGCGGTCCCACTGGATCTTCTTCGCAGGCGCGCCAAAGTCCTCCGTCACCACCACGGTGTTCGACGTGATGGCGCCCTTGATCGCCGTGATATTCGACGTCGGATTGAACGACGATGCGGCGGCGCTCCCGCCCGAGCTGCGCGAGCCGCGGAACTCCGGCTGATTGCCGGTGACCACGCCGTTTGCATCGATCGGCAGATCAGAGGGATCGCTCGAAAACCACGCATCGACGGTAAAGGGTGTGCGCAGATACACGCCGTTCGCGTCCTTGCCGCGCGCCACCATCTGCAGCTTGCCTCCGGGCGCCACCACCGGGGGATTCGTCAACGATTTGATCTCGATCGAGGTGGGCACCTGGGCGACTGTCACCGTCACCGGCGCCGACGAGACACCGTCGGCCGTCACCGTGAGCGTCGTCGATCCGTTGTCGACGCTCGTGACGGTGTTGGTGTTGGTGGTCGAGCCGGTGATGCTCGCCACGGACGAGTTCCCGATCGACCAGCTGTAGCTGGCGGCCGACACGATGGTGCCGCCGGCATCGCGCGCGGTCGCCGTCACGACGATCGCTTGACCGATCCGATCGAACAACAGCGGACTCGGCGAGATCGTGACGCTGGCGATGTTGCTGACCACCGTCAGCTGCGCCGTGGCCGCGAATCCACTGCACGACACGCGAATGGTGACCGGTCCGCCGACGGCATGACCCGTCGCCAGCCCGGTGAAGCTCACCGTCGCGATGGCATCCACCGACGACGTCCAGGCGCAGGTGAAGGGGGTGAGATCGGCAATCGGATTGTTGTTTGCGTCGAACGCCGACACAACGAACTGCTGCGTGCCGTTCACGACCACGCTGGCCGAAGGCGGCGCGAGGGCGATCCGGGCAATCGCTTGCTGCACCGTCACCGTCACCGCCGGCGATGTCACGCCGGCCACGCTGGCGGTGAGGGTCGTCGTGCCGTTGCCCACCGCGGTCACGGTGTTGGTCAGTCCGGTTGGGCTGGCGATGGTGGCGACCGCGGTATTTCCGATGCTCCAGTTGAACGTCGTTACCGTCACGGGATTGTTCGCGGCGTCGTACGCCGTGGCGGTCACAGCAGTGGTCTGGCCGAACGACGCGAATGAAATCGGCGAAGGTGTGATCGCCACTCGCGTGACGTTCGTGATAACGGTGAGCTGCGCTGTGCCCGTGGCGCCGCCGATGGCCGCCGTCGCCGTGATCGTGATCGGACCGCCGACGGCGCGCCCGGTCGCGACGCCGCTCGCCGGGTCGATCGTGGCGACGGTCGTGTTGGCCGAGCTCCACGTCACGTTCCCGGCCGACAGTACGATCGGGTTGTTGTTCGAGTCGAACGCCGATGCGACGAACGGTTGCGTCGCGCCGACGATGATCGATGCGGTCGGGGGCGCGACGGTGATCCGGTTGATGCGCTGCTTGACGATGACGAGCGCAGAATCCTTGGTGCCGCCGGCCTCGGTCGCGACGACGTATGTCGTGCCGTTCGCTACCGCCGTGATGAGCCCGCCATTCGGCGTGACGGTGACGAGGGAGGGATTGCGGCTCACCCAGGTAAAGGTGCCCGCCACCGGCGTAGGTCCGCTGAACGCCTGTGCCGCGAGCTGGTGACTCTCGCCGAACGCGCCAAGCGAATCGCGCTGCGGCGTGACCACGGTGGAGGTGATGCCAGTCCGGACCGTGATGGTGGTCGAATCTTTCTTTCCATTCGCGCTGGTCGCGACGATGTACGCCACGCCCGGAATCGAGCCGGCGGTCACCTGACCGCTGGCGTTGACGGTGAAGAGCGCGGGATTACGCGAGGTCCAGTCGACAATGATCGGCGTGACGGGCGCGCCGGCCGCGTCGGTGCCGGTCGCGCGCATGGCGAAGGTGCCGCCGCCGGCGATGATCGTATCGCGCGGTGCGATGCGCAGCGTGGTCAGATTCGCGTCGGGCCCGACGTAGTCGAGCGCAAGCCGCGTCGAGATCGTGAAGACGGAGAAGAGACGAATTCTCGTGTGTCCGCGGAGCAATGTGTCGCCGCGTGCGTTCGTGGCAGTGACGAAGAGGTCGAACAACTGCGAGGTTCCGACCACGCTCACCGGCAGCGTAAACACCGCGCTGTCCGCTACCCAGTCGCCGATGATGACCGCCGAATCGCCGTAGAAGCCAATCGGGCGCAGGAGCAGACGCGCGTGTGTGAGCCCGAGCGCGTTTGGCTGCACCGGCGCCGATCCGGAGGCGGCAACGACGGACAAGCTCGACGTCGTGGGCGGCGAGACCGGGGCATCGTTGATGCAGCTGCCTGATGCGAGCGACACGCCGCTGATCGCGGCGAAAGTGGCGACTCGACGAATCAGCGCGCGCGCTGAGCGAGTGGTACGGAGGATGGGCATGGAAAGAGCCGCCGGAAGACGGAAGGGTCGCGGCCAAGAGAGGCGGGGACAAATGTTCAGTGCTGGGGGGAGCGATGTCAAGAAAGGCGGATTTATTCGTGAACCACACCCCACACCCTACACCCTACACCCGCTCTCAAATTAGATTGTCCCATTGCAGCAACCCACAGCGGAGACCCATTGGCTACGCAGACTCGTGCCGAGCGCAAAGGCGCCGCCGACTTGACGCGGGAACAGCTCCTCGGAGCGTTCCGGACCATCTACCTGTCGCGCCGCTTGGACGACAAAGAGATCCAGCTCAAACGGCAGAACAAGATCTTCTTTCAGATCTCCGGCGCGGGGCACGAGGCGGTGCTCACCGCGGCAGCGATGGTGTTCAAGCCGGCGTACGATTGGTTCTTCCCCTACTACCGCGACCGCGCGCTCTGCCTGCACCTCGGCGTCACGCCGGCGGAGATGCTGTACCAGGCGGTGGGCGCGGCCAAGGATCCGTCGAGCGGCGGGCGGCAGATGCCGAGCCACTGGGGACACAAGGCGTACAACATCGTGAGCTCCTCGTCGCCGACGGGAACGCAATTCCTGCAAGCGGTGGGCGCGGCCGAGGCATCGCTCAAGGCCAAGGTGCTGGGGATCACCGAAGGGTTTCACGATAACGAAGTGGCGTACGTCTCTACCGGCGACGGCACGACGAGCGAGGGCGAGTTCTGGGAGTCGCTCAACTCGGCGTGCAACCTCAAGACGCCGGTCGTCTATCTGGTCGAGGACAACGGCTACGCGATCTCCGTTCCGGTGGAGGTGAATACCGCCGGCGGCTCGATCTCGAAGCTGGTGCGAAGCTTTCCGGACCTGCTGGTGCTGGAAGTCGATGGGTGCGATTTCATGGAGAGCTATCAGGCGATGACGAAGGCGGTCGATCACGCGCGGAAGCGGCGCGGGCCGGCGCTCGTGCACGCGAAGGTGATCCGTCCCTACTCGCACTCCTTGTCCGACGACGAGACGTGGTACAGGCCGGCGAGCGAGCGCGACGCCGACGCGGCGCGCGACCCGGTGACGCAGTTCCCCAAGTGGCTGCTGACCGAGGGGCACGCGACCGAGGCCGACCTCCAGGCGATCCGCGACGAGGTGGACGAGCTGTTGGCGACCGCGACCGATGACGCGCTCGCGCAGCCGCAGCCGACGGCCGACACGGTGCACTACGCCGTCTACTCGCCCGATGTCGATCCGACGAGCGAGCAGTTCGACACCGAGGACGATCCGCAATTCTCGGGGAACGAGACGACGATGGTCGATCTGCTCAACGCGTGCATGAAGGACGAGATGCGTCGCGATCCGAAGATCGTGATCTTCGGCGAGGATGTGGCCGATGCGTCGCGCGAGGCGAATCTTCCGCAGCTCAAGGGCAAGGGCGGCGTGTTCAAGGTTACATGGGGGCTGCAGAAAGAGTTCGGGAGCGCGCGCGTCTACAATTCACCGCTCGCCGAAGCGAACATCGCCGGCCGTGCGATCGGGCTGGCGTTGCGCGGATTCAAGCCGGTGGTCGAGATCCAGTTCTTCGACTACATCTGGCCCGCGTACATGCAGCTGCGCGACGAGCTGGCGACGATGCGGTGGCGCTCCAACAACGCCTTCAGCTCGGCGGTCGTCGTCCGCGTCACGTACGGCGGTTACATCACCGGCGCGATCTACCACTCGCAGACGGGCGCGTCGCTGTTCACCCACTGTCCCGGCCTACGCGTGATCTGTCCGGCGACGGCACTCGATGCGAACGGGCTGCTGCGCACGGCCATCCGCTGCGACGATCCCGTGATTTTCCTCGAGCACAAGCACCTTTACCGGCAGACGTACAACAAGAGCGCCTATCCCGGGCCGAATTTCATGATTCCGTTCGGCAAGGCGAAGATCGTGCGCGAAGGAACGGACGTGACGGTGGTGACCTACGGCGCCACGGTGCAGCGCGCCTTCGCCGCCGCCAACCAAATGGCCGAGCAGGGGATCAACGTGGAGGTGATCGACCTGCGCTCGCTGTCCCCGTGGGACGAGGAGACGGTGTATGCGAGCGTGAAGAAGACCAACCGCGTGATCGTCGCGTACGAGGACTCGATCTCATGGGGGTACGGCTCAGAGATCGCGGCGCGCATCGCGGACGATTGCTTCGCGTGGCTGGATGCCCCGGTGAAGAGAGTGGCCAGCACGGACACGTTTGTCGGGTACGCGCCGCAGCTCGAGGATGCGATTCTGCCGCAAGTGGAAGATTTCAAGCGGGCGTACGAGGAGATCCTAAGGTTCTAAGCTGACGACGTTTTTAGACGTCAGATGTCAGAAGTCAGATGTCAGACACTCCACTGAAAACCACGAGGGTGAGACCGCGATCGCGATCTCACCCTCGTGCCATCAGTGGAAGGTCTGACATCGGACTTCTGACATCTGACGTCTTAAAAACGCAGTTCACAGACAACTGGTTGTCAGCTGATTACCTCACCCAATCGTCCTCGGCCATCGTCTTCCCGCTTTTCCCCCACGTGATCTTCTGATAC
>JBBROY010000015.1:0-118924 GCA_038228795.1 Gemmatimonadales bacterium
GTGCCGCGCTCGATGCCGCGCTCGCTCCACGACAGCCACCCCGCGGGCGGCAGCTTGCGTATGCCCTGCCACATCGTGCGCTCGCCGGGCACCCAGAGGAACGTCAAGTACTGGCGCAGGGCGACCGGATCCACGTCGCGCCGCACCTGCGGCAACTGCAGCAAGACCTTTGCCTCACTGGCGAACGCGACGTCACCGCCGACGAGGTCGGTGACGTACAGCGGCTTGATGCCCGCGTGGTCTCGCGCGAGAAAGGCCTCACCGCTGCGCTCGTCCCAGATGCAGAAGGCGAACATGCCGTTCAGGCGGCTGAGCATGGCCCGGCCATGCTCCTCCCACAGGTGCACCAGCACCTCACTGTCGGTGCGCGAACGGAAGGTGTGCCCCTTGGTCGCCATTTCCGCGCGGAGCGCGGCGTGATTGTAGATCTCGCCGTTGAACACGAGCCAGACCGTGCCGTCCTCGTTCGTCATCGGCTGGTGGCCGGCCTGCGACAGGTCGAGGATCGACAGCCGCCGGAAGCGCAGCTCGGCGCGATTCCGCGGATCGCGATAGTGGCCCGTGTCATCCGGGCCGCGGTGCCGCTGGCACTCGTCGAGCAGCGCCGCGGCTCCGGTGCCGGAGCGCGTGAGAATGCCGCTAATGCCGCACATAGGGCACCGGCGTCTTCGCGGAGAGGGCATCGGGGAGCGGTGGCACACCCTCAAGGTACATCGCGAAGCCCGGGTGGCGAGGCTTCGCATCGTTGGCGTCAGCCGCCATAGACGCCGCACGTGCGTAACGCCTGGACGATGCCGGCGACCGACGCATCGTACGAGTAGAGGGAGGCGCGCGCCTGCGCGGCCTTCCCCATGGCGATCCGGAGCGGTGGCGAGGCGACCAGCCGCCGGACCGCGTCGATGGTGGCCGGCGCGCTTCGCCCCTCGATGAGAGAGCCGGTCACGCCGTCCTCGATCAGATCCGCGGTGGCGCCGACTTCGTCCCACGTCACCGGTGCCAGTCCCGCCGCCATCGCCTCATTCAGCGCCAACCCCCATGCCTCGCGCTCGGAGGGCATGACGAACACATCGGCCGCCGCGTACGTCGTGGGCAATGCGCTCTGGTTGACGAAGCCGAGAAAGCGGACGTTCCCGAGCGCGCGCGCCCTGGCCGAGTCTCGCAGCGTCGGCTCGAGCGGCCCGCTCCCCGCGACGACGACCAGTGCGTCGTCGCCCGCCACACTCGCCGCGATGTCGAGCATCAATTCTGGGTGCTTCTGCTCGACGAGCTTTCCGACGAAGAGAAGCACCGTCGTCTCGGGCCCCGCCCCCCAGCGCGCCCGTTCGGCGCTCCGCGCGGCCGCGTTGGCCCGCGCCGCGACCATCGTCTCGACATCGACGCTGAATGGCGAGAAGAACAGCTGCTCGTCGCGCGCGCCATACGCGAGGTACGCCTCACGATTCGCCCGCCCGACGTACAGCAGCGCGTCGCTTCGCCGGACCCACGCACCGAGCAGCCGGTTTCGCAGCGCGTCGGTTCGCTTCGGCCGGCGATGCGGGTCGAGGCGCATGTCGGAGTGCAGCAGGAGCTTCGTGCCCCGGAACCAGCCGGCGGCGGCGGCGAGCCAATTACTCGGATAGACGTAGCCGTTCACCATCAGCGCGCCGTAGCCGCGCAACATCCGCGTGAACGCGCCGGGATTGATCGCGTGCAGCGGGTTGAAGGTGCTGGTGACCGGACTGACGTTGGTCAGAAAGCGATGCCGATATCCGCTGAGCTGGTCGACATCCCACTGGATCGCCCGCCCGAATTGCTTGTCGAACTGGTTGCGCACGCCGAAATCGCGGCAGTAGAACACATCGACCTCGAGACCGGGCACCTGCGCCAGACGACGATAGATCGGCGTGAAGTACTGAATCGGGTGCGACGCCAACACCGCCAGCGATTGTCTCCGCGACGGACTCATGCGCGCGATTCGGCGTGCTTGGCGAGAATCGCCTGGATCCGCGCATCCCAGCTGTCGCGCCCGCGCACGAGCGCCGTTCCCGCCGCGGCGATGGTGAGTCGCGCGGCATCGTCGGCGAGGAAGCGATCGATCTGCGCGATCATCTCGGCGGTATCGCCGAAGGTCGCCACCTCCTTCCCATCGGCGAAGAGCGCCAACAGCTCCTCGGTGCGCTCGTGCAGCATGAAGCCGCCGGACGCCGGAATGTGAAACGTGCGGCTGGTGATCTGATCGCCCGCGGACGACCCGGCGCGCCGCTCGCTCAAGAGACCGAGGTTGATCCGGGATCCGCGAATGGCGCGCACGTACTCGTCGCCCGTCGCTTCCTGTCCGCGCACCGCGCGGCGCATCGCATCGTTCAGCGCAGCGCGGTCCCACTGCTCCCCCCACACACGAACCGATAGGCCCGGCCGCGCCGCGAGGAGCGCGTTCAGGGCCTCCTCCTTCTTCGGCGACCACGTGCCGATGAACGACACGTCGCACTCATAGCGCTCGCGATCGCCGGCCGAAAGATCGAGCGGCCGATGGAGATCGGGATCGTACGCGTGCATGAGGACGCTGGCGTTCGCGATACCGAGCCGCTCCCGCATGTCGCGCACGCCGAACGACTTCGTCACGAACACCCAATCGTAGCGGGGCAGCGCGCACGGGAGGTATTTGCCGTGCACGTAGAACGACACGTCCGGATAGAAGCAGTAGCACCGCACGCCGGAGGCCCGAAGCGCATCGATGGTGCTCGCTTCGACGAACATCCCCTTGAAGACGAGGAGCATCTCGGGCTGATGCCGCTTGGCCTGACGCACCAGCTCGGCGTTGAACTGTCGGACGGCGAGCGGACGAAGCGCGCGGGCGATCACTCGCATGCTCGTCCCGCGCCAGTGCAGCGGAACGAACTCCCACTCCGGCACCACGCGCACCGACCAACCGGCGCGCCGCAGTGCTTTCATGCCCGCGTAGCCGTTGCCTCCCAGCCATTGATCGCACACCACGAGCGCGCGCTTCGTGTCGCTCACCGTGGCCCCGGCGTGTGGTACGAGGGCCGGCGCGCGAATCGTTCTCGTCGTGGCGTCGAGCGCGGGCGCGAGTGTGCGGACATGTTATCGCTGTCGCGACATGAGTGTCATCGCGAAGCCGACGGCGGCGCAGAAGAGATACAGCGCGAGCATCGCGACGACGAGCTGCAGGTCCGCCCCCAGAAACGCGCCGAGCCAGAATTGATGGAACCCGAACGCCGTTCCCATTGCGTTGTTCACATTGTCCCAGAATTCGGTCTTGATCCAGAACACGCCCATGATCGCGCCGAACAGCATGCAGCCGATGATCACGCCGAACCACCCAAAGTTCAGGTACAGCTCGCCCTGGACGGTCATGTTGATCGAGTTGTTGTACCGTCCCTCGGGCGACAAGTACGCCTGGCCAATCGCGAAAGCGAACCAGGCCCCCTTCTCGATTTTGGGCTTCTCCGGCCAGAGGAGTCGAGGGATGAACACGTAACCGAGGTATTCCAGCGTCGCGCCCTCGTAGAAACCCTGCTCATCGGTGAGCTGCCGCACACGCGTCAGTTGATTGAAGTTCGTCAGCCGCGCGAGCAGGCTTCCACTACGCGCCCGTTCCGCCTGCGCGTTCGGCCCATCAATCAACGAGGCGTCGCGTTGTTGTTCCACCGCCAGCGCGGCGAAGCGATCGGTCCCTTCGAGGGACGTGCGCACGGTGCCGAGCGCGCCGAAATAGATCACGAAGGCGATGGCGATGCCGTAGAGTGGGTACAGGACCGGACGGCGTAGCACGCGAATGTTACGAGCACCGAAGAGCAAGCCCGTCACCACCGCGAACATCGGCAGGATCATCTCCGCGCGGATATAGCTGAACAACACCGCCCGAAACGTTTCCACACCGGCAATCACCAGCGCGAGCCTCAGCGCACGCGCGTCGTTCGTCGCACCGGCCATGCGCGCCAAACTGAACACGACGAGTACGGGCAGGAGCAGGAAGAAATCCGTCAGCGTGCCGAGACCGGGCATGCGTCCGAACACGCGCAGCAAAATCGAGATCGCCGACAGCACGGTACCCCACACCATCAGCCGCCTGGGGGTCAGCGGACCGTACACGCGCGGCAATCCGCTCAACAGGATCCGAGCGCCCTTCCACTCCGCGATCGCGGTGAAGCCGAGCACCGGCAGTACCGCACCAGCAAACATTAGCTCGGCCGCGAACATCAGGTAGCGATCGTTCGCGAAGATGAAGTATTGGTAGCGGTTCGGTCCGTCCGCCGACGCCATGCCAACGGCGTTGGCGAGTGCGGCGACGGCCGAGCTCAGCGCGTACAGCGTGATCGGCGACAAGCCGCCCTGCCGCAGCCGCGCGAGCGAGATCAGGAACCAGCCGCCGAGCGTCATCGCGGTGCCGCCCGAGAGACCGACGGGCGAGTCCATCGGCACGCTGAGGGCGCAGACTCCTAGGCCGCCCCACCCCAGCAACCAACCCACCTGCGCGCACATGCGCATCCAGGCGCCGAGGGTCACGCGCTCCCGAATCAGTAGGAGTTCGGCTTGGGTCGTCACGCGCGATCTCCAGCCACGACGGCCAGCGGCTCTGCCGCCGCGGCCATGCCCGCCGTGTGCCGAACCGGCCGCGCGAGCGGGGTGACATCGAAGCGATCGGCCCACAGGTGCAGAATGAGTGGCCGCCAGACGGCGAGGGCCGCCGACGGCGCTCCCCGTCGGAGCGCATGCCACTGCCGATCGAACTCCGCCCAATCGACCAGCGCCATGTGCTCGATGCGCTCCCGCGTCATGAAGCCGCCGACCCACTCGGCGTTGGCGCGCATCCAATCGCCGAGCGGCGTGTAAAATCCCACCTTGTCGCGCCGATCGCGAACGAGTGGCGGCAGCAAGTCGGACAGGCTCTCTCGCAGCACGCGCTTGGTGAAGCCGCCACTGTACAACGCCTCGTATCGCGCGCCGAACATGAGCTCGACCAACCGGTAGTCGAGGAACGGCATGCGTCCTTCGACGCCGAACGCCATCGCGTTGCGGTCGTCGTAGTGCGTCAGGTGCGGGATGGAAAAGCGCGTGAACAGCTGCGCCAGATAGCTGTCGAAGCTACTCCGGCCCTCGCGGTCGGCGAAGCGCCGCCAGCTCGCTTGCGCTCGCAATGCGGGCGAAGTGATCGCCGCCATCGACCGCACCGCGCCGCGTCTCGCGATGTCGCGAACACGCAGCGGCAGCGCATGGTAGGCGGCACGTAGCGCCGTGCCCCAGTCGCTTCGCGCGCCGCCCGCGCCCCACGCGCGAATCTCGCGCAAGGCGCGAGGGAGCTGTCCTCGCGCAACGAGATGGCCGAGATAGGCGGTGACCATGGCGGGATAGCCGAGCATCAACTCGTCCCCGCCCTGTCCGGACAGCACCACCGGTACACCCGCCTCGCGCGCGGCGCGCATCAATGAGAAGTGAGCGAGAATCGATGTGTCCCCGAACGGTTCTTCCTGATGATCGACGACCTGCACCAGCTGCTCGACCCAACCGTCGCGCGAGGGCTCGCAATAGTGCACGATGGGCCGCGCCACGCGGGCGACCACCGCCTCGAAGAACGGCGTCTCGTCGATCTCGCGACCCGGGTACACGCTCGTGAAGAGGTGCATCGGCGCGCCGCCCGTGATCTCATTCACGACCGTCACGATGGCCGACGAGTCCAGCCCCCCGGACAGCGTGGCACCGACCGGAACGTCCGAGCGCAGTCGAAGCGTCACGGCGTCCGTGAACAGCTCGCGAAAGCGCGCCCGGAACGCATCGTCATATGGGGCGCGGTCCTGCTCCCGCACAACGGGAAGATCCCAATAGCGCGTGATGACTGGGGGCGCCCCCGGCCGTATGGTCATCGAGCAACCGGCGGGGAGCTGCAGCACGCCGTCGAAGAAGCCCGAGGCGCCGAGATGCCCGTACGTGCCCTGCGCCAAGAAGTCGAACGCCGCCTGCGGGTTGATGCCGAAGCGGAAGCCGACCGCGCGCAGCGCCTTGACTTCGCTCGCGAAATACAGGGCGCCATCGGGTGCGGTCGCGTAGTAGAGCGGCTTCTTTCCCGCGCGGTCGCGCGAGGCGAACAGCTGTTGCCGCTCGCGATCCCAGATCGCGAAGGCCCACATGCCGTTGAGCTTCTCCATCGCCCGCTCGCCCCACTCGCGATACGCGGCGAGTAGTACCTCGGAGTCGCTCTGCGAGCGGAATCGGTGTCCCAGCGACTGGAGCTCCGAGCGAAGCTCGCGGTAGTTGTAGATTTCGCCGTTGAACACCAGCGCGAACCGCTCATCCGCCGTGTGCATCGGTTGGCAGCCGAGGTCCGACAGATCGATGATGCTGAGCCGCGTGTGCCCGAGCGACACCCATCCGTCGCTCCACGTGGCCGATCCGTCGGGACCGCGATGCGCGAGCGTCGGCACCATGCGGGCGACATCCCGTTCGGCGGCCGCGAGGTGCACCGGCTCCGCGCGCAACACGCCAGCGATGCCGCACATGCTACTCGCCTCCCAGTGTTGTCGTGAGCAGCGCCGCACCCGAGGCGCGAATGGACGTGAATCCGCGCGTGTCACGAGTCGCGCGCGTCGCCAGATCGAGGAATTTCGCCGCCAGCCCCTCCTCGTCCAACGGCGCCGTCGAGCACCTGCTCGGCACGAGCAGCCGTGAGTCGTCACCGGTCGCCGCGCGGACGAGGGCGTCACGAATGTCCTCGTTGCCGCGCGCGATCACGTCCGGATGACCCCACTCCTGAAGAAGCGACGCGACTCCACCCGAGTCCGCGCCCGCCACGATGATGGGACGGCCCGAGACGATCTGCTCGAACAGCTTCGACGGCACGCACGGACGCTCGGTCGCCTCGCAGGCGAGCAGCAAGAGCGCATCGGCCGCCTGAAGCTCCGCGGCGAGCGCAGCCGAATCGAGCCAGCCGAGCGCCGTAATGGCCGACGCATCGCTCCCCGCGGGCAACGCGGCGCGAAATACGTCGACGGTCGCCGCGGTTCCCGCGACGCGCAATTCGAGGGAGATGGGCGTGGGCGCGCTCGCGAGATCCGATCTCGCCGCCATGAAGCCGCGCAAAAACACGTCGGGCCGCTGATCCGGAAGCAAGACGTTACCGTGAAACGTCAGCGCAAATCGCCGAAGGTCGCGCGGATGTTCTCGGCTGTGCGCGGCCCGGACCACCGGGCCGGCCGGCACCGCGTGCCGTACGCAGAGGACGTCGCGCTCGAGCTCGCGCGCCGACGCGTCTCGCCACTCCGGGGAAACCTGCACGACGAACGTCGCGCGCTTCGTCGCGCGCCGCATCCACCGGCGGACCAGCGAGGCCAGTGGTTTCGGCGCGCCCTCGAGCGCCGGGTCCTGTAGATCGACGATCCACGGCACGGCCCAGCGCCGCGCGGCGGCGCCCGCGAGCGCGATCGGACCGCGCGGCGTGAAGCAGCCGATGACGAGATCGGGCGCGGCGCAACGAGACAAGCGGGCGCGGGCGAGCCGCGCCCATTCGCTCGAGCGATCCCCGCCCCGGAGCGCACTCGTGACGGTTCTGATCCGCCGGCGGATCGTCGATGACCGGGCGGGCGTGAGGCTCGGCCCGTCTATCGACATCCGGCGAATCGTTCCGCCGCGATGCCCGCTCGGCACATCGTGCCAGACATCCGGCGTGTCCTCGGGCGTGGCCCGGCGATGGAGCACCTCGACGTGCCAGCCGGCGCGCGCGAAGCCGCGCGCGATCTGCCCGACCCGGCGCGCCAGCGCGGAGCCCTGTCGCGAATTCGCACCGGGATATTCCCATGCGCAGAGCAGAAGCCGGCGACCCGTCGAGGCGCGGTGGTCGATGGCTGCTTCGCGCGCGCCGCCGATGCGACGGCGCGCCGCGCGCGCGACGGCGACCGGACGCGAGAGCAGCGCCGCCGCCGCGTCGCTGGCCAGGCGCGCGCTCCTGCGCGCGACCACGCGCGGGGCCGCCATCGTCTGAGCGACAGGTTGGAGCGCGCGCAACAGCTCGGCGTACCGATCGACGCAACTTTCGATCGAAAACTCCGACTGCGCCAGCTGTCTGGCTGCCTCCGTCCGCTGGCGTGCGTCGACGGCAAGCAGGTCGAGCACCGCGCGCGTCGCCGCGTCTACATCGCCGACGTCGAACAGCCGCAAGCAGCGGCTGGCGATCGGAAAGCTCTCCAGGTCCTCCACGCCGCTGACGCGCGAGGCGACCGCGCCGCATCCCTCGGCGAGTGCCTCCATGAGCGCAACGGACTGTCCCTCGAAATTCGACGGCATGAGGAGCACGTCGGCGCGGCGCATGTGCTCGCGCACGCGCGCCGCCTCCATCCACCCGTGCATGGTGACGTGCTCGCCGAGCCCGGCGCGGTCGACGTCGGCGCGTAGCTCGGAGCTATCGGGTCCGCTGCCGATGATGTCGAGGTGAAAATCGAAGCCGGCCGCGAGCAGCCGACTCGCGATCGGAACCAGATCGCTGACCCGCTTCTGCCCTTCTTCGATCCGCCCCACCCACGCGAGGCGCGCGATGCGTGAGCCCGAGCGAGGCACGGCCTCGTCGGCGAGTACGATGCCGCACGGAATCGTCGCCACCTGCTGCACCGCGAGCCCCAGTGTCATCACCCGGCGTTGAATCCGTCGCGAGACGCACACGAGCGCCGCGGCGGAATCGCCGTGACGAGTCGCGAGCTCGTAATAGGCGTCCTCGTCGCTATGCAACACTCCGACGAACGGATGCCTATCCGTCAGCGACGCCGCGGCGCTCCAGACCGAAGGATCATCGGAGACGACGACGGGCGTACCTGGAGGTACGCCACCACGCACGGCCCGCGCATAGGTCGTCGCGCGAAAGGCCGAGGTGCCGAGCTCGAACGAGAAACCCACGGGCGGCGTGACCAGACGCGGGGCTGGAGAGACGCCGTCGAACAGCTCGGCCAGCGTGGGCCGCCCGCCACCACTCGGGAACGGCTCACGCGGAACGGGCGCGACGAACCACGCCGTTCCGCCGCGCGTCACCCATTCGATCGCCGCGTCCGCCATCCAGCGCGTGACACCGCCGCGATGGTACGGGTGACAGAGGAACGCGACGGGCGGCAGCTCAGCGCGCGGCATATGCCGCCCCATCCCGCATCACCCGGGCGTCCTCGTAGCCAGCCTGGCGCAGCCATCGCCCGAAACAAAGTATGCGCCACGGCGCGAACGAAAACGGCGCGCGCCCATGAATCACATCCTCGACCATCTGGCCCGCTCCGCGCGCGACCACGAGATCGCCGGCGGCCGCCATCGAATCGGCGATCGCGGCGCGGAACCAGCTGGTCGCCGACTCGCGAAGCCAGGTCTCCTCCGGCGTGACGAATCCCATCTTGTCACGCCGATCCAGCACGTCATCCGGCACGATGCCCCGCATGGCGTCGCGCAACACGACTTTGGTGACGCCCCGGCGCACCTTGCTCTCGTCCGGAAGCCCGCGGACGAACTCGACGAGCCGATAATCGAGGAACGGCACGCGCGATTCGATCGAGCGCGCCATCGAATTCCGATCCTCATAGCGCAGCAGCACCGGCAGCGACGTGGCGAGCGTCTGCTGTTCCAGCTCGCGCGCGAGCTCCATCACCGGGCGCGATCCCACGTTCGTGTCACTGGTGCCCACCCATGCAGGCACGGTAGGCGCCGCGCGCAGCCGTGCCGGAACGATTCGATCGAGCATCGGCCAGGCGGTGCGCGCCCCGAGGAGCAGCTGCGCGCTAGGCCATCGGCCGTGGCGTCGCCCAAACGCGCGCATCTCACCCGCGAGCTCACCGACGCGCCCGCGCCGCAGGAGACCGGCGTAGAGCGCTGCGTCGGTGCCGGGATATCCGGCGAGCTGTTCGTCGCTCCCCTGACCGTCGAGCATGACGGTGAGTCCGGCCTCCTTCGCCGCCGCGAACACGCGCCATTGGCTGAACTGGCTTGTCGAGCCGAAGGGCTCGTCCATGTACCAGAGCTGTTCGTCGAGATCGCGTTCGAGCTCCTCCACGGCCGGCCACACCTCCACCGATCGCGCGCCCGATCGCTCGATGACCTGGCGGGCGTAGTTCCATTCGTCGAAGCGCGGGTCAGCGAAGCGCGCCGTGACGGTCACTTGACCCTCGTGAGCACCTCCGTGCGCCAGTACCCGCTCCGCCAGGCAGACGATCGCCGAAGAGTCCAGGCCGCCGGACAGGCACGATCCGACGGGCACGTCGGCGCGCAGCCGCAGCCGCACCGAGTCGCCGAGCAGCTCTGCGAAGCCGAGCGCCGCGTCCGCGGCCGTTCCGTCGAACGGCCGCGCGGAGAGCGCATACCATCGCTCGATTCGCGGCTCGGTCGCGGCCGATCCGAGCGAGACGACCGCGCGCTCGCCACCGAGCAGCTGGCGGATGTTCGCGTCGAAGGTATGGGCGGTGACGTCGAGCAATCCGGCGCCGAGGTAGTCCGCCGCCGTCGCCCGATCGAGCCGCGGCGCGAATCCCGGCATCGCCCGAATCTGTTTGATCTCCGACGCGAAGACGAGAGAGCCACCCACCCGCGCCCAGTACAGCGGCTTCACGCCAAAGCGATCGCGCACCACGTGCACCGTTCCGCCATCGCGCGGATCGAGCAGCACGAAAGCGAACATCCCGTTCAAGCGCTGCAGGCACGCCGGACCCCATTGGGCCCAGGCGACGAGCAACACTTCCGTATCGCAGTGCGACGCGAATACGTGACCCAATCGCTCGAGCTCGGCCCGCAACTCCACGTGATTGTAGATCTCGCCGTTGTAGCCAACCGTGAGTCCGGTGGCGAGGTGCATCATCGGCTGGTGACCCGCGGGCGACAGATCGACGATCGACAGGCGGCGGTGGCCGAAGCCGACGCGCCACGGCGCGTGCGTCGGGAGCGCCGGCAGCCTGTGCACGTCCCGCGTGGCGCGAGCGGTCTCGGGACCGGCGCACAACGCCGGATGCGCGCCCGGATGCCAGAGCATGTAGCCCTCGTCGTCCGGACCGCGATGCCGCACCTCGTGCGTCGCCACCACGAGCGGCGCCGTGGTCGCGGCCGCGGGCGCGCTCGCGTCGCGAATGACGGCAAGGATGCCGCACATCCGCGCTACGGCTCCGACCCGGGCGTCATCCGACCGCCGGCGACGCGATAGGTCTCGCCACAGCTGGCACAGCGCGCCACGCCGTCGGAATCGAGCGCGGCGGGCAGATCCAGTCGCTCACCGCAGCGGCACATCCATCCGATCGTGCGCGCCGGTACACCCGCCACGAGCGCGAACGCCGGAACGTTCTTCGTCACCACGGCGCCGGCCGCCACGAACGCGTATTCCTCGAGCGTGTATCCGCAAACGATCGTCGCGTTGGCGCCGATGGACGCGCCGCGGCGAACCAGTGTACGACGATACTCGTGCTTGCGCGAAACGTGGCTTCGCGGGTTGGTGACGTTGGTAAACACCATCGACGGACCGAGGAAGACATCGTCCTCGCACTCGACCCCTTCGTAGATGCTCACGTTGTTCTGCACCTTCACGTTGTTGCCGAGCCGCACGCCCGGCATCACGACCACGTTCTGGCCGAGGCTGCACCGCTCGCCGATCACCGCGCCGGCCATCACGTGGCAGAAATGCCACACTCGCGTGCCGGCGCCGATGCTCGCCCCGTCGTCGACGTAGCTCGACTCGTGGAGTTGCCAGCCGCCGTCCCGATCGCGCATCTGCGACGCCAGCGCCCCGCTCATGCCGGCGCGCTCTCGCGGACAAAGGTGCGCAGCGGCAGCGACACCTCGCGTCCGGTGCGTGCCGATTCGTAAATGCCGAGGATGAGCTCCAGCGATTTACGTCCCTCGCGGCCGTCGGTATCCGCCGCCGCCTCGCCCCGCAACACTTTCGCGACATTCTCATAGTATGGCCGGTGGCCGCTGCCGTAGACGGACAGCGGATCGGGCGCGACTCGCAACGCCTCGGCTTGGCGATCGGCATCATCATACTCGGCGAACTCCCACTGCTCGATGCGATTGAGCGCTGTACCGCCGACCTTCACCGTGCCCTTCTCGCCAAGGATGGCGATCGAGCCCTCGAGGTTCTTCGGATAGGTGAGCATGGTCACTTCGATGACGCCGAGGCCACCGTCGCGGAAGCGCAGTGTCGCGACGCCCGTATCTTCGCTCTCGATGTGCCGCCCGAGTGTCGCGGTCTTCGCGCTCACCGTCTCGACTGGGCCACACAGCCATTGGATCATGTCCACGTAGTGGCTCGCCTGATTCATGAACGCGCCGCCGTCGAATTCCCACGTGCCCCGCCAGGGCGCCGCATCGTAGTACGATTGCGGGCGCTGCCAGCGCACGGTCGTGTTGGCCAGATAGATGCGCCCAAAGCGATGCCGGTCAATGGCATCCTTGAGCAAGACGATCGATGGATTGAGGCGGTTCTGTTTGACGACGAACAGCTGTACCTCGGCTTCGTCGCACGCGTGCACGAGCGCATCGGCTTCCTCGAGCCGCGTCGCCATCGGCTTCTCGGTGATGACGTGCAGGCCGCGCTCAGCGGCCATGATGCCGTGCTTCGGATGCAATCCGCTCGGCGTACAGATCACAGCCACGTCGGCTTCCGCGCGCTCCAGCATGGCGGCGTAGCTGGTGTACGACGGGGCGCCGGTGCGTTCGCCGGCGATCCGCGCCCGCTCCGGGACCTCGTCGCACACCGCGACGAGCTCGAGCTGCGGATGTACGGCAATCGCGTCAAAGTGACGCTCGCTGATGCGCCCGCAGCCGACGAGCACCAGCCGGATTCCGCGAGACTCTTTTGCTCGGCCTCCCCTCACTCGACCGCTCCTGGTGACCGCGTCACCGCCGCCTGAAGCGACTGAATGTACGCCGCGCGCACCACGCCGGTGTAGCTCGACCAGCGAAATTCCCGCTCGTACAGCGCGCGCGCGCGCCGCCGCATGAGCGCGCCGCTCGCGCGAATCGTCGCGATGACGGCGTCCGCCACGCCGGCCCGCGCCGCGCCCTCGTCGAACCAGTCGACGACCACTCCGGCTGCCGAGCCTTCGACGAGCCGCTCGGGGTCCCACCCGCCGCGCATCCGGGAGACGACGACCGGCACGCCGCTGGCAAGGTACTCGGCGAACTTGATCGGCGACGACACTTGATTCACGCGGTTGCTTCTGCGCAGGAGAAAGGCGGCGTCGGCGGCGCAGAGATGGCGCGCCACCGCCGTCTGGTCGACGGAGAGGACGGTCGAGCGCCCGGCGGGCAGTCCGGCGCGAGCAAGCGACGCACGCATGCGCTCGACATCCGGCGTCAAACACAACACGTGCACATCGGCGTCCTGAGCCGCCAGCGCGGCGAAGCGGGCGAATCCTTCGTCGACGTCCTGGTACGGGGCGATGGTGCCGGCGTAAACCAGCACGAGCTTGTCGCTCACGCCGAGCTCGGCCCGCACGCGCGCGCGCGTCGCATCATCGCACGCCCCATCCGCGCCGCAGCACGGCACGCGGGCAATGCTCCGCCGAACGCCGATGGAATGCAGCCAGTCGATCAGTCCATCCGACACGGCCAGGACCGCACCGGCGCTCTCGGCCGCGGCGAGCAGTCGCGCGATCTCGGCATCGTACGCGACGCGCATCGGACCGTCCGCGCGTCCACTGTCGTCGATGCCGCGCGCGAGCAGCATCTCCTCGGGCCACGCGCCACGCACATCGAGGACGATCCCCGCGACGCCCAGGCGCGCGCGCAGCGCGACCGCCCACGGTACGGCGGATTCCGTCCGGCAATGCAGCACGAGGGGGCGTCCCTGTGCGAGCGTCCTGACGATCGGGGCGATCCATCGCGCGCTCGTCTCGATGCCGAGCCGGCCGACGAATGGCGCGAGACGCACATCGATCTTTGCGGCGCGGGCGCGCAGTGCGCGCGCGCGTTCGCGCGCGCGCCGCGTGAGGGCGACGCGCGCGGGCTCCAGCAGCAGGACCGCGGCCGCCGCCGGCGCTCCATCTCCACCCGCTTCGAGCTGCCAGGCGAGCCCGTCGATCACCTGCGGTCCGATCAAATCCTTGTCGAATTCCTGGACGACCAGATGCACGACGGCATACCGGCCGGCACCGCCTGACGCGCCAACGTTCGAACCGGTGGCGTCGACCGCCGCCGGGATGCTCACGTCACGGTGCACGGGCCGACGACGGAGCCGTCAACCACGAGCCGAGCCGCGAGATATGACGTGAGCATCGTCAGCGCGAACGCCAGCCGGCCCGTTTCCACGGACCACGGTCGCGGGGCATCGAGCAGCGACGTCACCGCATCCAAGTCGAGCACCGACGCCAGCGCGTGCCGAAGTGCGGGATCGTTCAGGCGCGCGCGGAGGTGCCCCGCCGCGTCCGGATGCGCCATCCAGTCGAGATACGGCGCGTTGAAACCGCGTTTCGGCAACGCCGCTGCCCGCTGAAGCCCGAGCTCGGCAAGGACATCGCGCAAAACGGCCTTGCCGCGACCGTTGCGCCGCTTCGACGTCGCGGGCAGCCGCGACGACAGCTCGACCATCGCATCGTCCAGGAAAGGCACCCGTACTTCGATCCCGTGGGCCATCGACATGCCGTCCACCTTGGCGAACATCTCGTCGACGAGCGAGGTGTGACGATCCACGGCGAGCATGCGCTCGAGCGCGCTCGCGTCGCCGGCGGCGTCCCACACCCGCCGCGCATCGCGCAGCAATGTGTCGTCGTCGATCGCCGCGGCGCCTGCCGGCGGAACGAGCGTGCGCGCCGCCTCCGCGGACACCCATCGCACGCGCGCCATGTAGCGGTCCGAGTCGTGACGACTCCGCGCGCGCTCGACGTCCGCCGCGACCGTCGCGCGTCGCGTCAGCGCGCCGATCGGAATGAGCTTCGACACCAACTCGAACGTGCGGCGCACCAGGGCGGCGCGACGCGGCGTCGCCGCCCACATCGGCAACACCGGAAGAGGATCGTGCCGGTCGTAGCCCCCGAACAGCTCGTCCGCTCCATCGCCACTGAGCACGACCGTGGCCTCTCCCGCGATGGCGCCGAACAGGCGGAAGAGGCTGACCGCGCTCGCGACCGCGAGGGGCTCATCGAGCGCCGCACCCACCGCGTCGAAGATCTCCGGCGAGAACTCATCGTGCGGCACGACCACCGGCTTGAGCACCACCCCGCGCTCCGACGCCAGCACCTGAGCATCCGCGAGCTCGTCGAGAGAAAACCCGGGCGTGGTCGCCGTGTACGCCGTGAAGCTCGGATGATCTGATGCCGCCATCACGGTGACCAGGCTCGAGTCGATCCCGGAGCTGAGCAGCGCGGCGACGGGGACGTCGGCGACCAGATGCCGACGCACTGCGGCCATCAGCGTCTCGCGCACGACCGCTGTGGCCTGCGCCTCGGCAACCACTCGCGAGAGCGGCGCCGCGCCGGCAAAGGAGCGCGCGGCGACGATCGCGCCACCCCGGATCTCCAACAGGTGACCGGGCGGGAGCTTGTGCACGGCGCGAAAGACGCTCGCGGGCGAGGGAACGAATCCCCACGTCAGGTACCGCGCGACCGCCTCGGGCGACAGTTCGCGCGAGACGTCGGAGTCCGCCAACACCACCGAGGTCTGGCTGCCGAACACGACGCGGTCCGCCAGCGTCGCGTAGACCATCGGCTTGATGCCGTGCCGGTCGCGCGCGAGATAGACCACAGCATCGCCGGCGACGCGCACATCCACCAACGCGAGCGCGAACATTCCGCGCAACGCATCGAGTGCCGCGCCGACGCCGCGCTCTTCGACGAGGTGCACGATCACCTCGGTGTCCGTGGCCGACGAAAACCGATGCCCACGCCCCATGAGCTCCGCGCGCAGACTCGCGAAGTTGTAGATCTCGCCGTTGAAGACCACGCCGATCGTGCCATCTTCGTTCCACATGGGCTGCGCGCCCGCGCTCGACAGGTCGATGATGGAGAGCCGGCTGTGAAGGAGGGCAATGCCATCGCGCACCCACTCGCCCGGCCCGTCGGGACCGCGACACGCGAGGCGCTCGTGCATGCGGTCGAGCGTCGCACGATCCAGCTCCACGCCTGGCCGTGCCGCGATCCCACCGACGCCGCACATTTACGCGTGCGCTCCAACGGGCGCGACCATCGCGCGCGCGTATGGATCGGCCGCGGCGAGCGACGGCGGTACTGCGCCGCGGCACGCGCCATCGAGCAGTGCCGCGAGCCGCTGACCCGCGGCCCGCGAGTCGCCGATCGACTCGGCGCGCGCGCGCGCCGCCCGTCCCCACCTCGCGCGAAGCGATGCGTCGGCGAGCACGCGGGCGAGCGCCGTGCGCAGTGACACCACATCCTTCGCCGGCACGAGCGCGCCATCGATCCCGTCCTCGATCGCTTCATCGTGCCCGCCGACTCGCGTAGTCACCACCGGCAGGCCGGCCGCCATCGCTTCGAGCACGGCGTTCGACATCCCCTCGGAATGCGATGGAAGCACGAAGGCATCCGCCGCGTGATACATCGCCGCGACATCGGCGCCGGTCACGCTGCGATGGAGCGCGAGGCGCGTTCGCGGCGTGCGGTGGCGCGCCTCCCGCTCCAGGTCGAGCGGATCCGGCAGCATCGCCACGGCGCCGAGGATCGTCACCGGCTCGATCGGCAACCGGCCCAGGGCATCGAAGAGATCGAGCCATCCCTTGCCGGCGATCGCGGGCGCCACCATCGCCAACGTCAGTTCGCCGGTCGCGATGCCGAACCGCGCGCGCGCTTCGCCGCGCTCGCTCTCGGACCGCACCGGCGCGAAGTGCGCCAGATCGATGCCGTTCGCGACCACCGCGCGCGTCTCGATCGGTCCCGCCAAGCGCTCCGCCTCGTCGAGCATCGCGCGCGACACGCCGAGCACCAACGCGGCGTCGCGGACGGTGCGGACGAAGCGGTCCATCTTCGTCACGCTCTCGTGCGGCCAGATCCAGACGTCGTCACCGCGCAGGTGTACCGCGTACGGAATGCGCGCCGCCGCCGCGGCGGCGCGAACCGAATCTCCATAAGGAAGCGCGAACTGCACCAGCAGAATGTCCGGCTTGCGCTCGGCCGCTTCGATGCGCCGGCGCAGCGCCTGTGCGACGCGCGCCGTGGCATCGAGCGGCCGGTTGAGTCGGCTCGGGACGCGATTCTGGTAGGAGAGATCGGACACTGGAATCTCCCCGACGCGCCATCCGCGAGGCACGGCCACTTCGCGAGCGGCGCGCCACCCGCTCGCGGCGCGCCACGCAACCGAGGGGTACCAGCCGTTGGGAATGAACACTTCGACGTCCCACCCCGCACCCGCCACTCCCACCAGCTGGCGATGCGCGAAGGCGCAATGCGTCAACCGGCCAGGCCGCGGGAAGCACTCGGTAACGACCCAGACGAGCGGTCGCGCGCCCAGTGCGCCGCTCACGGTGCGCTCGGCGCCGCGAGGTGGGCCGCGGTGAGCGCGATCCCCTCGTCGAGCGTCACGCTCGGTTCATAGCCGAGCATTTCGCGCGCGCGATCGAGCGCGGCGAGGGAATCGCGCACGTCGCCCGCGCGCGGCGGACCGTACACCGGAGACGCCGTCGCGCCGGTGATCGCGCGCACGCGCGACCAGAGCTCGTTGAGCGAGACGCGGCCGCCGAATCCGATGTTGCACGCGACACCTTCCGCGCCAACCGCCGAGCAGGCGAGCAGGTTGGCGGCCACCACGTTGGCGACATAGGTAAAGTCGCGCGTCTGCTCGCCGTCGCCGGTGATCGTCGGCGCTTCACCACGCGCGGCGCTCGTCAGGAATCGAGCGACCACGCCGCTGTAGGGTGAGTTCGGATCCTGGCGCGGCCCGAACACGTTGAAGTAGCGCAGCGCCACCGTCTCGAGTCCATAGCTCTGCCAGAAGGCATGACAGTATTGCTCGCCCGCCAGCTTGGCCACCGCGTACGGCGAGCGCGGGCGCGGCACCATCGTCTCTCGTTTGGGCAGCTCGGGCGTATCGCCGTAGACGGACGACGACGATGCGTAGATGACGCGTTTCACCTTCGCGTCCCGCGCGGCCACCAGCACGTTCAGCGTACCGGTCGCGTTCGCCGCGTGCGATGCCACGGGATCGATGATCGAACGCGGCACGGATGGCAGCGCCGCTTGGTGCAGCACGTAGTCCGCGCCGCGCATGGCGCGCGCGCACGCCTCGGGGTCCGTGACGCTTCCCTCGACGACGGTGATGCGATCGGCCCACGGCGCGAGGTTCGCCCGATGGCCCGTGGAAAAATCGTCCAACACCACGATGTCATCGCCGCGCTCGGCCAACGTCGCCACCAGGTGCGATCCGATGAAGCCGGCCCCGCCCGTCACGACGTAGCGCACCGTCACGCCTCCCCCGCGGGCATCTCGCTGGCGAGCGTCGTGAGCGACACGTGCTGCCGCGCGAGGCATGCCGCGCCGAGCACCAGGTTGCTCACGAGAGTCAGCACGTGAGTTCCGAACGCGTACGCCAACGGCGCGCTCTTGTCGTGAACCCAAATCGCCACCGCGTACGTCGCCAGGTAATCGTAGACGCCGATGGCTCCCGGTGTGGTCGGGATGGCGCCACCCAGATTCGTGACGGCGAGCACGCCGGCCGACGCGTACCAGGGCACGGCGAGATGAAATGCCGCCAGCCAGATTCCGATCGACACCCCGACGACGGCCCAGGAGGCCAGCGACAAAACGGCGGCGATCGCCAGCCGGCGCCCATCGTGCAAGGCGCCGAGCCCCGCGATCAAGCGACGAACGATGCCGTCCGCGCCGAGCAGCCGGGAGAATCCCGGGACGTGCGGAAATCGCCGGTGCAGCGCGTCGAGGACGCTCGGGTTCCGGGCGACCAGAATCATCGCGAGGAGCGCGACGATGCCCCCGGCGCCGATGAATGCGACGCTGAACCGCGCCTGCGCGGGGAGAGGCACGAACGCGGCGAGCGCGACCGCGAACAGCAGCAGCGTCACCACGTCGAGCACGCGCTCGAGCGCGATGCTTCCCAGCACCACCGTCGCGCTGACGCGAAAGCGCCGGCCGAGGAGCGCCGCGCGCGCGACATCACCCAGCCGAAGCGGCAAGACAGAATTCGCGAAGTAGCCGATCATGATGAACGCGTACCCGGTCGGCACCGGCAGCGTCACGTGCTCGGCCAGCAGTCCGCGCCACCGCGCGGCGAACAGCAGCGTGCCGAGTTGGCCGACGAGCGCGCCGGCGACGAGCAGCCAGGGGTCGACGCCGCGCAACGTCGATGACGTCCGCGACCAATCGACGCTGCGTAGCACCATCGCCAGCGCCGCCGCGCTGATGAGGATGCCTATCACAGGCATCAGCCATCGCGGCCGGCCGCGGCGCGGCGCCGCGTCCACCACGGGCGTCGTCGTCACTGGCGCGTCAGTCCTCGGCACGCTCACCCGGCTTCGTCGGCGAGGATGTCGTCGATGACGTCGCCGAGCGTGCGTGCCGGCGCGAAGCCGATCAGCCGCTTCGCCTTCGTGATGTCGGCCACGCGCCGCTCCATGTCCTCGAAGCCCGGCCGGTAGGCGACGTCGTACGGCACGAACTGAATCTCCGAGCTCGAGCTCAAACGGGCGCGAATCATCTTCGCCAATTCGAGCATGCTGATTTCCTGGTCGGTGCCGAGGTTGACGACTTGCCCCAACGCCGCGTCGGTGTGCGTGAGCTTGTGGATAGCGGGCACGATGTCCAGCACATGACCGAAGCATCGCCGTTGGGTGCCGTCGCCGTAGACCGTGAGGGGCGCGTTCGCCTTCGCCTGCTGGATGAATCGCGGGATCACCATGCCGTAGTGCGGCACCTGCCGCGGACCCACCGTGTTGAACAGGCGGCCGATCACGCCCGGGAGCGCGTGCGATTCGTGATACGCGAGCAGCAGAAATTCGTCGACCGCCTTCGAGATCGCGTAGTTCCAGCGGCGCTTGGAGGTCGCGCCGTAGAGCACGTCGTCGTCTTCGCTGAACGGGATCTTGGTGCCCTTGCCGTAGACCTCACTGGTCGACGCCACGAAGATGCGCTTGCCGAATTTCGCCGATGCGCGGAGCGCCACTTCGGTGCCGACGATGTTCGTCTCGATCGTGCGCACCGGATCGTTGACGATGAGCTGGACCCCCACCGCGGCGGCGAGATGGTAGACCACGTCCACGCCGGCGACGTATTGCTCGAACGACGGATCCTTGGTGAAGTCGCCGATGATGTACTTGAAGCCCGGACGCCGGAGACATCGATGCAGATTGGTAATGCGGCCGGTGGACAGATCGTCCCACACCACCACCTCTTCGCCGTTCGCCAACAGATGCTCGGCCAGGTGGCTTCCGATGAATCCGGCACCGCCCGTGATCAGGTTGCGCATGCGGTCACGAAGAAAGGGATGTCGAGGAAGTTATCGGACGTGCCGGAAATAGACACTGCCGCAGGAGCGTCATGGTGTTCCGCATCGACGCGCGCGCGAGCGGCCCGACCGTCGCGGGCATCTCGGCGCGCGCGCGAACCGCGCCGAACAGACCGAAGCGAATCGCGCGGCTCAGACGCCTGAGCGCGCCCGGCACATCGCGCGAGAGCAGCGAGAGGGTGCACGCGATCGCGTACGCCCGCACGGACACAGAGCGCCAGCCGACCTGGTATGAGCGCGCAGCGCAATCGTCGGCGCCGGAGACGGCGGCGTCGATGACTGCGGCTCTGTCGGACCCGCGCAACAGCGAGATGTTTGCCGCCGTCGTGCGCGTAAGAATTTCCAGCGACGCCCACCGCTGCCGGATGGCGTCGGGTTTCAACGGCAGGGTCCAGTTCGAGATGGAGTCGTCACCCTCATCGCGCGCCAACGTCAACGCGTCGCCATCGAGCATGAGGAACACGAATCCGGGTCGCGCTACGAGCCTGCACCACAGGTCGTAGTCCTCGACGGCGCGGTACTCCGCGCCCTCGTCGAACGCGCCGGCGGAGAGGAGAGCCGCGCGGCGAATCATGTTCGAGGGCGTGCACGGATAGGGCTGCCGCAGCAGGAGCACGTGCGTCAACGCCAGCGGCTCGGCCCGCTCGGGCAAGCCGTGAACCTCGACGAACGCCGGCGGTCCATTCGCGTCGCGAAAGAACTCGAACCGCGTCGACACGGCGTCACATGGTTGGGCGAGCGCGGCGCGCAGCTGACATTCCAGCTTCGCGGGGTGCCACAGGTCATCATCGTCGAGCAGCGCGATCCACTCGCCGCGCGCCTCGCGAATGCCGCGGTTCCGGGGCCCCGACGGTCGGCCATGGCGAGGACCCGGTACGAGACGAAAGCGCGGATCGCGCTCGGCGAGCGCGGACACGTACGCGACGGTGTCATCGGATGAGCCGTCATCGCAGACGAGGCACTCCCAGTCGCGCTCCGTCTGCTGCGCCACGCTGGCCAGGGCGCGCTCGAGCAGCGGACGCCGGTTGTACGTCGCCACGACGACCGAGATCACCGGCACGGGCTCACCGCTCCTCCATCGTCCATCGCCACACCGGCGACACGGGCCCTTTCTTGAGCGCGATCGGCGGCGCGCCGCGGACCGATTGCTCCTCGACGACCAGCGCGATCGCATCGGATACGATGTCGATGAGCTGCGTCCCCGTGAGCATCGCCACCTCGAGCGTGTAGCGGCCGGGCCTTAGCCACGGCTGATCGATCCAAACGCGCGCGACGCCCCGGCGGCCGCCCTCGGGCCACGACACGTCCCCCCGGTCGCACGAGTGGCTCGTCAGCACATCATCGCCGCGGTCGTTGCGAAAGCCCATGCCGATGACGAGCCCCGGGTCCGCACGGTCGAGGCTGAACTCGAGGTCGATGGCGAACCGCTCGCCGAAGGACACCTGCCACGGATCGCGGCCGACATCCGGGCCCTCGCGCGCGAAGGTGGCCGTTTCGAGGCGGCCACCCCCCACCGTGAAGCCGCCGCCCCGTCCCGTAGCGCCGAATACCACGCGCGCGCCGGGGCTATCCGCCGTCGCCGCACCCGACGCGAGATAGGCTCGAATCACGTGCTCGGCGTCGCCCGTCATGCGCACCATGCCGTCGTCCAGCCACATCACGCGCGAGCACAGCGACTCCACCGCGTTCATGTTGTGGCTGACGAACAGCGTCGTACGGCCCCGTGTGCTCACGTCGCGCATGGCGCCGAGACACTTGCGCTGGAACTCGGCGTCGCCGACGGCGAGCACCTCGTCGATGATCATCGTGTCCGCCGCCAGGTGCGCGGCGACCGCGAACGCGAGCCGGAGCTGCATGCCGCTCGAGTAGCGCTTGATCGGCACGTTGATGTAGGGGCCGATGCCGGCGAACTCGCAGATGGCGTCGAACGCGCGGTCCACGTCGCGCGACGCCATCCCGAGAAGCATCCCGTTCAAGTAGACGTTTTCTCGTCCCGTCAGATCGGGGTGGAACCCGGTGCCGACCTCGAGCAGACTCGCGACGCGTCCGCGCATCGTCACGCGCCCGCTGCTCGGCGTGGTGATGCGCGCGAGGACCTTGAGGAGCGTGCTCTTGCCCGCGCCATTGCGACCGATGATGCCGAAGACCTCACCTTCCTCGACCGTGAAGCTCACCTCGCGCAGCGCGTCGATCGGCATCGAGCGCGGTGCGCGGAACGAGGCGGCGGGCCGCCGCAGATAGTCGGCGAACCGCGGCCGATCGGGACGCGGAATCGAATAGCGCTTCGACAGCCGCTCGCTGTCGACGACGGTGCGGCTCACGCGATGTCCACCACGGTGGCCTCGGCGCGCGTAAAACTCCAGACGCCGACGAGGATCACCGCGGCGCTCGAGGCGAGCGAGAGGTACAGCACTCGTGCCTCCGGCAGCGGCAGGCCGAGCGCCGCCGCGCGAAAGACCTCGATGAAGCCCGTCAACGGATTGAGCGCGAGCACCCAGCGCCACCGTTCGGGCAACAGACTGTTGCGGTAGATCACCGGCGTGATGAACAGCCCGACCTGGAGCAGAAACGGAACGGCATGCTGGACATCGCGCCAGCGCGCGTTGATCGCCGCCAGGAGCGCGGCGAATCCGTACGACAGCACGATGACGCCGGCGAGCGCCGGAATCATCAGGACGATGCTCGAGCCGGGCACGACATGATACCAGGCGAGCAGCGCGGCGAGCAGCAGCAGTGTGACGGCGGCGTCGAGCAGCGCCGATGCGCCGACGGCGAGGACGAGATAGATGCGCGGGAAAAACAGCTTGGTGACCAGTTGCTGGTTCGTCACCAGGCTCACCGCGCCCTCCGTGGTGATCTTCGCAAAAATATTCCACGGCAGCAGGCCGGCCAGCGCGAACAGCGGATAGGGGACATCGCCGACTGGAATACGGGCCAACATGCCGAAGACGACGGTGAACACACCGACCTGGAGCGCCGGCTGGAGCAGCGCCCACGCGGCCCCCAACGCGGCCTGTTTGTAGCGCGAGCGCAGGTTGCGCCACATCAGGCTCTTGAGCGCGCCGCGATACTCGACGAGATCGACCCACCATCGTTTCCAGGGCACCGAGCCGTCGATCACGATCTCGCTCAGCGGAGCCTTGCGCTCGGCGGCAACCCGCGATGTCGACGCCGGCGTCGACCGACTCTTCACCTCGCCGTCGTTCGTCAGGCGTGAACGGGCCGAGCGAACGGCGCACCGGCCGTTGTCCGGCTCCGGACTCCGCACGCGTTGCGCGTGTCGATCACGATCGCCGCCAGCTCGCACACGCGCTGATAGTCGATCGCCGAATGGTCCGTCACGACCATCACCGCATCGACCGACGACAGCAGGGCGTCGGTGAGAGCCACCGAACGCCCGACCGCTCCAGCCGGCGTGTGGCCATCGTCGACGATCTCGGGCACGTACGGGTCGTGATACTGAACCGTCGCGCCTTTGGTCACCAACAGATCGAGCACCTCGAGCGCGGGCGATTCGCGAAGATCGTCGATGTCTTTCTTGTACGCCACGCCGAGCACGAGCAGCTTCGATCCGTTGATCGCCTTGCCCATGTCGTTGAGCGCGTCCTGAAGCTTGGCGACCCAGAACGCCGGCATGGACGTGTTGATCTCTTCGGCCAGCTCGATCATGCGCGTCTTGTAGTGCAGCGTGCGCATCTTCCACGCGAGGTAGTGCGGATCGAGGGGGATGCAGTGCCCCCCGAGTCCGGGGCCGGGCGTGAATTTCATGAAGCCGAACGGCTTCGTCGCCGCGGCGTTGATGACCTCCCATACACTCACGCCGAGCTTGTCGCAGATCACCGCCATCTCGTTCACGAGCGCGATGTTGATCATCCGGAAGGTGTTTTCCAGAAGCTTCGTCAGCTCCGCCGCCTCCGGTGAGCTGACGGGCACGACTTCCTCGATGAACAACGAGTACAGCTGCGCGCCGAGCGCGGTGCACGCCGCCGTGACGCCGCCGAGCACCTTCGGCGTGTTCTTCGTGTGCCACTTTGCGTTGCCCGGGTCGACACGCTCGGGCGAGAAACAGAGGAAGAAGTCCTCGCCGACGGTCATGCTCGCCCCGCCCAGCTTGGGGAGCATGAACTCGCGCGTCGTTCCCGGATACGTGGTCGACTCGAGCACGATCAACTGGCCCGGCCTGAGCGCCGCGGCCACCGCCTCCGTGGCGGCGAGGACGTACGACATGTCGGGGTCCTTCGTCTTCCCGAGCGGCGTCGGGACGCAGATCGAGATGACGTCGCACTCGGCGAGCCGCGCCATGTCGAGGGTCGCCTCGAGCTTGCCCGCCCGAGTGAGTGCCGCGACGTCTTTGTCCGCCACATCGGCGATGTGGCTCTCGCCGCGATTGACCAGCTCGGCCACGCGCGCCGCTTTTTCGAAGCCGATCACGGAGAGGCCGGCCTTCGCCATCTCCACCGCGAGCGGTAACCCGACATACCCGAGCCCGATGACGCCGCAAACGACGTCCCGCCGCGCGATCCGGTTCGACAAATCTTTATGGGTGGACATTGCTCGGAAATCGAGTGACGAGGATCGTCGCGGCGCGACGATGCGAAAGCTGCCTGGGTGACCTCGCCAGGCGTTCCGTCAACCGCGAACGGCCCCGACAAACGCACGTGAGAGCCAGCCATCGAACTAGCGGGAAGCTAATCTCGGCTCGGTGTCGATTCAAGCGACGATGGAGTTCGCAAGCTCTCGCGCAAGCGGGAGTTGTGCGACCGGTGCGATACCCGCGAAACGATGGCTCGTCCGCTCGGCGTCGATCGTCTGGCGTCTCTCTACAGGGCCTGGTTAGCTTCGGTATCATGAAACACGGCGCGAGCGCGCGGCAGTGTCTGATGGTCACCGGCGGCGCCGGCTTCATCGGATCCGCCGTCGTCCGGTACCTCATTGCCGAAACCGAGTGTCGGATCGTCAACGTCGACAGGCTCACCTACGCCGGCAATCTGGCGTCGGTGGCGCCCGTGGCGGACGATCCGCGCTACGCGTTCGAGCGCGTCGACATCTGCGATGCCGATGCCATCCGGCGCATCTTCGCCGACTACGACGTGGATGCCGTCATCCATCTCGCCGCCGAATCGCACGTCGATCGCTCCATCGACACGCCTGCGGAGTTCGTGCAGACGAACGTCGTCGGCACGTTCACCCTTCTGCAGGAGGCGCGGCGGCACTGGCTCGCGCTCCCTCGCCCCCGTCGCGACGCGTTTCGCTTCCTCCATGTCTCGACCGACGAAGTGTTCGGCTCGCTCGGCGCGTCGGGCGCATTCGATGAGCGCACGCCATATGCTCCGCGCTCGCCGTACTCGGCGTCAAAAGCCGGCTCCGACCATCTGGTGCGCGCGTGGCACGAGACGTACGGCCTTCCCTGTCTGGTCACGAACTGCTCGAACAATTACGGGCCGTACCAGTTTCCCGAGAAGCTCATTCCGGTCACGATCCTCAACGCGGTCGCCGGCCAACCGCTCCCCGTCTACGGGCGCGGCGACAACGTCCGCGACTGGCTCTTCGTCGATGACCACGCCCGCGCGCTCACCGCCGTGCTTCGCGCCGGCGTGCCCGGCGAGACATACAACGTCGGCGGGTCGAGCGAGCGCACGAACCTCGAGGTGGTGCGCGCCATCTGCGGCGTGCTCGACGAGCTGGCGCCCAGCGGCGCGATCGGCCCGCACGAATCACTGATCCAGTTCGTCGCCGACCGGCCGGGCCACGACTTCCGCTACGCGATCGATGCGACGAAGCTCCGGCGCGAGACCGGATGGGCGCCCCGAGAGACGTTCGACAGCGGCTTGCGCGCCACTGTCGCCTGGTATCTCGCGAACGGCGCGTGGTGCGAGACGGTCCAGGCGGGCGGCTATCGCCGAGAGCGGGTCGGCCTCGGAGCCGGCGCGACGGGTGCCGCGTGAAGGGAATCATCCTCGCGGGCGGCTCGGGCACCCGGCTCTACCCGATCACTCGCGTCATCAGCAAGCAACTCCTGCCGGTCTTCGACAAGCCGATGATCTACTATCCGCTGTCGACGCTGATGCTCGCCGGAGTGCGCGAGATCCTGATCATCTCGACCCCGACCGACCTGCCCCGCTTCGAGGATCTCCTGGGCGATGGCCGCAAGTGGGGCCTCTCGCTCGCCTATGCGGCGCAGCCGACGCCGAATGGTCTCGCGCAAGCCTTCGTCATCGGGCGCGACTTCGTCGGCGACGACTCCGTTGCGCTGATCCTCGGCGACAACATCTACTATGGCCGCGGCCTGCAGGAGCTGATGCGCGCCGCGGTGCGGCACGACGTGGGCGCGCGCGTGTTCGGGTATCATGTGCGGGATCCGCAGCGCTACGGCGTCGTGGAGCTCGACGCCGACGGCCAGGCGATCGATATCGTCGAGAAGCCGGCCGTTCCCGTCTCGAACTACGCCGTCACCGGCCTCTATCTGTACGACAACACGGTGCTCGACGTCGCGCGCGCACTCCGTCCGTCGGAGCGAGGCGAGTACGAGATTACCGATGTCAACCGGGAGTATCTGCGGCAAGGGCGATTGCGCGTGTTTCTGCTGGGGCGCGGCATGGCGTGGCTCGACACCGGAACGCACGAGAGTCTCCAGAGCGCATCGAGCTTCGTCGAGACGATCGAAAAGCGCCAAGGGCTCAAGGTGTGCTGTCCCGAGGAAATCGCGTTCCGCCTCGGATACATCGATGGCGAGCAGCTCGGGCAGCTCGCGCGGGAGCTCGGCAGGAGCAGCTACGGTGACTATCTCGCCGGATTGCTCGACCCGCGTGGTGTCCCGCAGGTCGCGGTGGACAGCGATGTCTGGTGAATCGACGAGCGCGCCGCTGACGCCGGCACCCGCACCCACGGGACCTGAGAAGCGGGTCGCGATCGTCCAGTCGAACTACATCCCGTGGAAAGGCTATTTCGATCTCGTCAACTCCGTCGACGAGTGCATCTTGTACGATGACATGCAATACACGCGACGCGATTGGCGAAACCGCAACAAGATCAAGACCGCCGCCGGCGTGGAATGGCTCACGATTCCCGTGGTCGTGAAGGGCCGCTTCCACCAGGCGATTCGCGACGTCTTCGTCGCCGACGCCGATTGGGCGCGCGTGCACTGGCTGACCATCACGCAGAGTTACGGACGGGCGCCAGGTTTCGCGCGCTTCGAGGCGCCGATCGAGGAGGCGTATCGGAGCGCGGGATCGATGACGTCGCTGAGCGAGATCAACGCGCATTTTCTCCGCACCGTATGCGGCCTGCTCGGCATCGACACTCATCTCGGCTCGTCCATGGACTACCGGCTCGCCGAGGGGAAGACGGAACGCCTCGTCGATCTCTGCCGGCAGGCGGGGGCCACACACTATCTCAGCGGGCCGGCGGCGCGCGCGTACATCGACGAGCCGCTGTTCGCGCACGCCGGGATCGAGTTGTCGTACATGGACTACGATGACTACCGAGAGTATCCACAGCCGTACCCGCCCTTCGAGCACGGCGTGAGCATTCTCGATCTGCTGTTCAGCGTCGGCGATGACGCGCCGAGCTACCTGAAGACGCTGCGATGACGCCGAGCCGCCCTGCCCTGTCGGTCGTCGCCACGCTCTACAACTCGGCGCCGTACCTGACTGACTTTCACCGCCGCGTGACCGCGGTCGCGCATCGCGCCGGTGACTACGAGATCATCCTCGTGAACGACGGCTCGCCCGACGACTCGCTCGCACAGGCACGCCGGCTGGTCGAGGCTGATGCCCGTGTGCGGTTGGTGGACCTGTCGCGCAACTTCGGGCATCATAAAGCGATGATGACCGGGCTTCGCTACGCGACCGGCCAGCGCGTCTTCCTCATCGATTCCGACCTCGAGGAAGAACCCGAGCTGCTCGAGTCGTTCGCCGCGCGGATGGATGAGACCGCGGTCGACGTCGTGTACGGCGTCCAGGAGCGACGGCGCGGGAGGCTGGGCGAGCGCATCACCGGCGCGGCGTACTACGCGCTGTTCAACGCGCTGTCGTCCTATCCGGTGCCGAAGAATCTGCTGACCGTGCGGCTCATGACACGGCGATACGTCGACGCGCTCCTCGAGCACCGCGAGCGCGAGATAAACATCGGCGGATTGTGGGCCATCACCGGCTTCGCGCAGCTGCCGGTCGCCGTCAACAAGGCACACAAGGGGACGAGCACCTACGACATGGCGCGAAAGTTGGCGATCGTGGTCGACTCGATCACCTCGTACAGCAACCGCCCGCTGATCTACATCTTCTACCTCGGCGTGATGATCTCGATCCTCGCCGGCATCGCGGGCCTGGACCTGCTGGTGCGGCGCATCTTCTTCGGCGTGCTGCTGGAAGGATGGCCGTCATTGATCATCTCGATCTGGTTTCTAGGCGGGCTGACCATGCTCTGCCTCGGCGTCATCGGCATCTACCTCGCGAAGATCTTCACCGAGACGAAACAGCGGCCGTTGGCCGTCGTGCGCGAGGTGTTCGAGTACGCGTCCACCGCGTCCCGCGCGTCCCTTCCCCCGTCGGAGCGCGCGCCGTCGCGGCTCCCCACCATGGAGTCGGAGCGCACATGAGCGAGGTTGTACAAGTGAATTGCCGCACCGACGCGGATTGGCTCGCCAGAACGCTGGACGGGCTGCGCGCGGTCGGCTACACGGTGGTCGATGGGATGCTCGACGCGGCGATGCTCGATGCCACGCGTCGGGCGATGTACGCCGTCCGCGAACGCATTCAGACCGACGTCGGCCACGATCGTCTCGAGCGCGCGGGCGAGCTCGGAGTGCTTCGTCTCATGATGCGCTACGACGAGCACTTCCTCCGCCTCCTCGAGGTGCCGGAGCTGCTGTCGATCATCGATGCCACCGTGGGCGAGACGGCGATTCTGCATTTGCAGAACGGCCTCCTGCTGCCGTCCTTCCCGGACGGCAAGGCGCCGAGCGTCTTCCAGAATCGCTTCCACATGGATTTCCCGCGATTCCTCAACGGCTATGTCGCGTCGGTCTGCGTGCTCTTCGCGATCGATGATTTCACCGCCGAGAACGGCGGCACGCTCGTCGCACCCGGTACCCACCAATCGCCCGCGCCGTTCACGGCCGAGTACCTGGCCAAGAATTCGGCGCCGGTGCAGTGCCGGGCCGGTTCGGCGATCGTATTCGACTCGACGCTCTGGCATGCGGCGGGCGCCAACATCTCGGGCCGCGACCGGCTCGGCATCAATCATCAGTTCACGCGCGCGTGGATCAAGCAGCAGATCGACTACGTGCGCGCGCTCGGCGATGCCCGCGTGATGGCGCAGCCGCCGCGCACGCAACAGCTTCTCGGATGGTACACGCGCATGGTCACCAACCTCGACGAGTACTATCGCCCCGCCGCCGAGCGGCTCTACCGCGGCGGGCAGGGCTGATGCCCGGCGGCGCGACGTGAGCTTCGATCGCATCGAGCGGTCGGTCGAGCGGTACTACACGGGACGCATCGCCGAGCATGGCGCGACGGCCCGTGGCGTCGATTGGAATTCCGACGAGTCGCAGCGACTGCGCTTCCATCAATTGTTGCGCGCGTGGCCCGTTCCCCAGTCGCCGGTCTCCGTGCTCGACTACGGCTGCGGCTACGGCGCGCTGCGCTCCCACCTCGACGAGTCCGGGTGGCCGGCATCCTACCTGGGTTTCGACCTCGCTCCGGCGATGCTCGTCCACGCGCGCGAGCGCTTCGGCGACCGTGCCGACTGCTCGTTCACCGCCGAGGAGCCCACACTCGACGCCGCCGACTACGTGATCGCGAGCGGCATCTTCAACGTGCGGCTGGAGACGGCGGCGAACGCGTGGGCGGAGTACATGGAGCACGTCGTCGGCCGGCTCGCTGCACTGGCGCGCCGCGGCTTCTCCTTCAACGTGCTCACCAGCTACTCCGACGCCGACAAGCAGCGCGCCGATCTCTATTACGCGGACCCGGTGCGGTGGTTCGATCACTGCAAACGACGGCATTCGCGCCACGTCACGCTCTTTCACGATTACCCGTTGTACGAGTTTACGCTCGCGGTCACTCTCTAGGATTCGGTCAATGGCCAAGCTGGTGATCTTCGGTACGGGCGACATCGCCCGTCTCGCCCACTACTACTTCTCGCGCGACAGTCCCCACGATGTCGTGGCGTTCACCGTCGATGCCGCCTATCGGGACGGAGACACCTTTCTTGGACTGCCGCTCGTCGATTTCGAGCGCGTCACCGAGGCATATCCGCCGGCCGAGTACCAGCTGTTCGTGGCGATGAGCTATGCGAAGATGAACCGCGTGCGCGCTGAGAAATACGATCGCGCCAAGGCGCTCGGCTACCAGCTCGCGACCTACGTCAGCTCGCGCTGCTCGTGGCTCACCGATCACCCCGCCGGGGACAACTGTCTGATTCTCGAGGACAATACCGTCCAACCCTTCGTGACGATCGGCAACGACGTCACACTGTGGAGCGGCAACCACATCGGACACGATTCGACGATCGAGGACCACGTTTTTCTCGCATCGCACATCGTCGTTTCGGGACACTGCCATATCGAATCGTTCTGCTTTCTCGGCGTCAACGCGACGCTGCGCAACTCGATCCGCATCGCCACGGGGACGCTCATCGGCGCGGGCGCGGTGATCATGAAGAGCACCAAAGAGAAAGGCGTGTATCTGCCCGCGCGCGCCGAGCTGTTCTCGAAAACGAGCGATGAGATCGAGCTCTAGATGCGTTGGTCCAAGCAGGGCGTCATCTTCTGCCCCGACCGCGAAAGTGACTGGATGGTCTCGCATGCCGCGAATCCCATCGCAGAGCCACTCGGCGGCACCCGCGTGCGCATTTACTTCACGTGTCGCGACGCGCAGAACCGCTCGAGTATCACGTACCTCGAGACCGACCTGCGCCGCCCGCGAGAGATCTTGATGGTGCACGACCGTCCACTGCTGGCTCCCGGAACCGCCGGATCGTTCGACGACAGCGGCGCGGCCATGGGTTGCGTCGTCGAGGCGGACGGACGGCGATTCGTCTACTATCTCGGGTGGAACCTCGGCGTCACCGTGCCGTGGCGAAACAGCATCGGGCTGGCGACGGGTCCGTCCGCACAATCCCCCGCGCTCGCGAAGGTCTCCCCCGCGCCGATTCTCGACCGCGATCGCGTCGATCCCTTCTCGATCTCGTATCCGTGGGTCATGCGCGACCGCGGACGGTGGCGCATGTGGTACGGCTCGAATCTGGGCTGGGGTCGCGACCAGCGCGAGATGAGACACGTCATCAAGTACGCCGAATCCGACGACGGCGCAGCCTGGCGCCGCGACGGCTCGGTGCATATCCCGCTGAGCGCGCCGGACGAGTACGCCATCGCGAAGCCGTGCGTGCTCCTCGACGATGGCACGTACCGCATGTGGTACTCGCACCGCGGCTCGTCGTACCGTATCGGGTACGCCGAGTCGCCGGACGGGGTGCAATGGACGCGCAAGGATGACGAGGCTGGGATCGACGTTTCGGATGCGGGATGGGATTCGGACATGATCGAGTACGCGCACGTCTTCAACGTCGGAGCAGAGCGCTACATGCTGTACAACGGCAACGGATTTGGCAGGTCGGGGATGGGCCTCGCGGTGCTCGACCAGTGACGAGCTCGCCCGAGCCGATCCCGTTCAACCGGCCGACGCTCGTCGGGGCCGAGCGGGAGTACATGGCGGATGCCATCGCCCGGCATCACATCTCCGGCGACGGCCACTATTCGCGCCAGTGCCACGCGCTGCTCGAGCAGCTGCACAGCGCGCCGCGCGCGCTTCTGACGACGAACTGCACCCACGCGCTGGAGCTCGCCGCGCTGCTGCTCGACATCGCGCCGGGTGACGAGATCATCCTGCCATCGTTCACCTTCGTGAGCACGGTCAACGCATTCGTATTGCGCGGTGCTCGCCCCGTTTTTGCCGACGTTCGAGAGGACACGCTCAACCTCGACGAGCGCCTGCTCGAGTCCCTCATCACCCCGCGCACGCGGGCGATCGTGCCGGTGCACTATGCCGGCATCGCATGCGAGATGGACGCTATCGTGGACATCGCAGGCCGCCACGGAGTGGCGATCGTCGAGGACAACGCGCACGGCTTGCTCGGCGGCTACCGGGGCCGGCCGCTCGGCACCTTCAGCGCGATGAGCACGCTCAGCTTTCACGAGACGAAGAACTTCACGTGCGGCGAGGGCGGTGCCCTCGTCATCAACGACCCGGCGCTCGTCGCCCGCGCGGAGATTCTCCGCGAGAAGGGCACGAATCGCTCGCAATTCTTTCGGGGCCAGGTGGACAAGTACACGTGGGTGGATGTCGGGAGCTCGTATCTGCCCAGCGACCTCCTTGCGGCGATGCTCCTGGCGCAGCTCGAGCAACGCGATGCGGTCCAAGCGAAACGCCGCGCCATCTTCGAGCGCTATTATCACGCGCTGGGGCCGTGGTCCGACGCGCTCGGTGTCAGGCGGCCCGCGCTGCCGCCGCAGTGCCAGCCCGCCTATCATCTCTTTTTCCTCATCATGCCGTCGTTGGAGATGCGCACCGCGCTGCTCGAGCATTTGCGCGCGCGGGGTATCGGCGCGGTGTTTCACTACCTCGCGCTGAATAGCTCTCCGATGGGACGCCGCTTCGGTGGCGTCGTGGGAGGCTGCCCGGTGGCCGAAGCCGCCTCCGACCGGTTGATCCGGCTGCCCTTTTTCTACGAGCTGAGCGAAGCGCAACAAGAGCGCGTCATCGACGCGGTCACGTCGTTCGGCGACTGAGGGCTAGTGCCGGTGCGTACACCGAAGGCAAGGGTTCATACGCCTCGGCCCGCCGAGCGTTCTCGCGTGGCTACTGGCTGAGCCGCGCCGGCGCGACGCGGACGCGGTAGATCGCGCCGTCGGCCTGTTGGCTCACCAACTCGACGTCGAAGTAATGCGCCAATTGCTCGGCGGTATAGTCGAACCCCGCAAGCGTCGGATGGCTGTTCGAGAAGAGCACCACGGTCGCCGCGCTACCGTTCGCGAGCTGACGCCGGAACATCGACAGCGCGCTGTCCGCGGAATACCGCGCGCCCGGCGAGTCGTGGGCCGGGATCCACTTGGCGTCCCGTCGCGCGGTCAACGAATAGATCGCGTTGGGCTCGTTCGCGTAGATCGGCTCCGCCGAGCGCGGATCGGCTCGCAACGCCCGCATCACCGCCGACTGTCTCCACCGCGCCGTGGCGTACCCGCCGCCGACCGTATGGAGATAGCGCGTCGAACCGAGGAGGTAGCGCGCGGGCCAGACCAGCGCCGCGAAGGCCATCACCGGGATCGCGACACGCAGGCCGGTACGCGCGGCGATCGGGCGGGTGCGCTCGAGCGACGTGAGCACCCACGCGGCGATCGTCGCGACCGGTAGCACCACCGGCGCGAGATAGCGCGTAGGCCAATCGGCGGCCCACGAACGCGTGCACATGATCACCATGACAATCGTGTACACCAGCGCGAAGGCCGCCGCCGTGCGCAACACGATGGCGCTGGCCGCGTCTCGATCGCCGGGCGCGCCACGCTCGGTGACGGTCGCGCGCACGGACACACTGAGGGCGATCGCCGACGCGAGAAACAGCGCGCCTCCAATCAGCGCGGCGAGCGTCGCCGGCAGAGACGGCGGCACGAACCACCAACCGGCCGTGGCCAGCGTGCGGAACACGAAGGTGAGGACCGTGAAATCCGCCGGAATGTGGTTGGATCCGAACAGCGTCCCCGTCAACGTGTAGTTGTGCGCCAACCAGAGCACGAGCGGGGCGGATGCCATCGCGCCCCAGAATCCCGTCTCGGCGACGCGGCGCCAAAAGGACCGCCCGCGGCCAGGCAGCAAGAGGATCACGCACCCGGTCATGATCATCGTCACGCCGATGTAGCGCGCGGTGCATCCCAATCCGGCGCACAGGGCAGAGATGACGAACCACCGGCGCTCGCCTCCGAGCTGAAAGCGGTCGAGCGAGAACAAGGCGGCGGCCGTCCATGCGATGTACAGCATGTCGGTCAGCGCGGAGGTCGCCTGCTCGAATACCGCCCCTGACGTGAATACGAGGAGCGCACCGAGCCACCATCCGGCGCGCGACGGCCGGAGCGCGCGCAGCCAGAGACCCATGATCACCATCACGCCGCCGAACAACACCGCGTGCATCACGCGCGTCAGGACCAACGGCGAGATCCCAATGCGTACGCCCGCGGCCATGACGAGCGCGTACATCGGCGCCGAGTAGACCTCGATGCCGCCGGCGTTGCTGACGAAGCCCTGCCCCGCCGCGACGCTCCGCGCTTCGCTGATGTAGCGGATGGAGTCCGAGTAATACATCACCCCGAACGGGGCCGTGGCGTACAGCACGAGCATCATTGCGGCGATGCCGAGGCCGAGCGGCACCCAAGGAAAGAAGGAGGGCCGCGGTGCCTTCATGGGCTGACAGTGACGCCGGTGCGCCTGAGCCGCGCGGCCAACACCTCGCCGAGCCGCGCGCGCACCACCATCACGCCGTCTTCACTCCGCTCCTCCAGCACCTCGCCTTCCCGATGGATCTCGGCGAGGGTGCGCCCATCGCTGACGGGAACGCGCAGCTCCACCACCGGCTTGCGCTTGCGCACCACACCCAGCAGCGCCCGTCTGAGCGGCTCCAGCCCGTGCTCGCTCACGGCCGAGACGAACACGGCGTTCGGCAGCTCATCCCGCACGCGAACCTGCAGATCGAGCGCCGCTTCGTCGTCCAACCGATCGATCTGGTTGAACACGTGCAGCACCTCTTTGCCGACCACCCCGATCTCGCGCAGCACATCGTCGACCACCGCGCGATGCTCGCGCCAGATCGGGCTCGCCGCGTCGATCACGTGCAACAATAGATCCGCGTCGCGCACCTCGGCCAACGTCGCGCGGAACGAGGCCACCAGATCGTGCGGCAGCTTGCGGATGAATCCGACGGTATCCGTCACCAGCACCCGGTGGCGCTCGCCGAGGTCCACTTCGCGCGTCAGCGGATCGAGCGTCGCGAACAACCGGTCCTCGACGAAGATGTCCTTGGCGTCGGCCAGCGCGCGCAAGATCGAGGACTTCCCCGCGTTGGTGTAGCCGACGAGCGACGCCTTGAATTCCGACTGGCGCGACTGGCGCTGCACTTCGCGCGCGCGCACCACGTCGGTGAGCCGCTCCTTCAGCAGCTTGATGCGATGACTGATGAGGCGGCGGTCCGTCTCCAGCTGCGTTTCGCCGGGCCCGCGCATGCCGATCCCGCCGCGCGTTTTCTCCAAGTGCGTCCACATCCGCGTCAGCCGCGGCAGCATGTACTCGAGCTGCGCCAGCTCCACCTGCATCTTGGCTTCGCTCGTGCGTGCGCGTGTCGCGAAAATGTCGAGAATCAGCTCCGCCCGGTCCATCACGCGCGTGTTGATCGCCTGCTCGATGTTCCGCCCCTGCGCCGGCGACAGCTCGTCGTCGAAGAGGACCAGCGACGCCTTCGTCTCGTCGATGCGCAGGCGGAGCTCCTCGAGCTTCCCCTTACCGAGCAGTGTCTTCGGATTCGGGCGATCCATCAGCTGCGTCACCTCGCCGACAACGTCGGCGCCGGCGGTGTCCGCCAAGCGCGCCAATTCTTCGAGGTGTTCGACCAGCGCGATGCGGGCGCCCGCCGCCTTCACCGGCGCGCCCACCAACAGGGCGCGCTCCTTCGGCGTGGTGAGCGAGATGGACTCTTTAGCGATAATGAATCCCGGTGCGAGAGGCGGGCGGCCGCCTAACGAGAGAAGCCGCCAAGCGGCGCGAAGCTGCCCGTGCGATCGTAACCAATGGTCTTGTTCCCGATCGCCGTGCCGACGGTGATGTCGCCGAGCACGCGATAGTTTACCGTGCCGTGCGCCATTGCTTCCCGAATAGCCGTGTTCAGCCCGGTGTAGCTGAAGTCGAGCGGGAGCGATACGGTCGTCGAATCGTTGCTGTTGACCACGAATTTCTGATCGGTCGCCCCCATGCCGAACGGCTCGTTGTCCACCATCAGCTTGTAGGTCAGCCTCGTGCCGTTGAGCGCAAAGCCGTTCGGGTTGTACACGTTGAGCACGATGTTCACCGAGCCGCCGGTCATCCCCAAGCCACGTACGCGCACGTCCTTCAACGTCACCAGTGGTTGATTCCAATGGCCGAGCCCTACGCTCGCGCACGCGGCGGCAGAGGAAGCCATGACCACCGCGGCAGCGGCCGCGAGCACTTTCACATTGCGCATAACGATCTCCAGGAAGTTCAGCCCGACGGCTACGCGTCGCTCGGCGGCTGATCGCCGCCCTTCTTCAACTCGTCCCACCACGCCAGCCGCTTCGCGATCTCCTTCTCGAAACCGAACGCACCCGGCTGGTAGATCTGCGTTCCGCGCAAACTGTCCGGCAGATACTCCTGCGGAATGTATGCCTCCGGAACGTCGTGCGCGTACTGGTACCCCTCGTGATATCCGAGTTCCTTCATCAGCTTCGTCGGCGCGTTGCGAATGTGCATCGGCACGCCCTCGGCGGGCGACTCGCGCGCCAGCTCCATCGCGGCATCGAGCGCCCGCTTGACGCTGTTCGATTTCGGCGCGGTCGCGAGATAGATCGTCATCTCGGCTAGCGGCAGGTATCCCTCGGGCGCGCCGAGCATGTGATACGCGTCACGAGCCGCCACGGCGATCTGCAGCGCGCGCGGATCGGCCAGCCCGATGTCCTCGGCCGCCATCGCCATCGCGCGCCGGATGACCGTCATCGGATCTTCGCCGCCCTCGATCATCCGCGCCATCCAGTATAGCGCGCCGTGCGCATCGCTGCCGCGCAGCGACTTGTGGTAAGCGGAGAGCATGTTGAAGTGCTCTTCCCCCGACTTGTCGTAGCGCGCGAAGCGTTTCTGCAGCGCGTCCGTGGCGATCTCGGCTGAGATCCTACCGCCGCGGCCGACGTGCTCCGCCGCCGCTTCGAGCGCCGTCAACGCTCGCCGTGCATCACCATCGGCGGCTTGCGCGAGCAACGCGAGCGCATCCTCGTCGACGGCCACCGAGAGCGCGCCAATCCCGCGCTCCGCGTCGGCCAGTGCGGCGCGCACGACGCCTGTGATGTCCGCGGCGGTGAGCGCTTCAAGCACGTACACGCGCGCGCGCGACAAGAGGGCCCCGTTAATTTCGAAGCTCGGATTCTCCGTCGTGGCCCCCACGAGCGTGATCGTGCCGCGTTCCACGAAAGGAAGGAACGCATCTTGTTGCGCTTTGTTGAGCCGGTGGATCTCGTCAACGAAAAGGATGGTGCCCCGCCCGTGCATCGTCAGCCGCTCCTCCGCTTCACCGATTACCTCGCGCACGCGAGCCACCCCTTCGGTGACGGCCGAGAAGGGGACGAACGCGCGGTCGGTGTAGTGCGCGATGAGGTTCCCCAGCGACGTTTTCCCCGATCCCGGCGGCCCCCACAAAATGATGGAGCCAATGCTGCCGCGCTCGATCGCCACGCGCAGCGTCTTTCCCGGCGCGAGCAAATGCTGCTGTCCCGCGAACTCGTCGATCGTGCGCGGTCGCATGCGCGCCGCCAACGGCTGCGATGACGCGGGCGCCGCGAAGAGCGACGGCTCGCGCTTGGCGCCTGGCGGCTTCCGGTATGGCTTCGGCACTACAGTGCCACCAGCGACCGCGCCAGCAAAAACAGCATCGCCCCGGCGAAGAACGCCAGCGGCAGCCGCGCGCCGCGCTTGGACTGGAACTCCGGCACCAGATTCGACGCCGCCACGTAAAGGGTCACGCCCGCCGAGAGCGCGAGTCCGTACGTCGCGAGCGCGGGCACCGCATCGGTCACTAACACTCCCGCAACGGTCGCGATGCCCAACCCGGCGGCCGCGGCGAGCGCCTTCGACCGGCTCGCGCCCGCGGCGAGAAAGAGACTCGAGATCGCCAATCCCTCCGGGAACTTGTGCAGCAGAATCGCCACGAAGATCAGCACTCCGAGTGCGTGGCTCACGTGAAAACCGCTCGCGATCGCCACGCCGTCGACGAACGTGTGCAGCAGTAAACCGATCAGCGCCGATACGCTCACCAGCTCGGAGACGACGTGCGTCTCCACGCCAAAATGGAAATGCGGCGCCAGCGTGTGCTGGGTGAGATGCACGAGCAAGTATCCGACCAGCACCGCCAACGCCGCCGGTGAACCGCCGCGGGCAAGCGCCTCGGGCAGCATTGCCGTGAGCGCCACGGCGATCATGAAGCCCGCCGAGAGCGCGATCATCGTCTCGAGCGCGCTATCGCTCCAGCGCGCGCGCCAGGTCACCGCCGCCGCGCCGGCGACGTTCGCCAGAGCGGCCACGGCGGCGTAGCCGAGTGCGTTCACTCCTGCGCCAGACGCAGCGCCGCCACCATCGCTTCGACCGCATCAGTCAACTGCGGCGCCGGCGGAAAGGATTGGCGTGCCAGCTTCCAGCTCTTGGTGCGGACGGCGCGGCGCTCCTCCAGCCCCTTTCCCTGCAGGATGTACAGCCACTGGTCCGTCCGTGCGTAGATGAACAGCTCGATCACCGCATTGAGCGTGACCTGATCCTCAGATGTGTAGACAGCGATCTCCACTCCACCGGATTCGGACAGCGGCGCCTTGATGCGCGCGATCGCGTCCCGTACGTCGGGCAACGCGAGACTTCCGCCCTTCCAGGTGCGCTTGGTGCGCGCATCGATCACCGCCACGTCCACCGCGGGCGGAAGATGCTCGAGCAGCGCGTGAAAGAGGTCGACCGTCCGCTCCGCGTTCGCCACCAGGTGCGCGACGAAATACTCGGGCTCCTTGGTGAAGGAAAACCCATCGGCCGCCGTTCGAAAGCGGCGCCAGATGGAGGTCTCAGGTTGACGCCCACGAAAAAAGATCATTACGACTCCCTCTGCGCTTCCCGCGAAAACCGCCCCGCCAGATCGTGCGCGCGTGCGAGCAACGTCTCGTGCTGATTGAGCGCCGGATCGTCCAGCACCGATTCCAGCAGCGCGCGGAGGACCTGGCCCATCACCCGGCCCGCCGGAACGCCGGCGCGCTCCAAATCCTCTCCGTCCACGGAAAGATCGCCAATCACGAGCGCGTCGCGAAAGATGCTGCGCCCGGCCCGCCGGTAGAGTGCGCACCACGCGCCAGTGACCGGCGCCGGCCGGCGCGCGATCTCGATGCGGAGTATGGGGAGCAGATGCATTCGTCCAACGCGCGCCGCCCATCGCCGTAGCTGGGCCGCCGCGGGCGCGGCGCCTGCACCCACCGTGACGTCGAGCTCTGGCGCAATGGTCTGACGGCCTCGGGTGATGGCTCCGATCCATGACGTGTCCTGATTGCTGAAGCGCAGCGCGCGCAGCGCACGCTCCACCTCACCGGCCGGCACATCGGCGAACAGCGCGGCGATGCGATTGAGCCGGCGCTGCGGACGACCGGCGAGGCCCGGGCGGGCGAGCCGGTCGAGTGAAGCGAGCGTCGTGTCACTCACCGAGCCGAGCGAAGGCACCAGCGTTTGCAGCGCGCCGCTCTCACGCCACATCATGAACGCGGCGCTCGGCCGCGCGACCTGATCCATCGTCTTCTCCATCTCCTGCTTCACCCGCTCGGCGGAGAGGCTGCCCAACTCGCGAGCGCTCTCGGCAATGGCGCGCCACGTCGCCGGCTCGATGACGAAGCCGAACCGGGCGGCGAAGCGAATGCCACGTAGCGCACGCAAGCGGTCCTCGCGCATGCGCGCTGCTGCATCGCCCACCGCACGCAGCACCTTCGCGCGCAGATCGTCGCGGCCGCCGAACGCGTCGCGCATCTCATCGCGTGTTGAGGAATAGGCGATGGCGTTGATGGTGTAGTCACGGCGCGCCAGATCGTCGTCCAGCGATGCGCCAAACTCCACGACAGCGTGCCGGCCATCGGTGCGCACGTCACGGCGAAACGTGGTCACCTCGTGCATCGTCCCTTCATCGTCGAGCACGCCGACGGTGCCGAACTCGATGCCGACCGGCACGGTCCGGCGAAAGAGCGTGCGCACCTGTTCGGGGCGCGCGGCCGTCGCCAAGTCCCAGTCGAGATGCGGATGGCCGAGTAACGCGTCGCGCACCGCGCCGCCCACGCACCACGTCTCGAACCCCGCGCGCTCGAGGCGCTCGGCGATCGCGCGCACGGCGGGCGGCGGGTTCAACGCTGGGTGCAGTGACGACACGGCGTGACCATGATGCGGGAAATCAACCCCTGGAAGATCTGCTGGTATACCACTTAAATTGGACAGATATGGAGATGGATGTAATAGTCGCCGCCTCGCGCGCGACCGAGGAATTCAAGGCCGATCTTCGCGCCTTTCTGCACCACACCTCCGTGCCCCGTGTCGTTACCACGCGCCGGTCACCGTCGGTGAAAGTGGAGCGCGTGCTCGCGCAGCTCCTGGCGATGCATCCCGAGCTGGCGATCCAGTCCGTGCGCATCGACGCGCATTCCGGCTGCTCCGATTTTTCTGGCGTGATCGAGGTCGAGGTCGAGTCCGCGCTGCGCCGCTTCGAATTCACCTGGTGCTGCCGCTGGCGCGCCGAGCAGGAAGGGTTTGTCGACTATTTCGGCTTCCCAGACCAGATCCGCGCCGCCAACGAATTCGGGTTCCGCTGCTTTCGCGATTGGCGCGAGTTGGAGCACGCCCTCAGCTGACCGGCGTCAGCTCTCGAACACGCGCCGTAGCGCACCATCATCAAGGCCTGAGCCCAAAGCGAGCATGAGATCGATGCGCGCCTGTTGCGGGCGCCGTCCTCCCGCCAAGATCGCGCCGAGCTCGTGGAGTCGGCGCGCGCCGCCCGGATAGCCGTATGTGGGGCCGACCCGCCCGCGCTGCGCGCGCGACGCGATGAGGATCGGTTTTCCGTCGCGCACCCACCGCTCGACACCGGCCATCATCGCCGGCGGCACATTCCCCCGCCCCATCGCCGCCACGACCACGCCTCGCGCCGTCGCTCGCGACGCGTCGAGCAGCCTCTCGTCCGACCCGGCGTATGAGTAGACAATGTCCACCGGGGTCGCCGGCGCCGCCGGACTCAAACGGGCCGGCGACGGTGGCAGCGCGCGCCTGAAGATCACCGTGCCATCATCGATTACCGCTACGGGGCCGAGCCCCGGACTCTCGAACGCATCGAGCATCGATGTATGTGCCTTGGTGACGTCCAGGCCGGCGTAGACGCGGCCGGACATCACGACCATCACGCCATAGCCGCGCGCGTCGGGGCTCGCCGCCACGCGCACGCTGTCGAGGAGATTGGCCGGCCCATCCCAGCCCAGCTCACTCGAATTGCGCATGGCGCCGGTAAAGACAATCGGCTTGTCGGTGTCGATCGAGCGCGCCACGAGATACGCGGATTCCTCGAGCGAGTCTGTTCCGTGCGTCGCCACCACGGCATCGACTTCGGGCCGCGCTAACAGCTCGGCGATGCGATTCCGCAGCGCCCACATCCGCTCGACCGTCATGTGCGGTCCGGGAAACGCGCCCCAGTCTTCCATGGTCACGGCGGCGACGTCATCGATGCCCCGCGTCGCGGCCAGAATCTCGCGCCCCGACAATGCCGGCACCGCGCCGCCCGCCGCCGCGTCGAAGGCCATGGAAATGGTACCACCTGTAAATAAGATCGGGATCATGAGAGCAGACGTCAGATGTCAGATGTCAGATGTCGGTGACTGTGCATTGGAACTGACATCTGACATCTGACATCTGACGTCTGTTATCAGCCACAAAGTACGCTGCCTCCGTTGACGTTCAGCACTTCGCCGGTGATATGCCTTGCCCAGTCCGTTAACAGGAACACCGTCGGTGCCGCGATGTCGCGCGCCGTGGCGACGCGGCCGATCGGGATGCTGTTGGCGATGCGAGCACGGTTGGCGCCCTCGAACGCGCCCGCCACCATGTCGGTATCAACCCATCCGGGGGCGACGCAGTTCACGGTGACGTCACGAGGCGCCAGCTCGATCGCTAGCGATTTCACGAGCGAGATCACGGCGCCCTTGGACGCCGCGTAGTCGGCGTGCATCGCCTCGCCGCGCTGGCCGGCGGTGCTCGAGATGAGCACGATGCGCCCACCATCGCTGATCATTCTCGCCGCGGCGCGGCACGTGTAGAAGATGCTGGCGACGTTCTGCCGCATCGTGGTTTCCCAGCGATCGTCCGACATCTCGGCCAGCGCCGATTCGTCGGAGGGCCAGATCCCCGCATTGCCGACGAACAGATCGATCCCGCCAAACTCCCGCCGCGCGCGCTCAAAGAGCGCCTCCGCCCCCTCGCGCGTCGAGATGTCGGCCGCCTGCGCGAAGGCCCGTACTCCACGCTCGGCCATCCGCTGTACGACCGCCGCCGCGTCCTGCTCCCGCTGCCGATAGCCGATCCCCACATCCGCGCCGCATTCCGCCAACAACACCGCCGTCGCCGCGCCAATCCCGCGCGACCCGCCGGTGACCAATGCCCGCCTACCGCGAAGCGAAATCATAGAGAGCGGAAGTTAACACGCCGCAAGCAGCACGCACCGCTTCTCAGAGTTCGGACTCGATGATGTCACAGATGAGATGCTCGATACACAGATGGATTTCCTGCGCCCGCGATGTCTGCGCGGTCGGTACGATCACCGAATGATCCACCAGTGCCTTCAGCGCGCCACCGTCCCGTGCCGAAAAGGCCAGCGTCGCGACCCCTTTGGCCCGCGCGGCCTCCGCTGCTCGCAACACGTTCGGCGAGTCGCCGCTCGTCGTGTGGATGATCAACAAGTCGCCCGGCTTCCCCAGCGCCTCCACCTGGCGCGCAAAGATCTCGTCGAACCCCAGGTCATTTCCCGCCGCGGTGAGCAGCGACGTATCGGTCGTCAGCGCGATCGCGGGATAGGCCCGCCGCTTGCGCGCGTAGCGCACGACGTACTCCGTCGCCATGTGCTGGGCGTCAGCCGCGCTCCCGCCGTTGCCGCAGAAGTAGAGCGTGCCCCCAGTGCGCACGGTCGTCCGCATCAACTCCAGCGCGCGGGCAATGTCGTCGCCGAGCGTATCGGCCGTGCGTAGCGCCGTATCGGCGAGCTCTCGCAGCGCGTGCGTCAGCTGATCGCGCGATTCGGCCGTCATCGCTTTCGAAAGATGAGCTCGCGCAGCCGCGAGACCATCCCCCCCTCGATCGCGCTCAATGGCGGCACCGGGATCACCGCCTCGCTCGCCAGCAGCTTTCCGGGATTGGTGTGTGTCAGCAGCTGCGCCTGTTCCTCGGCCGCCAGCTCCATGAGCCAATCACGCGCGGCAGCCAGCGACCGCGCGTCACCGTGATTGTCGCTCGCGATGCAGTCCACCAAGCCCAGCTCCAGCAGCTCCCGCGCCAGCTTGGCCGTGTTGCCGCGACCGAGCAACATCGCGGCATCCATCTGGATCACCGCGCCGGCGTGGCGCCACTCCATCACTTTCTCCGGCGTGCATCCCCAATAGCGCTCCGGGTGCGCCAGCACGGGAACCACTCCGCTGCTCCGAATGCGAAACAGCTCCTCCCCGGCGCTCGACGGCACGTTCATGCGCGGAAATTCCACCAACGCCGCGGTGGAATAGCCGAGGTGCAGATGTCGCGGCGTGAGATCTACGCCCGGCGTGTCGAGCATGATCTCCCAGCCAAGCACGAGCTCGGGCCTTGGCGGCGCGGCCGCCGCCAGCTCGGCAAGTCGCTCTCGAAGGGCATCATGAGGGAGCGCCTCGGCCTCGCTCGCGTGCAGGTGCGGCGTACACACGAGCACCTCTACGCCATCGCGACCGAACCGCTCCAGCACCGGCAGCGAGACCTCGATCGACGGCGATCCATCGTCGACGCCCGGCAGCAAGTGCGAGTGAATGTCGATCATCGAGCGTGGATCACGAGCGCGCCGCCATGGCCATCGCACCCACGGCCTTCGCGCCGAGCGATTCGAAGTGCGTGCCGACCACCACGAAGTCCGCGCCCGCCGCGCGCGCCGCCCGAACTTGTTCGGCCGAGCGCATCCCGCCACCGACGAACAACGGCGCCGTCGTCGCCCTTCGCGCTGCCGCGATCAGTGTCGGATCCACCGCTCGCGTCGCGCCGCTCCCCGCCTCGAGATACGTCGCGCGCATGCCGATCATCATCGCGGCGCGCACATGCGCTGCCACCAGCTCCGGCTTGTCGGATGGCAACGGCCGCGTCTGGCTCACCGACTCGACCGACGTGACGCGGCCGCCGTCGATCAGGCAATACGCCGTGCTGATCAACTCGACGTCCGGATGACGTTCGGCGAACGGCACCGCCCGCACATGTTCTTCGATCAGATACTGCGCGTTGCGCCCGGAGACCAGCGAGAGAAAGAGAATGGCGTCCACGTCGGCGATCAACTGCGCGGCGGTAGCCGGGAACTGAAGCAGCGGCAGCAGTGGCGCGGCCGCCTTGAGCGAGCGCGCCAGCGCGCCCGTCTCATCCGCGCCGCCGAAGCTGTTGCCTATCAGTAGCGCCGCGGCGCCCTCATCGGCCGCGCGCTCCGCTAGCTCGCGCGCGCTAGTCGCGTCAATGCGCGCGGGATCGATCAGGATCGCCAACCCGCCACTCCGAGCCAATGCGCCGAGCACGCTCACGACGGCTCTCTCAGGAGCGACGCCGGCGCGGTCAGCCGTACCATCGTCGAGGCGGCGAACGCCGCAAGGTGTTCCGGATCGTCGGCCGCGGATTCGAACGCGTAGGTGAGCAGCGCATCGGCCGCCAGCAGCTCGAATGCATGCTCGCGCTGCATCATGGTGGTCTCGAGCAGTGTTGCGAGCGTACGCTCCGCCGCCGCGACACAGACGGGAGCCACATCCGCGACGTCTCTCGCGAGGTCGGCACCGATCGCGACCCGCACGCGGCCGTCCAGGGCCACGGGAGGGCGCGGCTCACGAGCGTCGAGCCACTCGGATATGGTCACGGCAGGGCGGCCCGCACGATTGCTGGCGCCTGCGCGATCGTCTCGGCCACTCGCGATGCGTCGGGCATTCCCGCCTGCGCCATGTGCGGCTTGCCGCCGCCGCGTCCGCCGCCGACCGCCGCGATATCCTTGATGATCGTGTCGGCGCGAACGCCGGCCGCCCGCAAATCATCCGTCACGATGACGATCAGCGATGTCTTCCCATCGGCCAGCGTCGCCGCGATCACGCCGACGCCGGAGGTCATTTTCTCGCGTAGCGCATCCGCCAGCGCTTGCAGCTCCTTCACGTCGACCGCCTCCACTTGACCGGCGACGATCATCGATCCATTTGCCCGCTGCGCGCCGCCGAGGAGCTGTGTCAGCTGATCGCCGCCACCGCGCATGGCGTCGTCGAGACGGCGCTGTAGCGCGCGCCGTTCCTCCAGCAGCGACTCGACGCGCTTCACAACGCCGTCCTGCGGCGCGCGCATCAGCTCGGCCACCCGTGCCAACGCGCGCTCCTCGCCACGCACGAGTTCATACGCCTTGGGGCCCGTCACTCCTTCGATGCGCCGGACGCCCGCGGCGACGCCGGTCTCACTCACGATCTTGAACAGCGCGATCTGCCCGGTGTTGCGCGCGTGCGTGCCGCCGCACAGCTCTTGCGACAGGCCGGCGATCGAGACCACGCGCACGTGGTCGCCGTACTTCTCACCGAACAGCGCCATCGCGCCACCGGCGACCGCCTCCGCGTACGGCTTCTCCTGCGTGTGGACATCGAGATCCGCCCAGATGCCGCGATTCACCAACTCCTCGATCGCCTCGAGCTGTTCGGCGCGCACGGGCCCATGATGCGTGAAATCGAATCGTAGGCGGTCCGGCGCGACGAGCGAGCCCGCCTGATGCACATGGTCACCAAGTATGTCGCGCAGCGCCGCGTGCAGCAGGTGCGTGGCCGTGTGGTTCCGCTCGGTATCGCGCCGCCGCATCGAGGGCACGCGCGCGGTCACGCGTCCGAACGCGAAGTCACCCTCGAGCACGCCAACCGCGGCTGACCGTCCGTCGATCTTCCGAACCTCATCGACGACAACGCGATATCCGGGTCCGGCGATTTCGCCGGTATCCGAGATCTGTCCGCCCGACTCGGCGTAGAATGGCGTCTCGCGCAACAGCATGGCGATCCGGCCATCATCCAATCGGCGCACCGCGGCGACATCGGTCTCGACCTCGACCGCATCGTACCCAACGAAGCGAAGCGCGCTCGTTTCCACGCGCGACGCCGCCTGCTCCCACTTCGACTGGTCCGCCAGCTCGTCCGCGGAAACGTGCAGGTCGGTGCGCTTGCGCCGCTCGTCGCGCGAGCTCGCGCGCTGCCCTTCGAGCGCGCGCTCGAACTCGGCGATATCGACGGTGTAGCCGCGCTCGCGCGCCATCAGCTCGGTCAAGTCGATCGGAAACCCGAAGGTGTCGTAGAGCTTGAACGCGTCGTCGCCCGAGATCGTGCCACGTACCGCGGTCGAGCCCTGCGTCGTGTCGAGCGGCGCGAGCTGATCGAAGCGGCGCATGCCCGCCTCGATCGTATCGAGGAAACGCTGCTCTTCCGCGCGTGTCGTCTCGATGATGTGCCGCTCCCGAGCCCGAAGCTCTGGGTACGCGTCGCCCATCGTCCGAATGACCGTCTCGACCAGCCGGAACAGCGTCGGCTCGGCGCGACCGAGCAGCCAGGCGTGGCGTACCGCGCGCCGGAGGATCCGGCGCAGCACGTACCCTCGTCCGTCGTTCGATGGAAAGATGCCGTCACCGAGCAGGAAGGCGACCGCGCGCGCGTGGTCGGCCAGGACGCGGAACGAGACCAGTTGGCTTCCCTCTCCCCGCCCCATTCCCATCACCCGCTCGGCGTCGGCGATCAGCGGCTCGAACACGTCCGTGTCGTAATTGTTCATCCGCCTCTGCTTCACCGCCGAGATCCGTTCGACACCGGCCCCGGTGTCGACGCTCGGTTTGGGAAGCGGCACGAGCGTGCCGTCCGGCTGCTTGTCGAACTGCATGAAGACGAGATTCCAGATCTCCAGGAACCGCCCCGCCTCGGTGCCGTAGACGAATGCGTCCTTGGAGAACTCCGCGCGATCCACCTCGGTCCACTCGCCGCTCGCATCGCTCGGAAAGCGCCAGTCATCCGCGTTGTGCACCAAGTCGACGAACATCTCCGAGCACGGCCCGCACGGTCCGGTGTCCGCCATCTGCCAGAAGTTGTCCTTCTCGCCGAGTCCGTAGATGCGCGTGTCAGGCAGCCCGGCGATTTCGCGCCAGAGCGCTCTCGCCTCGTCATCGCTCTCGAAGACCGTCACGCGAATGTGCGCCCGATCGATCGCCAGCTCCGTGGTGACGAACTCCCAGGCGAAGCGAATCGCGTCCCGCTTGAAGTAGTCGCCGAAGGAGAAGTTGCCCAGCATCTCGAAGAACGTATGATGCCGCGCGGTGAGCCCGACCTGCTCGAGGTCGTTGTGCTTCCCGCCCGCCCGCACGCACTTCTGCGCCGTGGTCACCCGTCGCCCAAACGCCGGCTCCTCGAGTCCAAGAAAGATTTTCTTGAACTGCACCATCCCGGCATTCGTGAACAGCAGCGTCGGATCGTCGCCCGGGATGAGTGACGAGCTCGGACGCCGCACGTGCTGGTTGCGCTCGAAGTACGCGAGGAAGCGGGAACGGATCTCAGAGGAGAGCATCAAACAAATCTCTCCGGCGCGGCCGGGGCGCGCAACGAGCGCGCGCCCCTTCGCTTGCGCTCCGCTCCCCATCCCCAGCCCTAGCTGCGCTCCATCACTCTCCGAATTTCGTCCGGACCGTACCCGCGCCGGGCGAGAAACGCATACAGACGGCGACGGCGGGTGGTTGGGTCGAGCTTGGCCAGCGCCCGAAGCTTTTTCTCGGCGACGCGCTCGATCATCGCACTCTGATCGATGCTCTCATCGGCAAAGACCTCCGCAATCGCCACGTCGGCGACATCGCGGGCCACTCCTTTGCGCGCGAGCTCGGTCTGAAGCCGGCGTTTCGACAACCCGGCACCGACCATCTTCGCCCGCGCGAACTGGCGGGCAAACGCAGCGTCGTCCAGCAGACCAACTCGAAGCAGGCGCTCGATCGCGGCATCGATAGGCTCTGCCGGCTCGCCCTTGCGAGCCAGCTGCCGCCGCAGCTCCCGCTCCGAACGCGCGCGGAACGCCAGCATGTTCAGCGCGCGATCGTAGGTCTTCTGCGGGTCGGAGTCTGCGGGCATGGCGTGGCAGCGGATATAGGGTGTGGAGAACGGGGCGTGGTGGCGCAAAATATCGATCCTCTAAACACATCCCACTCCCTACACCCCCATGCCCACCCCTATTCCTCCGTCTCCACTTCCTCGCCACCATCGACCTTCGTGATGCCGAGCACGACCTTCACCTTCTCCTCGATCTCGGCCATCATGACGGGGTTGTCTTTGAGATACATCTTCGCGTTCTCACGCCCCTGGCCGATCTTCTGGCCGTTGTAGCTGTACCAGGCGCCCGATTTCTCGATGATGTTCGCCTCCGCCCCAATGTCGACCAGCAGCGAAGTATGGCTGATCCCCTCGGCGTACATGATGTCGAACTCGGCTTGCTTGAACGGCGGCGCGACCTTGTTCTTCACCACCTTCACGCGAACGTGCGAGCCGATCACGTCTTCCTTTTCCTTCACCGGACCAATCCGGCGAATGTCGAGTCGCACCGAGGCGTAGAACTTCAGCGCCTTGCCGCCGGTCGTCGTCTCGGGATTGCCGAACATGACGCCGATCTTTTCGCGCAGCTGGTTGATGAAGACCACCGAGGTCTTCGAGCGTGCGATCGCGCCGGTCAGCTTGCGCAGTGCCTGGCTCATCAGGCGCGCCTGCAAACCGACATGGGAATCGCCCATCTCCCCCTCGATCTCAGCCTTCGGCACCAACGCGGCAACCGAGTCGATCACCACGATGTCGACCGCACCGGAGCGCACGAGAATCTCGCAGATCTCCAGCGCCTGCTCGCCCGTGTCCGGCTGCGAGATGAGGAGATTCTCGACGTCGACGCCGAGTTTCTTCGCGTACTCCGTGTCGAGCGCGTGCTCCGCGTCGATGTACGCGGCGATGCCGCCGGCCTTCTGCGCGTTCGCGACGACATGCAAGCAGAGCGTCGTTTTGCCGCTGGATTCCGGCCCGTAGATCTCCGTCACGCGCCCGCGGGGAATTCCGCCCACACCGATCGCCGCGTCGAGGTTGATCGCGCCCGTCGGAATACACTCCACCCGAACTCGGCCCTGGCCCGTCCCCATCTTCATGATGGAGCCCTTGCCGCAGCTCTTCTCGATCTGCGCGATCGCCAGATTCAACGCCTTCTTCTTGTCTTCCTGCATCGTCGAGACCGCCATCTTACCCACCTCTGGCTAATCGTGGAAACCGATGTTCTGGCCGAGCGTCGGGAATCGTACCGATATGGAGGCCCGTTCCTGCGCCCGAACAAAATACGAAAATGAACTCCGGAAATCAAGCACGAATTGCGACGGCGAACGCGTCCTCGACATGCCGGACGCGCACCCGGTCCCCATCAAAGAGCACGCCGATCACATCGAACCGATAGGCCGCGTAGTCGGTCCCGAACCGCTCGACCCAGACTGAACTGGACCGCACTAACTCGCGCTGTTTCTTCCAGTTGACCGCTTCAACCGGATGTCCAAACTCGGCTCCGCTGCGGGCCTTTACCTCCACGAACACCACCAGTCCGCTCCGTTCGACGATCAGATCGATATCGCGGTGGCCGCTCCGGAAACGACGAGCCACAACCCGCCAGCCTCGCTCCCGAAGAAACCGCTCCGCGATCCGCTCTCCGCGTCGCCCCGTCGCCTGCCGGTCGGTCGTCACGGACACAAGATAGGGGCCCGCCGCCGCCAACTAGCATCCCTTCCTTGCCCGCGCCACCCTTTTCAAGCGCGACCTGCCCCCTGCTCGATCGCGCGGCGAAACAACGCGCGGTTCTGCTCGGTCGCCAATGGATCTTCGTGATGATGCGCGCCGTATGCGCGGGCGGCGCTTCGCATCGCCGCATGCGCCGGCTCGTCCATCGCACGCAACTCACGCAACCGATTCACCATCTCCTCGGGATGCTCGAGCGGCAGATCCCACCCCGCTCCCGTGGACGCTAGTCCGCGAAAGGCCGTGCGATCACTGATCACTACAGGACACCCCGCGCTCATCGCCTCCAGGATCACATGTCCGAAGTTTTCGCCGTGCGTGGGGAGCACGAACACGTCGTACTGCGCCATGATGGACGGAACACGATCAGGCGGAATCGGTCCGTGCGCGCGCACCGTGACGTTCGCGGGCAGCGTGGCGATTATCTCCTGGCAGTGCGTCCAATACGGCTCATCGGAGAACGGACCGTAAATGTCGAGCGACACGTCGCCCGAGTCGCCGAGCTGCGCGATCGCCTGTAGCGCCGCGCCGAGGTTCTTGATGCGATGCACGCGCGATAGATAGAGCGCCTTCAATTCTCCAGACCGCTTGGGCGCGCGTGATGCACTCTGGCCGTTCGCCTTCGCCGGCGTCGCGAGATCGGGCGCGATCACGATCGGCGCGTTCGTCGTCGCGAAGCCGAGCACCCGGCGAATGTCGCTCGCCTCGTACTCGCTCGACGCCTGCCAAATCAATCCCTCGTACTCGCGGAGCGCGCGCGATAGCGCGAGATACACCCGCTTCTTTGGACTGCGAATGGCCAGCGCACCGTCCGCCAGCTCGCCGCGAGGTGCGAGGATGACCGGCACCGGTCGCACCATCCGCATCCGGCGCAAGAAAAGCAGCGGAACGGTCAGGGCCGGCGAGAAGATGCTGTTGAGGTACACCGCCGCATAGCGCTCACGATGCAGCATCTGGTGCACGAGCCTCGGCCAAAAGCGGCGCTGCGTGGCGTAGAACACGTCCGCGCTTCCGACCGGCTGCCACTCGTTCCGGCGCACATCCGGATAGACCGTGTCGTCGCCGAGGTCGTGATCGTGCGTGATGATGCGGAAGTGAAATTCGTCAGCGAATCGCTCGACGATCGCCGCCAACGTTCGCGTCGGCCCGCCGGCCATGTAGCCGGGCAGGTAGTAGTCCATGAAGGTGAGAATGGTCGGGCGCGTCGCCGTCATGCGCCTGGTGCTCCGAGCAGCGTGTCGTAGGCATCGAGAAAGCGACGTCCCGCCGCCGCGATCGAGTACTCGCCAACGGCCCGCTCGCGTCCGGCCGCGCCAAGTCTCGCGCGCAGCGGGGCGCTGGAGAGTACGTGCGCCAGCCGCTCCGCCATCGCGTCCGCGTCCTTTACCGGCACCAGATAGCCCGTCTCGTCTTCGATCACGACGTCGTCCGGCCCGCCGCAGCGCGTAGCGATCACCGGAAGCCCGCACGCCATCGCCTCGAGAATGACGATGCCGAGCCCCTCTTCATCCGAGCTGAGCGCGAGAACGGACGAGTTCTGGTACAGCCCGATCAGCTCCTCGATCGTCGGCGTCGAACGGATATCGACATGCTCCGCGATCCCGAGCGTGTTGAGCATCGCGGTCTCATAATCCGGCAACACGCACTGCCCGGCGACCATCAGGCGAGGGGCAGCGGGCATTCGCGCGCGCAACCGCGCGTACGCATTGAACAGCATCGGAATGTTTTTGCGCGGATCGTCGAGCCGCGCCACCGCGAGAATGGGTCCCGCGAGCGGGCCCCCCGCCGCCGGCCGGTAGCGCTCGGTATCGATGCCGGGCGGCGCAAAGCGAACCCTTCCTGGAAACCGCTGGCTCAAGTCCTTGTGCATCCACGCGTTCTCGGTAAAGACGAGACGGGCGTGGTCGACGCCCGCCTCGTCGAACCTCGCCATGTGCATCGTGCTCGCCCGCACGAGTGCCCCACGCACCCCTGGTTGTGTGGCCACGGCGCGCTGGCGCTCGACGCGCATGGTCGTCGCGATCTGCAACGCGACCGGTACCTGCAGACCCGCGGTCGTGTGGCCGATGGCGGGCGACCCACTCACCAGTTGCACCAGATCGTACTGCTCGAGCAGCTCGGTCAGCGCGCGGCGTGGCCGGTAGCGGCGCCGCTCCAGCTCGGGCGCCACCGCGCCGACGTGACGGAACGGCAACCCATCGCGTTCGCGCAACGTCACACGTGGACCGTGCAGCCAGGACCGCGGCGCGAGAATGCGCACGCTGTTGGCGTCCCGCCACGACATGGCGAGCGAGAGCGCATCGACATCGTACCTGCCACTGTCACGCAACACACGATACAGAAACCAGGCCACTGACTGCACACCGCCGTGTGCGCCGAGCTCCGGAGCAACGATGACGATCCGTTTCCTCCGGCTGCCATTGGACGACGTACCCTTCACCGCGCAGATCCGCAGATCCGGTCCAGATCGTCGAGGCCGACGAGCACGTCGCGCGGCTTGGAACCGTCGGGCGGACCGAGCACGCCGGCGTCGTGGAGCTGGTCGATGATGCGCGCGGCGCGTCCGTAGCCGACCTTCAGCCGTCGCTGCAGCAACGAGGTGGAGCCGAGCTGATTTTGAATCACTACTTCGGCCGCCTCGCGGAAGAGCTTGTCGCGATCGCCGGGCTCGCCCGCATCGGCGAGCGTGCCGCCGCTGGCCGCCGCTTCCAACGCGCGCACTTCTTCCAAGATGTCCGCCTCGGTGCGGAACGATTCCTCGTCGAGCAATCCCTTGTCCGCCGCCGCGCGCCGCTTCTCCTCTCGACGCTCGATGTACCAACCGGCGAGCTTCTCGGTGTCTTCGCTCGGGATGAACGCGCCCTGCAGCCGCGCGGGCTCGGACTTCCCCGGGGGAATGAACAACATGTCGCCGTTGCCGAGCAGCGACTCGGCGCCCATGCCGTCGAGGATCGTACGGCTGTCGATTTGCGACGCCACCCGGAACGCGATGCGGCTCGGGAAGTTCGCCTTGATGAGGCCGGTGATCACATTCACGCTTGGCCGCTGCGTCGCGAGAATGAGATGCAATCCGATCGCTCGGGCCTTCTGCGCCAACATGGCCAGCGGGGTCTCCACCTCGCCCTGCACCGTCATCATCAGGTCGGCCAGCTCATCGATCACCACGACGATGTACGGCAGAACGCCGCGCGTGTAGGCCAGCTCCTCGATCGCGACATCCGGCCGCTTCGGCATTTTCAGCGGGCCGCCGGTCTGCAGGCGCCGGTTGAAATCCTGAATGTTCCGGCATCCGTTGGCGGCGAGCAGCTCGTAGCGATCTTGCATCTCGTGCACCGCCCACTTGAGCACCGCCGCGGCATCGCGGTTATCGGTGATCACCTTGTGGCGCAGGTGCGGCAGCACGTTGTAGACGGACAGCTCGACCATCTTCGGGTCGACCAGCAAGAGACGCAGCGTGCGCGGCGTGTGCCGGTACACCAGGCTCGTGATGATCGTGTTGATGCAGACCGACTTGCCGGAGCCTGTCGCGCCGGCGATGAGCAGGTGCGGCATTTTCGCCAGATCGGCGATCACGGGCTTCCCTTCGAGATCTTTCCCCAAGGCGATCGGCAGCGCGGCGCGAGCTTGCTTGAAGTCGTTCGAGTCGAGCAGCTCGCGGAATCCGACGATCTCCGCCGTCGGGTTCGGCACCTCCACCCCCACAGCGCCCCGCCCGGGAATCGGCGCGACGATCCGGATGCTCTGCGCCCGCATGGCCAGCGCGAGATCATTCGACAAATTCGCGATCTGGCGCACCTTCACTCCGGCGGCGGGCTCGACCTCGAATTGCGTCACCACGGGGCCAGTCGTGCGCCCAATGATTTCCGCCTCGACCTTGAACGTGCGCAAGGCCTCCTTGAGCTTCACGCCCATCTGGTCGAGCTCGCGCTTGTCGAGGTCGACGTTACGCACGGGCGGCAGGCTGAGAAGCGCCGTCGATGGCAGTTCGTCGCCCGCCGCATCCATGAAGTCGGTCGCCTCGATCTCGGCCGAGATTTTCTCGACGCGCTGCTCGGCGAGCGCTGCCTTGCTCTTCTTCTCGCGCTTCTTTTTTTCTGGCGGCGCGTCGTCGCCATCTCCCGCCGTCTCCTCGTCGATCGCGCCGGCCGCCAGGGAGTGGTCGATCGCGGCGAACTCCTCCGGTGGCGGCTCGGTCGAGCCGTTCGGCAGGAGCGCACCGGGTGGCGTTGCCCGTTTTGGGGGCCGACGTCCGATGAGCATTCGGACGGGATTCCAAGCCAAGGTCGTGATCATGAGCGCCGACATTGCCATGAATAGCACGATCCATGCGCCCTGACCAAATCCCTTGTCGAGATAGTGCGAAAGGAACCCGCCGAAGATACCCGTGTTGAGACTCCACACGGGCAAGCTCGGAATCGTCAGGCCGATCGCCGTCGGCAGCAGCACGGCGATTCCAAGGAGGAACACCATCCAGTTGCGGTCCGTGCGCTGCTCCAACCGACCGAACAATCGCAACGCATGAATCGCGATCGCCAGCGGAATCAACATCGCCGCCGGTCGGCCAATCACATAGACGAGCCCGCCCCGGATGCACGAGCCAATCGGCCCCATGAGATTGGGCGCATCGGAGCATGACGAGGCTTGCGCGGTCCACCACCCGGAGATGATGGCCGCGGCCAGGAAAATCGAGAGGAGTATGAGCGCGACGCCGGTCAGCTCGCGCTTGAGGTGAGACATGCGGGAAAGCTATCCAGACGTCGGCTGACAACCAGTAGAAGAGATCAGATGTCAGCGGTCAATATTGCCGCCCGAGCTCAGCGCTCCCGATCCGGTCCAAGCTTTGTGATCTGGCGATCTTGATACACTGGTATCACCGGGCAGCTATCGATCGCGGCACACGCGGTGAGATCGTCGCTGAACCCCGCCTCCACCAACAGGCGACCGTGCTCGCAATCGCGTAGGAGCTGCTCGATGCGCGCGCCGTATTGCTTGTCGACGAGGCCGCTCGCCACCGCGCCGTCGTTCAGCTGCACGCCGGCCATCCGCTTGGACACGAAGCGGGCCAGGCGGCCGGCGCACGCCGCATCCTCGAGGGAAAACTGTTTGTCGCTGCCCGCGCACAGCAGCGTAACATCGGTGCCACCTCGCAACGCCGTGCGCAGCAGCGCGCAGACCGCCGAGAAGTTGACGTAGGAGGCGACGACGACATCGCGGGCGCCCTGCACGGCCAGAAGCGCGCGGGTGCCATTCGTGGTCGTGAGCAGCACCGTCATTCCTTCGACCGCCTCGCGCGTCATCTCCCTCGGAGAATTCCCGAGGTCGAATCCCGCCACGGGCAGCATTTTCCGCTCGCCGGCTAGCCGCACTTCGCTGCGCGTGAACTGCTTGGCGCGCATGATCACCTCCTCCGCCTCGGCCAGCGGCACGATCGCCTTGGCGCCGTTGGCGAGCGCCGTCGCCACCGTCGTCGATGCACGCAATACGTCGATCACCGCCACGACCCGTCCCGTGGAAAAGGCAGGAGACAGCTGCAACGGTCCGGTCAAGACATCCACGCGCATCTACGGCTCCCGCATCAAGTCGCTTTCGCGCTCGAGGAATTTTGTGTCCACCTGGCCTGCCTGGAATCGCGGATTTTGCATCACGCGCCCGAGGAAGGGTATCGTCGTCGTCACCCCCTCGATGATGAATCCATCGAGCGCCACTTGCAGCCGGCGAATCGCTTCCTGCCGATCGCGTCCCTGGCAGATGAGTTTCGCCAGCAACGAATCGTAGAACGGCGGCACGGTGTAGCCCGCGTACACGTGCGTATCGAGGCGCACGCCCGGACCGCCGGGCGGATGAAAGACATCGATCCGGCCCGGCGACGGCTGAAAGTTGCGCGCCGGATCTTCGGCGTTCACGCGCACCTCGATCACGTGCCCGCGCAGCGGCGGCAGCTCGTCGACCGACAGGGGCTCCCCGGCCGCTACGCGGATCTGCTCCTTCACCAGATCGATTCCGGTGATCTGCTCGGTGACCGGATGCTCGACCTGAATGCGCGTGTTCATCTCCATGAAGAAGAACGAGCCATCCTGGTCGAGCAGCATCTCGATCGTCCCCGCGCCGACGTAGTCGATCGCCTTCGCGCCCGAGACCGCCGCGTCGCCCATGCGCTGCCGCAACTCCGGCGTCATCCCCGGCGACGGCGATTCTTCGATCAGCTTCTGGTGGCGGCGCTGCACCGAGCAATCGCGCTCGCCGAGGTGGATCACCTTGCCGAATTTGTCGCCCATGATCTGGAATTCGATGTGCCGCGGGCGCGCCAGATACTTCTCGACGTACACGTCGCCGTTGCCGAATGCCGACAGCGCTTCGGAGCGGGCAAGCTGAAACGCGCGAGCGAAATCGTCCGGATCATTCGACACACGCATTCCCTTCCCGCCACCGCCCGCCGACGCCTTGATGATCACCGGAAAGCCGATCTCGCGCGCGAAGATCAACGCCTCGTCAGCGTCCTCGACCGGACCGGGCGTGCCGGGGATGATCGGGACGCCGACATCGGCCATCGCCTTGCGTGCCGATGCCTTGTCCCCCATCACGCGGATCTGGTCGGCCGTCGGCCCAATGAAGGCGATGTTCGACGCCGTACAGATCTCGGCGAACTCGGCGTTCTCCGCCAGAAAGCCGTAGCCGGGATGAATCGCATCCGCGCCGGTGATCTCCGCGGCCGCGATGATGCGCGGAATGCGCAGATACGAATCGCGCGCCGGCGCCGGTCCGATGCAGACATCGTCATCGGCGAAGCGCACGTGCAGCGACTCGCGATCCGCCTCGCTGTAGACGGCCACCGTTTGAATCCCGAGCTCCCGGCACGCGCGAATCACCCGGAGCGCGATCTCGCCACGATTTGCGATCAATACTTTCTTAAACACGGGGCGTCGGAGTCGAGCGGTTACTTGTGTTGTCCATCGCGCTCGAAATCGTTCCAGCTCGTGTCGCTCGACGCCTCGATCCCCTGCACGCGAAGCGAGAACTCGGTCGGATTCGTCGCGTAGAACAGCGCGTTCTCATACGAGACGACGCCACGCGAGTACCACTGCATGAGCGACTGGTCGAAGCTCTGCATCCCGTACTGCACCGTGCCTTCACGAACCAGCTCCGGAATGTTGAGCTGATTGGTCATGTCGCGCATCTGCTCGCGCACCGTGGCCGTGTTGATCAGAATCTCGCACGCCGGCACGCGGCCGGGCTTGTCCGAGCGCGGCACCAGGCGGAGCGACACGACCGCCGCCAGGGCGCTGGCGAGCATGAAACGGACTTCGGCCTGCTGGTGCGGTCCGTAGAACGACAGCACCCGGTTGATCGTCTGCGTCGCGTCGGTCGTGTGCAGCGTCGAGAAGACGAGATGACCCGTATCGGCGGCCTTGAGCGCGACCTCGAGCGTTTCGAGATCGCGGATCTCACCAATCAGCACGACATCCGGATCCTGGCGCAGCACGCGGCGCAGCGCCTGCGAAAAGCTGCCGGTATCCGACCCGACCTCGCGCTGGTTGATACTGCATCGGATGTCACGATGGAGGAACTCGATCGGATCTTCGATCGTGAGAATGTTTGCCGCGCGCCGTTCGTTCACGTGTTGGATCATCGCCGCCAGCGCGGTCGACTTGCCCGAGCCGGTGACACCGGTCAGCAGCACGAGGCCGCGCGGACGCAGCGCGACGTCGCCGCAGACCGCCGGAAGATTGAGCTCCGTGATGCTCTTGATGTGATACGGCACGGCGCGCATGGCGTACGCGATCGTGCCCCGCTGCTGATAGACCGATACGCGGAATCGCCCGATCCCGGGAACGCCGATCGCGAAGTCCGCTTCCTTATTCTCGGTGAATTCTTTGATCTGCTTCGGTGTCATCGTCTGCTCGGCGAGCGACTTCAGCTCGTCGGCCTTCACCGCCGATTGATCGAGCGTGATCAGGTCGCCGTTGACGCGAAGCATCGGCGGACGCCCCACTTTGAGATGCAGGTCGGACGCGCCCTGCTGCACCATGCGCTGCAACACCGACTTGAAGTTGAAGCCCGTCGGCGAAGTCGGCGCCTGCAGGTCAACCGTTTTCGCCGAGGAAGTCGTGTTGGCCATGCTACGGCTCGATCCGGAAAAGGACTTCGCCGTACTCGACCGGATGCGCGTCGTCGGCGGGTATCTCGCGAATGGTCCCCGAATACTCGGACTCGATCTCGTTCATGATCTTCATCGCTTCGATGATGCAGAGAATCTCTCCCTTCTCGATCCGCTGCCCCTCGCTCACGTACGCCTTCGAGCCCGGTTCGGGAGACCGGTAGAACGTTCCGACCATCGGCGACTTGACCTCGAGCAACTTCGCCTTGGGCGGCTCGGCTGGCGCGGCGTCCGGCGGTGGCGCGGCAGTCCCGTCTGCCGGCGTCAGCCGGGCCGCGGGCGCGACAGGGGCCAGAGCGGCAATCGGCAGCGGCGCCGCCACCTGCAGTGCGCCCCGCTGTTGCGGCGTCTTCGACAAACGGATCTTGTCGCCCTTCTGATCGGAGATCTCGATGGAATCCACCGAGGACTCGTCGAGCATTTCGACGAGCTTCTTCACGTATCGAAGGTCGATCATATTCCTGGCCGTCCTGGCCTTTGATGGCTCACAGGGCTGTCACCTCTCGTAAGCTCGGTCAGATCTCGATCAGCTGCCGAGGAAAGCTCGTCAGCACGCGCGCCCCCTCGGCGCTCAACACCACGTCATCCTCGACGCGAACGCCGCCCCACCCCGGCCGATACACGCCCGGTTCGATCGTCACCGTGGCGCCCGCGGGCAACAGCGCCTCGCTAGCAGTCGACAACCGCGGCGATTCGTGCACCTCGAGTCCGATGCCATGACCGAGGCTGTGACCGAACAGCTCCCCCATTCCGCGCCCCTCAATGTATCTCCGGGCGAGCGCGTCGGCATCTCGCCCGGTCATTCCGGCACGCACCTTCGCCGACGCATGCTCGTTCGCTCCGCGCACCACCTCATAAACCTCGCGCTGCTCGTCAGTGGCTCGCCCGACCACAAACGTTCGCGTGATGTCGCTGCAATACCCGCCGACAATCGCCCCAAAGTCGAGCAAGAGGAAGTCCCCCTGGCCGATCACGCGCGATGACGACCGCGCATGCGGCAGCGCCGATCGAGGTCCACTGGCAATGATCGAGGGAAAGGGATACGCCTCGCTGCCCTCCTCCCGGAGGGCCCGCTCGAGCACACCCGCGACCGCGGTCTCGGTCATCCCCGCCGCGAATTGCGGCACCGCGCGCTCCAGCGCGCGCGTGGCGACGTCGGCCGCCTGCGCGATCAGCGCAACCTCGTCGTCATCCTTCCGCTCGCGCAATCCCTCGACGAGGTCCGACACTGGCCGCCACGACCAGCGCGCACCGGCCTCGAGCAGCCGCGCGAAGTCGCGATGCACCAGGTGTGCGGACTCGAAGCCCAGCACCTCCGCGCCCGGGAGCTGGGGAAGCACCCGCCAGAGTCCCGTCCACAAACTCTGCGGCTCGATGCTCACACGCGCGAAATCGCCGACTTCCTCAGTCACTTGCGTGGCGTAGCGGAAGTCCGTGATCAGCGCGACCTCGCGCGCCGTGAGCAGGACCAGCGCGCTCGATCCGGAAAATCCCGTCAGATACCGAATGCTGGGAAGGCTCGACACGAGTAACCCGTCGAGTTGCGCCGCGGCGATGGCGTCGCGCAGTGCGGCCAGGCGCGCTGGCCGCCGATCAGCCATGCGCCAGCGCGCGAACCAGCCCGCGCAGCGCGAGCTCGTAGCCGTACGTACCGAAGCCGCAGATCACCGCACGCGCAGCGGGCGCGAGCGCGGACCGCCGCCGCTCAGGCTCCCGACCGTACACGTTCGTGATGTGCATCTCCACGAATGGAATTTGTACGGAGGTGAAGGCATCGCGAATCGCAAGGCTGGTATGGCTGTAGGCGCCGGCATTGATCACGGCGCCCTGCGCCCGGCCGCGGAGAGCGTGGATGCAGTCGATGAGCTCGCCCTCGCCGTTGTGCTGCGCGAACTCGATCTCGATCGTCAACTCGCTCGCCACCTCGCGAAGCCGCCGCTCGACGTCGGCCAGCGTCTCACTCCCGTAGACGTCCGGCTCACGCGTACCGAGGAGGTTGAGATTGGGGCCGTTCAGGACGGCGACGCGCACTACTGCTTCAAGCCGCCCAGCCAGGCGTGAAACGTCTCGAGGTCGGACTTCCCCTCGTCACCCGATGCGGGCTTGGCATCCGGCCGGCTAGACCCGGCGGACGGCGCGACCTCCCCTCCGGCGAAGAACTCATCGAATGTCACGTTCGCCGATCTCTTTACGTCTTCACTTCGGGCGCCGTCGTCGACACCGTCACTGAAGAGCGCATCGAGCGTGCTCGCACGGTTGCCTTCGCGATATTCCTCGGAGAAGGCGCCGGCGAGCCGTCGCGCCGCCAAGTCATCAGCCGACGCGACGGCCGCGCTGTCAAACAGCGGCTGGTGGCGGGAGCCCGTCCCGTTTCCGCTCCCAGCCGCCCGCGTGGGACGGCGTTTCGACGCCAGCGATCCGAAGAAGCTCCGCACGTTCCCGCGACGCGGAGAATCGGCGGTGGTGTCCGCGTCCAACACGGGCGCGGCAAGCTGCCCCTCCGCCTCGGCCAATCGCTGCCGCAGCTTCTCGTCATCCGGGCGATGTTCGATGAGCTGGCGGTAGATCGCCGCTGCCTCCCCCGTGAAGCCCTGTGAGAGATACAGATCCGCCATCGTCTCCGTGACGAAGGCAGGAGTGACGCCGGCACCGGCAGCTTCGCTTTGCGCCTCCGCCGACTGATCCGGCCCACCGCGCCCGACGAATGGATCGTACATCGGCGCGACCGCGGAAGCGTCAGGCGCCTGCTCCGCGAATGTCGAGTCGGCTTCCCCAGCGGCGTCGCGCGAAAAGGCGGACATGTCCGCCTGCGCGAAAGAGGCCGCGGGCGGCGGCACTTTGGCGGGCGCGCCAACCGGCATGCCGAGCTCGAAATGCTCGATACCCAACACCTGGTCCTCGCCAACCGGATCCATGTGCGTTGCGTACCCTTCGGCCGCGAATAGCTCGGAATCGGTGACGTACTGGTCGAGTGGCTCCTGCTCGGCGACGGCGTCGCCCTGAACCGGCATGGCCCCGTCCGGCATCGACAGCTCGGGAAGCGGCTCGTGCGCCATCTCGGCGGGAATTTCGGCGTCGGGCCTCGCGGGGCCGCCACCCATCATGCCGTGAAAGCCCACAGCATTGTCACTCGGCCACCAGGAACCGCTCTCGGTGCGCTCTCGCGGCGCCAGCAGCTCGAGCTGCGCGGCGATCTCCTCGTTTTGAGGATCAACCTCGAGCAAGCGCTGGTACCAGGCCCGGGCGCTTTCATTATCTCCGTTTTGCCGTGCCACATCACCGAGCTGTCGCAGCGCGATCAGGTTCTCGGGATCCAGATTGAGCGCCGTCTCGAAGGCCTGGCGTGCCTCTTCGAAGCGCTGACTTTCGAACAGCGCCTGGCCAAGGACGATGTAGCCGCTGATGTAGCTCGGCGCCGTAGGAATGTGCGCCCGGCAGTACGCGATCGCGCGCTCGAGGTCGCCCGCCTTGCGGTACTCATTGGCGAGGCGCGCGAACACACGGCGTGGATTCTCGGCAAACTGCTTTTCGAGATCGTCGATCAGGGCCGAATAAGCCATCAATGCCCTCAGGAATGCCGAACAGCTGGCGGCGGGTCAGGAGTATACACCATTCTGACGATTGAAGTCAATCGGAAGTGACAAGCTGTCTTGATTTTACGCCATTCGGCCGGGTACATTTCGCGGCTCTGCTTTTCCTTCCATTCGAACACCCTAGATCTGCTCAGGAGCACCGCACCGTGCTGCAGGCCATGCGGAACCCCGTGGTCCAGAGAACCCTCTGGATTACGATCGTCATCACCTTCGTCGCCGTGTTCATCTTCGCCGAGACCTCCGGGCTGCTGGGCCGCTCGCCCGTCACGCGGGGAACCGAGGTCGGCAAGGTCAACGGTGAGCCGATCACGTACGACAACTGGATACGCTTCGAGCAGAGCCGGTTGAAGCAGATGCAGGAGCAGCGCGGCGGCCAGTCCCTGACCTTGGACGAAACCAAGCGCCTCGAAGATCAATCGTGGAACGAACTGGTCGGCGACATGCTCCTGCAACAGGAAATCGGCCGCCGGGGCATAGGCGTGACGAACGAAGAAATTGTAGAGGCGGCCCAGTTTCTTCCGCCACCCGAGTTTCGGCAGAACCCCGAGTTCCAGACTGAGGGGCGCTTCGACCTGCAGAAATACCAAAGATTTCTCAAGGCCCCAATCGCCAAGCAACAGGGAATTCTCGCCTATCTAGAAAGTTATTATCGGACGGAGCTACCCAAGCAGAAGCTGTACGAGCAAATCGCGGCCACCGTGTATGTTCCCGACTCCCAACTCTGGTGGCTCTGGCAGATCGGCCACGACTCGGCCCAGGTCACCTTCGCCGAGTTCCGCGCCGACTCGATGGCGGATTCCACGGTGAAGGTCAGCGACGAGGAGATTCGGGCTTCGTTCGAGAAGCGAAAGGACAAGCTCGAAACCCGTCCCGGACATGCGGTGTTCACGATCGCGAGCATCTCGCGCACGCCGAGCGCGGCGGACACCGCCGCGACGCGCGCGCACGCCGTCGCCCTGCGCGATGAGATTCTGAAGGGCGCCAAATTCGACGATGTGGCCAAACGCGAGAGCGCGGACTCCGCATCCGCGACGCAGGGCGGCTCGCTCGGGAAGAGCACGAAGGGCCAGTACGTGGCGCCATTCGAGAACGCGGCGTACGCGCTCAAGCCAGGCGAGCTGTCGTCCCCGGTCCTCTCCCCATTCGGCTTCCACATCATTCGCGTCGACGAGCGAAAGGGCGACACGCTCACGGTTCGGCACATTCTTCTCAAGGTTCAGCAGGCTGACAGCGTCGCGACGCACACAGACAAGCTGGCGGATGATCTCGCCAAGCTGACGGCCAACGCCGATGTCCCGGCCAAGTTCGATGCCGCCGTCAAGCAACTCGGCATTCCCGTGGTGCACGGCGCGGCGGTTGAAGGGGAACCGTTGCAGGTGGATGGTCACCTGGTTCCGAGCGCCAGCGCCTGGGCATTCAATGGTGCGACGAAAGTCGGAGAGACCAGCGACATCTACGACGCGCCCGATGGCTACTACATCGTGCGACTCGACTCGCTCACGGTGGGCGGCAAGCCGACGCTCGCGTCGATGACGCCCGAGCTGCGCAGCGAGCTGGCCGCGGTGAAAAAAGTCGACATCGCGTTGGGGCGCGCGAAGAAGCTCAGCGATGCGATCGCCGCCGGCCAGACGCTCGACGCCGCCGCCGCGGCGCAGGGGGTGACACTCCGTCAGGCGCCGATGTTCAACCGGATAACGCCGGTTTCCGGCATGGGCCAGGTGAACGAGGCCGTCGGGGCGGCGTTCGGGCTGAATGTTGGCCAGGTGAGTGCGCCGATTCGGACGCAACGCGCCGTCTACGTCGAGCGCCTCGAGAAGCGTGTCGCGGCGGACCGTGCCGAGTGGGAAAAGCAGAAGGTGACGCAGCGGCAGCAAGTCACGCAGGGGTTGCGGCAACAGCGAGTCCGCGATTTTCTGACGGGGCTGCACGATTCGGCCAAGATCGCCGACAATCGTAAGGACATCGCCCAGCGCTCGCGCGGCGCCGGCGCCTAACGAACGACGTTTCGAGCAGCGCATACACGAACGCCCCGCGAAAGATCGCGGGGCGTTTGTCTTTGTCCGGCGGCACCGACGTCAGCTGAGCAAGCGCTTCGGCTCGGGGCGATCGTCATCGCCGGACTTGTCGGCCGGATCGGCCGGGCGGGTGCGCTCGATGCGATCGGCGGGGGGCGGCTCGTTGATCGCCGTGCCGACATCGCTCAGACTCTTCTTGAACTCGCGGATCCCCTTCCCCATGCCCTGGCCGATTTCGGGAAGTCTTTTGGCGCCGAACAGCAGCAGAATCACGACCCCGATGATCATGATTTCAGTGAATCCCAAATTCCCAAACATGTCGACCTCCTAGTGGTTCGAGCCGAGGAGCGGATCGCGCCGAGTGCCGCGAGTCCGTCTCGAATACGCGTCGTCGTCCGCGAGCGGGAGTTGTGACCAGTGTAGCTGTCGTTGACTAAAAGAGCGATCGTGCGATCAAATACGCAACCAGCACGCCAAGCAAGCTCAGCAGCGCGACGTCGACCGCGATCGGGCCGATGGCGAACTTGAAGATAACGAGGTCCACGTTGAGCGGGCCAAGGGAAGGAGTCACTCCCGTGGTCAGGAACTCCTTCACCGCCCCCGCTGGGAGAAACTTTCGAGCGAAGGCGGTCATGAAACCGCCGATGATGAAACCGATGATGAGCACTACGGCGTGGAACCCAGGCCGGTGCTTGGAAGATCCAATGGCCACTTAGCGCGTCCGGTCCATGGCGTAGGCGATGGCGTCGGTGAGTGCGGCGACGGCGGGAGAATCGGGTAGATCGGCAAGGGCGGACTCTGCGTCTTTCGCGTACTGCTCGCCGCGTCGCCGGGCGTAATCGAGCCCGCCGGCATCGCGCACGATCTCGACCACGCGGGCGATCATCGCATCGTCCGGCTGGCCGTCGACGAACAAGCGGTCGACCTCGCGCCGCGCCGCACCACCCATCGAACGCAGCGCGGCGATGAGCGGCAGCGTGACCTTATGCTCGCGCAGATCGAGTCCAGCTGGCTTCCCGGTCACCGACTCGTCGGCCGTGTAATCGAGCAGATCGTCGGCAACTTGGAACGCCATCCCGAGCCGCTCGCCGTAATAGGCGAGCTGCTTGCGGAATCGAGGCGCGCCGGCGAGGGCGCCGATCTCGCACGCGGCCGACAGCAGGGACGCCGTCTTGGCGCGAATGAGTGCCTCGTAGTCGCTCTCGGAAAAGCTGAGCGCGTCGAGCGCGGCAAGCTGTCGTAGCTCGCCGACGGTCATGTCGTTGGTCGCCTTCGCCAACACGCGCAGGACCTCGAGATCGCCGATGCGAACCAGCTCCACGACCGCGCGCGAATACAGAAAGTCTCCCATGATCACGGAGACTTCGTGGCTGAACAGCGAATTGATGGTCGGCATGCCGCGACGGAGCGCCGAGTGGTCGACAGAGTCGTCGTGGACCAGAGTGGCGAGGTGCACGAGCTCGACGACCGCGGCGAGCGTGGCCGCGCGGTCTTCGCTCGCGTCGTCCGCCGCGCTGGCGAGCAGCACCAGCGTGGGCCGGAACATCTTTCCCTTCATCAGCATGAGGTGGCCGTTCACCTCTTCGACCAGCGGAAAATCAGCGGTCACGATGCGGCGCAGCTCATGGCTGGCCCGATCGAGCTCGTCGCGGACATGCGCCTGGATGTCGCGCAATGCCGGGGTGAGCGGCGAGCGAGGCCGAACGGTGGCGCTCATGGGATCGCCCGCTCCGCGGCCGCGAGCTTCGCGCTCGCGTCGCGGAAGCGAATATCGACCGCGACCACGCGGCTCAGGTACGTCGCCGCGTCGGCGCGGCGGCCGAGTGACTCGGACGCCTCGCCGAGCAGATACAGCACGCCGATGAGCTTCTCGTCGCTCATGCTGGTGTCGTCGAGCGCGCGAGAGAGAATGGTGCGCGCGATCTGGAACTGCTTTTTCTCGACGAAGCATTGGCCGAGCGCTTCGTAGGTGCGCACACGGTTCTCGGTGCTTCGGAGCGCTTTCTGAAACTCGGCGATGGCCTCGTCGAGCAAACCCATCTCTTTGTAGGCGACGCCGAGATCATAGTGGCTCTCGTGGTCGGTGTCGTCGACGTTCGCGGCGACGCCCTCCTTGAATTTGCTCAGCATGTCCGCGAAATCGGAGTTCGCGGCGGCGGTCGGATCGGGCGCGCCGGTGACCATGCGCGTCGACTTGGGCGACTCATCATCGCGCAGCCAGTCGGAGAGATTCACGAAGCGATCGTCGCTACCGCGCTTCTGCGCCGGCGACGCGACGGGCGTCGGCGGGCGCATCGGGTCCGGCTTGGGCGGTGCCGGTATGGCGAACATCACGCCGGTCACGTAGGGCGATCCGTTGGCCGGCGCGGGGAGCGAGGCCAGCATCTCGCGCGCGCGCTCGTGATCCGGCGCGAGGTCGGCGATGCGACTATAGATCGCCCGCGCCTTCTCGTTGAGTTTCATGCGCAGCAAGCAGTCAGCGAGGCCGGCATACGCGGCCACGAGCAGCGCACCGCGCTCGCTCGATCGCACGGCCATCTCCACGTGCTTCTGGTGGTGTGGCAGCGCGTCGGGCTGAAGCTCCGTAATGTCGCGCGCCGCCGCGCGCGCGAGCGCGAAGGCGCCGGCGCGCTCGAAGCCCGCCAACGCCGCCATCAGCACGTGCAGCGCTTCACCAGTTTCTCCCGCCTGCGCGAGCGCACCGGCGAGCTCGTGGCGGGCGGACCAGTTCTCCGGCTCGCGATCGACGCGTTCGCGCAAGCGCTCGACGAGCGGCCGATCATCGACGGGCTGGCTGATTGCCTCATAGCCGCCGGTGGCGACGCGCTCGCGCGCCTGGTCGAGCTCGTCGACGATGAACACCAACCCGTTGTCGCTGGCGGGCGCCGAAACGTTCTCTTCCTCGGCGAAGGGCGCGCGCTCGTCCGCTCGCTCCTCAATCCCGTACAGTGCGTCGATGCTGTCGCGCGGCTGAAGCAGCGCCGGCGGATCTTCGGATTGCGACTCCAGCGCCGCCGGCTCCGGCGCGCGCTCGATGACGTCCGGCAGCGCGCGCGCGAATGCCTCGACGTCGCCGGTCGGCGTGCGCGGCGTTTCCTCGATCTCGCCCGCGTCCATCAACTCCGGCATCGCATCGAGATCGATATCGCCGGTCATCTCGCTCGGCCGATGCGAATCGTGGGAGATCTGAATCGCCGGATTCGCGACCGGAGTGAGAAACGCGGACTGTTCCAGCAAAATATTGAGACCTGAATCGCGCGGCGCGTGCGTCGGCTCATCGGCGAGTCTTTCCGCATTGCCGGCGACCGCGGAGGGATCGCGAAGGATCGCACCGGGCGCGTCCCAATCCGGTTCCGGCAGCATTGCGGCGTCGCCGAGGATTTCGTCGTCGAGCGAGGGAAGCCGCGGCTCATCCGTGAGCGCGGCCGGCTCGATCGGCTCGTGGCCGTTCGCCGCGGGAAGTGACGGGGCCGGCAGCTCGACGATCTCCGGCGCGGCGGCGCGACCGTTGGTCGCCGGCGATGGAGGTGGCGGGGGCGGCGGGAGGTCCGGCTCATCGGGCGGAAAGATCAGCGGCAGCCCTTCCGGAATACGTGGCGCCGGACCGCGCGTACCGAAACGGCCCGCGTTGGCGATGAACGCCTGCGGCGTCGGTGTCCTCGGTGTCAGCGCGGTGGGCTCGATCCCGCTCATGCGCGCGATGATCTCGGCGCTGTTCGATCCGCTGAGCGTGGTGCGCTCGAAGCCGGCGACGGGCTGCGACGACGACGGCGTCGTGCCGCCGGAGGCACCGACTGAGGATCCGTGAAAAAATCCGGCCGGCGGCGCGACGGGCGACATGCCGTTGGCACGTGGTGGCGTCGGCGTGCTGGTGCCATCGCCGAGATCGAGAAACACGAGATCGCCCGATTTCGGCGTCGGCGTCCATCCGCTGACCTTGGGCTCGATCTCGGGATCGATCGCGCGCATCCGCTCGACCGTCGCGCGCGCTTCGCGCGAGCGCCCCTCCGCTTGGAATTTTTCGTAGAGCACTTGCAGCTGTTCGATCGCCTCGCCCTTCCGATTGCGGCGGATGAGTTGGTCGGCGAGCATCAGCCGAATGTCATCCTGGTCGGGGCAGAGATCGGCGAATTCCTTCAGCGCGCGGAATGCTTCCTCGAGGCGGCCTTCCTTCTGCATCCGGTCCGCGTACTCGAGAAAATGCTGCTTCGCGTCGTTGATGAACCCCTTCTTCGCGCTGATCTTCCCCAGCTTGTAATGGACCGCGCTGTGACCCGGCGCGTTGCGCAGAATTTTGTTGCAGAGGGCAATCGCATTGTTGAAAAAGCCGCCCTCGGTATAGAGATCGACGGCCTTCTCGTAATAGCCGACCGCCTGGCTGACGCTGCCCTGGCGCAACATCAAATCGCCCACGCGGTTGTAGAGCGCCACGTCGGCTTCGTCAACGTGAGAATCCATCTCGTCGAGGATCTTCACGTATTCCGCCAGCGCCTTGTCGAGCTGCTTTTTCTGCTCGAACTCGGCTGCTTTTTTCTTGAGCTTTGCGATATCGGCCATCAGCGCCTGATCTGCTACGGCGAAGGAACAGCGTGGCTCCGGGGCGGATTAGGAGCACACCAAACTCAAAGTATCGGCAACTCACACGGGTGACAAGGTTTGCCGCGTGTCCACGATCCTCTACAACGACGGTCTGCATACCAGTATGGCAACTCCCGAACATCCTCCGCTTCGAAGATCGCAAGGTCCGCGGAAAAGCCCGGCGCCAACTGACCAACGTGCTCCGCGAGACCGAGCGCGCCTGCGCCGTTGACGGTCGCCGCGAGCACGACTTCGGCGACGCTCATCTTGAGCTGGCTCACGCCGAGTGTGAGGATGAACGGAAAGTTGACGGTGGGGGATGTCCCGGGATTGAAATCGCTCGCCAGGGCGACCGCCGCTCCGGCATCGATCAGCGCGCGCGCGGGCGCCTGCTTCGATTTTCCGAGAAAGAGCATGGTACCGGGAAGGAGCGTGGCCACTGTGCCCGTGGCGGCGAGCGCGGCGATGCCACGCTCGGAGATCGCCGCGAGATGATCGGCGGAGGCGGCGCCGAGCTCGGCCGCGAGCTCGGCCCCGCCATAGCTCTCGAGCTCGTCGGCGTGGAGCTTGAGGCCGAGGCCGGCGACGGCTGCGGCAGCGAGAATGGCGCGCGTTTCCTCGAGGGTGAAGACGCCGGGCTCGCAGAACACGTCAGCGAACCGCGCCAGTCGTTGGGCGGCGACGAGGCCGAGCATCTCCCCCGAAAGTAATTTGACATAACTGGCTCTGCTCTCGGCGGATCCGCGATGCTCCAGCGGGATCTCGTGAGCGCCAAGCCAGGTTGGCACCACCCGCATGGGCAGCTCGGCGGACAGCCGCGCGATCACGCGCAACAGCTTGAGCTCATCGTCCACAGTCAGGCCATAGCCCGATTTCACCTCCACTGTGGTCGTGCCGTACGAGGCGAGACGTCTGAGCCGGAGACGCGCGAGATCGAGCAGCTCATCTTCGCCTCGCTGCCGCACATCGCGAACCGATGCATGAATTCCCCCGCCCCGCCGGGCGATTTCCATGTAGCCGATGCCGGCGGCGCGCATCTCTTGTTCCTCATAGCGCGGGCGGCCGAACACGGCATGCGTATGCGAGTCGACCAGGCCGGGCGTGATGATGCAGCGCGCGCAGTCGATGCGCATCGCATTCGGATGCTCGCGATCGAGGCTGGCCTGCTCCCCGACCGCCACCACGACGTCGCCATCGACCGCGACGGCCACGCCCGAGCGCAGGGCGGCATCGCCCATCTCGGCGCCTCGCCGCGCGCGAGGTGGTCCGGCGCACGTCACGACCTGCGACGCGTTCACGAAGAGGATCACGAGCGCATCAGGCCGTGTAGTCGCGCACGCGCGAGAGATTCAACGGCGCCTGTGCCTCCCCCCGACAGGCGTAGTAGCAGGCCGAGCAGTCGATCGGCTCGTAGCGCTCGAACTCGGTCCAGTGCGCGTCGGACGGAAAGTCAGGGCAGCGCCGCACGTGGCCCGTCGGATTGATGTGGATCGTACGCAGGCCGGCGCGGCATTCGGGGTCGAGATCACCGCGATAGTATCGGGGCACGTTCCGGAGATAGTGATCGCTGCTGGTGATCACGCCCGGATGCGCACGTTTGTACGCGAGGAGCTCGAGTACGAGTGCGTCGAGCCTGCCCAACGAGTCATCCGCGACATAGTGCGCGTCGTTGCCGTTCTTCATGCTGGTGTACGCGCTGAAGCCGACGCCGATCCCGAGCTCGCGCGCACGCTCGACGATCGGCAGGATGTCGTCGAGATTGTCGCGCTTGATTACCGTGTTGAAGCGGATGGCATCGATACCACGATCGCGCATCGCGCTCACTGTGCGAAAGATCTTGGCGCTCAGTCCTGGAACACCGCGCGCCGCATCGTGACGCTCGTCGGGATAGTCGAGCGAGATGTTGAATTGATTGAGGCCGGCATCCCAGAGCGAGCGCGCGCGGTCGGCCGTCAGCATGCCGCCGTGGGTGATCATGCAGATGTACTTGAGCCGCACGGCGGCGGCGACGCCGGCGATCAACTCTTCGAGATCACGGCGCAACGTCGGCTCGCCGCCGGTGAAGGTGATCATGAGCGGATTGAAGTAGCGCGCGGCGTCGGCGAAGCTGGCGAGCTCGTTCGCTTTCGCATCGGCGGGGGTTTTCCAGTAGTCGCAGAAGGTGCAGCGCGCGTTGCAGCGCTCCGTCACCTCGAAGTGCACGAGAATCGGAAAGCGCTTGACGTGCAGGTACGCGTATTTCGCCGCGAACGCGGGGACGTGGTACCACTTGAAGCGGGAGGAGAGCATTGGTTAGGGCGCCGGACGTCTGGCGTCGGGCGCCGGGAACTGCATCGGCAACTGAATTCCTTCGCGCTGGGCGGTCGCGAGCGCCGTTTCGTAGCCGGCATCGGCGTGACGCGCCACGCCAATGCCGGGGTCGTTGGTCAGGACGCGCTGCAGGCGCTCGCGCATTTCAGGGGTGCCGTCGGCGACGATGACCTGGCCGGCGTGCAGCGAGTTGCCGATGCCGACGCCGCCGCCGTGATGAAAGGACACCCACGATGCGCCGCTTGCCACGTTGAGGAGCGCGTTGAGAATTGCCCAATCCGCGATGGCGTCGCTGCCATCTTTCATCGACTCGGTCTCCCGGAACGGCGAGGCAACGCTTCCCGTGTCGAGATGATCTCGACCGATCACGATCGGCGCCGACAGCTCACCCGACGCCACCAGATCATTGAGGGCAACGCCGAATCGTGCGCGCTCGCCCTGGCCGAGCCAGCAGATGCGCGCGGGAAGTCCCTGGAAGTGCACCTTTTCGCGGGCGAGAGCGATCCAGCGGCGGAGATGATCGTTCTCCGGAAAGAGCTGCAGCACCAGCTCGTCGGTCCGATAGATGTCCTGCGGATCGCCGGACAGCGCGACCCATCGGAACGGTCCCCGCCCCTCGCAGAACAGCGGCCGCACGTACTCGGGAACGAATCCGGGAAAGTCGAACGCATTCGTGAGACCAGCGTCGAAGGCAACGGTCCTGATGTTATTCCCATAATCGAATGTGACCGCGCCACGGCGCTGCATCTCGAGCATCGCGCGTACGTGGCTTACGATCGATTCGGTGCTTAGCGCGATGTAGCGAGCGGGATCACCTTCGCGCAGCGACGCCGCGGACTCGATCGTCATCGCCGCCGGCACGTAGCCGTTGAGCGTGTCGTGCGCGCTGGTTTGATCGGTCAATACATCGGGGGTGATGCCGCGACGCACCAGCTCCGGGAGAACTTCCGCCGCGTTACCGACGAGCCCGACGGAGAGCGCGCGGCCGGCGCCTCGAGCTTCGTCGATCCACTGCATCGCCTCGTCGAGGCTTTTCGTGAGCCGGTCGCAATAGCCCGTGTCGACACGCTTTTGAATGCGGTCCGGATCGACATCGACCGCGAGGAATGCCGCGCCGTTCATCGTGGCCGCCAGCGGCTGCGCCCCGCCCATGCCGCCGAGTCCGGCGGTCAGGACGAAGCGTCCGGCGAGGGAGCCGCCGAAGTGGCGGCGCGCGACCGCACCGAACGTCTCATACGTGCCCTGGAGAATGCCCTGCGACCCGATGTAAATCCACGAGCCGGCGGTCATCTGCCCGTACATCATCAGCCCTTTGCGCTCGAGCTCGCGAAAGACGTCCCAGGTCGCCCAGCGGCCGACCAGATTCGAGTTGGCGATGAGCACTCGGGGGGCCGACGAATGGGTGCGGAAGACGCCGACCGGTTTTCCGCTCTGGACGAGCAGCGTTTCATCCGACTCGAGCGCGCGCAGCGAGCGGACGATCGCGTCGAACGAGGCCCAGTCGCGCGCCGCCTTTCCCGTTCCGCCGTAGACGACGAGATCGGCCGGCCGCTCCGCCACGTCGGGATCGAGATTGTTCATCAGCATCCGCAGGGCGGCCTCCTGCTGCCAACCCTTGCACGAAATGACGGAGCCGCGGGGCGCGCGCACGGGGCGGGATCCGGACGCGGTGGCGAGTGGCGCGTCGATGGCCGTCATGACCCCTCGCGAGCGAGCAGTCCATCGAAGGCGCCGCGCCCAATGGCATCGGCGAGCAGTGTGATGTCGCCGCTCAGGACGCGATCGGCGTCGAGGTGTGACACGACCGCGCGCACGCGCGCGTGCAGCGCGGCCACGCCGGCCCCCGGGCGCAGCGGCGCGCGAAAGTCGATGGCCTGCGCCCCCGCCATGAGCTCGATCGCCAGCACGTGCCGCACATTGCGGACGATGCGGCGCAGCTTCCAGGCAGCGCCCATCGCCATCGGCACCACGTCTTCCTTGCTGCCGTCGGTCGGAATCGTATCGACGCTCGCCGGGTGCGAGAGCACCTTGCACTCGCTGGCCAGCGACGCGGCGGTGACCTGCGCCATCATCATTCCGGAGTTCACGCCGGCGTCGGCGGTGAGAAATGGAGGCAGCCCCTGATTCAGGTCGGGATGCACGAGCCGGTCGATCCGGCGCTCGGCAATTGTCGCGAGGTTGGTGAGTGCGATCGCCATGAAATCGAGCGCCATGGCGACGGCTTGGCCGTGAAAATTGCCGCCGCTCAGCATCTCGCCGCTCTCGAACACCAACGGGTTGTCGGTCGCGGCGTTGATCTCACGCGCGATGATCGTGTCGCAGAAGCGCAGCGCGTCGAGCACCGGGCCATGCACTTGCGGCATGCAGCGCAGCGCGTAAGGATCTTGAATGCGCGAATCGCCGAATCGATGCGACTCGCGAATCTCGCTTCCCTCGAGCAGCTCGCGAAGCCGAGTGGCCGCCTCGGCCTGACCGCTCTGGCCGCGCGCATCCTGGATTCGCGCATCGAACGCGACCGGCGTCCCGAGCAGTCCCTCGAGCGACATCGCGCCGGCGGCGTTGGCGAGATGCCAGAGACGCATGGCATCGTCGAGGGCGAGCGCCGCGATGGCGGTGTGGGCCTGCGTGCCGTTGATGAGGGTGAGCCCCTCCTTCGCGGCGAGCGCGACTGGCGACAAACCGGCGACGCGCAACATCGCCACCGCCGCGCCACTCCGGTTTCCGGCGACGAGCGTGCCCTCGCCGATCATCGCCAGCGCGAGGTGCGCGAGCGGCGCGAGGTCCCCGCTCGCGCCGACGCTTCCCTGCTCCGGCACCGGCGGGTACAGCGCCGCGTTCAGCATCTCGGCCAGCAAGTCGACGAGATCGGCGCGCGCTCCAGAGTATCCCTTGGCGATGACGTTGGCGCGCAACAGCATCATCGCGCGCACCTCGCGCTCGGGCAGCAGATCGCCGACGCCGGCGGCGTGGCTGCGCACCAGATTCACCTGCAGCTCGGCGAGCCGGTCGTGCGGAATGGCAATGTCGGACAGCTTGCCGAAACCCGTCGTCACGCCATAGACGACGGCGTTGCCGTCCACGAGCCGCTCGACAATCGCCCGCGTCCGACCGATGCGCTCGCGCGCCGCGGGCGACAGCGCGACCGTCCGCCGACGCTCGGCAACATCGACGACATCGGCAATGGACAGTGACGATCCATCCAGGAGAAGTGGCGAGGACACACGCCGAATGTCTTACCGGTCTCCTCGTACTTCAAGGTCCAGCGGTAACGGCGCTGCGTGCAGCGCCATTCGGCCATCAATTCGAAGCATTCACGGGCATCGGAATTCTATTGAGCATCGGATTCCCCGGATCGGTCTGGTACGACCAGTCGAAGATCATGTAGTCGCGAGCGGTGTGCGTGACGCGGATCGCCCCGTAGTGCAGGCCGTTGGCCAGGCGCGTTTCGAACACGTAGAGGTAGCCGGGCACGGCTTCGATGGCGCTCGCCGAGTAGCCGGCCACGGGCGCGATGTCGATCGAGGTCAGATCGGTGACGGGGGCAGTGCCATACAGGGCGATGCGGGTGCCCGATCGAACGGGCGTGATCCAGACGGAGCCATCGGCGCGGCGATCGAGGAAGAAATCGTTGTCGGTCGCACTGCCGTTGGTCACCACGCCCAGCTGTGAGGTCGCGGAGAAGAAGCGGAAGCCACTACTCGCGGGCCTCGCCTGAATCGCATCGAGGAGGATGTTGCGCGAATCGAAGCGCGGCGTATCCACGCGCGCGCTGCTGTTCACGCTCTCGTGTCCGTCGCGGCTGACCGTGGACACCGCGAAGCAGCGCGGCACGCCGTTCGTCAGACCCGTCGCCAGAAAATCCTCGGATACCGTGCTGCCTTCGAGCGCCTCGTGCGCGGCATCGCAGAAACCGGTATCGAGATTGTACGGCATGGAGTAGACGCGGTAGTAGTCGAAGATCAACGGACTACCCTGCCGGACCGCCGCGCTCCACGATATCTGAATGGCGCGGCTGAGCGTCACCGTCGCGAGTCCACCGGGTGGGCTGAGTTGGTTGGCGGCATTCACGGTGATGCTGTTCGACGGCGAGCTTTCGTTCCCCGTCGCATCGGAGGCGGTGACGTAGTACTGGAGGTGCGGTACACCGGCGTCATGGAACGACCGCGACGTCGTCTCCGCGCGGCGACCCCAGCTCTCGGAGGCACTCCCGCGCGAGTAGATCACGAAGCTGCTGATGCGCGAGTCCGCCGGTGCGTCCCAGCGCAGAATGATGCCGTCCGGCACCGCGGCATTCCCGCTCGGCACCAGCTCGTACGTCAGATTGGTGGGCGCCGGTACGGAGCCGGTTCCGACGATGAGGTCCGAGCGGTTGGTGCACGCGGCGAGCGCGATCGCACTCAGAACGAAGAAGTAGCGACGAAGCATGACTCACCCTCGCGAAGCGTTGATGCCGGCGAGCGACCGCTCGACGAACATCAGAGTCCAAAGGCACCGAGCGAGCCAGTCATCGGAGGCGCTCGAAGTCGTTGCGATTCAACGCACTTCTTCGTGCGGCCCGCTGTTCCTGTCCCATGTTGTAGACATGATTCTGCACGGATGGAGAGACGGCGGAGCGGCCTCGGACGTCGGCCCGTCGGGTGGTCGATACCCCGGGCGTCTCGCTACTGCGGCCTGTACGTGCGCCGATCGTAGTTGAACTTCAGATCCGGCTCCGCCTTGAGCGCGATAAAAAAGGTGAAGGCGAAGTTGCCGTTGGGTGCGCGCAGGAACCCGAAGATCGCGCGCCAATCGTGCAGGTCGCGCTGCAGGGTGACTTGATGGTCGCTGAACTGGCTGCGCTCGAAGTCATAGCCGGAATTCCACTGGGCGGACCACTTCTGCGTGATGTTGAACGTCACGCCCGAATTGAGGTTGGTCACCGGCGGCGAATAGTAGATGGGACCGCCGCGCGTCGTCGTCTGAATCGAATCCTGCGACCCGCGCGCCTGCTGCTGGCAGAGCAGCTTGGCGAGCGGGTCGATCTGCGTCTCGCACCGCGCGGCGGGGTCGAGGAAGATGACGTTCGATCCGACTGGCGGGCGCTGGCGCCGCGAGGAGAATCGGAACGTGGCTTGCCAGCCTTTGTTGTCATCGATGCCGAGTGGAAGACGGCTGGATGACGTGCCGGCGATGGACTGCTGTTGCGGGCCGAACGGCGTCTGCACGGTCTGCCCGCCGCTGAACTGCGGCGCGGCGGGGGACGTCGCCGTCTCCGGCGCGCCGCGCCCGAGTAAGCGGCCGAGGATCTCGAATGGATTCCGGTCTCGGCCGATGCTGAAGCTGGCGCCAATGTCGGTGAGATACGGTTTGAATCTGGCGCTATCGCTGTTGACGTCGCCCTGAAACAGCGAATAGCCGAAGTTCATGTCGAATCCCGGCAACAGGTCCGAGCGTCCCCCGATGGTGAATCCGCTCGATGTGAAGCCGGTGCGATGCGTCTTCCGCGCGCGCTCGAAGTCGTAGGAGATGGGCGACGTGTTCAGCTGGAGCAGTTGGATTTTCTTTCCCGCCTCGGGCGCGCTGTCGGCCGGAGCGCGCACCTTTGCCTCGAACGTCTGGTTCAGGCCGAGGCTGATCGCGCTCTGCTGCAGGGCGCCAATCTCGAAATCGATGCGCCGCATGCCGAGCGCCTGCAGGTACTCATCGGACACGAGCTTGCTGCCATTCGGCGCGTAATTGAACGAGACCAGCGCGTTGACCGAATGACGAATGCGCGAGAAGGGTCCAAATCCGCGAAAGAGTCCGAAGAGCGTCGGCGAGGTGCTAATGGCGAAGTTAGGACGCTTGGCTTGATGCACGAACGCCGAACCCGTTCGCTCCGACCGAATGAAGAACGACCCGGGCGCGACGTTGGTGAACGACACCGACGGCGAGATATTCCAGCGGCCCGGCGAGAAGTGCGGAAGCCCGAACGACGTCTGCCAGTCGAGCGAGGTGAGGAACGTGCGCGCGAAGACGCGCGTCGTCGGATTGGCTGTATCGCGAGGCGACCGGTAGACGACGTGCGCTTCCGGAAAGTTGTTCGCGACCTCCGAGAAATCGAACGAGTTCTGTAGATCGAACTCGAAGATGCGGAGCGGCGTCGACAGGCTGGCGGTCGTGTTGCGCGAGCTGTGTGGGATCGAGGCGCTGTCGAGCGCGCCGCCTTTCAGCGGGTTGTTGAAAAAGTGTTGCCCGAACTGCGCGACCGCATCGCCGTCAAACGTCTGGGAATTGGAGAGTCGGAACCCGGGCGTCCAGACGAGCCACTTCGCCAGGTTCAGCGGCTCCGTGGTGATCGATACATCGGGGAAGGTCGACTCCTGCTGCTTGCGTCCGACGTGCTGCGTGAATCGGCCGCCGGTCGCGATGACGGCCGGCCCGTATTTATTCTGAAAGTTGAGGGTCGACGCAATGGTCCCGAGCGCTTGGAGCACGGTCAGCGCCTGCTGCCGCTGCGCGATCGTGTTGGTCGCGTAGTTGAGCGACATGCTGAGGCGGCTGTTCTGCGAGAATTGCTGTTGGTGATCCCAGTTGAGCGCGGTGTTCTCGCTCCCGCTGGTGAATGTCGACTTGGTGATCCCGATGCGGCCGCTGACAAACCGATCGAGCCAGGCGTAGCGGAGCTCGCCGTTGTAGCGCATCCACCCCGGATCGTTTGCCGCGTCGCGCGCGCCGCTGCGCCAGTCGAGCGAGGCCGTCGCGTCCAGGTATTCGCTCAGCGCGAAATAGTAGCCGACGTTTTCGATCGTCCGGCGGTACGTCGGCGTGGTGCGGACGATGTCGACCAACCCGAAGCGCGGCGTGATGATGCCGCTGCGCCGACCCTTGCGCATGTCCTGGAAGATGAAGGGCAGCCAGAGCACCGGCACGTCGGCGATGTAGAGCACCGCCGGCCGCGCGACCATGATCTGCCCTTGAATCAGCTTGATCTGTCCCGCTTCGAAGTGATAGTGCGGCTCGGTCAGATCGCAGCTGGTGATCGATCCGCTTCGCACATACGACGCATTGTGACCCTGTCCGCTCGTGTCCTGCTGGAACGCCGCGCCGCCGTGCGCATGGACATACCAGGTTTGGCCTTGCGAGACCGACGTCGAAAGCTCCTTCGCCACGCCGCGCCGGTTGACGAGGTCGTAGGTGAGCGACTTGTACGCGATCACGTCGCCCGCGTTTTGCGGATCGCGCACGACGATCGTATCGCCGAGCGCGATCACGACCCGAAGGGAATCGTTGTACGTGAGAGTGTCGCCGACGACGAGGGTGCGCTCGCGCTCGACGGCCGCCTTCCCGCTGATCTTGAGCTCACGCTCGGTCGCGCGCAGCGTGACCTGCCGCCCCTGATAGCGCGTGACCGTGAAGCCCGGCCGGTTGAGCATCGAGCTCATGACGGAATCGGCCGGGTTCCACTTCACGAGCTCTTTGACCTTGACGGTGTCGGAGCGGGTCGAATCCCGCCGCTGCGCGCCGGGGGCGCCGGGAGGAGCCGGCGGCGGGAGCGGACGCACCTGCGCGCAGAGCGCCACGGGCGCTGCCATCAGCACGAGACACCACGCCAGCTTCGCGGCGAACATCAGGCGAGACTCTTTGGCGTGCGCAACTCGTCCTCGTCGGCGCTCAGCCGGACTTGGCGTTTCCGGCGGCGGCGCTCGATGCCATACGTCAGCAGCACGCTCACTTCGTACAGCAGGTAGAGCGGCACCGCCATCGCGATCGTCGTCCACACCAAATCGCCAGGCGTGAGGAAGGCACCCACGATGACGCAGAGCACGATTGCGTGACGGCGGTACGTATTCAGAAACTTGGGCGTCACGATGCCGAGCGTCGCGAGCGCCAGAATCACGATCGGCAGCTCGAAGCACAATCCAAAGGCGAGCGACATGCTCAACGCGAAGCCGAAGTACTCGGAGGCGGTGATCATGGGCTCCAGTGATGCGGTTTGAAATCCCATCAACCAACTGATCGCCAGCGGAAGGACAACGAAGAACGACAGGGCCACGCCCGACGCGAAGAGGAAGACGGCTCCGAATATCACCGGGATGACCATCCGCTTTTCGTGCTTGAACAGTGCCGGCGATACGAACAGCCACAGCTGATATACGATCACCGGAAGCGCGAGAAAGATCCCGATCGCGAACGACGACGTCATGTAGATCGAGAACGAGTCGCTCGGGTGGGTGTACACGAGCTTGTGCCCGTGCAGGTACGGCAGGATCGGCCGCTCCAGCACCGCGACGATGTCGAACTTGATCAGCACCGCGAAGGCGACACCGATGCCGACTGCCAGGGCGATGAGCGACCAGATGAGGCGCCAGCGCAATTCCTCGAGATGATCGAGGAACGGCATTTCCGCCATCTCGGTATGCTTCGCCATGGGTCGCCGCGCTCGAGGTGTGCCCGCGCTACTGCATGACGCGCAGGCGATCGCGCGCCAGCGCCGCTTCGTCCGAGCGCGGATACTTCTGGACGACATCCGTCAGGGCGATTTTGGCCGCCGCGGTCTGGCCTTTCGACTGCAGAATGAGCGCATGCTTGTACAGCGCCGTGGATGCGCGGCCCGATTTCGGGAAGCGCGTCACCACCGCCGCGTACGCGGCGTCCGCCGCCGCGGCATCACCCTGCGCCGCGAGCGCCTCACCAAGATAAAATTGCGCGTCGGGCGCCACATCGGCATCCGGAAACCGCTTGACCAGATCCTCGAATCCCGCACGCGCCGCGCCGGCACTCCCACGGCGCAGCTGCTCCAGCGCCAACTGAAAGAGCTGATTCGGACCCGGGCCGCCCAGCCCGGCACGCGCTGCGGCCGAATCGGCTACCACGCCGGCCGAGCCGACAATCTGTTCCGGATTGCGCGCCTCGAGCGTCGTCCGCAGATCCTGCAACCGGCGCTGGCTCTGGCCCGTCAGCTCTTGAATCGACAACAGCTGCTGGCCGATCGCGTAGAGATCGCCTCGCACGTCGCCCTGCAACCGGTTGACGCGCGCCGCGAGCGCGCCGACGGAGTCGTTCACCACCGAGAGCGAAGCCACGACGCGCTGCACCTGCGCGCGTGTGACGGAATCCGCCTGTGCACGCTCGGCGCGCATGGCGAGAAGATCCCCATGCACCAGCTTCAGATCTTCGCTCGTGGCGAAGCAGCCGGACAGGAGCGCGATGGCCGCGAACGACCACACGAAGCGCGGCGAGCTCACGGTGCGGCGCATGCCCCTACCTCGGACGCGGGGGCATCAGTTGGTCGCCGCCGGCCGTGATCTCGAACTCATCGCGCCGGTTCTGCGTCCAGGCCGACTCGTCGTGGCCTTGCGAGGTCGGACGCTCCTCGCCGAGACTGATGACGTCGATGCGCTCGTCGGCGATGCCATGCTGGGCGAGATACCGCTTGGCCGCCGCGGCCCGGCGTTGGCCGAGCGCGAGGTTGTATTCATCCGAGCCGCGCTCGTCGGTGCTGCCGGCGATCCGGAGGCGCAGTGCCGGGTTCGCCGTCATGATGACGAGTTTCGCGTCGAGCTTCGCGCGCGCATCGTCGCTCAGCACGTCGCTGTCGTACTCGAAGTAGATCGCCTGGGCCCGGGTGTTGCGCATGGCGGCCATCGCGCCCGAGCGCTCGGCGGCGAGGCGGTCGGCGTCGGCGCGTGCCCTGGCATCGGCGTCACGCCGCGCCGCATCCGCGCGCGCGATCGAATCGGCGCGGGCACGTGCCGCGTTCGCCGCGTTGATGCTGTCCTGATTGATCACCGGAGCGGGCGCGGGGGCGGCGGCCGGCGGCGGCGTCTTGGAGCATGCCGCGCCTATGACGAGGGCGACGGCGAAGGGGGCCAGGCGGGAGATGCGAATCATGATGTTCCTCTCCGAGTGGAACGCGGTGCATTCGCGGAAAACGTGCGTACGGCGTGGTACAGAAAAGAATACATCGCACGACACGCTGGCGCGCGGTGTCGCGGCGTGATGAAAGACTACTTGTCGATCACGCGCGACCAGGCCGGCAATCGCGCTCCACCGCCGTGCGTGAGCTGGCGCGCCCGGCCTGTCTCGACGTCGAGCACCCAGAGCTCCTTGGCACCCGATCGAGTGGAGCTGAACACCAGGTGGCGCGAATCCGCGGCCCACGACGGATCTTCGTTCTCCCCTTCGCTGGTGAGCTGGCGCACGCTTCGGTCGCGCACGCTCATCGTCATGATCTGGAACCGCCCGCCGACACGCGACTGATACGCGATGAGACGGCCATCGGTGCTCCAGTCGGGACTCGAGCGATAGCTCTCGTCACCGAAGTTGTACGGCGTCAGGAGCTCGGCGTTCGACCCGTCGACATCGACGGTGTAAATCTCGGGATGGCCCGCGCGGCCGGAGGTGAACGCGATGCGCTGGCCGTCGGGGCGGAAGGTCGGCGCGACGTTGTCGGTGCCGCGGCCGACCGTGATCCGGCGCGGCGTGGCGGAGCCGCCGAACGCATCCGCCGCGTAGAGGTCGGTGCCATCTTCGACACCGTGCGCGTAGACCACGGCATTGCCGTCAGGCGAGAAGGTCGGCGTCATGTTGGTGCCCGACGGCGTCCCGATCGCGCGCGACGAGGAGTTGGTCAGGTCGGTGAGCATGATCTGCCATCCCCATCCGCTCAGCGCGCCGTATGCGAGGTACCGCCCGCTCGGATGCCAGGCGGGCGACATCGCGAGCCCGCCGCTCGTCACCGGATGATCCGCCGCGCCGTCGCTGTCGGCCACGTGCACGCGCCCCGCCCGGACATACGCGACGCGGGACTGCGACGTGCCGCGCGCGCCGGTGATCCAGCGCAGGATCTCGTCCGCCAGGCCATGCACGGCAAAACGCCAATCCGGCGCATAGCGTGCGGGCGGCAGCGGAAAATCCTGCACCTGCGCCATTGCCGACGCCGCGACGTCGTGCAGCGCGACGTGGACGCCGGCCGGTGTGACGGTCGTCTGCACGATCGCGGCCGCGCCGAGCGATTTCCAGATTTGATACGCGATCATTCCGCGTGACGCCGAGTACACGGTGTCGGCCGCGCCGCTCCCATCGCGCCCGAGGAGATCGACGCGGTCGCTGAAGTCAAAGTCCCGCTGCAGCATCGCGCGGAGCGTATCGCCGCCGTCCCCGCGAATTGGTGTGACGTACACGCCCGGTCGCGAGCCCGGCGCATACGTGAGCCCGATGCGGACGCCACGCTTCGCGGTAGTGTCCTGCGCGACGAGCGCCACAGACGCCGCGGCCGAGAGGAGCGCGATCGCGATAGGGAGATTGCCAAACGAGTATTTCATCAATTTCAGCGGAGGACGCGAGGATCGAAGCTGAAAATTACCGGGAGCGCATCATCGCGAAACCCTTCCGGCAGTGGACCGAATACGCGTGCGTTGCCCGCGGCCTCGACCGCGCCCTGCGCCTCGAGATCGAACGCGTAGTTCCCGGAGCGTGACACGAAGCGGATACTGCTCACCGTGCCGTCGCGCTTGATCAGGAACATCACCTCGGCGCGCACCATGACGCCGCGTGGCGGATGGAAATTGAGCGCGATCTGCCGCACGATGTTCGCAAGGTACCCAGGAAAGGGAAACTCGATCCCCTCGGTGCGCACCGTCGCGACGTCGGTGCCGCGCCCGCCAGTTTCGCCACCGCCTGCCACCGGCGCAGGTGTGGGAATTTTCGGAACTGGGAGCGCGGGCGATGGCGTGGCCGGCGCTGGCGCCGGCTTTCGCAGCGTCGGGACCGGCAGCGGCATCGCGTTCGGCACCGGCGTCTCGCGCGCCGGCGGCGGCTTCGCTGGCACCGGCGTCGGAGGCGCGAGCGTCCGAGGCGCGACGACGCCCGCGGCGCGGCGACCCGGAGGTGCCGCAATGAGATCAACCCGATACGTCGGCGGCATGGCGGCCGGCGCGGAGGCGCGGACGATCAACACCCACGCCAGCACGACGGTGTGCAGTACGACGGAGAGCGTGACGGGCCCGCCGAGTCGGGGAGGCGCGGCAACGCCCATCGCTCTCACGCGCTGGTCACCGTGCGACCGTCTCGGGCTCGGTCACCAACCCGACGTCCCCGATTCCAGCGGCGCGCATCACCGCCAGCACGCGTACGACATCCGAGTAGCGTGCGTTCTGGTCCGCGCGCAGATAGACCCCCTGCTTTCCGCGCTGCGATGCGAGCGCCTTGAACCCGGCACGGAATTCGGCGTACGAGAGCTTCGCGTCGTCGATGAAGATGTCGCCCCCGCGATTCACCGTGACGATCAGGCCCGATTTTGGCTCGAGCGCGCGCGCCTCGGCGCGCGGCAGCGCCACGTCGACGCCGCCCTGCATCATCGGCGCGGTGATCATGAAGATCACCATCAACAGCATCATCACGTCGATCAAACTGACGACGTTGATGTCCGCGTTGAGCGGCAGTCCGCGCGAGCGACGGCGCCGGGACATCAGATGCGCCCTTCGCGGATCATCATCGCGATGATCTCGGTGCCGAATCCGTCCAACTGGCTCTCGAGCCGGTTGATGCGGCTGGCGAAAATGTTGTAGCCGAACACCGCCGGAATCGCGACGGCCAGCGCGGCCGCCGTCGCGATCAGCGCCTCGGCGACGCCGGGCGCCACAGCGCTCAGGTTCCCCGATCCTTTCACCGCGATCCCGACGAACGCGTCGATCACGCCGAGCACCGTACCGAAGAGCCCGATGAGCGGACTCACCGACCCAATGGTCGCCAGCCATGGTATGAAGTGCGCCAATCGGTCGCGCTGCTCGACGGTCTCGGCGTCGAGCACCAGCCGCAACGCTTCGACCTGCGAGCCGCTGAGCGGCGACGCCGCCGCCCCACGCAGTGCGCCCGGCTTCATCTCGGCGAAGAAATTGAGCGAACGCGCAAGCACGCGTGTGAAGGGATTCGTTACCGTTTCCCGTGCGGCGGCGTGGGCCTCGTCCAGGCCGCCCGCGCGCTGGAATTCGCGAAGAAAGGCGCGGCCCGCGTTCTCCGTGGCGCGCAGCTCGCGCCACTTGAGTGCCATGATCGTCCAACTCACCAGAGAGAGAACGAGGAGGAGCACGAGCACGATCTTGGTGGGAAGCGTCGCATGCGCCACCATGTCCCATGGCGAGGTGGGAATGGCCTGACCGATTTGCAGTGCGTGCGCGAGCATCATGAATTGAGAGTAGCGGCGGGAGACGAGCGCTGCGCGGAAAACCAACTGAGGGTGAGCGGCAGGCCGCTCGCGATCTCGACTGTCGGGCGCCATCCAAGCGTGCGCGCGGCCTTGCCGATGTCGACGGCCGAGTTGCGCTGTTCGCCCGGCCTCGCCTCGGCGTGCCGAAGGTCGGGGAGAATTCCCGCCGCGCCGGCCAGGATGCGTGCCAGATCGAGCACCGTCGTTTGCGCGCTCGTTCCGATGTTGAACGAGCGCGCATCGACGCCGCCTGCCGCCGGCAACTCGCTCGTGGCCGCGATCAGGTTGGCGCGCGCGACATCGCCCACGAAAACGTAGTCGCGCGTCTGCTCCCCATCGCCGAACACCGTCAACGGCGCGCCGTCGAGCAGTTTGTTGCAGAAGATCGCCACGACCCCCGCCTCGCCATGTGGGTCCTGCCGCGGACCGTAGACGTTCGCGTACCGCAGCGTGGCGGTGTCGAGCCCGTGTACGCGCGCGTAGTACGCGAGGTAGTACTCGACACTCAGCTTCGCCGTTCCGTAAGGGGACAGGGGCGCCTTGACCGCATCTTCCGGCGTCGGCAGCGCTACGCCGTCTCCGTAGATGGCGCCGCCGGTGGACGAGAAAATGACCCGTGAACGGTGGCCGCTTGCCCGCACGGCCTCGAGGATGTTGAGGGAGCCCGCGACATTCACCTGCGCATCGAACACCGGATCGGTGACGCTCTTGCGGACGTCGATCTGCGCGGCGAGATGGCAGATGACGTCGAACATGCCGTCGCGCACGATGGTAGCCGCATCAGCAGATCGGATGTCGGCGAGATGAAACGTCGCCGCGGCCGGCACCTGCGCGCGGCGCCCGCTGGACAGATTGTCGATCACGGTCACGGCGAATTCGTTCGCGACCAGAAGGTCGGCGACGTGAGAGCCGATAAAGCCCGCTCCCCCGGTGACCAATGCATTACGCGCCATCTTAGTCGTGCTCCGGAGATGCGTGCGAATGGGCGCGGCGAGCGTGGCCTGGCGCGGCTGCCTCGATGCACGAACGGCGCCGTGACTGAGTCGCGGCGCCGGAAATGCGGATCGATGCGGACGGTTGTCCGAGTGGGGCGATCGCGGTCATTGCGTAGCCCCAAGATACTCGCTGGGCGACCTGGCGACGACCCGCCTAGGGCATGCGGGCCGACAGGCGGGCGGTCGTGCCGACCTTGATCATCGGTTCAACCTGAGCGACGATCACCGCGCTTGCGCCCTGATCCGTCACGCGCACCACCTGGACCAGCGCGATCGTCGCCTCTGGCGCGGTCACGCCATTTTCCGTTTTGGCCGGACGGAAGAGCGTGTACTGATCGCCCATCTTCACGCCGTCCGCACGCGAGGCGGCCAGGAGGACATAGCGCTGAATGGAGGGCAGCACCGCCATCGACGGCGAATAGATGACACTCGTGATGGGCCCGTGCTCGTTCGGCGCCGGACGCGTATCGAGCGGAATGACGAAGGGCTCGACCGGCAGCACGATTTGCCCCACCTTGATGTCCTCGTACTCCGCGATGATGCGCGCGGACGTCGAGGCCCCTTCGATCTTCTCGATCTGAATGATTCCCGTCGGCCGCATGACCTGCGAGCCCCGCTCGAGCAGCGGCCCGATGGAAGCGACCAGCAAGCGATTGCCAACCGCCACCGTCACGCCACGCGGCATTGTGATGTGGACGCGCGTGTACGGCTGCAGGCGAAACTGGGCCGTCGAGCCGCCCACGCCTGGAATCTCCGCCGAGCCGATGAGCACTCCCTGCATTGCCGGACCGCCGCGACGGTCGAGCCATGGCGCCGCGTAGAATTCGCCTTCGCGAACCACCTTGAACGGCCCAACGCCGATCGTCGTGCCGACCTCGGCGCTCACCGTCGAGGAGCCGAGGCGGCGCGAGAAGACCGTCGTGCCGGGCAGCTGATCCCCGGAGGGCGCTCCCGAGACACGTTGCGGTGTTGCCTGCGCGCGAAAGATCGGCTCGCGCACCGGCGGCGCGTTCGGCGTGATGGGGGCCGCGACGGACGGTTGCGGCGTACGGTCCGCCGCGGCGATTGGAACCTCGCCCGGCATCTGCAACACCTGCCCAGGATAGATCCAGTGCGGATCTTCGATGCCACCCGCGTTGAGCCGGTAGATCTCCGGCCAGAGGAATGGATCGTTGAGGTAGGTGCGGGCGAGCTCCCACAGGGAATCGCCATCCTTCACAGTGTAGGTGCGGCCGGCGGTGACCGGCTGCTGCGCCAGTGCCGCGCTGCCGGCAAGGAAGACGGCCGCCGCCACCAGGTGGCGCATGCCGCGACGCGAGAGAATCATGTCGCCGAGGGTGTGGAAGGGGTATTCGGAACCGACGTCTGTCATCTTAATCAGACGGACGGGCAGATGTGGAAGTAACGTTGAATTAGGCCGAACCACCCTGGCGGAATCGGGTACCACTCACGATCATGAGACGGTGGCAAGTCCGCGGCGCCGAAGCCGCACGCCACCACCCTCCGTTCGGGTCCCTCCATGTCGTCTCACCTGCCAGACCCTCCGCCGCGCTCGCCGCGCGTGAGTGGCGAGCACGTCCCGCCCTCGCTCCTGGCGTTCGATGCGCGCCTGTCATTCGTCTCGCACAGCACGGCGTATCTCGATGCGCTGGAGCGGGTGAAGCGCTATGCGCGCCATCCCGATCTCACGGTGATGTTCGATGGTGAATCGGGAACCGGGAAGAGCTGCCTTGCGCGGTATCTGCACGTCCTCTCGCCCCGCGCCGCGCGCGTCTTTCACGAAGTATCGCTCGCGGCACTGGACGACGGCCTTGCAAGCTCCGATCTCTTCGGGCACGTGCGGGGCGCGTTCACCGACGCGAGAGAGAATCGGCGCGGCCATTTTCTGGCGGCACACGGCGGCACGTTGTTTCTCGACGAGATCGGCAAGGCGTCGCCCGCCGTGCAGAAAAAGCTGCTGCGCGTGCTCGAGACGCGAGAGATTTGGCCGGTCGGCGCCGACCGCGCGGTGCCTGTCGACGTTCGGCTGGTGCTGGCGACGAACATTTCGATCGACGGGCTGGTCGCGGCCGGACAGTTCTTGCCGGATCTTCACGCGCGACTCGGCCTGTTTCAGATTCGCATACCGCCATTGCGCGAACGCCGCACCGACATCCCGACGCTCGTGTCGTACTTCGCGACGCAGCACGCCCAGGCGAGCGGATATGCCCGCGCGCCGGACATCCACCCGGAGCTCATGTCCGCGCTGCAGCATGCCCCCTGGCCGTACAATCTGCGGCAGCTCGATGCGACGATCCATCGATTGATGATCGACGCCGATGGTGCCGACATACTGACACCGTCGCATTGTACGGATGACCTCGCGTATCTCCGTGCATTCTCGGGCGGCGTGGGATTGCTCACACCGCGGTCGGTGGAGCGTGTGGTGGAAGAGATCGGGTCGGTGAGCGGCGCCGCGCGCCGGCTTGGCATCGCGCGAACGACGGTGTACCGGCGCTTGAAAGGACTCGGCGCGGACGCACCGCACCCGACGGGAGACGACATCGCGCACGAATGAAAGCATCGTGCACGCGTTGGCTGTAGCGCTACACCGCGACGTGACGGCTTGTGTGTCGCGCTACAGATGCGCGGAACTTTTCTCGGGCGCGCGGTACCGGACTCATGTCCTTGCAGGAGCGCAGCTTTCGCGCGTTCGCTGACGCGACGACAGAAGTGGCGTGGCGCGTGCCTAGTGGACTGCCATGCACACGACAACTTCTGCGTCACCCGCGCTCGCCGAAGGCGTCTCGCGCGACTACCTGCTCCATCATCGCGTGTGCCCGAAGCGCCCGCTCTCCCTTCCGATTCGCATTCGCATTTTCGCGATGCGAATTGGTGGGCCACGCGAATGCCCACAGCAACGTCTTAACATAAAATCGGCGCACGGCTTCCCTTCTGCTATAGGAGAACGCGACATGAACGGCCTCTCCCTTCTCGGAGCCTCAAAGTGATCGCGCCCCTCCGCTCGCTGACGCGTCTCACGTCCGTCCTCGCCATCGTCGCGGCTGCTTTCGCCACGGTGACTTCGACACCCCGTGCCGTGGCCGCACAAAATCCCTGCCTCAGCTGCCCGAACGACCAACCGCCATTCGCGTTCATCTCCCCGATTCGCGGCCCGCGAACATCCCAGACGGTCGATGTCGTCATCGGCTGGTGCGACGACTACAACCTGCGAGAGGGGACGCGGAGAGTCACGCTGAACGGTCAGCGGGTGACGCCAACCCCGGCGTTCGTACGCTCGCAGAAACCCGCCTGTGGCGACTATGGAGAATCGCGACTCACCATCACGCCCGCGCCCGGCTCCAACACGCTCGTCGCAACCATCAGCGACTACACACGAACCGAAGGCTCGCCTTCCGTCGCTTGGATCTACGCCCCCACGCCGAGCGTGACGCCGGACGGTGCGGCGCGCCAAGTGCCGCCGAGCGCCGTGCAGAGCGAACCGTTTCAGGTCACGAACACCGGTAGCGCACGGTTGACCTTCACGCTCTCCGCCACCTGCACCGGCGCCGAAACGTGCACCTTCGCGCCGACCTCCGTCGATCTCGATCCGAACGAGCAGCGCACCGTACCCGTGTCGTACACGTCCGGCAACGCGTCGAGTACCGGCACGGTCACCCTCAGGGCGGCGTTTGCCGCCGATCCATCGGTGTTCGACGTCGGCTCGATCAACGTGACGTCGACGGCCGCCAACAGCGTCGTTGCGCACGGCGTCTTTCCGGGGTCCTTCGAGACCTGCGGCCTCGACGCATCGAACAAGGCGTACTGTTGGGGATACAACGCCGGTCAGCTCGGCATCGCCACCGGCGGCAATCCGATGTTGTCGCCGATGCCGGTGGCGGGCGGCTTGACGTTCACCATGCTCAGCGCGGCGGCGTGGCACACCTGCGGGCTCATCGCGGATGGCTCGGCGTACTGCTGGGGCGACAACTCCGGAGGCGCGCTCGGCGACGGATCGTTCATCAATCACGGCACGCCGGCCGCGGTGATTGGCGGGCTGCACTTCTCGCAGATCGTCAACGGCTTCGGATTCACCTGCGCGCTGGCGGCGGGCCGTGCGTACTGCTGGGGCGAGAACCAGTGGGGCCAGCGCGGTGACGGCACGACCACGACGGTCAACGTGCCGACGCCGGTGGCGGGAAACCTCACCTTCGCCTCACTAGCGACGGGAAGCACACAGCGCGAGATGTGCGCGCTGACGGCCGCCGGCGACGCGTACTGCTGGGGCTGGAACGCGTACGGCCAGATCGGCACCGGCACCGGAGGCGCGACCTCCGCCGACATCGTGACGACACCGATGCTCGTGAACGCGGGACCGGTGAAATTCACGCAGCTCGGCGTCGGCTTCGCGATGGCGTGCGGGCTCGCGGTCGATGGCGCCGCCTACTGCTGGGGTGAGGACTTCTTCGAGTCCGGCAACTACCACATGCTCGGCATTGGCACCACCGCGCCCGATCGCTGTGGAGTGACGGCGGCGGTCTGGTGCGCAAAGACGCCGGCGCAGGTGATCGGTGGCCGTACCTTCACGGCGCTCGCCGTTCGCGGCGCTGGCGCCTGCGGGCTCGCGCCCGACGGCGCGGCCTACTGTTGGGGCTACGGCCGGAGCGGGCACAACGGCGATGGACTCCGCCGCGACTACGATACGCCGATGCCGGTGGCCGGCGGGCTCGCCTTCACCAGCATCGCCGGCGGCGACGGCGACACCTGCGCGCTGACCGCGAGCGGACAGGGCTACTGCTGGGGCGTGAACGACTACGGCATTCTCGGCGACGGCACGCAGATGCATCGCGCCGTGCCGACACCGATCATCGCATCCGGACCGACGCCCGCCTACGCCGCCGTGCGCGTGTACCCGAGCAACGGCTTCCCGACGACGGGGGCGAACAAAGACACCACCGTGACGTGGACCGTGCTCAGCTATGGCACGATCCCCACCACGTATCGGCTCAAGGCCACGTGCGAGAACGGCGTGAGTCAATGTCGCCCGGCGCAGGACAGCGTGATCGTCGGCGCGGGCGCGAGGGTTTCGTTCCTCGTCAACGTGCATACGGGCGCGGGCGGATCGCGGGGAACGATGTGGATGTTGGCGGTCTCCGCGTCCGATACGCTCAACCAGGAAACGCGCACGCAATCGTTCACCATCGCCACGGATCCCACGGATACCTTGCCCATTGCCACGATCGGGCCGGGCATCGAACGCGAGCTGTGTCTCACGATGTCGCTCGCCGCCGGCTCGGCGTACGAATGCGCGGATCTGCGCATGGTCCACGCGGTGCCGGGTGTGACGTCGCTCGGAAAGGCGCGCGCGCCGGTGCTGCTCTACAGCAGCCAGCACGCGCATCCCTATCCGCTCGTTAGCGCGGCGGTGACACTGCCGGCCGGACAGCCATTGCCGTCAACGGTCACGGCGACGCTGCTGATCAACGGCGCGACGAGCGCGACCGGGTCCTGGAGCGGCGCCGATTGGGGCGCGCCAAGCGGGACGCGAAAAATCACACTCGGCTACGACGCGATCGGCGCGGCGACCGGCGTCTACCCGTACACGCTGCAGGTGGTGGCGACGACCAACGGATCGGTCGCGACGATCGCGACGTCCAGTGGCCAGATCATCATCGTCAATCGCGCGGGTAGTCCCTTCGGCGCGGGCTGGTGGGTCGCCGGTCTGGATCAGCTGATTCCGCAGACGGGCAACACCCTGTTGTTCATCGGCGGCGATGGCTCGACGCGAATCTATTCGCCGATCGCCGGCAGCAACCCGGCGACGTGGACCGCGCCGCAGGTGGATCGCATCGACGCGATCCAGCTCGTGAATGGCGAGTACGTGCAGCTGCTGCCGCACGGACTGAGCGTCCACTTCAACGCCGCGGGACAACACGTCTCGACGGTGAATCGGCTCGGCCACACGACGCGCTTCACGTATGACGCCACGTGCGGACAGTTGGCGTCGATCGTCACGCCGCCAGCGAATCTGAGCTTTACGTTTGGCTACACCGTCTTCGGTACGCCGACGTGCACCACGCGAAAGCTGAGATCGGTGACCGCGCCGCCAAATGGGTTCACCGCGCGCATCGTGACGATCGGCGCGCAGGCCAATGGGCAAGTGCTCAACATTCGCGATCCCGACGCGAGCATGGAGCGGTTCGGCTACGACCCGGCGTTCGCGAATCGCATCACGTCGCGCACCAACGAAGTCGGCAAGGTCGTGAATTTCGGATATGGCGCCGGCAACAAGCTCGCGCAGGCGAGTCAGGTCATGGATTCGCCGACGCCGGCGATCGTGACGGGATACGTGCCCTCGGAGACGCGCGGACTGTCCGGGAGCGTCGCCGTGGACACGGCCAAAGACTACACGCGCGTCGATGGACCGCGCACCGATGTCGCCGACACCTCGGCGTTCTGGCTCGATCGGTTCGGCGCGCCGCGGAAGATCGCCAACGCGATCGGACAGATCACCACGCTCACGCGCGGCGATGCCCGTTGGCCCTCGCTGGTGACGAAGATGGTGGCGCCGACCGGGCTCACATCGACGGCGGGCTACGATGCGCGCGGCCATCAGGTGGCGGACACGCTCTTCAATCCGCTGGGCAACGGCCAGAACGCCATCTCGAGCTATGTGTGGGATCAGAAGTGGGACGCGGTCATCTCGGCGACGAACGCGACCGGGCAGCGTTCGACTCGATCATACGACCCGACGAACGGCAACATCCTGTGGAGCGAGTTCGGCGGCGATACCACCAAGTTCGCGTACACCGCGAGCGGACTCCCGTACACGGTGACCACGTCGGCCGGTGGCCGGGACGTCTACAGCTACGACCTAACCTTGTCGAACCTTGTCACGCATACGCCGCCGCTGCAGTCGACGACGACGGTCACGCGTGATGCGATCGGCCAGCCCATCCTGACGAGAACGCCAGTCAACGCGGCCGATACGCTGACCGTTCGCACGTGGTACGACGTGATGGGTCGCGACACGCTCTCGTGGACGTATGGGCGCGGGGACACACTCCGCGTGGCGACGCTGCGAGACAAGCTCGGGCGTGACACGCTGGTCAAGCAGCAGGCGGCACCCGATCTCAACGCGCTCGGTTGGGTGCAACGCGGCACCGTGTACGACGCCGCCGGCCGCAAGCTCCGCGAGACGGTCAACGGCACCGAGACGATCATCTTCGGCTACGACGCCGCGAGCAACTTGACCAGCGGCGGCCGAGAGCTGTTCGGCGCGACCATGAGCTATGACGTGCTCAACCGACCGACCGTTCGGTCGAGCTCGAGCTTCAACTCGCGATTCACGTACGATCCCGTGTCGGGCTTCATGCGTACGGCGAACAAGGACAAGAACGCCTGGACGTCGCGCGCCTATTTCCCCAACGGCCTGGTGAAGGCGGACACGCAACGGATTCAGATCGCGGATCAGACGACCGCGGACTCGACGACGCACGTCTACGCATTGCAGTACACGTACGACATCGGCGGGCGGCGCACGTCGATCACCTATCCATCACAGCTCGGCGGCGGCCAGGCGCAGTACACCTACGATCCGCGCACTGGCCAACTGGCGACGGTGACTGACAAGTTCGGGGTCCAGTTCCGCTACCACTATGACACGATGGGCAGACTCGACACGCTGGTACGTCGGAGCAACACCAGCACGCCGGTGACGGAAGTTCGCACATACGACCAGGCGTCGCGGCTCAAGACGCGGTCAGTCGTTTCCTCGACTGGGGTTCTGCTCGAGAGCGATAGGCCCGTCTACGATCTGCGCGGCAAGATCGTGAAAAACAACGGGAGCGCGGGCGGGAGCGCAGGCGACACTACGAAGTACATGGCGACTGGCGCCGTGCGCTTCAGCAAGCTCTACGCGATGTCGAGCTATTTGAGTGTCGATGCGATGGGCAACCAGCAGTCGCATCACAACCAGATCGCGCACGGGTTCGAGGACAGGCGCTACGAGTTCAATCCAGCGACCGTCCAGCTTCGCCGCGACTACGATTCGCAGTCGTTCTATCCGAGCGGCGATACGACGACGACCGACTACGATCTGCTCGGCAATCTGCGTCATTCCCTGCGCAAGGCGTACAGCGGCGTCTTTTACGACAACAAGGGGAACATGATCGTCCGCGAGATCGACTGGGATGTGACCAACACGTATGACGACGCGAACAAGCTGGTGACGCACACGATGGTGTACGATACGATCGCGGGGCGCGTGGGCTTCATCCAGCGTCCGCCGTACGTGGCGCAGGAGACGTATCGCTATGACGCCCTCGGCCGGCGCACGTGGTATCGCTCGACGAAGGACACGACGTGCTACTACGTCGAGAAGTCGAGCGGCTGCCACAGCACGATTACGCGAGTGATCTGGGACGGCAGCCAGATTCTGGGTGAGATTCGCGCGGATGGGCGAACGGTGTCGTACGCCGACCTGGAAAACGACAACCCGAGCGGGCTCGGGCCGAATTACGGCGTTGTCGGATACACGCACGACGGCGTGATCGATGCGCCGATCGGGTTGTTCAAGGGGAGCGATGAGACCGCGACGCAGGTGATGCCGCTCGCCAACTGGCGCGGGCTTTTTGACACTGGAACGTGCCCGGCGGTACCGTGTACGGCCGCGACGATCGTCTTTCCGCAGTCGTCTGCCGGGCTCTTTTGGGACGGCAAGCGCTTCAGTGACGGGCCGCCGAACTGGAACGGGAGTCTGATCGAAGGGCAGCAGGATGCGTCGGGCTATCTCTATCGGCGCAATCGCTACTTTGATCCGGGCAGCGGTCGGTTCACGCAGGAAGATCCGATAGGGCTGGCGGGGGGGCTGAACGTCTATGGCTTTGGTGGTGGCGATCCAGTCAACTACTCCGATCCGTTTGGACTGTGGGCGTGGTCGGACGCAATCGCACAAGGAGTAGCTAACTGGGGAGCCCGTCGAAGGGGCGTCGTCGGAACGGTCGCTGTTAACGTTGGTGCGGCGCTCAATGCTGGCTTCGAGGCAACTGGAATTAACGCGGCGGCAGAGGCGGGTGACAAGATTGGCAATGGCGACGTAGTTGGCGGGGGCAGAGAGGCGGCGATCCTAATCGGCGGCGGAAAGGTCGCAGGGGCCGTAGCTGGGCGCGTGACGCGAGCGCTAACCGCAAAGGCAGCCGGCGCCGTCGTCGGTGTAACGGCCGAAGACATCGTTGAAAGCACCATAGCGCGGGGCGCCAAGGTCAAACCTCATCTGACCAACACCGGCGAAGGCGTAGCCATAGACTTTGGGGACGGAACGAAGATTGATATTCGGGTCGAAACTCACGGCGGGCTGCACGGCAACGTCCAAAAATGGGTAAATGGTAAGGAAGTCAGCAATACTCACGTCAGACCATAGACAATTCCAATGCCCAGCTACTCGATCACGTTTGATGTGCGCAGACCTGACACAATCGAATTTCCTGCGCACTTGCTTCAGTCCGGACGTTACGAATTGAGAGTGGGGGAAGGCGGTGGTGTTGAGCTCACGGGAAATCGCGATGGCCTCCTATACCTCGCGGAGGTGCTCGTGCGGTTTGCCATCGGCGGCTATGTGTCGGACTTTCACGCGCATCTGCCGCTAAACAGTGACGAAGGAGGTCCGAACGTGGATAGTCGACCAGAGCTTACCATTTACGCTCCAGACGGGTCCTGAGGGTATCAACGGAGTTTCATTGGCGCCGTGAGCAGCCACGGACATTGCAAGCGGTACGCGCACTGCTCAGCGCGCGTTAAGAGGCAGCAGAATCTGCTCTACGTACGAGGAGCGCCGGCCCCTAGGCCGACGCTCCTCACTTCGCTTGGTCATTGCCTCGTAACCTGCCTGAATACTGGCAATCGACAGCCGGCAGGAAAGATTGCACAAAGCGACGAACGTGTTTTCCATTGCCGCGGAATACGGAATTCTCTAAAACGGCAAATCGTCGTCCTCGTCCTCGAGCGACCCCTTGAAGTCCTCGAAGTCACCGCCAGCGGCCGCCCCGCCCGACGCGCCCTTCGCCGTCCCGCCCGCCGTCGCCTTGGCGCGCGAACCCCCGCCCCCGTCGAACTCCTCCGACCCCGCACCACCAGGCTTCCCACTGAGCATGATCAACTCGCGTACGTTGATCTCAGTCGTGTACTTCGTCTGATTCTCCTTGTCCTGCCACTGCCGGTACTCGATCCGCCCCTCGACATACACCTTGTCGCCTTTTTTGAGATAGCGTTCGACGATGTCCGCCAACGTCGACACCTTGCTGTTCCACACCACGCACCGATGCCACTCCGTCTTCTCCTGCTTCTCTCCGGACGCACTGTTCCACGCCCGGCTCGTCGCCAGCGAGAACTGCGCGACCCGGCCGCCACCCGTCGTCGAGCGCACCTCGGGATCAGCGCCCAGGTTTCCGATCAACGTCACCTTGTTCAGACTTCGACTCACGATTCCTCCTGGCAAGTTGGCGAGTATTCACTCGCCGTGCAGAGTATAGAGTTTGCCCGTAAGCGCTGCAACCAAACGAACGCGCCCCCTTCAATTCGGTTGCGGCCGCACGAGCCGCAGCACCAGCGCATCCTCCAGCGGCCGCTGATAGTAATTTTTCCGCCGCGAGATCTCCTCGAATCCGCGCGAGCGGTACAATGCCCGCGCCGCAACGTTCGATGCGCGCACTTCCAGAAATACCGTCGCCGCACCCCGCGCCACGACGAACTCTAGCGCGACGTCGAGCAGCATCGCCCCTGCGCCGCTGCGCCGGCTCGCCGGAACGACAGCGAGATTGGCGATTTCCGCCTCATCTACCACCACCCATGCCACCACGTATCCGATCACCGCGTCGGCATCCTCGGCCACGGCGAACACGATGCGCGGATCGTCGACCAGTCCGGCGAACGATGCCGCCGACCACGGATCGCTGAAGCTGTCGCGCTCGATCGCCAGCACGGCATCGAGGTCGGCCGCGGTAGCCTCGCGCACGCGCACGCCCTCCGGCATCACCTCGAGCGTGTCCCGCGCTCCGCGTCTGGTCGCCACGCGCTAGCCGGCCGCCAGCGGCCGGCCGTGCACCGCTTCCCACTTCACCTGCGCTTCCGCCAATCGTCCGTACCGCGGCTCCCACAGCGCGAGATCGACGGGGGCTAGCGCGTCGAAATCGAGCAGAGCGGCGCCGCGCGCGTGCGGACCGAGCTCGATCGCTAATCCCGGGCCCGCCATCACCTCGACACGCGCGAGTTCGGCCAACTGCTCGGCCGAGATGAGGCGCGGCTCTTCCGCTTCATCCACTCGGCCGTCAGCGGCGACGGTAATCCACTGCACGTATCGATCGCCGCGCATCGCGTCCAGCGCCGCGACGTACGAGCCCGCGGCCAGTGATGGCCGCGCACCCGCCACGAGCAGCCAAAGCGACGACACCGCGTACAGCGGAACCCCGAGCCCGAGTGCCAAGCCCTTGGCGATCGAGCCGGCGATCCGAAGACTGGTGAAGCTCCCCGGGCCGGCGCCGCAGGCGATGCGCCGCAGATCGCGCACCGACACGCCGGCATCACGCAACGTCGCATCGACGGCCGGCATGAGACGCTCCTCGCGCTCGCCGCGCATGGCGACCTCGCGCTCGGCGATCACGCGAGCGCCGTCGAGTAGCGCGACCGAGCCGGTGTACGTCGATGCGTCGAGCCCGAGCGTGAGCACGTCCGTCAACCCGCCATCAGAAGACGGCGATACGGATCATCGTCGATGTACTCGAGCTCGATCGCCACCGCATCATGGGGCAGGCGCGACCCGGCGCGCTCAGGCCACTCGACGATCACCAGCGCGCGCCGCTCCATGATGTCGTCCCAGCCGAGATTGGTGAGGTCTTTCGGCGACGACAATCGATACAGATCGAGATGATAGACGGGAAACGCCGCGCCCTCATACTCGTGCACCAGCGCGAACGTCGGGCTCGTCACCGGATCGGTGACGCCGCAGCCGCGGCAGATCGCCTGCACGAGCGTGGTCTTCCCCGCCCCGAGCTCGCCCGTGATCGCGACCAATAGCGGCGCTTCGGCAGCGCGGCCGAAACGCTCGCCCCACTCGACGAGCTCCGGTTCCGTGAGGGCGATCCGTCCACGCGCCGCCCGCGATGGAATGACGTGATGACCTCGATCCATCTCAACGCTCGGCTTTGATCGATGACAGCGGAGCCGAGCCGCGCGAGCGACCCGACGAGACGCCGCCGCCGCTCTTCGCCCGCAACTCGAACAGCTGATCGCGTAGCATCGCGGCCGTCTCGAAGTCGAGGTCGGCGGCGGCCTGCTTCATTCGCTCGTCGAGCATGGCGATCAGCGACTCCGCTTCCATTTCGCTCGCATACGTCGGCGTCGCCTCGGCGATGCGCTTGCCGCGCTGGTCGCGGTCCCCCGTTCGCGCGTCGGCGACGCGCGTGATGAACCGCACCTGATCGGTGCTCTTCACCACCGTGGTCGGCGTGATGCCGTGCTCCACATTGTGCGCCTCTTGGATAATGCGGCGCCGGCGCGTTTCCTCGATGCACCGTTCCATCGACCCCGTCATCCGGTCGGCGTAGAAGAGCGCGCGTCCCTCGACATGTCGCGCCGCCCGGCCGACGGTCTGGATCAGCGAGCGGTCGCTGCGCAGAAATCCTTCCTGATCGGCATCGAGAATCGCCACGAGCGACACCTCGGGCAGGTCGAGTCCCTCGCGAAGCAGGTTGATGCCGACCAGTACGTCGAACTCGCCGAGTCGAAGCCCGCGGATGATCTCCATCCGCTCGATCGCATCGATGTCGGAATGCATATAGCGCACGCGCACGCCCATCTGCTGCATGTAGTCGGTCAGATCCTCCGACATGCGCTTGGTAAGCGTGGTGACGAGCACGCGCTCGCCGCGACGCTCGCGCAGCCGTATTTCGTTGAGCAAATCGTCGACCTGGCCGCGCACGGGCCGCACCTCGATCACCGGATCGAGCAGTCCCGTCGGCCGGATGATCTGCTCGACCACCACCCCCTCGGACAGCTGCTGCTCCAGCTCGCCCGGCGTAGCCGAGACGAGGATCGCGCGCGGCGTGAGCGTCAGAAATTCATCGAACATCAGCGGACGATTGTCGAGCGCGCTCGGCAGCCGGAAGCCGTACTCGACCAGCGTGAGCTTGCGCGCGCGGTCGCCGTTGAACATCCCGCCAATCTGCGGCAGCGTCACGTGCGACTCATCCACCACCACCAGAAAATCCTGCGGGACATAATCGATCAGGCAGGCCGGCCGCTCTCCTTCGCCGCGGCCCGACAGATGGCGCGAGTAGTTCTCGATCCCGGCGCATGTGCCGATCTCCAGCATCATCTCGATGTCGAAGTTCGTCCGCGATTCGAGGCGCTGCGCTTCGAGCAGCTTCCCCGACTCTCGCAGCAGCTTCAAACGCTCACTCAGCTCGGCGCGAATCTTCCCGATCGCCCGCTCGAGCGACGGCCGCGACGTGACGAAGTGCTTTGCCGGATAGATCGCCGCACGGGGGAGATCGGTGATCGTCTCGCCTGTCAATACGTTGATCTTCGAGATGCGCTCGATCTCGTCGCCCCACATCTCGATCCGAACGCCCTGCTCTTCGTACGCCGGGAACACCTCGACCGTGTCGCCGCGCACCCGAAACGAGCCGCGCTCGAAGGCGACATCGTTCCGGTTGTACTGAATGCCGACGAGCTGCCGCAGGATGTCGTCGCGCGCGATCGTCTGACCTTTCTGCAGGTTGACCATCCGCTCACGATATTCGACCGGATCTCCAAGTCCGTAGATGGCCGACACCGTGGCGACGATGATCACGTCCTCCCGCTCCATCAGGCTCGAGGTCGCGCGCAATCGGAGCCGGTCGATGTCCTCGTTGATCGAGGCGTCTTTCTCGATGTACGTGTCGCTGCTCGGCACGTACGCTTCCGGCTGATAGTAGTCGTAATAGGAGATGAAATATTCAACCGCGTTCTGCGGGAACATGCTCTTGAGCTCGCCATACAGCTGCGCCGCGAGCGTTTTGTTGTGCGACATGACGAGCGTCGGGCGCCCGTGCGCCTTGATCACGTTGGCGACCGTCATCGTCTTGCCGGACCCGGTGACGCCGAGCAGCGTCTGGAACCGGTCTCCGCGCGCGAGCCCCTGCGAGAGTTCCGCGATGGCGCGTGGCTGGTCACCCGCCGGCGCAAAGGGCGCTTGGAAATCGAACTCGGCCATGGGTGAAATATAGCACCGGAAGCCGGTCTTTGTTCGGTGGTCGAGGGAACCGCCCACCCCTCCTTGGCGTAGGACGGAGCAACTCCGACGGAGATCGTGAATGCGGGTCACGAGGGTGGGGCGGCGGGCGGTGGCGTTGGGTAGTGCCACTGCGGCTCTTTTCTTCATATCGGCCTGCAAATCCTCCACTGACGCTGGCACGATCCCGACGAACCCGAATTTGCCTTCGCGAACCTTTCGAATGGGATTCGCCAACGCTCCACCGGTGCTCACCACGGAGTCGGTGCTGCGGACGATCGACGAGTTTACACCGCGCGCCGACGCCGCCGAGATCTCGCCGAGCGTGCCCTGGGCGGCGATGCTGTCCGGCACGACCGCGGAGGCGGTCGTTCGGTCGGAAGACTTGGGATTGGTGAATCTCTATCGCGCACGCGGCATGATGGTCGTCATCAACATCGATCCGGCCAACGGGCTCGCGCGTGATCAGGAGGCGCCCGAGCTCGTCGCGGCCCACCGGAGCATCACCGAGCCCGCCATCCAGCTGCTGTACCGCAAGTTCGTGACGGCGATCGACACGATTCTGCATCCCACCTACCTCGGCCTCGGCGTCGAGACGAATCTGATTCGCTTCGCGTCGCCGAGTCCCGTGTACCAAGCGTTGAAGACGATGGCGAACGCGGCGGCGGCTGAGGCGCGCGCGCGCGGCACTTCGGCCAAGCTGTTGGTGAGCGTGCAGGTCGACTTGGCCTGGGGCCTCATCGGCGGCACCACGCCGAGCTACGCCGGCATCGCCCAAGATCTGACCGATTTCCCATTCATGGACGTCGTTGGTCTCTCGTCCTATCCGTATCTCGGCGTATTCGTCACGCCGGAAGAAATTCCGCTGAGCTACTACTCGCGCATCGGCGCGCAGGCCGGCAAACCAGTCATGGTGCTCGAGGGCGGCTGGTCATCGACCACGGTGTCATCACATCCCGGGACACCCGCGCTCCAGGCGCGCTACATCCATCGCCAGAGGCAACTGCTCGACGACGCGCGCGCCCTGGCAGTGTTCCAGCTGACTTATGCCGATCTCGACCTGAGCTCGTGGGGGATGCAGCCCGGACTCGCGCCATTCGTCACCCTCGGCCTGGTCGACAAGGACTTTCACGCCAAGCCCGCGCTCGCCGTGTGGGACAGCGCCTTCGCGCGCCCGCACGCCACCACCACGAACCGGTAATGCGAATGCACATGGTGATTCGCGCTCGAGCGTCCTTCGGTCGCCTCGTGCTTCCCTTGGCACTCGTCGCGAGTACGCTCGCCGCGGACTGCACGCCCAAGCCAGCCGAGCAAATCCCGCCGAGTCCAACCGCGCCGGCACGAACGTACTGGCTCGGATTTTCGGCGATCCCGCCGCGCGCTGACATCAAGCAGGCGATTCGCTCGATCGACATGTGGACCAAGCGCAGCGACGCGGCAATCATGCACGTTGATCCACCCTGGGCGCAGCTGCTGGCCGGCGCGCCGCCCGAGCAGGATGTGCTCAAGGACAAGCTAGGCCTGGCGAATTATTATCGCGCGCGCGGCACGCGGCTGCTCGTCCTCATGATCGATCCGGAGAACGGACTCGCACGCGAGCGCGAATCCGACGTGCTGCTAGCGGCCCACCGCAGCATCGCCGAGCCCGCCGTGCAGGCGCTGTATCGCCGCTACGTCGCCGCGGTCGACAGCATTCTGCATCCGGACTACCTCGGTCTCGCCGCCGAAGTGAATCTGATCCGCCTCTCCGCACCGCGGCCGGTGTACGACGCCGTGAAGAAGATGGCGAACGACGCCGCGGCCGACGCACATGCCCGGCACTCCCAAGCAACGTTGTACGTGAGCACACAGGTGGAGGTCGCGTACGGGCGGATGGGCGGCGGGCGGGTGGTGCCTGGGGTCGGAGACGACGTGCGCGACTTTCCCTTCACCCGAGTCCTCGGCCTGTCGTCCTATCCGTACCTCGGTGGCTTCGCCGAGCCGGAGCAGATTCCACTCGACTATTACGCGAAGCTCGCGCGCGAGAGCGGGAAGCGTGTGCTGGTTGTCGAGGGCGGCTGGCCGTCCGTCGCTGCGAGCGCGGTTGGGCTCTCGGTGAAGTCAAGCGAGGCAATGCAGGCGCGCTACCTTGCTCGCCACCTGCAGATCGCCGACGCCGCGAACGCTCTGGCGATATTCCAACTCGAGTTCGCCGACGTCGATCTCGCGTCGCTGCCGGGCAACATTCCCGGTAAGAACAACCCGATCATGCCGCTTTTCACCAGCATCGGCCTGGTAACATCGGATCTCGTACCGAAGGCCGCGCTCGCTGTGTGGGACAGTGCGTTCGCGCGTAGGCGGGCGAGGTAGATCGGCGCCGCGGTTTACTCGGAGGAGATTCGCTCGCGGCGAGACACGTCCGTGATCCCCTTCACCTTGCGCACCTGGCGGATGATTTTCTGCAGATGCGAGAGGTTCTCGACCTCGACCAGCACCGCGCCCGACACCCCGCCGCCGTCGCCCGTGCGAAGCTCCATGCTCTTGATGTTCGTGCCGGTCTCCGTCACCGCGGCGGCGACGTCGGCGTAGAGGCCGCGCCGGTCGTTGCCTTCCATCGCCAGTCGGACGATGAAGACTTCGCCCTGCATCTCCTGCCAATCGATGTCGAGTCGGCGCTCCGGTTCATCGCCCAGCAGCAGCAGGTTCGGGCAGTCGGCGCGATGAATGCTGACGCCGCGGCCGCGCGTCACGTAGCCGGCGACCGGATCGCCGGGCACCGGCTGGCAGCACTGTGAGTAGCGCACCATCAACCCGTCGACGCCCTGAATGCGCACGCCCTTGGTGCCGCCGCGCATTCGCTGCACCAGCCGCTCGAACGCGCTGCTCTTCGCAGGCGCCTCGGGTTGCTCGTCGATGTCGGGGTGCAGCAACTTGAGCACCTGCGCCACTTGCACATCGCCCTGCCCGATCGACGCGATGAGATGCTTGACGTCAGTCAGCCCGATCGTCTTGGCGATCTCCAGCAGCGCTGCGTCGTCCGGCTTGGCGAAGCTGCGCTTGCGGAGCTCACGGTCGAGAATCTCGCGCCCAAGCTTCACCGAGGTCTGCTGCTCTTCGAGCTTGATCCACTGGCGGATCTTGTGCCGGGCGCGGCCGGTGCGTACGTGCGCGAGCCAGTCGCGGCTCGGCCGCGCGTTGGGCGACGCGATGATCTCGACCTGATCGGAATTCTTGAGTTGCCGCGACAGCGGCGCGATACGCCCATTTACCCGCGCGCCCTGGCAGTGCAGTCCGACATCCGTGTGCACCGCGAAGGCGAAATCGATCGGGGTCGCGCCCTTCGGCAGCTGAATGACATCACCCGCCGGTGTGAAGACGAAGATCTCATCTTGATACAGATCGAGCTTCAGATACTCGAGAAACTCTTCTGGCGTTTTGGCATCCATCTGCGCCTCGAGCACGGCGCGGAACCAGCTCAGCTCGACTTCCTTGTCCTCTTTGTACAGCCAGTGCGCGGCAATGCCGTACTCCGCGGTGCGATGCATCTCACGCGTGCGGATCTGAATCTCGAACAGCTGACGGCCGGGACCGAACACCGTTGTGTGCAGCGACTGATACCCGTTCGACTTCGGCTGGGCGATGTAGTCCTTGATGCGTTCCTGGATCGGCGTCCAACCCTCGTGGATGACGCCGAGCGCGTGATAGACCTCCGGTACGCTGTTGACGAGCACGCGGATGGCCATGAGATCGTAGATCTCCTCGTAGGGCCGCTCGCGCTGCTTCATCTTCTTGAAGATCGACCAGAGATGCTTCGGCCGTCCGGTCACGTCGACGTCCTTGATGCCGGAACGCTGCAACTGCCCCAGCAGCGGTTCGGCCAGCTGGGCAATCAGCTCCTCGCGCTCACCGCGCTTCTGGGCGACGAGCTTCGCCAGATGCTTGTAGTCCGGAGGCTCGAGGAACTTGAAGGACAGATCCTCCAGCTCCCAGCGCATGTTCGCCATGCCGAAGCGGTGCGCCAGCGGCGCGTAGAGATCCATCGTCTCCTGCGCGATGCGCTTCCGCTTCTCGTCCGGCAGGTAGTCCAGCGTGCGCATATTGTGCAGCCGGTCCGCCAGCTTGATCAGGATCACGCGAACATCTTTGGCGATCGAGAGCAGCAGCTTGCGGTAGTTCTCGACCTGGCGCTCCTGCGTCGAGCGAAAGGTGATGTTGCCGATCTTCGTGACACCGTCGACGATCTGCGCCAGATCCTTGCCGAATTCGCGCTCGACATCCTCGACCGTGATCGACGTGTCCTCGACCACATCGTGAATCAGGCCGCTGGCCACGGTGACGGAATCGAGGTGCAGCTCGGCCAGGATCTTGGCGACGGCCACACAGTGCGAGACGTAGTCCTCGCCCGACGAGCGCTTCTGCCCGAAGTGCGCGCGCTCGCTGAAGCGGTAGGCGCGCGCGAGCAGGTCGGCATCGAGGCGGTGCGTCAGCGACGCCTCGTCGAGGTCCCACCCCGGTATGATCTCTCGCAGCGCCGTTGCCGTCATCGACCCCTCAATCGCATCACACGAGCCCGATCTCCGCGAAACTCACGTATCGCCCGCGTCCGATGATCACGTGATCCCGCACCGGGATGTCGAGCAGCCGTCCTGCCGCCACCAGCTGCTCCGTCACCGCCCGGTCGTCCGCCGACGGCGTCGGATCGCCGCTCGGATGATTGTGCACGAGGATGATCGCCGCCGCCCGCTCGGCGATCGCCTCCCGAAAGACTTCACGAGGGTGCACCAGAGAGGAATTCAAGATTCCCCGGGTCACCGTCACGTCGCGCTCCAACCGGTGCTGTGAATCGAGGATGGCGACGTGGAATTCCTCGACCGGCAAATCTTCGAGCCGTGGCGCGAACGCCGTATACACCTCGCGCGGCCCCCGTAACGGCGCTCCCTCGTCGCGCGACTCGCAGGCCAGCCGCCGTCCCAGCTCGAGCGCCGCATGCACTGTCACCGCCCGTACCGGGCCCACGCCGGTCAGTTCGGTGATCGCGGCCACCGGCTGCAGCGCCAATCGCCGAAGCGAGCCGCCCGCCTGCGCGAGGATCGCCTGCCCCAGGTCGATCGCCGACCGGCCGCCATTGCCCGACCCGACGACGATCGCGAGCAGCTCGCTGGAGCTCAGCGACTGCGCTCCGAGGTTGACCAACCGCTCGCGCGGTCGCTCGGAGCGCGGCAACTCTTGAATAGTTAACAGTTTGACCTTGTCAGGGCTAGCCGTGCTCGCGCCCACCGGAGACCGTCGCGTGTTGGAGACCGCGAAGGAATACGGCGGCGACCGCCCCGGACGAGCATCAAACCCTTGCGCGCGAAAGCCGCGCGAGGCGGCCGCTACCGGAGCGCCGCCCCGTGGCACTTTTTGAACTTCTTCCCCGAGCCGCACGGACATGGATCGTTGCGACCCACCGACGACCAATCGATGGGCTCGCTCCCCGCACCGGGCGGTGACAGCGAGCGCACGCGGCCTGCACCGACGACCTTGGGCTCCGGTCGCGTGACCGGTTCCGGATTTGGTGCCTCGTCCGGTCCAATGTCGAGCACCTCGTCCGTGCCGACGGTCCCGTCGCCGCCGCTCTCATCCTCCGGGACGTCTTCCAGAATGCCGAGCGCGTTGTAGCGTTTCGTCGGACGACGGCCACCGCCATCGCTCTCGCGCGAGGCGTTGGCGTACCCGCCGTAGCCGCCCCCGTGCGTCTCAGCCTGCGGCTCGAACACCAGCTGCACCTTGAGAAAGCGCTCGGCGAACGTGTTGTAGACGTCGTGCATCAGGTCCACGAACATCGTGTACGCTTCGTGCTTGTACTCGATGAGGGGGTCTTTCTGCCCCCACGAGCGGTAATGGATCGCGGCCCGCAGTTGGTCCAGATCGTATAGGTGGTCCTTCCACTTCTCGTCGATCACGTTCAGCGTCACGAGCGCGAGCAATCGATCCGCGTATTCGCCGAGGCTCTTCATCTTCGCATCGTACGCGGCGACACCGGCGGTCCGCACCGCGTCGACGTACTCCGACGGCATGCTCAGCTTCTGCGCGGCAGAGTCTTCCAGCTCCGGCACAGTGAGGATGTACTTCATCAGCAGCTCCTGCCTCAGCAGTGCCGCGTCGATGTCTTCCGGATTCTCGTAGGCCGCGACGAAGGTCTCGGCGCGCCGTTCAACCGCCTTCTCGATCATCTTGATCGCTTCGCCCTTCAGCTCCTCGCCGCCGTCGAGCGCGAACGCGCGCAGCGAGTAGATGACTTCGCGCTGCTGATTCATCACATCATCGTATTCGAGCAGACGCTTGCGCGACTGGAAGTTCTGCTCCTCGACCCGCTTCTGGGCTTGCCCGATCGAGCGCGTGATCAGCGGGTGCGTCAGCACTTCGCCATCCTGCGCCCCCATGCGATCCATCAATTTCGCGATGCGCTCGGATCCGAACAGCCGCATCAGATCGTCTTCGAGCGAGAGGAAGAACTGCGACGCCCCCGGATCGCCCTGGCGACCGGCGCGCCCGCGCAGCTGCCGGTCGATGCGCCGCGACTCGTGGCGCTCGGATCCGATGATGTGCAGGCCGCCGCACTCCTCGACCTCGACGTCCTTGTTGTCCTGATCCTTCACCGTCGAAGGCTTGGCGATCGTCACGCCGGGCGCCAGTTTGATGTCCGTGCCGCGGCCGGCCATGTTGGTCGCGATCGTCACGGCGGCCGGCTGCCCCGCCCCGGCAACGATCTCCGCCTCGCGCTGGTGATACTTCGCGTTCAGCACGTTGTGCTTGAGACCGGCGCGCTGGAACATGCGAGACAGCGTCTCCGACACGTCCACGTTCACCGTGCCGACCAGCACCGGGAAGCCGAGATCGTGCAGGCGCTGCGTCTCCTCGAGAATCGCGTTGTATTTCTCGCGGCGTGTCTTGTAGATCAGGTCGTGCCGGTCGTCGCGGACCACCGGCTTGTTGGTTGGGATGACGGCGACCTCGAGTCCATAAATCTGGTGAAATTCCGTCTCCTCCGTTTCCGCCGTGCCGGTCATGCCGGCCAGCTTCTCGAACATGCGGAAATAGTTCTGAATAGTGATCGTGGCGAGCGTCTGCGTCTCGCCCTTCACCTGCACTCCTTCCTTCGCCTCGACGGCCTGGTGCAGCCCTTCGCTCCACCGCCGGCCCGGCATCGTGCGGCCCGTGAACTCGTCGACGATCAGCACCTGTTCTTCCTGCACGACGTAATTCACATCCTTCTCGTAGAGCGCGTGCGCCCGGAGCAGCTGGTGCACGATGTTGAGCTTCTCGCTCTTGATCGCGTATTCCCGCTCGATCGCCGCCCGCGCCTCCAGCTTGTCCTGCGGCGACATGTCCGGGTCGCGATCCACATGATGGATCGACTCGGAGATGTCCGGCAGCAGAAACGCGTCGTGGTCGCTCGGCGACAGATAGTCGACACCTTGATCGGTCAGGTGCACCGTGTGCCCGCGCTCGTCGAGCACGAACAGCAGACGCTCCTCGATGTCGGCGAACTGCCGCTTCGATGCCGTCACCTTCCGGTCGGCAAGGTGGTCGAGCTCCATCTTCTGCACGAGCATCTTACTGCCCTGCTCCTGCAGCACCTTGAGCAGCCGCTTGTTCTTCGGCGAGCCGAGCTGCGCTTGATACAGCCGCAGGGCTGCCTCATCGGTGTCTTCCTTTTCCAACGCGCGCTCGCCTTCGGCCACCAGGGAGTTGGCGATGTCCTGCTGCCGGCGAACGAGATTCGCCACGGCGCTGTTGTACTCACGATACTGGCCGTCGTTCTCCTCGTTGCCTACCGGCCCGGAAATGATCAGCGGCGTACGCGCCTCATCGACCAATACCGAATCCACCTCGTCGACGATCGCGTACCAATGCTGCCGCTGCACGCGCTGCGCCAGATCGGTCACCATGTTGTCGCGGAGATAGTCGAAGCCGAATTCGTTGTTGGTGCCGTAGGTGATGTCGTCGAGGTAGGCGGCGCGTCGCTCCGGCGTGCCCGGCTCGGTGTCGTCGATGCACCCGACGGTGAGGCCCAGATACTTGTAGACGTGTCCCATCCACTGCGAGTCGCGGCGGGCGAGATACGAGTTCACCGTCACCAGGTGCACGCCGCGGCCGGCCAGCGCGTTTAGATACAGTGGCAGCGTCGCGACGAGCGTCTTGCCCTCGCCGGTCGCCATCTCGGCGATCTTTCCTTCGTGCAGCTGGATGCCGCCAATGAGCTGCACGTCGTACGGCACCATGTCCCACGACATGTCGCGGCCGGTGACCGAGATGGTCGAGCCCAGCAGTCGCCGGCATGCTTCGCGGACGGTCGCAAAGGCTTCGGGCAGAATCTCATCGAGCGCTTCCGCGATCACCTCACGGAGCTCGGCCTCGAGTCCGCCCCGGCCGTCGGTGCCGTGCAGCTCCACGTCGATGCTGTCGCGCTCCGCCGCGTCGGCCGTGTCATGCTTCCGCTGCTTGAGCCCGGCGATCCGCTGCGCGAGGTCGGCCGTCTTGCCGCCGATCTCCTCGCGGAACTTGGCGGTCTGTCGTTGCAGCTCGTTCTCCGACACATGCTGGAGCCGGGCATACTGCTCGTTGATCTCATCGATGATCGGAGTCACGCGCTTGAGCTCGCGCTCATGGCGCGTTCCGAAAATCGCCGTCAGAATTGGTTTGAGCATCACAGTCCCCTATCGATACAACGTCGTCGATTCGATGTATGCGGCGACCGCGTCGGGAACGAATCCCCTGATCGGCCGGCCGGCCTTCACGCGGGAGCGAATCTCGGTCGATGAGACATCCACCAACCGCGTCGTCACGCGCTGAGCCCAGTCCGGCGCACCGCCGGTCGGACGCGCTAGCACCACGATGTTCGCCAGGGCGCGAATCCGGTCGGGCTCTCGCCACGACTCGAATTGCGCCGCCGCATCCTCACCAACGAGCAGATATCGCGTCGCATCGGGAAAGCGCCCGGCGTACTCGGCCACCGTGTCCACCGTGAAGGATAACCCAACCCGGTGAACCTCCACGGCGTCGACCACGAACCGCGGGTCGCCCTCTACCATCAGCGATACCATTGCCAGTCGGTCCGCCGGGGGCGCCACGATGGCGCCGGCCTTGAACGGCTGTGACGAGACGGGAATCCAGACGAGTTGATCCAGACCGAGCGCCTCGTACGCGTCGATCGCCGCCAACAGATGACCGATATGCGGCGGATCGAACGTGCCGCCGAACAGGCCAATGCGCATGACGCGCGGCCCCGGCGAGGATGCGCTCAGGAGGTCGGCGGCTTCGCCGCGGTCTGCGGCGCGCCGCACACCTGGATGACCTCACGATCGCCGGACCAGCTTTTTTGGAGCGCCACGCATGCGTCCGCGGCATCGGCCTGGTACTTGATCGCCCGGTACGCTTGCACCAGCCGCAGCTGCGCATCTTTGACCTGCGGCGTGTCAGGATAGAGCTTGACGACGTCCTTGAAGTAGATGATCGCCGAGTCGTAGCCCTTGCGACGGAAGTAGAACATGCCGTTCTGGTAGGTCTTGGTCGCCAGCCAGCTGTTCAACCGGTCGATCTCTTTCTGCGACGAGTCGCGCAACGCGGAGTTCGGATAGATGCTGAGCAACGTGCGATACGTCTCGATCGCCGTTTCGCCATACTGGGCATCGAGCTCCGGCTTCGACCACATCCGTCCGTAATTGCGTCCCGCCGCGAGCAACGCATCGTCACTCAGCGAATCGTCGGGGAAGCTTTCCGTGAGCCGCGTGAAGCTCTGAGCCGCCAACAAATGATCGCCCTGCGCCTCGTGCACCTTTGCCAGATACCACAGGGTTGGCGGCAGCAGTGGATCGCGGGCGGGCAGGTCCAGCGACAGCTTCTCGAGCGCCGCCAGCGCGTTGTCCCAATGCTTGCGCTGGTACTCCTGCATCGCCGCCCGATACAGTGCCTGATTGTCCTTGAACCGCTCGAGCTTGAACGCGCCGGAGCACGCCGCGAGGGCGAGCGCGCCAGCGAGGAAGCAGCGGTTGATCACACGGGATGCTGGCATGACGGCAATTCTACCCGGAAGCAGGAGTTCAGTTCAAACGGTCACGGCCGGCAAAGCCAGCCGCGCCCGGAAGTAGTCGATGGTGTGCTGCAATCCCTCGCGGAGCGCCGTCGTCGCGCTCCACCCAAGCATCGTGCGAGCCCGCGTCGTATCGGGTCGGCGAAGTTTGGGATCGTCCTCGGGCAGCGGCTGCCGCACGATCGCACTCGATGACCCGGTGAGCTCCAGTACCAACCGAGCCAATTGCGCCACGGTGAACTCGTCGGGATTGCCGATATTCGTCGGCTCGTGGTCGCCGCGCATGAATAGCAGGTAGATCCCCTCGATCTCGTCCGACACGTAACAAAAGCTACGCGACTGTTCGCCGTTGCCGTACATTGTCAGAGGCTCACCACGGAGCGCCTGGACGATGAAGTTCGACACCACGCGCCCGTCCTCAGGCCGCATGCGAGGCCCGTAGGTGTTGAAGATACGCACGATGCGCGTGTCGATGCCGTGGGTGCGGTGGTACGCCATTGTCAACGCTTCGCCGAACCGCTTCGCCTCGTCATATACGCTCCGCGGTCCGATTGGATTGACGTTCCCCCAGTAGCGCTCCGTCTGCGGATGCTGCAACGGATCGCCGTACACCTCCGAGGTCGACGCCAGAAAGAATCGCGCCCCTTTTGCCTTGGCGAGGCCAAGCGCGTTGTGGGTTCCGAGCGATCCCACTTTCAACGTGGCAATCGGATGCTGGAGATAGTCGATCGGACTCGCCGGCGACGCGAAATGCAGAATGCCATCGATCGCACCCGCGACGTAGGTGAACGTCGAGATGTCGTGGCGCACGAACTCGAACCGGGCCTCACCCTGCAGGTGCGCGATGTTGTCGGCGCTACCAGTGATGAAGTTATCGAGCCCCACGACACTGTGGCCGTCGCGCAGAAAACGATCAGCGAGGTGCGATCCCAGAAAACCGGCGGCGCCGGTGATCAGTACTCTCATGCCCACGGCCGCCCGATCGACGAATACTGAAAGCCAAGCGATGCCATCTTGGCGGCATCGTAAAGATTTCGGCCATCGACCACGATCGGCCGGCGGAGCATGCGCTTGACGCGCGCGAAATCCGGATGGCGATACTCGTTCCAGTCTGTGACGATGGTCAGCGCGTCCGCCGCCTCGAGCGCGTCGTAGTTCGTCGCGGCGTAGCTGACGCGCTCTCCGAGTCGGCGCCGTGCCTCGGGCATCGCGACAGGATCGTGCACGATCACCATCGCGCCATCGGCGAGCAAGCCATCGATGAGCGTGAGTGAAGGCGCCTCGCGCATGTCGTCAGTCTGGGGTTTGAACGCCAATCCCCACACGGCAATCCGGGCGCCGCCGATCTCTCCGCCCAACGCCTGTCGCACCTTCGCGTGCAGCAGATGCTTTTGGCGCTCGTTCGCATCCTCGACCGCACGCAGAATGCACAGAGGCGATCCCATGTCCTGCGCCGTACGGATCAGTGCCTTGACATCTTTCGGAAAGCACGAGCCACCGTACCCCGGACCGGGAAACAGGAAGGCCGGTCCAATGCGGTCGTCGGATCCGATCCCTTTCCGAACGAGATCGACATTTGCGCCGACGCGCTCGCACAGATTCGCCACTTCATTCATGAACGAGATGCGCGTGGCGAGCATCGCGTTCGCCGCGTACTTCGTGAGCTCCGCCGAGGCGATGTCCATGAAGATGATCGGCTTCCCGGTGCGGACAAACGGCGCGTATAGCTCGGCCATCACGCTCCGGCCGTGGTCGGTCTCGACACCGAGCACCACCCGGTCGGGGCGCATGAAATCGCTCACCGCGGCGCCCTCTTTCAAGAACTCCGGGTTGCTACACACATGAAACGGAAAGGTCGCCCTCCTGCCGACGGCCTCGCTCACCCGCACGGCGGTCCCCACCGGTACCGTCGACTTTGTCACGATCACCAGCTCGCGCTGCATGGCCAGCCCGATCGTCTCGGCGACCTCGAGCACGTGTCGCAGATCGGCTGATCCGTCCTCGTCCGGGGGCGTGCCAACCGCGATGAACACAACGTCGGCCGAGCCGACAGCGTCGGCGACGTCGCCGGTGAAGGTCAGCCTGCCCTGCGCCTGATTCCGCTCGACCAGATCGCCTAGTCCCGGCTCATAGATCGGAAGCACGTTGCGCCGGAGCCCGTCGATCTTCCCCTGGTCGACATCGGCGCAGATGACGTCGTTCCCCGTCTCGGCCAGGCATGCGCCGACGACGAGCCCGACGTACCCCGTCCCAACGACAGTGATGTGCACGACGATGCGGTATGCGAAAAATGGGGGAAAAGGCGCTCAGCCATTGAAGTTACCCGAACCGGCGCCATCGGGCAACGACACGGGTATGACGCTCTCCCATACACGAAGCGAGGGGGGAGCAACTGCTCCCCCCTCGCTTCGATATGGTGCAATGGTGCGATCTAGTAGTGCTGTGTCGCGTCGATGGTGAACACCACACGGCGATTCGCGACCGCGCCGGGCTCGCCCTTCTCCGCGCCCGGGAATACGGGACGTGTCTTGCCGTAACCGACCGTCTTGAGCTGCCGGTCGGGCATCCCGAACTGCTTCACCAGCACTTCCCTCACCGCGTCGGCGCGACGCAGCGACAAGCGACGGTTGTATTCGTCGGAGCCCGCCGGATCGGCGAAGCCTTCGATCGTCACCAACGCCGTCGGATACACCTTCTTGATCACGTCCGCGACCTGCCGGAGAATGCTGATCGACGAGTCGTCGACGACCGATGAATCGAACCCGAAGTTGATCGGAATGATGTACTTCTGGATCAGCTCGCTGACCGAGCGCTGCGTCGTATCGGCAACGATCTGCACCTTCTGGTTCTTGAGGCTGTCGAGCAACGGACGCAGGCTGCGCAGCTGCTCCTCGACCGCCCGGCGCACCGCGCCATTGATCGCGGCCGTGTCGACCGGCGGCGTGATGACGATCGGCTGGGTCGGACGGTTGTCGCCGGCGCTTGGCTGGCCCCAGAAGTACGTGAAGCTGACGTTGTGCGAGTCGCCAATCGGATCGTTCTTGAAGAAGCTCGTGCCGCCATTGGCATAGTTCCGGAACGCGTACTCGAGCCGGAATTGCCCGACGTTGACACCGGCGCCGAGAGAAAGCCCGCGACGATTATCGTCGCCGGTCTGGTAGCCGAGTCGGGCCAGTGCGACACCGTTCACCGTGGCTTCGATGCCGAACCGGCCTTGAAGCTCATCCTTGTCCGGCATGTTCAACTGGCCCAGCAGCTTCGCGTCGAACACGATCGGCTGGCCGCGGAACAGCATCGGCGTCTGAATGAGATTGCGCTGCTTGAAGAGATCGTAGGCTCCGCCAACGTAGCCGTAGAGCGGCGGGGAGAACCCCTTACGCGTCTCGTCGAAGTTGACGTTGGTGCCGTAGTTTCTGAAACCGACTCCGAGGGTGAGCCGGTCGCTGAAGACGCCAGGAAACTGCATGCCGGAGTTGATTCCGACCGAGGCCTGCGACTCGTCCCCGAGAACTTCCTGCGAGTAGGCGAGCGTTCCGCCCCAACGCCACCACGACGCGAGCTGAAGCGCTCCGCCGCCTTCGAGCGCGAACTGGTACGCGCGATAGTTGATGCCGGTGGGTGATCCCGACTGGAAGCCGGTGGCGGTACCCGCGTTGAACAGACGCACCGCGATACCGAAAGTCGCGATCTCGGTCGGGAACGCCACGGCGGCGCCCACCAGCTGCGTCTGCGCGAACCGCTGCGACGCATTCACCGTGAACGCATTGGTCTTGAGCCCGGCGAGGCCGGCCGCGTTATACCAGAGCACGGACGGGTCGCGGTCGATGCCCGCCATCGCTTCACCAACGCCCACGGCGCGTGGCGAGATCGGCATGGCGAGCAGCGCCATACTGTGAACGCCTCCATCGGCGTCACCCTTGGCGAACTGGGCCTGCGCGCACGGAGCAGCAAAGCCGGCAAGGGCGAAGCCGAGCAGCGCGAATTGTCTGGACATGTTGGAGTCGGTCCTCACCGGATCACCATGAGCTTGCTTCGCATCTGCCGACGCTTGCCGTCCTGCGTGGCGTTCACCACGACGAAGTACATCCCACCCGCCACACTCTCATTGACGCCGTTCGTGAGGTTCCACACGAACCGCACCGCCTGGTCGCCCGGAACCGGAAGTGTGCTACCGCTTCCCGGCGTGCCCGTGAAGACGACGCCGTTGGCCTTGAACGTCGTGACCCCGAGCATGTCGAAGATCGCCATCTCCCACGACGTGCCGGCATCGGCGTTGAAAATGATCACGCCCAAGTCACCGCTGCGCCCGCGAACCGGATTGGTCTCGTAGACGATGTCGCCGGCGCCGGTCACGATGACGGTGAGCGGAATGCGCACGGAAGCGGCGTTGGCGGCCTGGACGACCAGATCACCTCGATATGGGCCGGCCAGCAGCCCGATCGGAATGCGCACCGTGACCGTCACCCGCTGCGTATCGCCGATCGCCAGCCGCGTCAATTGCGCCGGCGAGAACGAGATACGGTCGGTGGTAATGCGAAGCCCGGTGCCGGACGTGGCCACAAGATCGGTGGCGTCAAATCGCGCGTTGGCCAAATCGATGTTGCCCAAGTTCGCGACTCGAACCACGCCTGATGCGGACTGGCCAGGACGGCCGCTGATGGTAAGCGAATCGAGGCGCTTTGCCGTATCAGACTGCACCAATCCGAAGCCGTTATTCTCGACGACATCGATGTCGATGATGAAGCTATCGACGCGGAGCGCCTCGCCGTTGGCGTTCACCCCGAGCGGAATCACTCTGTCCTGAATGGTGATACGACCCTGATAGTGCCCGGCGGGCGTCCCCGAGGGAATATTGACGTAAAACGAGACGTTCTTCTGCGCGCCTGGATTGAGCGGGCTGAGAAAGGAGGCGAGCACGAGATTGGTGCGACGGATGAACCTCGATGGATTGGCGAGGTTCACAAAGTCTTGCGTGTCGACGACGGCAAGATTGTTGAACGACACGCCAGGCGGCGGGGTGTACCCGTCGTGATCGACGTCGTTAGCAGCGTCGACGGCATTCACGAGGATGAAGACGCCTCGATTGGTGCCGAAGCTGGCTCGTCCCGTGAGAAAGGCTGTGTTGCCGCGCAAGGTGCCGCAGTAATCACAGATGTCGAAATCGCCGCCCACCACGACCTGCGCGCTCGCCGCACTCGCGATTCCGAGGGCGAGCAAGGCGATCGAGAGCGCCCGGATGCGCCACGACACGCTGGCGGCGCGCCGTCGCCACTGCACTGACTTGATCATGATCCGTCGGTTCCGTGTTAGGGCTGGAGTAGTGAGCACGCTTGTCCAGAGACCTGACTGTCGCTCTTGCGAGCCGCAACCAATCCGTTGACTCCGGCCGTCGATACAAAATCGACAGCGAGCGCATCGAGCGTCTGCAGCGCGGGAAAGCTGAGCCCGTTGTCAGGCGCGCCGGCGATCGCTTGGCGCGTGTAGTGTTGGCCACCGTCGCGCGTGATGAGGATGATGCCGCCGACAACGTCGGGCAAACCGGCCTGAGCTCGGCGGAATTGCCCGATCAGCCAACCCACTTGAGAATTGGGAACGAAACGCGCTCGCGAGAAGGAGTACGTGAGTGTTCTGGCACCGGCAGCATTGCTCTCCGACTGAGGGATGCCCTCAGCGAGGCCGAGCCTCGTAACAGCGCCGGTCTGCAGATTGACGCGGAAGACTTGCGATGAGTCACCACCGACAACCACCGTGGTGTTATCAGCGAAGCCGCCGCCGCGCAACACGTACACGGGCGCCGAGCCCAGGTTGACCTGCGCGAACGACAGGCCGCTGTCGCTCGACGCGTACAGTCGCCCCTTTGAATCCTCGCTCGTGCCAATGGTGCCGCCGAGCACGACGAATGAGCGGTCGGCGTTTGGCGAGAGACCCACGTCACCAAAATTGTAGTTCGACGGCATGCCGCTGGCGGTCGTGACCCCTCCCGTTCCCGAATTGTACCGCGCGATCACCGGCACCCCGGACTGGCCGCCAATCTCGCCAACCACGCGCGTTCCAGCCCGCCGGAACTGTGCGCGGAGCGGGAACGCTGGCAGCCGGGCGATTTCGACGAAGTTCTGCGCGGCGTCGATCGACCTGACCAGGGCGAAGTGCGTACCGCCGACGCGAGCAAGTGTCACCATGAACAGCGTGTCGGTGCCAAAGGCCTGGAGATCGAACGCGGTCGAGAAATCCGCGGACTTGAAGCGCGCGGCGAACGTCACGCCGCCGTTATCGGTGCGATACACCGCCCCGCCGACCGCGAGCAGGAATCCGATATTGCGATCCGGAAAGGTCACACCCGTGAGAATGTCATTCGTTGGCGAGTTGAGTAGCTGCCAACTGATATCGCTGACTGGGGGCGCCTCCGTTACCGTCGACGTCACGAACGGAACGGGTAGGGCCTGCCCCGAGACCGTCAGGAGATTCTGAATACGGATGCCGACGCGAATCAGAAACGGCAGCGCCGATCCCGGCGTGAAGATGATCGTGTCGCCGGAGAGCCGCAGCGAGCCCGGAATCCGCAGCCCATTGCACTGATTCGTGATGACGACATTGGCTTGGTCCAGCGCCGCCTGTGGCGATGGAGGTCCGTTGACCACCAAGAACCGCAGCGGATCCTGAGGCGCGACGGAGCCGGTGTTCAACAATCTGACCGACAGAACGAGTTGCGCCGGGCGAGCCGGATCGCTGTCGCACGCGCCAATCAGTGAACTCGCCATGACCGCAGCCAGGCTCCCAAATTTGACAAAGGACCGTTTCACGAATGCCTCGACGAGAGATGCGCGGACCGCCACGCCCGCGGCGATTCGAATGATTCAACAGGGCGAATCAGGAGACGAGATCCTGGCATTGGCTTTGTTGCACGCACGCATTGAACGCAATCTTCCCGTCGTTCGAATCCAATGACTTACATGACGTGAGCATGCTCACTTTGACATCGGCCTGGTACGTGAGTCTGGCTACGACCGGCTTCTGATATCCTTCTTTGTTTGCCGCCATGACTTCTCCTCGGTACAGTGGGAGTTATAGCACGGGCAATGCGCGTCGTACGGCGCTCGATGGCACGCGGACGAACGCGGGAATGCCCTCAACGACAGTGCGCGGAATTCCGGTGGCGTGCACCCCCAACTGATGCGCGCGCTGATGCGTAATCTTGCAATACTGCTGCACGTATCCCTCCGGCAGGCCCGTGAGGGCCTCCACCGAGGCGGGACAGCCGAAGCAGACGCCGCGAAAATTGCACGTCCCACACGGATGACCCTCGGGGAAACGCCGCTCGACTTTGTTGCCGAGCGCGGCCCAGATGAACTCGTAGCCGTTCTCGAAGATGTTCCCGACTGATTGGCGCGACGTCACGCAGGTACTCACGTCGCCGCGGACATTGACGTGAAATCCGATCTTGCCCGCGCCGCACTTGTACACCCTACCATTGTTCGGCCGCAGACGGCTTGTAAAAAACTCTCCCTCCCGCTCGAGGCCAGGATCCATCCGATTGTCGAGCGCCATCACTTGGTCCGGCGACAGTTGCATCTTCACCGAGTCGAGTCCACCCTTTTCGTGCGGTTGAATGCTCGAATCGTAGGCGAACCGAACGCCGCGCGCCGTCGCATACTCACGCATCCCGGGAATCTCGTCCGAGGTGAGCGTGAAGGCCGGACACTTCAAGCTGTACTTGACCTGGCGGGCGTCAAGCAGATCGAGCGCGCGCTCGATGCGCCGAAACGCGTTCGGGATCCCCGTCACATCCTCGTACCGCTTGTCGCTCAACCCATAGAGGCTGATTGACAAGTTCATCGGCCTGAACTCGGCGAAGAAATCCGCCCAGCGCTCGCCGATCAGATATCCGTTAGTGTTGATGTAGATGAGTAACCCGCGCCGCCTCGCCGCAAGATAAATCGCGCGAAAATCCCGGTGGCTCAGCACCTCTCCGCCAGTGAGCAGCACTTCGAATGTGCCCGCCTCCACCAGCCGATCGAACAGAAGCTCGGCCCGTTCCAACGACATGATGTCGTCCCGCGCCGCGCCAGGAGCGATATAGCAGTGCTTGCAGTCAAAATTGCACGTCGCAATGATCTCGACCGTCACTTGCATCGGGATCCGGTTCTGCATCGCGAACGTTTGCATTCGGCCGGCAACGACGCTTTTGTCGCTCACGGGTAGTTCACAGCTCATTTCCCTTCTCCGCAGCAGGCCGTTCGTGAAGGGCGCCGATACTCGATAACTGCTGCAAGAACTCCTCGACGTCCGGACGCGCCACATCCTCTTCCACCTCGTACTTCTTCTGCAAATGCGTGACCAACAGTTCCAGCGACATCCACTCGGCGAGTGCATCCCACAGCGTCGCCCCCGTGATCGACAACGCAAAGAAGGGCGTATCCTCAGCGCGCCGAAGAGAGACGAGAATGTGCTCACCGCCCACGAAACGGTGGAGGTGATCGTCGCCGCGCCGAAATTCGTTCTGGGCTGAACCGGATGTCTGAGGCTGAGGAAACTCGCCCAAATTGACCCTCTGTGTCAAGTCAAGTATAGTGCCATGGCCAGTTTCCGCGATCGAGTCGCCGGCTCCCATTAAGGCACCACCGCGGTTGCGTCCAGCTGTTTCGCGTGCCGCACAAACGCCTCGGCGGTACGAAGCGCCGCCTCCTCCGGACGAAAGCGCAGTCGACCAAATGGAGTTCTCTCTATGACTCGCGCGAGCACGTCGGCGCCCGCGCGTATGTCGCGCGTGACCGTCGTTGGCTGAATCAATCGAACAAACGTCTCGGCATATGCTTCTACGTCAGACAGCTTCGTCGCTTCGGTCTCCGGCGCTTGCTCCAGCAGAAACACAGCAGCAACGACCGCGGCTCGGGGGGACGCCCGTCGATAGCTTCCGTGCCACGGCGTGCCATGGGCCACCACCCGCCCCTCTACCATCGTCACGATTGTCCGGTCATCGCTGAGGACGATTGCACCCATCCGTTCGCAAATCGCGGCGACGGTCGATTTGCCCGCCCCAGAATGGCCCATGAACACTAGAGCCTCTCCGTCCACTTCGACGCTGCACGCGTGCAGCACTAACGCGCCCATGCGCGCGAGGACCCGGCAGGCGACCAACTCGTCAAAAGGCGACGATACGAGCAGGCCGTCCGGTATCTCCAACATCGGTCGCTGGACGAGCTTTCCTCGATCGAGCTCCGGCCCGAGCTCCACCGCCTCGACCAATTCCCTGATCCCGTCCTGCCGCACGGCGTACGAGCACATTTGTTCGACGCCATCGGCGCGAATTCGCAACTCCCAGGGCTCACCCTGGCCCTCTACGGGCGCATCGCGGAACGCTGCCGGTTCTCCGAAATGGCACTCCAGATCGCAGTCGACCGGTTCCGAGTCCGGAACGCGAAACGGAACCAATCGCTCGAGCAACACAACGTGCCATTCGGGGCGCGCCGGCTGAAAGCGAATTGTCAGCGGTCCAAATCGCAGCGACACCCGCGGGAAGCGCTGCGCGTTCGCGATCGCCTCGGGGA
>JBBROY010000016.1:0-113660 GCA_038228795.1 Gemmatimonadales bacterium
CTCGCGTCATCCACCAACCCGTGAGATTCAGCGCACATCCCGATCGCGCTCGACGGAGGCCACAGCGACCTGACGGCTCGCCCCCCACCGAGTGTGCAATTCTCTCCGGTGAAAGTGCGCAATTCTATTCCGGTGTTGACATGCCGCATCATCGGGCGATCCTGCCCGCGCCTTCGCAGGTGATTGCGCGCGCTAGACGGCCATAGGCATCCGACCACAGACATTCTCTCGTCGAGGTCAGCCGGACTCTATGCCTGAAAAGAAATCCATAGGAAGGGCAAAGCAGAAATCCGCCAAACGCACCACCGCGGTTCGCAAAGCCTCCAAAGGATTCACGGAGGAGGAGCGCGTCGCGATGCGGGAGCGCGCCCAAGAGCTAAAGACTGCCGCGCGCTCACAAGCGCGAGGAGCGAGTGAAGAGGGTGCCGTACTCGCAAAGATCGCGGCGATGCCGGCGACCGATCGCGACATGGCCGAACGGCTCCATGCCATCATCAGAGCCAGCGCACCTGGCCTCTCGCCAAAGCTCTGGTATGGGATGCCCGCCTACGCGAAGGACGGCAAGGTCGTCTGCTTCTTTCAAGGTGCACAGAAGTTCAAGACGAGGTATGCAACGCTTGGCTTCAGCGACAAGGCGACCCTCGACGAAGGCAACATGTGGCCTACCGCCTTCGCGCTCACGGAGCTGACCGCGGCCGACGAAGCAAGGATCGGCGAGCTCCTGAAGAGAGCAGTGGGCTGAAGATTCCTCGTCCGCGCGTTCAGCCAGCAATCACCTCGTCCTTCCAACGAATGAACTCCGGGCCGTCTAACGAGTCGTTGCAGCTGCCGAAGGCGTGCACCGCTCTTCACCGGCCGCATAGTTCACGTTCGCGCCTTCGCAGCTGAACGCCGGGCGTAAGATGACTCCACAGTTTCTCACAAAGCAGCTATCAATGCGCGCTCGGCGAGTTCTCGCGTGGGTCACAACAAGTCTGATTTTCTGGATGTTGGCCACCGTGTCGTTTGGCATCTGGGTCAATCACGTGGTTCAGACGGAATTCCAGACCGGCGCCCGCACTACGACGGACGGAGATGCAATTTGTCAACGCTCACAGCTTAGCTCCCGCGTTAGCCGGACTCGGGCGTTGACCGGCATTGGCCGGACGAGCATCGTTGCTTGATGAAAGTGCGTGACGTCATTCGCCTCTTAGAAGCCGACGGCTGGTATCTCGCTCGCACACGTGGTAGTCATCATCAATACAAGCATCCGACGAAGCCCGGACGCGTCACCGTACCAGGCACCGGCGGCGACGAGCTTGCGCCGGGCACGCTCAATAGCATCCTCAAGCAGGCAGGGCTGAAATCGTGAGCAAATACCTCATCGTGATCGAGGCGACCGAAACGGGCTTCTCGGCATACTCGCCGGACTTGCCGGGATGTGTTTCGACCGGACAGAGCCGGGCCGAGGTGGAGCAGCACATGCGCGAGGCGGTCGAGTTTCATCTCGACGGGCTTCGCGAGGACGGCGCGCCGATACCGCCGCCGAGAAGCATCGCGACCTACGTTGAAGTCGCCGCCTAAAGGCGCCGGCTAACGAGCCGTTGCAGCTGACAGCCGAGCGTTAGCTGGCGACACAGCTCTCTATATGGCGCCCTTCACGCACGACGAATTGCTCGCTTGCAGCATTGCGGTATTCCCCGAGCTGACTGAGGACGTGTCGGCCTGCGTAGGCATGCCCACACTCCAAGTGGCCGCCCTCGGCCATCGGCTACAGAAAGCCAAGGGAGAGGCGGATTGGGACACCTATGAGCGCGGGATCAAGCTCGTCGCTGAATTCTGGGATGACGCCGATGAACAACTCCATCGCGAGCTGCGATGGTCATTCATCAAAGCGCTCGACTTCGCAGGCGTCCGCGGTCCGGTCGCGTGGGCGTTCTTGCCGCCGGATATGCAACAGGCCTGGACTGCCACCCAGAAGCATCTCGACGAGCTTGCCGCGCTGCCGCACAAGGCCAAGCGTGCACGTTCACATCGCGAACCCGCCAGCTAACGAACGCTGAAGCCGACAAAGGGTTTATTGAATTGTGATCGCTCCGCGATCACTTTTCTATAGCCCCTTTGCGACTTCGCTGGGGCGTTACGCAGCAATAGGGCTCGGACAAGATATGGTTGAGCCATTCGAGCGCGTTTACACCGTCACCGACTACTGGGACGGCCCGAGAGAAGGGGTCGCCGCATATGGTGGCGCGCCCCATCTCTACCGCTCCGTGTGGCGACGCGATCTGGACGATTGGGACGATGACCGGTACTTCCTATGCTCGATCACTCCCGCGCATGCAGCGCTCGCGTTCGAAGATTGGGCAATCTGGCAGCGATTCGCCGAGTACTATCGCGGCCGCCAAGCTCCCGTTCCCGCTAGCCTCGCGGACTGGGGCGCGCTGCCGGAGGATCTGCCTCGGCATCGCCAGCTGCGACAACTGCTTGCTCCAATTTTAGCGGTGGCGCGCGATCGCTGCTTTGTCGCCCGAGCCGAGTTCCGATCACTCGGCCCGCCGCGCGAAGCGGGACTCTTCGTTCCAGTATTGGAGGTTCGATGGACATGCGCCGACTCACTACCCGATGATGATCTCCCGCCATCGCCTGCTGCCTAACGAGTCGTTGCAGCCGACAAGCGAGCGAGTGAGTTGCCTCGCTTTGCTCGGCTCTTACTTTATTCGCTTGCAGCTGAACGCCGGGCGTTATGCCGATACAGACTTCATATGACCGTACGCTCTTTCGATAAGAAGTGCATCGCGCTGGAGCAGCTCGAGACGGCACTCCAGCTTTTCCGCGAAGGAGGGAGCGCCTTCGCTGTCATCACGCTTGCCGGTGCCGCGGAGGAAATCCTCGGGAAGATGGTACGGCGCGGCGGTGCTCAGAACGCGCTCGATGAGCTCGCGACGGGTGCCGCCCAGATGCATCAACACCTTTTCGGTGGTGAGGCGAAGCCCCAAGATTTTGCGGATCGCGCCAATGAAGCTCGAAATGCGCTCAAGCACTTGAATGCGGAGAAGGGACCGACACTCAGCCTCGATCCTATCGAGGAGGCCCTCGACATGCTCAATCGAGCGATCGAAAACTATTGGACGCTTGAGCACTCATTGACGCCGAGCATGGAGCAGTTTGAACTCTCGCGGCGATCAGCATAACGAGCCGTTGCAGCTGACAAGCGCAGCATTGCGGTGTGCTCGCTCCGCTCGTATTTACTTGGCGCGCTTGCAGCTGAACGGCGAGCGTTAACTGGCAACACGTATTGGGGTACACGTGATCACGCTTGACCAGACTGCCTTCGACGCATCGCGTTTCTTCGATCGCGTCGAGCGTTTCATCGCCGGCGCCGTGGCGCTCTCGCGCGCGAAGGCTGTCCGCGTCGTGCAACTCGACGACTGGTTTGACAGCAAGTGGGTGGCGTTCTCCGGCAAGTTGGTGGGCGCGGTCGGCTTTCGAGCACGCGATCTCACCATCCCGCCGTTCCACCCGCACCGTGTATTGCGCGAGCTGGCGTACCGCTGGGATAGCTCTGCCGCCGGATACGTGCCCGCACCCGTAGCGCCGCTTCTACACCTCACGCAATCGAGTGAGAGCAATACCCGCCGTCATCGGCGCGTCGTTGTCCCGGGAACGGCGTGCTTCTGGTACACAAGCGCCTCGGCGACAAACAAACGTGGGGCGCTCATGGCGTACGTTCCCGCCGAGGATAAGTACTGGGTCTGGTATGTCGCGCTGGCGCAGGCCGAACCCGCATGGCGGATCACGCGCCACAAGGGGATTACTCCGAGCGAACTAGAGAGCCTAGAGCGAGCGGCGCCTGGCACGCCTGCCAGCTAACACGCCGTTGCAGCAGACGAAGCCGCGCTGCATTCTGTGAGCATTCACGCATCGCGTTCGCCGCTTCGCAGCTGAACGCCAGGACGTTAGGCGGATGCCCTACTTGGAGGTACGCGTGCGAGCTTCCCAGATCATCCTTCTCTGCGCCTTGCCAGGGATGCTCGCCGCACAGAGCCCGTCACGTCACGCGCCGACAGCGGATACCCTGTTTCCGACGCTCGCGGAGGAAGTCGCGCAGGCCAGCGGACACGGAATCGACTACCTCAAACTGCGGGACCGGGCGGCGCGACGGGACACGGCCGCGATGCGTGTATTGTTCGAGTTGAGCGCTCGTCACATCTTCGATGGAGCCGGAGCCGACGATCATTGCGCGACGCTCTGGGCCCTGTTGGCGCGCTGGGGCGACGCGCGGTACGCGGCGGTACTGGCTCGCCAAAGACTTGGCGTGCGGCGCGCAGTGCACGCGGACTTGGAGTACACCGGTGGCAGCAAATTCGCGCGGCGATTCCCGCGTACCTACGCGCTAGGGACCTGAGACAGACAGTTGCAGGCGCCGCACCGCCTAACGAGTCGTTGCAGTTGACAGCCGATCTAGCGATGGCTCGCTCCGCTCGCTCCTATTTTTACTCCGCTGCAGCTGAACGCCGGGCGTTAGCCGGGCATCGCGCACTACGCGGACTGCGCCAGCGGATGCAAACAGAAGCCAGCCAATGACTCTGCAGCAGCTACTTGGAATACGTCTCCCGATCATTCAGGCCCCCATGGCGGGTGTGCAGGGCAGCGCACTCACAGTGGCGGTTTCCAATGCGGGTGGGCTTGGCTCGATTCCCTGCGCCATGCTCGGGCCGGACGCGATGCGCACGGAGTTGGCCGCCATCAGCGCGCAGACCACGAAACCGTTCAACGTGAACTTTTTCTGCCATACGCATCCCGAGCCCAGCGCCGAGAGGGAAACGGCCTGGCGGGCCGCGCTCTCGCAGTACTTCGCCGAATTTGGAATCAATCCAAACGCCGTTCCCGTGGGGCCTGGGCGATTGCCATTCAACAGCGAAGCTGTCGACGTGCTGGGCGAGTTTAGGCCCGCCGTGGTGAGCTTTCATTTCGGCTTGCCCTCGGCGGACTTACTGGCGCGCGTGCGAGGCTGGGGCGCAAGAATCCTATCTTCGGCGACAACTGTCGAGGAAGCTCGTTGGCTGGAAGCGCATGGAGTCGATGCGGTCATCGCGCAAGGGATCGAGGCGGGCGGCCACCGCGGTATCTTTCTGTCCGAGGATCTGAACACCCAGGTCGGGACCTTCGCGCTGGTGCCACAGATTGTGCAGGCGGTGAAGGTGCCGGTGATCGCCGCCGGCGGCATCTCGGACGCGAAAGGCGTCGTGGCCGCCCTCGCTCTCGGCGCAGCGGGCGTGCAAGTCGGGACCGCCTACCTGTTGTGCCCCGAGGCCACCACAAGCGTGGTGCATCGCGCGGCACTGAAAAGCGACGCGGCGCGCGTCACGGCGCTCACCAACCTGTTTACTGGGCGGCCCGCGAGAGGCATCATGAACCGTATCATGAGGGAACTGGGCCCCATCAGTGCTGCCGCGCCCGCTTTTCCCCTGGCGGCGTCGGCTATCGCGCCCCTGCGCGCAAAGGCCGAAAGCTTAGGTAGCGGCGACTTCTCACCCCTCTGGGCCGGACAAAATACGACCGGATGCAAGGAGACTTCAGCAAGTGTTCTTACGCGAGAGTTGGCACGTGAATTGGTAGAAGCCGGCTAACAACGCGCTGGAGCCGACAGCGCGAACGGGCGAGGACGAGAGTTCGCGCTGCGGCTCAGCGCGAAACGTTTGGCTGCACCAAGCATCGTCTTAAGGAGAACCCTGAATGACCTTCGCGCTTGCCATGCTTCTATTGTTGTATGCTGCGCGCAAAGGCGGATGGTTCGTGTCACGGCGCGTTCTTTATCGCGAATCTGGTGTCCTGCTCGTGCTGTCCTGCGTGGCTTGGGGATTGGCGATGGCGTGGCTGTTGCGACTTTCGATCAATGCTTTGGAACCTGGTACTCTGAACCGCTGGATTCTCGGCTATGCTCTTGGCGCGTACATCGCGATACCTAACTTCGGGCTGGTGCTCGAAACAACAATCCCGGACGCACACCTGCCGCGCCATCGCGCCATCTCCAATTTTCCCGTGATTGCCTACGCTCTTGCGAGTGTCGCACTGGCACGCCTCGATCCGCCCGTTTCGCGACAGCTTTCCGGCCACGTCGCGGCCGCCTCGCCCAGGGAGGCTAGTCAAACCCCGTCCCGTAGCGTCGCGAACTTTTTGTTCGGCATGGAAGCCCTGTCTCGCGCCGACGCTCGCCCGAGCGGCATTGATGCCGATTCAAACGTCCGTCGCGTAGCAGCGATTTTCCGCGAGGCGATCGACTCTGCGGCATTCGTTGACCGGGCTGAATTGAACTCAGTCTACTCAGGGCTTGGCGACCATTTCCTCGATGAGGCCGTGAGGCACATGGATACAATAGTTCACATTGAGACAACTCACACTGACACGGTTATGAATCAAGCAATGGCGAGCATCGTGGCCTGGCAACGCTCGTGGAACGCAAATCGTTCTGCTGCCAGAGTTGCGATTGCGTCTCGTTATTCAAGTTGATCGCCGCGTGCACCCTAACGTTGCGCTGCGCCAGGCGGGCGAGCTAATGATTGCTCGCTTCGCTCGCTCCCATATATTCGCCCGCAGGTGAGCTGGGGCGTTATCCAGACAGACCCGAAGACTTGGAGGCGAGCGATGAGCGGTGACGATGTTGTGCTGCGCCTTGACCGCCGTCGGGCGCTGGTGTTTTTCGAGTTCCTTTCAAGGTTCGGAGATGCCGGTCAGCTTTCCATTGGGCATCAAGCTGAGGAGCGGGTGCTTTGGGATCTCTGCGCCGATCTTGAACGCGAACTTGTTGAGCCTCTCCGCCCTGACTACGACACGCTTCTCCGCGATGCGCGTCAGCAAGTCGCGGACGATCAGGCGCCGCGACAGTGAACGTGATGCTGGATAACAAGGCATTGCAGCGGGCGATCGGCCTTCGTCACTTCGCTCGGGCGGCCACTCGCCGCTGAATGCCACGATCGTTCGGCGGCTATTAACCTGGGCGGTAGAGTTCAATGGACGAACGATTCGTTACGGAGCGCTTTCCCCGTGCCTCAGCGTATCACCCCGACTGGGTCATGGCCGGCGTAAGCGGCGCGAACGCCCTCTGGATGACGGAGTGGCTCGTCGAAGCCTTGGAGCTGAGGCCCGGCATGCGTGTGCTCGACCTCGGCTGCGGGCGGGCGGTGTCATCAGTGTTCCTTCGGCGGGAGTACGGAGTTGAGGTGTGGGCCACCGACCTGTGGTTCAGCGCTTCGGAGAACCTCCAGCGGATCCGGGATGCCGGCGTCGAAGACGGCGCCTTCCCGATCCACGCCGACGCTCGGGCGCTCCCGTTCGCGGCCGAGTTCTTCGACGCGGTGATCTCGCTCGACTCATTCCCATACTACGGAACGGACGACCAGTACTTGAGTGTGCTCGCGAGATTTGTGAAGCCGGGCGGTGCCATCGGAATCGCTGGGGCGGGTCTGGTTCGGGAGATCGATGGCCCGATTCCGGATCATCTCCGCGATTGGTGGACGCCTGACCTGTGGTGTCTGCACACAGCGGCATGGTGGCAGCGTCACTGGGAGCGGACAGGCATTCTCGAAGTCACAACGGCTGACACGATGCCCGACGGCTGGCGCCTCTGGTTGGACTGGCACAGAGTAATTGCGCCGGACAATGCGGCGGAGATTCAGGCGCTCGAGTCGGATCGTGGGGCGTATCTCGGCTACGTTCGCGTGGTTGGGCGTCGGCGGGCAGATACGCATCTGCAGGAACCGATTCTGTCCGTCGCGACGGAGTACGTACGCAGGGCGTTGGTGAGATAGCCGCGCTGAGGCGCGCGGAGGGCGGGACCCGTCGATCGAATGTTCGCGACTCCGCCCGATAGCCCCGGCCAGTGTGAGCCGGGACTATCGGACGACCGACCGCGAGATCCACGTCTCTGTTACTGTCCCGAGCTCTCACCCAAGGCGACGAGAAGCTCGTCCAGCTGATCGAACGTCTCGAACATTGCATCGGCTGCTCCGGTGCCGGCAGCGTCGAGCGCTTCCTTCGAAGGATAGCTCTCGTGCAGGACCACCAGCGTCTTGCCGCCCTTTTCCTCGAAGGTCACCGTGGTGACAGGCCCGCCCTCGCCACCTTCCTCATTGGTCCACGCGAGGCGCGAATACGGCTTCACTTCGACATACGTGCCGAAAAACGCGGCAGGCTCGGAGCCACCGTGGTCGAATACCAATCGGTACTTGCCTCCGACACGAGCATCCACCTCGCAGGACAGCAGGGTCATTCCCATCGACTTGGGCACCCACCAACGCTTGAGCAGCTCGGCCTTGGTAAATGTCTCGAACACGATGCGCGCCGGGCCGTTGATGGTCCGCGTGACAACCACCTCGCGGTCCGACTTCCGTTCCACCGTGGTGCGGTTCTTCACGGGGCCGGGCTTACTTTCGATTCCTGCGTTCATCGCTCTTCTCCTTTCGTGTGAGTTCCTCGACAACTTTGTCCAACTCGTCGAAGCGATCGTCCCAGCGCTGGCGGTACCTCTCGATCCACGCCGTCTCTTCCTCCAATCGGCGCCTGCCCAACTGGCACGTCCGCACGCGCCCGATCTTCTTCGTGGTGACGAGCCCCGCCTGCTCCAGAACGCCGACGTGCTTCTTCATGCCCGTGAGCGTCATGTGGAACTTCCCGGCAAGGTCCGTGATCGAAGCGTCGGCTCGTCCGAGCTGCTGCAGAACGCCACGCCGCGTGGCGTCCGAGAGCGCGGCGAACGAAGTATCAAGTCGGGTCGTCATATACTGCACCATATGGTTCAGTATTTAACGCAAGCGTTCGCGGCATGCAAGGGGTGGCCGGGCAAAGCGCGGACGAGACGATCGCGCGCGTCTCCGGCGTTCTCACGAAGCGACTTCAACAGCGCTTCGCTTCCCTCTTGAGATGCTCGAGGGTACTCCTGGGCGTGAGCTGCCTAGGCATAGACACCATTCTCCCGTTGCTGCCTGAAGTCCGCTGAGTGACAGGCCGGAAGAAGGTTCGACGATGGGCACGGCTGTCAAGCACACGCGCCTGCCCGGGACGGGCAGGCGCAAAACGTGGTCACGCCATCAGAATTTTCTGCGCGTGATCACCGCACGAAGGTGACGTAGCCGGCCTCATTGCCGATCGCGGCCGTCTGTCCCGTCTTGTCGAACGCGATGCGTCGGGGACTTCCGCCAGTGATCGTATTCAGCACGGCGTAGGTCGCCGCGTCGAGCACGACCACCTTCGAGGCAGACGGGATGGAGATGTACAACTGCAGGCCGTCGCGCGAGAGCGCGCCACCGAAGCCGAGTGCGGCAGCGGCCACGGTCGTGATCTGCGCGAGGGTCGTCGTGTTGCGCACCTCGAGCGCCCCGCTCTCGTTGGCGACGAAGAGCTTCGTGCCGTCGGCCGATAGGATCAGCTCCTGCGGGGTCCCGCCCATGGCGAACGAGCGCGAGACCGTGTTGGTCGTCGTGCTCACTTCGTACACGGTGCCACCGGTGCTGCTGAGATAGAGAATCGGCAACGTCGGATGCAGCGCGATGCCATTCAGAATGCCGCCGATCGCAACGGTCGTCGCCGTGTTGGTCGCCGTATTGATCACGTACAGATTCCCCGTGGCGGTCGTCGCGTAGACGGTGGTGCCATTCGGCGCGGCGAGGACGCGGAAGGCGCTCCCGCTCACCGGGATCGTGGTGGTCTGCGTGTTCGTCGCGACATCGACGACCCCCACGTTGCCCGAGAATTGATTGGTGACGTAGGCCTTCGTGCCGTTCGGGAGGAAGCTCACGTCCGTCGGAACGCTGCCGACCGCCGCGAACGTGTTGAGCGTCAGCGCGGGAAGGTCATATCGTCCGAGTCTGCTGTTGTCCTGCTCGCCGGCGTACACCACGTTCAGCGACGAGATCGCGACCGCGAAGGGGCGGCCTCCTTCGGGCGTGTTCACGATCACGGTGCCCGCGGGATGGAAGCCGACGACGATGAATACGTTTTGCGTGGCGGTGCCGCTCGTGACGGTGAGATTGGTGCTGCCGACGGCCCCGCCCGTCACCAGCCCGGTCGCCGACGCGGTGGCGATGGCGGTGTTGGCGGGTGTATAGGTCACGGCGGGCGATGCGATCACGTTGCCGAACTGATCCACCGCCACGACGGTCAATTGCTGCGTCGCCGCCGGCTGGATCATCACCGGCGATGGCGTCACCGTCAGTGTCGCCGCGGGTCCCGGGGTTCCCGTCGCCGTGAAGACCGCGCTCGGCAATCCGGTCGACGACGCCGTGAGAGTATTCGAGCCGGCGGTGTTGCCAAGCGTCCACGAACCGACGGTCGCGATGCCCAGCGCATTCGTCGTCGCCGTGCCGCCCGTGATCGAGCCGCCTCCAGTCGTCACCGTGAAGGTGACGGACACGCCCGGCACCGGGTTGTTCCCCGCATCGCGCACCAATACCGCCGGCGGCGCGGCGACCGCGGTGTGAACCGTGGCGGTCTGCGGATCGGTGCTGCTCTTCGTCAGCTGCGTCGGCGCGCCGACGGTGCCGGTCGCCGTGAACGTCACGCTCGCCACGCCGGTCACCGACGCGGTGAGTGTATTCGTTCCCACCGTGCTCCCGAGTGTCCACGAGGTGACCGTGGCGATGCCGCTGGCGTTGCTCGTCGCCGTTCCGCCAACGACGGTGCCGCCGCCCGACGCGACAGTGAACGTCACGACGACGCCGCTCACCCCCGCGCCATTCGCGTCGAGAACGCGCACGGCCGGCGCGATCGGCACTGCCGTGCTCACTACCGCCGTCTGCGGTGTGGTTCCCGCGACGGGCTGCAAGGATGCCGGTCCCTTCGGTCCGGAGGTATCGTGGCACGCCGCGAGGATCATCGGGGCTGCTGCTACGACCAGATACACAATGGCGCGGCGAACGGCTGTAAGATGAGGCATCGTCGTACCAGAAGTAGGAGTAATCCCGCGCGAAACCATCGGCGGGTCACCGGAATGAATGAGCGCGAACGTCTTTTCGATGGAGCCCTGCGGATGTGCGGCACCAGGGGAGGGCGCTCCGCACAATGTTTTGCCACGCGGGCTCTGTCAAGCCTTCGCGACGGACCAGGTTCTTTCGTACGCTGTCATGCGGCCGGGCGATAAGTCGAGGGTGCATATACACCCGGGTCCCGAAGGCTGGTACGTGCTTGCGGGCGAGCAGTGTCTGGAGACTCCGGCTGGCGTTGACAGGGCGCGGGTCGGTGGGACTATGACGGTGGCGACCCAGTATTCCGATGGAACTACACGCTATTGGTACGACGCTCCGGCGCGCGTTCGCCCTGGTTATCCATGATTCGGCGCAAGCGCGGGGCCTCGTGCTGACTTTTTTTTCGTATTTTTCGTCTAGGCGCTTGCGCCCTTAAGATGTGGTGGTACAGTTTAGTGGTGTTTACGGAGATGGTGGTCAATACTGCTTAAGTGTTGCTTAGGTGATATCGTTGTTTGTGTCGTTATTCCGGCGATTTGCGCCGTCAGAAAGGAGGAGTTATGGTGGTCTTGGCAGTGATGGCGATTGCGATTATTTCGGCTGTTATCATCGTTGTCTGCAGCAAATAGTATGGCACAGCAGGTCGAAGTCTGAGCTAGTTTGGCGAGTTCCGGCTCGGACACTAGCAGGTTGCGGAAAAAGGCATTGAAAAGTCCGACCGGCAGGCATTCAGCCTGCCGGAGCCGTTTCCGTGGCGCGGAAACGAACGCGGGCGGCACCGCCGCCGCAGCGGTCGCCGCCATGCCCCGCATGCAGCGGGGGCGGTTGGCGCACCAGCCGTAGTACCGCGTGGTCACGTGGCCCTTGTCCGGGATGTGCACCAACACCCGGGCGAGAAACTCGAGCGGGTCGGCGGACTCGGTCCCGGCGGTGGGGCCCTCCGCCTTGTCGGACCGATAGGTCACGGCCTTCGCGGTCCGGTCGTACATCAGCCGTTCCACGGCGACGGGATTCCGCGCGCAGTACCGCGCGAGCCAGGTGGCAAAGGCCCGGTCGTCCTCCGACACCCAGACCGCCGTATGCACGTGGAACCCCGAGTGGGGCGACGTGAGCATGCCGGCGGCCTGATCCGCATCGAAGAGCTCCAGCCGCACGAACAACCGGAGCACGGCGCGGCGGCCATATGCGCTCCGGGACTGTGGAGCGCCGAGCATACGCGAGACCCGCGCGCAGACCGTCACCATCTCATTGCAAGAGGGGCTCTTCCGACGCTACGTACGAGTGCGCTGGCCTAACGATGCTTGCTGCTCGCAGCGCATTTCGGAATGCGCGCTACGCGCGCAATTTCATGAGAGCGCTGCAGCAGAAGCCAGCGTTAGCCCGACCCAGGATCGCATGCAGCACATTGTCACCTCGCGCGGAATCGATTTCGAGGCGTACGCCGCCTGAGCTCCCGAAAATTCGGGACGATTCAACTTGCACCAGGAGCTTGCCATGAAATTTCTCTTCGTCTTTGCCATGGCCTTGACGGTGATCGCCAACGTAGCCTACCACTTCTGCCAAAAGGCGATCAGCCAAAACGCAAATCCGCTGGTGTCGCTGTTCTTCACTTACCTGATCGCGATGCTGATCACTCTTATTTGTATTCCACTCTTCTACCCCGACTTGCAAATCCGGCCGGCCGTGAAAGGACTCAACTGGGCGACGTTTGCTCTCGGCTTTGGCATCGTCGGATTAGAGCTCGGCTTCCTCCTCGCATATCGCGCGGGCTGGAACCTGTCGCTTGGCGCACTTTATTCCAACGTGATGGTCACCGTGCTGCTCCTGCCAATCGGCGTCGTGGTCTTCAAAGAGACGCTCACAGGGCGCCACTGGGCGGGCCTCGCGTTGGCACTCACGGGGCTGATTCTACTCGCGAAAAAGTAGGAGACGGCGGAGATAATGCTGCGGCATCGGAAGGCGGAAGGAAGCTCGCTTCGCTCGCATTGTGTTGAATGCGCTCGCAACTCAGCTCGGACGTTGGGCAGCCGAACACATAGTGGCGCAGCGCAGGATGACACAAGGAAATCCCGCACCTCGCGGCGCGCACAGCCGAGCGGCGCGCTTGCCTCTACCGCGGCAGACAGTATCTTAGCGCGCCTACGCTAACACGCCGCGAGCTCTGGTGATCTCCGGCTTCCCACGCCCCGACAGGAGGTGGACGATGATGCGTCGCACATTTCTGCCAATCGTTGTTGTAGCGTCGGTCTGGCTCTTCGCGAATTCTTCCAGCGCACTGGCGCAAGCCAAGCCAAGACCGGGAAAGAAGGCCGAGCAGATGACGGCCATCAGCGTAGGAGATGTGAAGTGGACCGATCTGAAGATCCCGGGGTTCGATCCCGGTACGCAGTTGGCCGTGCTGGACGGCAATCCCGCGGCCGCCGCAGGGGTCTACACCATCCGACTCAAGTTCCCGGCTGGGTACCACTTTCCGTCGCATTGGCACCCCAATGCGGAGCACCTGACCGTGCTTTCCGGCAGCTTCCAGTTGGCGATGGGAACCACCGAGGATCGGTCGGCCGAAAAAAGCTACGGTCCGGGTGCCTTTCTTGTGATGCCAGGCCGTCACCCGCACTATGGTGGCGCGAGCCAGGAAACCGTGGTCCAGCTTCACGGGTTGGCGCCGTTCCAGATCGTCTTGGCGAAGAACGCGGCGAAGACCAAGACGGGCCGCTGAACACCAGATAAACTGCTGTGAAGAGCGCGGCCCGCCACAGTTCTGGCGGCGCCTAATGGCCGATACCAGGTTAGTAACTGACACGCGACTTCTCTGGCGGATCTCCAGGCGGGTGGCGCGCTGCACGAGCGTGTGTGACGGCATCAGATCACTCGGCTGCCTAACAAGCAATTGGAGCTGACGAGCGCATCCTGGACTGCGGCGGCTGCGCCGCCGAATCGTACGAACTGCCCTCGCAGCTCAAATGCCGGGCGTTAGGTGGACCACACGCATCGATGAACGAGAGCGAACGGGAAATTCAGCGACAAATCGGCGAGGTCCTGCTCCGTCAGTGGGATCCGATCGGTGTCGCCGACGAACTCGAGGCTCATTCGGAGTACGAGTCGTATGTTGGCGGCGTGTATGGATTGCTGGTTCGGTCCGCGACGTCGCGCGAGATCGCCGAGCGTCTGGTTCGGATTGAGACGGAGCGCCTGGGATTCGAAGATTCGCGCTGGCGAATGCTCGTTCCCGTCGCGAAACGCCTTCAACGACTCTATGCTCGGCTCAGCATCTCGCCGCCGCGCACTTAACGAGTCGTTGCAGTTGACAGCCGATCTACTGATTCTCGCTTCGCTCGCTCTTATTTGACTCGGCTGCACCTGAGCGCCGGGCGCTAGCAGACCATCGGAGATCACGCGATGCGCGGTAGGATGGCACTACTTGGGTTGGGCGTGGTCGCGATACTGCATCGGTCAGCGGAAGTTCTCCCGGCACAGACACCGGCCCGCCCGCGCGCTGTCACGGTACGCACAGCGGACGAGCGCCGCTGGCTCACTCGCTCGGCGCCCGCCGCCGAGGTGCATGTGCTTCGTGGCTCGCGCGCCGAGGCGCTAATAGCGACGCTGCCGGACGCAGTCGACCGTGCGATCGCAGCCAATCTCCGCTTCCTTGGCGGAGAGTTCACAGGGCCAAAGCTCCAGCTCTTCATTGTCGGATCTGATGCGGAGATGACGTCGCTGATCGGCGGACAAGCCTTCGGTAGTGCGCGACCGGAGCAGGGCACAGCGTACCTGATCGCGAACGATTCGATGCACCCCGCGCTCCGGCACGAACTCATGCATCTGCTCGTGCATCGAAAGTGGGGACGAAGCCGGAGTCCTTGGCTTGAGGAGGGGCTCGCTACGAACGCGGCTGGCAGCTGTGCTGGCTATTCAATCTCGGCGATCGCCGCGGAGTTGAACCGGGAAGTGAAGCTCGTCCCGCTCGCGACTCTCTGGCGGAACTTCAGCGTCGCTTGGGAAGCCGGGGCGATCAACTATGTAGAGGCGGGAAGCTTGGTCGACATCGATCGCAGCTATGGGCGCGACCGACTGCGCGCGCTGTGGCAGCACTGGGAGGACGGGAAGATCGAGGCGATCCTCGGCATTGATCGCGAAACCCTCGAGCAGCAATGGAAGTCAGACTTGGCTCGTCATGCGCCGTCGCCCCCCTGGGCGACGATCTTTCCAGTTGTGGTGTCGCGTGGATGCGAATAGGGTGAGCCGACTATCGGGATCATCTGGCGGTCTGCTAACGATGCGCTGCTGCCGCCAAGCGATTCAGGGATGGCGCCCGCTGGCGCGGGCGCGTCATCTGGCTCGCTTGCAGCAGAGCTTCGACGTTAGGCCGACTCGTCAATCAAGCTGGCGCGAATTGTACATCTTTCTCGGAGGATCGGACGTGGCCAGAAAAACATTCATCGGGGCACTCATACTGCTCCTCATCGCCCTTCAAATGGTGCCAAGCGGCAACCTGCATGCTCAGTTGCCCGCCACGGCCGGACACGAACATTTGACCGAAGTGGCCTGCGTGGACGTGCCGACGGGCGAGAAGCGACCGGAGTTTGGCTGCTTCAACATCGGCGCGGTAACGGGACTTCATTTCAGCCAACCATCCGTCTACTGGCATCTGCGCGCGTTTCCAAACAGGAAGGCTGCGGAGAAGGCCAAGAGTGCGACCGGGATTGTGATAGAGGAAGATGGGCGAGTTTGGCTCTCCGAATTCGGGCCCCGAAATACCGCTCCGCGCGGAGGCAAAGCTATTGCCGTCGTCGGACCGCTGCAGCTTGCCGCAGCACAGAGCTACAGTGCGGTTCTTTCGTACGCTGTCATGCGGCCGGGCGACAAGTCGAGGGTGCATGTACACCCGGGTCCCGAAGGCTGGTACGTGCTTGCGGGCGAGCAGTGTCTGGAGACTCCGGCCGGCGCTGACAGGGCTCGGGTCGGTGGGACTATGACGGTGCGACCCAGTATTCCGATGGAACTGAATGTTACTGGTACGACGCTCCGGCGCGCGTTCGCCCTGGTTATCCATGATTCGGCGCAAGCGAGGGGCATACCCTCCGACTGGAAACCGTCCGGAGCGTGTAGCCGCTAAAGACCGTGCGCACATCGACTGAAGCCCGCCTACCCCGGCGCCGCAGCCGACGAGCTTTACGCTCACTCGCTACTCGCGCTGCTGAACGCAACTGCCATCGATCTCGCGAGTCGGGCACTCACCTCGCGCAAATACATGCCCGATCCAAAGATTCAAGGTGCAGGCTTCACTCCCAGCATCGTGGATCAGGCATTTAGTACGTCTAAACCCCACGGTGATGAATCATGTTGCTCTCTTCGGGATAGGGGAAGGAAAATGCTGAGGGCGCGCTGGCACAGTTCGGCCCACAATCACCCGCATAGCAATCTGTGGGGAGTGACATGACGGCATCCGATTTTCGCGGTGACACGCTCAGCCAAGCGGCTGGCAAAATCATGCGCAACCGCGCCACCCATGTCGCTATCGGCGCGTGGGCCGCGGTGAACGCGGCTGCCTACGTCCTTGCGGACGGTTTCCTGCCCTTCGACACACCGTCGGTACAGCAGCTACCGTTCAACTTCCGCATGTTGATCCCGACGATCAGCTTGCTGGAGGTTTTCACCCTGATGGCCATCGCATTCTGGCTTACCCGCAAGCGCGCCATTCCCGATATCGCGACCCGCGCGCCAGATCGAACGCTGGCGGGGCGCGAGACGGCGATGCTGCTCGGCTACGCTGCGCTGGCGCAAATTGGCGGCTGGTTGCTCGGTCCGGCGCTCGGTTATCGAGCGTTCAGCTTTCACATTGCAGGGACGCTGTACGGCGGCTCGGTGCCGCCGTCGCTCGGTGAAATTACATGCTGGGCCGCGTACAACTTCGTGCTGTTTGCCGTCGTGCCGTTTTTCTGGTTCCGCCAGAGATACAGCGCCGAGCAACTAAACCTGACGTCGACCAATTGGCGCAGCGACCTGTGGGTGATCCTGGTCATCATGTTGGTCGAGTGCCTGTTCGAACTCACCGGGCTCAATGCCGACTTCTTCAAACTGACGCCCAGACAGATGCTGATTGGCGGCGGGCTGACCTTCTTCGCCTATTTCGTTGGCACCGTGCTGCCGACGATGATCCTCATCTACGCCATCCTGCTCCCCCGCTACCTGCGGCTGACTGGGTCGCCGATCGTCACCGTCATTCTGAGCGGGTTGACCTATGCTGCGGTGCATCTGGTCGAGGGCTGGTCGAACTTCGACAGCCCGCGTTGGGGCGCACTGTCGATCCTGTTTGTCTTTCTGCAATACGTCGGTCCCGGCATGATCAAGAGCGTGCTGACGCTGCGCACTGGCAACGCTTGGGTTCACGCCATCGGCTATCACGCGGTCGCGCCGCACCTGATCCTAGACACGCCAATGTTTGTGAAGGTGCTGGGCATTCGGTAAATCGTTCCCGCGATGGTCTGGATCTCGTGCCTGCCGTTGCTCTACTTGTGCCTGCGCTCGTTGATGTCATCCGGGTGGCTATACCCCATGTTATCTAACGTTCGTTGGAGCAGACGGGCGATCTGAGGATTGCTCGCTTCGCTCGCTCTTATTTGACTCGGCTGGACCTGAACGCCGGGCGTTAGCCGGCGCAACGGAGATCGCGTGGATGGTAGCTCATTCGATCAGACGCTATGACTAGCGGGCAGGATGTTCGCGACAACCTGCGATGGGCGCTCGGATGGGGCCTCGTCTTCGCGACCGCATTCTCGGTCTGGGTCCTGGTCCTCAGCGTGCTGAACTTATCGACGCACTGGCCAGGCTTGGGGCTGTCCACGTGGGAGATCATTGGCGCGTACTATCTTGCGGCGGTGCTCGGCGGCACCATGGTGGGGTTGCTGCGGCCGTTGACGCGCTGGCGTTTGGGCAGCTTCGTAGTGGGCTCCGTAGGCGGCACGATCGTCTACGGCGCCATCGGGGTGGCGATGGGGATCGCACAGAAGGAGCCATGGCCCGTCACGATTATTCTCGCCGGCATACTAGGAGTCTTGGTGGGCGGCGGCCTTGCCGTCGTGTGGCACGACTCGGATCGACCGGCGGCAGCGCCGCATGATCAACGTCGAACAATTCTGAAGCTGCTCGGAGCCGGTGCGGTGCTGGCGGTACTGGCGTACGTCTACAGCATCAGCTGACGGCTTGACGTCGAGCTTGCGCCTCACACATATCGGTCAGATCGATCGCGCACGCGTGGCCGCCTGCCTAGAGAGCCGTTGCGGCTGACAGGCGATCTGATCTTTGCTCACTGCGCTGGCTCTTACGAGATTCGCGTACAGCTGAACGTCGGGCGTTGGGCAGACGAAAGGAGGAGTCTGTGAGACGAGTTCGTTTGTCGGTGGCCACGAGCTTGGATGGGTACATCGCAGGGCCGAACGGGGAGAGCGACTGGATTGTCATGGATCCGGACATCGATTTCGGCGCGCTCATGGGCGCATTCGACACGATGCTCTTGGGCCGAAGAACCTACGAGGGAATGCGGAAGCAAGCCGGTATGACTGGGATGCCTGGCATGAAGTCCTATGTCTTCTCGCGCACGCTCCGGCAGACTGATTGCCCGGACGTGATCGTGTCCGATAACCCTGCCGAGACGTTGGCTGAGCTCCGGTCGACGCGAGGAAAGGACATCTGGCTATTCGGCGGAGGCTTATTGTTCCGAAGCTTCCTTGAGCTCGGATTAGTCGATGCGGTCGAAGTTGCTGTGATCCCCGTGTTGCTCGGCGGTGGGTTGCCGCTGCTCCCTCACCCGACTCAGCAGGCAAAGCTCAAACTCGTGAAGCACCGTGTATATGAGAAAACAGGAACGGTGTCGCTCGAGTATGCGCCGGCTTGATTGGCTGCCCAACGTTGCATGCAACAGACTGGCGATCTTTGGATGGCGGCGGCTCCGCCGCCGCTTTGATAGATTCGCCTCCAGCTGATGCTCGGCGTTATCCGGACGGGGCATGCTCTTCGTCAGCACGAGACAGCGGTTTCGCTACGGTGATCTGGAGTGGGACAGCTACATCGCGTGGATCGCGCTCCCTGGCCTCCGCGAGGTCAGAACTCTCGACGCAGCGCTCAACAAATACGTCGATCATTGCGGTAGCCTCTACTGCGAACTCTCATGAGATAGATTCCGTGCTCGAGATGCTGCCCAGACCGGCCAGCGATCGGCGAGTACCTTAGCCTGCGAATACCGATCGAGCCGGCCGTCACCGGCTCTTTGGAACGCCCAACGAGGCGTCGCGCGGCCTGAAACGGGACTCGAATGCAGCACATTGTCACCTCGCGCGGGATCGATTTCGAGGCGTACGCCGCCTTCCTCGCCACCATTCGCGATCGGCTTCCCGCGCACGTCGCCGCATTCGCGAGTGACTCGCGGCACTTCTCACTTTCAGATCGCGAGAGCCTCCACGATGCGTGGCTCGAGCGCCTGACGGTGCACGAGCCGGCGCAAGGTGATCGCGCAGAGATCCGGCGGACCGCGATCGAGATTCGATTGCTCGGCCAGCATCACGATCGCACGCACGTGCTCCGCTACGACGGCGTCCGCCACTACGAATGCTACGGCTCAGATGTGGCTCGCGGGCACTGCGACCTGTACACGCACGAGGTTCGCCTCGCGTCGGACGGCGTAGCCGTCGTCCACGAGCTTCTCTTCGCCGGGCACCCAGATGATCGCCCGTCGTCCGTTCTCATCGAATGCACGGATTTCACACATGAGATGGTTCTGCCCGCGACTGCGACGGCAGCCGAACGCCAAACGCGAGGCCGATAGCGGCTATCGAGGTAATTCTGCTGACTCTTAACCGCACCAATCTTCGACGCTCCAGACTTCGTCGATCAAGAGTACGGCTGGTGCGCGGCGTTGTCGCCGTGACACACCCGGTAGGAATCTGTATCGTCCAGGTTGATGAGTTTTCGACGATACGTGCGTCGGGTTCTCCCGCAGCTGAGCGCAGAGTATTAGCCGGACCTCTCCATGAGATCCCACTTTCCGGTGCCGTCGCTCTTTCCAAGTCGCGAGAAAATGGCAGCGCGAACTTCGACCGCGCGGCCGTCAGAGTTACGTACGCCATGTCGGTCGCAACAATGCCTGCCTCGGTATTCTGGTCGCCGCGGGGATCGCAGCAGCGTCCGTGGTTGCCGCGCGCATCATCTGGCGGGAGTTTGAACGAGCGCATGAAGAGCGCGATCGTGTCTAAGGGGTCGGTGAAGCTGACGATGCGCCCGCGCATAGGGCGCGCGTGCGCATGAGAGCGATCGTCTCGCGGTTTCTTTTTATGCTCGCGCTGCCCGGCGCGGGCTGCTTCTGGATGCGTGGACCTCGGACCGACGAGCCGAAGAAGTGCTTGGAATTCAGCTATGCCGCGCCGGAGTCGCTCTCTCGAGTGATGCCGCAGTTCATTGCATTCTACGGCGATCCGGATAGCGGACGCGTGGAGCTCATGCGCACCTCAGACCGGTCGAAGCGCGCGGCATGGCCGGAGCCCCGCGGCTGGCGGCGCTTCAATGGCGATTCGCTGCTGGTCTTCTTCGGCTACAACTTCGAAGTTGGGCAAATCGTGATCGAGGCGAACAGCGGGGACTATCGCGGCCGCGCGTGGTATTACGACGACAACGGTATGCGGAGTATTCTCTCCGACGTGGTCGTCACCGCACGCCTCGTCGCGTGTTGAGAGGAGTTGGTTTGTGAATATCGTCCGCGCGCTGCTCGGCCGGTGGTACCGCAGCCGGGCGCTCCGGCAGCTTCCTCCGAATCTCATGGCGGGTGACCTGTGCTCCGTGCTGGGCGGCGATGGCGCCTTTGCGGTGGCCAAAGTTCTCGTCGTCGAGCCCGGCAAAGTGCACGTGCGCGTCTACAAGAACACGTTCACGTCGCGACCAGAGCGCATCACAACCACCGAGCTGAGTCTCGGCACTATTCATGACCCAGATGGTTTTGGCATGGGGCATCTTCCGCTGTCGGCCGCTGGGTTTGGCGCTTGGTCCCCTAAGCGCATTCAGCATGAACCAGTGACGGACGATGAACTCGACGGATATCGTATCTGGGCCGAATCAGGCGGCGGCGTCTGGGGCGATTGACTCGGTTGTCGCTCGCGCCGTAGTCGCTCCCGAGTTGCCACGTGTGCTTTGCGTTCGAAAGTATTCACCTTCGCGGCTGACGGCAGCGTGAGGGCAACAGCCCATGTCACGTGCTTGACTTCTCCGCCGCCGATTTCATTCCACTCGACGAGTTCCGGCTCCAATGCCGAAGCGCATCGCCATGTCGCGCAGGCGATAGTTGACGGTAATGTGCAGCTCGGGAGCATCACCGATGCGTAATAGCCACGCGATCGCATCTGCAGCAACGAGGCGAGCAATGGGCGCGCAGCTATCCGGCACCACGGTAGGTGGAGGCGATTCTCAAATGAACTTCGACTCAGCATCGTCGTCATTCGGCGGTTGTTGTTTTCCGTGGCGGCGCTCGAGGTCACTGAAGCTCGCTACGCTCGCATTTCAGTTACTCGCTTTACAGCTCAGCGCCAAGCGTTAAACCGCCGCCGCAGAGTCTCAATGACGGACCAGTTGAAGGAAGACGCCGAGGTACTTCGCCGCGGGATGCTGCTGGGACTCGTCCCGGTCGCACGTATCGTCGCCTGGACTGATCGGCGTATCGCCGGCACCGCGGCGGAGCAGCTACCAACGCAGCTACTCGACGTGGCCATCTCGGGCGGTCGCACCAACAGCGTCGTTGCGGCGCTGCTCGCAGACGTTCCAGGCCACGCGGATGTGGTACGGGCGAGCCGCCGAGTCCTCGGCTTGCTCGCCGAGTGGTACGCGACACACCCGGAGGACGGCGGCTGGATCGCTCGCACGATCTACCATCTCGCCGCTGCCGGCGACTTGCCCGAGGACGCCTTTGGCACTGAGGCGTACTCGCTCGACGATTTGTTCGCGAATCCGGCAGTCTCGACACCGGAACAGGCGCATGCTGACCTGCTAAAATTCTTGCAGCGGTATGCCGACGTGCCGGCCGTCTAGCGAGCCTTTCAATGATTTTCCTTGGCCCAGCCATCCTCGCGCTTGCCCTGGCGACCATCGCCGCGCTGTTGTTGCGCCGCAGCCACTCGGCGCCGCGCTCGAGTCACGCGACGTCTGGCACGGTCGAGATGATCGATCCCCAGGACCTTCTCTTCTCCTCGCCGACGCTGTTCGATGGTCTTCCAGCGGTCGACACGGATTGTCAATTCGCAAACGAATCGGCTGCCGCGTTGATGCACGAAGATGACTGGCGTCAGGAAGAATTCCTTCGCGCCGTCAATCGTGCGTATGTCTTCGACACGTTGTCGCAGCTGAGGAGCCATCGCACCGTGCATTCGCGAGGGCTCGGATTTGGCGAGGTATTCGTTCGGTCCGAACCACCGGCCACTCTAGCAAGTGCTGGCCTGACGGTCGAACATGTAGCCCGACTCGCTACCGATCGATCGCTGTTGCCGCTCTATCTGCGAAGCGGCGACACTCATCGTGTTCGCGCCGGCTTTGCGCTTCGATTGCCGGACGTCGGTTTTGTCTATGGGAAGGAATCAGGCGGACGCGTCGTGGCGCTCGGGATAGGACTTGTCGGGTCCGGCCTGGGCGAGGTGCGCTCGGTCGCTGAATTCTCGCGAGAACACGATCTACTCTTCGTGGACTGGGTTCGCGGCATCGTGATCGAGCCTGGCGACGCCGTTGGGTTCCGGTCGTGGCTAGATGGTATCATCAATTCGGATCCCGACCACACCACATAATCGTTGCGGTTGACGTCTGGTCCGGCCAACGATGGCCTCCCAGGGGTGTGAAGCATGCGCCGATGGGCATCGACCCGCAGCCCAACGCCGTGATTGGATGATGGTTTGCTCATACCCGCCGTTGCGCGTAGCGTAAGGCTCGCTCAACCCATCGCGAGGCGATTGTGAATTGTCGTGTCGGACTTCCGCGCCGGATTGCCGTGACCGCGCTCACGCGCTACCTCATGGTCGCTGCCTCCGCCGCACTCATGGCGATGCCCGCGCCCCTCTCGGCGCAGAAAGTGTTCACGTTCTTCTACGAGCACTCGTCTCAATACGCCCCGAATGAGACGGCGCTGCCCGCGTCGGTCAAGGCGGTATTGGACACCGTGCGCGCTCACCTGGTGAAGGTGCCGGGAATGCAGGAGGTGCCGTCGTTCACCGACGCGCGGACGTTCGAGTATCAGACGCCCTGCGCGATCATCACGGAGACGGCGATCGTACAGTCGTCGCCCGCCAAGTTTCTCTCCTGCCAAGCGGAATTGCGGAGACAGAAACGCGACACGCTCGTTCCGATTTTGATCGTCAGGAAGTACGGACTCGCGCGCCCCTACTATTCGGCGCTCATTCTCGCGCGCGCCGACGCGCCGCTGCAAGAGGTCTCCGACGATGCGCTCGGCAAGATCAAGACGTTTTACCTGGCGGACAGCACGTCGACGTCGGGCTACGTCGCGCCGCTCCACATGCTGTGGACCAGCGGCCTCATCGCGGCGCCGACACTTCCCGCCGCCCTGAAGAAACTCGGCAAGCACCTGTCGCTGCCGACCGAAGCCGACCCGTTCAGCGTCAAGGCGAAGCTGAAGAAGGACTCGCTCGCCATTGGCGCCGTCGGCGAATACGGAACGCCACAGGCGGAGGACAGCAGTCTGCGAGCGGACAAGTTAAAGGTGCTGCTCCGCTACGATCTGATTCCGCAGGGCGTCGTGGCGATCACGAGAAACCTCGTGCCGGCCGGCGATTCGATCGCGGCGACGTTGCTATCCGTGTTTCGTACGGTCGGACCGGCGAACCCGCCGTCGTTCGGACTCGCCGACACCAATGCGCGGATCATCGCCGGCTCGCAGGTGGGGATCACCGGTCTGCTGCCATACACGCGCGAATACGCCAACGCCTATGCGGGTCTCGCGCGGACGATCGCGCTGGTGCACGGCGAGCTGCGCGTGGGCGCCGTCGAAGGACCCGCCGGGCTGGTGTCGATCAGCCGGTACGCGCTGCAAGCGGCGATTCTCATCGTTGTGTTCTGCGTCGGCCTCTTCACCGCGGGAGCGCTGCGCCATCGGCAAGAACTCATCGTCTACCTATTCTTCGCGGTGCTTGGCGCGACGTGGTTCATGATCTTCCTCCAGCCCAAGCTGCTCTCCAGTCCCGCGCTGTTCCTCTTCATCATGTTGTCGGCGGCGCTCGGGACGACGGCGCGCGTCATCCTTCGCGTGTTGGCCAAGGGAACGAACTTGAATCACGAGGGCCCGACGCCGAGCCCCGCGTTCACGGAAGCCATCATGGGACTCGCGTTGGCGTTCGGCTTCACGATCGTGTTCTTCGTCACGGAGAGCACCACGCACCGCGACTTCCAGCTGCCGCCGGCGGAGGTGGATGTCCAGCGCATGGCGATCGCCGTCGCGCTGCTCAGCTTCGGTAGCGCGCTGCTGCTCGAGGACGCCTCGGCGATCCTGCAGAAGTTTCTTCTCGGCCGGCTCGGTAGCGGCGGCGGAGAGAAGCACGCCGCTGCCCCGGCTGGCGAAACGAAAGGCTGACGCCTAGCACCCGCGAGCGAGTCCACGATGCGTTACGCGTTGCGACACAAAGGTCAAAAGATCGGGACAGTGTGGCTGGACCGCGATGCATCGGAGATCTCGCACGGCCGGCTCAACCCGCTGCCGGCCTTCCGACGCGTGTGGCGTCTCGAGGAGCGGGTGGAGGGCGCGCTAGAGTCGTTGTCCGAGTTCCGCGCCGCCACGTCCGACGAGCTCGATGCGGAGAGCCGGGTATTGGCCGAGTGGTCCGCGTTGGCCACTGGCCTCGAGCTCACGGACGACGCTGGCATGATGGTTTCCGGAGTCCGCAAGGTGACGCTGCGACTCGGGAATCCGCCAATGGTGCGCGTGGAGTGGGATGCACAACCGTCTGCCAAAGCGCGCGGTGCCCCCGAGCGGGACACCGGCGCGGCTGACCGCGAATTTTTTGCACAGCAGTCAACGGCGGCGACGGATTGGTCGCGCGTGCAGCAGGCGCGATGTCGCGCGCACCGTGCGCCGTATCTCGCGGCCCCCCCGCGCGCAAAAGTGGGGATCGCCGACCTCGCGGAATCGGGACGTTGGCCACTGCACGGAATGCGACATCCTCCCGAGGGCGACACGTCGGGATGGTATCTCTGGGCCGGCAACGACCCGATGTCCACCGAACCCGATTTCTTCGTGCCGCTGCACATCACGCATCTCCACCAGCGCTGCCGCGAGGTGCTGCCATACCTCGGTCTTGGGCCAGGCTGGCGCTTTCTTCTCGCGCCCGATCACGTCGACGTCTGGTATGATGGCTCGCTTCTCGTAGACTCCGATGATCCAGAGATGTGAATCATCGTTAGGCACAACACAACAATGTCCCCCAACGTGAATGCGCGTCGAGGCTGACCCGAGTAATTTCGCGGTCACGGACGTCAGCGTTGGACGAATGAACTCCATCAATCTGTGAGAGGGACGCCATGGTCGAGGTATCGGTGCACGCCGAGCGCGTGCGGTTCGAGGTCAAAGGGTTGGACAAGCTCTGGGCGATGCGCAGCGAACTCGAGATTCCGCTCGCCCACATCGTGAGCGTGCGGCAGGACCCCGAGCCCGCCCGCGGTTGGTTTCACGGCCTTCGCGTCGGCGCCACGAACTTGCCGGGCATCCTGACGGCGGGGACGTTTTCTCAGGCGGGCGAAGGCTTGGTGTTTTTCGACGTGCATGACCCCGAGCGGACGATCGTGATCGAATTGGAGCACGAGCACTACCGCCGGCTGGTGATCGAGGTTGCGGACCCGCCGGCCGTCGTCAAACAGTTGCAGTTGGCTGTGGCGCGCGGCAGCGCCTGACGCAAGGGAGTAGCGCGTGACCACGCTGATGAAAAATGTCTTCTGGCGCCTCGGCCGAGCCGAGTTCGATGACTACGATGAATTCGTTGCCGCCGTGACCAAGGAGAACAGCAAGGTTCGCCGCACGAAAAGCGAGTGGGAACCCGATCGCCCGATTTCGCCGACTCCCGTAACGGTGAGTTTTCGAGCGGATTGGAAGGATGAAAACGACACCCTCGAAGTCGCCGTGGGCGAACCAGATGAACCGGTGACGATGGGCAAGCTGCTCTTCGCGCTGAACAACGCGAGCATCGATTTCTTTGCCGGCGCCGACCGCCACTTCTTCGAGGGAGTGACGTTCGTCAGCGAGGCCACCTATCGGTTGGATGTCGGCAGCTGACAGCCACTCCCCGCCCGCGAGACACCGCTGTGGCAAGCGTGGATCGAGGAACGCTTCCCGATGCCGACGGAGAGCAAGAGCGAATGAACGTGTGTTCGAGGGCGTTGGACCGGACATCGTCGAGAGCGTTCGCCGCATCAAGTCGCAGGACGGCCCGGACCTTATCCTCTCGGGTAGCTCCACGCTGACATCGACACTACTCGATCATGGGCTTGCGGATGAAGTCCCGATGGCCGTCTATCCTGTGCTGTTGGGCACGGGGAAGCGCTTCTTCGCCGAGGGAATCCCGGCACGCGCATTCGAGCTCGTCAGCACGCAAACATTTCCGTCCGGCATCATCTTCAGTTCTTACAAGGTTGCCGGGCCTCTGAAGACCGCATAGTTCGACGACGTGACCACGTACGAACCACGATCATCGTTCCCCCTCATCTGGAACTCCTGATGCGCGCCCGTTCATTCCGTGAAGTGCCGTTCCCTCGCGCGACGCTGGCCCTTTTGTCGCTGCTCCTGCTTTCGGCGACACAGAGGGCCGACGCGGCGCCCGTCGAGCACGGCTCCCGAGCTTCGCGAGCGGCGGTGGATTGCGCGGCGGCGATGGTGATCGCGCTCCCCAAGGCGCGCGTCACCGAGGTACGTGCCGTGCAGCCCAACGACTCGTTGCGCGCACTCGGCCGACGTCCATACTGTCGCATTGCGGCCACCGTCGACGCGGAGACACACATCGTCGCACTGCTCCCCGACGACTGGAACGGACGATTCCTCATGGGCGGCGGCGGCGGATACGTGGGTGCCGTGGACAACCAGTTCGCGTCGACGGTGCAGGAGGGGTATGCCACCGTGGGCACCGATGCGGGGCACAGCGCCAGCAGCCTCTCCGCGGGTTGGGCACTGCGCAACGACACACGCATCACCGACTTCGCATATCGGGCGGTGCATCGCACGGCGGAGGTGACCAAGCTCCTCATCGCGGCGTACTACGGCCGCCCGCCAGAGCACTCGTACTTCATCGGCTGCTCGAACGGTGGACGCGAGGCCCTGATGGAGGCACAGCGCTACCCGGCGGACTTCGACGGCATCGTGGCGATCGCGCCGGCGTACAACTTCCTGGCCATCACCACGACGTTCATACGCAATTTGCAAGCGCAGTACCCGACCGGCGATATGAACGCTCCCGTCGTCACGCCGGCCGTGCTCAAGCTGATGGCGGCCAAGGTGACGGAGCGCTGCGACGCGAGCGACGGCGTGCGCGATGGCACAATCGAGAACCCTGAGACGTGTACGTTCACGCTCGCGTCGTTGCCGGTGTGCGCGAGCGACACCGCGGCGGACGGATGCGTGACGCGTGCGCAGCGTGCCGCGCTGTCGTCGTTCACCACGCCACTCGCGGCCGGTACACTGCGATATCCTGGGCAGCCCTTCGGCGACGAATCCGACGAGGGCGGCTGGGGTGCGTGGATCACCGGCCCTGTGCCACAGATGCTGGAAGCGAGCGGGCGCACCGTACCAACGGTTCAGGCCGCGTTCGGGACCGAGTTCTTCAAGTACTTCATCTACGGTGACTCGGCGTGGCGCTACGTCGGCTACGACCTCGCGCGCGCCGCGCGCGATGGCGCCAAGGTGGACGCGATAGTCTCCGCGACGAACCCGGACCTCTCGGCATTTCGCGCGCGCGGTGGCAAATTGCTGCTGGCACACGGGTGGTCCGACCCCGCGCTCAACGCGCGCTCGACGATCGAGTACTTCAAGGCCGTGCAGGCCCACACACTGCAGGCCTCGTCATTCATGAGGCTGTTCATGATGCCGGGCGTGTTGCACTGCGCGGGCGGGAGCGGTTGCGATCAGGCGGACTGGGCGGGGACCATTCGCCGCTGGGTGGAATCAGGTGAGGCGCCGTCGAGGATCATCGCGCGCAAGGAGCGCGGCACGCAGGTGGTGCGGACGCACCCACTGTGCGCTTACCCGACGACCGCGCGGTACGACGGCACGGGTAGCACGGAAGATGCGGCGGCGTTTACCTGTCGGTGATGGTCACGCGGGAGCTATGGTCGCTCGCCGCGCTCGCTACTATCGTATTCCATCGCAGCTGCCCGCCGAGCGTTGAACAGCGAGAGCCACCAAGTGCAATCGAGAGATCCACAGAGCTCAGATGACGGCCAGAGCAGACGCACCGACGGACAAAAATCCCCGATAGGGTCGTTGCTTCGGGCGATCGTTTCGGGGGACGAGCAGAAGTCTTCTCGTCTGCTCGATGCATCTCCGAATCTCGCCCTTCAAGTTGCGGAGGTGGGCGCCACCCGCCAGGCGTCGACTGTCTACTACTTCGACGAGATCGCGCATTACATGTATGCCGGTGATACCGCACTGCATATCGCTGCGGCCGCGTATCAACGAGCGATCGCGAAGAGCCTACTCGCTCGGGGTGCGGACATTCGCGCGAGGAACCGACGCGGTGCGGAGCCACTGCATTACTCAGTAGACGGCAACCCCGGCTCTGCTACGTGGAATCCTGCCGCTCAGGAGGCCACCGTCGAATGTCTACTTGAAGCGGGTGCCGATCCAAATTCCTCCGACAAGAGTGGAGTCGCTCCCTTGCACAGGGCCGTGCGTACCCGCTGTGCGGCGGCCGTTCGGGCACTCCTCGCAGGCGGGGCAAACGCACGCCGCAAGAACGGGAGCGGGTCGACCCCTCTTCATTTGGCGGTTCGGAACACTGGACGTGGTGGAACCGGATCCTTGGTGTCCCAGGAGCAGCAGCGGGAGATCATATTGTTGTTGCTGCAGCACGGCGCTCGGCCGACGGACCGGGACACGTCTGGAAGGTCGGTCCGGGAATGCGCCGCGGGGGAATGGGTCTTGGAAGTTCTGAGAAGCTCATGAGCGCCGGTCGCTGTCCAAGCGGGGCGGTGCACCCAACCGAACCGCTCCCTCGCCAACGCTCGGTCGCTCGTTCGCAGGTGAGCGCCAGCGATAGGCGCCTCATGGTATCCATTGGCAAGGGAGTTTGCCGTGCGGGTTGACGAGATCTGGAGATATCCAGTCAAGACGATGGCCGGGGAGCAATTGCAGCAAGTCCGCATCGGACAACTGGGCATCGGAGGCGATCGAGGCCGCAAAATGGACTTCCCCGCATGAATTGGTACTTCGCAACCGCAGCCGCATTGGCCTTCGCGGTCGGGCTCGTTCATTCAGCACTCGGCGAGGTGCTGATCTTTCGCCGATTGCGAAGCCACGGGTTCATTCCGACGGAGGGCGGTCGCCTTCTTGGCGAGCGGCATGTGCGTATTCTATGGGCCAGTTGGCATGTCCTTACCGCGCTAGGCTGGTGTATTGCAGCCATACTCTACTGGCTTTCGCTGCCTTCCTCGCACGCTCGTGATTACTCGTTCATCGAGCTGGCTGTGGCCTTCGCCATGTTAGGAGGGTCAGCACTAGTCCTCATTGGCACAAAAGCGAGGCATCCCGGCTGGGCCGGCTTGCTTGGCGTAGCCATCTTGATATGGTTGGGCCGTTCCAGCTAACACAGTTACCGGCAGCGACGCCTAACCCGGGCCGAGCTCGGATTCACCGCGAAGGAGTACAAGGACAAGATCTGCGCGCGTGGCCCATGTGGCATTGCCCTGGATGTCGGCGCGTCGGCGAGCAATGATAGGATGTACGGCACATCGCGCGGGTTGAACGGCGGATCGGATCCGATCTTTGGACGGGAGTGGGAATTCCATCGCGTGCCATGATGACTCGACACATTCTAGATGAAGCAACGGCTGGCGCGCGTCGTGCGCCCGGCCCCTGGCCATGGGGACGCTGCACACTCGCGGCGCTCGAGCTCATTGCGGCCAGCGCGTGCGGCGGGCAGTCGTTTGGCGATGTTCGGTCCGGACGGTCCGCATCCCAATCGGAAACCCGGAGCGACACGCTGCCGACCGCGACGCGGCGCCTGTCGCGGTTGCTGCGCGAGCAGTTGACTGCGGCCAATCCCGTCGAGACGGAGCAGGCCATCGCGTGCGAGATGGCGCGCATCGACCGCGCGCTTCCGTACACGGAGGCCACGCGACAGATGGACCTGGCAATGGCACGGGCCGATACGAATGCCGCGGACAGCGCGGCGCGCTACAAGGTCGGGAACAAGATGGCCGGAACGGTCGTGGAGTTCCAAGGTCTGCGTTGCGTGCCATTCGATGCGGTGGCGGAGCGGGAATTGCCGCTTCCGCCGAAGCGCGACCCGTAGGAGCGCATTCGCGGCCGAGCCGGTTTGGCGCTTGGCGCGAAGCGCTGGGCGTTGCAACTGTCTTGAAAGTCGACGAGAGATCAGCCACGCCGCTCCGGCTAACGCACGGTGTTCACCACCCAGGCTGCAGCGAGCTGGCGCCCCGATCAGAATGCCTGCAAACTCCTCCAGCAACGAGATACAAGGCTGATATTGAGCCCAGCTGTCGCGTGCGGGTGCGGATGCTTCGCCGCCCAGATTACTCTTGCAACCTCACCATGCGTGTACAGCTAACTCCGAAGTACCTGCTAGCCTTCTTTTGCCTTGCCGCAATTCTGGGCATTGGCCACGAGCTGGCGCATCACGTTACGGGCTTCCTGATTTGCGGTGCTTGGGGCTACAAGAGCTTCAATTCGTTCACACTTGCCGCAGGGTGTGAGCAGAACCACCCGAGTACGTCTTGGCTGGCCACATTGGCCGGTCCACTCGTGTTCAACTACATACCGATGTGGATCGGCTTCTTCCGCATGCGGCGATCCGATGCCGGCAGCAAGCTGTTCGGTCTGACATTGGTGTTTGCCACCATTCCGATAATGCGCATCGTGTTCAGCGCGCTGCATGCCAATGACGAGCCCTGGATGATTGGGCATCTCTTTGGCAGAAGCCAGCTCGCGTTCTGGCTCATGAATGTCGCGATCTGGCTGTTGACGTTTCCACCCATGATCCTGGCGTGGAGAACGATTGAGAACCGTCATCGTTTCCTGCTGTTCATGTTCTATCTCCTGGCCTTGCCCGTGTTCGTGTTCTTCGTCGTGGGTATCGTGCTGGAGAACATGATCGTCAAACAGCACATTCTTTCCGACACGCTGTGGGGCATGCCGTACCTAGTGTTGATCGCGGAAGGTTTGGCCTATCTCGGCTACCACTTGAGCAAGCAGCATCTGTGGGTGCGAGGTCCGGGGGTGGAACCCACCCCGGAACGCTTGCCTGTTTGAACGGTTGACGAGGTCGCGGCGAAATCGCCGCAATGGCAGGGGGAATTGGTACAGGTGTAAGCTCTCAACCGAATAGACCACGCATCATTGGACTCCTGGGGTGCCGGGGTGGCGACCGTCGGCCTGTTATCACTGTTTGCCACCCGTATTCAACGAAGGCTGCCCTTCACCTGAAACCCGAGAAGGAGAGGAAATGAACTACGGACGCATCGCGCTCGCGACCGGGGGTGGAATGGTCGCCTATTTCGTCGCCGGATTTGCCATGTTCATCCTCGTGCCGCAGATGATCGCTGAAGGTCGGAAATATTCCGCCGTCTTTCGACCGCGCGAGAGTCAGATGGCGGTCATGCCGGCATTAATGGGCGCGACATTGGTCGCGATCTTCGTTCTTGCCGTGCTCTACGCCATGGTCTATCGGGGAGGATCGGGTCTCGCCGAAGGGGCGCACTTCGGTTCACTCATCGGAATGTTTGTCGTATGTGCGTTCGTGATACACAACTACGCGACGCTGAACATCGGTCTCAAGCTCACGCTGATGCAGGCGGTCGCGTATTTCATCCAATGGACCGTCATCGGTACGGTGATTGGTCTGCTCTACAAGCCTTCGGTTTAAGCGGAATGGACCGTTGCCATAGTTCGTGCCGAGGCTTCGGTTCCCTGCGCTTCATATCGCCTTCTCGACCATCCCCACCACCCGCTCCGCGATCTCGTGCGTCTTGACGACCAGTGCCTGCGCTTCGATAACGAGCGGCTCGCCTAACGACTTGTCGGCCATCGCCGCGACGTTGATGCGGACGTTGTAGGCGGCGCCGCGGCACGCGGCTTCGGCGAGGAGCGCGGCGACGCCGGCATCCGACACGGCGTTAGTATTGCCTCGCGCAGCGCAGGCCTCCGCAAGCTCGACGACTACGGCACACGCTCGCGCGGTCTCCAGCGGGACTTCAGATGCGCCGAGCAACGCCTGCGCAATCGCCGCGTCGCGTGCGGGGATGAGAGCCGCGGGCTCCTTCGGCAATTTGTAAGCGGCCGACACGGCCGAGTACGACTGCGCGTCGCGCTCGACGAGGGACGAGAGCCGCATCCCCAGCTCGGCAGCGCGGCCCGACAGCTCTCGAAATTCGGCGTCGACCGCCGCGTATTTCTTGCGCCCCACCGTGAGCCCGGCGACCATCTGCGCCAGCGCGGCGGCGAGGGCGCCGGCGTGCGCGGCGACGCTGCCCCCACCAGGTGTCGGCGACGACGACGCGACCGATGCCACGAACGACGACACGCTCTCGCCGCCGCTGATCGCCGCGCGCACCCGGCGATCGAGCACCTGCTCCGGCGTGAAGCGCGCAAGTTGCAGATGCCGCGCGGCCGCGTCGAAGAGCGCGCGCTCCGGAATCAGCCCGACGATCTCGCTCCACGTCGCCGGCACGCCGTGGGCCGCCGCTTCCATCTTCACCATGTCGAACGCGCGGTGTACGGGCGTCTGTTCGATGTCCACCAGATTCATCGACACCTGCGCCTGGCCATCGACCTCTAGGCCGAGCGCTTTGACGTGCCGCAGTCCGCCACTCGATCCACGCACCGCTTTCGCCACCTGCCTGGCGACGTCGACGTTGCGCTTGTCGCCGAGGTAGACGTTGTAGGCGACGAGAAACGGCCGAGCGCCAATGGCGATGGCGCCCGCCGTCGGGTGCACGCGCGATGGGCCGAAGTCTGGCGTGCGGTCGGGGGTAGTGCCGATGTCCGTGCGCAATCCCTCGAACTCGCCGCGCCGCACGTCGGCGAGATTCTCGCGCGCCGGGCGCGTCGCGGCGCGCTCATAGAGAAAAACAGGAATCTCGAGCTCACGCCCGACGCGTTCGCCGAGCTGGCGGGCGAGCGCAACGCAGTCCTCCATCGTCGCGCCTTCGAGCGGAATGAAGGGAACGACATCAGTGGCGCCCATGCGCGGATGCTCGCCCGAATGGCCCGTGAGATCGATCCGCTCGACAGCCGTGCGCACGCCGGCGAAGGCCGCCTCGACCGCGCGCTCGGCCGGCGCGACGAAGGTGATGACCGAGCGATTGTGCGATGCGTCGGACGAGACATCGAGAATCACCGCACTCTCGACAGACGCGATCGCGTCGCGAATCGCTTGCACGACGTCGGGGCGCCGCCCTTCCGAGAAGTTGGGGACGCACTCGATGAGCTTCATTCGATCTACTCCGGTACGGAAGTCAACGTGGCGAGGAGCCACGCGTGCATGCGCGGATTGCCCGCGACGATCGACGATGCGCGATGTCCAACGGCCGCGCCGCGATCGTCGGTGATCACTCCCCCAGCTTCGCGCACGATGAGCGCGCCCGCGGCGAAGTCCCATGGCGAGAGCATCAGCTCCCAGAATGCGTCGAAGCGGCCGATCGCGACATCGGCGAGGTCCAGTGCCGCCGAGCCGGCGCGGCGAATGCCGGCCGTCGCACGCGTGACGCGCTTGAACTGTTCGGCGTAGCGGTCGAGCGCGGCCGGCGTCTTGAAGGGGAAGCCGGTGCCGATGAGCGAGCGTTGCGGGTCCTCGATCGCTGAGATGCGAATGGGACGTCCGTTGGATCGCGCGCCGAGTCCGGCGGCGGCACTATGAACATCGCCCGTCGGCACGTTGATCACGACACCGGCCGTGGGCGCGCCGTCGCGGAGAACAGCCACCGAGACGGCGTACCACGGAAAGCCGTGCAGAAAGTTCGTGGTCCCATCGAGGGGGTCGACGATGAAGGTGATGGGGCCCAACGAGGCATCGGGCGAGAGCTCCTCACCGATGATGACGGCGTCCGGAATCTCGTGCAGGATAATCTCGCGGAGCGATTCCTCGGCGGCGATGTCGACTTCACTGACGAAATCGGCGTGGGACTTGTTGCGCCATGCAATCGATCCGACATCCCCGGCATAGCGGCGAATTCCCGCGGCGGCCGCCTGCGCCGCGCGCGTGGCGATGCCGAGCAGCTCCGCGCGCTCGCGCACACCGGCTGCCGCCGGCGAGGTCGTTGCTTGCGACGCTTCAGGTGCACTCATAGCTTGCGAAAATGTCTCGAATCTTCAGTGGAATCCAACCGAGTGGCGAGCTGCACATCGGGAATTACCTCGGAGCGGTGAAGAACTGGGTGGAGCTGCAGCACCGCTACGAGTGCATCTTCTGCATCGTCGATTACCACGCGATCACCGGACCGTACGAGCCCGCCGACCTTCGCCGTCGCACGGGAGAGATGGCCGTCTCGTTGCTGGCCGCGGGACTCGATCCGGAGCGATGCACGCTGTTCGTGCAGTCGATGGTGCCCGAACATACCGAGCTCGCCTGGATATTCAACACCGTCGCGCCGCTCGGCGAGCTCGAGCGGCAGACGCAGTTCAAGGAAAAATCGCAGCGGCACGAGAGTATTCCGGCCGGCGTGCTGAACTATCCGGTTCTGCAAGCCGCCGACATTCTCCTGTATCGCGCGGACCTGGTGCCGGTGGGGGAGGATCAGATTCAGCATCTCGAGCTGAGCCGCGAAATCGCGCGACGCTGGAACGCCAAGTTCGCCGCCGAGTTTTTTCCCGAGCCGAAGCCGCTGCTGACCGCGACGCGCCGCATCATGGGGCTCGACGGCAACGCGAAGATGAGCAAGTCGCTCGGCAACACCGTGGGGTTGCTCGAGTCGCACGACGAGATCTGGGCCAAGTTGCGGCCGGCGATGACCGACCCCGCGCGCATCCGTCGCACCGACCCGGGTACGCCGGAGGTGTGCAATATCTATCACCTGCACAAGGCATTCAGTCCCCCGGACGTCGTCGAGCACGTGGCGGTCCAATGCAGTACGGCAGGCTGGGGCTGCATCGATTGCAAAAAGGTGCTGCTCGAGAACATGACGAGGGAGCTCGATCCGATCCGCGAGCGAGCCCGTGAGTTGGCAGGTCATCCTGAGCGCGTGACCGACATCCTGCAGGCGGGTGCGTCGCACTGCCGGAAGATGGCCCAGGGCACGATGGGGGAGGTGAAGGAGAGGATGGGCTTGATTTGAGCAGTGTTGCGCTCGGCGATTCGTCGCCTGACATTTCACCCGATGATTTGCGCGACCTGAACAAACCCGTAACGCTTGAGGGAGGCGCGCCATCACCACGCACTTGTTGGCCGGGCTCGCGGCGTTCGCGCCGGGCGTGCAAGACTTGCGGCTCGACCTGTTCGTCAAGCTCCTCGTCGCCGTCATCTGCGGCGGGGTGGTCGGGCTCGAGCGCGAATACTCCGGTAAGCCGGCGGGGCTGCGCACGAATATTCTCATCTGCGTCGGCTCGGCGATCCTGATGGATCTCTCCATTCGGATCGGCGTCTCCGAGAACGGAACGCGCTTCGGCGACCCGGCGCGACTGGCGGCGCAGGTCGTCTCCGGCATCGGATTTTTGGGGGCGGGAACGATCCTGCAGGCTCGCGGCGTCGTTGTCGGCCTGACGACGGCGGCTACGATCTGGGTCGTGGCCGGCATCGGGCTGACGGTCGGCGCGGGAAACTTCGTCGAGGGGATCGGGTCGACCGCTCTCGTCGCGGGCGTGTTGGTGGGGTTGGCGAAGGTGGAGCGGCGACTGCACGCGCGCCGCCGCGTTGTGAATGCGACATTGCGGGCGAAGCCCGACGCGTCATTCAACGATCTGTGCGACGTGCTCGGCACGTACAACATCTTCGTGCAGGAGAAGAAGATCTTCGTGCACCACGACGACACGACGTACGAGCTCCGTCTCATCGGCCCCACCTTCCAGTTCGACAATGCCGCGTCGGAGCTCATGCGACGTCCTGATGTATTGAGCGTCCAGGTCGAGTGAGCGCGCGTGGCTGAGTCGCGCGTGGCGGTACTCGATCTGCGCTCCACGGGCCCGCGGTGGGCGCTGACGCCCGAGGCGGAGACGGCGATTCGCGCGGCCGCGCCTTCGGGCTGGGAGCTCCGCGTGATGGCCGCACCGACGGTGTCGGACGGCGACGGAGGTACGCCGCCGAGCGACGAGGTCATGCGGGAGATCGCCGGCGCGGAGCTCTACTTCGGCTTCGGTCTCTCACCAGCGCTGTTCGATGCGGCGAAGCGCCTGCGCTGGGTGCACTCGGCCGCCGCCGGCGTCGGAGGCGCGCTCTTTCCGGCGATGAAGGCGAGCGACGTGATCCTGACCAACTCGGCCGGCGTTCATGCCGTGCCGATCGCCGAACACGTGGTGGCCGGCGTGCTGTTTCTGCTGCGCAGCCTCGACGTGGCAATCGAGCAGCAGCGCGCTGGCGTATGGGACCGAGCGAAGTTCGTCGGCGACGAGAGCAAGGTGCGAGAGATGGGCGACTGCCGCGCGCTCATCATCGGCGCGGGCGGCATCGGCTCGGCGATCGCCACCCGGCTCACCGCGCTCGGTGCTCGATGTATCGGCGTGCGCCGCCGTCCCGAGCTCGGCGCGCCACCGGGATTCGAAGCGGTCGTGGGCCCCGACGCCAAGGACCGCCGCGGCTGGCGGGCGCGGCTGCCGCAGACGGATATCGTGGTGCTCGCCGCGCCGTCGACGCCATCGACCGCCATGCTGTTCGGCGCGGAAGAACTCGGCGCGCTGCCGCGCGACGCGATTCTCGTGAGCGTGTCGCGCGGCACCTTGTTGGATGAAGATGCGTTGGCGGATCGGCTCTCGACGGGGCGGCTGCGCGGCGCTGTGCTCGATGTCTTCCGCAAGGAACCGCTCGATCCGTCGAGCCCGTTGTGGCGCATGCCGCAGGTGCTCATCACGCCGCACGTGTCCGCCGTGTCGCAGCGTGGCTTCTGGCGGCGCGAGCAGGAGCTCTTTCTCGAGAACTGGCGTCGCTATGTGGCGGGGGAGCCCATGACCAACGTGGTGGACAAGCGCGAAGGATATTGACGCCACTCTCGACGCGGCGGCTTCCGGGCGTACAATTGAGCGTGGTGGAGTCCAAGCCTCGATTCTCGCGCCTCGGTCCTCATGGAAAACATCATCAAAGCAGCCATCGAGAAGGGCGCCTCCGACCTGCACATCAAAGCGGGCGACGTCTTCCGCGCGCGCATCGATGGAAAGCTCGTCGCGCTCACCACGCAGCCGCTGACGCCGGAGCAGACGCGCGCCATCGCGCTGCGGCTAATTCCGAAAGAAGCCGATCGCGCGCGCATCGACGAGATCCTCGACTACGACTGCTCCTGGGGGATGCCGGGCGTCGGCCGGTTCCGGGTCAACATCTCGCGCCAGCGCTCGAGCGTGATGGTGGTGATGCGCGTGATCCCGATGAAGATCCCGACGATTCGAGAGCTCGGACTACCGAAGGCGCTCGAGACGATCGCGCGCGCGGAGCGCGGCATGGTGCTCGTCACCGGCTCCAGCGGCTCAGGCAAGACGAGCACCATCGCGGCGATGATCAATGCGATGAACCAGAACAGCGCGAAGCACGTCGTGACGCTCGAGAATCCGATCGAGTACCTGCACCGCGACCGGCTGTCCTCGATCTCCCAGCGCGAAGTCGGCTCGGACACCGAAAGCTTCAAGCAGGGGCTGCGCGCCGCGCTGCGTCAGGATCCGGACGTGATCATGATCGGCGAGATGCGCGACGCCGAGACGGTCGACACGGCAATGAAGGCGGCTGAGACGGGGCATCTGTTGATCTCGACGCTGCACACGCCCGACGCCCAGACCACGATCATGCGCGTCGTCGCGATGTTCTCACCCGAGGAGCAGCCGAGCGCGCGACTTCGGCTGGCCGAGTCGCTGCACGCGGTCGTTTCGCAGCGGCTGCTGCCGCGCGCCGATGGCAAGGGACGGGTGGCCGCGGTCGAGGTGATGGTGGTGACGTCGCTCATGCGCGACATGATCGCGGATGAGGCGCGCACGACGCAGCTCCAGGAGCTGATCGCGGCGGGCCGGGAATCCGGCGGGATGCAGACGTTCGATCAGCACCTGGCCGAATTGGTGAAATTGGGGACTGTATCATTCGAGGCCGCGCACGCCGCCGCCACGCGGCCGACGGATTTCGACTTGCAGGTGCGCACCTTCTCGAGATCGGGACAGATTCCGCGCGCAATGCCCACGTCGGGCGCGCAGACGGCGGTGCGTGTGCCGGGCCCGCTCCCCGCTCCGCTCCGGCCATCGGGCGGCCAGCGCTCGGTGACCGCCACGCCCGCGACTTCGCAGACGGCGTTGTCGTCGCCAGTCGCGCCGAGCGCCCCGGCGACTGGCGCCCCGAATACGCCGATCTCGATGCCGTCCGTCGCGGCGTCAGCCGCGGACACTCCGGCGAAGGTGCGCGAGGTGGACCCGGCGGTTCGTGGAGAGGACAACGTGTCCGAAGACACGCACGTCGCTACGCCCGCCCACACGCCCGAGGGACTTCCAGCGATCGAGGGGTACACACCGAACCCCGTGCAGCGCATCTTCGGAGGATGACGCAACGCATCCTCGGGGGCGTCCTCGCCCCGGTCGTCACCACGTTCGACGCCCGAACGGGTGATCTCGATGAAGGGGCCTTTCTCGCCAACCTGCACGCTCACCTCGACGCCGGACTCAACGGCATTGTGATCGCGGGCTCGACGGGCGAGGCTGCGCTTCTATCCGAGAGCGAGCGCCGTCATCTGCTCGATTGGTCTCGAGCCCTCATTCCGGATGACCGCTGGATGATCGCCGGAATCGGCGCCGAGTCGACGCGGCAGACGATCGGCAGAAGCATCGAGGCGGCGGGGCGGGGCACGGATGCGGTGTTGGTCGTCGCGCCGCACTACTATGGGCCCGCAATGACGCGCGATGCGCTTTCGGCCCACTTTCGCGCGCTGGCCGATGCCAGCCCGGTGCCGGTGATTCTCTACAACATTCCGAAGTACATGCACTTCACGCTGGAGCCTGAGCTCGTGGCCGAGCTCGCGTTGCACGGCAACATTATCGGAATCAAGGACAGCTCCGGTGACCAGGCGCAGCTGGCGGCGTATCTGCAATCGCAGTCGAGCATCTTCAGTGTGCTGACGGGCCATGGCGGCTCGTTGCGCTCCGCGCTGGAGCTCGGCGCGCGCGGGGGAATTCTGGCGGTGGCGCTGTTCGCCGCGCAGCTGTCGGCGGAAGTGTACGCTACCTTCGCCGCCGGCGACCTCGTCGCATCTGCGCGGGCGCAGGCGCGCCTCGTTCCACTGGCGAAAGTGGTTGTCGCCGGCCTGGGTGTGGCCGGGGTGAAGGCGGCGATGGATGTGGTTGGCCTACGGGGTGGTGCGGTGCGCAGCCCACTCCTGCCGGTGACCGACGTGCAGCGGAAAGAGATCGCGGAGCTGATCCGCGATGCCGATCTCGCGACGCCCGGAACCGCGACGGCGGCCTGACGTGTTGAAAGGCGCGAGCGCGCGCGAGCATCTCGCCGTGCTCGCCGCCAACGCCCGTCCAGCCGGCGGAGAGGCAGAGTCAAAGGCGCGCGAACATTGCGCGAACGCGCTCAAGGCCGCCGGCTATCGGGTGCGCGAAGAGTCGTTCGAATACTCCGCGTTCCCCGGCAAATGGGCGACGCCGCTCGTCGGGCTCTGCTCGCTCGCCGCGCTCGAGGCGTCAGCGTATCTCGGCCGCCGTGGGAATACGGGCGCCACGGTGGCAGTGCTCGTCGTCGTCGGCGCAGCGCTCGTGACCGGAGTGCGCTGGCTCATCCGGCACGGCGTGATGGACGTGGGCGTGATGCGCAGGCGCGGCGTCAACCTCGTTGCCAGCCGCGGCTCCGACGTTTCGCTCTGGCTCGTGGCGCATCTCGACTCGAAGTCCCAGCCGGTGCCGATCGCGGCGCGCGCGCTTGGCATCAGCGCGACGATCGGGGCGTGGATCGTGGCGTTGGGCATCGCCGGAGCGCAACTCCGCGGGTGGGATGCGACAAGCGCATGGGCGTGGCTATCGGTGCTGGCGCTGACCGCCGGCGTACCCGTCGCGCTGACGACGGTCGGCGCGCACTCGCCCGGTGCGGTCGACAATGCATCCGGAGTCGCGACGGTGTTGCTGGTGGCGACGAGCGCCCCCTCATCACTCCCGCTTGGCGTGCTGTTGACGAGCGCCGAGGAGCTGGGGCTCGCGGGCGCGCGTGCGTGGGCGCGGGCGCACCCCCGTGGCCGCGCGATAAACTTCGACGGTGTCGATGACCACGGTACGATCCGAATCACGCCATCGGGCGGCGGCTCGGCGGCGATGGTGGCGCCGTTGCTGGCGGCGGCCCGCGCCGAGCGAACCGTAGCGAACGCGGGACGCCTTTTGCCGGGCGTCCTGCTGGATGGCGTGGCACTTGCCGAAGCGGGGTGGCACGTGGTGACCATCAGCAAAGGAAGCTGGCGGACGGTTGCACGAATCCATACGCGCGATGACGACCTCGCGCGGCTCGACGGTAGCGGCGCGACACTTGCCGCGTCGGTCGTGGCACGCGCGTTGGGGGAGTTGCTTTAGATGGACGTCGTTCTACTCTGGCTCGCGCTGGTTGCCGGGCTGCTGTTGATCCCGCTCGGCCTTCCCGGCCTCTGGGTCATGGCCGGGGCGTTGCTGTTGTTCAGTGTGATTCGTCCCGCGGGACCGATAGGCCTCTGGACGATTGGCGTGGCAGTACTGCTGGCGGTTGTCGGAGAATTGCTGGAGTTCGTGCTCGGCGGCCGATTCGCGCGCCGATATGGCGGCTCAAGGCGCGCGGGGTGGGGCGCGATACTCGGCAGTATCGCGGGAACGTTCGCGGGAGTGCCGGTTCCCATCATCGGCCCGATGATTGGGGCGTTCGCGGGAGCGTTCGCGGGGGCGTTGGTGGCGGAGCTGACGCGCGGAACCCAAGTTGGCTCGGCGACGCGCGTGGCGACCGGGGCGTTGTTGGGACGCGTCGTAGCCGTTGCGGTGAAGGTTGGACTTGGCGTCGGACTGCTCGGTTGGCTTGCGCTCGCGACAGTGATGCAGTCGCTGTTCAGCGCGCATCTCTAGTGCATCACATTTCACACCCCGGCTTCCGGCCGGGCTCACGATGCGGAGTGCATTCGACATGACGGATTCCGGACGGCAGTCGAGCGACCAACCTGTTGGCCTCGGTGCGGCTCGCGTGTCGGAAGAGCCGGGTCGCGACGCCGATTCGCCGAAGGGGGGCGACGGGCGCGCGCCGGGCGAGGGCGGGAAATACGTGTACTGCATCATTCGCTTGGGGAAATCGCGCGACTTCGGCAACGTCGGCATTGGTGGCGCGAACCGGGTGTATACCGTCCATCACGAAGACCTGGCGGCGGTGGTGAGCGACACGCCAATCGTCATCTACGATCCGACGCGCGAGAACGTGCTCGCTCACGAGTTCGTGAACGAAACCGTAATGCGCGAGTTCACGGTGATCCCGATGTCGTTCGGCACCGTGTTCCGTTCCGAGGACGACGTATCGGAGCTGCTGCGCTCGACCTACCAGGCGTTCAACGATGTGCTGGACAAGATGCAGGACAAGATCGAATTTGGTCTCAAGGTGCTCTGGGACCGTGACAAGGTCATCGCCGAGATCGAGCGCACGAACGATGAGATTCGCCGGCTAAAGGACGAGATCAGCCGCAATGCGCAGAGCTCGACATACTTCGCTCGCATGCAGCTGGGCCGACTGGTCGAGGCGGCGCTCGAGGATCAAGGCAATCGCTTCGTGGCAGACATTCACGAGCAGTTGAAGCAGGTGGCGGTCGCCAGCCGCAGCAACAAGCCGATTGGAGACCGCATGATTCTCAATGCGGCCTTTCTGGTGGAGCGGGACCGCGAGCGCGCGTTCGACGAGAAGGTGAAGGAAATCAGCAGAAAGTACGAAGAGCTGCTCACGTTCAAGTACACGGGCCCGTGGCCGCCCTACAACTTCGTCAACATCAAGCTGAAGCTGGAGCGAGCGGAGTAGGGCACGGCGCGTCATTGCTTGCGCTTGAGTGATTTGATGAGACCGGTCAGCATGCGGCCGATCTCATCGCAATGCCGAAGCGTGATGTCGGCCTCATTGGCCGGCAGGTAGGCGAGCCGATCGGCGATCTGCATCAGCGTTTCGACTTGCATCAAGGCGCTCCCGGCGAGCGCCAGGTGGTGCAAGAATTCGCCGAGGTGCTCGCCGCCGTGACCCTCGGCGATATGTGCGGCGAGGGCCACGCTCGATCGCTGCAGCTTGTCGGTCAGCGCGTGCAGCTCATTTTTCGGGAAGTGCGACGTCAAGTGATAGACTCTGACCACGAGATCCATGGCGTGCTGCCATACTCGAAGGTCGCGGTAGCTCGAGATGGGGGCGGGAACGCGGTCCGGGGGCGGCGGTGCGGTTGAATCTCCGTTGGACGCAGGCACCTCTCGTCCCAGCCGAAGCTTCGTCGTCATAGTCATCTCCACTCGAATGGTGCGGGCATGATAGAGCCGACCGTGGCGCCGAACGACATCACACCGCCGCGCGCGCAATCGCGGGAACGCGAGCCATGGGGCTGATTACCAAGCTGCTCTTCTTTCCGGTCACGGGGCCCGTTGCCGGGATCCGCTGGTCGCTGGCGCAGGTGCAAAAGGTCGTGCAGGAGGAGCTCGTCGACGACTCATCGATCAAAGAGGAGTTGATGGAGCTGCAGATGCTGGTCGAGCTGGGCGACATCGACGACGACGAGTACGCGCGGCGGGAAGGGGTGCTGATGCAGCGTTTGCGCGAGGTGCGCGAATGGCGCGAGCGGTTGGGGATGTCGATGCCGGGCGGCCCCGTGCGCGTCGCGCAACCGCGCACTGATGACGACGCGAGCGCGGAGTGACCGCACACTGAGCGACGACGGGTACGGCATCGACCGTCTGCTCGATTCGCTCCCCAGATGGATCCTCGTCGGCGGCAAGGGCGGCGTGGGGAAGACGACGTGCGCCGCGGCGCTCGCCGTGCGCAGCGCGAGGCGCGGCAAGACGCTGCTGCTGTCGACCGATCCGGCCCGCTCGCTGGCCGACGCGATCGGCGCGCCGGTCACGGGCGGAGCCGACGGCGGTGGCGGGACGCGCCGGCCTCTACGCGATGCAGCTCGACGCGAGCGCCGCGCGCGACGCGTTTCTCGCGCGCTGGCGCGAGGTGCTGGTCACGATCGTCGATCGCGGCACGTATCTCGACCGCGATGACGCAGCCGCGCTGGTCGACGCGGCGCTGCCCGGCGCCGACGAGACGATGGCGCTGTTGGCGATACCCTCGATCGACGCGGGCGGGTCGTGGACGCGTGTGGTGCTCGACACCGCGCCGACGGGACACACGCTACGTCTGCTCGAGCTTCCCGCCGCCTTCGACGCGCTCGTGCGGCTGCTCGACGCAATGCAAGAAAAGCATCGCTTCATGGTGCGCGCGCTCACGCACCGCTACCGCGCCGATGATGCCGATCGGTTTCTCGCTCACGTGAAGAGTGATGTCGATCTGGTGACGGCGCTGCTCCGCGATGGCGCACGGCTCGCCGGCCTGCTCGTCACGCGCGCGGAGGACGTGGTGATCGCGGAGACTGCGCGGTACGCTGAGGCCCTCGCCGCGCTCGGTGTGAGCCTTCGCGGCCTGATCGTCAACGCCGCGCGCGAGGCCGCCGAGCCGGCGCGGCTGCGCGCGATCGCGCCGGCCGCCGAGCGATGGTTCGTGCCGCTGCTCGACAATCCGCCGATCGGCCTCGATGCCATCGAGCGATGGGGCGAGCTGTTGCGGCCGGGCACTCGCGCCGGGCGCGCGGCATCGCGCGCGCGCGTGGCAAAGTCGTCGCGGACCGGATCGCCCAACGAGCGGCGATCGCTGCGTCGCCCGCTGCTGATCGTCGCGGGGAAGGGTGGCGTGGGAAAGACCACCGTCGCGTGCGCGCTGGCGATCGATGCGGCGGGTGATGGTGCGACGTTGCTCGTGTCGACGGACCCGGCGCCTTCGTTGGGTGACGCGCTCGACCAGCCGATTGGCGAGGGCGAGCGGGATGTCGATGGAGTGCCAGGATTGGTCGCGCGCGAGCTGAACGCCACCGATGCGTTTCGCCGATTTCGCGAATCATACGGCGCGCGCGTCGACGCGCTCTTCGATTCGCTGCTCGGCGGCGCCGAGGCAGCCGCGGACCGCCGCATCGTGCACGACTTGATGGCGCTCGCCCCGCCGGGCGTCGACGAGGTGTATGCGTTGGCCACGCTCGGCGAAACGCTGGCGGAAGGCCGCTACACATCGTTGATCGTCGATCCGGCGCCGACGGGTCACCTCCTGCGCCTTCTCGACATGCCCGAGATCGCGATGGACTGGACCCACCGGCTCCTGCGCCTCATTCTCAAGTACAAGGACGTGGTGCACCTGGGCGACACCGGCGCGGATCTGCTCTCGTTCGCCAAGCGCACGCGCGCGCTGCGCGAGCTGCTGGCTGATCCCGCGCGGGCAGGCGTAGTGGTCGTCGCGCTGGATGAGCCGCTTGTGCGCGGCGAGACGCTGCGACTTTCCAGCGCACTTGCTGCGCGGGGTCTCACCACCACCGGACAGATCTGGAATCGCGTGACCGGAGCGGCTCCGGTGCAGGACGCGGGGCAGTGGATGGCACCGGCGATCGAGCCACCGCCGCGTGGTGTCGCGCGGTTGCGCACGTGGGCCAACTCCTGGACGAGAATCGATGGCTGAGTCAGATGAGACGGTGATCTATGTGTACGGCGTCGTGCCGGCATCGTTCGATGCGGCGTCGTCGCCGGCCGGGATCGATGGCTCGGTGGTCGGGGTCGAGCGCGCTGGAGAGCTGGCGGCGCTCGTATCGCGCGTCGACGCCGCTACCTTCGCACCGGAGGAGATCGAGCAACGCGTGACGGATCTCGAGTGGCTCGGCCCGCGCGCGCGCGCGCACGACGAGATCTTGACGTGGGTGAGCGATCGCGGACCGGTCGTTCCCTTCCCAATGTTCGCGTTGTTCAGCGACGCGACGCATGTTGGCGACGCGCTGCGCGCTCGCGGCGACGAGCTGCGACTCACGCTGGCGAGATTGATCGGGGCGAAGGAGTTCGGCGTACGCGTATTTCGAATCACGCGAGAGTTGGAGGAGCACATGGGCGAGTTGAGCCCGCGCGTGGCGGCGCTGGAAGCGTCCGCGCGCGCGGCGACGCCGGGCCAGCGCTACTTGCTCGAGCGAAAGCTGGAGAAGGAGCGTGCCGCGGAGGCGCAGCAGGTGTCGGCCGAGGTCGCGCGCACGACGCTCGACGCGCTCGCCCCGCACGTGCGCGCCACCGCGACCGATCCGCCCCCGCGCAGTGAATCGCGCGCCGGGGGCGCCATCCTGAACGCGTTTTTTCTGGTGAGCGACGACGCCCTCGATTCGTTTCGCAACGCGGTCGGCGAGGTGACCTCGCGTTTTTCGCCCAAGGGGTTTCGTTTCGAGTTCACCGGACCATGGCCCGCCTACCATTTCTCGGGAGACCGGGAGTGACGAATCTGTTCGACTCCGGCGACAGCAACGAACAGCTCGTGTTGGCCGACCTGCTCAATCACGTGCTGGATCGCGGCGTGGTGATCACGGGCGAGGTGACGCTCTCCGTCGCCAACATCGATCTCGTGAAGGTGGGCTTGTCGCTCATGCTCGCGGCGGCGGAGACAACCGACGTAGTGCAACGACAGGCCCTCCTCAAACAGCGAGACCATGCCGACGTACCTGTATTGCCTCGTCGGCCCTGAGGCCGGGGTGGCGGTGGACGGATTGGCGGGGATCGATGGCGGCGTGGTCCGGCTGCTGCGCGCTCCGCCCGTCGTCGCGCTCGTCGGCGATGTGAACGAAGGCGGACTCGCGCCGACCGCCGAGCGGATCCGGGCGCACGACGCCGTGGTTCGTCGCGCGTTGGAGGTAACGACTCCGTTGCCCGCGCGCTTTGGCCAGCTATTTCCGGATGACCGTGCCGCGGCGGCGTCGATCGCGGCGAGGGGGGCGAAGCTCGAGCAGGCGATGGAGCTGGTGCAGGGTTGCGTAGAGATGACCGTCCGAGTGCTGTTCGACGACACGCCAACGATCGCGGGAAAAGTTCAAGAGGCCGAAAATCCAACGGGCGCGCCGATACTGGGAGCGGGAAGGCGCTATCTGTTGGAGCTGCAGGATCGGCAGCGAGTGGAACACATCATGCTACAACGGGCTCGCCTAGCGCAGGCGAAGGTGGCGGACGTGGTGGGGAAAGTGGTGCGAATGGAGCGGTTGGCGGCGCCTGCCGGCGAATCGCGGACGGCGGTGATCTCCCACCTGATCCGCCGGGACTCGGTGGCAATGTATCGGGACGCATTGCGCGACGCGGACATCGGCGGGCTCGTGCTATCCGGACCGTGGGCGCCGTATTCCTTTGCGGGTGATGGCGATGTCGGATGAGACCGAACGGGCGGCGGGAATTGCCGAGGTGCCTGGACCTGTGGTGGAGCAACTTCGCGCGGTCGCGCGGTCGTTGCCGGACCGGATCAACGCCGATCCGGAGAAGGTCGAGAATGGGTTGGCCCGGCTTGCGTTGACGTTGATCGAGCTGTTACGAAAGGTGCTGGAGCATCAAGCGGTCCGGCGCATGGAAGGCGGCTCGCTGACGGACGAAGAGGTCGAGCGCCTCGGCCTGGCATTGCTGAAGCTGAGCGAGCGCATGGACGAGTTGAAGCAGACGTTCGACTTGACGGATGAGGATCTGGCGATCGATTTGGGACCGCTCGGCAAGCTCGGATGAGCTGACAGCTCCAGACGGCCCACACACACCGGAATACGCGCTTTGCCCGATCACATTACACCGACGCGAAGTCACGGCCTGGTCGAGATTCTCGATCGGGTGCTCGACAAGGGGCTCGTCATCGCGGGCGACATCAAGGTCAACCTCGCGAACGTCGAGCTGCTCACGATTCAGATCCGTCTGCTCATCTGTTCGATCGACAAGGCGGAGCAGATCGGCCTCAATTGGTGGCGGCACGATCCGCGGCTGACGGCCGGCGGAGCACAGGCGGCGCTGTCGTCCGGTGAGCTGGAATCTCGGCTCGACCGAATCGAGCAGCAGTTGGCGCGGTTGGCGGAAGGCGGGACCGGCGGTGCGGGTGGCGCGAGCGCGGCCACCAAGCGCGGGTCGTCCAAGCGACCCTGATCCTCATTCACGGAGCATCGAGCAATGGCTGTCGAACGTTCACCTGGCAGCAGTTCCCTCATCGACGTTCTCGATCGCGTACTCGACAAGGGTATCGTGATCGACGCGTGGGTACGCGTATCGCTCGTCGGAATCGACCTCGTGACGATCGAGGCGCGCATCGTCGTGGCGTCGATCGATACGTACCTCAAGTATTCTGAAGCGGTCGGCATCACCGGGCCGATGTCGCGGCCGCGCGAACTGCAGCCGGCGAGCAACACGGACGAGCTCGATCGCTTGACGCGCGAGAATGCCGATTTGAAGCGGCAGTTGGGGCAGAGCACGCGCTGAGCCAGCTGACGCGCGCGTTTTCCCGCCTTCCCCTCGAGCGACGGAGCCGTGGCGGCTGTGCAGCAGTCTACCGGTGACGGCCCAGGTGATGCGCTCGCATCGCTGAGCGCGGAAGAGCTCCCCGAGCTGCTGGCGAACCTCGCCGAGGCGATGGATTTCGTCACCGCGGGCACGTGGCTTCTCGAGCGCTTCGCCACGGCGGCGGGTGTGCCGCGCGCGGCAATGTTCGCGGTGGACTCGCAGCAGCATCATCTCGAAGCGGTGGCCGTTCTCGGGTTGGATGAAATGGAGCTGAGAAAGCCGCTCGTACCGCTCGAGGACGGCGGACACCCACTTGTCGTGGCGGCACGCGGACTCGAGGCGGTCTCCGGCCGCGATTTGATGTTGGCGGATACGGGGCTGCCATTCGCATCCTGGACGGCGATTCCGCTGACGCAGCCGCAGTTTCGCGGCGGGCCGCCACTGCGCTCCGAGGGCGAGCGACTTTTCGACGAGCGCTATCCGCGAGCCGAGCTGCGCGTGCACGTCGGAGCGGACCGGGTGCGGCGCGTCGGCCGGGGTCCCTTCGCGATCGCCGTGTTGGAAAATCGGCTCGACGATGGAGCGGTGTCGGCGCTGCTCAACACGGCATCACTCGCGGGACCGATTCTGGCCCGAATGTACGCGGTCGATGAGCTGGCGCGCTCGGCGCGGCATCTTGATGAGCAGCGGAGCCTGCTGACGGCGATCATCGCGGCGCTCCCCGACCCGATCGTGATCACCGATGCGTACAACAACATGGTGGTGCAGAACCGCCGCGCCGAAGCGTTGTTGACGCCGCAGGAAGCGGATTCAGAGGGACGCCGCCGCGCGGTCGAAATCAACAATCTCCTCTTCAGCTCCTTCCTCTCGAAAGCGGTGCTGGCGGGCGGCGTGAAATCGACCGCCAGAGAATTGAATCTCGTCGATCCCGACGAAGGCACCGACCTGCTGTTCGAAGTGCTGGCGCACGCGCTGCCGGTACAGATCGCCGGGGAGGGCGCGTACGTCTCGGTACTGCGCGACGTGACCGATCTCAAGCGCGCGTCGAGCGAGCTCGAACGGCAATATCAGCGCGCGCGCCTCACCGAGCTCGATGCGACGCGCGAACGCGACCGGCTCAATCTCATCCTCAACAACGTCGGCGATCCGATTCTCGTCACGGATGACCAGAGCAAGATCATCCTCATGAATCCGCAAGCGGAGCAGCTGTTCGAGCTACCGGAGCTGCCGTTCGGTCGGTACGACCGGCAGATGGCGCAGTGGGTCCGCAACAACGACACGAAGTTCACCACGCTCATTGCCGACTTCGTCATCAGTCCGTCCACCTACCGGCGCGAGCGGGTGTCGCTGCTGCAGCCGTCGTCGGGCGTCGAGATCCCGATGGAAGTGGTTGCGGGCAAGGTGCTGAACGAGCGTGGCGAACCGCTGGCGATCGTGTCGGTGCTGCACGATCTCACCAAGCAGGTGGAGAACGAGCGGCTGTACGTCGAGCTGAAAACCCTCAACGCCGAGCTGGAAGACCGCATCCGCCTGGCGATATCGGATCTCGAGCAGCAGAACCTGCGGCTGCAGTGGCAGTCGAGCGAGCTGGAGAAAGCGTACCGATTAAAAAGCGAATTCCTGGCGAACATGTCGCACGAGCTGCGCACGCCGATCAACGCGCTCATCGGCTACACCTCGCTGATGCTCGATCGCATCTATGGCGAACTGAACGCGAAGCAGGCGGAGGGTCTGACGCGCATTCAGTCGGCGTCGAACCACCTCTTGGTGTTGATCAACGACGTGCTGGACCTGGCGAAAATTGAAGCGGGCAAGATGCCGATTCACCTCGAGCCGGCGGCGCTTCGTCCGATTTTGCTGGAGGTGGCCGCGCAGATCGAGCCGTTGGTGCGCAAGAAGGGACTCGACTTCCGCCACGATGTGGCGGCCGACATTCCGTTGATGATCACCGACCGCACGAAGGTGAAGCAGATCGTCATCAACCTCCTGTCGAACGCGGTGAAGTTCACGCATCGCGGCACGATCACGCTGAGCGCGTCTCACGGGGAGGGGGTGGTGGTGATCTCCGTGAGCGACAGCGGCATCGGCATCCAGCCCGAGCACGTCGGCGTGATTTTCGAGGAGTTCCGCCAGGTGGACCAATCGCGCACGCGCGAGTACGGCGGCACGGGACTCGGCCTGAGCATCACGAAAAAGCTCATCGTGCTGCTCGGCGGCGAAATTCATGTCCGGAGCGAGTACGGCATGGGGAGCACCTTCGAGATCACGTTGCCGGTTCACAGTCAACTGCTCTCACTGGAAGAACAGGTGTCGAGGACCATTATCGGGCCGACGCCCTCCGCGGCCGAGATCACGGGATCGCATCCGATCGTCGACGCGTAGGTGGGGACGATGTCAGGTGTCAGATGTCAGATGTCAGCTACTGCCTTGCAACTGTTGTCAGGCATGACATCTGATATCTGAGGTCCGCTAGATTCATCTCCATGTTCAATGCCAAGACTCGAGTTCTGGTTGTCGTCGGGGCTCAATGGGGCGATGAGGGCAAAGGGAAGCTCGTCGACGTGATCGCCGAGCGCGCTGATTGGGTCGTGCGGTACCAGGGCGGCGCGAACGCGGGGCACACGGTGCAGATTGGCGAGCACTCCTTCGTGCTGCACCAGATTCCCAGCGGCATCATGCACCCGGGCGTGCGGTGCGCGATCGGCAATGGCGTGGTGCTCGATCCCGACACTTTCTTCCAGGAGATCGACGAGCTCGTCCGCGACGGCGTCGATGTCGAGGGACGTCTGTACGTCAGCGACCGCGCGCACTTGGTCCTGCCGCACCACAAGCTGCTCGACGGCGAGGGTCCGGCCGGCAAGGAGCTCGGGACCACCGGGCGCGGTATCGGGCCGGCCTACGAGGACAAGGTCGCCCGCCGCGGCATTCGGGTGTTGGACCTCCGCCACCCCGAGCGGCTGCGCGCGCAGCTGGTGCGGGCGATCGCGCACGCGAACAGCCAGCTCGAATCGTTCGGCAGCGCCAAGCGGGCCGACATCGATTCGACCGCGGCGACGCTCGAGCGCCTCGCGCCACGGCTGTTGGCGTTGGCCGAGGATGTCGGGCTGGCCATCACGCGCTCGCGCGAAGGCGGCGCGGCGGTGCTGCTCGAGGGGGCGCAGGGCTCGTTGCTCGACGTGGATCATGGCACGTATCCCTTCGTCACGTCGAGCTCGACGACGAGCGGCGGCGCGGCGATCGGCGCCGGCATCGCGCCGACACACATCGACGCGGTGCTCGGCGTGGTGAAGGCGTACACGACGCGCGTCGGTACCGGTCCGTTGCCGACCGAATTCGACGAGCCGCTGGCGACCATGGTGCGCACGCTCGGCAACGAGTTCGGTGCGACGACCGGGCGACCGCGGCGCTGCGGATGGTACGACGCCGTCGTCGTGGGGTACGCGGCGCGCGTGAATGGGCTCACCGGTCTCGCGGTGACGAAGCTCGACGTGCTCGACACGCTGGAGCGTATCGCGATCTGCACCGGCTACCGGATCGGCGGCGAGATCCACGAGGAGTTTCCGGGGGACATTCTCGCCCTCGAAGGGGCCGAGCAGCGCTACGAGTGGTTCGACGGATGGCAGTCGGACACGTCCAAGGCGCGCGCGATGAGCGATCTGCCAACCGCCGCGCGCACATACCTCGACCGCATCGAAGCGCTGGCGCGCACGCCGATCTCGTACGTGAGCGTCGGCACGAGGCGGGATCAGATCATCGAAGCGTGAGCGGTGACGCGGCGGTGGAAAGCTGCGACGTGGTGATCGTCGGCGCGGGGCCCTGCGGGCTCGCGGCCGCGGTCACCATGCGCGCGGCCGGTCTGAGCGCGATGGTGTTCGACGGCGGCGCGGTCGTCAGCACGATCACGCACTACCCGACTTATGCCACCTTTTTCTCCACGGCGGAAAAACTGTCGATCGGCGGCATGCCGTTCGTGGTGGCGACCGAGAAGCCGACGCGCCGCGACGCGCTCGCCTACTATCGCGCGGTGGTGACGCATTTCGAGATTCCGGTCCATCAGTTCGAGCCGGTGCTGCGCGTGGAGGGCGCGAGCGGCGCGTTCACCGTGGTGACGCGCGCGCGTGGCGGCGACGAGCGCAGGACGACCGCGCGCGCCGTCGTGATCGCCACCGGATACTTCGGCTCACCGAATTGGCTCGGTATTCCGGGCGAGACGCTGCCGCACGTGACACACGCGTACCGCGAGGGACACGAAGCGTTTCAGCAGAATGCCGTGGTCGCCGGTGGGGGAAACTCGGCCGCCGAGGCGGCGCTCGATTTGTATCGAAGCGGCGCGCGCGTGACGCTGGTGCACTTTGGCCCAAGTTGGGACAAGAAGATCAAACCGTGGGTGCTGCCCGACATCACGAACCGCATGAACGAAGGGAGCATCGCCGTGCGATGGAACAGCCGGGTGACGGCGATCGATGCCGAGGATGTTACGATCGAGCGCGATGGAAATGGCGAGCGGCTGCGGGCGGACCACGTGTACCTGATGACCGGCTTCGCACCGAACGTCGACCTGCTGCGGCGTTCGGGTGTTTCGATCGACCCGGTGACGGGGATTCCCGTTCATGACCCGGCGACACTCGAGACGGACGTGCCGGGCGTCTTCATTGCCGGCGTGGTGGTCGCGGGATTCGACGCGAACAAGGTGTTCATCGAGAATGGGCGCTTCCACGGCGAGAAGATTCTCGCTCGCCTGCTCGGCCGCGACGCGCCGGCGGAGCCGCGTCTTAGCGCCGAACTGGACACGTAGGTAAATTCGGCATTCGGCATTCGGCACTCTGCACTCGGCACCGTGAACCACCACGCCGGGTGCCGAGTGCCGTCTCCCACGACTTTCATCATCGCCATGCCCAACCATCCCGACGTCTTTGAAAAACTCGTCTCTCTGAGCAAGCGGAAGGGTTTCATCTTCCAATCGTCGGAGATCTACGGCGGCACCGGGTCGGTGTGGGACTACGGGCCACTGGGTGTCGAGCTGAAAAAGAACGTCAAGGACCGCTGGTGGAACGCGATGGTGCGCATGCGCGATGACATCGAGGGGCTCGATGCCGCGATCCTGATGCATCCGCGGGTGTGGGAGGCGAGCGGGCACGTGGCCGGCTTCAACGATCCGCTGGTCGACTGCCGCAACTGCAAGAAACGTTTTCGCGCCGACGATCCCAAGATCAAGGGAACGCCGGGCGCGCCCGATGCACAGTGTCCGGCTTGCGGCATGAAGGGCACGCTGTCCGCCGCGCGCCAGTTCAACATGATGTTCAAGACGTTCATGGGTCCGGTGGAGGAATCGGCGTCGGTCGTCTATCTGCGGCCGGAGACGGCGCAGGGGATCTACGTCAACTTTTTGAACGTGCAGCAGTCGACGCGCCAGAAAATTCCCTTCGGCATCGCGCAGATCGGCAAGGCGTTTCGGAACGAGATCACGCCGGGCAACTTCACCTTCCGTACGCGCGAGTTCGAGCAGATGGAGATGCAGTTCTTCGTCGAGCCCGGCACGGACATGGACTGGTTCGACAAGTGGAAGGAGATGCGGCTCGAGTGGCACACAGGACTGGGGCTGGCTCCCGACCGCCTCGAGTTCCATCAGCACACACAGGAAGAGCTGGCGCATTACGCGCGCGCCGCGTTCGACATCCAGTTCGACTTCGGCGGATCGCTCGGATTCCAGGAGATCGAGGGGATTCACAACCGCGGCGACTTCGACCTCGGACGTCATCAAGAGTGGTCGGGGAAAAAGCTCGAGTACTTCGATCAGCCGGCGAACAAGCGCTATCTGCCATTCGTCGTCGAGACGAGCGCCGGCGCTGACCGCACGACGCTGGCCGTGCTCGTCAACGCGTACCGCGAGGAGTCGGTGCCCGGCGAAGAGGAAGGACGCACGGTGCTCGGACTGCATCCGGCGCTGGCGCCAGTGAAGGCGGGAATCTTCCCGCTGGTGAAGAAGGACGGGATGCCGGAGATCGCGCACCGTATCACGGACGACTTGCGCAAGCATTTTCCGGTGTTCTACGATGAGGGGGGCGCGATCGGCCGCCGGTATCGCAGGCAGGATGAGAACGGCACCCCCTTCTGCATCACCGTCGACGGCGACACGACGAAGGACGGCACCGTGACCATTCGCGACCGGGATACGCTGGTGCAGGATCGCGTAGCGTCCGACCGTCTGCGCGAGGTGCTGGCCGAGCGGTTGAGCGGCTAGCGGATGGCCGCCGGCGCCGCGTTGTCGCTCGACCGTCTTCGAGGAGCGGGCGAAGCGTTCATGCAAGCGCTGTCGCGCGAGTATTACCGCGCGCAGTCGGGGTTGGCGACGCACGCCGAGCTGCAGCCGATCTACGAGCGCTTTCCATCGATCACGAGCGAGGACGCGCTGGCGCTGACGCGTGAAGCGTTTCTGGGCGCGACGCCCGGCTCCGAAGACCATCGCTCGGCGCGGGCCCTGCTCGATTGGGTGGCGGAGATTCGCGTGACGCGCGCGCTGGCGTCGCTCGACGAACGGCAGATGGCGTGGGAGTCGGCGGCGATGGTGCCGATCGAGGACGGGCGCCGGGTGCCGTACGCGCGCATCAGCATAGACATCGCCAACGCCGCCGATCGGCCGGAGCGCCTGATGCTCGAGCGCGGCCGAAGCGCGCTCGTCCGCCAGGAGCTGGTGCCGCTCAGGCAGGAGCGCTTTCAGCGCGAGCGCGATCTGACGGAGGATCTCGAGATCGCCAACGGGTACGTGGCGACGATCGAGGCGGTGGGTGGTATCGACCTCGGCGCGCTCGTCGCGCAGTGCGAGCAGTTCCTGCGCCACACCGAGTCGATGTGGAACGACGTCGCGGGCGCGCGCGTGCAGAAATTGCTCGGCATTCCGATGTCGGAGGCGACGCGGGCGGACGGCATGGCGCTGCTCCGCGCGCCCGAGCTCGACCGTTTCTTTCCGGCGCGCGAGATGGAGCCGCGCGTGCGCGCGCAGGTGAGCGAGATGGGTGCTGACGCGACCGCCGGTGGCCGCATCATCTTCGACACCGGCGACAGGGAGGGGAAGCGATCGCGCGCGTTCTGCGCCCCGGTGCGCATTCCGGACGAGGTGTATCTCGTCCTGCGTCCGACGGGCGGGCAGCAGGACTATCGCGCGCTCCTCCATGAGCTCGGGCACGCCATGCACTTCGCCTACGCGCGTGCCGATCTTCCATTCGAGCATCGCTGGCTCGGCGACAACTCGGTGACGGAGAGCTTCGCCATGTTGTTCGATCACCAGCTGCACGATGGCGGCTGGCTCGAGCGCTACACCGAGGTCGGCAAGCCGCAGGTGCCGGAGATGCTTCGCGCGCTGGGATTCGAAGAGTTGCAGTTTCTGCGACGGTACTGCGCGAAGATCATCTACGAGCGGGCGCTGTACGACGGCAGCGCTCCGTGGAGCGCGCTGCCCGACCTGTACGTCGAGACGCTGACCAAGGCGACGGGCTTTCGCTACGATCCGGCGGACGCGTTCGTCGATGTGGATCCACGCTTCTACAGCGCGCGATATCTTCGCGCGTGGCAGCTGCAAGCGCTGCTCCGGGAGTCATTGGTGGCGCGCTTCGACGATGATTGGTGGCGGAACCCGCGCGCGGGCCCCTGGATCGTGGATGAGCTGTTCTCGCACGGACAGCGCGAGCTCGGCTCCGAGCTCGGAAGCCGAATCGCAGGGGTGGATTTGAGCTTCGGGCCGCTTGTGCGGAAGTTGGAGAACTTGCTGTAGTCAGGCGGCTCGTCGCGAATAGGACTGGTCGAACAGACATGGCCCGGGAAGATCGCGGATCATCCACAAGCCTAACGATGGACAGACCTCACAGGAGATTGCATGAGCACCAATGGATCAGGCCCGGCCGGCGACAGCACGAGCGCCCAGTCCGAGCCCCTCGATGGACGCACGCTGTCAGCTTCACTGACGGTGAAGGACCTTCAGAAGAGCCTGGCGTGGTACCGCGACGTGGTGGGCTTCACCGTCGACCAGAAGTACGAGCACGAGGGGAAGCTGAGAGGGGTGTCGCTCAAGGCTGGGCAGGTGCGAATTCTGATCGGTCAGGACGATGGAGCGAAAGGATGGGACCGGGTGAAGGGCGAGGGATTCTCGCTCATGATCACGACAGCCCAGAGCATCGACGAGATCGCGACACGGATCGCGTCACTCGGGGGCACGCTCGACTCGGAGCCGGCCGACATGCCGTGGGGCGCGCGCATGTTTCGCCTGCGCGATCCCGACGGATTCAAGCTGACGATCTCCTCTGAGAGGTAGGCCGCCGACGCGTTTCCATCACAGCATCATGGCTTGCGCGTCGCGGTCGTCTTGTTCCCCGTTTGGTTCAGCACGAACGACGGCGCCGGTGATCCTGGGCCGAACTCCAGCATCAGTTCGGGATCGAACTCGGCGACGAACAGGTTGCCGCCCTGATATTTGAGCCGAAACGCGCTCTGGCCGGGTCCCTGCGCCTGCGCCTTCAGTGCGGCGCCGTCGGCGAAGATCTTGATCGTCGCTTCTCCACCGACCAAGTAGTTGCCGGCGAACCGCGCGAGATCGGCAGTCGGGATCGGCAGGTCCTTGATCACTTTCTCGGGCACGCCGAGCGCGCGCTTGGCGATGGCGCGCTCGAGTTTGTTCGCGGCTGCGGCCTCGATGTTCGTGAGCACCACGATGACTAGCGAGTCGTCGACGTAGTGGCTCAGCTGCGCACCAAAGCCGTTGATTCCGCCGCCGTGACTGACCTGCCGGTGTCCATCGAGTGCGCCCGTGCCGAGTCCGAAGCCGTAGGTGAGCGCCTTGCCGTCATTGAGCTTGAGCGGCGTCGACATCTGCGCGTACGAGGCGGGGCTCACGACCTTGCCGCCGGCGAGTGCCCGCGCCCACGCCGCGAGGTCGAGGACGGTCGAGCAGAGGGAGCCGGCGGCGTACGGCTGCGTCATGCTGATCAGGTCGGCGTTGAGGAACGTGCCGCCGGGCGCGGCGGAGTAGCCCTGCGCGCGATGCTTGATGATCGGGCGGAGATCGCAGTAGAAGGTGTTCTTGAGGCCGAGCGGCGTGAAGAATTCATCCTCGAGGTATTTCGCGTACGTCTTCCCACTCACCTTTTCGACGATCATGCCGAGGAGGAAATAGCCGGAGTTGTCGTACGCCCACTTGTCGCCGGGCGAAAAATCAAAGGGCTCATTGGCGAACATTGCCAGCAGCGTGTCGTGCGCAAGATCGAGGCGCATCTTGCTGAACCACTTCGGGCCAAGGCCAGTGTAGCTCTTGATGCCGGAGGTGTGGTTGAGCAGGTGGCGCACCGTCACGCGATGGCCTTGCACCGGATAGCTCGGAAAGAATTTTTGCAGCGTGTCGTCGAGCGAGAGCTTCCCCTGCTCGGAGAGGCGCATGATCGCCGCCGACGTGAACTGTTTGGTGACCGAGCCGATGCGATAGACGGTATTGGGCGTCGCGGACACGTCGTTCTCCAGATCCGCGAAGCCGTAGCCCTTGGCGAGGATGGTCTGCCCGTTCTTCACGACGGCCACCGAGACGCCGACGGCCTGGTGCTGGTCGATCGCCGCCTTGACGACGGAATCGGCATAGGCGCTGAGTTGCGCGGGAGTCGGAGCCTGAGCGGCGGCGGCGGACGTGGCGAGCACCAACAGCGCGGTGAATCGCACGACCAGCGGGGGAACAATCGATGTCATGGGCTCCTCGGAATCCCGGGTTACATTGCGCCTAACGATCAACTCACGGACTGACGTATGCGTTCGGTCTACGGTTTCGCATTCTCAATGGTCGCGCTCACTGCCGTGCTCGGCGCGCAGGAGCCGGACTGGAGTGTGGTGCAGCAGCAGTCGGTGCAGCACCTGCGGCAACTCATCAAATTGAACACGGTGAACCCGCCAGGCAATGAGATGCTGGTGGGAAAGTATCTCGACAGCGTGCTGACGGCCGCCGGCATCGAGACGCATCTCTTCACGCCGGCGCCCGGCCGCGCGTCGTTCGTGGCCAGACTCAAGGGCAATGGCGCGAAGCGGCCCGTGATTCTCATGGGACACATGGATGTCGTGGGCGTCGAGCGCGACCACTGGACGGTCGATCCCTTCGCGGCGGTGATCAAGGACGGCTACCTCTACGGCCGGGGCGCGATCGACGACAAGGGGATGCTGACGGCGAACCTTCAGACGATGCTGCTGCTCAAGAAGCTGGTGCTCGACAGGGGCGGCGTGCTGACGCGCGACGTGATCATGGTCGCCAACTCGGACGAAGAGGCAGGCGGTGACTTCGGGATGGCGTGGTTGATCAAGACCCATCCCGAGCTGATCAGGGCCGAGTTCGCGCTCAACGAGGGTGGACGAACGCGCATCGTTGGCGGGCAGCCGCTGTATGTCGCGGTACAGAACACGGAAAAGGTGCCGTACAATCTCACCGTGAGCGCGCGCGGGCCGGGCGGCCATGCGTCGGTGCCGCTCGAGGGGAACGCCGTGCTGCGGCTCGGACGCGCGCTGGCGGCGATCGGCGCGCACCACGAGCCGCTCACCATCAATCCGACCACGCGCGTCTTCTTCTCGCAGCTCGCCACCGTCTGGCCGAACGCCGACGAGAAGCTCGCCATGGCCGACGTGGCGTCGGGTACCGCGCTGCGCATCGAGCGGGGAGCGCGCGTGCTCGAGCGCACGCCGGTGTTCGACGCGGTGCTACGCAACGGCATCAGCGCGACGCAGGTGAGCGGTGGCATCCGCAACAACGTCATCCCGGTCGAGGCGCGGGCGAACCTGAACGTGCGGACTCTTCCCGGCGAGTCGATCGACAGCGTGGTGAGCCGCCTGCTCCGCGCCATCAACGATTCGCTCGTCAGCGTGACGGTCGTCGACGCCAAGCAGGCCGACGCCCCCGCCTCAACGTTTGATTCGCCTATGTTCTCGGCGATCGCCGCCACGGTGAAGGAGCTCGCGCCGTCGATGGTCACCGTGCCGTACATGAGCACCGGTGCCACCGACAGCGCCCAGCTCCGCGCGTGGGGGATGCAGGCGTACGGCATCCTCCCCTTTCCCCTCGACCAGAACGACGAAGATCGTATGCACGGCAACGATGAGCGTATTCCGCTGACGTCGCTGCTCTTTGGCACGAAGTTGATTTATGGGGCGATGTACCGCGTGACGAGATAGGGGCGGCGACTCGGCACCGACACTCGGCGCAATCCTATAGGAGTAGGCAATGAGCAAAGCTATTGCCGTGGTCACTGGGGCGTCGCGCGGGATTGGGCGCGCGACGGCGCTGCGCTTGGCGGAGCGATACGAGATCGTCGCCGTGGCACGAACGGCGAGCGAGCTGGACAGCCTGGCTGGCGAGATCGCGGCGGCCGGTGGCCGGTGTACGCCGATCGCGATCGACCTGCGCGATGGTGGCTCGATCGCGCGCTCGTTGGGCGGCGTCGACGCCGATGTGCTCGTCAACAACGCCGGACTCGGCATCATGAAACCGCTGGTCGAGATGACCGCCGAGGAGTGGCACCAGCAGATCGACGTGAATCTGAACGCGCTCTTTCACGTGACCAAGGCGCTGCTGCCGGGAATGATCGCGCGCGGTCGCGGCGACGTGATCAACGTTGGATCGATCGCCGGCCGCAGCGCGTTCGCGGGCGGATCGTGCTACACGGCGACGAAAGCTGCCGTGACGTCCTTCTCCGAATCGTTGATGCTGGAGGTTCGGGACGCGGGAGTTCGCGTGTCGGTGCTCATGCCGGGCGGCGTCGACACGAGCTTTTCGTCGACGGACCGCGATACGAGCTGGAAGCTCGCGGCGAGCGAGGTGGCCGACGCCGTTTGGTTCACACTGGCGCAGCCGCGCGACGTGCTCGTGCACCGGTTGGAGATCCGCGCCGCCCAGGCCCCGAAGAAGTAGGTCGTTCGCGCTCTTCTCTTACTTGGCATAGGCGCGCATGCGCCGCCGCACGGGGAAGAGCAGCCAGCCAAACATTCCGGCGCCGCCGCCGAGCGCGGCGAACAGCAGCCACAGGCGCGGATCGCGAGCGCTTGGTCCGCTCATGAACAGCATCATGATCGCCAACCAGGCAAAGCCGAACGCGCAGCCGATGAAGGCGAGCCCGAGCAGCCACTCGCGTGAGGTAAGTCGCGCCGGATCATCGGCCAGGGCGCGGCGGACCTCTTCGGGAAGGCTGTTCCATCGCCGGCGGCTCCAGAACCAGTAGAGCACGCCGACGACGGCGGCGATCACAATCGCCGGTACGCCCGCCGCGCTGCCCTGCTCGAACAGGTTCTTCACCAGCACCGCCCCGCCCCCAATCAGCCCGACGGGCCGCACGTATCGCGACGCGGCCGACCGCAGATTGCGCTGCGCCAGCGTATGTGTCGGGCGAGCACTGAGCGCCTGGTGGAAGCAGACGATCGCCTCTTTGCGGCGGCGTGTGTGCAGCAGTGCCACCCCGAGATTGTTGAGCGCGTCGTGATTGACCGGGTCGATCTCCAGCGCGCGGCGGCAGTGCGCTTCCGCCTCTTTCCACTTCAACCGCTTGATGGCGAGCAAGCCGAGATTGGTGTGTGCGTCGGCGTCGTGCGGGCGGAGGCGGATGAGCAGCTCGGCCGTCGTCTGCGCCTCGCGCATTTTTTTCAGCTGTGACTGCACCGCGAACAACGTCTGCAATGCGTAGGGTTCATACGGCGCCAGCCGCGCGGATTCTTCGGCCGCGGCGAGCGCGAGCTTCGGCTTGTTGAGCTGCAGCAGTGCCAAACTGCGCAGCCGGTGACCCCATTCTTGGTCGGGCGCGTAACCGATGGCCAGGTCGGCCGATTGCAGGGCGCGCTGCGCCTCTTTCAGCTCGAGGTACGCCAGGGCCATGTGGCAGTGGACGTCCGCGTCGGCGGGGTCGAGCGCCAGCGCGCGCTCGAGCTCCGCGATCGCATCGCGCCATCGCTTGAGCGCCGTGAGCGCGCGCGCTCGTTCGAGAATTTCCCCGCGTTCGATGAAGGCCACGACTGCAGAGATAGACGGGCGCCGGGCGAAACTCAACCGCCGCCTGACGCCCCTCGCGGCGCGCGCATAGATTCTCCAGCGTGACGGGGACTTCCCAATCGAGCCCGGCGGCCGATCCGCGACTTCGCGAGCTGATCGCGGTGCGAGAGATCGTGCACGCCTTTCTCACCGCCGACCGTCCGGAAGACGTTTTTCAGTTCGCGCTCGAGCGCGTGAGCCCGCTTGTTGGCGCCAGCTTCGCCTCGGTGTACGTGATCGATGGCGAGAGCGACACGATGCGCCTGGCCGCGGCGTACAACTGGCCCGAGCGCTATCAGCGCTACCTCGGCCACATGCGCGTAAAGGTCGGACTTGGCCCGAGCGGGGAGGCGGCGAGCGACCGCCGCGCCGTATACGTGCGCGATATCCAGGCCGATGAGTCGCTGGCCGAGTGGCGCGAGTCGTTCACCGAGCTCGGCGTGCGGGCGCTGGTCGCGCTGCCACTGCAGACGCGCGGCAAAGTGCTCGGTGCCGTCACGTTCTACTACGCCGACCCGGTGAAGGTGAACGCGGAGGAGCACGGCCTGCTCCGCATTGTGGCCGACCAGATGGCGGCGACGGCCGAGAAGGCGTCGATGATCGACCAGCTGCGCCGCACCAACGCCGCGCTGAGCGAGAGCAACGCCGAGCTGGAGAAGCTCTATCTCGAATCGCTCGAGGCGCGGCGGGTGAAGGATGAGTTTCTGGCCAACATGTCCCACGAGCTGCGCACGCCGCTGACGGCGGTGCTCGGCTACACGTATCTGCTGCAGGAAGGACTCTCAGGGCCGGTGACGGACGAGCAGCGCATGACGCTGGCGCAGGTGAGCGGCGCCGGCGAGCGGTTGCTGTCGCTGATCGAGGACCTGCTGCACCTCACGACGCTCAAGCGCGGCGAGCTCAAGGTGGATTTGGACCGCTTCGACCCGCGCGACGTGCTGCACGAGGCGGTGTTCGATACGATGGGATTGCCCAAGGGTGTGACGCTTCGCGTCGACGTTGCGGAGGACGTGCTGCCGACGATGCTGAGCGATCGTAAGAGAGTCGTAAAGGTGCTCGCGAGTCTGTTGAGCAACGCGTACAAGTTCACGGAGAAGGGCGAGGTGACGGCATCGGTCGACGTGCGCGGAGAGATGGTCTATTACGCCGTGCGCGACACTGGCATCGGCATTTCGGCGGACGCGCAGCAGGCGGTGTTCGAGGAGTTTCGCCAGGGCGACGGCTCGACCACCAGACGCTTCGGCGGATCGGGCCTCGGTCTCTCGTTGTCGCGGCAGCTGACGCGCTCGCTTGGCGGAGACATCAGCGTCGTGTCCGCGCCCCTCGAGGGGAGCACCTTCACGGTGGAGCTTCCGCTGGAGTACGCGCCCGATCTGGCCGACGAAGCGGCGGCGCGTCCGTAGTACATTTCCAGAGCCGTCCAGTGGATCAAACCGAACTCGGAGCACCACGCGAATGATGCAGGACTATCAGACCACGCTACCGGCGGCCGATGTCATTGCCGCGGCCAAGACGTTCTTCGCGCGGCGCAACCCGATCTATGCCGCGTTTCTGGAACAGGAGGGCGCCGACTTCGTGACCTTTCGCGGGCAGGGCGGCGAGGAAATCGCGATCGGCGTCGCGACGATCGAGCGAGGCTCTTCGGTACGCGGATCGACCTACCTGTTCGACCAGCAGCTGTCGCGATTCTTCTCGACGCTTCCGCCTCTGGCCGAGCCCACCGAGACGATTGCCGGAGTGGTATCATGACCGCGCCATTCACCGCCTCGCTGCGCCGCCGTGCGGCGCCGATTCGCATCGGCGGCGGTGAAGGGCCACAGGCCAGCGTGCGGGTCGAGATTCCCGAGCTGTGGGACGTCGTCCTCGTCGAGACGCCGCTCGGCGAGCCCATTCTGGCGGTGAAGAACGCGGCGCTCGCCGTGCTCGACCCGCGCGCAGACCAGCGCGAGTACGTGATGAAGCTCCGCGGCGCCGAGATGATGAACGAATCGGCCTCGCTGGCCGAAGCCGGCGCGCTGGATGGGTCCATCTTCCTACTGACGCGTCGCCGTCGCCGCGCGACCAAGTGAGCGCGGCCGCGCGGCCCTCGGAGGCGCTGGCGGATTCCGCCGCGCGACTGCGAGCGCAGGTCGCGAAGCGCATCGTCGGTCAGGAGGCGGCGGTCGAGGAAATTTTGATGGCCGTGATGGCGGGCGGGCACGCCCTGCTGGTCGGCGTACCCGGTCTCGCGAAGACGCTGATGATCCGATCGATCGCCAGCGCGATGCGGCTCGACTTTCGCCGTATCCAGTTCACTCCCGATCTCGTGCCGAGCGACATCACCGGCACCGAGATCATGGAAGAGGATCCGGCGACCGGCGCGCGGCAGTTTCGATTCGTGCGCGGCCCGCTGTTCGCGAATGTCGTGTTGGCTGACGAGATCAACCGTACACCGCCACGCACCCAGGCCGCGCTGCTCGAGGCGATGCAGGAGCACAGCGTCACGGCCGCGGGCGAGACGATGCGGTTGCCCGAGCCATTCTTCGTGCTGGCGACGCAGAATCCGATCGAGCAGGAAGGAACGTATCCGCTCCCCGAGGCGCAGCTCGACCGCTTTCTGTTCGACATTCGCGTGGGCTATCCGCGCGAGGACGAAGAGATCGCCATTCTGCGCGCGACGACCGGCGTCGACGAGGCAGTCATCACGCCAGTGCTGGACGGCGAGCAGACGTTGGCGCTTCAGCGCGCGACACGCGAGGTGCCGGCCTCGGAGCCGGCGCTCCGCTACGCGGCGTCACTCGCGCGCGCCACACGGCCCGACACGCCGGGCGCCGGCGACATGGTGAAGCGCTTCGTACGCTGGGGCGCCGGCCCGCGCGCGGGGCAGGCGCTGGTGCTCGGCGCCAAGGCGCACGCGCTGTTGTCGGGCCGCCTCGCCGTGTCGCCGGACGACATTCGCCGCGTCGCGCTTCCGGTGCTGCGTCATCGCGTGCTCACGAGCTTCGCCGCCGACGCCGAGGGGATCACGGCCGAGCGCGTGATCGACGACGTGCTTGCGCGCGTGACGCCGCCCCGGAGCGACATCAGGCTGTAGGATGCGCCAGTCCCACTATGGCGACCTGTTGGATGCGCTTCACGGGGTGACGTGGCCGGCGCGTCGCGTGGTGCGGGGCGCGAGCGCCGGCGCGCACCGCTCGCCGATGCCGGGCGTGTCGCCGGAGTTCACGGAGTATCGGCCGTACCGGCAGGGGGACGAAACCCGGCGGCTCGATTGGAAGCTGCTCGCGCGCACCGACCGCGCGTATCTGCGCATCACGAGCGATCGCGCGACGCTCGGCACCTTGCTGGTCGTCGATGCGTCGGCGTCGATGGCCTTTCCCGCCGACGCGTCGGGCGGCTTCGGCAAGTGGACGCAAGCAAAGCGGCTCGCGGTGGGGCTGGCATCGGTCGCGCTCGCGGCGGCGGATCCGGTCGGGCTGGTGGTGGTCGCCGGCCGTGGAACCATCGAGCTCGGCGCACGGACGCGCCGCGGCATGCTGGCCGAAGTGTCGCGCGTGCTGGACGCGGTCACGCCAAACGGATCGGCGCCGGTGGCGCCGGCGATCGGTCCATCGCGGCGCGCGAAGCGCATCGTCGTCATCAGCGACTTCCTCGGCGACGCGGATGAGGTGTTGCGCGCGGCGCGTCTATGTCAGAGCGGTGGTGGCGAAGCGTTCGCGATTCACATCGTCGCCCGCGAAGAGATGGAGCCCCACGCGAATGGCACGGTGGCGATTGATCCCGAGGATCCGCGGCTCAAGCGACCGATCCTCCGCGCCACCCGCGACGCGTACGACGCCGCCTTCGCGACTTTTCGTGAACGTGTGAAAACGCAGTGGAGCGATGCGGGCGCCGGATATGCGCTCGTCACGGCACACGAGGCGAGCGACCGGGCGATTAGGCGCATCACGCTCGGCATTGGCGTCAACCGGAGCTCGGCGTGACGTGGCTCGCGCCAGGATGGCTGATGCTCGGAGCCGCCGCTGTGATGGCCGTGGTAGCGTTGCACCTGCTCGCGCGACGCCGGCCGCGCGAGGTGCCGCTGCCCACCGCGCGGTTCGTGCCGGAATACGCGACGGAGTCATCGGCGATTACGGCGAGGCCTTCGGACATCATGCTGATGGCGCTTCGGTCGCTGGCTGTGCTCGCCATCGCGGCCGCGCTGGCAGCTCCGGTGCTGCGCGGCAATCCACGCCCCATCGCGCGCGTCGTGTTGGCGGACGTCTCACGGGCTGTGCGATCGGCAGGCGACGTCCGCTATAGCGCCTCGGCCTATCTGGCCAGCGGCGATGTGCTCATCGCGTTCGACTCGTCGGCACGCGTGGACTCGTTAGGCGGATTGACGGTCGCGCGATTGAGCGGCTCGCTATCGGCTGCACTGGTCGCCGCGATGCGCGAGACCGACAAGTTGCGCGGGCGCGCCGACTCGGTTGAGCTGGTGATCGTGTCGCCGCTGGCGCGCGAGGAGATTGACGCCGCGACGCTCGCCATTCGCGCGCGATGGCCCGGACGCGCGCGCATCGCGCGTATCGCGTCCGCGGCGGTGGTGCCGGCACTCGCCGCCGTCGAATTCCGCGGCGCGCCCGATGATCCGCTGCGTGCGACGCTCGCGCTGCGCGGGCGGAGCGCGCCCGCGTTGGTGCGCATCGTGCGCGATGCGCTCACGAGCGCGGACACCGTTTGGAGCTCCGCGGGCCCGAGAGTGCTCGTCCACTGGCCCGCGGCCGCGTCGGCGGCAGGGGATGCCCACGGAGCCGTCGTGGCCGGGGATGACGTCTTCGTCGCCGATTTCGCGCGGGTGGAGAGATTGACAGGCGGCCGCGTCATCGCACGATGGGAAGATGGCTCGGCGGCGGCGACCGAGCGCGCGATTGGAGCGGGGTGCATGCGCCGTGTGCGCGTTCCGATCGCCGCTCGGGGAGACGTTGCGCTGGGCGAGAGCGCCCGCCGTTTGCTCGGCGCAATGCTGGCCCCGTGCGGCGGAACGCCGGAGCTGTCGCCCGCATCCGATTCGGTTGTCGGCGCGCTGCGGGGGAACGGTGCGCTCTTCCCCCTCGCGCCACAGGAAGCGGACACCAGGTTGCCGACCTTATGGCTGATTGCGGTTGCGCTCGTGTGTCTCGCGCTCGAGATGCTCGCGAGGCGGAGCGGCATGCCATGAGCGCCGGATCGCGGCTGAAGACGGCGCGCGCGTCACTCGCGCTCGGCGCCGTCGCTCGCGCAGCGGTGGCGGGAGTAGCGGCGTATGGAGCGCTGCTCGCCTTGGGAAGCGGTGCCGAGTGGATATTCGGGCTGCCACTGGGACTGCGCTTCTCGTTTGTCGCGATACGTACCGTCGCGGCGGTGATGGCGATGGGCATTGTGCTCTGGCGCGCGAAAGGGGTGGCGCACGAACGCGATGTCGCGCTGTGGCTCGAGGAGCGCGTGCCGGTACTGCGCTATGTGTTGGTGACAGCGATCGAGCCGCGCTTCGCGCCGATGATGCCGGATCTCGAGCGGGCGATCGCGCCGGTTCGGTGGAACGGCGCCATCGCGCGCGCCGTCGCGCGCGGCCTGGCGATACCGGCGGCGGTGGCCATTGCGTCGCTGCTGGTCATCGCGGCGTTGCCGGACGCCGCGGTCGCGCGCGCGCGCGCGCCGCGCGCCGGCGACGCCGCTGTGCGCGTCGGGCCGGGCGCGCCGCCAAACTTGCTGGCGCCGTTATCCGCTACCGTGACGCCGCCAGCGTATGCGCACGAACGGCGCATCACAATCGAAGAACCCTCCACGATTTCGGCGCTTGCCGGTAGTGACGTCACGCTCGAGGGGCACGGCGCCGGCAGCGCGATCTCGGCCAGCGATTCGGCGCACGCCTGGCGCGTCACGGGCGAGGGCGATCGCTGGCGTCTTGGCTTGCGAGTCTCGGCGCAGCCGTCGGTCATTCGGTTGAGCGACGGAACGCACTCGCGCCTGGTGGTCGTCGAGCCGCGCGCCGACTCGGCGCCACGAGTGACGCTGCGGGCGCCGGCGCGAGACACCATTGTTCGCGTCGCGCGGGGAATCATGCCGCTCGTCGCCGACGCGTCGGACGACATCGGCCTCGCCGCGGCGTGGCTCGAGTACATCGTCAGCTCGGGCGAAGGGGAGAGTTTCACCTTTCGGTCCGGGGTGGTTGCGCGCACGCGACTATCGGGAGCGCGAAGCATTGTGCTGCGCGGTGCCTTGATGCTCGACGCGCTCGCGCTCAAGCCGGGAGACATCGTTCACCTGCGCGCCGTGGCGCGGGACGAGAATACGGTGAGCGGGCCGGGACTGGGCGTGTCCGAGACTCGCACGCTGCGTGTTCCACGGAAAGGCGAGGATGATTCCGTGGCGGTCGAGGCCGCGCCGCCGCCGGAGGCTGATCAGTCGGCGCTTAGTGAGCGGATGCTGATCATTCTCGCCGATTCGCTACAGCGCGTGAGGCCAAAGCTCACGCGCGGCGTCGTGGTGAACGAATCGCAGCGGATAGGCGCCGACCAGGCGCGTCTTCGGAAGCGCGTCGCCGACATCATCTTCATTCGTCTCGAAGGCGAATCGAGCGCGGAAGAATCGCGCGGCAGCGAGAGCCGTGCAAAGCTGTCGCCCGAAGCGCTACTGAAAGCCGCCGAGGAGGCGACCAAGAGCGCGTCGGCCGAAGGGCTCGACTTCGAGGGAGGCGAGTCACCGGTGGTGCACATCAACCGGCCGCTGCTCGAGGCGTACAACGCGATGTGGGAGGCCGGTCGCGAGCTGGACGGGGGCGAGCCCGGGCGGGCGCTGCCGCACATGCGCGCCGCGCTCGCCGCCATACAGCGCGCTCGCCAGGCCGAGCGCATTTACTTGCGCGGCAGGCCGCCATCGATCGTCGTCGACCTTGCCAAGGTGCGGCTGACGGGCAAGCTCGACAGAGTCGGTGCGGCGCCGCGAATGCCGCGTGCGTCGGTCGACCCCGCCGCCGCGCGGCGCGTGACGCGCTTCGACGCGGCGCTTCGCCTTGCGAACGCGGACCGCGCGGCGGCGATCGATTCGCTCATTCTCCTGCGCGTGAGCGCGCTCACCTCCGCGCCGGGCCTCGCCGCATCGATCGCCGACGCGGTCGACGCGCTGCGCGGCGGCCGCGATGCGACTGCGGCACTCGTGCGCGCGCGCCGCGCGCTGCTGGGCGAGCCGCGCTCGGTCGACTCGCTGCCGGCGTGGAGCGGCTGGTGATGCGCGCCCCCAACGAGTTCGTCTTCGCGACGGTGCAGTACGAATCGGGCGATTGGGACAGCGCGCCGCTGGTTCCCGCGAATATCACCGACAGCATCGCGCGCTACACATCAATCGCGGTTCAGCCGTCTGGCGCGATCGTGCCGCTCGCCAGCCCGGAGCTGTTGCGCTACCCGCTCGCCTTCATGACCGGTCACTTGCCGGTGCGCTTCAGCGATGCCGAGCGGGCGAGCCTGCGCACGTACCTCGAGCGCGGCGGGATGCTGTTCTGCGATGATCACAACCACGACATCGACGGGGCGTTCCACAAGACGGCGACCGAGGAGCTCGGCCGCGTCGCCGGCCCGCTGGCCGAGCTGCCGAACACGCACGCGCTCTACTCGGCGTTTTTCAAATTCGAAGACGGCCCGCCGGCCACGGGCCACGAGCTGAACGGCTGGGGCGACAATCTCATTCACAAGCATTTGCTCGCGGCGATGCGCGGCGACAGGATCGCGGTGCTGTTCAGCAACAAGGACTACAGCTCCGAGTGGGGCTATCACCCGGAGAACAAGCGCTTTCTCTCGGTGGACAACACGCGCTTCGGTGTCAATGTGGTGGTGTATGCGCTCACGCGCTGACCGCGGTCGGGTTGCGCTCGAGCGCGCACTGCGCGCGGCCAGCGTCGCGCTCCTGGCGTGGATGCTCTGGACCGCGCTTCGGCCGCGCGCGACCGTCACGGGGGTCGACGTCGCCCGAGAAGCGACACTCCCCGCGGCGCTCGCGCGCTGGAGCACCGACTCGCGCGTCCGCTCGGCGCATGTGCTACTCGATACCGCTCCCGGTGCGCTGCGCCGCGATTGGTTGGCGGCGCTCGCGCACGCGGGGGTCGCGGTCGGCTGGTCTTCGTCGTCCGCCTTCCCGGCCGTCGCGCTCGAAGCGCGGCCTTCCGGTGATCCGGCCGGCGGCGCGCGCGTACTCGTAGCCGCTCCGCGCAACGCGACGATCGCCTTGAGCGACAATGCCGGCACGCTCACCGATGTGCATCGCGGCACGACGGGAGCGGGCGTATCGTTCGCGCTTCCGGCACTCGACGGGCCCGCGCGTGCGCAGTTCGGCGTGCACGGCGTTGCCGGTGCGCCGCGCGATTCGGTGCTGCTTCGCCGCGTCGTCGTGCTCGGGCGAGCGGGATGGGAAGCGAAGTTCGTGGTCGCCGCGCTCGAGGAGCGCGGCTGGCCAGTGTCCGCGAGGCTCTCGGTTGCGCCGACCGTCGACGTGGCGCAGGGCACCATCGACCTCGACACGTCGCGCACCGCGGTGGTTATCGCGCTCGACAGCACCGCGGCCCGCGATGCGTCGCGCATCATGCGCTTCGTTCGCCAGGGAGGTGGCCTCATCCTCGGTGCCGACGCGGCACGACTGGCGGCCTTTGCGTCAATCGCTCCCGCATCCCAAGGAGCGCGGGTTCGGGCGGCGACGCTAGCGTTCGCCTCGGCCGCGCCGCGCCGCGCTCTCGCCTTTCAGGCGCTGATTCCGAAGCGTGCGGGCGTGATCGCGCTCGAGACGCGCGACGGCCGCATCGTCGCCGCGGCGCAGCGCGCGGGCGTCGCACGGGTGGTGCAGATCGGCTACGACGAAACATGGAGGTGGAGGATGTCGGGGGACGAGTCCGCGCCGGCGGCGCATCGCGCGTGGTGGTCCGCTCTGGCCGCGTCGGTCGCCTACCGAGGCGCACTCCCCATCGCCGTGCGCGCCACCGACGCCGCACCCCTGGCGCACCTCGTCGGCGCGCTCGGCGCGCCGGTCGCGGTGCCGATCGGGTCGTCGCCCGCCGAGCGGCAGGGAATTCGGGCGTGGATGGCCATTGGCGTGATGGTGATGCTGCTCGCGGAGTGGGCATCGCGACGCATGCGAGGGCAACGCTGACAATGTCCGTTGCCTTCATCTCTCATTCCGACTGCGGCTTTCACGACACCGGCTGGAATCATCCGGAGCACGTGGGCCGGTTGCGGTCTATCACGCGGGCGTTGCGGAACAACTTCGATCTGTTCGGCGCCGTCGAGCATCTCGAGGGAAGGCACGCGACACACGCGGAGCTGGCGCTGTCGCACGACGAGGCGTACGTGGAGAGCGTGCGCGAGTTTGCGGAATCGGGAGGCGGCGCGATCGACGCCGACACGATCGTGAGCACTGGATCGTGGGACGCGGCGCGCGCCGCGGCGGGGTGCGTGCTCGATGGCGTCGATATGGCCTTCGACGGCCGGGCCGTGCGCAGCTTCTCAGCCGTGCGGCCGCCGGGGCATCACGCGCTGCGCGCGCGCGCGATGGGCTTCTGTCTGTTCGGTAACGTCGCCATCGCGGCGCACTATGCACGCGCGCGGCTTCTCGCGGAGCGCGTGCTGATCGTCGATTGGGACGTACACCATGGGAACGGCACGCAGGCGCTGGTCGAGCACGAGCCCGACATCCATTTCGTGTCGATGCACCAATGGCCGTGGTACCCGGGCACTGGCGCGGCCGCGGATCGCGGCGTTGCCGGCAGCGTGTGGAACGTGCCGATGGCCGCCGGCCTTCCACCTGGCGACTACGTCGACGCATTCGGGCGCGGGATCGACGCGGCCACGGCATCATGGACGCCCGACCTCGTGCTCATCTCGGCTGGATTCGACTCGCTGCGCGGAGATCCACTCGGCGGCTTCACACTCGAAATGGAGCACGTGCATTCGCTCACCCGGTCCGTCGTGTCGCGAGCCGACGCGTGGTGCGGGGGACGCGTCGTCAGTGCGCTCGAAGGGGGCTACCATCCGGATCGGTTGGGCGAGGCGTGTGCCGTGCACCTCTCCGCTCTGGTTTGATTCGCGCGCGCGGCGTGATGTCCGCCGAATCACGCCCGACGGTTCCGGTTGCTGCCGCCCCTCGCCGAGCGTCTTAAGCAGACGCGTGCCTTCACCAGTATCTTCTCCAAATGCCTTGGACCGTTGCGTGGCCGGCGGCTAGCGCCGTAAAGCTGTATGGCGTCGCCCTGAGTAATGGCGATGGCTGGCGCTCGCCCGTGCCGGCCACCACGACGCTGTCGTTCCGCGATCTGGCGGCGATCGTCCGGCCCGCCCCCTTCGAGCGGATGGACGTCGCCCAAGCGGACATGGAGGACTACGCCGATGTCGTGTCGCGCATCTTCGCGCAGGGTACCATTCTTCCCGCGCCGTATGGGACCATCTTCAAGTCGCCGGACGTCGTGCAGCAGTGGCTCGAGACCAATCACATCGCGTTGGGCGAGGGACTGCACTACGTGAATGGCCGCTGCGAGGCGCGCGTGCACATCACCGAGGCCGAAGACGTCGAGCGTCCCCGCCGCAGTGCGGACCACGGCGCCGCGGCGGCCGAGTGCTTTCGCCATCTTGGCAAGATGGCCGCGGCGGCGATGCCGCTGCGCGAGCGCGGCGATCCGCCGGCGCTGCTGAGCGGCGCGTTTCTCGTTCCCCGTGATACGTGGGACGAATTTCGGGAGCAGGTGGGCGAGCAGAACAGGCGCAGCACCGGGTTGGCCTTCGAGCTGACGGGACCATGGGCTCCGTTCGATTTCGTGCGGATGGACTTCGGAGTGTAATGGATGTTCTGTCCTGAGTGCGGAACGTGGAATCGCGCCAGCGCGGTGAACTGCACACGGTGCGCGAACGAGCTGCCGGAGCTGTCCGACGCGCCACGCGAGAAGCCGGACGAGGAGCTCGATCTCCTGCGGCGTGCGACGGGCGGCCGCTACCGCGTGTACCGCCGTCTGGCCACGGGCGGGATGGCGCAAGTCTACCTCGCCCGCCACACCGAGCTGGGTAGGCCGCTCGTGATCAAGGTGCTGCTCGCCCACCTGGCGCGTGACGACGAGATGCGCGAGCGCTTCCGCCGCGAAGCCGAGTCGGCGTCGCAGCTCTTCCATCCGCTCATCTGCTCGATCGTCTACTACGGGGAGCTGGACGGTACGCCGTATCTGGTGATGCCGTATATGGCGGGCGGCTCGCTCGCCGACACGATCACCCGGAAGGGAAGCATCTCGCACGCCTTCGCCGCGCACGTGGCGTCGCAGGTGGCGACGGCGCTCGACTATGCGCACCGGCGCGGCATCGTGCACCGCGACATCAAGCCGGACAACGTGCTGTTCGACGAGGACAAGAACGCGCACATCACCGATTTCGGCATCGCCACGGCGCGCTCGCACAACCGGCTCACCCTCACGGGCCGCGCAATGGGCACGCCGCACTACATGTCGCCCGAGCAGGCGATGGGGAAGATGGTCGACGGGCGGAGTGATCTGTACTCGGTGGGCGTGCTGCTGTACGAGATGCTGGTCGGCTTCCCACCATTCGATGGCGCCGACTCGTACTCGATCGGCTACAAGCACGTGCACGAAACGGCGCCGAGCCCGGACGTGGTCGACTCGCGCACGCCCAGTGGCTTGGCGCAAATCGCCATGAAATGCCTGGCGAAGGTGCCTGCGGAGCGCTACCAGCGCGGCAATGATTTGGCGGACGCGCTGATCACGTACTTGGCGGCCGTTGGCGCGGGAGACGATTACCGGGCGGCCTGGCTGTCGCGGCGGCTGGGGATTACCCCAACCGTCGGATAGGCCGCCCACTGCCTTCGTGCGGCGCTTGCGTGAGGCGGGCGGCGGCGAGAGGCGAGAGGAGTACGGCGTCGTGCGGCGTTCTGCGTGCGCGAGCGGCGACCTCGTGCGGCGTGCGGCGAGGATGTCAGCAGAGTCCAGCTCGCCACGCGGCACGAGGTCGCCGCACGCGCACGCCCTGCGCCGCACGACGCCGTACTCCTCTCGCCTCTCGCCTCCGCACGCCTCACGCAAGCGCCGCACGCGCCACGCCAAACGATTTTCCCAAACACAGCGCTGACGCGTGCGTCTCGCCTCGGGCATTGACGGCGCGTGCGTCTGGCGCCATGCTTCCCATCAACACTTCATGGGAACCGGCGTGGCCGCCAATCTCGACCTGCTGCAGGGCACCCTCGACGTACTTGTCCTCAAAGCTCTCTCGCGCGGGGCGCGGCACGGCTACGCGGTCGCTCAGTGGATCCGCCTGACCACCGACGCCAAGCTCCACGTCGAGGAGGGCGCGCTCTATACCGCGCTCCACCGCATGGAAAAGCGCGGCTGGCTCGAGGCCGACTGGGGGCTGTCCGAAAACAACCGCCGCGCGCGCTACTACCAGGTCACCGCGCTCGGGCGAAAACAGCTCCGCATCGAAACGGCGCGGTGGACGGAGTACGCGGGCGCGGTGTTCAAAGTGCTGCGCACCGCCTGAGCCGGGAGACCACGCATGGGACGCATCTTCGGTATCCGGCGCGCGCTGCGCATCGACCGCGGAGCACCCGACGTCGACCGCTCGGTCGACGAGGAGCTCGCCTTTCACTTCGACATGACGGTGAGGGATCTCATGGCCAATGGGATGACTCCGGAGGACGCGCGCGTCGAGGCGGAGCGCCGATTCGGCGACGTGCAGGGCGCCCGCGAGCGCATCGCGGCGATCGACCGCACGCGCATCGGCCGGGAGCGGCGCGCGGCGTCGCTCGATGCGTTGTGGCAGGACATCCGCTACGCCGCGCGCGGCCTGTGGAAGAAGCCCGCCTTCACCGCGGCGGTCGTCGGCACGCTGGCGCTCGGCATCGGCGCCAATGCCGCGATGTTTTCCGTGGTCGACCAGCTTCTGTTTCGTCCGCCACCACTGATGCGCAACGCGGCCGCCACGCATCGCGTGTATTTCATGCAAACCTTTCGCGACAAGGAGTCGGCAAGCGCGAGTCTCGGCTACGCGCGGTACACCGACATCGTCTCGTCGACGAGGTCGTTCGCGCGAACGGCGGGCTTCGCCGGGCGGAAGATGGCCGTTGGCACGGGCGATGCCGCGCGTGAGATGCAAGTCGCGGTCGTGAGCGCGAGCTACTTCGAGTTCTTCGATGCCCCGCCGGCGCTCGGCCGCTACTTCGTGGCGGCGGAGGATGTCCCGACCGCGCCGACGCCCGTCGCCGTCCTCAGCGCCGCGCTGTGGCGAACGCAGTACGGCGCTCGCCGCGATGTGCTCGGGCAGCAGCTTCAGATCGGGCCGGTCGTATACACGATCATCGGTGTGGCGGCGCCAGGGTTCGTCGGTGTCTCGGCGATCGAGCCGCCTGTCGCCTTCATCCCCATCACGCGACACGGGAGCGCGCAGGGCGCCACGCTCAACTTCACAGACGGCACGTGGAACACCACCTATCAATGGACGTGGATGCGCATGATCGTCGAACGGAAGCCCGGCGTCAGCGTCGAAGCCGCGTCGGCGGACCTCTCGAGCGCCTTCCGCCGCAGCTACCAAGCGCAGATCGACAAGGGTTCGAAAATACCGCCGGCCGCGCTCGTTCATCCACGGGCCATCGCCGCCTCGATTCTCAGCGAGCGGGGACCAAACCCGAGCAGTCTGAGTAAGGTCGCCACCTGGGTGAGCGGAGTCGCGTTCATCGTCTTGCTGATCGCCTGCGCCAACGTGGCCAACCTCCTGCTTGGTCGTGCGCTCCGGCGCAGGCGCGAGATTGCGGTGCGCCTCGCGCTCGGCGTCGGCCGCGGGCGCCTGCTCTCGCAGTTGCTGACGGAGAGCGTGCTACTCGCGGTCCTCGGTGGTGTCGCCGGTATCGTCGTCGCTCAGTGGGGCGGCGCCGCGCTGCGCGCCGCCTTTGCCGACGGTGCCGCGGTATCCGGCGTGGCGGGCGACGGGCGCACGTTGCTCTTTGTCGGCGCCGCCGCGCTCCTCGCCGGACTGACGACCGGCCTCGCGCCACTGGCGCAAACGTGGCGCACGGACGTGACGGGCGGCCTCCGTGCGGGCGCGCGCGAGGGGACGTATCAACACTCGACGCTGCGGTTCGCGCTGCTCGTCATGCAGGGCGCGCTGTCCGTCGTCCTGCTCGTCGGCGCCGGACTGTTCGTGCGGTCGCTGCACAACGTGCGTAGTCTCAGGCTCGGCTACGACGTGCAGCCTGTCGTGATCGCCGAGATGAACATGCGGGGGGTGAAGCTCGACTCCGTCTCGACGATCGCCTTGCGCCATCGGCTGCTCGAAGAAGCGAAAGCGATTCCCGGCGTCGAGAACGCGGCGCTGCGGAACACGATTCCGTTCTGGAGCACGTGGTCGGGCGCCCTCTTCGTGACCGGCATAGACTCGGTGAGCGCGCTCGGCGAGTTCGACCTCAACGCGGTCAGCACGGAATACTTCGCGACGTCCGGCACGCGCATCCTTCGGGGCCGTGGCATCTCCGACCTCGATACGGAGCACGCGCCGGGCGCGATGGTGGTGAGCGAATCGATGGCGAAGCGGTTGTGGCCAACCGGCAATGCGCTCGGCCAATGCGTCAGGGTCAGCGCGGATACGATGCCGTGCAGCTACGTCGTCGGTGTATCCGAAAACGTCAGGAGCAACGAGCTCAGCGACAATCCCGAGTACTACTATTTCCTTTCGGCGGCGCAATTCCACCCCGATGTCGGCGGACTCTCCGTACGCGTGCGAGGCGACGGCGCCGGCCACGCCGACGAGATTCGCCGCCGCCTCCAGCGCCTCATGCCCGGCGCGTCGTACGTCACGGTCACGCCGTTCGCCGATGTCATCGGGCACGAGATGAGCTCGTGGAAGCTCGGTGCGACCATGTTCGTGACGTTCGGCGCGTTGGCGTTGACGCTGGCGGCGATCGGTCTCTACAGCGTCATCGCCTACAACGTGGCGCAGCGTACGCACGAGCTAGGTGTGCGCATCGCGCTCGGCGCCCAGCTGCGCGACATCGTGCGGCTCGTGGTGCGCGAGGGATTGCTGGTCGGCGTCGTCGGGGTCGCGCTTGGCGGTCTGCTGGCGCTCTTGGCTGCGCGCTGGGTGAAGCCACTGCTCTTCAACGAGTCGCCGCGCGATCCCGCCGTCTACGCCATCGTCATCATCGTGCTGCTCGGCGCGGCGCTCAGCGCGAGCCTGATTCCGGCGCTCCGCGCGTCGAAGGTCGACCCGAACGTGGCGTTGCGATCTGATTGAATACCGGTGCGATGTGCGCCCCTCGCAGGGCGCGCCTCGCACCGTCTATATTGTCGCATGAAGCTCGCCCACGAGATCGTTACCGTCCACACGAAGCACACCTTCACCATCGCGCGGGGCGGACGGTCGGAATTCCGCGTCGTCATCGTGACCATTACCGATGCCGATGGCGCGACGGGAATCGGTGAGGCGGCGCCGAGCAGATTCTACGGCGAGACCGCCGAGACGGTGATCGCCGCACTGGCACAGATGCAGCCGATTCTCGAAAAGGCCGACGCCTGGTCAATCGAGGATGTCGAGCGCGAGATCAACGCGCTCATCCGCTACAACGGCGCGGCCAAGGCCGCGGTGAATCAGGCGCTGCTCGATCTGCAGTGCACGCGACTGGGCGCGCCGTTCTACAAAGTGCTCGGCCTCTCGGCCGACCGCGCGTGCCCGTCGTCCTTCACGATCGGCATCGGCAGCGACGACGAGCTCCGTCAAAAGGTGAAGGAGGCGGCCGAGTATCCGATTCTCAAGGTCAAGCTCGGTAGCGATCGCGACGACGAGATCATCGGCATCATTCGCGAGGAGGCGCCGGACAAGATCCTGCGCGTCGATGCCAACGCGGCGTGGACGCCCAAGCACGCACTGGCGATGATCGAGCTGTTGATCGAGTACGATGTGGAGTTTGTCGAACAGCCGTTGGCGGCCACGGACCTCGAAGGGCTGCGCTTTGTACGCGAGCGCTCGCCACTGCCGATCATCGCGGACGAGTCGTGCATCACGAGCGCCGACATTCCTCTCATGGTGGGCGTCGTCGACGGCATCAACATCAAGCTCGCCAAGTGCGGCGGACCGCGCGAAGCGTTGCGGATGATTCACACCGCGCGCAGTCACGGGCTGCTGGTGATGATGGGCTGCATGATCGAGACGAGCGTGGGGATTACCGCGGCGGCCCATCTGGCGCCTCTTCTCGACTTCGCCGATCTCGACGGCGCCGCGCTGCTCTCGGACGATCCGTATCGCGGCGCGACGATCGCCGGCGGGCAGATCGCGATCCCCAGCGCCCCGGGATTCGGCGTTACGCGAGCATGACCGCGGAGCCGCTCGCGCGCGAACGCGTGGCGGCGCTGATCGAGGTCGCGCTCCCGCTCCCGCTCTTCCAGACCTTCACCTATCGCGTCGATGGCCCGGTGCGGCACGCGCCCGTGGCCGGCTCGCGCGTGGTCGTTCCGGTGCGCAACAAGCACGCGATTGGCATCTGCCTCGGCGAGGCGAGCGGCGACGGCGCCGCCAAGCCGAAGCCGATCATCGACGCGCCCGACACCGGCCCGGTACTCTCTGCCGCGATGCTCGAGTTGGGACGGTGGATCGCCGAGTACTACGTGGTGCCGCTTGGCGTCGTTCTGCGATCGATGCTGCCCGCGGCCCTCACCGGCATCGCGGCGCCGACTCCAGTGCGCAAGACGCAGCGGGTCGCCGTGCTCGGGCGCGAGCTGCCATCACTGCGCGAGCGCGACGAGATTTTCGGACGGGCGAAGCGCCAGCGCGAGTTGTACGAACTGATCGACTCGTTAGGCGGCCGCTCGACGGTCGAGCATCTCACGGAGCAGCTGGGCGTATCGGAGAGCGTGCTCAAGGGACTGGTCGAGAAGGGGCTGGTGACGGTGCAGGACGAGATCGTGAACCGCGATCCCTTCGCGCGGCGTCCCGCGCAGCCGGCGGCGCCGCACCCGCCGACGGCGGCGCAGCGCGCGGCGATCGAGGCGTTGGCTTCCGCGAAGGGCGGCGACGTGCTGCTGCTGCACGGCATCACGGGAAGCGGGAAGACGCTCGTCTACATCGAGCTGTTGCGCGAGATCGTCGACCGCCGCGGACAGACCGCGATCGTGCTGGTTCCGGAAATCGCGCTCACGCCGCAGACAGTGGACAGGTTCCGCGCCGTATTCGGCGACAAGGTCGCGGTGCTGCACTCGGCGCTTAGCGACGGCGAGCGCTACGACGCGTGGCTCGCCCTGCAGCGCGGCGACAAGCGGATCGCCGTCGGCGCGCGATCGGCGATCTTCGCGCCGCTGGCGAACCTCGGCGCGATCGTGGTCGACGAAGAGCACGAGGGGAGCTACAAGAATGGCGAGACGCCACGCTATCACGCGCGCGAGGTCGCGGTGGTACGCGCGCAGATGGAGCGCGCGGTCGTCGTGCTCGGCAGCGCCACGCCGAGCCTGGAGAGCTGGCAGAACGCGGCAAGCGGGAAGTACACGCTGCTGTCGCTGCCCGATCGCGTCGGCGCCGGAGCACTGCCGCAGGTCGAGGTGGTCGACTTGCGAAAGGCCAACAAGGCGATGTCATCGACGTTCGGCATCGATCCGGGCGTGGCGGCATTCCGCCGCGTGATCACCGAGCCGCTGGAGAACGCGATCTCCGTGCGATTGCTGTTGGGCGAGCAGAGCATCCTGCTGCTCAATCGGCGGGGCTACGCGTCGTTCGTGCAGTGCGAGGATTGCGGCGACGTGCGCGTGTGCCCGAACTGCAGCATTACGCTCACCTATCACAAGAGTCCCGAGCGGCTCGTCTGCCACTACTGCCAGCACGAGGAGCCGCCGTCGCAGATCTGCGCGCGGTGCAGGGGCTCGACGGTCAAGCAGCGCGGCCTTGGCACGCAACAGGTCGAGAAGTTGTTGGCCGAGCGATTCTCGTCGGCGCGCATCGCGCGCATGGACGTCGATACCACGAGCGGGAAGTGGGCGCACGCCGAAATCCTTGACCGGGTGGCGAGCGGCGAGGTGCAGATTCTGCTCGGCACGCAGATGATCGCCAAGGGGTTGGATTTCCCGAACGTGACGCTCGTCGGCGTGATCGATGCGGATGTCGGGATCAACCTGCCGGACTTCCGCGCCAGCGAGCGGAGCTTTCAACTGATGAGCCAGGTGGCGGGTCGGGCCGGCCGCGGCCCGAAGGGCGGGGCGGTGATCATCCAGACGCGGGTGCCCGAACATCACGCCGTGCGTTGCGCCGTGACGCACGATTATCACGCGTTCGTGGCGGAGGAGCTTCCGGCGCGCGCGCATCCGGCGTATCCGCCGACGATCCGGCTGATGAACGTCATCTTCAGCGGACATGTCGAAGATGAAACGGCGCGGCTGGCGATCGCCGGCGCGGATTGGATTCGGCGGTTGATGCAGGCGCGCGGTGTCGACTCCGTGACGGTGATCGGCCCCGCCCCCTGTCCGATCGAGCGGATCAAGCGACGTTGGCGGTGGCACCTCATGCTGAAGAGCGATCATGCCTCCATGCTGACATCGGTCGCCCGGTATTTCGCCGAGAAGTTCGAGGTGCCGTCGAGGAACGAGATGCGGGTGGCGCTGGATCGGGATCCGGTCGCTTTGCTTTAGGGACTGGGGGCTGGGGGCTAGGGGTTGGGGTGCGGGCGAGTAGCGCGTCGCCGCCCGGCTTCGCAGCTTCGCGACTTCACCGAAGGAGAGAATCGTGCGAACTGTCGCGCCGCGTGATTTGCTCGCTTGTGGGGCGTGGCGTGTGCGAATCGCGAAAGACGGATTACCGATTGCCTTCCAGTGCTTCATTCTTCCGTATGCACACACCTCTCGCCAGACCCTTGGTCGCCGGGCTCCTCGCCCTCGCTTCACCGCTCGCGCTGGGCGCGCAGGACTCGACGCGCGTCGTCGTACTCGGCAGCGGCAACCCCAACGCCAGTCCCGATCGCTCGGGACCGAGCGTGGCGATCGTCATCAACGGTACTCCGTACCTCGTCGATGCCGGCCCGGGAGTCGTCAGGCGCGCCGCCGGTGCGCAACGCAACGGCATCGCTGCCCTTGCCGCGCCGAAGCTCGCGGTGGTGTTTATCACGCACCTGCACTCGGACCACACCGTTGGTCTGGCCGACTTGATGATGTCACCGTGGACGCTCGGCCGCGCGGTGCCGCTCAAGGCGTTCGGTCCTCCCGGGCTTCGCGCGATGACGGAGCATCTCGCCGCCGCCTATTCCGCCGATGTTCACAATCGCACGACCGGTCTCGAACCGACCAACAAGACGGGCTGGCGCGTGATCGGGCGCGACGTGAAGCCGGGCATCGTCTATCGCGATAGCAACGTGACAGTCCGTGCCTTCGCGGTGCCGCACGCCAACTGGGCGCACTCCTACGGATATCGCTTCGATACGAAGGATCGGAGCATCGTGGTGTCGGGCGACACGCGGGCGAGCGATTCGGTGGTGACGGCCTGCAATGGCTGCGACGTGTTGGTGCACGAAGCGACGGTCGCGGCAAGCCTCGACAAACGCACGGCCGATTGGCAGCGCTACCACCACAACGCGCACACGACGGCGATCGAGCTCGGTGAGCTCGCGGCGCGCGCGCGGCCGAAACTCTTGGTGCTCTATCACCTCGGTCCTCCCGGCGCGAGCGACGAGGATTTCATCCGCGAGATTCGCCAGCACTACTCCGGCCCCGTCGTCGTCGCGAAGGACCTCGGCGTCTACTGATCGCCGGGCGTCACTCGTGTCCGCGCACCGAGTGCGGGCGGTACGGCGCTTCGAGCCGCGCGATCTCGTCGGCCGAGAGCGATAGATCGACCGCGCGAATGGCGGTTTCGAGGTGCGCGAGCTTCGTCGCGCCGACGATCGGCGCGGTGACGGTGGGCTTCGACAGCAGCCACGCGAGCGCGATCTCGGCCGGCTCAACGCCTCGCTCCTTGGCTATCGCGCCCACGGCCTCGACCACATCCCAGTCGCTCGGCTCGTCGTACAACTTGTGACCGTAGCTGTCGGAGCCCGCGCGGGGGGTGGAGTCGCGGTCGCCGAGCGATGTGCGCGCGCCCGCCAGCAGCCCGCGCGCGAGCGGTGACCAGGGGAGGAGTCCGATACCAGCGCTGGAGCAGAGGGGAATCATCTCGCGCTCCTCTTCGCGGTAGAGGAGGTTGTAGTGATTCTGCATGGTGACGAAGCGCGCCCATCCATTGCGCTCGGAGATGCTGAGCGCCTTGCCGAACTGCCACGCCCACATCGAGCTCCCGCCGATGTAGCGCACCTTGCCGCTGCGAACCAGATGATCGAGCGCGCCGAGCATTTCCTCGATCTGTGTCGTTGGGTCGAATCGATGGATCTGATACAGGTCGATCGTGTCGACGCCCAGCCGCTTGAGACTGGCCTCGCACCCCTGCACGATGTGCTTGCGCGACAGCCCGCCCATGTTGGGCGCATCGGAAATCGGATAGAACACCTTCGTCGCCAGCACGATCTGGTCGAGATTGCCGAATTCGCGCAGGGCGCGCCCCGTCACCTCCTCGCTCACGCCCAACGAATACATGTCGGCGGTGTCGAAGAAGTTGATGCCGGCCTCGATCGCACGCCGAAAGAACGGCTTCGCGTCCGCTTCGTCGAGAATCCACGGCCGCCACTTGGATGTGCCGTAGCTCATGCAGCCGAGACAGATGCGGGAGACGGTGGCGCCCGTTGCGCCGAGATGGGTGAATTGCATTTCGAATATTCGTGCGCTGAGAAGGAAGGTGCCAGGTGCTAGGTGCTGAGGTGCTGAGGTGCTTGGGCGCCGGATCTCAACTCGCCCACCCAACACCTAGCCCCTAGCACCTAGCACCTACGATCTTTCCCCCGTGCCCTTCACCCCACCTGATTTCTCCATCGCGCAGTTCTCGAATGCGCCCGACGCGCGCTTCCAGGCCGCGCCCGCCGACGGCGTGCTGCCCGAAGGATTTTTCTCGACCACGAACTTGCCTACCTACGTCCGCATCGACGGCGCGTGGCGCATGCCGCTCGAGCCGCGGATGGACGGCGCGCTGGTGATCGATGCCGCCGGCGCGCTGCGCGTGAAGGAGATGCGCCGCGTGATGGCGGGAGAGCGCGTGGCGATCGGCGTGGCGGAAGATGGGTCGCAAGGCGTCTACGTCGACGCGCATGCCTTCATGCGCGAGACGGTGGAGGGCGGCGGCGAGTTCAAGTTCATGTCGAGCGAAGTCTCGCGCGAAAAGCCGATCGACTACCAGCAGATGGCGTTGTTGCTGGTCGAGGAGCGCGCCCGCGGCGGCTATCCGATCTGGGTGACGGGGCCCGCGCTCGTCCATTCGCGCGCGCGGTCCGATATGACCTGGTTCATCGCCAACGGTTTCGTCAGCGCGCTGCTCGCCGGCAACGCGGTCGCGGTCCACGACATCGAGGCCTCAATCTTCGGCACCACGCTCGGCATGACGGGCTCGGGAGAATCGACACAGGGCGGTCACGGACTGCACATGCGCGCGATCAATCGCGTGCGCGCGGCGGGCTCGATCGAGCGCGCGGTGGAGCAGGGGATCATCACCGGCGGCATCATGCACGCATGCGTCGTGCACAAGGTTCCGTACGTGCTTACCGGCTCGATCCGGGATGACGGCCCACTGCCCGGCGTCTACGCCGACGTGCTCGCAGGCCAGGACGCGATGAAGCGGCACACCACGAGGGCGACGATGGCGATCCTGATCGCAACGGCGCTGCACGCGATCGCCACCGGCAACATGCTTCCGGCGTTCGTCACGGAGCCCGACGGATCGCTGCGCGAGCTGACGACCATCTGCGTGGACTCGTCGGAGTTCGTGGTCAGCAAGCTCAAGGATCGCGGCACGCATCAAGCGTTTGGCGTGGTCACCAACGCGCAGGATTTTCTTCACATCCTCCGGCTCTATGTCGAGCGCGAGCTCGATGCGCGCGGCATGGCCAACCGCACCGCCACCCGCCCCCCCACTCCGGCCTCTACATGATGACCAAGCCCGGCAACGACACGCAGAGCGATTCGACGCAGCGCTTCCTCCGCGCCATCGCCGAGCACGTCGACGTGGCGCTGGTCGAGGAGGTGCATCTCTTCGCGCCGATCAAGCAGGGCGGCAAGGAATCGGGCGTCGCCGTGATCGCGGTCCGCCACACCGGACCCGGACCCGTGGGCGGCGATGCCCCCGACGCGCCGGATGACTCGTGGCTCACCACCGACCCACCGCTCGACACCGACGATGAGGGCGAAGTCCACCCGAGCCCGGCCGATGCGCCCCCGCCGCCGGAGTCGCCAGCCCAGCCGCCGCGCCCTTCGCCATCCGCGTCTCGCCTCATCGTCTATCGCGCGAGCTACCGCCTCACCCTCAAGGGAATCGACCGCGGCAAGTGGGAAACCGAAGTCGTCGCCGAGGCCGACGCCCCGCTCGACACGATCGACGATGTGGTGCGCGGCGTGACGCGCCGGGCGGGCGAGGCGAGCGAAGCCGCGCGCATGACCGGGGATGAATTCAGGGCTGAGATCCGCTCGTAACTGCGCTTTCAATACCGCGTCATCAAAACGCGATGTATGTCCCGTGCGTCCTCGATCCGCTCCTTCTCCAAGCCAAGCTCCCGAGGCGACACCAGAAACGGGTACATCTGGTCGCCACCCGCCGATCCGTGGGCTCCGACCTGGTCATCGAAGCTGATGATCTCATAGCCATCATAGGCGCCGAAGAGCACGAGGTCGCCGGCGTTGGGCTGCTGAACGAGATCGTGAATCGCCCGCAGAATGGCGGCGTCGGTGGCGTATAGCTCGAGTGGGTTGCCGACACCGGTCACCTCCGCCACGTCGCCGCGAATGATCGCGCGGCCGCGGGTGCTTTCCACGTGTACCGCGCCCTCCTCGGTGCGCGTCGCCACCAGGCCGATGCCCGGATGGGCGAGCAGCTCGGCGTAGAGATGCCACTTTCGGGGATCGCGCTGAACATCGCCTAACGAGAGCTGCTCGTCGACGTCGGCGAAGTAGACGAGCGCGAGACACGAGCTGTAGGTCACCACCACCTCGTGCCGCGTGTCGATCTTGTACTTTTCCGGAAAAATCAGCTCGCGCAGGCCATAACGGCTGCGCACCCAATCGCGGAGCCGAGCCAGTGCGCGCCGCGTCCTGCGTCCGGGCTCTGCGCCGCTCGCTTCCGCGATCGCGTCGACCGTCTGCGCGGGAAGGTCGGCGTACTCGGAATCCACGGCGAAGCTGGCCAGCATGGTTGGCGGAGGCTCGCCAGTGCGCGCCACCAATCCATCGAGGATGCGGCGCACCGTGGTGCCCAACGATTCCTTGAAGCGAACGCGGTAGCTCACCGCCGGCGTCATGCCGTGGTCGGAGAGGAGCACCAGATCGTAACGGCGCGAGCTCACCGCGCGCATCATGCGCCAAATCTCGCGGATGCGCGCGTCGGTGCGCTTGAGATCCTTCAGCGCCTGCTTGCTCGACGGCCCGAAGTGGTGCGCCAGCTCGTCGTACTGCATGTACGTGCTGTAGATGACCGGCACGCCAAGGTAGATGTCGAGCAAAATCGCCATGGTCTGCAGCTCGCGCACGACCACGTTGCTGAGAATGCGCACGAATGGAAAAATCCCTTCGGAGTGCGTCACGCGGCCGCGTAATCCGGCGAAGGTGCGCTCCAGATCTTCGCGCACCCACTCGCGGGCCGACTGCAGGACGATGCGCACCATGCGGATCGGGTGCACGAGCATCAGTAGCGCCATCCGCGTGCCGCCCAGTCTGCGATAGACCGACATCTTTTCGCGCGTCGCCACGGTGAAGGCGACTGTCTGCGCGTCGCCATCGAGCAGATTGACGTAGCTCGATCCGCCGGCGAGCGCGCCGGGCGCGTGGATGCGGTCGCGGATGTACTGCACCCCCTGCGGCGCGTTGCACGTGATCACGCGCGATTCGCTCTTGTCGTAAAAGCGAAATCCGGGAATACCGCCATTCTCGCCGTGAAAGATGCCCGCTTGGCAATACGGTGTTGCCGAGGGGAGACCGCAGATCCAGCGGCGCACCGAGAAGTGGTCGTCGCGCAGCAGCCTCGCGATTGTCGGACAGTAGCCCAGCTCCAGCGCGCGGCGCAGATCGGCGTAGGCGAGCGCGTCGATCTGCAGCATCACGAGACCACGGCGGTCGTCGCGCACTCGCTGTTCCTTGCGGAACGCGCGATATTTTATGTCGTAGTACCACCTGAGGAGCGGCCCCATCCGTCTGTGGCCGCGCCGCTCCTGCACCGGAGACTGCATTTGGACTCGTCCGCCTCGTTTGGGCTGCTGCTCGCGTTCAGCGCGGGGCTACTCAGCTTCGTCTCGCCCTGCGTGCTACCGCTCATCCCGAGCTACGTCACCTTCATCACGGGAATGAGCCTGGACGAAGTGCAGGGAGCGCGCCGCACGGCGATCGTCCACTCCCTGCTCTTCGTCACCGGATTCACGATCATCTTTTTGCTCCTCGGCGCCTCGGCGACGGTGATCGGGCGCGTCTTCTTTGCCTATCGCGACTGGATCAGCCGCATCGGCGGCGCGCTGATCGTGCTGTTCGGACTGTACCTGCTGGGCGTCATCAAATTGGACTTTCTCGGCATGGAGCGCCGGGTGCATCTGGCCGACAAGCCCGTCGGCTATCTGGGCACCGTGCTGGTCGGTCTCGCGTTCGGCGCGGGCTGGACGCCCTGCATTGGGCCCATCCTCGGATCGATCCTCACCTACGCATCGAGCACCGCCGACTGGCATCGCGGCGTCGTGCTGCTGTTCGCCTATTCACTCGGCCTCGCGATTCCCTTCGTGCTCTCCGCCATTGCGATCGACCGCTTCATGGCGTTCTTCCGCAAGTATCGTGGCGGAATGATCTGGGCGAATCGCATCGGCGGCGTACTGCTGGTGATCGTCGGCATCCTGTTCATGACGGGCTCGATCACGTCACTCTCGGGCTGGTTGCAGGGAATGACGCCTGATGCATTGCGAGGAAAATTGTAGGGCTGGCGAGGCGTATTGCTGTCAGGTGCTGGGGCGCTGCCAGTGACTTTCGCCACCGATCCGCCGAGCGTCACTCGGATGTGCGCACCCGGTACGCGCTCAGCCATTCATCGATCAGGCCTGGCAGCTTCATCGCGGCGATTGGCTTGGTGAGCACCTGTGTGCAGCCGGCGGTGAGGCAGCGCTCGCGCACGCTCGCTTCATCGTGTCCCGTGACGGCGACCGTGACCGGCGGCGCGTGACCTCGCCCGGCGAGGGACGACAACACGTCGAGACCGTCGCCGTCGGGCAGAGTGAGATCGAGCAGCATCACGTTCGGCGGATCGAGCTCGGCTGTGGCGATCGCCTCCTTCACCGTCCCAGCCGACGAGACGCGATGCCCGCTGGCCTCGAGCAGTATGCGCAGTGCGCCCACCACGAGTGCACTGTCCTCGACCAGCAGCACGTGCGGGGCATCCCTCACGGATCCGTCGCCGGCGCGGCTCGCAGGGGAATCGTGAAAAAGAAGCGGCTCCCGTGCCCGAGCGCGCTCTGCACCCAGATCGTGCCGTCGTGCAGCTCGACGAACTTGCGCGCGATGGCGAGGCCGAGGCCCGTTCCGTGGTGGCGCCGCGAAGCGGACGCATCGACTTGCGCGAATTCGCGGAAAATCAGCTCGTGATGCTCGACGGCGATGCCGATGCCGCTGTCGCCGACTTCGATCCGCAGCGAATCGCCCCGCGGTCCGGTCATGCGAGTGACATGCAGCCAGACCCGGCCTCCCTCGGGGGTGAAATCGATCGCATTGCCGACGAGGTTGCCGAGGATGTGCGCGACTTTGTCCTTGTCGGCGAACAGCGGCGGCAGCTCCGGCGCGATGCGCACCTCGAGAATCAGCCCCTTCTTCGAGACCAGCGCTTCGCTCATCGCCGCGACCTGCTCGATCACCTCGTCGATCGTGAAGTCCGACCGGCCGAGCGAGAGCTGGTTGGCGGCGCCGCGCGCGTAAGTGAGGATCTCGTTCACCATGTCGAGCAGCTGCCGGCCGCCGCTGATGATCCCGGTCAGACTGTCGCGCTGCCGGTCGTTCAAATCTCCCAGTAGTCCATCGCGCAGGATCTCGGCGTGCGTGATGACGGCGGTGAGCGGGGTGCGCAGGTCGTGCGAAATGTTCGACAGGAATTGCGTCTTGAGCGCATCCTGATTCCGCATCTCGGTGATCGCGCGCGCCTGCTCTTCGTGCTGCTCCTGCAACGTGTGGAACCGCTTTTCGAACGAAGTTTGGTCGGCCAAGACAGGATTCATGGAGGGAAGCTTAGCGCGCCGACAAAGCCGGCAGAATAGCCGCGCATCAACCGGAATCGCCCACCCTAAGTGCAACTTTCTGAGTCAAGCCGGTTATTAGAGGGTTGCCGGAGGTGGGCACCGTTAACGTCGTGAACCGTGGCACCACAGTTGCCACCCTAAAGGTGTTTGCTACGCGCATTTGCGCGACCTCTAACTCCGTGCTGTTTCCCTATTGGGGAGGAAAGATATGCAACGAAAGACCTGGTTGATCCCTACGCTCGTGCTGGCGTTGGCGGCCGGCGCATGTAAGGACAAGGCGGCCGATTCGACGCTGACCAAGGACAGCGCGCTCTCGCGCGATCTCGCGTTGGCGAACAAGGACACGACTTCGCAGCCACAGCTCAGAGATGTCCCGACGCCGGCGCCCGCGCCTGTGACGCCCGCACCGGCACCGCGCACGGTCCCGCCCCGTCCGCGCCCGCGTCCGGCTACGAATCCGCCGGCGGCAACGCACACGCCAGCGCCTACCACCCCGACGGTCACCCGGTCCGGCAATACGGTCGAGCGCGGTACGCGGGGCAGTGAAGGCTCGCTCGCCACAATCGCGGCGGGAACGTCGATCAATCTCGCGTCCACCCAACGGGTATGCACCAACACCTTCAAGCCGGGCGACCGCTTCACCGCCGACGTCTCCGAGTCGGTATCGGGCACGAATGGCGCGATGATCCCCGCCGGCGCGAAGGCTGTTCTTCAGGTCACGTCGGTCAAGCGCAGCGACAACTCGAACGACAAGGGTGAGCTCGGCCTCTCCGTGCTGAGCATCTCGATGAACGGAAAGAGCTTTCCCGTCGACGCGGCGATTACTTCCGTTCCGTCGATGGAATCGGTGCGCACGTCGACCAAGGGTGACGATGCGAAAAAGGTGATCGGCGGCGCGATCATCGGCGCCATCGCCGGCCAGATCATCGGTCACAGCACCAAGGGCACGGTCATCGGTGCCGCGACTGGCGCCGCGGCCGGCGCCGGCGCCGCCGCGGTCACTGGTAACTACGAGTTCTGTCTGCCGAGCGGCGGTCGCTTCACCATCAAGCTCAACGCGCCGGCGACGATCACTACGTCCAACTAGTTCTCGGTTTGTCCTACCGCAGCAACGAAGGGCCGAGCGATCGCTCGGCCCTTCGTGCATCGCGCAGGGCCGGAGTCCGCGAAGGCTCCACGAAGATGGGCCGGATGCGCCGAGAAATTCGCCGACCCCTTTTCGCCGAGCATGGCTGAATCGCGCGTAATCTAAAAATTGTCTCACGCGCGGCGCACTGACGTCTGCGACCCATTCGAGCTATACACACGAACCGATCGTACACGTAGATCGCGATCTCGAACGGAGCTCAAACATGCCCTCCTACATTCGCGTCACCGCCGCCCTCGCATTGGTGTCGCTCGCTTCCACTGTAAACGCCAACGCGCAGAGTCATCTCAAGCGACTCGGCGACAACACCGCCGGCATCGTTTCCCTGGTCACCGTCGCGCCGATCGGACCCGAGCGGGCGGTCACCGCGGTCCGCACCGATGCCGGCAGTCTCGACGCCATTGTGTGGGGGCTCGCCGCCGATGGCTCCATCTCGCGGCTGAGCACCGGCAAAGCGGGCGCGGTCGATCGCATCGCGATCTCGCAGATGGGTCGCGACCGCATCGTCACCGCGGTGCGAAACGGATCGCAGTCACTCGAGGTGATCGCCTGGGATGTGGACAGTGGCGCTACCGCGGTGATCACGCGAGTGGGGAGCGCGGGCGCGGGCGCGATCAGCGAGGTCGCCGTCGCCGGGCTCGGACGGAATCTGGCGATCACCGCCGTGCGAGAGGACGATGGGAAGATGAAGCTCATCAGTTGGCAGGTCACCGACGCGGGCGCGGTCACCAGGCTCCACGACGTGACCGGCGATCTCGCCACGTTCATCTCGATCACGCCGATCAACGCGACGCGCGTCGCTACCGCGAGCAAAAAGAGCGACGGCACGCTCGGCGTCACGGTGTGGGATGTCGACGCGAGCGGCACTTTCACGCGTCGCGGAAACGCGGCGGGGAGCGCCATCTCTCGCGTCGACGTGTCGGTGCTGTCGTACGGGCGATTCGCCACCCTGGCGCGAACCGCGGCCGGAACGCTCGATCTGCGCACCTGGGATGCCGACGCGGCCGGCACTATCGCGCCGCGCTCGGCGACGACCGCGGGCACGATCGACGTCTCCGCGCTCACCACACGCGCGACGACCCAACTCATCGCCGCGACCTCGCTGGCCGACGGCACACTTCGTCTCATCGACTGGGAAGGGATCGGCGCGCTGACGCGACTCGGAAGCATCGATGCGGGGAAGGTCAGCCTCCTCGACATCGCGACGATCGGCACCGACCGTCTCTTCACGGCGATGCAGCTCTCCGACAAAACGCTCAAGGTGATCGCGTGGCGTGACGACGCAGTGGCGCTGCTGCAGAGCGAGTGGGGCTCGGCCCCGGCGGCAATGGCCAGCATGTCGAGCGCGGTGCTGCAGTCGCTGCAGGCGAGCAACCTGGCGCGGCAGCGCGCCGAGCCCGATGAAACGGCGGTCCGCTCCGCACGCCCGCTGCTCAGCGCCGGCCCCGTCCTCGATCGGCCCGAGTTTGCGCCGCCTCCGGGCCCGCCCGGACCGCCTGGTCCGGGGAGTCTGTCGCCCGCGCTCGATGTTTCCGCGAAGAAGAGCGGCATCGACAACTACGACTACGATCCGATGATCGCTGCCGGCTTCAAGTATCTCGTCGTCACGCAGGATCACCAGATCGGCTTCTTCGACAAACAGGGCGTGCTCCTCCCGAGCAAGAACGGCGAGAAGACCAAGATGGACCCGCTCGAGCTCTTCGCCGGATTCATCTCGGACACGCTGGCGAATGGCAAGACGAACGAAACCAACATCAACCGGCACCTCGGCATCGGACCCGACGGCGGCGTGGGGTGTGATCCGACCAACGCGTCCAAGCCGACGCCCTGCATCAACGAGTTCTACGACACGCGCGTCGTGTTCGATGCGGGGAGCAAGCGCTTCCTCATCCTCTCGGCGGTGCGCGCCAACACGGGCTACAAGAAAGCGGACACGCTGCAGACGACGGACCCATGGGTTCGGCGCTTCGTGGCGATGGGCATCTCGAAAACCGAGGATCCGCGGGATGGCTTTCATCTTTACATGACCACCGAGACCAACTACTCGGATTGGCCGCGCGTCTCGGCGCAGAACGGCGCCGTCGTCGTCGCGCACAACAGCTATCAGACGACGCACAAGCGTGAAGGGCCGACGCCGACGATGTACGTCTTCTCGCTCGACTCGATGAAGAAGGGACGTCCCCGTCCGACCAATCGAAAGATCTACGCCGAGGAGACTGGCGGGAGCGTGATGCCGGTCGTCAACCTTGGCGCGGTATCGGGCAAGTGGAATCACGTGACGCGCAACTCGGGCACGACCGTGGAGATGTATTCATTCGCCACGCCGTCGGACATCAACGCCCTGCCCGCGCTCGAGCACAGCACCGCCGACGTGCCCAACGGTACGCCGGGCATCAATGCCTTTCCCATGCGGCGCGGCAACAACATCTACTTCTGCGGCGCGACGCTGATCACGGCGCGCGTGCCGAACATGACCGCCGCGCGATACAGCGTGCGCGTGCTGCGTCTGCCGCTGATCATTGCCGCGAATGGCGGCGTTCCGCACATCTCCGCGGACGTGGCGCGTGGATTTCTCGACACGTTCTTTGGCCGGAACGCGAGCGACGACGATCCAAACGATCTCGTGAGCTACGAGCGGTCGGCGATGTCCGTGACGAAAAACGGCGACATGGTCTTTGTGTACGGGCGTACCGGCATCCAGACGGCGCAGCCCCTCAATCCCGAGGCGCGCTACAGCGTGATGTACGCCGACTCGCGCGGCCTCAAACGGAGTCGCGTGCTCATGAAAGGCGACTTCATCCCGATGACGACGTGGGCCAACGAGACACAGCCCACGACGCGCACCTACTTCGCGGCGTCGACGGTCGACTACACGACCGCGTCGATCGATCCAAAAGGCGACGGCAGCGTCTGGATGGCGCACGAGTTCGCCGACGCGTCCCGCGGCACGTACACCATGGTCATTGGCCGCGTGACGCCATAGCGCGCTCCCCTCGGGCGGCCGATCAATATCCGATCGCGCCGCCCGTCGACCGCGGCTCGTACACACCGACCCACTTGCCGTTCGGTGCGCGCATCACCGCGTTGACGTTGGTGAGGCCGCCGACCTTGCGCAGTCCGTGTCCCATCATGGAGAGCGAATCGGCGGCGCTCGCGCTGAGCCCACCTGACTCGTAGGTCAGCGAATCCGGCCACGCCTGGTGATGCACGCGCGGCGCGTACATCGCGTCGGCCAGGCTCATGTGATGATCGATCACGTTGAGGATCACCTGCGTGACGCCGGTGATGATCGTTGGTCCGCCCGCGGCGCCGACGACGAGCAGCAGCTTGCCGCTCGGATCGAGCACGATGGTCGGCGACATGGCGCTCAGCATGCGCTTGCCCGGCTGAATCGCGTTCACCTCGCCCTGCACCAAGCCAAACTGGTTCGGCTTCCCGGGCTGCGCCGCGAAATCGTCCATCTCGTTGTTCAGGAAAAAACCGGCGCCCTCGACGAACGTCCCCGCACCGAAGCCGCCATTGAGCGTGGTGGTCGTCGACACCGCGTTGCCGCTTCCGTCCACCACCGAGTAATGCGTCGTGTGCATGGGCTCGGCGCTGACATTGAAGGCCGGCGTGCGCGACGCATGATTCGGATCGATCGCGGCGGCGAGCGTCTTCGCGTAGCTCTTGCTCGTGAGCTCGGCCACCGGAACCTTCACGAACGCCGGATCGCCGAGCTTCGTATTGCGGTCGATGAACGACCGCCTGAACGTCTCGGCCAGCAGATGCTTGTACTTCGCGCTGTTGAAGTCGGGGAGCGCGCTGAACGTCTCGAGCTGGTTCATCGTCTCGAGCATCGTGATGCCGCCGCTCGATGCCGGCGGCATGGTATAGAGCGTGTAGCCGCGATACGTGCCGGTGATCGGCTCGCGCCACTCGGACTTGTAGCGCTTCAAATCTTCCTTCGTGATGATGCCGCCGTCCTGCTTCATCTGCGCGACGATCTGATCGGCGATCGGGCCCTCGTAGAACGCGCGTGGCCCCTGATCGGCGATGAGCGTGAGCGTGCGCGCCAGCTCCGGCTGCTTGAGCAACGTACCGGGCGCGAGGGGCGCGCCGTTCGGCAGAAATACCTTCGCGCCGGCGAACTGCCCAATCAATTTCCTGGCCGCGCCAAGGCCGCGGGTGAACGCGCTGTCGACGACGAATCCCTCGGTGGCGAGCTTGATCGCGGGTTGCATCACGTCGTGCAGCGACATCGTGCCGTATTTCGCCAGTGCGTCGGACATCCCCGCCACCGCGCCCGGAACGCCGACCGCCAGCGCGCCCACGAGACTCTTGTTGGTCAGCGTGCCGTTGGCATCGAGGTACATGTCGCGCGATGCGGCCAGAGGCGCGACTTCGCGGTAGTCGATCGACGCCACCCGCCCATCGTTCATCCGAATGACCATGAAGCCACCGCCGCCGATGTTGCCGGCGAAGGGGAAGGTCACCTCGAGCGCGAATCCAACCGCGACGGCGGCATCGACCGCATTGCCGCCCTTCTTCATGATCTCGACGCCGGCCGCACTCGCCAGCGCGCTGTTGCTGGCGATCATGCCGTGATCGGCGGTTGACGGAGCGACGTGCTTCTTATCGGCCCAGCCCTGGGGGAAAGCGGCTCGTTGTATGGCCGCCGAGTTGCCGCTGGCCGGCGCGACGTCGCTCGTGGTGGCCGAGCCCCGCGAACATGCGATTATCGCGCTGAGAACGAGCAGTGACGACATCGTCCGGAAACGGGATCGCGTCGGCATATGTGTCTCCGATGTCAGACGTCAGATGTCAGATGTCAGGCGGGCGGGTTGCGCGCTTGCTTCTGTCGTTCCTCGCCCAATAAGTTAGCCCGTCACGCGCGCCGCAGACAGAAGGGCGGTGACAGTTCCGCTCGTGTCTCTCATCCGCCGATCCCCGCGTGACGCAACCGTTCCTCGATCCAAGGCTCACCGAGCGGCGCAACCCGCGCACGGCGGACATCGACCTCGCCTCGCCGCTCGAGATCGTCGACCTCATCAATGCGGAAGACCAGACCCTCGCCGCGATCGTCGCCTCGCAGCGCGCCCCAATAGCGCGCGCCATCGAGCTGGCTGAGCAGGCGTTCCGCGCCGGTGGCCGCCTGATCTACATCGGCGCCGGCACATCGGGCCGGCTCGGAGTACTCGACGCCAGCGAATGTCCGCCGACGTTCGGGACCGACCCGTCGATGGTCGTCGGCATCATCGCGGGTGGGGAGCCGGCGCTCACACGCTCGCAGGAAGGCGCCGAGGATGTCGCCGCGGATGGCGCGGCGGCGATGGACGAGCACAACGTTACTCCGCGCGACTTCGTCGTCGGCATCGCCGCGTCCGGCACGACGCCGTACGTGCGCGGCGCTCTCCTGCGCGCGGCCGAGCGCGGCGCGAACACGGCCATCATCGCCTGTTCTCCGCCGGGCGACGAGCTGCTGGCGAGCGTCGACGTGGCGCTTTTGCCCTACACCGGCGCCGAGGCCGTCACCGGCTCGACGCGCATGAAGGCGGGCACCGCGACGAAGCTCGTGTTGAACATGATCTCGACCGGCGCGATGATCCGCATCGGCAAGACGTTCGGCAATCTGATGGTCGATCTGCGCGCGATGAGCCAGAAGCTCGTGGACCGCGGCGAGCGCATCGTGATGGAAGTGTGCTCCGTCTCTCGCGCCGACGCCGAGCGGCTGATCGCCGCGGCCAGCGGTTCCGTGAAGACCGCCATCGTGATGCAGCTGCTCGGCTTGACCGTTCTCGACGCCGAGCGCGCGCTGGCGGAGGCAGGTGGCGTCATCCGCCGCGTCGTTGATTCCGCGCCGCCGCCCGTGCGATGACCGCCAGCGCGGTGGTCGTCGGGTTGATGTCAGGCACCTCCGCCGACGGCATCGCGGCCGCCGCCGTCCGCTTTACCGAGCACGCCGACGCCGCGATCACCGCCGACCTGCTCGCGTTCGAGACCACACCGTACTCGGATGACGAACGCGGGCGCATCCTCTTGGCGACCGAGCGCGGCAACCCGCGCGAGTACTGCCGCCTCTCGTTCGACCTGGGCGAGTGGCTGGCGCGCGCGGCGATATCCGTGATGCGGAGCGCCTCGTTAGGCAGCGGCGACGTGGCCGCGATCGCGTCGCACGGCCACACCATCTGGCACGAGCCCGGGCATTCGACATGGCAGATCGGCGAGGCGGCCGTGATCGCCGAGCGGACGGGCGTCGACGTCATCGCCAACTTTCGCGTGGCCGATGTCGCGGCCGGCGGTCAGGGCGCGCCGCTGGTGACGATCGCCGACGCACTGCTCTTCGCCGCCGCGGGCCAGTGGCGCGCGCTGCAAAACCTCGGCGGCATCGCCAACGTGACCGTGGTGCCGCCCGCTGGATTCGCAGATCCCGTTCGCGCCTTCGACACCGGCCCCGGATGCGCGGTGATCGACGCTGTCACGCAGATGGTCTTACCTGCGCTCAGGTTCGACGACCGCGGCGCGTTGGCCCGGCGCGGAACGCCGATCGAGTCGGTCGTGACCGAAGAGCTGCGCTCCGGTTTCTTTCTCGCCAATCCGCCCAAGTCGACCGGGCGCGAACAGTTCGGCGGCGACTTCGCCGAACGGTTTACCGCCGCGTGCCGCATCGCCCGCCGCGCCGCGACGAGCGAGGACGTGATCGCCTCCGCGGTGTCGCTCACCGCGCGCAGCATCGGCGATGCGTACTCGCGATGGGTGCCACACGAGGCGACCGACGTCTTACTATCGGGCGGCGGCGCCCGCAACGACGCGCTCGTCGACGCCATCTCGCGCGCGCTCGCGCCGCGCACGGTGCGCTTGTTCGACGAGCTGTTCTTCGACGGCGAAGCGAAGGAGGCCGTCGCGTTCGCTCTGCTCGGTTTTCTGAAGCTGATTGGAAAGCCCGGCAACGTGCCGGACGCGACGGGTGCGAGAGGTCGACGCGTGTTGGGAGCGCTGTCCAGGGCGTCCGGCGCCTGACGGCCGAGCCCGGCGCCCTACTTCTCCGCCATCAATCGCGACACCGCCGACGCGGGAACGGCGAACACGATGCGACCGCCGCTTTCCTTCGCACCGCCGTACACCACGCCGATCACCCTACCGTTCGAGTCGAACACCGGACTCCCGCTCGAGCCCTCCGCGGCGAAGCTGTCGATCTGAAGTAGCTCGGGCAGCGCTTTGCTCACCATCCCCGCGGCGAGCGTCGAGCGGGCGGTGAGCGCGGAGCCGCTGCCATCCATCGGCAGCTCGACGCCGAGTGGAAATCCGATCACCGACACCGGCGCGCCGACGCGCGGCGCGGCGCTCGATGCGATGCCCTGCACGGCGGGGAAGGGCCCGGGCGTGTCGGTCTTGACGATCGCGACATCAGCGCTGTCGCTCACTCGCACGAGGTGCGCCGGAACCCACGAGTGGGTGTTGCCGAACAGCACCACGATTTTGGTCGCACGGTCGCCGGTCGTGTTCTGCACCAGATGTCTGCTCGTGATGATCATACCGTCGCTCGTCACCGCGAAGCCGGTTCCCGTGAACGGTCCCCGGCCCGGCAAGTCGACTGCGAGCAGCACGACCGCCGGGCTGTTGCGCTCGAAAATCGCGGAATGGTCCGCGCCGAGTATGGCCCGCTGCCGCGTTTCGGCGCGGTCGACATCGGTCCTGATCCGCTCGACGCTGCGCGCGCCGGCCTGTCCGCCGCGCGCGCGCGCTGCTTCGGCGCGCAGTGTCTGCAACTCACGCTGCGCGTCGAGCAGCGACGAGTCGAGGCCGACCACGCGGCCGGAAAGTCCCGTCACGTTGGACGCGTATGACTTCTGCAAGCTGTCGATGCGCCGCGTGAAATCACCGAGCTGCGCGTCGCGCGCGCGCGTGCCGCGTCCGCCGAGCCAGTAGGCGAAGGCGAGTCCGATCACCAGCAGCGCGAAGGTGGCGCCCAACAACATCTGCATCCGCTCGACGCGATCGCCCATCACTGCGATCAGCCGCTGGGTGGTGGAACGCGAATGGCGCGGTGGCCGCGGCTTGGTCGGATTCGGATCGGATTGCGCGATCGCCGTCGCCGGAACCGCGGCCGCCGCCCGAATGGTCGGCGCGTCGCCATCGGCGGTGATGCGCACCTCCACACGCGGCCCCATCTCGCCTAACGAGACGACGTCGCCGTTGGCGAGATCACGCTCCCGGCTCACTCGCACCCCGTTCACCCAGGTGCCGTTGGTGCTGCCGGTATCGCGCACCGTCACTCGGCCGCCCGCCATGCGAAGCTCGGCGTGGCGCGCCGAGACGTCGAGGTCTTCCGTCGGGTCGAAGCGAAAATCGCAAAGCGGATGCCGCCCGAGCGTGACCACCGATTTGCCGAAGCGGTCTTGCTGGCCGTTGCGCGCACCGCTGAGAACTCGCAGCTCGATGGTCACGGAGTTACGGGCGAGCGCCCGTCGGCGGCACCGTGGGTGGGGTCGTGGGAGGGATCGTCGGATTGGCGGGCAGCGCCGCCGGCGCGCCCGGTGCCGGAGCGGGAGCCGTCTGTGCCGGAGGGAATCGTCGCGGAGGGGGCGACGGCTTCCTGACCATTTGCATTGCGGCGAACGCGAGCGCGGCCACGATCGCGGTGACGATCGCGATGATCAGCAGGGTCCGCACCGGATGCGGCGCGTGCTGCTCCTCGATCTGCGCCTTCACCGCCTTCAGCGTGGCAGTGTGCTGCGCCACCGGCACGTAGCCGATCTCATCGTTGGTCGGCGCGTTGTCGAGCCCGGGTACCGGGAACACCTCATGCCCGATGCGGTCGCCCTCGGCCGCGATGTCGAGGCGGCGGCCGGCGAATCGCGCCGCCACGACCGTGATGTTATCGGGCCCCCCGCTCTCGTTCGCGCGGTTGGTCAGCTCGGTACAGATCTGGACGAGGTCGGGATCGAACTGGATCACCTCTTCCAGCTCCTCGCGCCGCACCTGGCCGAACAGCCCGTCGGTGCAAAGCACGAGGGCATCGCCGTGACGGATCGGCTGATAGGTGAGGTCGACCCGGATCACCGGCTCAGGCCCCAACGCCTGGAGGATGATGTTGCGACGCTCGCTGCGCTCTGCTTCCTCTTCCGTCATCTCGCCGGCATCGATCAGCCGCTGCATCAGCGATTGATCTTTCGTGATCTGCTGCACTCGGTAGTCGCGCACCAGATACGCCCTGCTGTCGCCCACCTGCACGAGATACAGCGTGTCGCCGAGTAGGCCCGCGATCGTCGCCGTCGTGCCCATGCCGCGGTGCTCGGGGTGCGCGTTCGCGAAGGCGTTGATTTTTTCGTTCGCCGTCTCGCACGCGGCCTTGAGCGCGATCGCGAACGCCTCGGGCGAGCGGTCGCTCTCGTTGCTCCAGTGGCGCCGCATCTCCGCGAACACCGTCTCGACCGCCATCTGGCTGGCGATCTCCCCCGCCGCCGCGCCGCCAAGCCCGTCGGCGACCATGAACAGCGAGCCGACGTCACTCAACAGATGCGTGTTGACCTTTTCACGCGGCGCCGCCGCCTCGTTCGACAGGTCGGCCACGAGAAAGGTGTCTTCGTTGTGCTCGCGCATCCGGCCGACGTCGGTGCGGCCGAACACGTGGACGACGATGTCACCGTCGGGATGCTTCGCGGAGCCCGGGCCCGCAGTCTGAGCGTGTCGGGGACTCGTCACGCCTGAGCGCGCTCCGCGTAGGTGCGAACGGTCCGGCTGTTGGTTCGCATGTCTGCTATCGGCACTGCTGCCTCACCATGTCCATGGCTGCGCGTCCCCACTTCGGATCGTTGAGCAGGAGCGACATCGTCGTGCACCCGTTCCGCTTCGCCCCGCGACCGAGTTGTGCTTCGCCAATATGGTACAACGCTTCCATCGAGTCCGCACGGGTCGGGAGGTGAGGAATTATCCGATGGAGCGCGGCCACGGCGATCCCCAGCCCCTTGGAATCGCCTCTTGCGCTCATGGCTTCGATCATCACGGACGCGCTGTCGAGCACTCTGCGCGACTCCGCCGCCGTGAGCGCGGCGTTGCGGAATCGACCGGCCGGCCGCCGGAGCGAGGGAGGAAGCGCGCTGTCCGGAATGTTGGGCACCGAGTCGCGCGACTCAGCCGTCGTGTCCGCCGGACGCGGTGCGGGCGGCTGCTGCGGCGCCGGTGCCGCGGGTGTCGCGTGAGAGACTTGAATGGTCTTCGACGGATCTCTTGCCGTGAGCGGCGAGCGTCCCTTCGCCGCGGGCTTGCGCTTTCGCGACGTCGAATCCTCCGCCGCGGCGAGCATGCTGTCGAACGACGAGTCCCGCACGACCCCGCCCGCTCTCCAATGCCCTTTCATCGCCACCGCCGCCGCGCCGAGCACGATCGCGCCGGCGATCAGGCCAGTCGCGTACAGCACACGGCGCCGCGGCGGCGCGCCGAACACATCGCTGTTGCTCGGCGCCCGGGGCGATGAGGGACGTACCACGGTCGGCGCGCTGCTCGACGGTGATCCGCTCACCCTCAGTCGCGTCTGCGGCAGATCTTCCTGCGGAATGCCAGTGAGGGCCGCCGTCGGCGCTTCGCTCGCCGCGATGGCCGGCGACGCCGCGAGCACGCGCCCGAGATCGTTCGCAAAATCGATCGCGCGCGGGTAGCGATCCTTTCGCTCGCGCGCCAACGCACGATCGAGCACTCCCTGCAGGGCCGGCGGCCACGCGACGTCGCGCCGCACCTCGTATAGTGTCCGCGGCCGCTCGGTGAGCCGCTGGATCAGCGATTCCTGCACCGTCGACGTGGGGAAGGGCAGCGTGCCGGTCAGCATGTGGAAGGTGACGAGCGCCAGCGCGTAGTTGTCGCTGCGCCCGTCCAGCGCGTCGCCACTCGCCTGCTCCGGACTCATGTACTCCGGCGTGCCGACGATCAGTCCTGTGCGCGTCACCTTCTGCCCATCGATCTGCGCCTTGGCGATGCCGAAGTCGACCACCTTCACGATGTCCGCTCCATCCCGGCCGCGGGCAATCATCACGTTGTCGGGCTTGAGATCGCGGTGGATGATCCCGAGATCGTGCGCGGCGTCGAGCGCCGCCGCCACCTGCCGCGTGATCTCCGATACGCGAGCCGAGCCGAGCGTCGCGCCGCTCTCGAGCATCTTCGTCAGCGGCTCGCCGTCGACATACTCCATCGCAAGGTAGATGATGCCATCGGGCGTCTCGCCGAAATCGTAGATCGCCGCGACGTTGGGGTGGTTGATCCGGCTCGCGTGCGCCGCCTCGCGATTGAACCGGCTCACCGCCTCGGTATCGTTGGCCATGGTCGGGCTCATGACCTTGATGGCGCTCTTGCGCCCCATCTTCACGTGCTCGGCCAGGTACACCTGCCCCATGCCGCCCTCGCCGAGCTTGCGTAGCACGAGATACCGCTCGGCGATCACCTGATCGATCAGCGACGCGCCCGACGGCCCGCGCAGCGCCGAGCCATCGCGCGGGCAGAACTTGAGATCGAGATCGTACGACTTACCACACTGCGGACAAGTTTTCATGGAGAGCGTGTGTAGCCGCCGTCACCGCAAAGGAATGCAGTCACTGACATCTGAAATCTGACATCTGACGTCTGCCCCTACAACGTAGATGACAGGACCATCAACAGTTAGCTTCCCGGCATGCCGCGCCGTGCCTGTGCCTGGACCCTCATTGCTATCGCTGCGGGATGTAGCTCCGCACCGCCCCTGGCTCCTGCATCACCCTCGCCGGTGCCGGCGGTTGCGCCGGTCTCCACGCCCCCGGTTACAGCGGTGGTACCGAAAACTCCGACGTTGCCTCCGATACCAGACGTCGACGGTCCACTCCTGATCCACGTCCAGTATCCCGACTCCCTGCAACGTCTCACCACGCGCGACTCGAACTTCATCTTCGGATCCGTCGGCAGCGGGCGCGCCGCGCTCACCATCAATGGAGTGTCGGTCGACGTGAGGGCAAACGGCGCATTTCTCGCCTTTCTGCCCGTGCCGCCGGACAGTGCGCCGCGCTACGAGCTTGTCGCCACTCGTGCCGCCGATACCGCGCGCCTCGTCCGCCCGGTGCGACTCCCCTCGCCGCGCGCCCAGTTCACCGCCGACGGCCCGCTCATCGTCGACAGTGGAAGCATCGCGCCGCGCGGATTGCTCGCGCGCCGCGACGATGAGCTCGTGCACGTCAGCGTGCGAACGCCGGCCACCGCGATGACATATCTCAAGCTCGCCAACGGCGATCGCCAAACGCTCTTCGCCGAGCCGCAGCCGTCGGACGTCCACGATACGCTCGCGCAAATCGGGTATGGCGTCGTTCACTCCGCCGACATTCCCGCGCGACTGCTCCGCGCCAAGACGGAGATCATCGTGGAACGCGGGAGCTTCACCGGGCGCTTCCCGTTGTCTGTCGTCGAGCCCGTTCCGGTGAGTCCACCGCAATTCGCGGAGCTCGGTTCCAAGAGTGAGGACCCCGACCGGATCATCATTGGCCGGCCGATTCCGGGCGGCACGTACAAGTGGTTTTTCTTTCCGGGCACCATTGTGCAGGTGACTGGACAACAGGACGAGTTCACGCGCGTGCGGCTCGACGATGCGCTCGAAGTCTGGGTCGCGCGGCGCGAGGTCGCCGCGCGCACGCTCGGCGCCTCCGCGCCGCATCGCCAGACGAGAGATGCGCGCGTCGTTCCCTCGCCGGATTGGGTCGATGTCGAGATCCCGATCAGCGAGCGGCCGGCGTATGACGTGACGGAGGGCGATCACTCCCTCGCGCTCACGCTCTACGACACGCGGTCGAACACCGACATCATTCGCTTCGTCGCCAACGATTCGCTCGTGCGCGACGTGCGCTGGGAGCAGGTGACGCACGACCGGGTTCGCTACACGCTCAAGCTTTCCTCGCAGCCGTTCGGCTATCAGGCGATGTACCGCGGCGGCGCGTTCGTGCTCCGCGTGCGTCGCCCTCCGGTGATCGACGGCGCCGCACCGCTGCGCGGCCTCGTCATCGCCGTCGATCCCGGCCATCCTCCCATCGGCGCCACCGGCCCGACAGGGTTGTACGAACCGGTGCCCGCGCTCGCCATCGGATTCCGCGTTCGCGAGTTGCTGCAAGCGAAGGGCGCCACCGTCTTCATGACCCGCACGAGCGATGGCCCGGTCGATCTGAACTCGCGTCCCGTCATGGCGCGGAAAGCCAACGCGCACGCCATGGTGTCGATTCACCTCAATGCGCTCCCGGATGGCATCAATCCGTTCAACTCGAACGGCACCGGCACCTATTACTTCTGGCCGCACTCCGAGACGATGGCGCGCGCGCTGCAAAACGCGCTGGTCGCCCAGCTCGGCCTCAAGAACATCGGCGTCCACTACGACAACCTCGCCGTCGCGCGCGTGACATGGATGCCGTCGGTGTTGTGCGAAGGAGCCTTCCTGATGATCCCCGAGCAGGAGAACGCGTTGCGCACGCCGGAATTTCAGGCCGCGTACGCGCGCGGCGTCGTCGAAGGACTCGAGGCGTATTTCCGCTCGCTGGCGCGCGACAAGTGAAGCGCGCGGTCGCGGCGCTCAGCGCCTGCGTGCTCGGCGCGAGCGCGCTGCAGGCCCAGGTGGTGCCGAACGCGGACTGGCGGACGATTCGCACCGAGCACTTCGCCGTGCACTTTACCCCCGACGTCGAGGATGTCGCGCGGCGCGCTGCCGTGTACGGCGAGCGCGCGTACGCGAAGCTCGGCGCGCAGCTGGTGAAGCCGCGAGGTCCGCTGGATCTCGTCGTCGCCGACAACGTCGACTACTCCAACGGCTACACCACGCCCTTTCCAACCAATCGCATCATCATCTATGCGCATCCGCCGCTCGACACGCCGGCGCTGCGCTTCTACGATGACTGGATCGAGCTCGTCATCACCCACGAGCTCACGCACACCTTTCACCTCGATCGCGCCGGCGGCTGGTGGAGCGTGGCGCAGCACATTTTCGGGCGCGCGCCGCTCTTCATGCCGAATCTGTACGAGCCGGCCTGGGTGACCGAGGGATTGGCGACCTACTTCGAGTCGTCGCTCACCGGCGCGGGGCGCGTGCAGGGAACGTACGAGCGAATGCTGCTCGTCTCCGACCTGCAAGGCGGGCGGCTGCTGCGCCCCGATGAATGGAATCTCAATACGTCGCGCTATCCCGGCGGCGACATCGCGTACGCGTACGGCTCGCTCTTCTTCGACTACCTCGCGCGCACGCGCGGCCCGAAAGCCGTGGGTGACTACGTCGAGCGCACGAGCCGGGCGACGATTCCGTTTCTGATCAATCGCGAAGCGCGAAAAAGCTTTGGACTCTCCTTCACGGACGCCTGGCGCGAGTGGCGCGACTCGCTCTCACGCTCGGCCCCATCGCGGGCACTGCCGCTCGCAGGATGGCGCGATCTCTCACGCGGCGGTCGCACCGTCGTGTTCCCGCGCTGGGCGGATTCCACGTCGCTGATCTTCACGGGCGCCGACGGCAAGTCGGCGCCGTCGGCGTATCGCGCGCAAACGAACGGCGAGGTGCGCGCCATCGGGCGCCGCAACGAGGTCAACGCCAATGGCGCCCGGCGCGACGGCGTGATCGTCTACTCGCAGCTCGACTTCACCGATCCGTATCACGTGATCTCCGATCTGTGGATGCAGCGCGGCGGCGAGGAGACGCAGCTCACCTTCGGCGCCCGGTTGTCCGAGGCCGACGTTCGCGCCGACGGTGAGATCATCGCGGTGCACACCGTGCCGGGTGGCGCGCAGCTCGTGCGCGTGTCGGCAAGCGGCGCGCGCATCACGCCGGTGACCACCAACGCATCGATCGACACGGCGTGGGCCGAGCCACGCTGGTCACCACTCGGCGACCGCATCGCCGCCACCCGGTGGACGCGTGGCGGATTCGCCGACGTGGTGGTGCTCGACTCGGCGGGCCGGGTGATTCGCGAGATCACGCACGACCGCGCCTTCGACGCGTCGCCGAGCTGGACGCCCGATGGGCGCGCGCTGCTCTTCTCCTCCGATCGCACTGGAGTCAGCGAGCTGTACGTCGTCTCACTCGATGCCGCGGGCGCGGCGCCAAGGCTGCTCAGCCGAGCGACCACCGGCGTCTTCTTTCCGGCGCTGTCGCCCGATGGCCGTACGCTCGCCGCCGTTCGGTTCGGCGTGGCCGGCTTCACCGTCGGCATCGCTCCCGCGGAGCTGACGGGCGCGAGCGCACCGCCGGTCGACCGCGGCTTCGATCCGGTGGTGATGGAGCCCGTGACGAAGAGCGACGCGCCGTCGGTGAAATATTCTCCGTGGCGCTCGTTGCTTCCGCGCTATTGGCTCCCCCTCGCCGATCAGAATTCCAAGGGCGACATCACGCTGGGCGCCATCACGAGCGGCGTCGACATCGTCGGCCGGCACGCCTATCAGGCGCAGGCGCTGTTCGATCTGCGCGGCGATGAGCACGCCTTCTTCGGCGCATACGAGTATCGCGGGCTGGGGCAGCCGGTGGTCGATGCGAGCATCGAGCAGGCGTGGGATCGCGCCGGTCTCTTCAACAACACGCGCATGTACGTCGGCGATCTACGCCGGCGCGCGCGCATCTACGATCTTTCGCTCACCATGCGCCGGCCGCGCATTCGCACGTCGAGCTACTTCTCGTTGGGCGGCGAGCTGGAGCAGCGCGAGTACAGTACGCAGCCGTCCACGCTCCTTCCCCGCGTCAATCCGTTCTATCGCTCCGCGCCCAACTACTGGTCCGCTCTCGCAAGCGCGGGGTGGTCCAATGCCCAGCGGCCGATGCTGTCGATCTCGCTCGAGGATGGCGTCTCGTTAGGCATCACCGGACGCTACCGGTGGATTCTCGGCGACTCCACCTACACGTCGCCCGAAGTGATCGCCGTGGCCAATGGCTACAAGTCGCTCGACTGGAGCGGCTTCGCGCACCACGTGCTCGCGCTGCGTGTGGCCGGCGGATATGCCGGGGGCACGGCGCCCAGCGCATTCTCGATCGGCGGCACCAGCGGTGAGTTGGTGATGGTGATTCCCGGCGTGTCGACCGGCCGGCGGCGAACCTTCTTCGTGCGCGGCTTTCAACCTGGTGCACGGAGTGGCGCGCGAGCCGTGGCGGCGAACCTCGAGTACCGGGCGCCGCTCATCGCCCCGAATCGAGGCCTCGGATTGTGGCCGGCCTTCCTCGGCAAAACATCGCTGGCGCTCTTCGGCGATGCGGCCGCCGCCTCGGATAAATCGCTGTCCGCGAAGACATGGATCGCATCGGCGGGGGCCGAGCTCGCACTCGATGCCGCGCTGCAATACGACATCCCGTATCGCATCCGCCTCGGCGTCGCCGCGCCTGTGGTGAACAACGCGTTCTACACGCCGGCCAACGTGTCGGTCTACCTCCTCTTCGGATCATCCTTCTGATGCCGTGGATTCACGACAGCGCCGTCGTGCTCGGCGACGTGCAGCTGGGCGAGCGCGTGTCCATCTGGCCCGCCGCCGTCATTCGCGCCGAGTTCGAGCCGGTGGTGATCGGTGCGGACAGCAACGTGCAGGACGGCACGGTGATCCATGTCGATTACGGATTCGGCGTAACCGTCGGCGCGCGAGTGACCATCGGCCATCGCGCGATCGTGCACGGCGCAACGGTGGAGGACGAGTCGTTGATCGGCATGGGCGCGATTCTATTGAATGGCGTGCGCGTCGGCACCGGCTCGGTGATCGGCGCCGGCGCGGTATGTCGCCAAGGGATGCGGATCCCGCCGCACTCGCTCGTGCTCGGCGTGCCGGGCAAGGTCGTGCGCGAGACGACGCCCGAAGAGCGCGAGGGAATCAAGCGATCGGCCGAGACGTACGTGCGGCTGAGCGAAGAGCATCGCGCCGGGAAGCATCGCAGGGCTTAGCCGGGGCAAAATTGCCCGATCCGCCCAATCTGCCTCGTCGATTCCCCATTTCAGTTAACTGGCGACTAGAGGAGTCAGGGATCGTGTGAGCGAGCAACCCGGCCCTATCACCAAGCCGCCAGTGAGCTGGCGAGGTCGGAAGGCGACGGTATGAAAAGCCGAATTCGCTCGTCCGATAAGCGTATATGGAGCGGGCGGTTGACGACGGATTAGAATCAATGTCTCGGTGCTGTCACGGAGCCCAAAACTGACTAGATTGCGGGGCGATGTGGGTAACAATCGCGTCTCAGGTGGAAAAACACTAATTGTGATGTTGATATCACATCGCGTTGCAATGAAAGTACTTACATAGCCACTTGCGCGGACACACGAGCCTCCGTAAGCTGCCTGCCCGCTCGTGAACTGCCCGCGTTTCTTCACGCCCCCATCAAAGTAAATTTCCCCGGTCGCGGCGCCGCGATTTCGATTTCACCAGCGTCGCAATTCCGCGTTTCATTCTAGTACGGAGTGTTGTCGAATGCCGAACCCCGCCGCCCCGCCCGCTACGCCCGCCGATCTCAGCAAGAACGCGCGGACCGTCCTCGAGAAGCGCTATCTGATCAAGGATGAAACGGGCAAGCCGGTGGAGACTCCGGAGCGGCTGTTCTGGAGAGTGGCGACCGTGGTGGCCGAGGCGGACCGGCGGTACGGCGCGAGCGACGGCGGCGTGGAGACGTTGGCCGAGGAGTTCTATCGTCTGATGGTCGAGCGTCGCTTCGAGCCCAACTCGCCGACGCTGATGAACGCCGGCCGTCCACTCGGCCAGCTCAGCGCGTGCTTCGTGTTGCCGGTGGAAGATGCGTTGGCCAATGGACGCAACGGCATCTACGACACGTTGACATCGATGGCGCTCATCCATCAGAGCGGCGGCGGAACCGGATTTTCTTTTTCGCGTCTGCGTCCCAAGGGCAGCATGGTGCGCTCGACGACTGGTGTCGCGAGCGGACCCGTGAGCTTCATGCAGCTGTACGACGCGAGCACCGATGCCGTGAAGCAGGGTGGCACGAGGCGCGGCGCCAACATGGGCATTTTGCGCGTCGATCATCCCGACATCATGGATTTCATCACGTGCAAGGAAGACATCACCAAGATCGTGAACTTCAACATCTCCGTCGCGGTGACGGGGAAGTTCATGGAGGCGGTGAACTCGGGGGCGAGCTACGATCTGATCGATCCGGGCACGGGGAAGGTGACCGGGCAGCTCGACGCGCGCACCGTGTGGGACACGATGATCATGGGCGCGTGGCGCACCGGTGAGCCTGGCTGCTTCTTCGTCGACGAGGCGAACCGCTACAACCCAGTGCCGCACCTTGGCGCGTACGAGGCGACCAACCCCTGTGGCGAGCAGCCGCTGTTGCCCTACGACGTGTGCAACCTTGGGTCGATCAACCTGGGCTACTATGTGCACGACGGGAAGATGGACTGGGAGGCACTGCGCCACGACATTTATCTGTCGACGCATTTTCTCGACAACATCATCGACGTCAACAAGTATCCGCTCGAGCAGATCAGCGCGCTGAGCAAGCGCATCCGTCGCATTGGGCTTGGCATCATGGGATTCGCCGACATGCTCGTGCGCATGGGGATCCCGTACGATTCGCCCGAAGGCGTGGAGATGGGGCGGAAGGTGATGCACGTGCTCGACGTCGAGTCGAAGAAAGAATCGCAGCGCCTCGCGGCCGACCGCGGCCCGTTCCCCGAGTGGGCGCGTTCCATCTGGGGCCCCGACGACACCTGCGCGCGCGACGAAGAGGGCAAGCGCATTCGTCCCATGCAGCTGCTGCGCAATTGCAACGTCACCACCGTCGCGCCGACCGGCACGATCTCCATCATCGCGGGATGCTCGAGCGGACTGGAGCCGCTGTTCGCCGTGGCGTTCATGCGCAATCAGGCCGGCGTGATGATGCCGGACGTGAACGAAGATTTCGTCGCCATCGCGAAACGCGAAGGATGGTACTCGGCCGAATTGATGGAGCGGATTGCCAGCTCCGGGCACGTCACCTTTGACGAAGTGCCGGAGAAGTGGCAGCAGGTGTTCGTCACGGCGAACCAGATCGCGCCCGAGTGGCACATGCAGATGCAGGCTGCGTTTCAGGAGCACTGCGACAGTGCTATCTCGAAGACGACCAACTTCGCGCATACGGCGACAGTGGACGACGTGCGGAAGATTTACGAGATGGCGTACGAGCTCAAGGCGAAGGGCGTCACTGTGTATCGCGATGGGTCGCGGGACAACCAAGTGCTGTCGACCGGTGCGACTGCTGGCGCCGCGGCGGCGCGTGATGGTGTGGCGGAGAAGCGCGAGGCTGGGGAGCTGCACGGGACCATCGCCGAGTTGAACGCGGATCTGGATCGGGTGAAGAAGCAGCTGTTCGAGGCCGAGGCCGAGAATCTGCAGCGGCGGCAGAAGCGGTCGCGGCCGGACAAGTTGCGGTCGACGGCGATCCGGAAGGAGACGCCGCTCGGCACGATGTTCGTGCACATCTCGGAAGATGCTCTCGGGCAGCCGTTCGAAGTCTTCGTCACGCTTGGGAAAGCCGGGGGCTCGGCGACGGCGGATGCGGAGGCGATGGGGCGGTTGATCTCGCTCGCGCTACGGTCGGGGATTTCATTGCCGCAGGTGCACAAGCAGCTGCGCGGGATTTCGTCGGATCGGGCGGTGGGGCTTGGACCGCACAAGGTGTTGTCGGTGCCGGACGCGGTCGGGCTCGCGCTTGAAGAGTGGTGGAGAGATAAGCAAGGGGTTCAGCAGGAGCTCATCACCGAGGCGACGTCCAGCGGGCAGGTGCCGGCGCGGGAGCAAGTCTCGGTGAAGACGCCTGGGGCTGGCGCTACTGCGTCGTCGGTTCAGGGGGCGTTGGAGTTTTCAGCTGGCAACGAAGCGTTTATGGGGACGTGCCCGGATTGTGGATCGCAGATGGAGTATGCTGAGGGGTGCGTAAAGTGTCATGTGTGCGGATTTTCGGAGTGTGGGTGAGGGCCGACAGATATTCAGTCCTGTTGGGACCGTCCTAGCATTACGTAGGTAATCCACTCAAGAGACATTTCCACTGGTCGACTCGGAATTGGCAAGGTTGTCGTTTTCGGCGGCGGGGCGTCATCTTCGGGTGGCGCTCCGCTTCGTTTTCATCTGCAGACGTAAGCTTCCCATTCAACAAGACGGCGAATGGCCATTATACGCCCTAGGCTCACCGACTACTACGACATTGGCGTGACGCAGGAGGAAGTGGATTTCGCTATCCCTTTCCTCGATGAAGACATACCGCTATACGTCGATCCATTTCTCTTGTGGAAATCACCATCCATGCAGGACAACGCGCTTCACACAGTGATGCTTGCCTCTTTCAATCAGCTGGGGCGGCGTTGGCAAAGTGGAGCGCGCGACCAAGCTAATCAGATCCTCGTTTCGCTGTCGGAATGTGAAGAGGTGGGCCTCGGCCATGCGAAGAACAAGAAGGGGAAGAGAATAGGTGCGGAGACCGCGAACGAGGTCCTCTCGTTGTTCTCAACAATCCCTGAGATACGCATCGGTGGTCTTCATCACATTGAGGAACTAAACCTTCTCACTGATCAGATAGGCAGGGACCGCATCAGTGACCTCGCCTGCAATCTCCTAAAGTCGTTCCTGATCGACTATACGATCGACCAGGCCAACATGTTCGCTATACCTCGCGAGGAAGTCAGTTTGTTAGGGGTGTTCGATCTGCGCACACAGGACCTAGCAAGCGAGCGTGTTTCGCTTCCGACCAACCCTGAGACTCATGCGCCAATCCTTCTTGTTCCAAAACGATGGCTTCGGTTCGTTCCGTGGATAAACAGGGATGAATTTTTCAGCGGCGCTCACATCGAGTCAGAGGATCAGAGCCTTGACTTGGCACGGGGTACTGTCGGAACCCTTTCCTACAACCGTAACAACTATGGGATGATTCGCGCTTATGTCGCCGCGAAGGAACGATCCCAGACAGACTGCCGCAACGACCCGCTCTTTACTCCAATACCGGTGCTATCGGCGAAACGCAAACTCGCAGCAATACGGAAATTGCCGACTGGAAACGATAACAATGCCGACAAGGCGTATGAGGACTTGGTCGCGCCCTTGATGGCTTCGATGCTTTATCCGCAATTGGACTTCGCCAAAACGCAGAGTCGGACGGATTCCGGCGCGTTGATACGGGACCTGTTGTTCTACAACGGTAGATCGACGGAGTTCCTGAGAGATATCTACGATACCTACGCCAGCCGGCAGATCGTAGTTGAACTAAAGAACGTAAAGTCAGTGGAGAGAGAACACATTAATCAACTAAACCGCTACCTAAATAGTGAATTCGGCAGGTTTGGCATTATCGTAACGCGCAACCCATTGCCTAGGGCGATGTTTCGTTCGACGATAGATCTGTGGTCAGGTCAGCGTCGATGTATTATCGCCCTCACCGACGAGGACTTGGACGTAATGTGCACGGTGTTTGATAGCAAACAGCGATTGCCCTTGGAAGTAATACTGAAGGCGTATGTGGAGTTTACTCGAAGCTGTCCCGCATGAGGGGTCGCCATGACCGTTGAGTCGAAGCAGGTCGACATGTTCGAAAAAACGGATGCACAATTGACGGCACTTGTGACGGAGATCGGCTCGCTCTCCAAAAGCAAGCCGGACAACCCTCTCAACAAGTTCAAGATCAGATTCATCAACCAGGCGCTCGCTCAGGCGAATACTCTACTGGATGACCAACACCGCCCAATCGATGGCTTCGAACAGTTCACCGAAGAGTTGTTGCCATCGTACAGCGACGTCCTAATCGTTCTTACACAGTACGTGTCCGCCCTCGAAGGATGGCGGTCGGCGAACGCGATTAAGGTTGGCTACAACTGGCAATGGAACATTAAAGGCAACCGAGCCCGTTCCACGGAGCCGCCAACTCGCTTCCGTAGAGGCATCGACGATGAGTAAGCCGGCAAAGACTAAGCCCCCCGTAGCGCCGCCCGACTTCACCATTGGTCACATCGCGGAATTCGAACGTCTGGAAGGCCAACTGGACGCTTTCTACGCCGAGTTGCAGACTCTGGTCAAGAAGAATCCGCACGACAAACTGAATGCATTCAAACTTGCCCTCGTGAATGCATCGCTTCGTAGCGCCAATCTGTTTCTAGGCGAAGGCGGCGTACCGGTGAACGACTTCCGCGAGTTCTCCGATGCTGACCTCCCGTCGAGCAGCGATGTGCTATTTATCGTGTCACAGTATCTCGCGGCGTTCGATCGTGTGCGTGCGCGGAATGGAGTGGCAAAGTACGGGGGATGGGCGTGGGTGGTCGGAGGCAAGGATACTGAACTCAGAACGAAAAGGCCGCGGAGCCTTGGTCCGAAGTGATCGAATCCGGAACGATGCTAGTCGCCGCTGATTAGACTTGCGTGAGTGCAAACGCGCCGTCCTTGGCGATGCGTTCGGCGTTGCGAAGCCACCGTCATCGGCGGCTGGCCAGCGAGTGTGAAAAAGTTGGCCAAGCAGGCTCGGATTCAGATGGTCCTCAGCCCTAGTGGACCTCATCTAAAATTCTGATAGCATCCGTCTTGCAGCGACGGGGTGCATGCACAACAAGACCGCTCGACCGTTCACTTGGACGTACGACAATCCGAAACACCGCGTCCCTGCCATCCGAATTTCAGAAGCGGTCCACTAGGAGGAGACTGCTGGCGAACGGCAGGGGTTGCGACGCGCCGTCCGGCGAATAGACGGAGAGCGATTCGTCGATTCTAGCTCCAGGCAAAAAGGAGCCTATCGGCTAAGGTGGCCACGCAAGACGAGATCCTCCAGTGCGGTCCGCGGAACGGGACGGAACCCGCTGCGCGCAGAATCGCAAGACATCTGCCGGCGATGCCCCGGCCTCAATTCTGGTTACGAGGTCCTGTAAGTCCTCCTGGCACAGCACGACAATTCCATCAAGCCCGACCTGACCGAGGTCTCCCCGCCCGATCTCGGATCGGCGGCGACTTGAAACCATGATGGGCGTGATTGTCGCATCGGCCAAGTCATCTGATGTTCTCAGCTGGACGCTACGAGCGAGCAGTCTATCGGGCTTTCCATCGCTGGTGCGCAACGCTCCGAGCGTGCACTCAATCGCCAAAACATTGTCTCCATCGGGAGTGCGCGCGATTACATCAACTGAATCCGTTGCACTGATTGTATTCGAATGGAATCCAGCAAGCGCGAACACCTGTGCGACAGCTCTCTCGAAGAGGAGTGCCGCTCTCCCGTCGCGCTTGGAATCTTGATCCGAAGTCTCAAGAATCTTTCGAAGGCGCTGCAGCCTCGGGTCCGTGACATAGAAGATCGCTAAATGCGGATTTCCGCTCCGAGCTGACCGATTGTCAACGACGCGCGATTCAACCATGTGTCTGCCAAGGCGGAGTAACAAAGTTACGCTTCGTGTAGTCTTCGGAAGGATCAAGGTCGCCTCAATTCGGCGCTCGGGTCTTCCGACCCATCGGCGGTTGCGCAGGTCCAACGTCCCATTCTGATACTCGCCGTCAGAGCACTCGGCAACATATCCGATCGTGCACTGGCGGGAGGCCGCAAGCGTGTCGGCCCAGGCTGTAAGATGCAACCGGCCGTCGTCGCAGCGTAGCGCGTCTTTGTCCAATGAAAGACCTAGAGGGGCGACAATTTCGATTTCTGGAGCCGAATCATGGTCGGGATCAACGAGACTACGGAGCGCGATTCGAACTAGGCCGGAAACACTCTCCCACGGTAGCGAAAGTGATCGAAGCTGTCGTTGTATTGCGTTGAGATCGACACCAGCGGTCCGAAACACTGAACCGTTTGAAGTGGACGGCGTCAATGAGAGCTTATGCATGACTGCGCTTTGTCGCTCCACGCCGAGGGATCGTTGATCTACGTTGGAGGCGACGGAGGTGTAAGCATGTTGAAAAGCCGTAGCGGTTGGTTGTCCCGTATTGTCGAACTGTCGCGCAACGATGTTGACGCCTGAGATCGGGATGATTCCTTCCCGAACGTCAGATAGAATTGCATCGAGAGAAGCAATCGGGCGGACTTCCTGCCAACACCCAAGCAACGGTGTGTTGGGAAGGCCAGCCAATCGTGGAATGCTGTTCGCGGGTCGTGCATCGAGCTTGCAGCGAAGCACAACGCAATGCCAATCGCTATTGATCCAAACCGCGACGCCGCGAAGGTCCACGGATTGCCATAACCCCGGTGTTTCGGAAAGCGCCGCGACAAACTTGTCGATCTCGATATCTGGAAGCACGCTATTGTCTCGACCGAGGTTCACCGATGCGGCGCTGTTGGTGACAAAGAAGCTGTTGGCAGATGCCGGCACTCGGTTGACCCTGTAGCAGATTCTGCAACAAGATAGAGCGCGAGTGCGAACCTAGCGCTCAACCCTTCCCACCAACCGGGCACGTAGTACGCTTCATCGCCGATTCCGCTCACGGGTTTCGTGACGCGATTCTGCCTCGCGCCGCGAGCGAATTGCGCGCGCGAGATGAGGGTGAGCACCACACGCTTGGGGCCGGCCTTCTCACTGCCGGGCTCGGTCCATCGGCACACGCGGTCGCCCGTGATCGGATGATCACCAGCCTGCAGCGTCGGACCCACCACGGCGTTCACCTCGGCTTGCGTGAGCAGCGCGCACGCGTCCGTCGGCGCGGAGGCGCCGCGAAGGAGTGCGGTGACGGCAACGGCGGCGATGATCAGGCTCGCGTTCACTGGGTGTACTCGGTTGGGTTCTGCGCCAAGTCTAGGGCTCGCACTCCCACGTAAGAACCGGTGTTGTATTTCCAGCCTACGCGGCCCGTCACTACTGAAATGACGTCGGCTCCATTGTGCTCGACATGCCGAGCTTCCGGCGAGCGAGTCGTTCAGCGAGTCTGCCGCCATCGGCGGAAAGTAGGGTTCGCATCCTGAGCGAGTTTCCCCCTTCACGGCGGCAGCACGTTGGTGAATCAAAGGCAGCACGACCACACGGCGCGACATCCGTCGATCGAGATCATACGTCAGCGGCTGGCCGCGCGCCGCGCCGGTTCACGCGCAGGTCGAACACGTCCGGCCGGTGATAGTGTCCGCTCACGTCGAGCGTCATCCGCTCCTCGCGGATGCGGCCGAGGTCGAGGTCGGCCATCATCAGCGCTGGCGCATCGAACGTTGGGCCAGCGAGGTACGCACCGTCCGGCCCAATGATGGCGCTCCCGCCTCGCAGCACCCATTGATCGCGATCGCGCACCTTGCTCGGATGCGGCTCGAGCCCGGGCGGAAGCGCTGACGCGCGCATGAGTGAGCCCGCCGCGAGCACGAAGCAGCGACCCTCGAAGGCGTAGTGGCGGCTCGCCACCTGCATCATCTCGTGCGCCGTCGGCCAGAGCGCGGCATGGATGTCTTCGCCGCTCTCGTGCAGCGTTTGGCGCGCGAGCGGCATCCAGTGC
>JBBROY010000017.1:0-110106 GCA_038228795.1 Gemmatimonadales bacterium
GCGACGTCGACCACCCAGAGATTGAGGTGGTTGTCGTCGAGGACCATCTGCTTGCCGTTGGGCGACCACGCGAGGTTCGCGTAGAAGGATCCAGTTGGGAGCGCGATGGCGCGCGGCTTCGACATGCCGAGCTGGTCCCCGATCATCACCTGGTAGTCGCCGCTGGCGTCGGACAACCAGGCGAGCTGCGTGCCGTCGGGCGACCAGGTTGGCGTGCGATCGTTGGCATCGGAGCTGCGCGTGAGATTGCGCGCGTCGCCCTTTTCGGCCGGCACGGTGAAGATGTCGCCGCGCGCCTCGAAGGCGGCGCGCACGCCGGTGGGCGACAGCGACGCATCGCGGATCATCGACGCCACGCGCTTGAACTGCGGGCGCGACCAGGGAAAGTCGCCGTTGACCTGAATGTTGAGCTGATGCGTGGCGCCTGTCTTCGAATCGACCAGATGGAGGTAGCCGGCCTGTTCGTAGACGACGGCGTCGCCACTGGCCGACGCGTTCATGATGTCGGCGTCGTCGTGATGCGTGACCTGCTTGAGCTCCTTGGTGTCGGTGCGGTAGGAGAAAAGGTTGGTGGTGAAGTTCCGGTCGGAGAGGAAGTAGATGGTGTTGCCGACCCACATCGGATCGGAGTCGTTGCTGTCCTTCCAGGGAAGCTTCTCGACCGAATAGTCGGCGAGACTCATGATGCGGATCGGATGCGTGCGACCGCCGCGGTAGTGGCGCCAGAGGCTGGTCTCGTACCAGTCGGGTGTGAAGGCGGTGGCGATCTCCTCGTAGGCGACGCGCTTGGCATCGGGCGAATAGACGCCGCTGAATGCGCGCGGCATGGGAAGCGGTGTTTCGAGGCCGCCGTCGATGGGAACGGAGAACAGGCGCAGATACGAGACTTGGGGCGCGCTGATGCGGTCGGTGGCGAAGACGATGTGTTTGCCGTCGGGCGTCCACCCGCGGACGCGATCCGAGCTCGGATGGAAGGTCAGCCGCCGGGGCTCGCCGCCGGCGACGGAAACGACGCAGACGTCGGTGTTGCCGCCCGTGGTGCGACTGAAGGCGATCATCGATCCGTCGGGGGAGAACTGGGGATCGGTCTCCATCTCCGGCGTCGACGTCAAGCGGCGCGCTGCGCCGCCGGTGTGCGGCACCACCCACAGATCGCCGCCGTACTCGAAGGCGATCAGGTCGCGGCTGACGGCGGGATGGCGGAGGAGCCTGGTGCCCTGGGCGAGCACGCCGGTCGCGACGCTGAGCGACGCGACAAGGCCGGCGAGGACGTGTCGATGATTCATGAACAAGGTCCGGAGGAGGGTACGGTATACTATTGCGGTATACCGATTGACCGCAAGCGGCCGCCCCTGCGAATGCGCGCGATCGCCGCTAGGTGGAACGGCGCCTGGTCGGAGCGGCGGGGTCGGCCTTCCAGAGATGCCAAATGCCGCGTTCGCCCTGCTCCGTGATCAGCGTGCCGAGGCGGTCGGCGGCGTTGCGCCAGTTCGTCTCGGCAGCCGCCTGAGCGGCATCCGTGTCGCCCTCGGCGATCGCCCTTGTGATCACGCCGTGCTCCTTGACCGAGGTCGGCAGTTGCTCGAGGAGCACGTTCACGTACAGCCGCGCGTAGCGCTCCGTCTGCGGCTTGATCGCGCGGTGCAGGGCGAGCAGACGCGGTCCGACCACGTTTTCGACGTACGTCCGGTGAAATTCGTCGTCCAGCTCGAACAGCCTCGAGGGCGAGCTTCTGCGGCGGGCCTCCTCGAGCATTACCCGATTGACCTCGCGCAGGCGGCGGGCGAGGTCTTTTCGTTGGGGGGCGGGCAACGCCGCCGCCTCGCGCGCGGCCAGCCCTTCTAAGTGTCCGATGATGAGAAACACCTCGCGGCCATCGCGCAGCGTCAACGGCGTGACGATCAGCCGTTGGTCGCCGGCACGGCCGACCGACGCGACGAATCCTTCCTGCTGGAGCCGGTGGAGCGCGCTCCGCACGGGAGTCCGGCTCAGTCCCATCCGGTCGACGACCGCGCGCTCGGCCACCCGCGCGCCCGGCGGCAGCTGGCCGGTGACGATCAGCCCGCGCAGCTCTTCATACACGCGCGACACGTGATCGACTGGCCCGGCGGCGGTCGAGGCCGCCCGGCCGGTTGACGTTCGCTGAACGGAGCGCGTGCGAGGGCGCGGCAATTTTGAGGGAGTCACGGGCGGAAAAGTTAGAGTTGCGCCGAGGGGGCCGCAAGCACGCCTTCATCCTTCTCTGGTCAAATCGGAGCGTCGGTGGTCGTTTTGGTATACCGAAATGGTCTATCGCGCGGACCGACTGCGTATTAATTTCGTCTCGTTACGCTCCTCTGGGCGCATCCCCCTGCCGCCTAGCCCGCTGACTCTCCGACACCCGACATGTTCCGTATCGATCGGCTCACCCTTCGCGAAATCCGACTGGCGCTCAAGGAGCCGTTCCGCATCTCGTCCGGCATCGAGCACGAGCGGCGCATTCTGCTGCTCGAGATCACCGACGCCGATGGCGCGACCGCCTGGTCGGAGTGCGTCGCCGCCGCCATGCCGAACTACACTTCCGAGACGATCGACACCGCCTGGCTCGCCATCCGCCAATGGCTCGCGCCCCGCCTTCTGGGCAAACGGTTCGCCGGCCCCGAGGACATTCACGGCGTGTTGGCCGAGAACATTCGCGGGCACAACATGGCCAAAGCGGCGTTGGAGATGGGCTGCTGGGGGCTGGCCTCGGTCATTGGGCAAACGCCACTCTCGCTCCTGCTGGGCGGAACCCGCGAACGCGTCCCGACCGGCATCTCGCTCGGGATCCAGCCGAAGCCGGAGCTGTTGGTCGAGAGAGCCCGCGCCGCGGTGGCCGCCGGCTACCTCAAAATCAAGCTCAAGATCCAACCCGGACAGGACGTCGCCTTCGTGCGCGCGGTGCGCGACGCACTCGGCGAGCACGTCGAGATCATGTGCGACGCGAACGCGGCGTACAGCTTCGCCGACGCCGATCACCTCGCCGAGCTCGACCAGTTTCACCTCATCATGCTCGAGCAGCCGCTCGGCGCCGATGACCTCATCAAGCTGGCCAAGCTCCAGCAGCGGATGACGACGCCGATCTGCCTCGATGAGTCGATCACCGATCTCGAGCGCGCGCGTGACATGATCGAGCTCAAGAGCGGCCGCATCATCAACATCAAGCCCGGCCGCGTTGGCGGCTTCACGGCGTCGAAGGCGATCCACGACCTGTGTCTCGGTGCCGGCATCCCCGTGTGGTGCGGCGGCATGTTGGAGAGCGGAGTCGGCCGCGCGTACAATGTCGCTCTGGCGTCGCTCCCGAACTTCTCGCTGCCCGGAGATCTCAGTCCGAGCGCCCGATACTGGGCCCGGGACATCGTCGAGCCCGAATGGACGATGGACGCCGAGGGAATGGTGCGCGTGCCGCGCTCGGAGCCGGGACTCGGCGTGACGGTCGACACGGAGATGATCGAGTCGCTCACCAAGCGGCACGAAGTGTTGACCGCGGCGAGCCCGATGGTGGCTGTATCGTGAGCACGCCCGAGACGATGGCCACCCCGCAATCCGAACCGCGACCGGGCACGCGCGTGTCCCGTGAGCTGGAACAGCGGTTGGTCGCCCTTCGTCGTGATCTGCACCAGCATCCCGAGCTGTCGTTCAAGGAGGAGCGAACCGCCTCCGTGCTCACCGCGGCGCTAGCCGCGCTCGATCCGGCGAGCGTGTCGCGTGTGGCCGGCACGGGTGTCGTGGCGCGCATCGCCGGCCGCGATCGCCGCGCGCCGCTCGTGGCCGTGCGCGGGGACATCGACGCGCTGCCGATTCACGAGGCGACCGGGTTGCCCTTCGCTTCGGCGAACGCGGGTGTGATGCACGCCTGCGGCCACGATGTGCACGCGACGTGGGCGGTCGGCGCCGCGGCGCTCCTCCGCGCCGAGCCGGCCGAGGGAGATGTACTGGTGGTGCTGCAGCCGGCGGAGGAGGTCGGCAAGGGCGCGCGCGCAATGTTGGACTCCGGCGCGCTGGATGATGTGGAAGCATTTTTCGGAGCGCACGTCGACCGCCGCTTCACTATCGGCCAGGTGGTCGCGCAAGCAGGTCCGCTGGCGGCGTCGGCGGACACTTTCGAGATCGAGCTCATCGGACGGGGCGCCCACGCGGCGCGTCCGCACGAGTCGGCGGATCCGATCGTCGGCGCGGCGGCGTTGATTGGCGCGCTGCAGACCGTCGTGGCGCGGCGGGTCAATCCCGCGTCACCCGCGGTGCTGACGATCGGCGTGCTGTCGGCCGGCACGGCGCCGAACGTGATTCCCGATCGCGCGCTGCTTCGCGGCACGCTCAGGGCCGCCGACGCCGACACGCGCGCGCTGCTGCATACCGAGCTGCGCAAGATCTCCACACACATCGCCGCCGCGCACGGTCTCGAGGCGCGCATCGACATCGACGAGGGCGTACCGCCCGTCGTCAACAGTGCGGACGCGGCCGGCTGGGCGGCCGATGCCGTCGCGGCGCTCTACGGACCAGCGGCGGTCGTGCCGCTCGGCTTCACCAACATGGCCGGCGAAGACTTCGCCTGGTACCTCGAGCGCACCCGCGGATGTTTTCTGCGAGTGGGCGCGCGGCGCGAGGGCGAGGCGGTCATCGCCGCCCATTCGCCCGCTTTCGATGTCGCGGAAGAAGCGATCGGCGTCGGCGCGTCGGTGCTCGCCGAAAGCGCGCGCCGCGCCTCGGCGGCGCTCGCCGGAACGGTTCGATGACCCACGACCATACCCGCTTCCCGGAAATGCCGTGATCAAAGTTCGCGCGCTCTCGTTCGCCGGCGCCGCGGTACTCGCGTTGACGCTCGCGCCGCGCTCGAGCGTGGCTCAGATCCCACCATCGATCGAGTTTCGCGTGCCGAAGCCGCCCACCGTCGCGGTCGGTGACTCCGGTGGCTTCCTCTCATACGAGCTGCACGTCACGAATCTCACCGCGGATTCGCTTGTGCTTCGCCGGATCGACATTCTCGACGGCAAGAGCGGCCAGACGCTTCAGATGATGCCGGACAGCGTGATCGTGAAAAACGTGCAGCGGCCGGGGCCACGAGCGTCCGCCGCGGCGCCCGCGCAAATCAATGCCGGCTTGCGGGCGATCGTCTACCTGTGGCTCTACGTCGATGCGAAGAATCCGCCTGCGACGTTGCGACATCGCATTGTGCTGCAAAAGGTCGCCGGCGATTCGGCGGTGACGACGATCGAAGGGGCGGCCGTGTCCGTCGCGCCCAAGGCGATCGTCATCGGTCCGCCGCTGCGCGGCGAATGGCTCGCGGGGAACGGTCCCTCCAACGCATCAGGACACCGGCGAACCTTTCTCGGTCTGAATGGAACGGTCGCGATCGGCCAGCGCTTCGCGATCGACTTCCTGCAAGTCGACAACAACGGCAACACGCATCTGGGCGATCGCTCGAAGAACGAGAATTTCTACGCGGAAGGAAGTGAGGCGCTCGCCGTCGCCGACGGCATCGTCGTCGAGACCAAGGACAGCATCCCGGAGAACGATGCGAGCAGCTCGACCAATCGCGCGGTGCCGATCACCCTGGTGACGGTCGGCGGAAACCACATCGTGATCGACATCGGCGGTGGGAACTTCGCGTTCTACGCGCACGTCAAGCCGGGCTCGCAGCGCGTGAAGCTCGGCGATCACGTCACGCGCGGCCAGGTGATCGCGCTCGTCGGCAACTCGGGAAACTCCACCGAGCCGCACCTGCACTTTCACATCTCGGACTCCGTCGCATCGGGCACGTCGACGCTCGGCTCCGAGGGACTGCCGTACGCGCTGTCGTCGTTGGAAATCATTGGACGCTGTACGCTCACGACTTCGATCGTTTGCACGCGCTCCGCACCCGTCACCGTGCGCAACGCGATGCCAATGCAAAATGAGCTCGTTCGCTTTCCGAAGTAGTCGCACCTGCTGTGGACACCAGGCCTGTTGGAGGTTGCATGCTCCGTGACATCGCCCGCATCGCGCTCGGCGGCACTATCGCGCTCTCGGCGGCGCTCCCCGCCGCCGCGCAGTCCCGAGCCCCGGTCGCCCCATTCATCGCGCCGGGGTTCCCGTCGGATCTCGTCTCGGCGAAGAAGGCCGATCGCATCGCGTGGCTGGTGTACGAGCGCGGCATGCGCAACGTCTACACGGCCGCCGCGCCCGACTTCCGCGCGGTGCGCCTGACGAGCTTTCTCAACGACGACGGCATCGTGTTGAGCGATTTGTCCATCTCGGACGATGGAACAGTCGTCGCCTTTGTTCGGGGCAGCGAACCGAATCGCGAGGGGTGGATCGCCAACCCGAGTAGCGATGCAAAAGGCCCCGATCGCGGCATCTGGGCGGCCGGCACGACTGGTGGCGGCGCGTGGCGTTTGGCCGGGGGCGGATCGCCGGTGCTCTCGCCCGATGGCCGAACGGTGGTGTTCGCGCGGGACGGCCAGCTCTATCGCGCGCTCACAACGAAGAGCGCGACGGTCCCGGTCGGCACACCTGGCGGTGAGCTGATCGTGAAGGCGTGGGGAAAGAACGACAATGCGGTCTGGTCGCCGGATGCCACGAGGCTGGCCTTCGTGAGCGTACGCGACAATCACTCGCTGATCGGCGTGTACGACCTCAAGGCGCGGAACGTGACCTACCTCGCGCCGAGCGTCGATTTCGATCTGAGTCCGACCTGGTCGCCCGACGGCAAGCGCATCGCTTTCATTCGTCGTCCGGGCACGCCGTTCGGCATGCAGGCACAGCGCGGTGACGGCACCATCGGCAATCCGGGCGGTCCGGGAGCCGCCGCTCGCGCACGGGCCGCCGCCGCCGCCCGCGACACGTCGGCCCGCGCCGACGGTCTGTACCGCGCGGTGTTTTCGGGCGGATACAACCTGTCCATCTTCATTGCCGACGCCACGACGGGAACGGGACGCGAGTTCTGGCACAACGCGGCGGGCGACAAAGCGTTCACGAACATTCGCGGCATCAGCTGGGCTGGCGAGAGCATCATCTTCCAGCAGGAGCCGGAAGACTGGATCCGCTTCTACGCGCTCCCGACGACCGCATCGTCGCCCGCCCCGGTGAATCTCACTCCGGGCGCCGGCGCGGTCGAGACGAGCGGCCTGTCGAGCGATGGACGGACGCTCTTTTTCGCGTCGAACGTCGGTGATATCGATCGCCGTCATCTCTGGAAGGTGCCGACGTCGGGCGGACAGGCAACGCAGCTCACGCGCGGCGAGGAGATCGAGATGTATCCGGCGCCGCTGGCCTCGGGCAAGAACGTCGCGATCCTGACATCCTCGGCCACGCGGCCCATGTCGGTTGGCATTCTCTCCGCCGACGGAAGCGCGAAGAAGCTGATTTACCCGACGCTGGCGAAGGATTGGCCGGCCGCCGAGCAGGTCGCGCCAGCCAACATCGTGCTGAAGGCCGAGGATGGCGTCGAGTTTCACAACCAGATCTTCCTGCCGAAAGACCTGAAGCCAGGCGAGAAGCGTCCGGCGATCATCTTCGTGCACGGCGGCCCGATCCGGCAGATGCTGCTCGGCTACCACTATATGGATTTCTACCATATGGCGTACGCCGTGAACGAGTGGCTGGCGAGTCAGGGCTACATCGTGATGTCGGTCAACTACCGCTCGGGCATCGGCTACGGAAAATCGTTCCGCACCGCGGCCAATACCGGCGGCCGGGGCAACGCCGAGTACCGTGATGTGCTGGCGGCGGGGAAGTACTTGCAGGGCAGACCGGACGTCGATGCGAGCCGCGTCGGCATCTGGGGATTGTCGTACGGCGGCGTGCTCACGGCGGAGGCGCTGGCGCGCAACTCCGACATCTTCGTCGCCGGCGTCGACATGGCGGGCGTGCACCTGTGGGGGAACTCGCTCGACACGGCCGACGTCTCGTACAAGTCGTCGGCCATTTCGGCCATGGAGGGATGGAAATCGCCGGTACTGCTCTGGCACGGCGACGACGATCGCAACGTCGAGTTCTCGCAGACGATCGGTCTCGTCGACCTGCTTCGCGCCCACAACGTTTATTACGAGCTGATCGTGAATCCGGATGATACGCACGAGACGCTCATCCACACCCGGTGGCTTTACACGTTCGCGCGCATGCAGGACTTTCTGCAGCGATTCCTGTGGAACAAGGGTGTGACGACCGGTGGCTCGAGGTAGCATCGTGACAGCCACCGCTGAGCTCGCCGCCCCCGTCGGAGATCCGGAAATACGTATCCGCTCGCTGACATCACTTGATGACTGCAACGCCTGCGTCGAGCTCCAGCGCAACGTGTGGGGCTACGGCGACGGCGACCTCACACCGGCGTCGCTGCTCCATATCGTGGAGTACGTCGGTGGAATCGCGGCGGGCGCGTTCGATGCGCGGGGAACGCTGCTGGGCTTCGTGTTCGGCATCAGCGGCATTCACGACGGCGAGCTTGCGCACTGGTCCCACATGCTCGGCGTACGCGAATCGGCGCGGAACATGGGCGTGGGGCGAATGCTCAAGGAGCATCAGCGCCGCGCGATGGCGGAGATCAACGTCAAGCGCATCTTCTGGACATTCGATCCCCTGATGGCGAAGAACGCGCACTTCAACTTCAACCGGCTTGGGGCGCGAGTCATCGACTACGTCCCGGACATGTATGGCACCACCGGGAGTCCGCTGCACATGGGGATCGCGACCGACCGGCTGGTGGTCTGTCTCGAGACGGCCGAGAACGCCGCCACGCCGTTCGGGTTACCGCAGGATGAGCGGCTGCCGGTGATGACCGCGTTTCCGAGACCGAACGATCTGACGCTCGCGGCCGGCGACCAGCGGCCGAAGATCGTACTACTCGAGATACCGAACGACGTGCTCGACGTCATGGCGCGGACCCCGGCGCTCGCGCGCGCATGGCGCTCATCGGTTCGTGAGTATTTCCAGTGGGCATTGCGAAGCGGCTACGTGACCGAGGGCGTCCATCGCGATGCGAAGTCGGGGCGGTGCTTCTACGTGCTGGTTACCGGCGCGTCAATCCGGAGTGCAAGTGCGGACTGATCCGGGCGGGGCGGCCGCACTGTGCGTCGGTCCACCATTGCGGTATACAGAATTGCGCCGTATGGTACGCGCGCGGCAATTGATTCGTGTGCCGCGCCCGGGTCTCCCGCCGCCGTGGCATGCGCATCTTCCGTTCGTGCCGATCACGCGTGCTCTGTCAGTATTCCGTGCCCACGCCACCCATCACGCGCAACGCCAATTCCTAGGTTCACCAAGCATAGAAGCGAGCTGCCAACACACTGCGCCAACTCTTCTCGGCGCTCGGACGAGGAACTGAGCGCAACATGATGATGTCACCGTCCTTACCGTTCTTTCCCGAACAGGAGCTGGGAATGCGAAAGAAGACAAGTCTGCATATTCCGCGAAGTTCTTTCTTTGCGTGGCTCATCGCCGCGGCGTTCTTTCTGGTGGGCGCGCCCACGGCGCGTGCACAGACCGGAACGGTCGTCGGACAGGTGACCGACGCGATCACCAAGCTGGGCATCGGGAACGCGGCCGTACAGATCGAGGGAACGCGTCTCGGAGCCAATACGGATCAGGAGGGGCGGTACCGGATCGCCAATGTTCCGATCGGGCCGCGCATCGTCGTCGCGCGCCGGATCGGATACGTGCCCATGCGGCAGGCGGTCACCGTTGGGTCCGATCAGTCCGTGACAGGCAACCTGGTGTTGCAGGCCGCGGCGACCTCGTTGGATCAGATCGTCATCACCGGAACGGCGGGTGATCAGGAGCGGCGCGAGGTGGGAAACGCGGTATCGACGATCAGTGCCGTGGATGAACTCGCGAAGTCCGAAGCGCCGGATCTGGGCGCACTGCTCACCGGCCGGGCGACAGGTGTGGCGATCGTCCAGAACTCCGGGCGTCTTGGAGCCGGACCCAACATTCAGATTCGAGGCGTGTCCAGTCTTGGGCTGAACAACAACCCGCTGATTTACATCGATGGCGCGCGCGTGAACAACGCCGTTGGCGGTGGGCCGACGGGCGGCGGATTCGGTTCACAGAATTCGAGTGTCGCCGGACGGCTGAACGACATCAATCCTGAGGAGATCGAGAGCATTCAGATCATCAAGGGACCGGCGGCGGCGACGCTCTACGGCACGGAAGCGGCCAACGGCGTCATTCAGATCACCACCAAGAAAGGCGTTGGGACCAGGCCGCAGGTGAGCCTTCAGATTCAGGACGGCACGATCTACTTCAGAGACGCCCAGGGGCGCCTCCCCACGAACTACGTGAAGAACGGCGCTGGAGTCATCATCCCCTTCAATGGCGTCGCCATTGAAGACTCATTGCATGCCTTGGACAAGTCGCATCCGCAGCTGTTCAGAACGGGTCAGTCGCGTCAGTACAACCTCGGCCTTTCCGGCGCCGCGGGCCTGGCCCGCTACTATCTATCGTCGGGCTATGAGAACGATCTGGGAATTGAGCAGAACAATTCACTCCGCCAGTTCAACGCCCACGCCAATCTCAATCTGGCCCTCACGCCAACGCTGGATGTCGGGACGAGTCTCAATTTCGTCCAGGCCGACAACCACTTGGGAGCGGACGTGGGCCTGTCCGCGATGCTCGGTGCATCGCTGGGTCACCCGCTGCTCTTCGCGAAGCCCGGCGCTGAAGGATTCTATCCAAACGTTCCGGCGCGCTTCCCACAGCAGATTTTCGACAATTCGGATGGGATCAATCGCTTCACGGGAAGCGCGACGATCGACCATCGCCCACTCCCGTGGTTCACGCAGCGCCTCACCGCCGGACTCGACTACACCGGCGAAGATGCCAGGGCCCTCGAGAACTTCGCGTCCCCCGAACTGGCGCCATTCGCGCTCGCGACGCCGGCCGGCCGGATCGGTCAGACGCTGTCCCAGACGACGCTTGCGACCGGCGAGTATACCGGCACGGTCAAGCTCGTTCTGCCCCGTTCGGTGACGTCGTCGACTTCACTTGGTGGGCAGTTCTACCGGACTGAGATCAACCAGAGCTTTCTGGGCGGCATCAATTTCCCAGGACCTGGCGTAAACACCGTATCCGCCACGGCGACGCCCGTCCAGGCGACGCAGCTGCAGCAGATCAACACGACGATCGGCGGTTTCGTGCAACAGGAGTTCGGCTTCAACAACCGACTCTTTTTGACCGCCGCCATGCGGGTCGATAACAACAGCTCGTTCGGCGAGAAGTTCAAGTTGATCAAGTATCCCAAGCTGAGCGCATCGTGGGTGGTCAACGAAGAGCCGTTCTGGCACGTGGGCTTCGTCAACTCGCTCAAGCTGCGCGCCGCATACGGCGAGTCGGGGCGGGCCCCCGCTGCATTCACAGCGCTGCGGACCTATGCGCCTGTGCAAGGACCCGGCGGATCGAACGCCTTTACGGCGGGATCGTTCGGCAACGACAATTTGAAGCCGGAGCGCGGGAAAGAGATCGAGGCCGGTTTCGAGTCCCAGCTGTTCGACCGGTTGAACGTCGACTTCACCTACTACAACAAGCGCACCTACGACGAGATCGTCGGGCAACCGATCGCGCCGTCGAGCGGCTTCTTTGGAAATCAATTCCGGAATCTGGGCCGCGTCGACAATCATGGTATCGAGCTTCAGGCGACCCTGCAGGTCGTGAGCCGCGCGAAGATCGCATGGGAGATCGCCGGCAACTTCACCACGGCGATCAACGAGGTCAAAAATTTGGGCGGGCTGCCCTCGCTCATCACGGCGACGTCACAGGCAAACGTCGTCGGCTATCCGATCCTTTCATTCTTCAGCAGGCGCGTCGTCTCCGCGACGCAAGACGCGACGACCGGCGCGGTCACCAACGTGCTCTGCGATGGCGGTCCGGGAAAAGCCCCAGTGGGATGTGGCACGGCGCCCTTCGTATACATCGGAACGCCGGCGCCGACCCATTTCGGGTCGATCGGCAACACGGTGACGCTGTACAAGCGGCTCCGCCTCTACGCGCTGGTCGACTTCAGAGGTGGGAACAAGCTGTACAACGCGAACGAGCTCTTCCGGTGCACGGGCGCGCTCGGCCTAGGGCTCTGCGACGTGAATCAGCACCCGAAGAACTACTCGCCGGTGTATGTGGCGTCCGCCAGCGTGACGACGGCGTTCGCACAGAACGCTCAGGAGCAGTTCATTCAGGACGCCTCGTTCGTCAAGCTTCGAGAGGTGTCGGCAAGCTTCACGCTACCCGATCGTTTTTTGAGAGGCTTCCGCAGCGCATCGATCACGCTCTCCGCGCGCGAGCTCGCACTCCGGAGCAACTACCGGGGTCCTGATCCCGAGGTCAGGGCCGGTGCCGGCAGCAGCCTGAATGCAACTGATCAGGGAGTCATCCCGCCGCTCAGCCGCCTTACGGCGACCCTCAACCTCACCTTCTGACCAATGCGAAACTCTGCCTTGGGGAGAGGCTCCTCAATGAATCATCTTGTCTTGCGTCGCGCGCGACGCACGCTCGTGGGTTGCGCCACGCTCTCGATCGCGGCAACCATGCTCGTGACCGGGGCCTGTCGCGACATCACGACACTGCAACAGTCGAATCCAGGCCAGCTCAGCTCGGCGACGGTGTTCGTTCCGGGCAACGCGCAGTTGATCGTCAACAGCTCGCAGGGCGACTTCGAGTGCGCCTACAACGAATACATCGTGGCAAGCGGGATCTTCGTGGACGAGCTCGCCAACGCGATCTCGAATTCCGCAAACTTCGATCTCGATCGCCGGTCCATCACGCCGGGCCATTTCTACGGCACCGGCACCTGTAACGGGCAGCAGGGTCCGGGCGCATACACGCCGCTGGCCGTGGCCCGCGCGTCGAACGATGTCGCCGTTGGGTATCTCCACGGGTGGACGGACGCCCAGGTGCCGAACAGGAACAAGCTGATCGGCGTCGCGTCGGTCTATGCTGGCTACAGTCTCGTTCTGCTGGGCGAAGGCTCCTGCACCATTGCCATCAACCTGGGACCGGAACAAACCCCGGCGCAGATCTTCGCCGAGGCAAAGATTCGTTTCGACACCGCGGTCGCCGCGGCGACGAGAGCGGGTGATACACAGACGCTGAATCTGGCGTTGCTCGGCCGCGCTCGAACGCAGCTCGACCTCGGGAATTCAGCCGCGGCAGCCGTCGACGCCGTGCTGATTCCGTCTGGATTCTCGGTGAGCATCGGCCACGATGCGACCGTGCCGAGGCGGCAGAACCTGGTATTCCTCCATACGAACCAGAACAATTTCTCCGCTGTGGATACCTCGATTCAGAACAAATTCGCCTTGACCAACGATCCGCGAATTGCGGTGACCCCGATTACTCCGGCCAAGACCGGCTCCGACGGCAAGACCGTGCTCGTGTTCGCCAACAAGGATGCGACGGTGACGACGCCTCAGGTGCTGGCCAAATACTCCGAGGCCCAGTTGATCATCGCCGAGAATTTCGCCAACATCGGCAATCTTGCTGGCGCGGCAGCCATCCTCAACACATTTGCAGCCGCAAACGGACAGCCGGCGTTCAATCCGGTCATTCTGAATAAAGCGGCGGTCATTGCACAGATCATCGAGGAGCGACGCCGCGAGTTCTTCCTTGAAGGCCACCGGTTGGGCGATTTCCGGCGCTATGGACCGACCGTGCTTCCGATCCAACCGGTCTCTGGCGCGCCGTACGTGAACGGTGGGGTCTACGACAGCCAGTCGTGTTTCCCGCTGCCCGATGTGGAGCGCATCAACAACCCAAACATTCCGAAGCCGTAGCTCGAACCACTACACGACTCGAGAGTGCCCGTCCAACACATCGGACGGGCACTTCTCATTTTCTTGATCCGAGATGTCGCGCGGCAGCTCGCCGGCGTGCCGCGTTCACTTCCCGCCGACGCGGGTCCAGATGACGAGTGTGCCGCATGTCGCGCCGAGCGGGTTGAGCTCGGGCGGCGACTGCGCTCCGCCGGCGAAGAATTCAATCGCTTCGATCTGGTCCGGTGGAATGCTGTTGACATCGAACAGCGGGCGATCGGGCTCGGGAATGTAGACGAGCGATCCATCGACGAACACCTGCGCATAGCACGCGCGCTTGGCCCCGAGCCGGCGGTCGGCATCGTCACCGTACGGTAGCGCCTTGAACGTGCTGCGGCCCCGATTGCTCGCCACCGCCTCCTTCCCCCCGCCGATCCGCAACATCTCCAATCCCATTGCTTGGGCGGCGAGAATATCGCCCGTCCGATGGTTGGCGTTCTTCTCGAAGACCTCGCGCGTGATGAAGGTGCCGAGACCGGCTTTGCGGCGTCGCTCGAACTCGGACATCTTGCCGCGCTCCGGCTTCGCGGCGTTCACGTCGACCTCGGCGAGCCGTACCGGGCGGACGATCAACAGAAAGTCGCGCTCGACCCTCTCGCGCGGCGCGAAGACGAGCTCCGTCGCGAACGGCGCGTAGCCAATGAGCCGGACGAGGACGACGTATTTTCCAGGGGCGATGTTGTCGATGTGGAAATTGCCGGCGCTGTCCGATCGCACCACTCGACTCAGCGCGGGCATCGCCACCTCGGCACTCGCCAATGGCCGCTCGGTGCCGTCGGCGAGCACGGTGCCGACGAGTGACGCGGACTCGGCGACGCTTTTTTGCGCGCGGGCCTGGCCGAAAGTTAGGGCGACCCCGCACAGCACAGCGCGGGCGATGGGAATGCTCGGCAAGCGGCGATCCTCGAATGGCGCTCGACACGACGATAAGAGTTGGCGGCAGCGCGGGCGCGCTGTCGAGGACCAAACGTGCCGTCGGCGGGACCAGTGCCACCGGACTGGGGCGGACATCGCATACAATCCTCGATCAAATTGCCATCGCGTTCCGGTGCGCGTCTGTTGACGCTCGTTGACAACGAACAGTCATCGTCGCTAGTCATTCTGCGCGCTGACGCCGGCGCACAACACGGTGCTGCCCACGAGAGTCGCACCGTTCGGCGAAATGAGATCCGACTGAGTCTCGCGTATTGTCAATGCTCTGACAAAGAATTGTTATCGCGATTCTTGCATTCGGTCTTTTTCCGCGGTAGGCCTACATCGATTGTTTCGATGATGTCGCAAATTCGTTCGGGGGCGGTGCTCATCACGCGCCCCGCGAACGTGGCGACGCTCGATACGGTGTGATCGAATCACTCAGACCCTGGAGGGGCAGTATGGCTCGCATGCGTGGTCAATTACTCGTTTCTGCAGTCCTCGTCGCGCTCGTGGTTGGAAGTGCAGCAGGGCAGCAGGCGGCAACTGGCACGGTCGCTGGACGCGTGACCGACCAGAGCAGTAAGCAACCGATTCCCGCCGTACAGTTCGTCATCGTGGGCACCACGCGCGGCACTACGGGCGGCGATGACGGCACGTATCGTCTGGCGAACGTCGTCGCCGGCGAACGGCAGATTCGCGTTCGGCGGGTCGGCTATCAGGAAATGATCCAGCGCGTCACGATCGTTCCCGGCCAGGCGGCCACGCTCGATTTCTCGCTCGTACCGACGGCGATCAAGATCGACGAAGTGGTGATCAGCGCGACGGGCGAGTCCGAACGCAAGAGAGAGCGCGGAAACTCCACCGCGACGATCGACGTCGCGGAACAGGTATCTCAGGCGGTGGTCAACACCTTGCCCGACGTGCTCTCCTCACGCGTGGCCGGCGTGGTGGTGCAGCAGTCCGGCGGCACCACGGGATCCGGCGCGCGCATCCGCATTCGCGGGGCCAACAGCGTCTCGCTCAGCAACGATCCGCTGATCATCGTCGACGGCATTCGCGTCAACAGCTCGACGTCATCGTCGTCGATCGACGTCGGCGGCCAGGCGCCGTCACGCCTCAACGATCTCAATCCGGAAGACATCGAGACGATTGAAGTGATCAAGGGACCGGCCGCGTCGGCGCTCTATGGCACCGCCGCCGCGAATGGCGTCGTCCAGATCACGACCAAGCGGGGTCGCCCCGGTACTTCGCAGTGGACCGCCCACACCGAGCTCGGCACGGTGCGCGAGGTCACGAATTACCCGGCCAACTACTCGGCCGTCGAAGTCTCCGGTACGGACACCACGTTCGGCACGCCAAACACGACGTTCTTCGGCTGCACGCTCGACTTCCGCTCCCGCGGCTTCTGCACTCCTACGGGATTGGCGTCGTTCAACCCGCTCAAGCAGCAGAGCCCGTTCACCAAGGGCTATCAGGAAAAGTATGGTCTGACGGCGTCCGGCGGCTCGGATGCGGCGACGTATTTCCTGTCGGGCGAGTTCAACAAGCAGCAGGGCGTCTATGCGATCAATCAGCTTCGCGCCCTCGACATTCGCGCCAACATCCGCGGGCAGCTGCGAGACAATCTCGATGTGACGGCGAACACCGGCTACATCCAGAGCCGTCTCCGCCTGCCGCAGAACGACAACAACATTCGCGGAATCATTCCTGGCGGTCTGCTCGGCTCGGCGTTCAAGGACAATGGGACCACCAGGTTCAACGAACCGCTCAACGGCTACGGCTTCGATTCGCCGGCCGACATCATGGCCATCAACACGCAGCAGAAAATCGAGCGGTTCATCGGGAGTCTGACGACGAACTGGCAGGCGCTGCAGTGGCTCAAGCTCACCAACACGTCGGGCATCGACTTCACCAACCGTCTGGATCAGGAGACCATTCCGGCGCTTTCGTCGGGAGTCGGCACCAGCGGATTCGCTGACGACCAGGAAGGAAAGCGCACGTCGAATCCGTTCCAGCTGTTCGTCTACACGCTGAACACCAACGCGACTGCCACCTTCGACCTCAAGCCGACCGTGCGCAGTACCACGTCGCTCGGCGTTCAGTTCAACGATGAGATCGTGCGCGGCACGCTCGCGTTCGGACAGCGCCTGCTGGCCGGCAGCAGCACCATTGGCGGAGCGGCCACGTTGTTCGCGGCCAACGAGACGAACACCGAGAACCGGCTGATCGGCGGCTACGCGCAGCAACAGATCGGGTGGCGCGATCGCGTGTTCCTCACGGGCGCGCTGCGCGGCGACAAGAACAGCGCATTCGGCAAGTCGTTCACCGCGATCTACTATCCGGCGGCGAGCGTCTCGTGGGTGATCGGCGACGAGTCGTTCTTCCCGCGCCAGCGCTTCGTCAGCTCGCTCCGCGTGCGCAGTGCGTACGGCGAGTCTGGCCAGCGTCCCGGCGTTCGCGATGCCATCAAGTTCTACAACCCGGTGGCCGTGACGGTCAACAATCAGGACGCGGCGGGCTTTACGGTCGGCGGCATCGGCAACATCAAGCTCAAGCCGGAACGCACGAGCGAGTTCGAGGGCGGATTCGACGCCGGACTGTTCCGCGATCGCATCAACCTGGAGTTCACGGCCTACAAGAAGCGCACGCTCGACGCGCTGATCCTTCGTAACCTCGGCCCGTCACAGGGCAACGTGCTGTCGCGCTTCGAGAATCTCGGCGAGGTGTCGAACAAGGGCGTCGAGCTGCTCGTGAACGGCAAGGTGCTCGATCGTCCGCGCTTTGCGTGGGACGTGACCCTCAACGGATCGTGGAACGTCAACAAGGTCGTGAACCTCGGGCAGGACATCAAACCAATCGTGTTCGGCGCCAACTCCGACCAGCGCCATCAGAACGGCTTCCCGCTCGGCGCGTACTTCGTGCGGCCGATCACCAGCTACGAGGATAAGGACAAGAACGGCTTCCTCAGCCGCGTCAACTGCCCCGGCCAGCCCGTTGTGGCAGGCGGTCCCGCGTGCGAGATCACCCTTGGAGACAGCGCGCTGTACGCCGGCTCGCCGTTCCCGACGCGCGAGTTCGCGATCAGCTCGCGCGTGACGCTCTTCAAGCGCTTCACCTTCAACGCCGTGGTCGATCACCGCGGCGGCCAGAAGCTCCTGAACTTCACGGAATATTTCCGCTGCGCTTCGTTCGCCAACTGCTACGCCGCGAACGTCGCGACGTCGCCGAAGGTGGATCAGGTGGCCTACCTGGCCGCGCTCATGGGAAGCGACGCCGGCTACGTGCAGGACGCCAGCTTCACCAAGCTGCGCGAGCTGTCGCTGCGTGTCGACGTGCCGGAAGCGTTGTCGCGCAAGGTGCGCGTGCGCGGCTTGGCGCTCACCGTCGCCGGCCGCAACCTGCACACCTGGACGAACTACAAGGGTCTCGATCCCGAGATCAACGAGAACGGGCAGTCGAACTTCGTGACCGATGAGTTCCTCAGCCAGCCGCTGGTCCGCTTCTGGACCTTCCGGCTCGACATCAACTGGTAAGCGCGTGACACACGCGAATCGCACCTCATTCACCCAGCGATTGAATAACCGACACTCACCAGTGAGACATACACGTATGCGTCAAGCAATTTCTCTGGCCGTCCGAGCGACGGCCGCCATAGCCGGCGTGGCGTTGCTCCTCGGAGCCGCCGCGTGCAGCACGGACAAGATTCTGAAGGTGGAAGATCCCGACGTCTCGAGTCCGTCGGCCGTCGCCGGCAAGGCTGGTCTCCCCGCGCTCCTCAATGCGGCGATCGGCGATTTCCAGGTTGGGTTCAGCGGCACCGGCGTCGGGAACGAAGGACTCGTCAACTTATCGGGCCTTCTCACCGACGAGTTCGCCTTCACTGAAACCTTTCCCACGCGCGTCGAGATCGACCGCCGCGATATCAAAGAAGTAAACGCCACACTACTCGGCACGTTCTTCGATGCACAGAAGGCCCGCGAATCGGCGGCGCGCGCGTCGGCGGCCTACGCGAAGTACGATCCGACGAATCCAGACCGGGCCGAGGCACTGGCCCTCGAAGGGTACGCGTACATCCAACTTGCCGAGGCGTACTGCAACGGCGTTCCGATCAGCTCGATCGATGATGCAGGCGGGATTCACTACGGCGTTCCGATGTCGGATGCGGCTCTGTTTCATCTCGCGATCGTGAAGCTCGATAGCGCTCGCACCTTCGCCATCGCCGCCGGCGACGCGTTTCGCGAGAGCCTCGCCCGGGTCGGCGAAGCACGGGCGCTGGTCGATAGCTCGCGCACGAAGCTCGCCGCGGCGGCCGCGCTGGTCGCCTCCGTGCCCACGGGCTTCAAGTACGTGATCTTCCACTCGAAGAACACGGCGCGGCAATACAACGGATTGTGGGAGCTGATGTTCAACGAAGGGCGTTGGGTCCAGGCGAATCGTCAGGGCACCAACGGACTTCCGTTCCGCAATGGCGATCCCCGCACGCCATTCATTACGGTTCCCGGTGGCACGTTCACCGGCTCCACATTTTTCGGTCCCGTCAAGGGATCCGGGCGCGACTCGTCGGCCGTGCTGGCCAGCGGCATCGAGGCGCGTTTGATCGAGGCGGAGGCGCAACTCGAGGCGGGAAGCGTGATCAACTTCGTCGCGAAGCTCAACGCGCTGCGCGCCACCCTCACGACGCTGGCGCCGCTGGTTGATCCGGGCACGCCAGCCACGCGTGAGGACCTGATCTTCTCGGAGCGCGCGTTCTGGATGTACGCGACTGGACATCGACTGGGCGACCTTCGTCGTGAGATCAGACAGTACGGCCGCGGATCCGAGACCGTGTTCCCGACGGGCATTTACACCGGCCGCGGCGGCGGTTCCTACGGCAGCGCCGTCAACTTCCCCGTGCCTTTCGAGGAGCGCAACAACGTTGGCTTCGCGGGCTGTACGGATCGCGCTGCCTAGGCGATCAACGCTGGTGGCGGAACGCAACGCGCGCCTGCCACCGCGGTAGTCGAGAATCCGCGCTTCGTGCGAGAACGTCCTCGCGTGGAGCGCGGTTTCTCATCCTCGACCAGCATTCAGCGCTGGCGCGGTGTAGAATGAGCGGACATCTTTTCAGTCTCCTCTGCCGAGGTACGCCGATGGCTTCACCCCGTACCTCGCCCGTGATCGTGGGACGGCGCGCAGCCATCGCGAAATGGCTGGGCGCGCTCGCCTGGCATTGGATCGCCATCGTCGCGGCCTCCCTGCTCGCAGCCTGGGCGTTCGCCGCCGTGGGTGAGGACGTGTTCAGGCACGAGTCCGGTACCCTCGATGACGCCGTCCGGACGTTCGCACTCGCTCACCAGAATCCTGTGCTTCTGCGGGTGTTCACCACCATCACCCAGCTGGGATCCACGGTGGCGATGATCGTGTTGGTCGCGTTGATCGGCGTGTGGCTCTGGCGGAACAAACATCGGCATATCGCGGCAATCGTCGTCACCGCGCCGGCAATCGCGGTGGGACTATTCAATGGACTGAAGGCGTTCTTTCAACGCAATCGCCCCGATGGCGCATCAAAGCTGCACGTGCTCACCTATTCGTTCCCGAGCGGCCACTCGACGGTCGCGACCGCGGTGCTCGTCACCTGCGCGTACGTTTTGACACGCGAGCGGATGATACCCAAACGAGTGGCGATTCCGGCGGCGATCGCATGGCCCTTGCTGGTCGGCGCGAGCCGGGTCTACCTCGATGTCCACTGGGCTACCGACGTGCTCGGCGGTTGGGCGCTCGGCCTGCTCGTCGCCGGCGTGAGCGCGGCACTCTACGAGCGGGCACGCAGCAGCGACGCCGCGAAGTCGCCGCCGGCGGGCGTGGCGGCGGCGTTGCTCATCGCGCTGCTGGCTGCCGCGCGACCCTCGCCCGTGTCGGCACAGGAGCGCGTTCCCGCGCGGGTGGACTCTCTTGGCGCGCTGTCGACCAGCGCGCCGACGCTGTTTCGGCGCCGCGATGCGGCGATGCTTGGCGTGGCGCTCGCCGCTTCGGCGACGGTCTCCCTCTTCGACGCCGCCATTACGCAGGAGATCGTTGGCGAGGGGACCGCGCGCCATTCCGCATTCGGACGGCTCGCGGTGTCGGCCAGCGACATTGGCGGAACGGCGCCGGTGGCGGCCTCGCTCGGACTCTACCTCGCCGGGCGGCTGAGCAATCATCCGGCGATGACCGCCTTCGGATCGAAAGCGACCGCGGCCGTCGTCACGGCCGCCGCGATCACGTTCCTCTCGAAGGGACTCGTCGGCCGCGACCGGCCGTCCGCGACGTCCGACCCGGATGAGTTTCATCTGGGGCGAGGATTTCTCGGCGGCAGCGCCGGCTCGTTTCCGTCGGGACACACTAGTAGCGCGTTCGCGTTCGCCACCGTCGTCGTGTCGGAGCTTCCGCGCGAGCGGCCGTTGCTGCGCCTCGCCGTCGGGAGTCTCGCCATCGGAGGCGCGACACTGGTGGGTGTCGGGCGGGTGTACGACAACAAGCACTGGGCGAGCGACGTCGTGGGCGGCGCCGCGATCGGCGTCATCTCGGGTTGGATGGCGGTTCGCTTTGCGCATCGCGCGGAGCGCACGCCGGATGCATCGGCGCCACGCGGCGGAGCTGGCCCGGCGCATCTCCTGGAGCATCTCTCGCTACTCCCGGACCATGATCGGGGCGCTCGTCTGGTTTTCTCGCTGCGATGATCGCCACGAATTTTCGATCAACCGCGCGATGTGCCGGATCACTCCTGATGATGGTCACCGTGGTGTGCGCTTCGCCACGCGCGCAGGAGAGCGCGTCGATTCGCGACAGCCCGGGGGCGACCCAGCGCTTTCGCGTCGGCCGCGGCGAGACGTTCATCTACCGACGGCCCCGTCTCGCCGATCTCGTCTCCGGAGTGCCGACCGTGTTGTCGATGACGGTCCGCTCCGCCGTCAGCCCGGACAACCGGCTCAACCTCGCCGTGACCGGCGTCAGCACGGTGATCTTGATAGCGTACGACCAGGAGCTGCTCGACGAGTCGAGGCGCTTTGCCCGGCGCATCAACCTGTCGGCCGAGCATCCAACGATCAGAGTGGCCGCCGGACCGTACACGCTGATCGCCATTCCGACCACGTTCAGCTCCGGCCTTTACTTTCTCGGCGACGGCTGGACGGATCTGCTCGTTGCCGGCGGGCTAGGCACGTACGGCGCGTTCAAGCACGATTGGCGCGCCGAAACGACCGCGACGGAGATTGTGAGCGCGCTGCTCGTGTCCGGTGCGGCGACGCAGACGATCAAGCACCTGTCCGGTCGACAGTCGCCGTCGCAATCGACCGAGGAGGGCGGGCGGTGGCGCCCCTTTCCGAGCTTGAAGACGTACAACAAGGACGTGTCCGCTTACGATGCGTTCCCCTCGGGCCACCTCGCCGCGGCCATGGCGACGGTGACCGTCGTCGCGGAGAACTATCCGGAGCACCGATGGGTTCGGCCGGTGGGGTACACGCTGATGACCGCTCTGTCGTTCGCGATGGTCAACAGCAAGGTGCATTGGGCGAGTGACTATCCACTGGCGTTGGCAATCGGCGGGGGCATCGGCATGGCGACGGCGCGCCACGGCCGGCGTGTCGAGCGCGATGAGACGCAAGCGAGGATTGATTCGCAACGCTCAAGCTTTCGCTTGGACCCAATCCTCTCCACGCGCGCGATCGGATTCAGGCTGCCGGTCGACTTCTGAGCAGACGCCGAACGCCATCGCGAATCTCACTGGCGCGCGCGGCCCGAAAAAACTCGCTCTTGACTTTTGGGCCGCTGTGTTGAAAAATCAACATATGCGAAAGCCTGAAGCACTCGAAACGCTGTCTCGCCGCGAGCGGCAGGTAATGGACATCCTGTTCCGTCGTGGCGAAGCGACGGTGGCCGATGTGATGGCCGATCTGCCCGATCCACCTACCTACTCGGCTGTGCGATCCGTCCTTCGCATTCTGGCGGAAAAGGGGAAGATCACGCACCGCGAAGACGGCCCGCGCTACGTCTATCTCCCCGCGCTGAACGCCGAACACGCGCGCGACGATGCGCTGCGTCACGTGCTGCGCACGTTCTTCGACGGATCGACGGAGCAGGCGATGACGGCGCTCCTGCGCATCTCCGACGCCAAGCTCAGTGAAGCCGAGATCGAGCGACTTCGCGGACGCATTCGCGAGTCGCGCAAGAGCGGACGGTGATGACGATGTCGACAACCATCTGGAACTCCCTTCCACTCGCGTTTCTGGTCAAGGCGACCGCGCTGCTTCTCATCGCGCGGCTCGCCGCGACGGGGTTGTCTCGCGCGGCGGCCGGCGCGCGCTATCTCGTCTGGCTCGCCATGCTCGCGATGGTGCTCGTGCTCCCCGCGCTGCTCCGTTACGCACCGGCCCGGCTCGCAATCTTGCCGCGCGAGCTGGCGGTGACCATGCCGTCGACTGCCTCGCGCGTCGAGCCACCGACGGCGATGGCGCCTCTACCGTCGCCACCGGTCGTCGCCCCGCCCAGCATGTCCGAAATCGGCGCGCCGCCGGTGCCGCGCTCCGCGCTATTGCCCGCGGTACCGCGCGTCTCGGCCTGGCGACGCGTCGCCGCCGCCGGCATCTGGATCTGGGCCGCCGTCGCGCTCTCCCTTATCGGGTGGCTCGGTTACGGCGCGCTCGCCGTGCGGCGCATCGTCCGCGGCGCGCGCGCGCTGAGCGACGCGCCCTGGTCCGCCGCGCTGTGCGAGGTCGCCGATCGCATGGGGCTCGAGACGACGCCGCGACTCATGGCCAGCACCGAAGTCGAAATGCCTTTCGCCTGCGGCGTACTGTCGCCGGTGATCGTCCTTCCCGCCACCGCCGAATCGTGGAGCGAGGAACGCCGCCGCGCCGTGCTCTTTCACGAGCTCGCGCACGTGCGGCGGCGCGACCTGGTCGGACACGCGCTCGGCCGCATCGTCTGCGCGCTGTACTGGTTCCATCCGCTGGTGTGGAGCGCGGCGCGCCAGATGCGCGCCGAGAGCGAGCGCGCCTGCGACGATCTCGTGCTCGCCTGCGGCGCGAAAGCGAGCGAGTACGCGGACCAGTTGCTCGACATCGTGGTCGGCGTGCGCAAGCACGGCGCGCCGGCCGTGGCGCTGCCGATGGCGCGCCGCAAGGAATTCGAGGGACGCCTCATCGCTATTCTCGATGCGCGCATCCCCCGGCATGACATCGGGCGTGCGCGCTCGGCCGCGCTCGTGTTGACCATGCTCGCGCTCTCGTTCGCGATCGTCGCGATGGTGCCCGCGCCTGAGGCACTCGCCGCGCCACGTACGGCGGCGCGCGACTCGGCCGGCGCGCAAGTGAAGCAGACCGTCCAGATTCCGGAGAGGGTGCGCAGCGCGGAAGTGCGTCTCAACTCAAAGCCGGCGGACAGCCCGAGGCGCGTCGCCATCCTGCCGCGGCTGGATACGACGCGGCGCGTCCAGCTCTTCGAGTCTTCGACCAGCTTCGTACAAACGAAGTCGATCGAGAAGAACAAGATCGTTGTCAGTTCGACCGGCGAACGTCGTCCCGCCGCGACCGATCCGGACCGCGTAGCGATGCTGCTGCGCGTGCTGCGCTCGGATTCATCGGCCAACGTGCGTAGAGCAGCGGCGTGGGCGCTGGCCGAGATGCATCTCGGCAACGAAGTCACGAGCGCGCTCGCGGCCAGTCTCGCGCGCGACGGCGACGCCAACGTGCGCGAAATGGCGGCGTGGGGAGTCGCGATCAACCAGGCGTCCGACGCGGTCGCGTCGCTGGCCACGGCCCTCCGCCGCGATGGCGACGCGCAGGTGCGTGAGACGGCGGCGTGGGGACTCGGCAGCAGGGGCGATGAATCGAACAACGAGGCACTCATCGCCGCCTTGCGCGACAGCTCGGCACGCGTGCGCGCGGCCGCCGCATGGGCGATCGGGCAGAGCAGTCCGGATCACGCGCCAAAGAGCTTGCTCGCGCTACTCGACGATCGCGCGGGCGACGTACGGGAGAAGGCGGCGTGGACGCTCAGTCAGATTCACGATCCGGAGACGGCAATCGCGATCGCCGCGGCGCTGGACAGGGAAACGAATCGCCAGACGCGGCTCCTCGAGCTACGTGCGTTGATGTCCATGGATGCCGTGCCGCCCGCGCTGATCGACAAGCTGCTCGCATCCGACGACAGCCAGGTTCGGCAGCGTGCCGTGCAGATCCTCTCCGGCCACCCGCCATCGTGGCCTTGGCCCTGGCCGTGGCCGCGCCCTCGGCCCAACCCCTGATCGTTCGCTAGTCACCTGAGTCGCGACAAGAACCGGTCGTATCTACGTATGCTGAAATTTCACCAACGCCTAAAACTTTCAACGATGGGAGAAAATCATGCGAACACGATTGACGATGTTGCTCGCCGGGCTCGTCACCGCCGGTGGCACTGAGGCGGCGCCGAAACCCGCCTTGGAGATACGCGATGTGACGACGCGAGTCGCGCTGGTAGCGCCGGTGGACGTACGCGCACTCCTCGACGCGGCGAAGGGCGCCCCTCCGGCGATCTGCGTGCTCGCCGCCGACGGTGTACGCAACGGCGGTTGGGGATGGTCGAGCAGCGCGCCCGTGATGCCGTTGCGTTCCGACAGCATCACGTGGCCGCGCCGCGGCGGCCCCACACGCATCGCCCGCGCAGACTCGCCGGCCCTGCTCACTGCGCTCGGCGCCGACGATCCCTGCGTACGCCAGATGGCCATCTCGCTGAATGGACGCTCCGATGATTCGACTCTGGTGAGCGAGCTCACCGCCGCGCTCGGGAACGGCTCCGTGGTGACGCGGCAGAGCGCCGTCGTCGCGCTCGGATTGTTGAGCGCGAAGAGCGCCGCAGGCTCGGTGTCGCGCCTTCTTCGCGATCCCTCTCCCGATGTGCGGGCGAACGCGGCGTGGGCGGTCGGCCGCATGGGCGACCGAAGCGTGACCAGCGCGCTGACGAGCGTTGCGCGTGACGAGAGCGGGCTCGCGCGCCAGGCGGCGGTGATCGCCCTCGGCAAGCTCGGCGGCGCGGAGCCGGTGGACGTGCTCATCCGCGTTTTGCGCGACGACAGCAGCGCCGAGGTTCGGCGGATGGCCGCCTGGGCGCTCGCGGAAATTCGCGCCAACGCGTTGGCGGCGCCTGCGCTCGCCACGGCGCTCAAGTCGGATAAGGATTCCGACGTGCGTGAGATGGCGGCCTGGGCGCTGGCGTCGACGCGCGCGAAAGATGCGTCCGACGCACTGACCTCCGCGCTACGCAGCGACGCAAGCTCCGACGTGCGCGAGACGGCGGCCTGGGCGCTCGGCGAGCTCGATATTCGCGACGCCGGCGACGCGCTTGCGTCCGCACTGTCCAACGACAAGGAGTCGAAGGTACGCGGCACCGCGGCGTGGGCGATCGGACAAATGAACATGGCGCACGCACCGCAGGCGCTCGTGCACGCGCTGCACGATAGCGATGACGACGTACGCCTCAAGGCCGCGTGGGCGATCAGCCAGATCGCCGACGGCGATGCCGCCATGCAGGTGAGCGACGCGCTCAAGAGCGAGCCACGCGAACGCGTGCGGCAGGCCGAGGTGCGCGCTCTGATCATGACGGGCGGCAAGGCGGAGGAGGTGTTGAGCTCGCTGCTGCAGTCGAAGGACGAAAAGACGCGCGAGCTCGCCGTACGCGCATTGGCCGGCCGTCGCGGTTCATGGCCCTGGCCATGGCCGTGGCCGCGCCCACGTCCGATGCCCTGACAACTTGGGGGCTGGGACTGGGGCTGGGGGTTGGGACGGCGAACTGAGAACTACTTGGCAAGACGTACTTCGATCCCCGGGCCCCAGCGCCCAGCCACTGTCCCTTATTTCAAAAACCGCTCGACCGCCGGCCATACGAATTCAGGTCTCTCGGCGTAGGTGAAATGCGCCGCGTGCGGCACTTTCAACAACGTCGCGTGCGGGAGCGACGTCGCCCATTCTTCCACCAGATCCATCGGGATCGATTCCTCTTCGCCATGTACGATCAGAGTCAGTGCGGGCACGGTGCGGAGGGCGGCGCGCAGGTCCCAGTCTCCGTAAGAAGCCATGATGACGCGGTTGCCGGTCGACAGGCCGTAGCGCATCCCGCGCGCATCGGTGGCACAGAGATCGGACTTGATCAGGGCGAGGGTGCGCTTTGGCTCGGCCAGGCGCGGTAGCATTCCGATCGCCCAGAAGTCGCGACAGGCCGCTTTCGTGTCGCTGGTGGAGTCATTCATCCGGCGACCGGCATCGGCCATCTGGGCGAATTGCGTGCTGTCGAGGCGCGAGCCCAGGCTCTTGCCGAAGCGCTGCCAGAAATCGCCGCGTCTCGGTGGTACGGGTCCGAAGAACACCATCTTTCGCACGACGTCCGGGTGTGCGATGGCGTAGCTCGCGGCGAGCAGCGGGCCGTACGAATGCGCGACCAGCGTGACGTGCGCGAGCTGGAAGTGACGCCGCACCGCGTCGAGGTCGGCCACCTGCCATGGCGCGAAGAGCTTGGTCGTGTCAGTTGGCAGCGAGGAGCGTCCGCCGCCGCGCTGGTCGTAGAAGATGACCACGTGATTCGCGATGAGCGGAGCGAAGTCCCCGCGAATGCTCTCCAGGTCGAGGCCCGGACCGCCGTGAATGGCGATGATGGTGTCCGCGCCGCGCCCCGCCACGCGGTAAAAGAGCCGCGCCGAGTCGGGCGTCGTGATGTAGCCGGACTGAGCGCGGAGCGTTGCCGGAAGCAGCGCACAGGCGAGTGCCACGAGCGGCGCGAGCGAGCGGAGACGTTTCATGGTCGATTGATCTGAGGTTCGACGGTCTGGAGGAAGTGAAGCATGGCCGGGGTCGCGGCTCTGCGAAAGGAGTGCTGCCCGGCTCGACGATAGCTTACGGGGCGCCGCGCTTTGCGCGACGCCGGAAGTCACGTATCGTGCGGTATGCCGGACGCTCATCTCACAGCAATCAAGCCGTTCGCCGGCCGTGTGGTGCTGATCACCGGAGCCACGCGCGGAATCGGCCGCGCCATCGCCGGGCATTTTTACTCCTTAGGCGCTGCCGTGGCCGTAAACGCGCGCACGGCCGACCGTGCGCTCCAGGCGGCGATGCACGTCGGCGACGGCGTGTTCGGCGTCGGGGCGGACATCTCCAAGCGGGTCGAGGTGCGCGAGATGGTGGACGCTGTTCTCGCGCGCTTCGGTCGTTTGGACATCCTCGTCAACAACGCCGCCGTCGCCTACTCTACGCGGATCGATGACATCAGCGAAGCCGAGTGGCGCGAGACGATCGATGTGAATTTGACCGGCGCATTCCTGTGTCTCGGTGCGGTCATCCCACGAATGCGCGATCAGAAGTTTGGGCGCGTGATCAACATCTCTTCACTTGCCGGCCGCAGCGTGAGCCTGCTCGGTGGGGCGCACTACACCGCGTCGAAGGCGGGATTGATCGGTTTGACGCGGGCGGCGGCCAAGGAGCTTGGGCCGGCGGGCATCACCGTCAACGCGATCTGTCCGGGGCTGATCGACACCGAGCTGGCGCGTGAGAACTCGAACGACGAGCGGCGATCGGCGTACGCGGCGGGATTTCCGGCGCGTCGGCTGGGAACCGCGGCGGAGGTGGCGGAGCTGGCGGCGTTCCTGGCGGGGGAGGGTGCGGGTTATATCACTGGGGCAGCGCTGGATATCAACGGTGGAAGTCTGATGATGTAGGGAGCGCTCAGGTTGCGCCCGTCGCGGAGCGCCGATCTCGAGAGCAGGCAATACTCATTCACGCGAGAGGCCCGATCATGCCCCACGGAAAAATCTGCTACGTCGAAATTCCCGCCACGAACGTCGAAGCGTCTGCGGCCTTCTACGCGGCCGTCTTCGGGTGGAAGATTCGACAACGCGGCGATGGCGCGCGCGCGTTCGACGACGAGAGCGGTTACGTGAGCGGAGCGTGGGTGCTCGGGCGCTCGCCGGCGCGCGACGCCGGAATGCTGACGTACGTGATGGTCGACAGCGTCGACGCCTCGCTGCTGAAAGTTGCGGCCGAGGGCGGCGAGGCCGTGACGCCCCGCACTGATATCGGCGCCGGAACGGCGTACGGCACGTTCCGCGATCCCGCGGGCAATTTGGTTGGCTTGTACGAAGAACCCGGCTGAGTTGTTCGCGCCGCGCCCGAAGCCGCGCTTCCGTCCGTATCAAGGGGAGAGCGGCATCGGCGGCCTTCTGGTTCTGTTCATCGTCACCCAAGCGACCGCGATTCTCTTCTCGATCGTTCAGTCGCCGACCATCATCGCTGGCTTCAGGCCCGACTCCTGGGCCCTCGGCGAACGCGCCTCACTCTACCGTCCGCTGCTCCTCTTCGAGGCGCTGGGTCAAGGCGCGCGGCTCGTCTGCATGGTGTTCGGGCTCGTGCTGCTGTTGCGCCGACGTCCGTCGACGCCACGCTTCTACCAGATTTTCCTGGCGGCGGCCATTGTATTTGGGCTAGTCGATGCAGTCGGCGTTTGGGCCACTTACGGCCAACTGCTGCCCCTCATCGCGCAGTCAGGGCAGCCGGCGAACTTGGTGGAGTCGGCGCGCGAGCAGAGCGTCGTGAGCGCGTTGCGCATGGCGGGGTACGCGGGGATCTGGTTCCTGTATTGGCGAGGGTCGGAGCGTGTGCATCGCACGTTCGGCGCTTCGTCCTCTTCTTGACGCTCAGCAGCAGATGATTTTTCACTTTCATTCGACGGAGTCGATGATGCGCGCGCTCTTCGCGTTGGTTCCCTCCGCGGCCATGCTCCTCTCCTGCGCTCCCGCTCCGCTGGGCGACAGCCACGCGGATGGCGACAAGTTGATGCAGACGAGTCGCGCCTGGGCTCGCGTGGCGGCGACGGGAAATTTGGAGCAGACTCTCGCCTACTGGGCGGACGATGCCGTGGTGCTCCCGCCAGACCAGCCGGCGGTCGTCGGCAAGGCGGCGATCCGCCAATTCCTCATGCAGTCGGCGGCGATCCCGAAATTCAGCATCACGTGGGAGCCCGAACAGGCGACCGTCGCGGCAAACGGAGATGTTGGCTATCTCGTGGAACACAACCGCGTGACGCTCGCGGATTCCACGGGCGCGTTGCATACGCAATACGGAAAAGCCGTCACCGTGTGGCGGAAGGACGCCACCGGCGCGTGGAAGTGCGTCGTGGACACGTGGAACAACAATCCGACGGCGCGCGTGCTTTCGCGCTGACAGCGGAAGTGGGTGCTTTGAGGAAATCGCGCTAGGCCGATCCGCTATCGATGACGTCCTGGCGGCGCCGCGCTTCGCTCCAATCGATGCTCGGCGCCACGCCCTCATCGTCCAACGCGAGCGACGCTACGGCGCGCTCGATCACCGGCGCGCCTAGCTCGACCGGCAGTGCCTGGCCGAACTCGAGCTCAGCACGCCTGCAGATGCGCTCTTCGCGCGCGCGGTCGCGCGAGTCGGCTCGCACGCCCATACGGTCGACGCGCGCGTGCATCCCTTCGTGCAGAATGGATGCGGCAATGGGCGCCGCGGTGATGTCCCGGCGCGCGAGAAAGGTGAGCTCGGTCATGCAGACGCCCTCGCGCGGGAAGTACGCGCCGCGACAGGGGTAGCGCACGATCCAGAAATGGCGGAGATCGCGTCGCAGGTGGCGCAGCCGCCACGGCTGATAGCGCTCGATGAGCCCGAGCGCCTCGTCGAGTCGGGCCAGGACAGTGGTGGTCGCGATGTCGGGGCGGCCGTTCTCGACCACCACCGAAAAGCCGCGCACCTCGCGCACGTCGCCGCGCGTCTCGAGATGGTGCGGGTCTGGCTCCATCTGCGGACTATCGTCCGCGGGCCCGCTCAACATGCGCCGCAGATGCGCGTACCAATCCACTCGTTGGCTCCCTTTGGAGAGAGCCCAATAATACCCCGTTGTGGTTTCAGCGATCGCCGGCAACCCATCGGCTGCCGCACGTGTCCTACAATTGTTGGATATTTCGCCTACAGCTGTTGGATACTGATGCGTCACCCATTCCGGAGTCGCCCAAATGACCACGAACATTGACCTCACGCCGCTCGCGCGCCGACGCGTGTCGCTCGTCTGTTTCGCGCTGCTGCCGGTTTTCGGCGTCGCGACTCCCGTGCGTGCGCAAGCAGCGACGAAGCCAGGGCATCCGCCGGTGTGCGCGGAGGGAGTGAAGCAGTACGAGGGATTCGCCACGGTGCCCACCCCCTTCGACACGCTGCAGATGCCGCCGGCCGCGGGCCCGATCCGCGTGACGAACGACGAGGAAGCGCGCGCCGCCGATTACGAGATGCGGAAGCGGGCGGGGTCGGTGGGCGCGAATGGCCTCGTCGTGGTGGACAAGGTCGAGGAGGGCGGCGGGGGGCAGAGCCGAATCAGCCGGCAGGCGACGGCGATTTTCGTCCTCGCGGACAGTGCGCGCGTGCGAGAAGCCTGTAAGAAGTAGCAGATGGCGGCTAGGATCGGCGTTCTACGTCGTTCCGCGCACGGCCGTCCTCGGCGCCATTCTGCTCACCGGCTATCTTGGTGGCGCCGTCGCCACACACGTCCGCGTCGGCGATCCGCTTGCTTCTCACATCCTCTTTCCAGTGTACATCGGCATCATGCTCTGGGGAGGACTCTTTTTGCGCGACGCCCGGCCGCGCGCGCTTCTTCCGCTCCGAGGAATCGACGCATGAAGGCGCTCAACACGTACTTGAACTTCGACGGCGACGCCCGCGACGCGATGACCTTCTACGCCAAGTGTCTCGGTGGGGAGCTGACCGCCCAGACTTTCGCCGACATGAAGATGGAAGGCCCCCCCGGCAGCGAGCGCCGCGTCATCCATGCTCGAATCACGAAGGACGGAACGCCGATCCTGATGGCGTCTGATACGATCGGCAATACGCCCTTCACCAAGGGCAACAATTTCTGGGTGAGCGTGGATTGCGAGAGCGTCGCCGAGACCGACAAGCTCTTCGCGGCGCTCGGAGAGGGCGGCACGGTCATGATGGCGCTACAGAACACCTTCTGGAACGCGTACTTCGGCATGCTGACCGACAAGTTCGGCATCGGATGGATGTTCAATCACGAGCTGCCGAAGAAGAGCTGAAGTCGACTCGCGTCGAATGACCCTCAAGATCACCGAACAGCCAGTGTCCTCTCTGGCGCAGTACGGGCAGATTCCAATTGCCTTTGAGGTTCGCGAGATACTCGACGTGGTCGCAACTCGGCACGAGCCCGGTGGATTGCGGCTCGTGCCGCGAGCGTTGGCAGAGCCGTACATGAAGGACTACGACGCCGAACTGGCGAATCGGCCGACGCAGTGGGCGGCGCGATTCGATCTGAGCCACTGGGGATTTCTCATCGCGATGCTAGACGGCGAGCACGTTGGCGGAGCGGCGATCGCGTGGGATTGTCCGCAGGTCGATCTTCTCGAGAGCCGCTCCCATCTCGCCATACTCTGGGACCTTCGGGTTGCGCCAGCCGCACGGCGTCAGGGCGTTGGCACTGCGCTCTTCAATGAGGCCGAGCGATGGGCGGCCGCTCGTGGCGCGCGGATGCTGAAGGTCGAGACGCAGAACGTCAATGTGGCGGCCTGTAGCTTCTATGCTGCTCACGGCTGTACACTGGGCGCCATCGATCGCTTTGCGTACGCCGACCTGCCGGATGAAGCGCAGCTGCTCTGGTACAAGAACATTGAGTAGGGTCCACCTTCGTTCTGTAGAGGCGCATGCCGCACACGCTCTCGAAATCCGACTACCACCTCGCGCGTGAATGTCCGACCAAGCTCTACTACCGCGAGCTCGGCTATCCGACGGTGACGGACGGCGACGACTATCTCCGCCTCCTCGCCGACGGCGGCTACATCGTCGAGAAGATCGCCAAGCTGCTGCATCCCGATGGCATCGCGCTCGAGAGCGGCGCGAATTTGAACGACACGGTGCTGCGCACGCGGGAGTTGCTCGGCTGGGAGAACGTGGTGCTCTTCGAGGCGACGCTGATGTCGGGGGACAAGCTCTCACGCGTCGACATCCTCGTGAAGCGCGGCATGGAATTCCACCTGCTCGAGGTGAAAGCCAAACTCTGGAACAGCGACGATGAGCGCAAGCGCGCCGTCGAGGCCAAGCCGAGCGCGCTTCGCAATCGCGACGGCACCATAGCATCGAGGTGGCGGCGATCGATCGAGGACCTTGCCTTCCAGGTGCACGTCCTTCGCGAGCTTTATCCGGATGCGACCATCCGCTCATCGCTCGTCTTGCCCGACAAGTCGAAGACGACGACGATCGACCTCATCCACAAGCTGTTCACGGTTCACCGGGTGCCGCAGCCGGGCACGTCGATCGAGCGCATCGTCGTGGAGTTCACCGGCGATGCGGCCAAAGTGGCGGGCGATCATTTCCTGACGTTCGTTCCTGTCGACGCCGAAGTGGCGTATCTGCTGCCCGAGGTCGCGGCCGCCGCGAATCAGTACGTCGCCAGCCTGTCGCCCACACTGACTCGCATGCAGGTACCGCCGGCGCTCCACTGCAACGGCTGCGAATTTCGCGCGAGCGATGATGATCCGCGCGATGGCTTCCTCGATTGCTGGGGCGAGCTCGGGCTCGCCGATCCGCACCTCTTCGAGATGTACTGCGTGAGCGAGATCGGCGGCCGCAACGATCCGCTGGCCGACCGGCTCATCGCGCGCGGCAAGGCTTCGCTGTTCGACATTGCAGAGGAGCAGTTGGTCAAGAAAGACGGTACGCCTGGCGCGCAAAATACCCGGCAGCGCATTCAGCTCGTCAACACACGCAACAACACCCGCTGGGTGAGTCCCGAGCTTGGCGGCATTCTCGACCGACTCGCGTATCCGCTGCATTTCATCGATTTCGAGACCTCGGCGCTCGCGGTGCCCTATCACGCGGGAATGCATCCGTACGAGAACGTCGCCTTCCAATGGAGTTGCTACACGATCGCCGAGCCCGGCGCGGCGCCCAGCCACGCGGAGTGGATCAACACCGAGGACTTCTTTCCGAACTTCGAGTTCGTGCATACGCTCCGCACGCGGATCGGCGATGGCGGCACGGTGCTGATGTGGGCGACGCACGAGCGAACGATCCTCGACGTCATTCGCGCGCAGATTGGGATTCGCGGCCATGAAAATGCGGATCTCGCAACGTGGATCGACACTCTGACGAGCAAGGATCACGGCCGGCTCGTCGACATGAACCGGTTGACAGTGTTGCACTACTTCCACCCGCTGATGAAGGGAAAGACATCGATCAAGAGCGTGCTCGACGCGGTGTGGCGCTCGGACCAAGCCGTCCGCGCGCTCTTTCCAGCGTACGCCATCGGAGGCGACTCGCCGTATGAAGCACTCCAGCCGCTCGAGATCGGCGGCGTCGACGTCAACGTCGCCGAAGGCACGGGTGCGGTGCAGGCGTACCAGTCGATGCTCTACGGCGCCGATCGCGACAATGCGGCGATCAAGGCAAAGTGGCGCGATCTACTTCGCCAGTATTGCCAGCTCGATACGGCGGCGATGGTGATGATCTTCGATCACTGGAAGAGGGTGTCGCGCCGCTGAAAGATGCGTCGGGCGTCGGCCCTCGGGCGTTACGCACCGAACACCGCCGACGCCAGACGCCGGCCCTAGTGCGCGAACAGCGCCCGGAAGTGGTCGCGACTTTTCAGCGACGAACCCGCGCCCGCCACGCCCGCAACGCGAGCAGAGTCTTCGGACGATGTAAATCGTGTTAGCGAGAACACTCCTTGAGCACTCGCCCCCCCGACTGCATATCTCGTCGGCACTCGCGCGAGATCCTCGTCCTTCACCTTCCCTCCTTCCCCAATCGCCGTGAACTCCCGCCGACAGTTCTTGATCCAGGCGCCGCTCGGTCTACTCGGCGCCGTCGGCGCCTGCCGCGTCGACGAGCAAAAACCCGACGCGCACGCGGCAGCTCCGACGACCCCCGCTACGCCAGGCGCTCCACCGGCGTTCAACACCGCGCCTCCCGTCGGACCTGAGGTGACTCCGGCAACGTTTGCCGACGCGGAGAAGCTGATGCAGGTGCACCTGACCGACGCCGAGCGGCGGATGGCCGCGGGAAGTTGGCGCACGTCGATGGCCGCGCTGCTCGAACGACGCACCGGCCCGCGGAAGTTGGCGCTCGAGCCCGAGCTCGCGCCGGCCACGAAATGGGATCCGGCCATGAACGGGACAGCGGGTCCCGCACGCGATCATGTCGTCCGCGGCAAGACCGATCCGGGCCCACTGCCGGCGAGCGATGACGAAATCGCTTTCGCGCCGGTAACGCGGCTCTCTCGCTGGATCGAGACGCGCACGCTGACATCCGACCGGCTCACGCGTATCTATCTCGCGCGCATCAAGAAGTTCGATCCGAAGCTCCGCTGCGTGATCACGCTCACCGAGGATGTCGCGCTCGCGCAGGCCAAACAGGCCGATGCCGAGATCGCCGCCGGACGATATCGCGGTCCGCTGCATGGCATCCCCTTCGGGGTGAAGGATCTCCTCGACACGGCCGGTATCGCGACTACCTATGGCGCCGAAACGTTCCGCAATCGCGTACCGCTCAAAGACTCCACCGTAGTCGCCCGGCTTCGCGAGGCCGGAGCCGTGCTGATCGCCAAACTGAGCATGGGCGCGCTCGCGCTCAACGACATCTGGTTCGGCGGCCAGACAATGAATCCCTGGCTGATCGAAGAAGGTGCCTCCGGTTCCAGCGCCGGCCCCGGTGCCGCGACCGCCGCGGGGCTGGTCGGCTTCTCGATCGGGAGCGAGACGGGCGGCAGCATCATCAGCCCCAGCATGCGGTGCGGCGTCACCGGACTTCGTCCAACGTACGGCCGGGTGCCGCGGACCGGTGCCATGACGCTCTGCTGGTCGCTCGACAAGCTCGGACCGATGACGCGCGGCGTCGAGGATGCGATGCTGGTGCTGCAGGCGATCACCGGCCCCGATGCCGGCGACGTCGCGAGCGTGCCGAGCCATCTCGAGTTCGACGCCGCGGCCCCGGTAAAAGGACTGCGGGTCGGATATATCCCCGGGTGGATGAAAGAGGCGCCCGCCACCGACGTCGATCGCGCCACACTCGATGCGATGTCGAAGCTCGGCATGATCCCGACCGAGGCCACCCTTCCGGATTGGCCGTATGACTCGCTGAATCTGATTCTCTTCGCGGAAGCGGCGGCGGCGTTCGAGGAGCTCACGCTCGGCGGACAAGCAAACACGCTCAAGGTGCAGGTGCCTGACGCGTGGCCCAATCTCTTCCGTGAGGCGCGCTTTCTGTCGGCCGTCGACTTCGTGCAGGCCGACCGTCTCCGGCGTAAAGTGGCGGCCGAGATGGCGCGGGTGATGTCACAGGTGGATTTGCTGCTCGTGCCGTCGCTGCGCGACGAGATGCTGGTGATCTCGAACAACACTGGTCACCCTTCGCTCACGCTGCGCGCCGGGTTCGTTCAGGTGTCGGAAGCGCGCAGCGATTGGGCGCCCGATCCGGTGCAACCGTTGCCGAAGTTCTCACCTCCGCGCCGGGTGCCGCACGGCGTCACGCTGATCGGCCGCCTTTTCGATGAGGGAACGACCGCGCGCGCTGGGATCGCGCTGGAGCGCGCGCTGAACGTTGCGTCCGAGAATCCACCGGGGTTCTAGACGCACCGGAGAGCAGGCACTCGGCGCTCGATCCTTTTCTAAGCTCCAACATTTAGCCTTCCAGTCGTCAGCTACTGGCAGACCAAAACGACTCACGACAGATGACAGATGACTTCTTGTCAGCGATGCCTCGCTTCCCCGCCCATGAGGGAACCAAGCAGTCATCTGTCATCTGTCATGAGTCGTTCGGTCTGCCAGCGACTGACCACAGAAGAGACCGACGGCGGATAACGGTGAGCGAAAAAAAACGCCCCGCACCAGGTGCGAGGCGTTCTCGGATCCGACTACCAACCGATCATCAGCTCAGCAAGAGCACCGTGCCGGCCGTCACCAGTCCGACCACCGCCGCACCCGCGCAGGCGATTCGAGCCGCCTTCTGGCTCGCGTTCGTCAGCACGCCCAGGCAGATAAACATGGCAGCCTGGTTCAGCGCCGCGACGCCAAGGCTTTGGTTCGGCGACGTCTCGGCCGAGTGCTGCGCCCACCGCGCCAACCAGATCGCCGATAGACTGCCGCTCGCCAGCGCCATCGAGCTGAACATGAAGCGACGCGTCAGCTCGCCCGCGTTGTCCGTCACCGCGGCCAGACTCGCGCTCGCCGACACGGGCATCTGGCCGGTGTGGTAGCGGGCGAACGATCCTGAGGGGTCCGGTACGTGAAGTGAGTAGGACATTGTCGCTGCTCCGTCGAAGGCCGCGGGTGGTGAAGCTATTCCGTCGCGACCTTCCCTCGGCCGCATGTAACGAGTATCGCGGGTGGTACGGCGAGACTCAACGGGGTCCCTCACGGGGTTAACCCGAACTATCACTATTTCGGGCATCGAGCTTCAGCCGTCCACTTCCGACACCCTCCATCGCCTCTGCCGACGCCCGACGCAAAGCGCCCGTTCCTAGGCCGGCAGAGCCAGGGTAAAGGTCGATCCGACACCCAAGGCGCTTTCGACCGTGATGTTGCCGCCCATGGATCTGGCGAGCGTGCGACTGATGGCCAGCCCGAGTCCGACTCCCTGATGCCCGCGCGTTAGTGGGCGGTCGATCTGGACGAAGGCCTCGAAGATCTCTTCCAGACTCTCGGGCGCGATCCCCCGGCCGGTATCTGCGACGGCGATGCGTACCGCGTCGCCGTCCCTCACCCAAGTGATCGAGATGTGGCCGCCGCCGGCCGTGAACTTGATCGCGTTGGAGAGCAGATTCACCAGAATTTGCTGCAGCCGCTCGGGGTCCGCCCTCGCTGTCAACCCGGCCGGCTCCATCGGGCGAGCGAAGCTCAGTGATTTTTCGAGCAGCGGCATCACGAGCGCGAGCGCCGCATCGACCGCTTGGTCGATTCGGAGCGATTGTATCACCAGCGCGACGCGGCCCGCCTCGAGGCGCGCGAAGTCGAGCACGTCGTCGATCAGTCCCGCGAGATGTCGCTCAGCGCGCTGGATGCGGGCCAGGTCGACACGCTGTAAATCGGTGATCGGACCGCGCAACCCCATATCGATCAGCTGTACGTATCCGCGAATCGCGTTCAGCGGCGTACGCAGCTCGTGGCTCATCACGGCGAGAAACTCGCCCTTGGTGCGATTCGCCTCTTCCGCGGCGTTTCGCGCGACATCGGCCTCGCCCCGCGCGCGGCGTTCGCGCTCGAGCAGCGCTTCGCGCAGTGTGTCGGCGGCGCGCAATTCGCGCGCACTGCGCATCACTAGTACCGTGATCGCCGCGCCGGCCGCCATCACGAACAGCGCCACGCCCGTCTCGGCCCCGAATAGCTCGGCGCGACGACCGGCCAGCCAGAGCCCGCCGAGTAGCAGGGGGGAGAGAATCGCCGCGGGAAGGAGCCGGCGCGTCAGCACCGCTCCGGCATCGTCGCCCCTCAGAAAGCGCGCGATACCATCGGCTGGAAGAGACGCGAGCACGCCGACGCTGAGCAGTGTGAAGTTGAGCGCGGTGAGCAGCGCCATCCCCGCGGCGACATCGAACGCGTAGAGCTGGCGAACGCCGTACGCGTAACCAACTAGCGCGAGCGTCGCGAGCACGAACGCCATCACCGCCAGGGTATCGCCCAGCTTGCGCAGCTGCTCCGCGCGGGCGCGCACCACCAGGAGCGCAACGCCAAGCAGCGCGAAGTCGACCGCCGAGTTCACCGCCATGCGGCCGGGCGGCAGATACGGATAGCGGCGTACCGCACTGGCGAAGAGCAGGAGATCGATGCCGAGGTCGACATCGGTCAATCTCTCGATTAGCGTAAGCGCGCCGATCGCCAGCACCACCGCCGCGAACGCGCGTCCGATCACCACGCGCCGCGGTATTGGGGCCGCGCTATCGTCACGCGCGCGATGCTGGAGCAACAGCGACGCGCCCGCCAGCGCGAAGGCGATCGCCGTGTTCGGGATCATGACGATCAATCCCGGCAGAAGCCCCTTGAGCGCCTCGACGTTGATCGCCCATCCGAGCAGCACCAGCAGGCCTACGAGCACGACGGCAAATCCCGTCGCGGCGCTTACCCGCTCGAACGTCGTCGGCCGGCTGCCGCGCATCGCTACAGTCATCGCAGAAAAAATACGGGGAGTGCCGAGGCCCGGCCAGACAAGGTGCTTGCTGATTGCTCGATGTCTTCGCAACATCTCCGCTCGATTCGCCAGGAGCCTTTCATGCGGTTCATCACGTTCTCACGCGCCGCGTCCGGCGCGCTCTACTGTCTGTCGCTCTGGCCGGCCGGCGCGCTCTTCGCGCAATCGGGGCCGAACGATGCGCGGCCGAAGCAGGCGGGCAGCCGTCGTATGGCCCCCCTGCTTGCCGATTCTGTGACGCAGGTCAAGCCAGAGCCGCCGGTCCTTCCCCCGCTCGACAGTGTGCGCGTCACGGCCGTTCATCTCTTGGGCGCTACTCAGACCTCAGGCCCGGTCCGCGCGGGCATGGGCGACATCATCGTCCTCGACGTCACGGGGCTGCGCGATTTGATCAATCGGGCCAAGTGCGTCAGCGCGGACGAGCGGCGCGTCAGCATCTGCACGCCGGCGCGGCTGGCGCTCTTTCTCGATGGCCGTGAAATCAAGGACCTGGCGCCCGAATCGGGCGCGGCGCAGGCGGGCCGTCGTGACGGTACCATGCAGTTCCATCTCGCGCGCAGCCCGCTCTCCGATGAAGCGTGGGCCGACCTGCTTGGCGCGCCTTCCATCCGCGGCTCCGAATTCTGGTACCGGCCCGCGCGGGTGAGCGTCGGACTCGAGAACGGATTCGCGGTCGACAGCGATGTCGATCCCGCCGGATTTCATCTCCTCCGCATCCGGCAAATGCGATTCTGGCTGGCATCCATCGGCCTGCTCGCGGTGATGATCTTTTTCGTGATGCACAGCCGCAACACGAATCTCCTGCGCGATAGCGGACGTCCCGGCACCTCGGCGCCCATCGACCCGACGCTGCCGCTCGGCGTCAGGCTCAAGATGAAACGGAAGCAACTCAAGCCGTATAGCCTCTCGCGCGTGCAGATGGCGTACTGGTTCTTTCTCGTCGTCGCCTCCTTCATGTTCATTTGGCTCGTCACCGGATCGAGCGATACCATCACGGGATCCGTGCTCGCGCTCATCGGCATCAGCGCCGGCACATTCCTCGGCGCGACGGCGATCGACTCGAGCAAACGCGACGACGAGAATGCCGACATCTCGGGAGAGTCCACCAACGGCTTTCTCAACGACATTCTGCACGACGCGCATGGTCCCACCTTTCACCGCTTTCAGATGGTCATCTGGACACTCGTGCTCGGCATTCTCTTCATCATCTCGGTCTGGAGCCGCTTGTCGATGCCGGAGTTCGGCGGCACCATGCTCGGCTTGCTCGGGGTGAGCAGCGGGACCTACCTCGGATTCAAGCTGCCGGAGAAGACCCCGTAGCGAATCACTCCAGCAGCCACCGGGCGTAGGTTCCGAGCACGCGAAACGAGGCGCTGGCGCGTCGCATTGCGTCGAGCGCCTCACCCGCCCGCGCATCGCCCGCTTCGTGCTCGAACTCGACGTAATACTGGTATTGCCAGGGCTCGCGCGTCGGCCGGGTCGCGAAGTGGCTCATGTTGAAGCCGTGCGCCGCCAGCGGCTGGAGTGTCGCCACGAGCGAGCCGGCTCCGTCCCGCACGGTGCATAGCACCGCGGTGCGCGCGGGGGTGCCGATCGCCATCGCCGCGGGCTCGGGGGCCACGGCCAGAAAGCGCATCTGCGTGTCCGGCCGATCCTCGATGCGGTCCGCCAGGACAATCAGCTCAAAGCGCTCGGCGGCGCGGCGGCTGCCCGCGGCGGCGCGCGTGCGGTCGCCGCGCTCCATCACCACGCGCGCGGCGCCCGCCGTATCCCAGGCCATCTCGGGCGCGATGTGCCGGTGCCGGTCGAAGAAGTGAGCGCACTGGGCGAGCATCACCGGATGGCTCGCCAGCACGCGGAGCGTCGACATTCTCGCGCCCGGCAGCGCCAGCACGCACAGTCGGATCGGTACGACCGCCTCGGCCACGACCATCAAACCGTCGTGTAGCGCGAGCAAGTCATACGCGTCGTTCAAGCCGCCGACGAGCGTGCTCTCAATCGGGAGCATCCCGTAGTCCACGTGGCCGCTCTCCGCCGCATCCATCACATCCTCGAACGTCGACATTGGTACCGGCTCGGCCGCGTCACCCCAGAGCAGCCGTACCGCGTCTTCGCTGAACGCGCCCGGTTCGCCCTGAAAAGCGACGCGCGGCGCCCGGTCGGCGACGGCGGCCAGGGATGGGAGGGGGAGCGAGCGGGACGACCGCCTCTCGGTCAGCGGACTAATTTGATCCATAACTCACTGTTGCACTTCCGGGTCAGTACGATTAACATCCGGTAGCGACACACGCGGGCAACTGCGTGGCACATGTTCCGATGAATTTGGGGCCTGCAATCGCGAGGTCCCTTTTTTATTGTGCGTCGCTCGGTACACGGCATTCGGCCGTCATCCATTGGAACACCAATATTGTAGTCGGTACGTACGGCATGTCCGCACTCCGACCACAGAACAAAATCAGGAGTAGGCTATGCGTACGACCGGCACCGTGAAGTGGTTCAATGATGCGAAGGGCTTCGGCTTCATCACGCCCGAGAATGGACAGAAGGATTGCTTCGTCCATCACTCCGCCATTCAGGGCGGTGGCTTCAAGACCCTCGCCGAAGGCGAGAAGGTCGAGTTCGATATCGTCGAGGGCCAGAAGGGTCCCGCCGCTGAGAACGTCGCCAAGCTCGGCCGCTAACACCGCGGAATAACACGGTGCAAACAACGGCCGGCTCGACACTTGTCGAGCCGGCCGTTCTGCATTGTTACGAATTGTCGGGGTCTTCCCGATTGACGCCAGCTAGGACGACCTTCATGTTGAACGTCACTTGTTCCGGCAAGGCAAAATGGATAATGCGACGCCCGAGGTCGAGGCTCGCTTCTCCCACGCAGGTCGCTTGGTTCGAGAAGCTATAAGCCGTCATCGGGGAACCGACGTTAACAGCGTCCGGATAGATGAAGAAAAATTCGCGGTCGAGATAAGGCTACCCGATGGCTCGTGGTTCCGCCATCCGCTCACCGAGTCCCAGCTGCAGCACATGCCTCCCTCGGCCATCGCGCGCGATGTGCTCGATCGGTGGGTCGAGGCCCAAAGCCGATTCCACTGATCTGACTCACTTCAAGACGCGGTCGCGATAGATCGCGTAGTGCACCGCGAACCGATCTCCCGGGTTGGTTCGGCGCGACGAGTCGCCGCCATAGCCCGCTCCAACCCACCCTCCGAGCTCGGGCACATACCACTCGACGATGCCGCCGACGTGCGTCCAGCGCTCATTGAGGTTCGACGCGTTGCCGTGCTTCGACCACACCGCCGCCACCTCGGCCGATGCGTTGAGGCGCGCGCTGGCGAACAGGACCGCCCGCGCGCCGGCGACTTGCCGGCTCGTCTCTCCATTCAAGGAATCGGCCCGCGACCAGATCGCGTTGCCGGCGACGGTTACCTGTCCAAAGGTTGACACGGGCAGCGTCATGGCGGTCCACATGCCGGCGCGGTTCTGCTGCACACTGTCACGCCTCGCCTGAGCCCCTTTCGCGCGAAGACTGCCTGCGAAGCCGAGGTCGAACTTGAGCGCGTTCCAGTGGGAGGCCGCATATGCATTCCGCAGCGGTGCGAGCGCCGCCGATGCGCGCGCACCGCGTGCTGCGAGCGTGTCACGGTTGGGAGGGAAGGGCGGTGGGCCCTGGGCAGTGAGCGCTTGATTGTACGCTCGCGACAACGACTCGAGGAACGCCGGATCGCCGCGCGCGTCCCCGTTGTCGATGAGTGGAATGCGAACCCCCGCAGCCGCGATGACATCGGACGTTCCGTCGACCGCGGTTGCCGTGCCGGCGGAGAGGATCGTGCGAAACATCGCGCGCTTGACCCAGCTCGAGTTGTAGTCGTCCAGGTCGCCGACCGACGCGACAAACGGCCGGGTGTCGATCGCGACGCCGGCCCGCAGCTTGAGCCCGTCATGAAACGCCCGGAAGTTCGACTGAAAATCTTTCGGAGTGACGATGTTCGTCACCTCGGTTGGCTGGTTGGGTAGAAGCGCGAAGGCCGGCGATGTCGGAATTCCGTAATAGACGGGTGCCAAGAGGCCGGCGAGCGCGGTACGCTTCGCGCTGTCGGTCGGACTCTGGCCGAGTACGACCGCCGGGAGTGCGACGAGCGCGATTGCGGAGGCCAGGATGCGTCGCGTCATTTTTTCACCTTGATCTGGCAGGCGTAGGAGAAGCGGATATCCTCCTTCCCGATCTTGCCGCTTCCCTGATCCTCCGGGACTTCCTCGCTCAGCGGAGCGCCGTTCTGGTTCACCGTGACGACTACCCGATACGGTACCGGAGGATCGTCGCCCGTCTCGAGGACCGCGCCTTCCAGCAAGAACACGTTGTTCTTGATCGCGGAGGGCGCGCCGATGGGTACGGTGTTCGAGTGTGGCGTGAATTCACCGACCGGTGTGTCGCCGACCGGATTACCTGACGCATCGTAGCGCCAAAGTACTCCCGTGAGCGGGTGGGGAAAATCGGGCGAGGTGAGAGCGATCGTCAGTGGTCCGCCGGTCGCGGAGGCGACAACGTTGCTGATGGCCATGTCTTTCGGCCCTGTTCGGAGTGAGGTCTGCGAGTGATAAGAAGGACGGAGGATGCAGACGCAACGCCAATTGAGCAATCGGCCAGGGTCGTCGCGGCCGATGGGATCGGGAGCGGTGCGCGCGTCTTGCCAAGGGCGTGAGCCGGCTGACATGCTCCGTGCCTTAAAACGGGCGTCTCGCGTCCTAGAGAGACGACATACCCTTCACCGGACTGGGCGTACGTGAAACTGCCGCTCGAGCGTAAGCTTCCGCTTTTGATTTCCGCGCTCGTACTGCTCGTGCTCGTCGCCGCCACCGGCGCGGCGTATCTCGAGGTCGAGCGGTCGGCGGCACTGGCGGCCGGCCAGAGATTGACCAGCGTCACCAAGCAGCTCGCGGAGCTGTCGCAGACTGGCGTCGCCGCGCGAAGGGCGGCGATGCATTCGGTTGCCGGCGACAGCACCATCCATCGCCTGCTGCGTTCCGCGACCCCGCAAGCGGATTCGTTCGTGCGTAGCGCACTCAACCGACTCACGGTGCCTACGGAATCGGTGCTCGTGGCCGGCGTGTGGGACCGCGATGGCCGCCTGCGCGCGACCGCGGGTGTCTCGTCGGGGCCCGCCGACGAGCCCGCGCGTCTCGCGCTCACGGGCGAGGGAGCGGCGGCGCGCGCCGCGCACAATGACTCGGCGCAAACGGGCCGCATCTACACGCACGACGACAGCGTGTTCTACTGGACGGCCGTGCCGGTGATGGAGCATGGCGTGCTGATCGGTCACGTCGCGCAGCGGAGGCGCATCGCCGGGCAGGCACAAGCCGATCGCCAGATCCGCCAGCTCCTCGGCCAGGACGTCTCGGTGTTTGTCGGAAATCAGGCGAACGACCTGCGCACGACGCTCGCGGGAAAACCATCGAAGCCACCCGCCGAACTGCTCGGCGCAACCGGCGTGGTGACATTCGACGAGCCGACCTCCGGTCAACAACTCGCGACCGGGGTGGGCGTGCCGGGAACGCCGTGGATCATCGAAACGGAGATGCCCCGCTCGACCGTGTTTGACCGCCCGAACGCTTTTCTCCGGCGCATGAGCGTCGTGGCCGCGATCCTTCTGGTGGGCGGGGCGGTGATCGCCTGGCTGCTCAGCCGCCAGGTGACGCGCCCGCTGGCCGACCTCACCACGGCGACCGAGGCACTCGCGCGCGGCGACTACGACCATCGCGTCGAGATCGTTCGGGACGACGAGCTCGGCCGCCTGAGCGATGCCTTCAACATCATGGCCGAGCGCGTCGCGTCGTCACGCTCGGCGCTCGAGCGACAGACCGAGGCGGCCGAGGCGTCGCGCACCGAGGCCGTTGCCGCCAGTCAGGCGAAGTCCGACTTCCTAGCCGTGATGTCGCACGAGCTGCGCACGCCCCTCAACGCGATCCTCGGCTTCAGCAGCCTGCTGATGGACGATGTCAGTGGTCCAGTGACGGCGGCGCAGCGGGCCCAGCTCACCCGGATTCGTGCGGGCGGACAACATTTGCTCGCCCTGATCGATGAGATCTTGACGCTCAGCCGGCTGGAGGCGCAGCGCGAAGAAGTGCACGCGGAGCCTGGCGATGCGTGCGCCGTCGCGCGCGAGGCGGCTTTACTCGCCGAGCCGATGGCGCAGGTCAAGGGACTCCGTCTGGTCTCGCACTTTCCGGAGACGTCCTGTGTGGTACGCACCGATCTGACCAAGCTTCGGCAGATCGTGCTCAATCTGATTTCGAACGCGATCAAGTTCACCCACGATGGCGAGGTGACGCTCACGGTGCGAGGCGAGCCCGGCGAGATCGTGCTCGAGGTGAGGGATACCGGCATCGGGATCGCGCCGGACGCAATGGAGCGCATCTTCGAGCCGTTCTATCAGGTGGAGCAGAGCAAGTCGAAGCGGGTGGCCGGCACCGGGTTGGGGTTGAGCGTCACGCGACACCTCGCGCAGCTCCTGGGTGGCGACATCGCGGTGACGTCGACGGTAGGCACCGGCAGCACCTTCGTGGTGCGCCTTCCCTGCGAGGTACCGACCCCGAGAGTGGTGCCGGCCGGCGCCGGCGCGCTCGGCGGGGGTTAGCCCATCGCAAGCGCCGCCGAGTTGGCGCTATCAGTGTACGGACAGGGCGCCGCGTTTTTCCCCACCAATTGAAACGACGAGGTGCCGCGTGCGAGCTGTTCCTAGGTTAGGGCGTGTGGGGACGTTCGGCATCTGCCTGGTGATCCTCTCGTGTCGTTCTCACGACGAGTCGTCCGCGCGGGCCGACAGCGCGCGAGCCGCGCCGCAACGGGGCACCGTCGCCCCATCCGCGGCGGACACAGCGGCGAGTGAGCCGGAGGCATCGGACGCGAACATCTTTGCGCTGCTCGACGAGGCGAGCGCCGCGGACAGCTCAGCCGGTGCGATGGCGGCGCGGAAGGCGACCGACGGAGCCGTTCGAAGGTTCGCCATCGTGATGATGAGCGATCACCACGCCTTGCGGGTCGCCGCGGCGAGCCTCGCCACAGTGCTCAGTGTCTCGGCCGCGCCGCAGGCCGGCGATCGGATGTTGGGGCAGGCGGCGCAGAGCAAAGCGCTGTTGGGGACCATGCCCGCTTCGCCGGCGTGGGACCTGGCCTACCTCGATCGCGAGGTCACATTTCATACAATGCTGCTCGAGACGCTCAACCGTTCACTCGTCTCGACGCGTGACAGAAGGCTCAAGGAACTCATCGAAGCAACCGCGCCGACTCTCCAGACTCACCTCGCTCACGCCAAGGAGCTGGCCGCTCGTCTCAAGTGACCTGTGCAAGTCATCAGATTTGGAACGTCACAAGTGAGTAGGGTTCCCCAGGTCCGTTCTACGAGGGTTAGCAGTTACAGACATCGGACATCTGACGTCCGACAACCGCCCTTCTAGTACAGTCCTTGCCCTACAAGTGACCCGCCGGCGGTTGGTAGCCGGATTCCAGTAACCGACCCACAGGAGCTAGTGCTATGACGGTTCGATTCACGAAAGTCACCAGTGCCACGGCGCTCGCCGCGTGCCTCGCGTTCGCTGCCTGCAGCAAGAGCGACAACACCGCCACCGCCGATAGCGCGACGGCAATGGGCAAGGTAGCGGTGCGCGATACCGCCGCCCCGGCGATGGTCGATCCCGCCGCGGAAGCAAAAACCAACGCGGATATTTTCGCGGTTGTCCATACCGCGAATCAGGGCGAGATCGATGCGGGCAAGCTCGCGTCGACGAAGGCCACCAATCCTGCCGTGAAGGCGTTCGCCAAGCAGATGGTGACCGACCATTCGCAGATGCATGCGGATGCCACCGCGCTCGCGGCCAAGCTGGCCATCACGCCCATGATGAAGGACAGCGGCATGGTGAAGGATGCGATGAAGGACCAGAAGAGCATGATGGACAAGAAGGCCGGCAAGGGCTTCGACGAGGACTATCTCGAGAAGCAGGTGAGCGATCACCAGAAGGTGCTCGACTTCATCACCAAGTCGATCAACGACACGCACAACGCGGAGATCAAGGCGGCGCTGCAAGGTGCGCAGTCGAAGGTGCAGATGCACCTCGACGCGGCAAAGGCGCTCAAGGACAAGATCAAGGCGTAGCCCCGAGTAGCTTAGCGGGCGGTTCCGACTACCAGGCGAGGCTTGCGGCGATCCCGCAGGCCTCGCTTGTCGTTATGGCGATGTGGTGACCGACTCGTGACGAAAACACCCGCGCGACCCCCAACGTACGGATGCCGCGAACGTATTTCTTATTGATGGGGAATCGAATTATGGACTGCGTGCACCGAGGGAGCCGTGCCATTACGTGAGGAGTGGGAGCGCTCGGGGAACTGGCTTTTTCGCTGGCGCAGCTACTTGCCGATGCTCATGGCGGGTCCCGTCATCTGGTCGCAGCTGCGGCGCACCCCGCCAGAACATTCCGGCCTGACCGAGCCGTGGGTGGCCGGTTGCTTTGCCGTCGCGCTGTTCGGCTTGGCGATTCGTGCATGTGTGATTGGCCACGCGCCAGCCGGAACCTCCGGGCGCAACACACACGACGGCCAGGTAGCGCAGCGGCTGAACACGACCGGCTGCTACTCGGTTGTGCGTCATCCGCTCTACCTTGGCAACTGCTTCATGTGGATGGGTGTGGCGATGCTTGCCCGCTCGTGGTGGGTCGCGGTGTTGACCGCGCTCGTGTTCTGGCTCTACTACGAGCGGATCATGTTCGCCGAAGAGGAGTACCTGCGACGCGCGTTCGGCGACGCGTTCATCCGTTGGGCAGAGCGCACGCCCGCGTTTTTCCCCGATTTCTCGCGTTGGCAACGGTCGGGACTTCGGTTCTCGCTGCGCAACGTTCTGCGCCGCGAGTATTCGGGACTGTTGGCCATCGTTCTGTCTTTCTCGCTACTCGATACGCTGGCCAACTCGCGCAGCGCGGGCTTGTTCAGCATCGATGCAGTCGATCTATCGTTGCTTGGCGCGACGTGCGCCCTCTATCTGCTGCTGAGGACGCTGAAGCATCGCACGCGGCTTCTGCACGTCGAGGGCAGGTAGCAGCGGCTACTCGCCCTTCGGCGCCGCGAGCCTGTGCTTGGCCTCTTGCACGTACGCGAACAACAGTTGCCCGCGCAGATCACCCGGGTTCAAACGGCTCCGCGGCGCCAACGCTGCGAGATATTTTTCCGCGCCGGCCGCGTCGCCGATCTTGATCTTTGCGACGGCTGCGCCCGCTCGTAACGCGTCGACCGAAAGCCAATCCTCGCCTTTCACCGCGAGCGGAAGCAGAACATCGGCCTGCTTGGAGGCGGTGGCGAAGTCCCACGTCGACAGGGAATGCAGGAAGCCGATCGATACCCTGAGGGGCTCGGGGGCGTTTTGCAGGGCCAGGTATTGTCCCACGGTCGCGTAGAAGGGCTCGTTCACCACGCCCGCCGTACCGCCGTGGAGGTCCGTGTCGACGGCGAGAAATTCTTCCAGCCACGTGTGCCAATCAGGTGGAGGCGACGCGGAAGCAAGCGACGCGTCGAGTGACCAGCGGCGCTGTTGGGCCATGGTGAGCTTGGTGCCCAATGAGTTGCCGAGGCCGTCCGGCACCGTCGCGCCACGGAGCGCAGCGCCGAGCGCGAGTGCGCGCATGCGCGGAATTTCCGGCACCGGAGCGACCGGGGTAACGCCGAAGCCGATGCGTCTGTTCTGGAAGGGCGCGATGATGTCGAAGCGTCCGCCGCTCAGCTCCTGAAAGCCGACCGCGTGCTGCTGCATGAAGCGCGCGCGTTCGGTGCCGAGATCCAGTACGGGATAGAAGTCCGAATTGCCGCGATTCAAATGGTCGAGCAGCGGCGCGAGGGCGGCGCGGTCGATCAGATGCGCCGAGCTGAGATCATCGATCGGAAGCAGGTGCGCGAAGTCGGCCAGGAATGCGGGCGCGCGCGTCACGCTCCAATCGGGCACGGGAAGCTTGGCCGAGTTCGTCGCCACGATCAGAATGTCATGCGAGCCGGTGAGATAGACGTCGTACGAGCGAAAGCTCTGGTGAATCGACGAGAGCACGGTCAGCACCAGGTCATCATCGATTTCATACAGGTGCAGCCACTGTCCGAAGACGCCGTCGGGCGTGAGATAGGTGCGTACGCGTTGATAGAACTCGTTGGTGAACAGTCCCGAAACGCCGCTCACCCACGGATTGCTCGGCTCGGACAAAATGAGGTCGAATTTCTGATTGGTGCCGGCGAAGAACGACTTCGCGTCGTCGATGATGATGTGCGAACGCGGATCGTCGTACGCGCGCCGGTTCACCGGATAGAACGCGCGGGAACCGCGCGGCATGTTCGGCTCGATCTCGATCGTGTACACGGCGCGGGCTTCGGGGCTGCCGAGCAGAATGTGCGATGTCATCCCCGATCCGAATCCGATCACCGCCATCGTTTTCGCGTGTGGGGTGTGGGCGAGGGTGATGAGGGGAAGCAGCATCTGCGTCGATTCATCGCCACCGACCGGACGCCGCTGCCCGTCGTGCTTGAACCACGTGGAGTCGAGCGAGGCATCCGGCTTGCCGTTGGTCATGATCGACGTGACCTTGCCGGCGAAGCCGTAGGCGACGCTCACGGATGCCGTCCGCCCATCCCTGTAGAAGAGCATGCGACGCTCGTCGCGCCCGGAGATGCGTGCATATCGGTACACGCCGCTGGCGAGACGATACGGGTCGAACGGCCCGGTGCGGACGGCGATCACCGTCACGACGGCCAACGCCAATGCCGCGCCGTAGGCAATGTTGCGCGCGCGGGCCGACCCGCGCGCGGCGACGCGCAACAGAATCACGCCAAGCGCCATGTCGAGGACGGCCCCCTCGATGAGCAAATTCTTCAACCCGATCATCGGCAGAAATACCAGCCCCGCGAGGATCACCCCGACGATGCTGCCGAGCGTGTTCACGCCGTACACCCGACCGATTGCCCGCTCACCTTGTCCGGAGGCCATGAGCGTGCGCGTGATGAGCGGCAGCGTCATTCCGGCGAAGAAGGTCGAGGGCACCATCACCGCCAGACAGAACGCGTAGCGCGCAACGGTGAACAGTGAATAGCCCTGTGGTGTGTAGTCGAGCGCCGCGAGTAGCGAGGCGGTCCAATCGTAGGACTCGACGTAGACGGGCAGCGTCGCCAACGCGGCGAAGCCCATGCACCATTGAATGATCCCCAGTGCGCGCACCGAGTTGCCGAGCCGGTCGGCGAGCCAGTGCATGCAGAGCGCACCAAGCGCCAATCCCAGGATGAATGCCGACAGCATCAGCTCGAAGGAGTGCGTGGCGCTGCCGAGCACCAGCGACAGCATTCGGATCCACGAGATCTCGTAGATGAACGATGCGACCGCGGTGCCGAAGCTGATCAGAAGGAGCAGCTGCGCGGTGCGCGGCGCCAGATGGGAGGCGCTGCTCACCTCCGGTTGAACCCGTTCGGACGCGATGACCTCGCCGGTCGGTCGCAGCAGACGAATGCCAAGGAAGGTCACTAGCCCGACGACGATGTTAATGATCGCGGCGGTGAGCAGCGTGCCGGGCAGCCCGGTTTTCGCGATGAGATAAAAGCCGGCCAGCAGCACGCCGATGGCGGCGCCAATGCTATTGGCGAAGTAGAGCAGGGCCAGCACGCGTCCGGGACGCGCGGAGCCGAGGCGCAGCGCGCCCGCGCTCATCAGTGGGAAGGTCGAGCCGAGCAGGATCGACTGCGGAAGAATGAGAAGCGCGGCGATGAGCCATTTCGCGATCAGCAGGCCGACGCCGCCGGCGAGCGGAGGAAAGAGCGTGTCGTAGGCGAAATGCGTGACGAGAAAAAACAGCTTGTGAAAGACGAGTCCGATCAAACCGACCGCCACTTCGACCGACGCGTACACGACCAGCGGCTGTTTGAGCCGCTCCGATCGCTGTCCAGTGAAGATCGCGCCGATCGACATCCCGCCGAGGAAGATCGTGAGCACGATGATCTGGGCGTAGGCGCTGTGGCCGACGAAGAGACCGAGATAGCGCGTCCAGATCGACTCGTAGATCAGGCCGGCGATGCCCGACAGGATGAAAACGAGATAGAGAATGACGCGCATGGCGATAGTTGAGAGACGGCGCGGCTGCGATCTCTCAAGAACTCCACGGGAACGGGAGAAGGAAACGGCGCCGCTACGGCTTCTTGGCCAGCGCCTTGTAGTACTCGTCGACCAACTGCTTGAAGCCTGGCGGCACATCCCCGGCGCCGCTGGAGAGCGGGCGATCGAGTTGCGCTTCCATCTTGCGGCGCAGGCCGAACTCGAACGACTTGAGGCCTTCGAGCACCGAGGCCTGCAGGCGCGCCGCGGCGGCGGGATCGTCGTACGCCTTCGGGTTCTCCAGCGCGCGCATGCGGTTGATCAACTGGTCGAGGTCTTTCACATCCTCGCCCTGTTTCGCCAGCTCGCGCCGCAGATCCTCGGCGGCCGCGCGCCGGTCGCGAAACTCGCGGCCGAACTGCCGCGCGTCTTCCGGCGAGATCCCGCGGATGGGACCAGACCGCCCGACATCGGTCGGGGAGCCGACAGGGTTGCCGGGTTGCGACCCGTTGCCCCGCTGGCCGGGCTGTTGGCCCTGTCCCTGTCCCTGCCCCTGACCTTGGCCTTGTTGTCCTTGTTGTCCTTGCTGTCCTTGCTGTCCTTGCTGCCCTTGCTGCCCTTGCTGCCCTTGCTGCCCCTTCTGTCCCTGCGCCTGTCCCTGACCCTGTTGGCCCTTCTCTCCCTTTTGTCCTTTCTGGCCCTTGTCGCCCTCCTGCGCTTGCTTCATGCGCTCGTCGAGCGACTCCAGGCCGCGGACGAGATCGCGCGCCTTCTCCAACGTCTTGGCCGATGTCTTCTCGCTCGACGCCGCGCCGCGGGCGGCGTTGGCCGCGTCGGCGACCTTGTCGCGCATCTCGTCCATGTTGCCCGCGATCGCGTTCTCGAAATTCTTGGCGTACTCGCCGGCGTTCGAGCGCATCAGGTTTTTTGAGAATTTGATCTTGTCCTGAATGCGGTTGTCGCGGATTGCGTTCGAGGCTTCCTGCATCTTGCGCGACGCATCCTTTTTGTCGCGGCGTGCGTCGCGCGCCATGCGGTCGAGCTGCGACTGCAGATCGCCGACGCCTGTGGCCAGGGAATCCTTGCGCGCGCCCAGCTGCTGCTGCGCGGTGGCGCGAGCGACCGGGTCACCGGTGCCGTTCATCTTGTCGACGTCCTGCGCGATCGCGTGCTGCTGTTGCGCCAGCTCGGCCGCCTTCTGCTCGGCGCTCTTGGCCTGCTGCTCGAGGCTGGTCGAGCGATTTTCGTCGAGCAGCCGGCGAGCGTCCTCGAGCTGGCGCAACGCTGATGCGCCCTGCGCGGCGCCACGCTCGCCGCCGGCGCTGGCTGACTTCCGCATCTCGTTCGCGGCATCCTGCAGCCGGCGCGCGGTCTCCTGCATGCCCGGCGATGACTTCTCGCGCGCCAGGCGCTCGAGCTGCCGGGCGAGATCTTCGGTCTCCTTGGCCAACTCGCGCTGTCCCTCGGGCGATCCGCCACCGCCGCCCGACTGCGACCGCATCGCTTCCGCGGCCTTTTTCAGGCGCTCGTTCTCCTGCTGCTGCCGGGCGGCGAGGCGCTTGAGTTTCTCCAGCGTCTCATCGACCGCGGCCGTCGACTTCTCCTGCTGCGCGCGATCGACGGTCTCGTACTGGTTGCGCAGCTTGTCGACGTTGAGGTCGAACAAGTCGGCGAGATCTTCTGCTTTTTCGATCGAGCTCTGACCGCCGCCGCCGCCGCCCTGCTGTCCCATCGCGATCTGCACCTCGCGGAACGATGCTTCGGCGCGATCGAGATGTTGGAGCGCGCGCTGCTCGGGAGGGAGCGCGGTCGTGGCCGCGCTCTTCACCAACTCCTGCTCGGCAGCGACCATCTCCGGAACCGCCTTGTCGAGCTCCTCGAGCACGGTCTTGAGCGTCGAGTCGGTGAGCGCGCCGCCGCGCTGGCGTATGCGCGAGACCGTCTGCTCGACCTGTTCACGCAGACGTCCCTGCGACAGATGCAGGGTGCCCAGATTGTCGCGCCGCTCGCGATCGGGCGTCGACGCCTTGTCGCGCTCGGTCTTGAAGGTGGCCGAGATGATCTGCCGCTCGCGCTCCGAGAATCCGGTCGGGTCGTCGCCACCGCCGCCGCCACCACCGCCCCCTTGCGACTGCCGGTACTCCTGCCCAAATGGACGCACGCGCAGAAAATAGATATCCGTGCTCGCCGACTTCGGACCGCCGTAGCTGTCGTTGTCGGTCGCGCGGGCATAGTACGAGATCACATCACCCGGCTGGAGCTTGAGCTCCTCGAGAAAGAGCGTGTGCGCGGCCGTGACTTCCTTGAGGGCGCGACCGCCGCCGTGCAGCGGCACCACCTGATCCACGCCGCCATTCACCGAATACACGAGCTCGATCTTCGTCACGCCATAATCGTCGTCGGCCTTCACCTCGAGGCCGACCTCTTCGACGTTCGTCACCTTGGTGTCGCGGCCGGGCTTGGTGAAGCTGATCGACGGCGGCAGATCGGCCAGAAGATCGATGGTGTAGTCGAGCGAGCCGGGCACCAGATGACCATCGGGGGCCTTGAGCTCGATCTTGTAGAAGCCCGCGCGCTTGACGACGATCGCGCCGCGCAGCCGTCCGCTCGAATCGGGCAGGAGCGCAACAGTGTCGCCACCTTCGACGGTGATCCGGCCTCCGACGGTCGGGCGCGTAGGCGTCACGTGAATGATGACGGTGGTTCCCTTCAACGCGGCGATGTCGCCGCCATCCTCTACGGTCTGCGATGGCAACCCGGTGTAGACCGGGAAGTGATACTCGAGATCGAGCTTCTTCGTATACGGCACATCGGCGACGACGATCTTGTAGACCGGCGAGCGGATGCCGTTCCCTTCGACATAGTACTCGGCGGCGCTATCGAGATCGAAAAGGCGCGCGCCGTAGTCGTTCGTCTGCGCGCGCACCGACATCGGCAGGCGCTCCCACGCCGTGCTCGAGCCGCGCCGAATCGCGAGCTCCACCTGCTCGGCGTCGAAGTTGTTGAGCTTCGCCGCCACCTGCAGGTCAGCGCCGCGCGCCATCTCGACGCTGCCGGGTGTGACGGTGATCGAGAAGGGCATCGCCGCCTCGGCGGTGCGCCACGGCACGAGCAGCGCTCGCGTGCCCTGCCGCATCCACTCTGGCCCGATGCCGATGAGTGCGGCGACGACGAGCGCGACCGCGACGAGCGCACCCGAGGCGCGGTACATGTCGCCGTGCTCCATGCGCGCGACGCCACGCGCGGTGCGCAGCTTTTCCATCGCGGCGGCCATCAGCCGCCTAACGAGTGAGCCCGAACGGATCGCCAATTCGTCCGTCGAATCGGCGTGCTCCACGGCCGTGGTGAGCGCCGCATCGAGCGATGGCTCGTGCTCTTCGATGTAGAGTGCGACCTGGCGATCGCTGACCTTCCGCGCGAGCGGCCGCCCGACGCACCAGCCGAGCAGCGCCACAAATCCGACGCCGAACACCACTCGCAGCGTGATGATCGCCGCCGGGGTGAAGTGCACCTGGTGGAGCAGCCAGACGGAGGCGAGCAACAGCAGTGCGCCGGCGCCGAGCGCAATCGCAAATCCCTGCATCGCGCGCGCGATGCGCCAGCGGAGCCGCACGCGGCGGATGGTGCTGGTGAGGGATGCTGCGTCGCTCGACAGCCTGAGTGTCGGATCCATGTCGCCCCCCGGCCCTGACTAAACGTGTGCCTAACGAGTGCCTAACGAGTGGACGCCGCCGTGCGGCGCGAGAGCCGGTTGGACAACACCGTCTCCGCCGCCAGCAGCGCAAAGGCCCCTATCAATAGATACCACCAGATCCGCTGATTGCGTTCCCGATCCTCGATCGTGAGCGGCGCACCCGTTCCGGCCGTAGCCACCGCGCCGGGAGGGGCTGTGATCGCCGCCGCCATCTCTTCCGGATCAACGGCCGACAGATCGCTCTCGGCCGGGTCGAGATTCACCGCCACGAGGTGCGCTTCGTCGGCCGTCTCATTGGCGGTGCGCAGCTCGTAGAATCCCTGCTCGGACAGCTCGACCGCGCGCCCGCCGGCGACACTCTTGCCTCCCTCCATTCTCGACTTCGCGCCGGACGGCGACGTCACCACCACTTCCGGCTCATCTCTCCCGAACAACCCACGCACGTCGAGCACCTTGCCCACGGTGTACCACGGTTGGTCCTCGGCGTAGCGCGCCGAGTACTTCGCCAGGGAGTGGACGAACGGGAGGAACACCGGTTGCACAGCGAGATCGTTCCAGTAGGTGTCGAGCGTCGAGGTGAAGATGACCACTTTACCGTCGCCGACTCTGCGGTCGATCAACGCCGGTGCACCATCGTCATAGCGCGCGACGATTCCGGTGTCGCTCGGCATCTCGATCTTGCGATAGCGCAGTACGCGCGCGGCCGAGAAATCGCCGCTGCGCGGAGCGCTGAACAGCTCGAACACCGGATGACTGCGGTCGAGATAGCCGAGCGTACCGCCGCGCGGCGCGCCGAGGTCTACCGGAGCGCCGACCGCGCCGGGCAGCAGATGCTCGGCGACCGCGCCGCTCCAACTGGCGGGCGATGCGCGATCGCCGAGGATGACGAGCAGCCCGCCTCCCTCGCGCACCCACTGCGCGAGGCGGCGGCCGGCGTCGCCCTGCGGAAATCCGGCGTCGTCGAGCACGACCAGCGAGCGCCCGGTGAGATCGTCGGCGGCGAGCTTGGAGATCGGTTTCGTCATCACACGGAAGGGCGGCCGGCCGCCGATGCCGAGCGCGCGTGAGAGATAGGGACCGCGCGCTCCGGCGGCACTCTCGAGCACCAACACGGAGATGGCCTGGCCGCGCGAGAGCGCGAAGAAAAAGGTGTTGTCCTGGGGAAGAGCGTCGGGCGCGGCGCGAACGCTGCCGCGCGTGAAGCCATCGGGGAGGGGAAAGGCGTTGAAGATCACCGTCGCCGCGCTGTTCGGCGCGAGGGTGACGCTTTTCGTTTCTACGGTGCGCCCGCCGAGGTCGAGCGAGACGGCGAGCTTGTCGACCGGCTTCGCGCCCTTGTTGGTGAGGCGCGCGGTGGCGCCGACCTTCTCGCGCCCCTGCTCGTACTCGCGCCGCAGCTCGACCGAGGTGACGGACACGTTCGACGTCGTCTTGTCCGACAGGTCGACGCGCGTGAGCACCGTGCCTGGTGGAAGGCGCACGTCGGCGTGGCCATCCCAGGCGACCTTCTGAAAGTCGGTGATGAGGACGACCTCGCGGCGCGGGAGCTTCGACGCCTCGAGCGTTTTCTGCGCCAGCTTGAGCGCGGGCGCGTAGTGGGTGCCGCCCGACGAGAGCTTGACTGGTGCGAGCGCGGCGACGAGCGCGGCGCGGTCCTGCGTAGCCGTCGTCGCCGCCTGCGGACCATCGGCGAAGGGAACGAGCGTCGCGCGATCTCCCGGGGCCATGGCATCGATTGTCCTGCGCGCGCTTGCAACGGCGCGGGTCCAGCGGTCGCCGTAGCCCATGCTGTACGAGCGGTCGAGCAGGATCACCAGCTCGCGCGAGCCGGTGACCGTCGTGCCGGCGATGTCGCGGCCGAGGAATGGACGGGCGAACGCCATTACGATCAGCGCCAGCGCCGCGCAGCGGAGCGCGAGTAGCAGCCAGTGCCGGATCTTCTGTCGCCGTACCGTGCGATAGGGAATCTTGCGCAGGAACATCAGCGACGGAAACTCGATGACGTCCTTTCGCTCGCGATGGATGAGATGCACGAGGATCGGGACGGCCACCGCCGCCAGACCGGCGAAGAAGAGAGGCGTGAGAAAGTTCATCTCAATCGGTCATCGCACGCGGCTCAGCCGTTGCCGGTTGGCCAGGTAGTCGAACAGCGCGTAGTCGAGCGGACGCGACGTATCGAACATCTGGTAGTCGATGCCGCGCTGGCCGAACACGGTCGTGAGCGCGGCGATGTGCTCGGCGACGACGGTGCGATACTGGTCGCGCAGATACTCCGGGATCACCGGAATCCGCTCCCCGCTCTCGAGATCCTCGAAGTTCGCCGCTTCGTCGAAGGGGAACTCGCGCTCGGCTGGATCGAGGATGTGAAAGACGATCAGCTCGTTGCCGCGGCCGCGCAGCACGTCGATCGCGGTGGCGACGCGCTCGGGCTCGTCGTACAGATCGGAGATGAGCACGAGCACACTGCGGCGGCGAACATGTTCGGTGAGCCGGTGGAGCGGCTCCGTGAGCGCGCCCGCGCGCGTGGCGCTCGCTCGTTCGATGGCGTGTAGTGTCGCGTGCAGATGCTTGGCGGATGCCGGCACGAAGTCGACGATCTCGCTGTCGAAGGTGACGGCGCCAATGCGGTCGCGCTGCTTGTGCGAGAAGTAGGCGAGCGAGGCAGCGAGGTAGCGGCCGTAATCGAGCTTCGTTAGCCCATTGCTGGCGAAGCTCATCGACTTCGAGATGTCGAGCAGAAAGAGGACGTTCGTGTTCGTATCGGCCTCGAACTCCTTCATGTAGTAGCGGTCGGTGCGCGCGTAGACTTTCCAGTCGATGCGGCGGATGTCGTCGCCCGGCATGTACGCCCGGTGCTCGGCGAAATCCATCGAGAGGCCGAGGTGCGGCGAGCGGTGCAGACCGTTGATGAAGCCTTCGACCACCACTCGCGCGATGAGCTCGAGGTCGCCGATCCGCGAGAGGATCTTCGGATCGAGGAATCCAGTCGCCGGCGCCTGGTACGGCGCGCGCGCAGCGGCGACCGCCGGAGCCGGCACCTGTTCCTTGCCGCGGCGACGGAACGAGATCACGCGGTGTGCTCCAGGCAGTGGCTCACAATCCGCTCCGCGGCACCGGCACGGCCTTCAACAGCTGCTCGATGATCTGCTCGGAGCTCACGCGCTCCGACTGTGCGTGAAAATTCGTGAGAACGCGGTGACGGAGCACCGGCCGCGCCAACGCACGCACATCGTCGAAACCGACGTGATATCGCCCCTGCATCAGCGCGCGCGCCTTGCCGCCGAGGATGAGGTACTGCGCCGCGCGAACGCTGGCGCCGTAGGAGACCCACTTCTTGATGAAATCGGGAGCGTCGGCGCCGGGCCGGCTCAGGCGCGCGATGTTGACCGCGTAGCGCGTGACGGCGTCGGAGACCGGCACGCGGCGCACGAGCTGCTGAAAGGCGACGATGTCTGCGCCGGAGACGACGTGCGCGAAGCGATGCTTCTGCACCGCCGTCGTCGCGCGCACGACGTCGACTTCCTGATCTTCCGACAGGTAGTCGATCACGATCTCGAACATGAAGCGGTCGAGCTGCGCTTCCGGGAGCGGATAGGTCCCTTCGAGCTCGATCGGGTTCTGCGTGGCGAAGACGAAGAACGGCTCATCGAGCCCGTACGTCTTTCCCTGCACGGTAACGCGGTGCTCCTGCATGGCTTCGAGCAGCGCGGATTGGGTTTTCGGAGGGGTGCGGTTAATCTCGTCGGCCAGCACGATATTCGCGAAGATCGGTCCGGGAACAAACGTCATCTTGCGTCCGCCGCCCGCCGGATCTTCCTGAATGATGTCCGTACCCGTGATGTCCGACGGCATCAGGTCGGGGGTGAACTGGATGCGCGAGAAGCGCAGATCGAGCACCTGGGCGATCGAGTGGATGAGCAGCGTCTTGGCCAGCCCTGGCACGCCGACGATCAGACAATTGCCGCCGGCGAACAGCGCGATGAGCGCCTGCTCGATCACGTCGTCCTGTCCGACGATCAACTTGCGCAGCTCGGCGATGATCGCGGCGCGCGCGGACGTCAGCTTTTCCGCGATCGCGAGATCGTCGGCGCTCTCCAACTGTGGCGTGGCGGTAGCAGTCACATGTTCTCCAAGGGGTCAGTGCGTGATGCCGTACATCAAATAGTTGACGCCGAGCTTGTATGCCTCGTTGGTGGCCGACACGGGCATCTGCCCGGTGGCCGAGAACTCCCAGAAGTTCGAGACGTCGGTGTTGAAGTTGATCATGGCCAGCAGGCGCTTCTTGGGATCATTGTCCTCGAAGATGCCGCGCAGAATCGGCGCGCCGCGGTCGTAGTCCTGCGGAATGATCGAGAAGGAGTTGATCTCGAAGAACGAATGAAAGATCGGCTGGGACGGATCGAGGTCAACGAACTGTCCGTCGGGCAAGATGCGCCGCATGACGGACGCGAAGTTGTCCCATCCGCCGCCGCCGCGAAAATTGTCGCGGAAGTCATCGAAGATCATGAAACCGCCTTTCTGCAGATACGCGCGCAGCGCCAGCACTTCCTTGTCCGACATCGTCCAGAAGCCGCCCTCCGTCATGAACAGCACCGGATACTTGAACAGCTCGGGATCGTCGGCCGCGATGGCGTTGCTGGCATCGATATGAGCCGCGAGCGTGCTCACGGCGGTGACGATCTTGGTCAAATTCACCTCGGCGTGCGGAAATCCGTGGGCCCACGACGGAAGCCCGCCGTAGTAATAGCCGCCCGGCCCGGTGGTATAGCGGAGCCGCGCAAAGGTGAATTTTCCATCGTACGGGATGTTGTGCACGAGGCTGTTCTCGTCGCGCACGCCGAAGCCCTGCGCCTGAAGTACGACAGCGCCGAGCAGCGCTGCGATTAACCCTCGTGCGCGCATCCTCATCACATGCAGTTTCACGGCTTGGCTCCTCCCGCCTTGGGCGTGCCTTGCAGCGCGAGCAACAAATCTTGCGCGCGCTCGAAGTTTGGTGCGGCCTCGAGCGCTTTGAGCACTTCGCGCCGCGCGGCCGCTGCATCTCCCGCCGCGCGATAGGCTAGCGCGAGCTGGTAGTGAGCTTCCGGCTTGTCGGTCGGATCGAGCGCGACGACCGCGCGCCGCTCGCGCACCGCGCGCTTGCGATCGCCCAACGCGGTCGAGAGCGCGGCGAGCTTGATGTGCGTGCCGACATCGAACGGGGAAATCCAGATAGCGCGCTCGAGCGCGCCGGCCGCGGTCGCCGTATCGCCCAACCGCTCGGCCAGCGTATCGAGCACGATGTTCGCCGCGTAGTTGCTCTCGCTCTTCGTCGTCAGCGTGACCAATTCGGCCATCGCGCCCTTGAAGTCGCCGCGGCGCACGCGGAGCTGCGCGAGATACCAGTACGGGCTGTCGGCTTCGACGTACTCGGGAAAGAGCTTCTTCGCGCTCTCGAACGCCGCAATGGCCTCGCTGTCTCGCTTCGCCTCGAACAGCGCTCTTCCGCGGTCGCGTTCGACGTTGAACTCGCCCCCTTGAGCCGCATGAAGTCCCGTCACCGCGGCGAGGGGGCCGGCGAAGCGCGCGGTCAGATACGTGTCGAACTTCGCATCGAACGCGGGCAGCTCGCTCTTGAGCACGCGCTGAATCACCTGGGCGGTCGTCAATCCATTCTTGTAGCCGGTCAGCATGTCGACCAGAGCCCTCGCACCATATTCCTTCTCGATCATCTCGCACACGAGCGACGCCTCGTAGTACGAGAAGATCACCTGCTCAGGATACGCGGGATGCATGAAGCCATCATTGAGCCTGCTCACCGGGAACAGCTTCTTCGCCGCGTACGCCTGCAAGAACCGATCGTTGACCGACGCGCCCCAACCCGGCCGCGCGCGCCGCTCCTCGTAAACCGACAGTCCCTCGGAGAACCAGCGTGGCACGCGATGCTCCGTGGCGCCGAGCGTGAAGGTGTGCGCGAGCTCGTGCCAGAAGGTCGACCCGAAGTTGAACTCGCCGATCTTGCGCGCGCTCGGCGAGTCCATTGCCAGGATGTTGCCAAAGCTCACGCCGAGCGCGCCGAGTCCGGCCAACCCGGTCGTGCGAACCGAGAAATCCGCGTGCGAGCGATAGACCTCGAGCCGCACCGGAGTCACCGGCGTGTAGCTGTAGCGCGCGACGAGCTTGTCGAACGCCTCCTCGCCGATCTCGCCGAGGTAGAGGGAGATGAGCTCGGATTCCTTGGAGTCGACCAGGAACTGAAAGCGGGCCGTGCGCGTGTCCGAGTAGGACTTGAAGCTGTCGAGCAAGTCGAGGGTGTTCTTGACCCAGACGTCGTACGGATCCCCGGCGAACGCGGCATCCAGACTCTTGCGAGCCGAATCGGGCTGGCCGACGCGGAGCTGGTTCATCCCGAGCGCGCCGAGCGAGCGCCACGATTTCGGATCGACCGTGGCCCCTTTGCGCGCGAACTCCGCCGCCTTCGCGTATAGCCGGTTGCGCGCGCTCGCCTCGGCCAGCGCGGCGAAGAAATCACCATCGTGCGGGTTGCGGGCCAGCGCGGCGCGCTTCGTCGCCTCGAACGCATCGCGGTCGTGGCTCAAGTACTGAGCCGCCGCGAGCGCGGCCATCGCTTCGCGCGATGCCGGGTTGACCGCGAGCGCCTTCTTCGCTTCGGCGGTTGCGTCGGTCCAATCCTCGTTGTCGACACGAAACGAGGCGAGAAAGACGTGCGCCGGCACGTAGTTCGGATTCGCGGCGAGCGCGCGTCGAACGAGTCCGACCGCGCCGGTGTCCGAGTCGAAGTAGGCGCGCCGTGCCGCGGCTACGAGCGCGCCGGGATGCGACGGGTTGGTGCGAAGCACCTGCATGAGCGTCGCCTTCGACTCGGGGCTGTTGTAGCGATTGAGAAAGAGCTCGGCTAGCCGCACGCGCGGCGCGAGATCATTCGAATCGGCGGCGATGGCGAGATCGTACGCCTTGAGCGCATCCTTGTACAACGCTGGCTTTTCGGTGCCGAGCCAGCGGCAGGCCATGGCGACGGCGGCCAATTCGGCGCTGGTCAACTTTCCACGCCTCGTATTGTACACATCGATGAAGTGGTCGAAGATCTTCATCGACGCGTCACGGTCACCGGCATCGAAACGGAGCACGCCGAGGTCGACGAGCGCGGTGAGGCTGTCGGACGCCCCGCGCGACACGGCGCGCACGAACGACGACTCGGCCGCCGCGAGCCTGCCGCGGGCATAGAGCACTTCGCCGAGCGGCGTGGCCAGCTCGAGCAGATCGCCAGCGCGGGCAGCGGACTCGGCGTCATCGTATCGGCCGACCTCGGCCAGGGCGCGAACGAGTGTGCGGCGTGCGCGGGCGGTCGCGGCTGGCGATGCTGTCAACTCCTTCAGCGCGGCGATGGCGTCGTCGTACTTCCCAGCGTGCAGCGCGGACTCGGCGTTCTTGAGGCGGGTGGCGTCATCGGGGGCCTGCATCGCGCACGCCGACGGTGTGCCGAGGAACGCGGCGAGCGCGACGGTCGCGATGCCGAGCGAGTAGCGGCCGAGGCGGCTCACGGTTTTTTCACCTCGTGCTGCCTGATCTCGGCCGACTTGGTGGCGAGCTCGAGCAGGAGCGATTCCATTTGCCTGGCGTAGGCAGCGGAATCCGTTGTCGCTTTGCGCGCCTTGAGCGCGTCGATGCGCGATTCGATCGTCTGGCGCTCGGTGTAGAGCGCGGCGACGCGCGGATCGTTCGACGCCGAGGCGATGAGTCGTGGTGCGGCAAGGAACGTCGCCTTGGCGCGATTGCCGGGGTCGCTGAGCTGCGGATGCTCGGTCTGCAACCGATTGTCCGACTCGTACGCCCGTGCCACCTCGGCTCTAGCGTAGTTGAATGCCTCGAGGATCGAGACGCGGCCGTCCTTGTCGGCGTCGGCGCCATCCGCGGCGAAGGCGGCGACAAAGAAGCGCGGGAACATGATCTCGTTGCGCTCCATCGCGCTCTTGGTCGCCGTGATGACGATGCGGGTCGCTGAAGAAAGGACGGGCACCATATCGCCACTCGCGCTAGCAGCGACGACGACTACTACTGGATGCGTGCCGGCGCGGTCCAGCCATTTCGCCAGCTCGGCTGCGCTGGGATCGGGGCCGGGCACATTGAAGCGCGAGTCGGGGCCCTGTCCGCTACCGTGACCGATGAGCAGCAGCACCAGCTGGTCGTTGTCCTGGAGTGCGGCGGTGACGGCGGTGAGCGTGCGCTCGATTTCATCTTTGAACGACTTGCGCGCGCGATGGGTGGCGTCGCGGGCGGGATCTTCGGTGAGAAAGGCAACGAGGGAATCGGCGATGCCGAGCCGCTTGGTGGCGGCGTCGACCATGGTGGCGCCGGCCTGGTAGAAGGCGTTCGAGTACTGCGGCTCGCCGCCGACGCCGGTGATGACGACCAAATGCGTGCGCAGTGGACCGTTCGATTGCGCGCTGGCCGAGGGGGCCCCCCCCGAAAGCGAAGTTACGACAAGAATCGCGGCAGTCCCCCACCAATTCCTTGCATCTCTCATCACGCCAACCCCCGCGCGCGCCGGTACACCCACTCACCACCCATCAGCGCGACCAGCAGCAGGAATACCACCGGCATGTCCCACAAGTCCATCTGCTGCAGCTCCGTCGCCCCGCTCTTCGTATACACCACATCTTTGGCAAGCGACTTGATCGTCTCCGGCGTATAAAACTTGCCGCCCGTCTCACGCGCGATCCGCCGCAGCAGCGACGCGCGCATCTCGGCGTCGAAGTACTCGGCCGTCGACTCATCCGACCTCACATAGGCCGTATCCGCGGCGACCGGCTTCCCCGCGGCCGTTGCGCCGACCGCGATCGAGTAGACACCGCGCTCGTCCGGCGTGAAGCTGCCGCGATACTCGCCGTCGCGCTCCACCGTCCACTCCATCGGCACATCGCGTCGCGCGCCGCTCGGCGTCACGATGTGGGCGACGACTTGCGCGTCGTTCATCTTCACGTGAATCGCGTCGCGCACTTCCGCACGCAGCGTCACCGGCTCCTTGGGAACCACGTGCTCGCCGGCCGTGAGTATGTCGACCTGGCCAGGCACGTCGCTCACCAGCCAGCGCAGCATCTGCCGCCACAGCGTCTCGTGCGTCATGTCTTCGGCGGGCACGTCGGCGTGCATCTGCCAGAGCCACGAATCCTGCACCGGGAACGCGATCGCCTTGCCGCGTCCGTACCGCTGCCAGACGAGCACCGGCCGCTTGTCGCCGCCTTTGGTCGGCACGCCGTTGAGCAGCACGATCGCGCCCGCCTTCGGCTTGCCGACGCGATTGACCGACGTCAGTGGCGGCAGCGTCTTGTAGCGCTCGGCGCTCCGCGTTTCCTCGCCCGCCACCTGCGTCGCCGCGTAGCGCGCGCCGGCCGGCGTGAGCTCTACCTTCAACTCCGTGAACGACGAATCTTCGGTCGCCGATGTCGATCGCGCCTCGAGCGCGAGCGGGATCACGTCGGCCAGTGGTGTGCCTCCATAGCCGCCCTCGGCGAACGACTTTCGTCCGCCGAGCATGAGCAGCCCGCCACCGCGCTCGCTGACGAAGTCGGCCAGCATGCGGATCTGGTCGAGCGTGAAAAAGCTGGCCGGCACCGATCCGAGGATGATGCCGCGATACTTGAACAGCTCCTCACGCGACTTCGGGAAGCCGGTGACGAGATCGAGGCTGTCGTCGACGCCCATGCGCAGATACTTGTTCTCCGCCGTTCGCAGGAGCGCGACGACCTGGAGATTCGGATCTTCGGCCACCGCGCGGCGCACGAATTTCATCTCGAAGCGCGGCTCGCCCTCGACGTAAAGAATCTTTTCCCGTCGTCCGAGCACGTTCACCACGGCCGACTGCGAGTTGTTCTGCCGCACCATCTCGTCCGGGCGCACCGGAATCTTGAAGGTGAGCACGCGCGCGCCGGCGGTCGCGGCGGGCACGTGCACCCGGACGGGCGCGGTCTCGCCGTCTGGCGGAAGCTCGACATCCTGCTGCACCACCACGCGACCCGAGTCCTCGACGATCAGCGGCACTTTCTGGCCGCCGTAGCCATGCTGGCTGACGATGACGTTCACGACCAGCGACGCGCCCTTGAGTACCGACCGCGGCGCCTCGATGCGGCTGACCTGGATGTCCTTGGAGAATGTCTCCCGGCCGAGGCCGACCGTGTAGACGGGAACCGCGCGAGCCTTAAGCGCGCGCAGCTGATCATCGAGGGTCGGCGCGCCCTGCACCACGCGCGAGTTGTCGGCGCCATCGGTGAGCATGACGATGCCCGAGACGGGCGTCCCGGCCAGATCATCGTGCACGTGCTCGAGCGCCGAGCCAATGTGCGTATCGGGTGCGCCAAACGTCGCCTGCGCGACGGACTCGATACGGTCCGCGCCGCTCGAGAACTTGAAGAAACGAAGGATGAATTTCTCGGAGAGCGCTTTGACCAGATCCGCGTTCGGCGCGAGCGCCTCGGCGATGAAGGCGCTGCGCGGCTTGTCATCGCGGTCGGCTACCTGCATGCTGCGCGAGTCATCGATCACGACCGCCAGCACGTTGCGCCGCGTCACCGCCGCTTGCAGCACCATCATTGGGCGAAGCAGGCAGACGAGCAGCACCAGCAACGCCGCGCCCCGCAGCGCGCCGAGCACGATGCGGTCGCGCAGCGAGCTCTTGGCGCTGACGCGCCGGTAGGTTGCGATCGTTGGCGCGGCGACGAGGAGCGCCACCACCAACCCGATCGCGATCACCCTCGGCGACGACAGCACGAGATGCCCCTGCTCGAACACGATGGGGCGGTATTTGAACAAGAATTCGAACATCAGTGCTCGGTGCGCGGTATACGAAACTCTACTTATTGATTACGTGCTGCTTCGCGCAGCGCTGAGCAAGGGGTTGCCGCAGCTGTTTTCAGTTCCCGAACACCGAATTCAGTTAACGGCGCTGAGGTGCAGCGCGGCGTTGACGAATCCGATGTGCGTGAACGCCTGTGGAAAGTTGCCGAGCAGCTCGCCGGTGGTGGGGTCGAACTCCTCGGAGAAGAGGCCGAGGTGATTCGCGCGGGCCGCCATTCCGTTGAAGAGCGCGAGCGCCTCATCGCGGCGGCCCGAGAGCGCGAGCGCATCGACCAGCCAGAAGGTCGCGAATCCCCATGCGCCCTCTCCGGCGGGGAGTCCATCGTCCGAGTGGTAGCGGTAGACGATGCCGTTCTCCGTCAGCTCGCGAAGCGTGCGGTCGATCGTGCGCTGCACGCGGGGATCGTCGGCCGGAAGAAAGCCGACGAGCGGGATCAGGAGGTTGGCGGCGTCGAGGTGCGGTTCACTAAACGCTTGGCGAAAGGCGCCGCCCCCGGCGTCGTAGCCGTCGCTGAGCACGGCGGCGCGGATCGCTTCGCCTTCGCGCCGCCAGCGCGTGGTATTTCCTTCAAGGCCGAACTGGCTCGCCAGACGAAGGGCGCGATCCAGCGCGACCCACGCCATCACCTTCGAGTAGACGAAGTGCCTTGGCTCGGTGCGCACTTCCCAGATTCCGTGATCCGGCTCGCGCCACCGGTCGCAGGCGCGATCGGCGACGGCGCCGAGGAACGACCAGATCTCCGGCTCGATCGATTCGTCCATCTTCACGAGCTCATAGGCCGCGCCCATCAGCTCGCCGTAGATGTCGAGCTGGAATTGCTCGCTGGCCGCGTTCCCGACGCGCACCGGACGCGATCCCTTGTATCCATCGAGATGCCGCAGCTCCGTCTCCTTCAGCGATACCTCGCCGTGGAGACCATACATGATTTGCAGGTCGAACGCGGACGGATCGGCCGCCTTCGACGCGCGCTGGATCCAGGTGAGAAAATTGCGCGCCTCGGTGCCGTGGCCGAGCGAGTTGAGAGCCTGCGCGGTGAACGCCGCGTCGCGCACCCAGGTGTAGCGGTAGTCCCAGTTGCGTACGCCGCCAATTGCTTCGGGCAGCGACGTCGTCGGCGCCGCGGCGATGGCGCCCGTGTGACGGTGCGTCAATAGCTTGAGGGCGAGGCCCGAGCGCGCCACCTGCGCCTGCCATTCTCCGCCGAAAATGCGCTCGACGCCGTCCTGCTCGACGCGGGACCAGGCGAGCCACGAGCGCTCGGTGTTGGCGAGCAAATCGCGCGCGCGATCGAGACCATCGGGCGTCGATGCCGCTCCATAGCGCGTGATGAGCGCGGCGCGCTCGCCGCCGCGCAGCGCGAAGCGGGCGCGAAGCGTCGCGCCACCGTCGCGCAACTCGACCTCCGCGTCGTCCGGCAATCCGCCGAGCGTGAGGCGGAATTCGCCGGAGCTGGCGAGCCAGGCGCCGGTTGCGCGCGAGATGGTGGGCACCGCCCGGGCGTAGTCGAATCTGGGCGACCATTCCACGTCGATATCGGCCGAATTGCCGGCGCAGGCGACCAGACGGATGATGGCGTGATCGCCCTCCACGTCGCTCAGGGCTGACAGATCGCCTTCGACCGGCATGAAGTCGGTGATGGTGATGCGGCCGTGGGCGCCATCGAAGGTCGTGTCGAGCACGTTGGTGCCATCGCGATAGCGCTGGGTTCCCAACGAGGCGCCGGCGAGCGAAACGCGAAAGCGCCCGCCTCGCTCGGCGTCGAGAATCGCGGCGAATACGCTCGCACTATCGAGATCCGGGAGACAGCACCAATTGACCGACCCGTCACGCGCGACCATGGCCGCGGTGCGCAAATTTCCGATCAATCCGTGGTCTGATATGGCTGGGTAGCGCGTCACGTCGAGGAGCGTCTCGGTAGTCGCATGCCAAGAACGTAACGATGCGGGGGCGTCGGGCGTCGGGCTTGGGGCGCCGGGCGTTTGGGCTCGCTGTAGCTTGGAGCATGACCGAGCCGAACGCGGCCGTACCCATCATCACACCACCTCCTCGCCCCAAACGGCGCAGGCCAGCGTGGGCGAGTGCGCTGAGTGCGATCGTACTCGCGATGCTCCTGTTGTTGTTCTGGTACTCGATGATCGGGGCGTTCGTGATCATGCCGCCGATCTACGCGGCAGCGTGGGTCGTGGCGCTGGGCGTCGTCTTTTTGGCGTGGTTCGCGCTTCGGCCAACGATCAGCCGGCGCCGGCGCGCGACGCTGCGGCTGCGGCGTCCACTCGGCGACATGTATCTCGTGTGGCGCGCGGTACCGGCCGAGTTTCTGCTGAATATCTCGCTGCTTCTGCTCGCCACACGCTTCGTAGCGATGCCGAGCGATGTTGATCCGATCAGCAAGTTCGCCGTGAAGCCGCTTGGATGGCTGGCGGTCACGATCTTCGTCGCACTGGTGGGTCCGCTGATTGAAGAGTTTGTCTTTCGCGGATTCATGCAACGGAAGCTCGAGCGGCTGTACGGTGCGGGCATCGCGATCTGGATCACGGCGGTGGTGTTTTCGATTGCGCACTGGCAGCTCGGCGGATTCCCCAGCCGCGTCGCGGCGGGGCTGATTCTTGGTTACCTGGCATACGTGACCCGTTCGATCTGGCCGGGCGTGCTGCTCCACGTCTTGGCGAATGCCGGCGCGATCGCCCTGTTGCTCTTGCCCGGTGACGATAGCGACTTGGAGCGGGCGGCGAAAACGTGGCCGGTCACGCTGGCCGCGGTCGCGGGCGTTGCGATATCAGTCGCCGCGCTTCGCGTCCTTGCACTGCGCTTGCAGGCATCCGTCCGCCGCTCGCGCGAGCTCAGGCGACGTCGCGAGGGTGCGCAGTTAACGGACATGTGACATCCGACATCGGACGTCTGCCTTTCTCCCCTTGACTCTCTATGGGAGCCCCTGTACACTCCCAAAGACACTCTATGGGGCGAACGACCAGTGGACTTACTACAAGGCACTCTCGACGTGCTCATCCTCAAGACTCTTTCCTGGGGTCCGATGCACGGCTACGGCGTCGCGCGCTGGCTACAACAGGTGACGGACGACATCCTGAGCATCGAGGAGGGCTCCCTCTACCCATCGCTCCACCGTATGGAAAAACGCGGATGGATCGAAGCTGAGTGGGGACTGTCGGAGAACAATCGCCGCGCCAAGTACTACGCGCTCACTCCCACGGGCCGAAAACAGCTCCGTGCCGAATCAGCGAGCTTCACGACGTTTTCAACCGCCGTAGTGAAAGTGCTCCAGGCGACCAAGCTGGCGACGTAACACGGGGCGTCGGCGCGCGGGCATAGGGCGTCTGACACCGCGAGCTGTTCAGATCCCGACGCCCGACGCCCGACGCCCAACAAGGGAGTCCGCATGCCCAACAAGTCTCCATCCTGGCGCCGATATCTACGATTTTGGGGCAGCGACATCGATAGCGATGTGGCTGACGAGTTGAAGTTCCACATCGAGTCGCGCGTCCAGGATGCGATCGCGGGCGGCGCGTCCGAGGAGCAGGCGCACGCGGAGGCGCTCAAGCGATTCGGCGACGTCGAGCGGGTGCGCAGAGTTCTCACCTCACTCGGCAAAGAGATCGAGACGGAGCGGCGGCGCAGTGACTGGCTCGGCGAGCTCGCGCAGGATTTGCGCGTCGCCGTCCGATCGCTTCGCAAGACGCCGGCGTTCACGCTCGTCGCGCTGATCACCCTCGCGCTCGGCATTGGCGCGAACACCGCCGTGTTCAGCGTCGTCAACGGCGTGCTACTGCGGCCGCTGCCGTATCCCAACGCCGACCGCGTGGCGATTCTGTGGGACGCAATGCCCGGACTCGGCTACGCAAAGGGGAACATCTCCAACGCCGAAGTGATCGACGTGCGCACTCGCACCAGCGCGTTCGACGCGGTGGGCGCCTTTCGAGGGTACGGCGGCACGCTCACGGGAAGCGGAGAGCCGGAGGCCATCAGCGGCCTGCAGATCTCGGCCAGCGTGTTCGACATTCTCGGAACGCCGGCGGCGATGGGGCGCGTCTTCACGGCCGAGGAAGATCAGCGCGGGCGCGACGGCGTCATCGTCCTCGCCGACGGATTCTGGCGGCGACGCTTCGGCGCCGATCCAAAGGTGCTCGGACGGACGCTTCTGCTCGACGGCACGCCGCACGTCGTCATTGGCATCCTGCCGGCCAGCTTCGCCTTGGAGAAAGCGGACGCGTACATCCCGCTGGCGATGAACACGGACAGCCTCGTGCAGCAGCGCAGCTGGCACAACTTCAAGGGATTGGTTCGACTGAAGAAGGACGTTCCGGTCAAGCAGGCCAACGCGCAGCTCGGCGCGCTGGCCGCCAGCCTGCGTTCCGAGTACCCGCTCAAGTATCCGCGCGACATGGGATTCGGAATGTTCGTCCAGCCGCTGCAGGACGCGCTCGTCGGCAACGCGCGCCGCTCGCTCCTCGTGCTCCTCGGCGCGGTCGCGCTCGTGCTGCTCATCGCCTGCGTGAACGTCGCCAACCTCATGCTGGCGCGGGCCGAGTCGAGGCAGCGCGAGTTCGCGGTGCGGGTCGCGCTCGGCGCACGGGGCGGCCGACTCGTTAGGCAGTTGCTGACCGAGAGCACGATGCTGGCACTGGTGGGGGGCGCGGCGGGCGCCATGCTGGCTTCATGGGGCGTGCGCGCGCTGCTCGCCGTCAGTCCTGGCGCGGTGCCGAGGTCGGACGGCGTGCACGTCGACGGCGTGGTGCTGCTCGTGACGCTGGCCATCGCCGTGATGACGGGGATCGCCTTCGGTCTCGTTCCGGCGCTGCACGCCGCGCGGCCGGAGCTGCAGAGCGTATTGCGCGACGAGGGCCGAGGGGCGTCGGCTGGTCGCGGACGCGCGCGAACGCGCAGCCTGCTGATCATCGCCGAGCTCGCTCTGGCGGTGGTGGTGCTCACCTCGGCGGGATTGTTGATGCGGAGTTTCTGGCGGCTGCAGCGCGTGGGCGCCGGCATCGCGCCGGACAACGTGATCGCGATGCAGCTCTCCGTGCCGCGCGCGAGCTATCGCGAGCCGGAGAAATCGCAGCGCTTCTTCGCCGAGGTCGTCGAGCGCGTGGCGCATCTGCCGGGCGTCCGCGATGCGGCCGCCGCGTACAGCAACCCGACCAAAGGCTTCTCGAGCTGGGACATCGAACTCGAGGGCCGGCCGAAGAGTCCGGGTGAGGCGGATCCGTCGCCGATCCCGCAGTTCATCACGCCGCGCTACTTCGCCGCGCTCGGAATTCCACTGATTGCCGGACGTTTTCTCGGAGCGCAGGATGACAATCCCGCAGCTCCGGCCGTCGTCATCAATGAGACGTTCGCGAAGCGATTGATGCCGAACGGCGCCGTGGGCAAGCGATTCCGTGTTTCGGGCACCAAGGAGTGGATGACCGTCGTTGGCGTCGCGGCCGACGTCAAGATGTTGGGGCCCGCCGAGCCGCCGAAAATCGAGTGGGCGGCGAACCTCAGCGCGTCGGCTCTCGTCGGGGGCGCCATCCGCGACATGTGGATCGTGGCGCGTACGAGCGGCGACCCGGCGGCGATCGTTCCCGCGGCGCGGCGCGAGCTATGGGCGATGGATCCGAACGTCAACTTCGCCGACGTGTCGACGATGACCGACGTGCTGTCGCAATCTGTGGCGCGTCCGCGTTTCACCATGTTGCTGCTGGCCAGCTTCGCCGCCGTCGCGCTGGTGCTGGCCGCGGTCGGCGTGTACGGCGTCATTGCCTACTCGGTGAGTCAACGCACGCGCGAGCTTGGCATCCGCATGGCGCTCGGCGCGCGCGGCGGCGATGTGATGCGCCTCGTGGTGGGCCAGGGCATCGGCGTCGCCGCCGCGGGCATTGCCGTTGGCGTCATCGCGTCGCTCGCCGCGACCCGGTTGCTCGGAAACCTGTTGTTCGAAACCAACGCCCGCGACCCGATCACGTTCATCTCCATCGCGACAATGCTGGCCGCTGTCGCGATGGCGGCGAGCTTCATCCCCGCCCGCCGCGCGACGAAAGTGGATCCCGCAATAGCTCTGCGAGAATAAGAAAATCCGCAGCAGCTAGCACCAAACACCTAGCACCCAGCGCGGAGCGTCATCAAACTTCGGGATGCTCATCGGCGTCGCCGGGATGGTCGGGACAGGAAAGAGCACGTTGACGCGGGCGCTGGCGGCGCGGTTCGGACTGCAGCTCGCGCCGGAGGCCGTGGGCGAGGACAATCCGTGGCTCGACCGATTCTACGGCGCGCCGGACGGCAAGCGGCGGTTTGCCCTGCCGCTGCAGCTCTATTTTCTGGCGACGCGCTTCGAGAGTATGCGCGACATGCGTGGCACGGGCGGCAGTTGGATTCTCGACCGCACCTGGTACGAGGACGCGGAGGTGTTCGCGCGCGGACATTTCGAGCAGGGCACGATGTCGCCGCTCGAGTACGATCTGTATTCGCGCCTGTACGCCGAGCTGCTGCACTCGCCCGCGGCGCGTCCGCCAAAGCTCATGATCTATCTGCAAGGGCCGCTCGACGAGATTGTGAAGCGGATCGAGACGCGGGGACGGCCCAAGGAGCGCGACACCGAGCATTCCTACTGGGCCGCGCTCCATTCACGCTACCGGAAGTGGATCGATGGCTTTCGCGCCTGCCCCGTGCTCTGCCTGGACGTGCGCGAGTACGACCTCCTTGCCGACCCATCGTCGATCGAAGAGGTGGCCGCGAGCGTGACGCATCGGTTGGAGCGACAATTGCCGCAGACCGAAATCTGGCCGGCCGGCGCGGCCGGCGCGGCCGGGTAGCCAACCTTTTTGAAGCTGAATGACTCTCACTACCGTATGGATCTGTTGCCTCTTGCAGGAGTAAGCGGATGAAGCGCGCGTTCTTCGCAGTCGGATCGGTAGCCGCCCTCTTGGGCGCGGTCCTCGTCGCCTGCTCGGCGCCACGCCAGCAGCCTTCCCGCGCCGACACGTCGAGCACCGTCGGGCGGAGCGTGAGTCCGGGCGACACCATCGTGATCGCCGAGCGTGAGTTGAGCGCGCCGACCATCCCGGAAATGGCGACGCAGGCCCTTCGTCCATTCGAGTCGAGCGAGGCGGCGCGACTGGCGGCGACGGCGTCGCAAGCGCCGCCGCGGAAGTGCCCGCTCGACACGGTGCAGCACAAACCCAATGCTTCGAGCGCCCGCACCGCGTCCTAAGGGGCCGGGTTAAGCGATCGCTCATTTCGGCCGATACTCAACTCTGTCCGCGGTCGTGGTCACATTGGACGGAGCGACTCATGGCGGTTGGTGCAATGACTGGAGCTAGTAGCGCGGCCAAGGTGATGGCCTACTCGGTCTTCTCTGGCGAAGCGTTGAACTCGCAGGACGCTGGCAAGATGCAGGTTGCGTCGCAGGTAGCGCAGATGCTGCAGGACACCGTGCAGATTTCCGAAGCAGGACGCGCGCTGGCGGCACGCCAAGGCTGAAGGTCGGAAGAACGCGGGTGAGGGTGCGGAAGGAGTGAGCGGCGTGATCGAGAGATCACGCCGTTCTTATTTGTGCGGGATGTGGGTGTCGGGCGTGAAGGACAACTTCCCGGCCCATCTCTGGACGGTGCGGCTGGCGCCGTGAAGATTAATTCGGTGTCGTACACTCGATTCGGAGCTTCGCGTGTCTGATTCCTCGCCCGATGTTCATGCAGCGATGACCATGCCCGAACGGCGCGCCGCGCCGTGCCGCGCCGAGCGCTGAGCGCATGCACATCGAGCGACGAGCCTGCACCGCCGAGGACGCCGACTTTGCGCGGCGGGTTCATCACGCGGCATACCGCCACCTGGTCGAACAACAGTTCGGCGCGTGGAACGAAGCGCAGCAAGACCGGATGTTCGCCGACGGATTCAGCGTGCACCCGCACGAGATCATCGTCGCCGATGGCATGCCCGTCGGCTACTGCGCGATCGAGGAGCGGGACGACGACATCCACCTGCGCGAGCTGGTGATCGAGCCCACGGCGCAAGGGCGGGGCATCGGCACGCGCATTCTCCGGGATCTACAGCGGCTCGCTCGGCGCGATGGAAAGCCGGTGAGGCTCGGCGCGCTGACGGAAAATCGCGCCCAGCTCCTCTATGCGCGTCTCGGCTTCGTCGCGTTTGAGCGAACGGAGACGCACGTGCTCATGGAGTGGCGGTCCGATGAGGCGGACGCCTGACGCGCGGGCTCATCGCGCGCGCGTCCAGATCATCTTTCCGAATGCAGCCTCTTGATCGATGACCAGCCTCTGGAGTTCCACCGCGACACGAGCGTGGCGCCATGCGCTCGAGAGCTATTCGACCGTCGTGGACCGGCAAGCCGTGAAGGCGCTGGGCGCGCTCGATCGCTGGTATCGCGACGAGCTGCCGCCGACAATCGCCGCCCGCCGCGTCGCGCACGTGACGTTGGCGGAGCTCGTGCGAATCACCGAGTGGAAGATGGCGCGCGGCGTCTGGCGTCAGCCGAACCTCATCCGGGTGCGCGGGAACGATCCAGCCCTCGTGGTCGCTACGAGCACGGCTGCGCTGCGAAGGATTCCGCATCCGACCGCGCCGGTCGCGGAATTGGCCGCGCTCGATGGTGTGGGCCCGGCGACAGCCTCCGGTGTCGCCGCGGCGACGGCACCAGACGTCTATCCCTTCTTCGACGAGCTGGTGGCGCGTCAGGTGCCAGCGCTCGGCGCGGTCGCGTGGACACTCAGCTACTACGCACGCTACGCCGCGGCGATTCGCGACCGGGCGGCGCAACTCGGCAAAGGATGGACGCCGGTGATGGTGGAGCGCGCCCTGTGGGCCCACGTCGGGGGCAAGGCGGGGTTGACGTGACGCCAGCAATTTCGCTTCGAACTCTTCGCGGCAGCTCGTTGTCATATCCCGAGAGGGATTGATCAATATCGAATCCAAGAGACCGCACGCGGGAGAGCGAGCCATGAGCAGCGCACGAGTCGTTTTGCATCGCAACACTTCATGTCTGATGGCGCTGGCGGCGATGAGCGTGCTCGCCGCGCCGTCGCAGGCGCAGCGCGCCCGACCCTTTACCGCCGTGTGGGACAAAGCGCTCGCGTCGGGGAGTAACGTCGACGTGCACAACATCGACGGCGACGTGACGGTCGTCCCCTCGTCCAGCGGGAAAGTCGAGGTGCTCGGTTCAAAGAGCGGCCGCGATACCGCGGGCGTGTACGCCGAGGTGCACGAGACGCGCGATGGCGTCATCATCTGCGTCATGTGGCGCGGCTCGCGCGGCTCATGCGACGAGGACGGGTACAACATGCACGGCCGGCACGATAGTTGGGATAACGACGACCGGCGGGCGTCGATGGATCTCGAGGTGCGCATTCCGCCGGGCATGCGGCTGTCGGCCGGCTCGGTGAGCGGCAATGTGCGCGTCAGCGGCGCGGAGGGTGACATTCGAGTCCATTCGGTGAGCGGCGACGTCAACCTGGAGTCCGCTCGCGCGACCTCGTTCGTGGCATCGACCGTCAGCGGCGAGATTGCCGTGAAGATCGGATCGCTGTCGGGCAGCGGACGCTCGTCTGCGAAGAGCGTCAGCGGCGACATCACGCTCGAGCTGCCGAAGGACTTCGGCGCCGACGTGACGATGCACACGGTGAGCGGCGACCTGCAGAGCGATTTCCCAATGACGCTGCAAGGGCGGCAGAGCCGTCGCGGACTCGAGGGCCGTATCGGAAGCGGCGGGCGGGACCTGCAGCTGTCGACGGTGAGCGGGAACGTGAGGATTCGCGGGCCGAAGTGATGGCGCGTGTCGCGAGACCTCGCGATCGATCGAGAACGGCCCGCCAGCGCAGCGCACTGGCGGGCCGTTTGTCATCTGAGCAGCTTGATGCCGTCCGTGATTTCATGCGGCCTCATCACTGGAGAGGCTCGTGCAGATTCTCATTCACGCGCTGTGCACCAAGGGTCAGAGCCTCCGCGAAGCGATCGCGAACGATCCGCGGCTGGAGGGGCACGGACTCGAGGTCGTCCGGGAAAAGCAGGCCGGCCGAGCGCCGGGTTGGATGAAGCTGCGCAGCGCGGACTCGGCGCGCGGAGCGCTCAACGTCGAATGGGACGCGGGGTCGGCGGTGCTGAGCGCGCGGGTGATCACGCGCGGCTCGCGGCGGCCGAGCCCGATCGTGGGGGATTTCGTCAACTATCTGCTCGACCGGCATCGCGCGCGCGTGCAGACCATCACGACCGCCTATCGCTAAGGACGCGGACGAAGAGCATGCCGAGCGCCAACCTGATCGAGACGGCCGACGAGCATCATTGGGTGATGCTGCAACATCGCATCACGCAGCTCATGATCGACGCGAGCTCGTTCCGCTTGCAGTGCTGGTCGCTCGACGCGTCGTTCGAGGTGCGGTTCGCCGTGCCGTTCACGCTCGAGCTGCCGTCGGGCGCGGTGCGCGCGCTGGATCCGGAGCAGCCCGAGGGTTTGGCGCCGTTGCTGTCGCTCCTGGGTCGCTATGTGGAGAGCGTCACGATCACGCGTGACGGCGATCTGAGCGTCGAGCTGGATTCCGGGCACGTGCTGCGCGTCCGCGCGCATCCGAGACACGAGGCGTGGGAGATGCAGGGCGGGGGCGCGCTCGAGGGGATGAGCTATCTCGCTATGGCCGCGGTCGGCAGGCCGTGGGGTTGAGCGATGGAGAGATCGAGCAGCCCTGAAGCGGATTCCGTTCTTGATGTGAGCGACGCCGTCACGCTCTATCGGCCGGTCGGCCCCGCCGAGCTCGCGTTGATCGCCGAGAGCGGGTATCGCGCCTTCCCGCCTCGATTGCCGGAACAACCAATCTTCTATCCGGTGACGAACGAGGAGTATGCGGTGCAGATCGCGAGGGACTGGAATGTGAAGGCGAGCGGCGCGGGCTTCGTCGTGCGCTTCGAGATTCCAGCGGCGCTGGCGGCGCGGTATCCCGTTCGGCAAGTCGGAGCATCGATGCACACCGAGCTCTGGGTGCCGGCGGAGGAGCTCGACGAGTTCAACAGGCAAATCATCGGACACGTCGAAGTGATTCGCGAATTCCGGCCGAGCCCCTGAGTCCATATCGCTGACGCTCGCTGGCGTGCAACTTCCCGCTCTGAGCCGGATGTTGGGCTTTCACCTTCAGGATGAGATCTCGCGTTTGCGGTCATCTTCCACAGTTGCGCTCGACCTCGCCAGCTTGGCCTTGGCGGGCGCGATCCGAGAGATCGCCGCGCGCCCGAGCGATGCGCTGTTGTCTCCAATCGGCTTTCGCCTGCACGACGGACAGCCGCAGCGCGTTCCACTTGATCCGGACTATGATGCAGTGCGGTCGCTCGCCGGAGAACGCACGTGGGCATCCGCGTCGGAACATGTTTGGCGCTACGTGGAACCTGCGGAGACGGTGTTGGCCGTGGAGTTCGAGGGCGCGGGAATGGATGCACCGGCGACTATGCTGCAACCGCTACAATGGGACGTTGACAACAACACCTATCGTCGTCTCGGCCCGACGTTGCTTCGCCTGCGAGGGCAGGTAGTCGACGACGCGTCGGCGCACGACACCATTGCGGCGATCGAGCGCGGCCTTCGAGTAGACGAGGCCGCAGAGCGAATCTGGCAATCCTGGCGGGAGGCGGCGCGATGACAAACGAGCGCGGGGACGAGTACGTGACGCGGCTTGCGGTGTTCATCGCCGCGATTTTCTCTATCGCCTGCGGCTCTTCAGTGGAGAAAGGCGCAAAGACCCCGGCGTCGCGCGGCCCGTCGGCGATTGCATCGCGGCAGTCGGACTCGCCATCGCTTCCTCCCGCGGCGTCCAACGAGCGGCCCGAGATTCTGGCGATCCGCGCGCTGTACCGTCGCATCAATCAGCTGGTGCCGACGTGTCAGATGCACGAGGATGATCTGTCAGGATTCTCTCTCGAAGGCGGCGTGCTGCGGAGCTATCGATGCGGTGATAGCATCCCGAAAATCGTCGCGTGGTACTATGGAGAGACGTACCGCAATCACGAAGAGTATTACTTGGAGAACGGCCGCCCCGCCTTCGTCTACACGGCATTTGAGAGATACGCCGGGACTTTCGGTCGGGTGATACACACCGATGAAAGCCGATTCTACTTCGCGCACGACCGGCTCGTTCGATGGATAGACTCCAGCGGAACCAACGTGCCGATCGAAAGCGAGCGCGCCCGCGCGCGGGCCGATTCGGTGCTGAAGGAGGCGGACCAGGTCGTTCGTCGAGCGCTGGGTGACACGACCGCTCTCGTGCCTCGCGGCGGCTAGCCAACCATCGCCCATGCGACCTGACGAACTGCTTCATGAGGGAGTGGCGATACTCGACGAGATCATGCGCCCGCATGGGTTCGCGTTCGCCGTCGGGAACACCGGTCGTGGGAGCGGCGGCGACTTCGCCTCTGGCAACTACGTCCGCGGAGATCGTCGTCTCGAGCTCCACGTTCGACACACGGTCGGTCTCGTTCGCTATCACGCCGGCCAGATCTCGTTCGGACACGAGAGCTTCATGGCGGCAGTGATAGGCCGGCGGCACCTGTCCGCGTATCCCGGTTTCTCCGACGAACCGGTGGACGGCTTTCGGCATCTTGCGGCCGATCTTCAGAACCACGCGATCACGTTTCTGGCGGGGACAGATGTCGACCTGCGCGCGATCGCCGAGCACTCGATCCTGTGGGAATCGCGCGCAGGCTTCAACGCGCTCGGCTAGCCATGCGGCAAGAGCTAGTTGTGCGATTGGCGCGGCGGTAAACTCCCGAGTGCTCAAGTCCACACCGTTCTTCCCGCGCACTGCTCCGCTCGTGCGCGCCCAAAGCTGGCGCCGCTGGGCCGGTTACCAGGTCGCGAGCAGCTACGATCCCCATCCCGATCGCGAGTACGCCGCCGTTCGCAGCTCGGCCGCGCTCTTCGACGTATCGCCGCTTTACAAGTATCTGCTCACCGGCCGCGACGCCGCGAAGCTGCTCGACCGCATGGTCACGCGCGACATCACCAAGCTCCGCGTGAATCAGGTCTTCTACACACCGTGGTGCGACGTCGCCGGCAAGGTGATCGACGATGGCACCATCAGCCGCCTCGACGGCGGCACCTACCGCCTGACGAGCGCCGACTCCTCGCTGCGCTGGCTCCGCATGAACGCTGTCGGTCTCGATGTCGCGATCACCGACGTCTCCGAGCAGACCGCCGCGCTCGCGCTTCAAGGCCCGCTCGCCCGTGAGATCCTCGAGCACGTTTCGCCCGCCGAGTTCTCGGCGCTCGGATACTTCCGGCTCGCGCACACCACCATCAATGACAGCCCGGTCACGATCTCGCGCACGGGCTACACGGGTGACCTCGGCTACGAGATCTGGATGGACGCAGAGCACGCGCTTCCGGTATGGGATGCGCTCATGCGAGCGGGCACGCCGTACGGCATCACGCCGGCGGGCATCTGGGCGCTCGATGTCGCGCGCATCGAGGCGGGCTTGGTGATGATCGACGTCGACTACTTCTCGTCGCACCGCGCGCTGATCGAAGATCAAAAGTCATCGCCCTTCGAGCTCGCGCTCGAGTGGACGGTGAGCAAGGACAAGCAGGGCCCCTTCACCGGCCGCACCGCGCTTCGCGCCGAGCGCGCGCACGGATCGCAGTGGGGCTTCGTCGGACTCGCGGTCCGCTGGGAATCGCTCGAGAGGGCGTTCGCCGAGCGGCGCCTTCCGCCGCACGTCTCGGCGGTCGCGTGGCGCACGAGCGCGCCGGTGTATCGCAACGGCAAGCAGGTCGGCTACGCCACGAGCGGATGCTGGTCGCCGCTGCTCAAGCAGTCGCTCGCCCTCGCGCACGTGGAAGCGCCGCACTTCAAGGAAGGGAGCGAGCTGCAGCTCGAGGTCACGGTCGAGCATCGCCGCAAACAGGTCGACGCGATCGTGACGAAGCTTCCGTTTCTCGATCTCGAGCGAAAGCGCGCGTGAAGACGTCACGCTACGACGCGGTTCTCATCGGCGGCGGACACAACGCGCTCGTCGCGGCAGCGTATCTCGCGCGCGCGAAGCGAAAGGTGCTGGTGCTCGAGAAGCGGCCGCTGGTGGGCGGCGCGGCGGTGACTGAAGAGATTCTCCCGGGCTTCAAGTTTTCTGAGTTCTCGTACGTGGTCAGTTTGCTGCGACCGGAGATCATCCGCGATCTCGACCTGCCGCGCCACGGTCTGCAGATCCTGCCGCTCGAGAGCACCGTCACTCCGCTCGACAACGGCGACTATCTCGGCTTCTGGGCCGATGCGGACGAGACGCGCCGTGAGCTGTGTCGCCACTCGATCCACGATGCCGACGCGATGGCGGTGTTCGGGCGCGAGATGCATCACATGGCGATGGCGGTCAAGCCAATTCTCGCCATGCTCCCGCCCGACCCGGCGTCGCTCGCGCCGTCCGATCTGCGCGGCATGCTCAAGCTCGGCCAACACTTTCGCTCGCTGGGCGCCGATCACTTTCATACGCTGTACAAGCTGATGACGATGAGCAGCGCGGACTTTCTCGACGAGTGGTTCGAGTTCGATCCCTTGAAGGCGACGAAATCCGCCAGCGGCATCATCGGCACCTTTCTCGGACCGCGCTCGCCGGGCTCGGCCTACGTGCTGCTGCATCACTACATGGGCGAGATCGACGGCGCCTTCCGCGCCTGGGGATTCCAGAAAGGCGGCACCGGCGGCATCAGCAACGCGATCGCGAATTCGGCGCGATCGTTCGGCGCCGAGATCCGCACCGATGCGGCGGTGGAGCGCGTGCTGACGAAAGACGGCCGCGCGCTCGGCGTCGCGCTCGTGAGCGGGGAGGAGATTCTCGCGCCTGTCGTCATATCGGGACTCGATCCCCGCCGCACCTTCATGCAGATGGTCGATCCGAAGGAGCTGCCGGACGAGTTGGTCGAGGACATCCGGCGCTACAAGTTTCGCGGATCGTCGGGGAAGGTGAACCTCGCGTTGTCCGGACTGCCGGATTTCACCTGCCTACCCGGCAACGGACCGCATCTGCGCGGCGCGATGTCGATCAGTCCGTCGCTCGACTACCTCGAGCGCGCATACGACGACGCGAAGCATGGTGAGTTTTCGCGGCATCCGTACATGGACATCGTGCTGCCGTCGATGATCGATCCGGGCATGGCGCCGCCGGGACAGCACGTCATGAGCGTGTTCGTGCAGTACGCGCCGTATCATCTGAACGGTGGCTGGGACGACGCGAAGCGCGAAACGTTCGGCGACGCCGTGGTGCGCACCATCGCCCGTTATGCGCCGAATCTCCCCTCGCTGATTCTCCACCGGCAGGTGCTCACGCCGGTGGACATCGAGCGAATAACGGGACTGACCGAGGGGAACATCTTCGGTGGCGAGCTGGCGCTGCACCAGCTCTTCTTCATGCGGCCCGCGGCGCAGTGGGCGCAGTATCGCACACCGGTGCGCGGCTACTGGCAGTGCGGCGCCGGCACGCATCCGGGCGGCGGCATCATGGGCGCATCCGGCCGGTTGGCCGCGCTCGAAATTCTGAAGCAGCACTGACGATGGCGCTTACCTTCGACGTGATCGTCATTGGCGCCGGCGCGAACGGACTCGTCGCCGCGGCCATGCTGGGCCGCGCCGGAATGCGCGTGCTCGTGCTCGATGAGCGCGAAACGATCGGAGGCCAGGGGCGCACGATCGAGTTCGCACCCGGCTTTCACGCCGCGCCCTTCGCCGCCGGAACCGGTTGGGTGCCGCCGGCGGTCGTGCGGGATCTCGGGCTCGCGCTCGATCGCGTGCAGTCAGACGCGCCGGTGAGCGTAGCGGTTGCGCCCGGTGAATTCCTCTCGTTGTGGAGCGACGTGCCGCGCGCGGCCGCCGCGCTGGCGCGCTACTCGCAGCGCGACGCCGAACGTTGGCCGGCGTTCGTTACGCGTCTCCACAAGCTTGCTGGATTTCTCGGAGCGATCTATCAACTGCCGGCTCCGGACATTGAAGCGACCGCGCCGCGGGAGTTGCTCACGTTGCTCGGGCTTGGCCGCAAGCTGCGCGGACTCGGAAAGGCGGACATGCTCGAGTTCTTGCGCGTGATGCCGATGTCGATTCAAGAGATGCTCGACGACACCTTCGACGGCGAAGCGCTCAAGGTGGGAGTGGCGGCGGGCGGAATTCGGCACCTGCGACAAGGTCCGCGATCTGGCGGCACGACCTTCGTCGCGCTCCATCATCTGATCGGCCTGCCGCTCGGCACCATACGCGATGCGGGATGGTGGCGCGCCGGTCCCGACGCTTTCATCCGCGCGGCCGAGGGAGCGGCGCGGAAGAGCGGCGCGACGATCCGCATGTCGGCGGCAGTCTCGCAGATCGTGATGCAGCACGATGCCGTGACCGGGGTCGTGCTCGCGGACGGTGAGGAGATCGGCGCGCCTCGTGTATTGTCGACAGCCGATCCCGCGCGCACGCTGCTCGGCCTCGTCGATTCCATCTGGCTCGATCCCGAGTTCTTGCACGCGGTAAAAAACCTCAAGTTCCGCGGCGCCACCACGACGGTGCTCTACGCGCTCGACGGCGTGCCCGCCGCTTCAGGCCTCGAGCCGGAAGCGCTTCGCGGAATCGTGTCGTTGACGCCGAGCACCTCCGCCATGGAGCGGGCGGCCGACGCGGCGAAGTACGGAGCTGCGTCCGAGGAGCCTCATGTCGAGATCACGCTACAAACCGCGCGCTGGCCGGACAGCCGGCTCGCGCCAGGCGACAAGCACGTGCTGGTGGCAACGGCGCAATGGTCGCCCTATCATCTGCGCGATGGCGGATGGGATGCCGGCGCGCGCGATGCATTCGCCGATCGCGTGAGCGCGGCGATCGAAGCGGTGATGCCGGGCTTTGGCGCACGCGTGCTCCACCGCGTCGCGCTCACGCCGCGTGACATCGAGGAGCGGTACGGCGTCACCGAGGGCGCGCTCACGCAGGGCGAGATGATGCTGGACCAAATTTTGTTCATGCGGCCGGTGCCGGGCTGGAGCCGCTACGCCATGCCGGTGCGCGGCTTGTACCTCGGCGGCGCGGGCACGCATCCAGGCCCTGGAATTCTTGGCGGACCCGGCTGGCTCGCCGCCGACCGCGTGATCGCCGACAAGCGTCAGAAGTGATGAAGGAGATGTGTCGATGACGATGTTTCACCCGACCACGGCGACCTACCGTCCCGGCTCGCGCACGCTGCCTGGCGAGATGTTCACCAGCGCGGAGGTGCTGGTGCAGGAGCGCGAGCGCATCTTCGCCCGCATGTGGAATTGCGTCGGACGCGCGTCGAGCATCGCGCGGGCCGGCGACTACATCACGAAGACGATCGCCGGAGAGTCGGTGATCGTTTTGCGCGACAAGGCCGGATCGGTGCGCGCGTTCTTCAATACCTGCCGTCACCGCGGCACGCGATTGTGCATGGCCGAGTCGGGTCATTTTTCGGAGAGCATCCAGTGCCCCTACCACGCCTGGACGTACGCCATTGATGGGCGGCTGATCGGCGCGCCGCACATGCAGGATGTCGAGGACTTCGACAAGAGCGAGTACCCCCTGCACCCGGCCGCCGTGGCTGAGTGGGAAGGATTCATCTTCGTGAACATCGCCGACGATCCGGTCTCGTTCGAGGCCGAGTGGGCTGTGATGACCAACCGGCTCGCGCGATTCAATCTGCCCGCACTCTCCGTTGGACATCGCGTACAGTACGACGTGCGCGCCAACTGGAAGCTCGTGTTTCAGAATTACTCCGAGTGCCTGCACTGTCCGATGATCCACCCGGAGCTCTCGACGGTGCTCCCGTACCTGAGCGGCGCCAACGATCTCACCGACGGCGCGTTCCTCGGCGGCTCGATGCAGATCACCGCGCCGAACGAGAGCGCGACGATGAGCGGACGCGCCTGCGGTCGGCTGGTCGGCCCCGATGTGGTGCAGGGCGATGAGCGCTACGCGTACTACTACACCCTCATGCCAAACTTCTTGCTCAGCCTGCACCCCGACTACGTCAACTTCTATCTCGTGCATCCCATCTCGGCCGACCGGACGATCGTCGAGTCGGAGTGGCTTTTTCATCCGGATACGCTCTCGGATGCTGCGTCGAACATCAAAGACGCGATTGACTTTTGGGACGTGACGAACCGGCAGGATTGGAACATCATCGAGCGTAGCCAGCTCGGCGTGTCATCGCGGCGTTACGTGCCGGGGCCGTACTCGCCGCGCGAGAGCGTGCCGGCGGCGTGGGATCGAGAATATGTCCGGCTAATGGAAGCCCGCGCGCGCTAGTATCTTGTCCCGCTCACCATCTGCGGCGGGAATGGGTCGCCAAACAATGTCCCATGATGATGTGGTGACCGAGTTCATCCGAGTCGCGTGCGTGTCGCCCGATATCACACACGCGGGCGGCTCGCTCGAAAGCGCCAACGCGATTCTCGCCGCGCATCCCGAGATCGCGCAGGCGAACATTCACACGGCCGCGATACTCGGCGACGCCGCCGCGGTGCGCGGCTTTCTGGCGATCGATGCGGGCGGCGCGACGGCGAAGGGTGGCCCACACGGCTGGGATGCGCTCACGCACCTCTGCTTCTCGAGATACCTCCAGCACGATCGCACGCGATCCGACGGCCTCGTGCGCGCGGCGACGGCGTTGCTCGATGCGGGTGCCAGCGCGAACACCGGCTGGCTCGAAGCGAACCACCAGCCGCGGGGCCAATGGGAGGGTGTGCTCTATGGCGCCTGCGGCGTCGCGCATCATCCGGAGATGACACGCTTGCTCCTCGATCGGGGTGCCGATCCGAACGACGAAGAGACCTGTTATCACTCGCCGGAGACGAGAGACAACCGCGCGCTGGAGATCCTCGTCGGCACCGGTAAGATCACGAGCGAGAATCTCTCGATGATGCTGATTCGCAAACTCGACTGGCACGATGTGAACGGGGTGCGGTTTCTGCTCGAGCATGGCGCGGACCCCAACCTCAACCGCCGCTTCGGCCGGACGGCGATGTACCACGCGCTGGCCCGCGACAACTCGCTCGATAGTTTCGAGGCGCTGCTCGATCACGGTGCGGACCCAACACTCGTTTCGCGCGGTCAGTCGGCGATCGCGATGGCCGCGCGCGAAGGACGCAGCGATGTGCTCGAGCTATTCGGGAAGCGCGGCATCGCGATCGAATTGCGCGGCGTCGACCGATTGATCGCCGCGTGCGCGATGGACGACGCGGCGGCCGTTCGCTCGATCGCCGCGGCCGAGCCGGCGATGAAGAACGAGCTGCTGGCGATCGGCGGCGAGTTGCTGGCAAAGTTCAGCGCCACCGGCAATCATGGCGGAGTGCAGCAGCTCCTCGACCTGGGCGTTGGCGTCGCCACTCCATTCAGTTGGGAGGACGGCTACTGGGGCGTTGCGAGGAACAGTCTGCCCATTCACGTTGCGTCGTGGCGCGGAGAAACTGCCGTCGTGCGGCTACTCATCGCGCGCGGCTCTCCGGTGAACGTGGCCGATGAGAACGGTCGTACGCCGCTGGCACTCGCCATTCGAGCGTGCGTCGACTCGTACTGGATGGACATCGCGGGGCCCGAGTCGGTCGCCGCGCTGCTCGCGGCCGGCGCTTCGGCGCGCGATGTTCCGCTGCCGTCGGGCAACAAGGCGATTGACGATCTGATCAAAGCACATCGCGCGCGCCAATGACCGATGCATTCGAGGGACTCATCACCGCGCCAGTGAGCCGGCATCTGGTCGTCGCGGACCCCGATCGGACCGCCGCGTTCTATCGTGACGTGCTCGGCTTCTCCGTCCGAGAAGCTCAGGGCGAGTACGGCGCTCCAGTGGTCGCCGAGTTGGTAAACGGCCCCGCGAGAATCCAGCTCGGTACGGGCGATGGCGCGCGCGGACACGCCGTTCTGTTCTTCGAGACGAACGATGTCGCCGTGATGCACGCCGCCGTCGCGGCGCGCGGCGGGAAGCCGAGCGAGATGGAAAAGGTCAACTGGATCAAGATGCGGATGTTCGAGGTCCGCGATCCGGATGGGAACGCGCTCTGGTTTGGTCAGACGTACCAGGAGCCGCACGCGCGGCGAATTCCGCGTGGCCAGCTCCGAAAGACGCTCCCCGAGATGCCGCTGAACGACGTCGCTGCGGGCGTGGCGCATTACCGGGACGTGCTCGGATTCACCATCAACTACGCGCAACACGACATCGGCGTGATGGATCGCGACAGTGTCACCGTGGTGCTCATTGCCAGGACGGCGGAGCATACGGGCATCGGCTCGTTCTACGTCTACATTCGCGACGCCGATGCACTGCACGCGGAATTGACCGCAAAGGGCGCGAACGTGCTCGATGAGCCGATGAGCATGCCGTGGGGCCTGCGCCAGTTCCACGTGCTCGATCTCGAGAGAAATCGGATCACCTTTGGCCAGACATTCGAGTAATCGATGAAAGTTCTCTTTGTCGGCAACAGCTTCACGGCGCGAAACAACGTGCCCGGGCTCATCGCGCAGCTCGCCGAGGCGCGCGGAAAGAAGCTGGAGTACAAGCTGATCTCGGCCGGCGGCGCATCGCTCCGCATGCATTGGAACAAGGGCGCGGCGCAGAAGGCGATGGAGGCGACGCGATATGACTACGTGGTATTGCAGGAGCAGAGCACGCTGCCGGTCAAGAATGCGACGCGCACGCACGAGAACATCCGGCTGTTCGACGACGCCATCAAAGCGTCGGGCGCCAAGATGGTGCTCTACTTGACGTGGGCGCGCCAACACGTGCCGCAGACGCAGAAGGCGCTCACCGAGTGCTACACGAGCATCGGGCAGGAGCTCGGCGCCATCGTGGTTCCGGCCGGGGTGGCGTGGGAGAAATTTCTCGCCAAGCACGACGCGCCTGTCTTGCACGACAAAGACGGGAGTCATCCGACACTTGCCGGTTCGTATCTTGCCGCCTGTGTCTTCTTCGCGGTGCTGTTCGCGGAGAGTCCCGTCGGTATCGAGAGTGAGCTGAAGGGATTGACCGCCGCCGACGTGAACGTGCTGCAGCAGACGGCCTGGTCGGTCGCGCGGTAGTCGGCATCGCGCGTGGCCCGGCGCGGGCGTCCGGCTCTGGCGGCGCTCGCTTGACAGCCGCGCCGCGAGCGACAAGAATTCGCGCAGTGCGCATTGGGGCGCCTCCTGTCCGCGGCAAGGGAGATCACTCCCGCCCAACTGGTTCGCAGCACCTCGTCGAACCTTCTTCCGGCCTGTCACTCAGCGGACTTCAGGCAGCATCGGGAGAATGGTGTCCATGCCTAGGCAGCTCACGCCCAGGAGTACCCTCGAGAATCTCAAGAGGGAAGCGAAGCGCTGGCTGAAGGCGCTTCGCGAAAACGCCGGCGACGCACGCGCTCGTCTCGCACGAGCCCTTCCCAACGCTCCCGGCGTTCCGACGCTTCGCGATGTGCAGCATGCCCTCGCGCTCGAGCACGGACTCGCCGGTTGGACCGCTCTCAAGCGCCTTCTCGCCGCGGGCATCCACGCCACGCCCACTCGTACCGATCCGGCCGCATCATTTCTGGAGAATGCGAGTCTCGACTGGCGCGTCGGTGGCCCGATGCGCACGACGGCGCGGCACACGGCCGACCGCCTGCTCAGAAAACATCCCGAACTCGCGCGCGAGAACATCTACACCGCGGTGGTCTGCGGCGATCTCGCGGAAGTCGAACGGCTGCTGGCGGAGCGTCCCGAGCTCGCGACCGACTCGGGCGGTCCGCGAAATTGGCCGCCGCTGCTCTATCTCTGCACCGCGCGACTCTCCGTGCCCGCCGCGAACGAGAACGCGTTGGCGATCGCGCGCGTGCTGCTCGATCATGGCGCGGATCCGAACTCGTATTATCCCGGCGGCTCGGAGAGCATCCACTACACCGCGCTCACCTGCGTCATCGGCGAGGGCGAGGAAGGCGCGACACGTCATCCACAATTCGAAGTGCTGGCGCGGCTGCTCCTCGAGCGCGGCGCCGAGCCATACGACATCCAGCTTCTCTATAACGCGCATTTTCGCGGCGACATCCTCTCTCTGCTGAAGCTGATGCATGAGCGCGCGCTGCAACTGGGCCGCCAGGCCGACTGGGACGATCCGCAATGGCGCATGCTCGACATGGGTGGCTATGGTCCGGGCGCGCACTATCTGCTCGGCATCGCGGTGCGGAAGAACGATCTGCCCCTCGCGGAATGGATCCTCTCGCACGGCGCGAGTCCCGAAGCCGGCGTCTCGTCGCACCGGAAGTTCAAGCCGGCGCACTCGTTCCATGAACTCGCGCTGCGGCTGGGTCACGCGGAGATGGCCGACCTGCTCGTGCGGTACGGCGCGAAGCCGAGCATGCTCGAGCTCGATGGCGAGGATGCATTTGCGGCGGCCTGCTTTCGGCTCGATCGGGAGCGCGCGCGCCAAATGGTCGCAGAGCACTCCGAGTATCTGCGCTCCACGCAGACAATCTTCGCCGCGGCGAGACGCGATCGCGCGGACGTCATCGCGCTACTCCTCGACCTCGGCACGCCGCTCGAACTCGCCGACAAGTCCAACCAGCGCGCGCTGCACGTTGCCGCCGGCCATCAGGCGATGAACGTCGCGAAGTTGCTGCTGGATCGCGGCGCGGAAATCGACCCTGTCGAGTCCAACTGGGGCAACACGCCTCTTGGCGCCGCGGCGTACGCGCAGGATTCTTCGATGATCGATTTGCTCAGCCGGGTGAGTGGCGATGTCTTCGAGCTGACCTTCGCCGGAAAGCTCGAGCGACTGCGCGACGTGCTGAGCGCCGATCCCGCGTTGGCCAAATTGCAGAGCGGGAGTCAGACGCCGCTCATGTGGCTGCCCGACGATGAAGCTCGCGCGCTGGAGATCGCCGCGCTCTTCCTCGCCCATGGCGCGGACCCCTCCGTCAGGAACGAAAAGGGAGAAACGGCCGCCGACCGGGCGCGCAAGCGCGGAATGGACGAGGTCGCGAACCTGCTTCGCACCCGTGGTGGGTCCGCGCAGCCTCTACCACCGTACGCCTACGTCATCGACCTGCGACAGAACACGGTTCGGCTGCGCCGGCGGCTGAGCGCGCGCGAGGCGGACGCGCTGGTCGTCGAGATGAACGAGCAACAGATCACCGGCGTGGACGCCGGCGGCCACATGACGGACAGCGTGCTCGAGCGGATCGCGCAACTCGATCACGTGACGCGGCTCGACCTGAACGACTCGACCGACATGACCGATGAGGGGCTGCGGCAAGTCGCCCGGATGACCCTGCTGGAGCATCTCGATATTGGCGGGTGGAAAGGACAGATCACCGACAGTGGACTCGAGGTGCTCCGTCATCTCCCGGAGCTCACGCATTTCAAAATGTTCTGGCAGCAGCATGTCTCCGATGCCGGCATAGCGAACCTCGCCGGTTGTCATCAGCTGGAGCGCGTCGAGCTGCTCGGCACACCGACGGGCGATGGCGCCATCGCGGCATTGGCGGGCAAGCGCGAGCTCCGGCATTTCAAGACCGGGGAGCGCGTCACCGACGGCGGACTGCCGCTGTTGCATGAATTTCCGGCATTCAAGCGCTGGCAGGGGGGCGAGCCCTCCATGGCGCTGTTGGGATTCGACGCCGAGCCCAATCTCCTGCTGCTGCGCGGACCGTTCACCGATGCGGGTCTCGCCCATCTGGTCGGACTCGACGGCCTCTTTGCTCTGAATCTCGACGATAGCAAACTCGGAATCACGGCCGCGGGCCTTGCCCCGCTGGCCACGCTTCCCAATCTGGGCTGGCTCGCCTTCGACGCGACGGACGACGCGATGCCCTTCATCGCGGCGATGCCACGCCTGCGTTTTCTGATGTGCCAGGACACGAGTGCGGGCGATGACGGATTCTCGGCGTTGAGTCGCTCGCCGTCGATCGAGTACCTCTGGGGCAGACGGTGTTACAACTTGCGCGGGCGCGGATTCGCGGCGATGGCGGCGATGCCGGCGTTGCGCGGATTGTCGGTCAGCTGCAAGAACGTCGACGATGCGGCGCTCGCGGCACTGCCTGACTTTCCCACGTTGCGAGAATTCATGCCGATGGATGTGCCCGACGAGGGCTTCCGGCACATCGGCCGCTGCTCGAAGCTCGAGGCATTGGAGTGCATGTACGTGGCCGAGATGTCGGATGCCGCGACCGCGCACATCACGGGATTGTCCAGGCTCGCGTCCTATCGGACGTGGAGCTCCCGGATTACCGACCGCAGTCTCGAGCTGCTCGCCCGCATGCCCTCCATCGAGCGGTTGTTGTTCGAGAACATTCCCGGGATCACCGACGTAGGGCTCGCTGCGCTCGCCGGTCTGCCGCGGCTGCGCGAGATCGACCTCGAAATGGTGCCACAGGTGACCGCCGCGGGAACGGCTGTCTTTCCCGCACACGTGCGCGTGGGCTACATACCCTGATGTCTTCGGACGAAGAAGCTCCATCGAAATCGAAGGGGCGCGCCGGCCGGGTCGTGCGCAACCTCCGGCAGGGGATGGCGCTCGCCTGGGCGGCATCGCCACGTTCGCTGATTCGCTATTCGTTGCTCGGCATCGTGAGCTCGACCATGCCGCCCATCGCGGTCTATCTGGGCGCGATGCTCGTCAACAAGATCGCGCAGGCGCAGGCGCGGCATCTCACCTTCATCGACATGCTGCCGATCGTGGCCGGCCTGTGGATCGCAGCCGGCGTGCAGCGCTCGGTCGGCGCGTACATGGGGTACGGCCGAAACCTGTTCGTGCGCCGGGTGCAGCTCGAGGCGGAACGCCGGCTGCTCACGAAGGCGTCGAAGGTCGACGTCGGCCACTTCGACAATTCCGACTGGCACGACCGGCTCGCGCGGGCGAAGCGCGACGTGTCGTGGCGGCCGGGCGATCTCACCTGGTCGGTGCTCGGACTGTCCGGCAACATCGTGACGATCGTGCTGATGACATCGCTGCTGGCCAGTCTGCACTGGATACTGGTGGTGCTCGCGCTCGCCGCCGCGCTGCTCTCACTCGCCCTGGAGCGGCGCGTCACGTCGAAGATGTACGAGTTCTTCTACAAGGAGACGCCCGAAGAACGTGAGCGCGAATACCTAGGCGATCTACTGGTGCAGCCGCGCACGACCAAGGAGATCCGCGCCTACGTGCTGGCCGACTACCTGCTCGGCCGTCATCGCGATTTGTCTGAACTGCTCTTCGCCAAGCGTGAGCAGATGTACCGCTCCGGTACGCGCATCTCGCTGCTCACCGGGCTCGTCACCGGAACGACGCTCGCGCTCGCGTACGTCTTTCTGGCGGTGAAGGGCGCGGCGGGGGGAATCTCGCCGGGCGGCGTCGTGCTCGTCATCGGCGCGTTCACCGCCGTGTCGGGGACGCTCGGCCAGGTCTCGAGCACCTTCGTGGCCGTCGACCAGCACACGACCTTTCTCGAGGACTACTTCTCCTTCCTATCGATCGAACCGTTGGTGGCAACGCCCTCGCAGCCGCGCGCGCTGCCGGCCGCGCTCGCGGATGGCATCGAGTTCGATGACGTCTCCTTCTCGTACCCTGGCGGCACGGGGCCGGCCGTCGAAGGACTGAGCCTGCACGTCCGGAGCGGCGAGCTGATGGCGCTCGTCGGGGAGAACGGGGCGGGGAAAAGCACGCTGGTCAAGCTGCTGCTGCGCTTCTACGATGCGGATCGCGGCGCCGTGCGCGTCGGCGGCGTGGATCTCAAGGACGTCGACCCGGAGGCGCTGCGCAGCAGGATCGGCGTGCTGTTCCAGGACTACGCCAGCTACGAGCTGTCGGTGCGCGAAAACGTCAAGATGGGACGGCCTGGCGGCGAAGCCGATGACGCGCGCGTGCTCGACGCGCTGCGCAATTCGCGCAGCGAGTGGTTGGTGAAGAAGATGCCGAACGGCCTCGACTCGAAGGTGGGACGCCTCTTCGAGGGCGGACACGATCTGTCCGGCGGTGAGTGGCAGCGCCTGGCGCTCGCCCGCATCATGTACCGCGACGCCGACATCTGGATTCTCGACGAGCCCACATCGTCGCTCGACCCCGAAGCCGAAGCGGCGATCTTCGCCGAGCTGAAGGAAAATCTCAAAGGGCGCATCGGCATCGTGATCTCGCATCGTTTCTCCACCGTGCGTATCGCCGACCGGATCGCCGTGGTGGCCGATGGCCGCATCACCGAGCTGGGAACGCACGATGAGCTGCTCGCCGCCAACGGCCGCTACGCGATGCTGTTCGAGTTGCAGGCGGCCGGGTATCGGTGACGCTCGGGCGTTAGCTTGTCACCATGTCGAATATCTCCCCCTATCGAGCACTGTCGGCCGAGCGACGGCTGTCGATCGTCACGCGGGCAATGGCGCTGCGTCGCGAGTTCCGCACGGCCTTCATTCAGCGTCTGGTCGCGCGGGGCGGCGGCTTTCGCGCGGTGACGCTCCAGTCGTGGCCCGTGGACAAGCTCGCGCGCGAGGTGGTGCGAATGCGCGTCGAGAGCTCGCAGGATGAGCTCGATCTCCTTCACATGCTGTACGTCGAGCTCGAGCCGGCGATCCAAACGACCTTCCTCGATGCGGCGGGCGTCGCGCACGATCAGGGGAAGATCGCCGAGGAGCTGGAACCGCCCTTCTGCGACGAAGCGGCGGTTGCGCGTGCGGCCTCCGTCGTGGAGACGCAACACGGCGCTGCCGGACGCGAGTACCTCGAGACCATCGCGCGCTACAATCTCGCGTCGTGGCCCGGGCTCGATCGCCTGCTGGCGGCGATGGAGTCGCCGTGATGCGACCGTCCCTCTTGGCGATGTTCATTGCATTGCCCGCGGCGCTGTCCGCCCAGGGCGCACGTCTCACCGCCGCCGACTCCGCGCTCGTCGGACGCATCCTACTCGCGGAGGACCGCCGCGATTCAACGGATGCCGCGCTGGCCGACGGTGCTCGCCACGCGAACGCGCGCGTGCGCGTTCTGGCCCGGCGAGCGCGCGGGAGAATCAGCGATGCGCGGTTCATCGATCGCGATTCGCTTCCGCCGCTACGCGCGCCAAAGGTGTGGACCGAGCCCGCGTGGCGGCTCCGCTTCCGCGCCGTGACGCTCAAGCACGACGACTGTGGCGCACTGCGGACCGCGATGGCCGACAGTGCCTGGCCCGTGCGCTTGCATGCGGTGGATCTGATCCCGACGTCGTGCGCGGCGGACGAATCGCTCGTCGCCACGCTGCGCGCGTGGATCGACTCGCTGCGCGCCGACGCGGCGAGCCGCGCGCGCGGAGGCGTCTCGTGGCACGCGGCGGCGCACGCGGCGGTCGCGCTCGCCCGCCTGCGACCCGACGAGGCGCGCTCGCGGGTGGCCAGACTCGCGACGCACAAGCAGTGGCAAGTGCGCATGTACGCGGCGCGCGCCGCGTCCGCGCTGTCCGACACCGCGACGCTGCGCGCATTGGCGCGCAACGGGGACGACAACGTGAAAGAGACGGCGATCGATGCGCTGAGTAAGTTCACGGCGCAGGCGGACGATGACATCTATCTCACTGCGCTCCAGGCCAATGGCGCCCAGGCCGTGCGAGCGGCCGCCAACGCGCTCAAGCGATCGCAGCGCACCGACGTGCGCGCGGCGGCGTCGGCGGCGTTCGACAAATGGGTAGCGCGTGAGATTGCCTCGGCCCGCGATGCGCGCGTGGCGCTCCTCGAGGCGGCGTGGCGGCCGGCGAGCGATGACAAGCCGCCGGCGGTGCGAAGCGAGCTTCCCCCCGATGCGGTCGCGCTCGCCCTCGGCGCCGATGTGAAATTGCGTGTGCGCATGGCGCCGTCGAGCGGTGGCGGAGTATTCACGGTGCGACTCCGCGGCGATGTCGCGCCGATGATGGCCGCGCGCATTCTCGCTCTCGTGCGGGCCCATTACTACGATGGGCTGAGCTGGCATCGGGTCGAGCCGGATTTCGTGATCCAGGGCGGTAGCCCCGGCGCAAGCGAGTACATCGGCCTGAATCAGTTCCTGCGCGACGAGCTCGGCACCGTGCCGCACGCCCGCGGCACCGTAGGCATGAGCACCCGCGGCCACGACACGGGTGACGCGCAGTGGTTCGTGAACCTCAGGGACAATCAGCGACTCGGTCGCGATTACACGGTGTTCGCTGAAGTCGTAGACGGAATCGACGTCGCCGACGGGGTACTGGAAGGCGATCGCATTGCGGCGATCGAGGTGATGCCGCGTCGCTAGCTGTGCGGCGCACACGCCGGCTCGACGCTCCGCAAATGCTCAAGTTGTGTGCGGAAAGCGTATCCACCATGTCAGAGCGCCGCGATCACGTAGCGCCAGGCGTTCGTATCCGCAATCGTGTGTCGCCATTCCGGCGCGCACGATCACTCTCACGCGGATGCCCAGATGAAACGACTCTTCGTCCTCGCAGCGCTCGCCCTTGTCTGTGCGCCGAGTCGCGGCGTTACCGCTCAGATATCGTCCGAGCTCACCCTGCCGCCGAACGGGAACAATCAGCGCGCGGAAAGCTCGCAGTGGATCGGTCTGATCAAGGTCACGATTGCCTACCACAGCCCGCGTGTCCATTTCCCGCCGACCGCCGATCGCAGCGGCCATATTTGGGGCGAGCTGGTTCAGTATGGGTTCTTCGATGACGGTTTCGGTCCGTCGAAGGCGTCACCGTGGCGTGCGGGCGCCAATGAGAACACGACCATCACCTTCTCGCACGATGTGAAAGTCGAGGGCAGGGATCTCAAGGCGGGCACGTACGCGCTCTTTCTCGAGCTCGAGAAGGATGGGCCGTGGACGTGGATTCTCTCCAACAACTCGACGGGATGGGGCAGCTACCAGTATGACGCGAAGAACGACGCGTTGCGCGTGCCCGTGACGCCCGTCGACGCGCCCTTCACCGAATTTCTCACCTACGGATTCGACGACCGCCTGCCCGGCTCGGCCACGGCGTTCCTGCAGTGGGAGAACAAGCGCATCCCGTTGAAGATCGGCGTGCCCAACGTGAACGACCTCTACATCGCGCAGATCCGGAAGGATCTGCAAGCGTGGCCGGGATTCAACTACCAGAATTGGCAGCGCGCGGCGCAGTTCGCCGTGAGCAACAAGATCGACCTGGACGAAGCCCTGGTGTGGGCGAACAAGGCGATCTATGAGCCCTTTCGCAACGCGGCGGCGGGGAGCGAGGACTTCTCCACGCTGCAGACCAAAGCGTCGGTTCTCGATGCCCTCGGCAGAAACGCCGAAGCCGACACGACGATGGACCGTGCGCTTCACGAGCCTGGCACGGCCGCTCCGTCCGTGCACTCCTACGCGATGAGCATGCTGGCACGCGGGAGAAAGGATCGCGCGATGGCGGTCTTCAAGCTCAACCGCCAGCAGCATCCCGAAGAGAAATTCTGGACGTATCTCGGGCTGGCTCGCGGCTACACGGCGATGGGTGACAAGAGGAGCGCGATCGTGAACTGGGAGATTGCGCTGAAGAACGTTCCGCCGTCGCTGGCGCCGAACGTGCCGGCGTTCCAGAAGGCGCTTCAAGCGCTCAAGGAGGGACAGGGACCTTGAGGGTGATTGAGTGGTAGCACGGGTGTGATCGATCGCATCGTGCACAGGATTCTCAGCGTGGCGCTGTTCGGCCTCATGGTCGCCGCCGCGGCGTGTCGGACGGGGCAATCCGGCGCGCCCTTACCGGGTGCGCGCGAAGCATTCGGGCGGCGCGAGCCGGCGGTGTACGCAGCGCTCCTCGATACGATTTTTCCAAAAGGACGACCACGAACGCTCATGGTGGATGACATCACCATCACGTTCAAGCTTCCAAGCCGCGACCCCAACTCGTCGTGGAGTGCACGGTTCGATGTGATTCCGGCAACTCTGTCGGGCCGGCTCGCGGAATTGAGCGCCGCGCCCCAACTGGCGGAGGTCGCGCTGCTTGGAGCGTCGGCGCGACCGATCACGGGAGCGACGCTGGACGATGTCTTTCACGATGGGTCGAAGGGATGGATGGAGTTCTACCGCAGGTTTCCAGGATCACGCGGATACCTGGCGCTGTCGCCGATCGCGTTTTCCGACGACGAGTCGCAGGCGCTCATTTACTTCGAGCGGCACTGCGGCGGGCTCTGTGGCGAAGGGGAGCTCGCATGGCTGTGGCGTGATAGGCCAGGGCATTGGCAGGTGCTACGACTGCTGCGATTCTGGGTTTCCTAGCGAGGGCACCAGTAGTCGCCTACCGCACCGCGGCCGGCCCGAGATGCAGTGCGACCGTCCGCCAGCCGAGCGGACCCCCGCGAACGTACGTCGTCGTGTACCGGCGCCGAAGCGCGGTGGGCTGCCCGTTCTGCGCGAACTCCCACTCGGCGAGCCCGGTGACGATCGCCGCGCCAGAATACATGCGAACCTCCACCTGCGCCGTCCGGAAGTAGTGCATCTGCAATCCGGGCTGCGGCCGCGTATCGGCCAGCTCGCCCTGCTTCCCCTTCGACACGCCACCGGCGCTGGTGGCCGCCATGCTGTCGGCGAACAGCGCGTTGGCGAACGTCGTGTCCTGAGTCGCGTAGGCTCGGGCCCACAGACTATCGAGCACCCGGATCGAGTCGACAGCGCTCCGCGCGTGACTGTCGCGCGGAAAGCTGGGAGCTTGTGTGGAGCGGACCATGGCAGACTCATCCAGCTTGCGCATGCTTGCATCGCTCGCCGGCATCGCGGGCCGGGGCACCAGCGAGAGGACGGGGCGAATCGCCCACGTCACCAGCTCCAACTCTGACAGCTGAATGAAGTGGCCGCTCTTCGCCGTGAGCACCATTGCGCCGTTCGTCTTGCTTCGGGCAAGCAGGCTGAAATGCTCGACGCGCTGTTCCCCCACCGGGCCCAACTCAGTCGCTCAGCAGCGCTCTCGCCGGTGAACCTAGCCGCCGTCCTTCGTCCACAGAAGAATGACGCCGCAGGATACGCTACTGCTCATGCTGGCGTACTGCGAAGGAACGGTCGACGGGCCGTCATAGACCTCGATGGCTTCGATATCGTTCGGACTCACCTGGTCGAGTGCGAAACCTTCCGGCATGACCACATCGTCGACGACGATGCGTAGCACACAGTTCACCATGTGATTGTTGTAGAACTTGGCGCCGTGACTCGAGACCGCGACGGGAACATGGCTGCCGTCGACGATGCTGTCGATGATTCGCACGCCGGCAAGACGTCGCAGCGCACCACTCAATGAGACGATGCCCGGTCCTTCGAGCGTGCTGCGCGTGATGAAGGTTCCTAACCCGCGGCGCCTCCGAATCTCGAATTGCTCCAGCCGCGCGGATCGTCGCGCCTCAGTCTTTACCGTCACTGTTTCGAGCTCTTGTCGCACAGGCGATAATGCGAAAAGAAGATCGGTCGACGCTCCGGCCCGCACGGTGACCGTCGTCTGGAGCGGGGTGTATCCGACACGACGGATGCGAAGTAAGTACGCACCAACGGGGATGGAGCCAAGTCTGAAGGTGCCGCTTGTGTCGGTGACCGCGAGATGTCGAGTCCCGACCAGCGTGACTTCGGCCTGCGCAACAGAAATGACCTTTCCGGCGGTGCCTGCGGTCGTCGTATCCAGCACGATGCCCGTGATGCTTGCGTAAGCCTGCGCACCGATGCCGCCGGCGCTGAGGGACACAAGTGCGACGCACGCGACGGCCCTCAGGCAGCGGCGGCGCCCGATGCGCACGTGTGATGGCGCGGCGCGCCTACACAAGCTCACATGATTTCTCCAGTTGCTCGTGCACTGCTTCGAGAACGAATCCCCGCGTCTACCCTTCAGTGTCCAGCGCTGAAGTGAAAGGGCACCACTATCAACTTTCGAAGACGACATCCGGCAACGAGCTCCGCGACTGGAAATCGCTTGATAGCGAGTTGCCGCCGAGCGAGTTCGCCAAACACGGCGGACTGCGACCTCACGACGCGAAACGTATTCATCTGAGGCACACCTTCGGCATCGATCACGACTTGCGCGACGGCCTGGGCACCCCGAATCGATTCCGCGGCATCGGCCCCGCTGGGTTGCCATAACGCAACAGGCACCGCAAGAGCGGAGTCTGTCAGATGATCGCTTGCGCGTTGGAGTTCAACGCACCGAGACGAATCGCCATCGGGCGAGGCACGCGCCTCACGCTCAATTTCGGCAGTCGCAGGAATGGTTGCGAGGTCGTCTGCTTGCCCTTTCGCGACCGACCACAACACCATTCCATCAGCGGTTGCGGCACGGATGACCTCGCCTCCTTCTTCATGCGCCGCCACGATTGTCCTCTCTTGCACAATCGCGACACGCATCGTGCCAAGGCCACCGCCGTCGCTCAATTTCTGACGCGCGATGAGTCGCACCACTGGCGCGCGGACCTGCCATCGACGGATGATCCACGCGCCGCCACCCATCGAGCGAAACTCGATTTGCCCGCCGAAGCTCGTATCGCCGGCGGACACTGGCGGTAGGTCGAGTCCGACATACTGATAGTCGAGCCGGCGCAGCTCAGCACTTCGTCGATCGAGCCACAGAACTCCGCGAATGTCCGGCACGCTGCGTGATCGAACGGGCTCGAAGGCAAGTCCCACCAGATCGTCCGCGTTCGATTTCGGCGGTGTCGACAGTGCGCCCTCGGCGGCGCCCCCTTGAACGCGAAGACAATGGCTGCGAGCAAACTCGTCCGACAGCAACACGGCGGCATCTGGCGCGAAAAACGCGCTTGAATCACCATTCACTCGCGTGTAGCCATCCCGCTCTAAGACCGCGGGCGATAGGCTGTAGTACGGCGACTCACTGATGCCGGTCCGAATGTCGCTCCGCTCGTTGAACACGCGTGTCGAGGCCGATGGGATGTCGCGAGAGAGATCGCGCTCGAAATCGCGAACGGTCAGTCGCATCGAGCGTTCTGACTGCACAAGCTGTGTCGCCAGCAGCACCTTCTGCGCTTCATCCCAAAGGGCGGCGGCGGCCATTCCATCGCGAGGGTTGATCACACAGGCCTGTCGACCAGTGACGCGGACGGCGGTCAGCGTGACGCGAATGGAAAGCACCGCCAGACGTTTGATCACTGTCTCGCTCGATGCCAACGCGAACGGCTCGGACACGGTGCTGCGATAGCCGATGCGCTGAAGCCGAAGCCGATAATGGCCGGCGCTCGGCGCGCGGAGAAGAAAGTTGCCGGCGTCAGACGCGAGGACGGAGACGCCGACTCGACCGCTGTCGTCGACCAACGACACGATGAAGTCCGATACGGGCTGGTGTGTGGTCGAATCGAGAACGGTGCCGCGAACGATCTGGCTCGCGGCGGTCGAAACACAGCCGCTGACAAACGCGGCGAGTAGCACCAGCCGCAGAGTTACGGCTGTGCGGGAGCTTGCGAGCAGAGCGTCGCCCCGGTTGCGGTAAGCGAGAATGGCGAAGCGATCCCTCATGATCATAACAGCCTGCACACGCAGCGATGCATATCAGATCCCGTGACAGGGCCGGCCAAAAGCGAGCGTATCGCGAACGCCTGCACCATCGGCCCATCCCGTCGAACGCAGCAGTCCGATTGAATCCTGCTTCTCGAAGAGAAGAACATGCATCGCGCAAATCTGGGCCCGGCGGAGGCGCACTTTGACGCCGAAGCTCTGCCATCGCGAACGGAAGCACTCGCTAGCGTGGATAGTGTCGGTACGCGACCGAGAGCTGTTCAGGATGCGATGCGCTCAATTCTCGAAGAGTGCGAGCCAACGACTCCGTCACCGTGCTTAGCGCCTTCACGCAAAAAACGGAGGGCCTCGCGGTGAAATTCGGCTGCCTTGCGAGATGACTGTATTCGAGGTGAGCCATGATCTCAGCTGGGAACCTATTCCGGCGAGTCAGGCGAACAGCATATTGCATTCTTCGCTATACGCTCGAACCCCGTTCAGAATGCGCCGAACCTCAACAAATAGAAGGCCAGAGGCCACGATGGGTCGATGACGACGAGGAGGCTTGGTGCATTCATTCTCGACACGCGAGATTAGTCGGCAGAAATACTCGGGTTTTCAAGGGATGGCGATGCCAAAGTGATGCGAGTCGCAATCAACGATCTGCGGTCGTCCCTGCGATTACTCTGGAAGCGACCTGGATTCGCATTGACAGCTGTTCTGTCTCTCGCTGTCGGCGTAGGGAGCACAACGACGATGTTCGCAGTCGTCGACGCCGTTGACTTTCGGCCACTCCCCTTTCCGGACGCCGCGCAACTGATCTCTCTTCACGAGCTAGCGCCGAGCGATCCCAAGCTCTGCGCAGGTCGCATCGGCTGCCTCCGATCCATGTCGACACCTGTCGCGGAAGAGTGGAAGACGCGAACAGCGGTACTACGCGGTTTCGGCCTATATCGCGGCAGTTTTGCGCGTTTGCAGGCTGCCGACGCGACGCAGCATGTTATGGCGGCCGAGGTGTCTCCTGAACTCTTCTCGACGCTCGGGATTAAGCCTTTGCTCGGGCGTACATTCGCAACGTTTGAGACGGGAGATGCGGCGCGACCGCAAGCGATTCTCAGTTTTGATTTGTGGAATGCGCGCTTTGGCGCTGACCCGGGAATCGTGGGGAAGGAAGTCCTATTGATAGACGATTCACGGGGCAACCCCGCGACGCCGTACACCATCATCGGAGTCATGCCGAAACGATTTCGCGTGCTCTCCGAAGCGATCTGGCTTCCGCTTCGGCCATTGCGTGCGGGACGACCTGACTCGCGCACATACCGCACACTTTTTGTCCTGGCGAGGTTGGGTCCCGGACGAACGGTCGCCGACGCAAAGCGCGAAGCGCTAACACTCGGACGCGAATTCGCGCGAGAGGCGGGAGCGGCTGGCGTGGGATGGGGCGCGGACGTTTTGCCCTACAACGGTAAGAGTCTGACCGACTTGGCGTTCGGCAACGGAGGGCGCACCGGCTCTGGCCGATTCGCGCTGTTGAGCGTCGTCTCGCTCGTTCTGTTGCTTGCGACAATCAACGTCGCAATCCTGTTCTTGGTGCGCGCAACTTCACGGCGACAGGAGCTGGCGTTGCGGGCGGCGCTCGGCGCGTCGCATTGGCGACTGGCGTCGGCTCTTCTGTTCGAATGCCTATGGGCGAGTGCGATCGGCGGGGTGGTAGGCGTACTGATCGCGTTCTGGGGCGTGCGACTAGTGAGCACGGCGCTCTATCTCGATTCGTTGGCGATCCCAGTAGTCGTCGGTGGGCGCGTATTGGGCTTTGCGGCGTGTGTCACGCTCGCTACGGCGATTCTGGCGGGCGCGTTTCCGGTATTCTGGGCCACTCGTGCATCAACACTCGATATGGGAGGATTCGGCATCGGCCGCGTGTTGCATGGCGCGCGAATCGCACACCGCGTTTGGTCACATGATCTTCTGGTCGCGCTCGAAGTCTCGTGCGCGGTTATCTTGGTCGCCGCCGCCGGCATCCTGTCGAAGGAATTGCTTCTCCTCCAACGCGACCAGCCGGGTCATGATCCGACGAATCTCTATGTGCTTCGCGCGCGATTTCCGGCAGCTATAGATGACGACCTCGATCAACGCCGAGTCATCGCTGAGGCGGCTGGCGAGCACGTGAGGACGGTGCCCGGGATCCGGGAGGTCGCCGTCGCTGGCTACGGTGCCGCGCCACCGTCGCACTTGGATGGTCATTCCGAGCCGATATCAGACATCGTAATGCCCGAGCAGGTGAGTGTGAGTCCGGAGTTTTTTCGCGTACTGCGCATTCCAGTGGTGCGCGGCCGATCATTCGGCGTGACGGATACGCGAGGCGCACCGCCGGTGACGATTATCGACGAGACGGCCGCTAACCGCTTCTGGCCCGGCGAGAATCCCATTGGTAAGCGCCTTGTCTACGGAGACGGCGAAGCGAATCTCGTGCGTGCCGCAGTCGTCGGCGTGGTCAAACGCTCCCGACTGGAGCCGCCGTGGCGTGCCGGGAGCGCCGCGCCGATGATCTATCGCCCGATCGAGCAGGCCCCGCCGAGAGATGCAACGATCTTCGCGCGCTCCGCAGAACGGGGTCTGCTCGTCGTTCCGGGTTTGCGGAGGGCTCTGCACGCATTCACTGGGACGCCCATCGACGCGAAGGACGTCGCGTCGCAAGAAGATGTCATTGACGCCGCGTTTCAACAGCCGCGCTTTATCGCGCGGGCGTTGAGCGTGTTCGCGGCGTTCGCGCTGTCGCTCGCCGTGACGGGTATCTATGGCGTCGTGGCATTCGTGACGGTGCAACGAACGCGCGAGATCGGCATTCGCCGGGCACTGGGAGCGCAACGACTCTCCATACTCTCGCTAACAATGTGGCGTGGCCTGCAAATCGCGCTTGTTGGCATTGTCGCGGGCATCGTGACCACGCTCGCGCTCGGCCGAGTGTTGCGTTCCATAGTTACGGTAGCGAGCGCGACGGACCTCAGTGTGTTCGTGCTTTCCTCCGCCCTGCTTCTCATCGCTGTGTTGGTCGCCAGTTACTTGCCGGCGCGGCACGCCCTGCGAGTGAGTCCCTCCGATGCTCTGCGCACGGAGCAATGAGGTATCCAACCCAGGAACGCGGCGATCATCTAGCGGGAATTCCTCTCAGGCAGAATCCGTCTCCGGACCTGCCTCCGTCGGAGATGAAATGCGTCGCACACGATCCGCCACGTATTTGAAGCTCCCCTGATCTCCGCGGTGATACTCCACCTGGACTCGCTCACCGGACTCCAGCGATTTGAATCCTGAACCCTCGATGCTGCTGAAGTGGCACCAGATGTCCCACGGCGCTATTTCGTCGGCCGCGATCACGCCGTGGCCTTGGGCGTCTCGCCACCACTTCACCGTGCCGGTGGTCGCCCGCTTGGTGTAGAGCGGTTCCGCCGGCTCGGGCGCGTTTTCTCGCGCGATCTCATCTGGTCGCTTCTCTCGGCCGGCCATCTCTCACCTCGTAGGTAGCGAGTCGATGAAACGCCATCGGGGCAGGTTCGGCTGTGCTCGCGTCACGGAATTCAGACAAACCGGACTCAGCGGCGGCGATGTGTCGATAGTGTCGCGAAACCCGCGACGATAGACTGGCGGCCGAATCGTCGTTCTCATTCATCGTCGCGACAGACCACGCGAACGCCCGTAACAGCGGAAGTCCTCGTGTCTTGGACGCTCCCCTCGGGCGTGACCGTGCCGTGAACCGCTAAACCGTTGGTTCGCTTCAACGTGAAGCGAAAGCCAAAATCGGTAAGGACCCACTCGCCTTCGACGCCTCCGGCGTGTAGTGGGCGCCAATATGAGGTACTGCTCGAAGGTGCGGGATCGCGATCCCGCCGCATCTCAAAAGCAGGTTTCCCTGATCCGTGACGGGTCGACGTGCTGCCGAACGCCAGGCGAACGGCACCAGTGTGGCCATCGATGCGTAGCTCGTAACAGCCAACCCACGAGCGAAGCGAGTCGGGCGCGCGGCGGCAGCCGATCAAAGCCAATGCGCAGATTATCGCGCGACCGCCCACACGCGCCAAGACGGTTCTCCCGGGACTTCTTGGAGTCGACGCTATTATCATTGGACTCCCAGATCGGCGACGAATCGAGCGTCGCGCGTAACACGGTTCGGCTCGACGCCGACCTCGAGGACGACGATCTCCACGATCTTCTGCCAGACCGATTCACGAGCGTCGCGCGTCGTCGCGCCCGTTCGCGCGATCACGAAGTCGCACAGATCGCCGACGCGTAGCATCCGACGGGCGTCTTCGTCCGGAATCTCCAGATCGAATTCCCTTTCGGTCGACAGGATGATTTCCAGTGAATCCAGACCCATATGGCGCTCCGATCGTTGCCGAGCAGGACGTCAGTGTTGCTTCCAGCGGAAATCGCATAGCGATCCCCCGCATGTTGTGCCCGGCGTGCCCGACTAGGAAGGCCGAGAGCGACAGTCAATCTTCTCGACCCGCGCGGCGGAATGGTCGGTCGTTCCCTGGTTGCTAGACCAGAAGGTGGTCATCGCCAGATATCCTCTTCCACCACGCTCGACCGCCAGCTCCATCGCCCCGTCAATTCCGCCCCAGGAAACGACGAAGTGTCGCGCGTCGATCGGCACCCACCTCCACCTGTTGCCCGCGGTCGGTATCGGAGGGCCTTTCACCATGGCGCGCGCCTCGCGCGCCGCGCCCATAGCGGAGCGTAGCAACTCGATGCGATACACCGAGCCGCCGACGAGCGTGAAGCGATAACAGCCCGCGAATCGCCCGACCAAACTGTCGTGCGCCTGCGCCGTTGTTCCCGGCGGCCGCGATGCGACCACTGACGCCGCCTGCGTATCCGCCGGCGGCGTGAAGGAGACGAGGCCCGCCTTCTCCACCGGCGCAAATCCATGCTTCGCGATGCTGATGCCGCCGAAGATGATGGTCGTGAGCAGGCCGAGTGCGAAGCTGCCCTGCTGCAGTTTCCAGAGCAGCCCGACGGCCGATGACCAGATACTCGGCGCCGCCCATGCCGTCTCATCGCCGTCCGGTGTCGCGTTTTCGGCGGTCTGATCCATTTGACCGGCGAGCGCCTGCAGCGCCAACAATCCGAAACAGACCGAGCCCAGTAAAAAGAGCCAGCCGATCGCGGCAACCCATTTGAGCGGTCCGCCGACCGCTGAGACGAAATCCTTCGAGAAGGTGACCGTGAACGCGATCAAACCAGTTGCGATCGCGATCAACTGCTTGATGGATTCGGCCGCGTACTCGAATGCCTTGATGCGCCGCTCGGACACCGATGTCATATCCGTCAGCACGGAGGCTGAATCCACGGCGGCAGCGGGCAGAGCTTCCTGCGCACGTCACGCAAGATCGATGGACTGATGTAGAGCTCTCCTTCGCTCTGCGCCGTGATCGCGGCCTCGTGCACCAGCCGCACGAGAGCGAGCTGCGCGTCGAGCAGCTCGTCGGCACTGACGTTTTCGCTCAGCTCCGCGCGATCCATCATGTCGAAGAGCTCCGCGATCGCGCTCGTCGAGAACGTCACGCCTTCCGTCGAGGCGATCGCGATACAGGCAAAGCGGAATCCATCCATCATGCTGCTCTGCAGCCGGCGAACCACGGGGATCTGGACTCCCATCAGCTGCCTCCATGAATGCGTCGACGGGTGATGCGGGCGGGGTGGACTACAGTAACGATGCGCGCATCGCACTTCCATAGTCCGGCGGTCGTTCGCGATCCCTCGCTCACTCGCCCATCTTGTTGAGTGATGCTTCCCGACCTCCGCACGATCGATCTCGACGCGCTCGTCTCATTCGTCTTCGACCATCCCGTGCTCGAGGGGCATGGTGTCTAGCATCGGCGCACTCCCCGATGCCATCGCCGCCGCGGGATGGGCGATGACTGGGCCAGTCGTTCCCGAGTCCGAGATCGAGGCGCTCATCGCCGCGCTCGCGCGCCTGCAGACCGAGCACGCGACGCGCGGCGGGCTGCGCAATCTGTTCGGTGTGACCGCGGTGAGGTCGCTCGCGCAATCGCTCGCCGTGCGCGACGTGGCGGAAGCGGTACTCGGCCCGACTTGCATCGCGGTCAAGGCGACGCTGTTCGACAAGACGCCGGCGGCGAACTGGCGAGTGGCGTGGCACCAGGACGTGACGATCGCGCTGCGCGAGCGACGAGTGGTGCCGGGCTTCGATCCGTGGACGGAAAAGGAAGGCGTCCCGCACGCGCAGGCGCCGGCCGACGTGCTGGAGCAAATGCTCGCTGTGCGTGTGCATCTCGATGAGTGCGGCGCTGACAACGGCCCGCTGCGCGTGCTCCCCGGCTCGCATCGCGGCGGACGCCTCGACGCCTCGGCGATCGATGCGCGGGTCGCGGCGGTCGAGCCGGTGTCGTGCATCGCAGAGCGCGGGAGCATCTTGGCCTTTCGGCCACTGCTGCTCCACGCCTCCTCACCCGCCACGCTGCCAGCGCACCGGCGCGTGATCCACTTCGAGTTCGCGCGGCAAAATGCACTTCCCACATCACTTGCCTGGCGCGACGAAGTTCGGCAGTCGCTGACATCCGGTGACCAGTCATCGATAATCAGTGGTCGGTTATCTGACATCTGAAATCTGACGTCTCACATCAGGCATCTTCCCATGGCCACTGACTGTATTTTCTGCCGCATACTCGCCGGCGAGCTGCCCGCCACCTTCGTCTACCGCGACGATGATTGCGCCGCGTTCATGGACATCCAGCCGGTGAATCCGGGCCACCTCCTCGTCGTGCCGACGCGCCACGCTTCGCACCTCGCGGATTTGGATCCGGCAACCGGAGCACGAATGATGGAAGTCGCGCAGCGCCTGGCCGCCGCACTGCGCGCCAGCGAGTTACGGTGCGAGGGAGTGAATCTCTTTCTCGCCGACGGCGAAGCCGCGATGCAGGAGGTCTTTCACGTCCACCTCCATGTCTTTCCGCGCTTCACCGGCGATGGGTTCGGTCTGCGTTTTGGTCCGCACTACACCGAGCGACCCGCGCGCGCGGCGCTCGAAAGCGCCGGGCAACAGATTCGCGAGGTGCTCGAACCGTGATGCCGCCCATCGCGCGCTTGTGCGCGTGCCATCAACTTCCTGTAGAGCTTGCCGCGCTCGAATCCAAATCCTAAACGGCAGGCGTTGCTCAACGCCGCACTCGGCGGGTCCCTCGCGACATCATGTGGAGGCGCCCAACCCACGCCACTGCGGTTGGCGGTTACCGGCATCTGACATCTGACATCTGACATCTGACGTCGGCCGTCTCCATCTTCAGCCATGACTGACTACTCGGCAACAGTCGCCTGGCGTCGCTCCGGCGCTGTCTTCAGTGACAACCGCTACTCGCGCGCGCACAGCTGGACGTTCGATGGAGGAACGCAGGTGCCGGCATCTGCTTCGCCGCACTCCGTCCGCGTTCCGCTGTCCGATCCCGCCGCGGTGGACCCCGAAGAGGCGTTCGTCGCCGCGGTCTCCAGCTGCCACATGCTCTGGTTCCTCAACATTGCCGCGCTGCGCGGCTTCGTCATCGACGACTACGTCGACCACGCCGCCGGCACGATGGGGACGAACGCCGAGGGAAAGATCGCCATGCTGACGGTGACACTCCGGCCCGCCGTGCGATTCATCGGCGACAAGGCACCGGCCGCCGGGGAGGCCGAGGCGATGCATCACGAGGCGCACGAGAAATGCTACATCGCGAATTCGATCAAGACCGAGGTGCGGTGCGAGCCTGTCGCCGCATAGCTCGCACGGCTCGCACGCGGAGGCTCTCTGTCCCGTTTTCTGGCGACGATCTACGACGCGTTCCTACGGCGGAGCGAGAGCGCGTGCCTGGGTGCCTGGCGGGCCGACCTGCTCCGCGACGCGCGCGGTATCGTGCTCGAGGTCGGCGCCGGCACGGGGGTGAACCTCCCGTACTATCGCGACGATCGGGTGACGCAGCTCCTGCTCACCGAGCCCGACCCGCACATGCGTCGTCATCTCGAAGCGCGCCTCGCGAAATCGCCACGGCCGTCGGCGCGCGTGCTTGCGGCGCCGGCCGAGCAGCTTCCGCTGCGCGACGGTTCGATCGACACGATCGTGGCCACGCTCCTGCTCTGCACGGTCCCGAGCGCCGCGGCCGCATTGGACGAATGGCGCCGCGTACTACGAGCCGGAGGCACGCTGCTCTTTCTCGAGCACGTGGCCGCGCGTGACGAGCCATGGCGGCTACGGCTGCAGCGATGGTCCGACCCGCTGTGGAGCCGCGTGGCCGATGGGTGTCATCTCACGCGTGACACGGAAAGCGAGATGCGCGCGGCCGGATGGAAGTTTCTGTCGATCGACCGCTCGCCGATCGCGCGGTTGCCGCCCGTCGTGCGGCCGAGCATTCGCGGAGTCGCAGTCCCCATAGCATGATCGGCCTGCGCCGCGGACCCGCGTAATTTGTGTAGTCTGTGTACACTGAGTGATCTGTGGTTTCGCATGTGCCGGTGGCTTCGCGTCTCGGTGAAGTTCGCTCTCAGAGAGGAGCAGCAAATGCTACGATCCGCGGTCCAGGCGATCTTGAAGCGCGATCTCGCGGCGGTGCGCCGGTCGGTCGAGGCGTATCCGGACGACGCCAGCATCTGGGAAGAGCGGCCGGGATTGCCGAATGTCGGTGGAACGCTCGTGCTGCATCTCGCCGGCAATCTGCAGCATTTCGTCGGCGCGGCGCTCGGCAAGAGCGGATATAAGCGCGATCGCGATGCCGAGTTCTCGGCGCGAGGTGTGCCGCGGAGCGTGATGCTGGCCGAGCTCGATGCGACCGACCGGGCGATCGACCGCTCGCTGGCCGCGCTGCCGGACGACGCGTTGGCCGCACCCTTTCCGCTCGAGGTCGCGGGACGCAGCTACGCGACGGGTGATTTTCTCCTTCACCTGACGACCCATCTCGCATATCACCTCGGACAGCTCGACTATCACCGGCGCGCCGTCACGCGCGATGCGCGCTCCATCAACGCCGTCGCGGTCGGCGAGCTGCCCGTGCGCACGTATGAGCGAGCCGACTGAGATCGTCCGTGCGCGGCACGCCGCATGACGGCATTCTTGCCAGTCTCTGACCCGCTGTCGCTTCCGGCGAGAAGGCTCGAGATCGCACCTTGGTGGCGCGAACATCAGCGATCGTCACCGCCTTTTTCGGGAGCTCACGTGCTACGCCATCAACTCTCCGCAGTCGCCGCCCTCATCGCCCTCCTCGGCGCCGCGTCGCGACCCGCGTCCGCGCAGGAGGTGCTCGACGCCAAGGCAGCGAAAGTCATCATGGCGCAATACACGAGCGATCTCGACACGCTGCACGCGAAAATCATCGCGTTGGCGAAGGCGATTCCGGAGGAGAAGTACTCCTGGCGGCCCGCGCCCGGCGTTCGCTCGGTGTCGGAGGCGCTGATGCACATCGCCTCCGAGTTCTACTACTACACGCCGATGTCCGTGGCCGGCAAAGCGCCGGCCGACTTCGGCCCGCCGAAGGAATCGCTTCCCAAGCTCGAGAAGATCACCAGCAAGAGCGACGTGCTCGCGCAGCTCGACAAGTCATGGACGCATTGCCGCGCGCAGCTCGCCGCCGCCGACGCGTCGAAGCTCACCGGCAAGTACAAGCCGTGGGGCGTATCGCTCCCCGAAGCCGCCTTCTCGATGACGGATGATCTGCACGAGCATTTGGGACAGCTCATCGCCTACGCGCGGTCGGTCGGCGTCAAGCCGCCATGGACCAAGTAGCCGCACTAACGCGCGCTAACGCATCACGCCGTTTGTCTCGAACGCCGACTGCAGCTCGGTGGTGAGCTGCTCGGCGTCGTTCGGGCGGCCGTGAAAGGCCGCCGGCGTGTTCTGAAATAGCGCGACGCGCCAGCCGGCCTTCGCGCGCACGGCGACGAGCGACTGAATCGCGTTCGTCGCCGGATTCACTTTCGTCTCGCCGGGCTTCACCATGCCCGCGACAGCGCGCAGGAGCTGCGCGCCGTCAGCGAGCGATCGGATCTCCCGCGTGATCGCGACGAACGACGCAGTCGGATGGTTGGCGAAGATCGGCGCAAGCTGCTGCTCGATCGCCGCCTTGCCATCGGCCTGGCTTCCGTCGAAGCCCACCATGCTGCCGTCGTCGGTGAACAGCGCGGCCAGTGCGCCGGCATCACGCCGATTCCAGGCGGCGAGCAGGCGCGTGTGAAGGGCCTGCGCTTCGGCGTTTGCACTCTGGGTCGATGGCGTCGTCAGCTCTCGATTCTCCCTGGTAGTATCAACTCTGCCATTCAATCTTCGCGCCGCGGCCAGAGCGGGCTCGTCGCGTCCGTAGATCAGCTCCCATGTCGCGAACATTCAACCCCGGGAGGATCGATGGCCCGTTCCGTCATCTCGCGCCTCGAGGTCACCGAGCTCGTCGAGAACGATTACGCTCGGTTGGTCGCCGACAGTCACGGCTCCATCTGATGACAACAGCCGCTTCTCTCGCCAACCATATCGAGCGGACCATCACCGGTCCCATGTGGCACGGACCCTCGCTCGACGAACTGCTCGCCGATGTTTCGCCCGAGGCCGCCGCCGCGCGACCGATTCCCGGCGCGCATTCGATCTGGGAGCTTGTGCTTCACATCGCCGTGTGGGCAGAGATCGCGCGCGCGCGCATCCATGGCGATGTGCTCGGCTCCCCTCCGCCGGCCGAAGACTTTCCCGCGGTACCGGCGCCGACGCCGGCAGCATGGTCGGCCGCGCTCGAGCGCCTGCGCGAGAGTTACCGCGCGCTGGCACGCGACGTCGCCACGCTGTCTGACGAACAGCTCCATCAACTGGTTCGGATGTCGACGCCACCCCACTCGGTGCTCACACTGCTACATGGCGTCATCGAGCACGGCACGTATCACGGCGGACAGATCGCGATCCTCTCGCGAGCCTTACTCGCCGCGCGAACGCTCGCCGTCTAGCGCGTGACCATCACTCGGCGCGAAGCGCGTCGAGCGGCTCCATCTTTGTTGCCCGGCGCGCCGGGATCAAATAGGCCGCGCCCGTCACGCCCAGCAAGATGAGCGGCATCGCGATGAACGTTGCCGCATCGGGACATAGACGACCGGATCGGCCTCCGCCCCTGCGCTCGGGCGCACGTCCCCGACCACACCGATCACTTCGCGCCAGGGTGCGTCGCGCTCCCCGATGCGGACGCGCGCACCGACCGGGCTGGCGCCCGGCCAGTAGCGTCGCGCGAGACCGTCGCTCACCAGCGCGACCAGC
>JBBROY010000018.1:0-90833 GCA_038228795.1 Gemmatimonadales bacterium
CGATCGGGGTGACCATGCCCGCCTCCCGCGTTGCCATAGTCGAGCGCGACATACGCCGCACCATCCGACCGGCGCAGCACGCCGATCCCCTGCCCTTCGAGAAGCGCCGATCGTGGCGCGTACGGCTCGAGCTCGGGGAGTTGGTCGAGCGCAAAGAGCAGGGAGCGCCAACCAAGGTCGGCGCGCGTGAGCACCGTCGGCGGCTCGTTGCGCTCGGCTTCGGCGGTCGAGCGCCAGCGTCCGGTATCGCCGCGCGCGATGCGCGGCACATTGTCGCGGTAGACTTCATGCAGCGCGCCCCGCAATCGTGGATCGTCGATGCGCGCGAGGCCGAGCTCGAACGACTCCGCGAATCGCCACTGGCGGAGCGAAACGCCGTATTGCGAATCGCGTCGGGACGGGAACGTGAAATCGGGAAGCGCGGTGAGCAGCGGTGTCGCGAACCCCTCATCAAACCGCTCGATCAGGAGGGGCGTGATCTCGATGGACGCGTGGGCGGCGATTGTCACACCGTACCACAGGCCGCGGTGCGCGAACAGGTGATAGTTCTCACCCTCGTACCACGTACCATCGGGCAGTAGCGCCTCGCCGAGGTGCGCGGCGAGGCCCGAGCCGCCCCACACCACGCTTTCGGCATCCTCGCCACGATCAAGCATCCGCGCGGCGGCGAGGAGCGCGGCATTGTTCCACACCTGTCGGTTGGACATCCCCTCGTCGAACGACGTGATCAGCTCACGGCTCGGCTCGATGATACGGTCGCGCACTCGCTCGCCAAGATCGCCCAGCGACGCGCCCTCGCGATCGGTCTCCAGTAGATCGAGAGCGACGCAGAGCTGCAGCAGCCAAATCGACTCGAGATACGTGCTGAAGAAGGGCCGCGTCGGACCGAGCACGTTGTCGACGTTCGGATACGACAGATACGCGTCGGCGTAAGCCGACAAGATGTCGCGCGCGAGCGCGGCCGCCCCTCCATCACTGGTGAGCGCGGCGAGCGACGCGGCGTGCACGGCGCGCTCGGCTAACCAAAGCTGGTACCAGCCGATCCACCAGCGATCATGCCGTTCGCCGGAGAGCTGTTCGCCGCACTTCGCACAACTGTGCTGGTGCGGCGAAAAGGGATCGAACATCAGTGCCGTACCATCCCGTGGGCACCGGCCGCCCTCGCGAGAGAGGAGCGCTTTGCTCGCCGGAATCGTGAAGCCTTCCACCAGCAACCGCTCGAGGTCTCCCCGCAACGAGGCAGCCAGCGGGTCGAGTGCGCCATGGGCCATCGATGCCCGCTCGTGGAGGGACCCGGACGAGAGCAGCAGACTCATGGCGTCGTCGTCGACCAACGCGTGATCGACACCATCTCGCCGCGCAGATCCATGGTCACTCCGGCCAAGCGCCGCGACAGTCCTTGGATCCCCCTGGCGTGATAGAGCCAGGCGACGGGCAGCTCGCGCCCGAGCTCGCGCTGGACGCCAATCCACGCCGAGCGCGCGGCGGAATCGGAGGGCGCCAAACGCGCCGAGGCGAGGAGCGAATCGAGATGCGGCGAGTGAAACGCGGCGTAATCGAGCGCGCCGCCGGCGGCGCGGGAGTCGAACATGGACGACAGATACGACAGGGAGACGTCGCCGGGAATCCCCGTGATCAACGCATCGAAGCGTTTCTCAGGCGCCCGCGCCTCGGCGAGAAAGGCGCCGAGCTCGCGCTGTCGGATTTCCATGCGCACACCAAGCGCGCCGAGGTCGGCTTGCAGAAGCTGCTCGATCGCGTTGTCACCGCTGCCGACCGTGAGCAGCTCGAAAACGAAGGGCTGTCCGTCCTTCGCGCGGCCACCATCGGCGCCCCGCACCCAGCCGGCGGATGCCAGCAGCGCGTCGGCGGCGGCGCTGTCACGCGCCGCACCGGCGGAGTCCGCGAACGGATGCGAGGGGGAAACCGGACCGGAAGCAGGCGTGCCGTATCCAGCTAGCGCCGCGCGCACGATGCGAGTGCGGTCGATGCCGAGCGAGATTGCGCGTCGCACCCTCGCGTCATTGAACGGCGCGCGATGCGAATTGAACACGAGGCCAACGGCGAAGAGCACGGGATAATCGAGCAGGCGCAGCGAGCGGTCGCGCGCGACGAGCGATGTCATACCCGGCGCGATGCCGGCGACGTCGAGATCGCCGCTCACCAAGCCGGCGAATTTGGTCGACGCTTCGTCGACCACCGCGACCACGACCCGCTCCGGAAGCGGCGGTCCGCCCAATGAGAGCGGAAAGGCCGGGTTTCGCGCGAACACCCATCGCTGCGAGGCGCGCCGCTCGACGAATCGGAAGGGACCGTTGCCGATGGGCGATGTACTGAAGGATGCTTCACGCATGCGGCCGCGCGGCACCGACTCCAGCGCGTGCCTCGGCACGATGGGCAGCTCACACAGCACCAACGGAAAACGCGGCTGCGCGCGCGCGAAGTTGATCGCGAGCGTCGTGTCGTCCGGCGCAAGAACTGTCGTGACGTCGGCAAGATCCGAATACCGTGGATATCCGGTAGCGGGATCGCGCGCCGCATCGATGGTGAACGCCGCGTCGCGCGCGCTGGTAGGGACGTCATCGCTCCAGCGCAGGCCGGACGCGAGGGACATGGTGAGGGTGCGCCTGTCGGTCGACCACCGCCAGGTGCGCGCGAAGTACGGCTCCGGCTCGAGCGCGGTCCCGTATCGCGCGAGGGTGACGAACAGCATGTAGCGCTGCACCTGGCGCGAAAGCGGATGGATCGTGACGAGCGGATTTGCCGACTCGAGATCGGTGCCAGAGGCATACACGACGGTGCCGACGCGCGGCGGCGGCGCGGCGCAGGACGCCGCGATCAGCAGCGCCACAATCGGCGCGAGCGCCGAGGCGGGAGTTGACCTGACCGATGCGCGCGCCATCATCCGCGCATGCGAATGCTGCTGCGCCGCGTGGCCGAGTCCGTCGTACTGCTCTGGATGGTCGTCTCGCTCACCTTTCTCCTCGTGCGCGCGGCGCCTGGTGATCCGGCGGCGGTGCTCATTCCGCCGTCGGCATCGCCGGCCGACGCGACTCGATTGCGCGCCGAGCTGGGCCTCGACGCGCCGCTGCCGGTGCAATATGCACGATGGGCGAAGGGCATGCTGCGCGGTGATCTCGGAACGAGCTTCGCGCAGCGGCGGCCGGTCAGTGCCGTTCTTGCCGACGCCATCCCGATCTCGCTCGCGCTCGGCGGCGCATCGCTGGCGCTCACTTTTCTGATTGGCGTCGCCGTCGGAACGATGCAGGCGGCCAAGCGCGGCACGGCGGTCGACGTGGCGCTGACGGTAGGAACGACCGCCGTCTATGCCGCACCGAGCTATTGGCTCGCCCTCGCGCTCATCGCGGTCTTCACGTACGGGGCGACGTATTGGGGATTGCCGGCCGCGTTTCGATTGCCCGCGTTCGGGATGCGCAGTCCTGGCCTCGATCTCACCGGATATGCCGCGCTTGGGGACCTGGCTCGGCACGCGGTGTTGCCCGTGTTCACACTCACTGCGATTGGCGCCGCGGGCATCGCGCGCTACACGCGAAGCATCGTCGCCGATATTCTCGACGCGCCGTTCGTGCGCACTGCGCGCGCCAAGGGCGCGACGCCCTTCGCCGTTCACGTTCGTCACGTATTGCGCAACGCGCTGCCTCCCTTGGTCGTGCTATTCGCGCTCGCACTTCCCGGCACGCTCGCCGGCTCGGTGTTCGTCGAGACGGTCTTCGCGTGGCCGGGAATGGGCCGCGCGATGGTGACGGCGATCGCCGCGCGCGACTATCCGGTGGTGCTCGGCGCCACCGTGCTCTACGCCGCGCTCGTCATCGCCGCCAACCTGTGCGGCGATCTGGCGCTCCCCGCGCTCGATCCGCGGCGGCGGTCCTCGTGACACGCTGGTGGCCGCGCGCCACGCTCGCGCGCGTCGGACTCGTCATGCTCGCGGCGATGGTGCTCGGCGCGCTGCTCCTCCCCGCCCTGGCGCCGACCGATCCGCGCGCGATCGGTGACGTGCTCGCGCTGCGATTGCTGCCACCCTTCCGCGTCGACGTGGCCGGCCACTTTCATCTGCTCGGCACCGACAAGTTCGGACGGGACGTGCTGGTGAGAATGATGCTGGCCGGCCGCGTGTCGCTCTTCGTCGGCGTGATTGGGTCTGTGCTCGCCGCCGGCGTCGGCGTCATCGTCGGCGCAGGCTCGGCCTGGCTGGGCGGCGCGGCGGACCGCGCGCTGACGGCGCTCGGCGACGCGTTGCTGGCCGTTCCGCGGCTCATCCTTCTCCTCGTGTGCGCCGCGCTGTGGCGGCCCGGCACGGGGATGGTCGTCGGCGTGCTGGTCGCCACCGGATGGATGGGCGTCGCCCGGCTCATGCGCGCCGAGACGCTGGGCGTGACCGCGAGGCCATTCATCGAATCGGCGACCGCGCTCGGCGTGCGGCCGATACGAATTCTATGGCGGCACGTCCTCCCAAACGCGCTCGCTCCGGCGATCGTCGCGACGACGCTCGGTGTCGGCAGCGCGATCCTACTCGAGAGCGGATTGTCCTTTCTCGGACTCGGCGTGCAACCCCCACAACCAAGTTGGGGGAACATGCTGGCCGATGGTCGCGATGCGATCGTGACCGCGCCGTGGATCGCGCTGTCGCCCGGGATTGCGTTGATCGCGACGGTGCTGGCGTGCACGCTGCTCGGCGACGCGTTGCGCGATCGCTTGGCGGGCGAGCAGACGCAGTCGCTTCGCGATCGCGCGTGACTAGCGGACGAGCACCGTTACGACGGCACGGGGCGGCGCATCGAACGCGATCTCGCCGCCCGCGACCGCCAACGACTCTCCAGAGGTCTCATCCAGCCGCGCCAGGCGAGCTTCCCGGATCGGCGCGCGGAAACGCCACAGTCCTGGAACGAAGTCATCGGTGAGGTTGATGCAGCGCGCGACGATCCACTCGCCGTCTTCGCTTTCCTTGAGCGTCGAGAACGCGAGACCGGTGCCGTGAAGCTCGGCTCCCGGTGACGGCGCGTAGATCGCACGCGCGCTCCGGAGCGTGAATCCCTCGAGCGGAAGGAGCGCATCATCGGCCGCCCGCTCGATCTGATCGATGCACTCCGGCGTGCGCGCAGCGTGCAGCATGATGGCGAACGATGCTTCCCACGGCCCGAGCGATTGCGCGTCCGGAGTGGGTTCCGGCCAACCGGCGTGACCCGGCCGCTCGGGGACGTCGTTGCGCGACAGTTCCCCGACGGCACGCACGACCGTGACGGCGATCGAGCCTCCCTGCATTGCCTCGTATTCGGCGAGGCCGTCGCTGAATATCGTGACGCCGCGCTTCGCGCCCGACACCGTGACGTAGCGATGCAGAGGCGCCGTGAGCGGCGGACGCTCGACGGCCGCGACGGCGTCGGTGACAATGATCGGCCGGCGCTCAACCGGGCCAAACATGGCATCGGCATACACCTCGGCGTCCGAGATACCGCTCGCGAATCGGATGCGCAGCCGGTGATCGCGTGCGGAATTCTCGCCCCACGCGCGCACGCGCAGGAACTCCGCGCCGGCGTCGAGGGAGATCGCGGCGTTGAGTTCGAGCGGCCCCGAGCCCGCGACCTCGATGCGCCAGGCCACTTCGATCGTGGCGCGAAGCGGACCAGATTGCGTGGGCGTGGCGCCGATGAATGTTGCGCGCCGCTCGCTGAGTGCGACGCTCGAGTGGGTATAGAGATCGCCCGCGTCACCCACGTCGTCCCACGTCAGGGCGTCGTCGATCCACTGTCCGGCCAATCGCGAAACGATGCGCACCGCGCCGGCATCGCTGATCTCAATCCGCAGGTGCTCGTTCTCCATCGTCGCGCCCGACGCACGCACCGCGCGCGGTGCCTCGGCCGTTGTCGGTCCGCTGTCGAGGGGCAGGGACAGCGTCGTGTACCCGGGTACCGGAGGCAGCCACGCCAACGCGCGCGCACGATGCACCAGATCATCGTGCGGGTAGCGCTCGGGCGACTCGGTGCGCTCGTGCACGATGCGCCACGACTCGAGCTGGAGCTGCAGCGGCACTCGTCCGCCGTCCAAGCATGGCGCGCCGAGCGACGCGTAGCCGCTCGACGACGGCGTCGAGCCCGGACCGACTCTCACGTGCGATCTGAAGACCGAGAGCTCGATCTCGCCCACGCCGCCGCGTGTGCGCGCCGCGCGGTTACGCACGAGGACGATCGGGCGCCACGCCGCGGCGTCGACGCGCGCCGCGACGCGGTCGTGGCCGACGAGGTCCAGCAGCGCGTCGTCGCGGATCCCTGTCGCTTGTACCAGCGCATCCTGCTGGCGAAGTCCGGCGGCGTGCGCGACATCATCGATCGAGCAGCCACAGAGCGTATCGTGCGGATGCGAGAGAAGTAGCGACCGCCATGCAGCACGCGTGTGCATGCCGCGCGATCGGCCGCACGCGAGCCTTGCCAACGCGGACCAGGGCTCCGCATCGCGAACCAGGGCGCGCTCGACGATGGCGTTGCGGCGCTTGAGCGCGGCGCGCGTACCAAAGGTGCCCTGCAGCGACCAGCTGTAACCGTACGAATCGCGCAACTCGCCGGCGATCTCGGGAAGGGCCGCCGATGCGGCCGCCCTTACGATCTCGCTGGCGAAGCGCGAGAGGGAGTTCCTCTGGATGCGGTCTGGCTTGGCGGCGTCGCGCAACACATCGAGCGCTTCGTCGAGATCATGCTGAGGCGCGTGATGATCGGCGCCGTTGGTAAGCAAGAGGATCGATGTCTTGGCACGTCCCGCCAGCTCGGCGCGCACGGCGCTCCAGTACCGCGATGCAGCGTCGCGATCCGCGGGAAGGTTCGCGCCGAGCTCGTAGCCGGCGCGTGGCAGGTGGTAGACGAGCGCCGCGCTGCCGTCTGGCGCGGTCCAGCGGAAAAGATCGCTCGACGGCCAATGCTCTCCGCCGAGCCCGCGCCAGAGGACGATGAGCGGGAAGCCGAATTCCCTGGCGAGCAGCGGAAGCGCGGCTGGATGTCCGAACGCGTCCGGTGAGTAAAGCACAGGAGGCGCCGAGGTGCCGAGCAGCTGGAGGTCGCGCTTGCCGGCAAGGAGGTTTCGAACGAGTGCCTCGCCGCTCGGCGTGAGCTCGTCCGCCAACACGAGCCACGGGCCCGCTTCGATGGTGCCCGAGCGCAGCGCCGCGGTAATCGTATCGCGCCGCTCCGGCCGCACGTCGAGATAGTCAGCGAGCACGATGCTCTGGCCGTCGAGCAAGAAACTCGCGCCAGACGCTGATGGATTGTCGAGCAGCGCATCCACCAGCTCGACCAGTTGCTGCCGAAAGCGGCCGACGGGATGGTACCACTCGCGATCCCAATGCGTGTGGACGACCACGTGCACGTCGAACGACGGCGTCGCCGCCATGTATCACTCCAAGAACGACAGGGCAAAAAAAAGGCGGCCATCGCTGGCCGCCTCGGTCCGTACTCTACCCGTCAGACCACCTTCCGCCCCGTGATGACGCGGAGAAGCACAACGACTACGGCGATGACGAGGAGAATGTGGATAAGCGCGCCGCCGACGGGAAACACGAACGCCCCGAGCAGCCAGAGGATAAGGAGGATGACAGCGAGCGTCCAGAGCATATGAACCTCCAATTGGGAATCGACGTCTTGCATGACCTCACGCTTTGAGTAAACGCAACACGCGTGCCGTGCCACCCACGCGACTAATTCAGCCCTCGAACAATTCCTGCTGGCTGTTCGTGGGTCTGGCGACTGCCGCGGCCGATGCCGGGTACGAGACTCGCCCGTTCGTGACCACGGCAAACTTCGTCATTTCATGCGGCGTGACGCCGCCGTCCATGATGTGCCCCACACCAATGCCACGCGCGAGGAGCGCATCGCTCAGGAGCGATCGATGGCATCGCCATGGCACGGACTCGGCGCACATGGCAACGGTCCGTTCGGCACGAGAAGCGTCGAGTAGCGCCCGCAATCCCTGTTCGAACTCGGCGGTCGCCATGTGATCGGCATAGCCGCGAAATCCATCATTGCGCCAGCCGCCGTTCGGCGAATCTGGCCGAGGCCGGCGCCGTCCACCCAGGCCTGCGTGATGCGAGTAGCGGATGCCGTGCGCCTCGAGCGATTCTTGCAGCGCGTCGCGGTTGAAGTGCGGATGCCGCCGCGACGCGGGAAAGGTGCGGATGTCCGCCACGTGGCCAATGCGCTCGCGCTCGAGAAGCGATAGGAATGCATCGATCGCTCGGGTCGAGTGCCCGATGGTGAAGACCCCGGGCGCCGTTGCTTCCGACGACGTACGGAGAGAACTTGTTTTCGCTCGCACCACGACGGACCTCGTACTACCTCGGGGACTCATGCACTCGCTGTCAGACTTGCTGCACCGCTTCACCAACGTTGAAGAGCTGGTGCGATGGGGCGGTTACGTCGGACTGACGATCATCATTTTCGCCGAGACGGGACTGCTGATCGGGTTTTTTCTTCCTGGCGATTCGCTGCTGGTCACCGCGGGATTGCTCGCCTCGCAGGGTGTGGGTGACCTCAATGTGGTCCTACTCGGCCTCATCCTCACCGTGGCCGCGATTGCCGGAAACTCGACCGGCTACTGGGTGGGGAAAACGGCGGGACCCAAGTTGTTCACGCGCGAAGACTCCCTACTCTTCAACAAAAAGCATTTGATACGAACGCACGATTTCTACGAGCGCCATGGCGGCAAAACGATGATCCTCGCGCGATTCATGCCAATCGTGCGCACGTTCGTGCCGGTGGTGGCTGGTATGGCGCGGATGGACTTTCGCGCATTCACACTCTATAACATCAGCGGCGGTCTGCTCTGGATCTGGAGCATGTTGTTCGTGGGATACGGCTTGGGGCGGTACGTTCCTGGCGTTGCCAAGCACATCGATCTGGTGATCATCGTCGTGATCCTCCTTTCGATCGCGCCGGCCATTGTCGGCTGGCTCAAGGAACGACGAAAACCCGCCGCCGGCTGACTGGATTTACCTCAAGCAAGGAGCAACACCATGGCATTCACGCTTCCGCCGCTGCCGTACGACTTCGGCGCGCTCGAGCCGCACATCGACGCCAAGACGATGGAAGTCCATCACGGCAAGCATCATCAGACGTACGTCAACAACCTGAACGCCGCAATCGAAAAGGCTCCCGAGCTGCAGGGCAAGAGCCTCGATCAGCTCATGCGTGACATCAACAGCGTTCCGGAAGCCGTGCGCCCCGCGGTGCGCAACAATGGCGGCGGCCACTGGAACCACTCGATGTTCTGGCAGATCATGGGGCCGGCCGCCGGAGGCGAGCCGAGCGGCGCGTTGGCGGACAAGATCAAGTCCACCTTTGGCGACTTCGCGAAGATGAAGGAGCAGGTCAACGCCGCCGGCGTCGGCCGCTTCGGATCGGGGTGGGCCTGGGTCATCGCCGACGCGCAGGGCGGTCTCGCGGTCGCCAGCACGCCGAATCAGGACAATCCGCTAATGGATGGAAAGTCCGCGATCCTCGGCATCGACGTCTGGGAGCACGCGTACTACCTGAAGTATCAGAACCGCCGCCCGGACTATCTCGGCGCGTGGTGGAACACGGTGAACTGGACGGAAGTGAATCGACGGTACGAGGAGGCGAGGGGGCTGCATCGGTAGCGCGAGAATCGGCGCGCATTGAAAAAGGGTTGGGGGCTGGGGCGCCGGCGAATTCTTCTCTCGGCGACCCAGCCCCCAACCTCTAGCCTCCAACCCCATCTCTCACTCTCGCGTATCGTCGCCCTCGAGATACGTGTACCCCTCCAAGCCCGCCACATACTCCGCGACGAACATGTTCGCTTCCTGGCGCGTGATCGATTTCGCGTTAGCGACCTTGCGTCGGAAAATCTGGAGCAGGTCTGCCGCACGGAACTGGACGTAGTTGAGGACCTCGGTCACCGTGTCGCCCTCGACGAGATCCGTCACCTCATAGCCGCCGCCGGCGGCGAGGCGAACGTGCACCGCGTTCGTGTCGCCGAACAGGTTGTGCAGGTCGCCAAGGATTTCCTGGTATGCGCCGGTTAGGAAGATGCCGAGGATGTACGGCTCTCCATGGCGAAACGGATGCAGCTCGATGCTGGGCCGTCCGTGCTTGCCGCCGGCGAAGCGATCGATCTTGCCGTCCGAGTCGCAGGTGACGTCCTGGAGCGTGCCGCGCTTAATCGGCTCTTCCTCTAGCCGGTGGATCGGCATGATCGGAAAGATCTGGTCGATCGCCCAGCTGTCGGGTAGCGACTGAAATACGGAGAAGTTGCAGAAATAGCGGTCGATCAACCGCCCCTCGAGCTCTTCAATAATGTCCTCGTACTCGTCGCGGTCCTTCGTGGCGAGCCGTGCGATGGCGTTGAGGGTGGCGAGATAGAGCTGTTCGGCCTTGGCGCGCCCGCGCAGCGACAGCACGCCGCTGTTGAACAGCGACTGCGCGCGCTCTTTCGCGAAGCTGGCGTCGTGGTACACCTCGCGCACCGATCGCGCCGAGATGCCCTCATAGCTCTCGAGCAGCTCGTGCAAGATGGCGTGATCATCCTCGTCCACGAGCGGGAGCGCGACGTCCTGTTGCGACTCCACATCGATCACGTTGACCAACAGCATCGCGTGATGCGCGGTGAGCGCGCGCCCGGATTCCGAGATGACGTGAGGATAGGGCAGATCGTGCTCGCGGCAGGCCTCCCCCAAGGTGTAGATCACGTCGTTGGCGTACTCCTGCAGCGAGTAGTTCACACTCGCGGTAACGGTCGAGCTCGACCCATCGTAGTCGACGCCAAGTCCGCCCCCGACGTCGACGTGGGTGACGTCGACGCCCATGCCGCGCAGCTCACCGTAGAACCGCGCGACTTCCTGCAGACCCGCCTTGATGTAGCGAATGTCGGTGATCTGCGAGCCGAGGTGGAAGTGGATGAGCTTGAGGATGCCGAGACGCTCGCGCTCACGCAGCATGTCGATCAGGCGCACGAGCTCGCTCGCGGTCAGCCCGAATTTGCTCTTCTCTCCCCCGCTCTCGGCCCACCGCCCGAATCCTTCGGACGCCAGCTTGATGCGGACGCCGACCGTCGGCTCGACGCCCAGGTCGTCCGCCACGCGAAGGAGGGTCTCGATCTCCGTCACCTGCTCGACGACGATGAACACGGTGTGCCCGAGCTTCTGGCCCATCAGGGCGAGGCGCATGAACTCCTCGTCCTTGTAGCCGTTGCAGACGATCATGTGGCGCGCCGCATCACTCAGCGCGAGCACCGCTTGCAGCTCCGGCTTACTACCGCACTCGAGCCCGACGCCGACCGATGCGCCGAACTGGACGATCTCCTCCACGACGTGCCGCTGTTGGTTGACCTTGATCGGATAGACGAGCGTGTATTCGCCGTCGAACCCGTTCTCCTTGATCGCGGTCCGGAACGTGGCGTTGAGTGCTTCGATCCGCGATCGCAGGATGTCGGAGAAGCGCAGCAGCATCGGCAGGCCGATGCCTTGCGCCGCCAGGTCCATCGTCAGCTCGTACAGATCGAGCTCGCGTGACGGATTCGCCTTGTCGGGGCGCACGACCGCGTGCCCGCGCTCGTTGATGTCGAAGAAGCCGACTCCCCATCCTTCCACGTTGTAGAGGAGCCGCGAGTCCTCGGTGCTCCACCCAGGTGGTGAAGGCGGCGTCGGTGGCGGAGCGTCCGCGAGTCGTGTAGCCATGGCGGACAAAGCTAGACGGGCGCCACGGATTTACAAACGTCGACGACTGCTCGTGTCGATCGATCCGCGACTCAGGCCTCGAGGCGCAACACGTCGTCCTCGTCCATCTGCAGTGCATCGCGCGCGTTCAGCATCAGCTCTTCCGGCGTGGCGCCGCGAATCCACTCCTCATCGAGATACCGCGAGAGCGCAAGCTCGAGATGCGCGGCACGCTGAACCAGGACGAGCAGCTCCGCCGAGGGGATCGTCTCCGACACCGTCGCCGCACCGTTCTTGGAGCGCTGCGCGCGAAGCAGGAGCCGGTCGCGGTCGGCTATGCGGTGCTCGATCTCCAGATCGATCGCGGTTTTCCTGTGCACGACGCTCCTCGGCGGCGGGACTAGATGGAACCCCTACCGATAAGTGACGGCATCACGACCGGCAAAGTTGAGCCCCCCGGGCCCCGGATGCGACTAGGGCGGAATCGTCGACGATTCCGCCCTGAGTAGCTCGCGGCGGAACGATCGCCCCTACGGACGTCCAATCACGTTCGGCCGCTTGGTCTGAAAGGTGGGCCCCTGGACGCGCACCGTGCGGCCGGCGGAATCGACGCGTGACCGGACGCTGTCGTCGATGCCCTTGGTCACGCGATCGAGGTTGAAGCGCGAAATGTCGGCCGCGTTGAGGCGCGCGCCTGGCTCGATTGCCGGACCCGTGGCCGACGCCGGCGCCGGCGTACGTGCGGGGCGATTCGCCGAGGGGTTCGGTGTCGTCCCCGAGGTCGTCGGGGCGGGGGTGGGCGTCGGCACGGGACGGTTCGCTTGCGGCGTCGGCGCGAGAGGCGGGGGCGGCTCGGGCCGCTTCGTGTCGACGGTCTGCACGGCCGCGCTCTCCTTGACGATCCCCGAACTCGGACCGGCCGCCAACTTCTGAGCCGTTCGCGAGGCAACACCGGCCGCGGTCTGCTTTGGCGCGTCCTTCGCGTTCACCGGACGTAGCGCGAACCAGAGGCCGCCAACGATGACCGAGCCGACGACGGCCGCGGCGGCCGCGTACTTCCAACGGTTGGTCTCGAGTCCCGTGGGCGCGTACGTGACTTCGCGCGACGGGCGATGCGTGATGGAGCCCGCGTGTGGCGTGTCGTTCGTGATGAACTCCGCCGGCGGCGGCGTGCCGGGCAGCGGCGGCTCGTACGCCGTCGCGCGTGGCGATTCGACCTGCTCGGACGCATCGGCAAACATGTCTGCCGACACGTGCACGAGCTTCGGCACCTCGATCGCCGTCGGGACGAACGGTGTCGGAGCGACCGCCACCGCCGCTACCGGGATGGCGTCGGCTGGCGGCGGAGCAAGCGCGTCAGCGGCGAGCGCGGGTGACTTTTCGATGCTCGCCGACGCGAAGGCCGGCGACGGCATCGCCACCGTGGGAATGGGCGTCGACATCGGCAACTGTGGCGGCACGAACACACGCGGCGGCGCTGCCGGGATCGGCGCCGCGGCTGCCGCGGGCGTCGCGACGCGCCGCGGTCCGGGCGGCCGCCGTGCGGCGCTGCCGTCCTTGAGCTGTGCGCGCAGCGTCTCGACGAACTCGCGCGCCTTCACGACCTGCGCGTCATCCTTCCCCGACGATTCCTCGCGAATGTCGAGAGCACGCTTCCGAGTCGCCAGCTCCTCGTCGTACTTGCCGAGCGCGGCGAAAATCTCGGCCAGCTGATCGAGGGTGGTGGCGATCGCCGCATCGTTGGGCGCGAGCGTGCGCTCGCGGATCATCAGCACGCGGCGGCACAGCTGCTCGGCGGCGTCGTACTGTCCTTCGGCAAAGCGAACCTTTACCAGCGAGCTCAGGATGCCGGCAACTTCGGGATGCTCGCCGCCGAGCGCGTGCTCGCGGATGGCGAGGAGCCGGAGCAGGAGTGGCGAAGCGCCGGTGAAATCATTTCGCCGGAAGTAGAGCCGGGCGAGGTTGTTCAGGCAAACGGCGACGTCGGCGTGCTCGGCGCCCAGGTGCTTTTCGCTGACGGCGAGCGCGCGGAGAAAGAGGGGCTCGGCGAGGTCGAGCTCGCCTCGCGCAAAATGCAGCGCGGCGAGATTGTTGATGTTCTGGACGACGCTGTAGTGATCCGGACCCTGCACGCGCTCGCGAATGGCGAGCGAGCGGCGGAACAGCGCTTCAGCTTGGGCGAAGTCCTTTTGCTTGTACTTGAGCTGGCCGAGGCTGCTGAGGCTCGCCGCGAGACGGAGATTGTCGGCGCCGAGGGAGGTCGCTTCGCGGATAGCCGCGATGAAGGCGTGCTCGGCCTGAGCGAAGTCGCTCTTGGCAAAGTAGGCGCGTCCCGCCTCGTTGTGTTGTTCCCAGCGGGCCTCGGTCGTGTCCGTCACGATGGATCCCCTTCCCCCGGATGACGCAGGAATCCTGGGCGTTTCCACTCTCTCATGACCGCGTTCCTCGCCGCATTGCACTGAGGGGCCCGCGCGACGCGGGCTGTCATCCCTTTGGGACTCGCGGCGAGGCTCAGAAGTAACGCGTGGCGCGGACGGAAGTAAAGTCAAAAAACAACATTTGAAGCGATTAACGGGGCCGCGGATGAGAGCCGCGGATACTCTGGGTACCACGACGACAAAAGGCGGCCGCAGATTTTCGCAGATGAACGCAGATACCTCACCTGGTTTTGTGCAACGACAAATCTGCGCTCCTCTGCAGAAAATCTGCGCCTGCTTTTATAAGAATAAATCAGGGTTCCTCGATCCGGGGCTCAAGGCACGATCTGGGACGTCGCGCGGACTGACGGAACTTGGTCGCGGCCCTTCTGCAGGAACGGAATCCCCTTGGTCATCCAGTCGGGTGCGGGCGCACCCTTGAGATGATGGTCGAAGAACTGTTGCATCCGCATCGCGATGTCCAGTTGGTTCGCGCGCTTGGTGGGATTGTGCTCGTCGCCGTTGTAGTCGACCAGATAGACCTCTTTGTTGAACCGGCGAAGCGCAACGAACATCTCGATGCCCTGGTACCACGGCACCGATCCGTCGCCGTCGTTCGACATGATCAAGAGCGGCGTCTTGACCTTGTCGGCGAAAAAGAGTGGCGAGTTCTCGAGGTAGAGGTCACGCTTTTCCCAAATGCTGCCGCCGATGCGGCTCTGCGTATGCTCGTATTGGAACGCGCGCGCCAAGCCGCTCTGCCACCGAATGCCGCCGTAGGCGCTGGTCATGTTCGCGACCGGCGCGCCGGCCATCGCCGCCTTGAACATGTTCGTCTGCGTGATGATGTACGCCGTTTGATATCCGCCCCACGACTGTCCCTGCAGTCCGACGTTGTTGCCATCGACAAATCCGCGGGCGATCAAGCTTTTCACGCCGGGCACGACGGCGTTCAACGCGCTCTTTCCCGGATAGCCGGTCTTGTAGACGATGTCCGGCTCGAACACGAGATAGCCGTTCGATACGTAGACGGTCGGATTGATCACGTTGCGGCCGGCGGGAGCGACGTAGCCGTGCAGCCCTTCCGAGAGACGCTCGTAGTAGTACACGACCATCGGATACTTCTTGCTCGGATCGAAGTCGGCCGGCTTGTAGAGAATGCCGTCGAGCTTCACGCCGTCATCGCTGGTCCAGTGCACGAGCTCCGACGAGCCCCAGCGGTATTGCGCCTGCTGCGGATTGGCGTCGGTGAACTTGGTGGCGTTGGCGAACTGGCCGTTGCTCACGTACAGGTTGGGGAATTCCTGAAACGTCGACTGGCTGAACACCACGACATCGGCGCTCTTCGCCTTGGTCGGGGCTCCGACGGCCTTATCCATCATGACGAGCTTCACCGGCGCCGCGACGACGCCGAGCCGATCGCGGTAGAAGCCGCTGGCCTTCGTCGCCTCATCGGTCGCGCGAAGCAGGAGGGGCTTGGCGGGGTCGATCGCGCCTTCCGTCTCGGCGGTGTCGAGGTTCACGATGCGGAAAGTGATGTGCTGTTTGCGGCCGACCGAATCGGTGACGACGCGCGGTGCGCGCGTGCCGGACGGATCGAGCTCCCATACGTCGAAGCGATCGTAGATCAGCACGCTCCTGTCGCTCGTCGTCCATCCGGCCACGCCGTACGGCGATGGCAAACTCGGCGAATCCCACTGTTCGTTCTCGAAATGCCCGCCCTTGATGGCGCCCGTCAGGTCGGCTGTCTTGCCGGTGGCGATGTTGAACGCGTGCCAGTGCGTGTCATCGGCGTAGTAGACCACGTATTTCGCGTCGGGGGAGAGGCGCGCCGGAGCGCCGCCTTCACTCGGTACCTTGCTCTTCACCCGCGTGCGCTTCCCGCTCGTGACATCGATGACATACACATCGCTGCCACCCTCGCCCCACATCGATTCGAGCGCGTACGGGAGAGAGCCGGACGCGACCGCCGTGCGTCCATCGCGCGAGAAGGTGACGTTCGAAAGTGTATCGTTGCCGAGCACGCGCACAATGTTCGCGTCGAGCAGCACCGCGGCGGCATACGACCGGTCGCGATCGCGAGTCGCTTCGACTTTCTGCTGCGGCTGCAGACGCGCGTCGCGATAGTTCCAGAGATCGAACACCGCTTTGTCGGCGAGCGAGTCGGCCGGAATGGAGTCGAGTGGCGCGGGCGACAGGCCGAACTCGAGGATCTTGCTGTCGTCGGAGAACGCGATGCGGCCGCCGGGCGCGACGATCAACGAATCGCCGAACGCCGCGTGCGAGACGACGACCTTCGTCTTTCCGGTCGAGAGGGGCGCCTGGTACAAGGCGAAGCGCGGATGCTTGCGGGCGAAATCATCGTGATCGGACACGAAGGCGAGCTCGGCGCCGGCTTTGTCGAACGTCAGGCCGCGATAGTTGCCCTTCCCCGTCATGAGCGTGAGCACGCGGCCGTCGGCGAGCGAGCGCGCGAACGCGCCATCCGTGTCACCAGTGCGCGAGCCGACGGTGTAGGCGAGCCAACCGCCCTTCTCATCGAACGAATAGTTGGTGACGTCGGCGATCGGCACATCGGTGCCGGTGGAGAGATCTCGCAACACGAGCATCGAGCCCGTCTCACGGCGCGGACCTCCACGGCCGGCCGAGTCGGCGATCGGACGCGGTGCGCCACCCGGTGTCGCGGCCGCCGCCGGCGGACCGGCGGGGCGAGTCGAATCACGCTGTGCCCGCCGGGCCGCGCTCGTGTCCGCGGGCTCGATCAGATAGGCGAGAAAGCGCGAAGAGTTTTTCGGAAGCTTGAATGAGCGCACCTTGTCGACGACGGTGACCTTACCGTCGGCGGTGCTCATCATGCCCAGCGCATTCTTCGGCTGGTCGGCCGGGCGCCGCTTCTCCCGCTGCGCGCGCTCGACCTCCGCGCGCGGCGGATCGATGGTGAAGACCACCCATTTGCCGTCCGGGGTGATCTGTGCCGCGGGCGAACGCTCACCGGTACGCACCTGCGCGCCCGCCCGCGTCTCGGGCCGGCCGATGAAGCCGCGCGAGTAGCGGTATTCAGCGCCCGCCGGCAGCGCGCGCGCGACCACCTCGCCGTCCCCGACCTGTGGCACGAGCGAGTATGCGGCCCACTTCCCATCATGACTCAGCGCGACGCCGCTGATGGTGCGCCACTGATCGTAGTCCTTCTGCGTGAGCGCTTTCGCGCCGGACTGCGCCGCGGCCGAGCGGGCGGTGACGATGAGCGCGAAAACGAAGGCGATGCGGGTGAAGCGCATGGGAGGAATCTCCTGCGGCGTGACGGGCGGTGACGCGGCGATGCGTATCGGGTAGATCAAAGATCATACGCTGCGCGCCGCGTGGTCGTTGTGCGCCCTCGGTTACGGACGCAGGGCGATGGACGCCCAGGCCCGGGTGTGATGGCGGAACGGGTCGTCGAAGGAATAGCCGGCGCCGCCCGTGATGCGCACCGCGGGCAACCGAACGAAGGGGAATGGCCCGAGCACGATGTCGCTTTGCGCGCCGGCAACTCGCTGCCAGCGCGAGATGCGGTCACCGGCCGCGCCGCTCCAAATAAAGGGTTCGACAATCAGTCCCGTGATGGCGGCGCGATACGTCGCCGCTACCCGGCCGCGGCCGATGCCGACCGGCAACGCCGGCATACCGAATCGTTGGCTCATTAGTGTGCCGTCGAATAGTGGCGATCGCATACCGCCGAGCGCGAACTGCTCGTAGGCCGGCGCCGACGCACCAACCAACCCCACGGATGCATCGACGCGCGCACCGAGCCCAAAGCTCGTGGAGAAGGCGCTGAGCGAACCAACCGCGACCTCGCGCGCCCAGCTCTGGCGCGAGGTGCGGCCGGCGGCGACGTGGAGCGCAAATGATTCTCCGACGGCGTTGCGACCGATGCTCTGCCGCGCGGCGCCTCGATATTCGCCGAAGGCCAGAGCGCGCGTCGTCCGTGCGACCATCGCGCCGCGGAGTCCGCCCACGCTCGCGCCGAAGCGCATCAGGTGCGACTGCGCCTCGTACTGTTGCCGAAACTCGAGCGATGCATCGCCGCCGGCGTATTCCGCGTCGAGTGCCGTGCCTAACGAATGAAGGTCGCGCTGCGCTGAGGGACGCTCGCGCGCATAGAACAGCTCGGCCTGCGCCGATGGACGCGTGCCACGCCAGATCGCCGACACCGATGCGCCCCGCCAGGTCGAGGAATCGCCGACGATGCCTTGGGCGATGATGTCGAGCCTGCCAATGGGGTCGATGTTGCACAGCGCGAGTCCGCCGAATGCGCCAGATGCCGACGCACTGCCGACGGGAAGCGTGCGCCACGCGCGCGGGCCGAGCACGTACCTGCGCGCGGGCGCCAACGCCACGCGCGCGAAGGTGTCGGCGCGCTCGACCGGACGCGAGACGGCCGGCTCGAGATGGGCGTCGAGCGCGACCACACCATCAACTCGCGCTGAGTCGGCCGAGACATGGCGGACGTCATACCCGCGCGCGTGGAGCGAGAGGAAGTACACGCCCTGCCGGCCATCCGGCTCGGGCGCCTGCGCCGCGCCGCTGACGCGCGTGAGTGACCGCGGCAGGCCCGACGCGAGATCGAGCCGTTCGACATTGGCGATGCCACCGCGCTCGGAAACCACCGCGAGCGCGCTGCCATCGCGGAAGAATGCGGGCTGATAGCGATTCGCGCCGTCGTCGGGATCCACAAAGCGCGGCGTGCCGCCGTCTACACTCAGCAGCGCAATGCGCCAACGGCCGCCTGTCTGCAGCGATGCCGCGACCGTTCGCCCGTCGGGCGACACGCGCGGACGCGAATACGATCCCGTCACGCTGCCGCGCGCCAGAAGCCGGATCTCTCCATTGAGGAGATCGACGCGCACCAGATCGCATCGCCCGCCGGCGCAACGGTCGCCGACGGCGAAGGTCCCATCGGGCGAAGGGTCGGCGCTGCGAATCGATGCGCCTCGAGTCAGGCGTTGCACATCGTTCGTGCGCCAATTCCAAGCGAAGAGATCGGGCAGTACGGTGCCGTCACCGATGGCGGCGTCGCGAACGAGCAGGATGCGACGACCGTCGGCGAAGAAGCGCGGGTCGGTGAAGGCGTATCCGGTGGCGTGATGCAGAGTCGCGATCGCGCGTTTGGCACGCGGATAGGCCGATGCCGCCGGAACATCTTCCGGGTCGAGTTGGCGCGCGCGCTGCGCCAGCGTCCCCGCCGCCGCCGTGTCGATGCGGTCGCGAGAGGGCCACACGACGATGCGAGTCGGCTCGCCGCGCGACGCGAGCTCGATCGCGATCAGAGAATCGTCTCTCGAAACCGACGGCGCTCCGGTGGTCCAGTTCAGGTGCTGCACCAGCGTGGCACCAGCGTCATGGCCGAGTGCGCGCTCGATCGCGAGCGACTTGCCCGTGAGATCCGCGATGAAGCGTCCATACAGCACGTCGGGCGATTCGCCGTAGATCCCCGCGAAGGCATCATCGAATCCCCGACGCTGTCGCGCGGTCATGCGGCGCCAGAGCCGGACGAGCGAGCTGTCGCCGGTTCCATTGCGTTCGACCAGCCATTCGAGAAATGCCGAGCCGGCGAGGTACGCCATCGAGCCGCCGAAGTATTCTCCGCTGCCATTGAGCTGCGCGTACCGTGGCATCTGTCCCTCGAGTGCCCACCGGCGAAGCACCGCCGACCGCCACACGCCGTGCGGCCGACCGCTCCCGGTGAGCTTGCCCTCGACGTACGTCGCGTACCCCTCGATCAACCACCGCGGCGAGCGATACGACATCGGCGAAAGGCGCGCGGGCAGCCAGCTCCACAAACGCCGCTCGGCCGGATCGCGCGAAGGTCGAGTGAGGTGCGCGATATGCGCATACTCGTGCACACTCAGCACCTCGGGCCAGTCGCGGCTGTCTCCCACGGCGTCCGACGGCTCGGGGGGTGTCGGAAAGAGAAAAATGAGCGGGTGGTCGAGCAGAGGGATTGCGAAGCCGTTGCTCGAGGTGAAGGGATCGTCGACGATGACAGTGACCCGCTTGGGCGGGGAGTAGCCGACGAGCCGCGACACGGCATCGTGCTCGGCGTCGATGCGCTCGGCGAGCGCCTTCGTCCACTCCGTGAATTCAGTCGGATAGTGGATCTCGAAGTATCTTGTCTCGAGCGTGTGCCACTCGAGAAACGGCCGCGTCACCGACTGCGCGCGCATCGGTGACGAGGCGGCGGCAGCGGCGGCGGCCACGGCGAGCAGCATGAGGCGACGGCAGTGCATGGGGAGCGTCAAGATGGAGGGGGCGCGGAGAGCGAAGCATAGTAAGCCGCCGCACTTGACGCAGTGGCGCGCATCGACCTAATAGCAGAGATTCCCGCCTCGACCCGAGGGACGAGCATGACGGATTTCGAACAGGCCGCGGCACTCGCGCGCGCCCTCCCGTACGGCGGAGCGCCGCTCGAGGGCGTGGCCACCGCCGGCCAGATGAGCGAGGCGCACGTTGGTCAGTTGGCGGACGCCGGCTATCGCGTCGTTGTCGACCTGCGGGCGGCGGAGGAGCCGCGCGGCTACGACGAGCGCGCGGCGGTGGAGCGTGCCGGAATGGAGTACGTGCTGCTTCCGGTCACGCCGGCATCCCTGGGCGACGCGACGTTCGACCGCGTGCGCGATTTGCTCAAGGAGAGCGGGAAGCGGCCGATCCTCGTGCATTGCCAGAGCGCCAATCGCGTCGGCGCGGTGATGCTGCCCTTCCTCGTGCTCGACGAGGGGCGCACACAACAGGAAGCGCTCGCGATGGCGGGCGAGATTGGATTGCGAAATCCAGACTACGCGCAGTTGGCGATCGACTACGTGCGGCGCAACAGCGCCGGCTGACCTGTTCCGATGATTTTCCGCCGCCTTTACGACGATGCGCTCGCGCAGGCGAGCTACCTCATTGGCTGCGAGCGGTCGCGCGAGGCGATCGTCGTCGACCCGAATCGCGATGTGGAGCAATACATCGGATTGGCCAAGCGTGACGGCCTTCGCATCGCGTGCGTGACGGAGACGCACATTCATGCCGACTTCGTGTCCGGCGCTCGCGAGCTCGCGCAGGCGGCCGGAGCGCAACTGCTGCTGTCCGGTGAGGGCGGTACCGACTGGCAGTACGCATTCGCTACGGAGAGTGGCGCGCGGCTCCTGCGTGACGGCGATGTCATCACCTTAGGCGACGTGACGGTTGCCGTGATGCACACGCCGGGACACACGCCTGAACATCTCACCTTTCTCGTCACCGACCGCGCGACGGCGGACGCGCCACTTGGGGCGATGACCGGCGACTTCATCTTCGTCGGCGACGTCGGCCGACCGGATCTCCTCGAGCGCGCCGCGGGTCAGGTGGGATCGATGGAAGCCGCCGCCCGGGATCTGCGTCACTCGATCGACAGATTCCTGGCGCTGCCTGATCACCTGCAGATCTGGCCAGGTCATGGGGCTGGTAGCGCGTGCGGCAAGTCACTCGGCGCGATGCCGCAGAGCACTCTTGGATATGAGCGCATTGCCAACTGGGCGCTGGCGCCACGGAGCGAGGCAGAGTTCGTGCGCGCCGTGCTCGAGGGGCAGCCCGAGCCGCCTGCATACTTCGCGCACATGAAGCGGATCAACCGGGACGGACCCGACACGTTAGGCGGATTCAGCCAGCCTGCCCTGCTGGCCGACGCGTTGCTGAGTTCTACGCTCCGCTCCGGTGCGGCGGTGATCGATACTCGCGATGCCGCGCGATTCGCCGAGCGATACGTGCCCGGCGCCATCAATATTCCGCTCAACAAATCGTTCTCGACGTGGGCCGGCTGGCTGGTACCATACGGCCGGCCGTTCTATGTGATTGCCGACGAGGCGCAACTCGATGCGGTGGTGCGCGCGCTCGCGCTCATCGGGTTGGACGATCTGGCCGGCTGGTTCTCGACCGGCGCGGTGGATGTCGCCGCGGACGCGCGGTCGATTCCACAGATCACGGTGGCTGAGCTCGCCGCGCGCGTCGCGAAAAACGGGGTGGTCGTCGTGGACGTGCGCGGCAGGTCGGAGTGGGAAGGAGGCCATCTGCCGGGTGTGATCAACATTCCCGTGGGTCACTTGCGTGAGCGGATCGCCGAGTTGCCGCGCGACAAGCCACTCGTGATGCAATGCCAGGGGGGCGGTCGCTCGGCGATCGCGGCCAGCGTGCTGCTGGCGAGTGGCTTGCACGACGTTTCGAACCTGCTGGGTGGACTGACGCAGTGGGAGAGCGACGGGCACGACGTGGAGCGCACGCGCGCCGCGGTTCCGGGCAGACCGCGCTAAGGGATTCGGCTCAGAGTCGCGGCAGGTAGGCGGCCGGAGCATCGGGGAGCAGCGTGATCAAGTACGCCTTGCTGTCGTGCCAGACGGGCGTGCGCGTCCAAGTGCGCCGGGCGAAGAACGCGCCAAACACAATCGAGGCCAGGGCCACGAGCCGGGGCGCGCGCTCCGAGCATCGTTCGACGAGCACACCCGCGAGCAGCACGAATCCGACGCTCGGGAGGTAGAGGGTGCGCTCGGCGAGCAGCACTCCGCTGGCGAAGAGGATGTTCGTGACCGGCGCGATCGCGATCGGAATCCACAGGAGCGCGAATGCCATCACGCGATCAGTACGACGAAAATGCCAGATTGCCACCGTCGTCACGGCGATGATCGCCGCACCCACCGCCCCGAGGACGGTTGGACCGGTTTGCAGTTGGATCACCTGCGCATCGTAGTGGGACGACAGGTCGAAGGGTGCAACGAGGAGTCGCAGGTAGTGCGGCACGATGGTCAACTCCGTCATGGTGCGCGTGAGCAGGCTCGCGCCGACAAGCGTCGCGGCTTGCGCATTCATTCGGAGGCCGTGAAAAATGGAGAGGAGCACCGCGGCGTATGTCGCGAGGACGCCCGCGTACGCCGCGTACCGTGCCCGATTGCCTCGGAGGGCGTCTCGAAGCGGAAGCTCGGAGAGGAGCGCGTCGCTGGCCAACGCGAGGCCGACGAACACCACGCCGTTTTCTTTCGATGCGAGCGCGAGCGCGAAGAGCGGTACGGCCGCCCACGACCGCCGCTGGTGGGCGAGGAACGCCAAGAGCACGAACACCGTCATCATGCACTCGGCTCTCCCGATGACGTTCGCCACCGCCTCGACGTGCACCGGATGGAGCGCGAACATCAGCGACGCCGCCAACGCTCCCTTCAGGCGCAGGAACTGCCCGGCGAGCGCGAAGACCAGCCCCGATGCGCCGACGTGCCAGAGCACGTTGACGAAGTGCATCCAATGCGCGCTCCCGCCGCTCGCCCGCCAATCGAGCGCATACGATGCGATGGCGAGCGGCCGATATTGCCCCGAGCCGGGATAGCGTGCCGGCCAATAGGGGACGGTAAACGCGCGCCACAGCGCGCTCAGCTGATGAGCGAGGGGATTGTTGAGAATGATCGGCCGATCGTCCAGGACGAAGTCGTTGGCGATCGCGTTCGCGTAGACGAGCGCCGCCACGATGGCCACGGTGGCGAGGCCGGCGTACCACTCGCGACGGGTCCACGCTTGGGGTAATGCGCGCAGAGTCGCATCATCGAGCACCTAGGACACCGCACGCTTCGTAAAACTCCGCAGGCCAAGGATCCAAAACGTCGTGGTGATCACGACCAACGCCGCGACCACGATGCCGAGATGCATGTGCGGAAGCGACGGCGTCAGCACGCCGCGCATCCCTTCGGCGACATAGACGAGCGGATTGACCAGCACGGCGTACTTCATCACCGGCACGGCGCTGAGTCCCTGCCACGGGTAATAGGCGCAGCCGAAAAAGATCATCGGCGCGAGCACGACACTGAACATCATGCCGATGTGCTGCGGACTGATCGCCGTGCCCATCAGCAACCCGAGCGCCGAGAACGCACCGGCGCCAAGGAGCGTGATAAGCAGGACCATCCCGATGTTGACGATCGTCAGCGCCTCGATCGGCCCCATGATGAGGCGGGCGATCGGGAGAACGAACAGCGCGGCAACCACGCCCTGCAGGACACCCGCGACGACTTTCTCGAGCGCGACGTACGTGATCGAGACCGGCGCCAGCAGGCGGTCTTCGATCTCCCTGGTCCATCCGAAGTCGGCCATCATCGGAAGCGCGACCGACTGAATGCTGGAGAGCGTGAGGCTCAGCGCGAGCACGCCCGGAAGCAATGCCGAGCCGTAGCCCTTGCCCATGAAACCCATGCGCGGCAGCAGATACCCGAAGACCACCACGAACAGCAGCGGCTGCATCGTCGTGCGGACGAGGAAGTACGGCAGCTCGCGGCGCGCGATGCGGACGTCGCGCATGAACAACGCAAAGAACACACGCGCCGCGGAGACGCGAATTGGCACCAGCGTGGGCTGAATCTGGCTCAATCGAGTTTCCTGCCGGTGAGGGAGATGAAGAGCGTCTCGAGGCTCGGCGGCGACAGATGGATGTCGCGCACGGTTCGGCCGTGCTGTTCGACCACGCGAATGAGCGGGGGAATCACCTCGCCGCCGCGCTCGGCGTAGGCGCGCAGGGTGTTACCGTTTGCCTCGACGCGGAGCACGCCGGCGGTCTTTCCCGCGTCGTCGATCGAGGGCTGCGCTTCGCCATCGAGGTCGAGCTCGACCAGCGTTCCGCCGGGAGCGCGCGCTTTGAGCGCTGCCGGCGTGTCGAGCGCCAGCAACTTGCCGCGGTCGATGATCGCGAGCCGATCACAGAGCTCGTCGGCCTCCGCCATATAGTGCGTCGTCATCACGATCGTGCGGCCCTGACCGTGCAGCTCGCGTAAAATGTTCCAGAGACCGAGCCGCGCCTGCGGATCGAGACCGACCGTCGGCTCATCGAGAAAGAGCACGCGCGGCTCGTGTATCAAGGCGCGGGCGATCATCAACCGTTGTTGCTGCCCGCCGGAGAGCTCATCGACCTTCGCCTCGGCCTTGTCCGCGATGCCGAGCTTCTCGAGCAGCTCGCCCGCACGCACGGCGGAGTGCGCCCGCGGAATGCCGAAGTACGCGGCGTGAAAGAGCAGGTTCTCCCGAACATTCAGCGCGCGATCGGCATTTGGCCGCTGCGGCACCACGCCGATCCGCTGCTTCACTCCGACTTCATCGCGCACCACATCGAGGCCGGAGACGAGTGCCTGGCCGCTGGTCGGTTTTACCCGTGTGGTGAGAATGCCGATCGTCGTCGTTTTGCCGGCGCCGTTGGGGCCGAGCAGTCCGAAGAGCTCGCCTTCGTGTATATCGAGGTCGAGGCTCTCGAGCGCGATGATGCCGTTCGGTCCGGCGACGGGGAGTGATGCGGCCGGCGGGCCGCCGGGAAAACCGGTGGGACCGCGGCGCTTTTTCCTGAGCGGCGGCGCCGGGTAGACTTTGCGAAGCGCCGACGTTTGAATGGCAGGGATCACGGCCCGAAATGTATGTGCGATGGCAGGGCGCGCCACGGTCATTGAATCTTCCCGGCCCTGCGGCGATATCTCAGCCGTGGACCTCCAGATCATTCAAGTGCCGTACGACTCCGGGCATCGCAGCCTGCGCATGGGACGCGGACCGGCGCACCTGCTCGACGACGGGCTCCGCTTCGCGCTCACCCAGCGCGGGCACCAGCTGGCCGAGGAGACCGTCGAAGCGCCGTCCGAATTCCGCGCCGAGATCGCGACGAGCTTCGCGCTCAATCGCGCGCTCTCCGAGCGCGTGCGCGCCGCGCGTCGAGAGCGCCGCTTTCCGCTCGTGCTCGCCGGCAACTGCGGCACCGCGCTCGGCACCATCGCCGGGTTCGGCGCCGAGCCGGTCGCCGTGATCTGGCTCGACGCGCACGGCGACTTCAATACGCCCGATACCTCGGCAAGCGGCTTCCTCGATGGCATGGCGCTCGCGACACTGACCGGACGCGCGTGGGCGACGATGGCCGGCACCGTGCCTGGACATCACGCGGTGGCCGAGCACGACGTGGTGCACATCGGCGGACGAGCACTCGACGCGGCCGAGAGCTCGCTGATGGATCATTCGCAGCTCGCGCACGTGCCGGCCAGCCGCGTCCTCTTGAGCGGGATGAAGGCGACCGTGACCGCGATCCTCGATCGGATCAAGCCGCGCGTCAAGCATGCGTACATTCACGTCGACCTCGACGTGATCGACCCGGGCGAAGGACGCGCGAACGAGTTCGCGCCGCCCAGCGGGTTGACGGTCGCGTCAGTGGTCGAGCTGGTCGAAGCGGTGGCGCAGCGCTTCGCGATCTCGGCGGCGGCGCTGACGGCGTACGATCCGGCGGTCGACCGCGACGGAGCCGCATCGCGCGCCGCGCAGACCATCCTTGGCGCGATCGCAGACCGCGCCCTGTGAACATCGACTGTCATGTTCACGTCTCGGCCTTCCTGCCCGAGCACGGGTACACCTCACCGGCGTTGATGGCGAGTTGGCCCTTTCGCATGTTTCGCTGGCGGCTCGGCATTCCGGAGGGAAGCAATCCCGAGACGCTGGAGCGGGCGGTACGCGATGCGGTGCTGGGCGCGGTGAATGGCGCCAGCGAGCTCGATGCGGCGGTGGTGCTGGCGCTCGACGCCGTGCACGACGACGAGGGAAATCTCGATCGGTCGCGAACCGCGTTGCACGTCACGAACGACTACGCGATCGCGCTCACCCGTGACCACGACCGACTGCTCTTTGGCTGCTCCGTGCATCCGTATCGGCGCGACGCGGCGCGCGAGCTGGAGCGGTGCATCGATGCCGGCGCGGCTTTGCTCAAGTGGCTGCCGGTCACGCAGGGCTTCAACCCGGCGGATCGACGCTGCTTTCCGCTCTACGAGATGCTCGCGCACCACGGCGTGCCTCTGCTGTCGCATACCGGCGGCGAGCGCACCACACCAGTCATCGACCCGGCGGTAGCCAGCCCTGCGCTATTGGTACCGGCGCTCGAGCGCGGGGTGACGGTGATCGCCGCGCACTGCGGCGCGCGCTCGCGGCGAGGGGAGCACTCGTACGTTGATGAATTCGCGCGGCTCGCACGCGACCACGAGCGCATGTACGGCGACACCGCCGCGCTCACACTTCCCTTGCGCTGGTATGCGCTCGACGCGGTGATGGCGCACGACGAGGTGCGCGCGAAGCTCATTCACGGGAGCGATTGGCCCATCCCGACGTTGCCTCCTCCGCACCGCCTCGGCGCCGCGCGCTCGATCGCGCTCATGCGCGAGCGCAACGGGCTCGCGCGCGATGTCGCCACCAAGCGCGCGCTCGGGCTCGATGAGGCATATCTGCGGCGAGGCGCGTCCCTGGTCAAGCTTCCTCGGCGCGTGCCCGCGGCGGCCTGAGGGAACGCGGCGTTCATTGCTGCGCCTGTGCGGCCGAATCATATTCGGCGCGACCCTCATCCCGAGATTCATGACCTTCGTGCTTCGTACCATCGCGGCTCTCGCCGCGCTCTCGACGGCCCTCTCCGCCCAGACGCCGCAGGCCACCCCCGGTCAGTACCTCCTTCGGCCCGCACGGGTGTACGATGGCGTATCGGATGCTCCTCACGCGGGGTGGATCGTTCTCGTGCGAGGAGACCGCATCGCCGCCGCGGGGCCCGCCGCGCAAGTGAGCGTGCCCGCGGGAGTGACGACGATTGATCTCCCGAACACCACGCTCATGCCCGGGATGATCGAGGGTCACTCGCATCTCCTCCTCCACCCGTACAACGAGACACCGTGGAACGATCAGGTGCTGCACGAGGCGTTGGCGCTGCGCGTGGCGCGCGCGGTCAACCACGCACGGGCGACGGTGATGGCGGGTTTCACCACGACGCGCGATCTCGGCACCGAAGGGGCGGGCTACGCGGATGTCGGCCTGAAGCAGGCCATTAGTCAGGGCATCATTCCCGGGCCTCGGATGTTCGTCGTCACGCGCGCGATCGTGGCGACAGGCACGTATGCACCCAAGGGATTCGATCCGCGCTGGGACATTCCGCAGGGAGCGGAAGAAGCGGACGGTGAGTCACTCGTTCGTGTCGTGCGCGACCAAGCAGGCAAGGGCGCGGACTGGATCAAGATCTACGCCGACTACCGCGCCGGTCCGAACGGCGAGGCACGGCCGACCTTTTCCCTCGACGAAATCAAGTTGATCGTCGAGACGGCGAAGAGCATTGGGCGGCCGGTCGTCGCGCACGCGGGCACCCCTGAGGGAATGCGACGCGCGATTCTTGGCGGCGTCGAATCGATCGAGCACGGCGACGGCGGCACGCCGGAAGTGTTTCGCCTGATGAAAGAGCACGGCGTCTTCTTCTGCCCGACCGTCGCTGCCGGCGATGCGATCCTTCGCTATCGGGGATGGAAGCGCGGCGTCGACGCCGAGCCGAACAGCATCAAGGAGAAGAGGGCCAGCACGAAGGCGGCCCTCGAGGCGGGCGTCCCGATCTGCATGGGCGGCGATGTGGGCGTGTTCACGCACGGCGAGAACTGGCGCGAGATGGAGCTGCTGGTCGACTACGGCATGACGCCCGCGCAGGTGCTCCGCGCGGCGACATCATCCAACGCCAAAATGCTACACATGGAGGAGCGACTGGGCGCGGTCCGAGAGGGGCTGTTGGCCGACCTGGTGGCGGTCGACGGCGATCCAACACGGGACATCACGGCCGTGAAAAACGTCCGCTTCGTCATGAAGGGCGGACAAATTCTGCGAGGCTACGGAGCTGAGAAGTAGTCAGCACACTTCCCGCGCGCGCGTTTTCCGCGACGCGATCCGGTACAGCAGCGGTCCGAGCGCGGCCACGATGAGCGCGCCGATGACGGCCGGCGCACCGTACTCCCCGTCGTGAACCTCCAGCGCCACCACGAGTACCAGCACGGCGAACGGCAGCATTGCGAGCGCCGCCACGCCCCACGTGCCGGTCGGAATGCGATAGTTGCCGCGCAGCGTCGGCTCCCGCCGGCGGAGCATCACCAGCGCGCCGAACTCGAGAAAGAGCGCCATCGAATACAGCAGCACGTCGGCGACGACGAGTCCGGCAAAGGGGAACGCGGTGCAGAGCGAATAGAAGAGCGCCGAGACGAGCACAGCGTTTTGCGGCGTGCCCCGGTCGTCGGTTCGCTCGAGAAACGCCGGCAATAATCCGTCGGATGCCATGGCGAGAGGAATTCGCGAATACGCCATCAGCAGCGCATTGAACAAAGCGACCGCACTCACCATCCCGGTGATCGCGACAAGCACCGCCAGCACCGGACCCGCACGTCCAGTCGCGGCCGCGGCGATCTGCGGCCAGCCACCATCGACCCAGGTCGTCCAGTCCGTCGCGCCCAACGTCGGCACGAGCGCGATGAAATAGTTGATCGTCACCAGCGGCAGCGCGAAGGCGAGCGCGCGCGGATAGCTGCGCGAGGCATCGACGACCTCGCCCTGCACCGTCGATGCGTTGTCCCAACCAATGAAGTTCCACAAGGCGATGGAAAGCCCCACGCCTAGACCGCCGAGCGTACCGCTGCCCATCTTCGCAAACGGGTGCCACGGCACGTGCGCGATGTGCGGCAGCGCGAAGATCGCGACCAGCAGATATGTGATGATGATGAACCCGCCGCTCAGGACCGACACCCATCCCACCCGCAGCGCGCCGCGCAGGTTCAGCAGCGTCGCCACCCAGATGACCAGCAGTTGAACGAGCCGGCCGTTCCAGTCGCCGAGGGTCGGCGCGAAGAAATGGAGATACTGCAGAAACAGCGCGGGATAGATGGCCATGTCGACCAACGAGTACAGCCACGTCCACCAGCCGTTCTGAAATGCCCAGAATCGACCGAAGGCGCGATCGACCCAGCGGTAATACCCGCCTTCCTCGGGCAGCATGCTGGCGAGCTCGGCGACGATCAGCGTCTCGGGCAGCGACCAGAACACCGGAATGAGCAGCAGGATGAGTAGCGCGAGTCCCGGGCCGACTTTCGCGACGAGTGTCTCGGTGGTGTGAGGCCCGCCGGAGGTGTTGAAGTACATCACGAACACGAGCGACAGCGTCGACAGTGTACGTCGAAGCTTCACGCTCGGTCGCGGCCGTCACCGCGGATCGTCGGGCAGCGTGTGGTCATGGGCGCGGAATCTGCGCCGACGCGCTCGCGGGTACAATGCGGCCGCAAGAATTTTCTCATTCGACCATCGCGGACGGCGCGCGTTGCCGCGGCGCGGCGACCCGTCTAACATTCGGACTTCGCCGCCTCCGGACTCCAATCGAACCATGACCGCACCCGACGCCGACTCGCCCATTCCGAGCACCGCGCCAGTCGCCGATTCCGGCGGGGCGCGCATGATCGCAGCCGTGCTCGGAGCGGGTCTGTTGGTGGTGCTGCCCCTGGCCAGTGGCGTGCGTTTGCCGCTCGGTCTGTCGGGCGGTGATCTCGGCCTACGGCTTGGAATGCTCGTCGGCACGCTACTCGGTGCCGGGGTCTACTGGTCGCTCCCACGCCGGAGCGGCCGCCAGCGCCGCCGGCGCTCCATGCAGTTGATCAGCACCCTTGGCAGCGCGTGGTTCGGCGGCGTCCTGCTCTCCGCCGCGACGCTCTTCCTGACGGATGAACCGGTGTTCGGCGGCGAGCTGGCGCACACCGCGCTCTACGGTCTGTGGTGCGCCACCGCCATCACGGTTGCGTCGCTCTTCATTCGACATCCCGGCCGCCGCCGCATTTCTCGATCACGCCGCGGCCGCACGGGTACGACCGCCGGCAGTCCGGCGACGGCGATCGAGCCGCTCGTCCGGACGCCGCGCCCAATTTCGTCCCCGTCGCGCTCGGAGCGCGAGTGCCCGTGGTGCGCCGAGCGCATTTTGGTGCGCGCGCGCGTCTGCAAGTTCTGCGGTCACGACGTCGACCCGTTGAACGGCTGACGCGGTCCGTGGTCGCATAGCGCACAACTACAATATGCTCCTGCTCTCCGATCGCGACGTCGCCGCGCTCCTGCCGATGGCTGCCTGCATGGAGACGATGGCTGATGTGCTGCGTACGCTTGCCAGCGGCGGCGCCGCGCTTCCGTTGCGTACGGTGATGCGGCTGCCAAACGGGCCGAACGCATTCGCGGTGATGCCGGCGTACCTCGCATCTCCGGAAGCGGTCGGCGCCAAGGTCATCACCGTGTTCCCGGGAAACGATGCCACTCCGCTCGACTCGCACCAGGGCGCGGTGCTGCTGTTCGACACGGCGCACGGCGAGCTGCGCGCGATCCTCGATGCCTCCTCCATCACGGCCATTCGCACCGCGGCGGTTTCAGGCGTCGCGACCCGCGCGCTTGCCCGCGATGACGCGCACGATCTCGCCATACTCGGCGCGGGCGTGCAGGCTCAGACGCATCTCGACGCCATGATGGAGGCGCGGACGATCGACCGTGTGCGTGTGTGGAGCCGCACGCCCGCGAAGGCCGCGGCGTTCGTGGCGCGCAACGCCGCGCGGCATCCCGCATTGATCGAAGCGAGCGCGGACGCCCGGACGGCGGTCGAGGGCGCCGACATCATCTGCACCGTCACGGCGTCGCGGACGCCGGTGCTCGAGGGCGCGTGGATCTCACCGGGTGCGCATGTCAACGCGGTCGGCGCGAGTCTGGCCACGGCGCGCGAGCTCGATTCCGCGGCGGTCGCGCGGGCATCGCTGTTCGTCGATCGCCGCGAATCGGCGGTGAACGAGGCAGGCGATTTTCTCATCCCGAGGAACGAAGGCACGATCGGTGACGACCACATTCGCGGAGAGCTCGGCCAGGTGCTGACGGGCGCCATCACCGGCAGGGTGCGACCGGATGAGATCACGCTGTTCAAGTCGCTCGGTCTGGCGATCGAGGATCTGGCGGCGGCCTACCATATCTACGTGCAGGCGGTGCATCACGGCGTAGGCACTCGCGTCGAGCTGGGAGGATTGCGTCATGCCGAGTGAGATCGCGCCGCTCGCGCCGCCGTCGCTCGGCGATATCGAAGCGGCGCGCGAACGCATCCGCGGCATCGCGATCCGCACGCCACTGGTGAGGCTGGATGTCGATGGGCCGGCGGAGATCTGGCTCAAGCTCGAGAATCTGCAACCGATCGGGTCCTTCAAGATTCGCGGCGCCGGCAACGCGATGGCGCAGGTATCGCGCGAGCGGCTCACGCGCGGCGTATACACCGCGAGCGCCGGGAACATGGCGCAAGGCGTCGCATGGTGCGCGCGACGCTTCGGCGTGCCCTGCCGGGTGATCGTGCCGGACCACGCGCCGGCCACGAAGTTGGCCGCGATCGAGCGACTCGGCGGTGTGGCGGTGAAGCTGCCGTTCGAGCGCTGGTGGCAGGTGCTGATCGACCACGGCTATCCGGGCGAAGAGGGGTTTTTCGTGCATCCAGTGTCGGACCCGGCCGTGATCGCCGGCAACGCGACGATTGGCTTGGAGATCGCCGAGGAGCTGCCCGACATCGACGCGGTGATCGTCCCGTACGGCGGTGGAGGGCTCAGCTGCGGCATCGCTTCGGCGATGCGCGCGGTGTCGCCCGGCACGCGCGTTTTCGCATCAGAGGTCGAGACGGCCGCGCCCTTCAGCGCGTCGCTGCTCGCGCATTCGCCGCAGGTCGTCGAGTACGCTGCCAGCTTCGTCGACGGCATTGGCGGCCGCAGCGTCCTGGCCGAGATGTGGCCGATCGCGAGCGATCTCTTGTCGGGCTCGTTGGTGATGCCGCTGGCGGATGTGGCCCACGCGCTGGAGCTGGTGGCGCGCCGCGCGCGCGTGATCGCCGAAGGGGCGGCGGCGACCGCGGTGGCTGCGGCGCTGTCCGGGCGCGCCGGCTCAGGGCGCATCGTGTGCATCATCTCAGGCGGAAATATCGACCATCTGAAGCTGGCCACCATCCTGCGCGGCGAGATGCCGTAGTGCGCGTTCGCCTCTGCGGCGTGTTGGCTATCGGCGCGCTGAGCTCGGCCTGCGTTTCGCTTCAGAAGGGCTGGGCGATCGATCCCACGCTCGTCGACATCGCGCCCTACTATGTCGGCACCGCCGCGCTCGGGAAGGCGCCGGTCGGGCACTTCCCCGTCGCGTTCGATCGCGGGGCGCATCCGCCGCCGGACTATCCGAGCGACTCGGTGATGGCGCCGCTCATTTCGCGCATGACCGCATTCGTCGATGATCTCAAGGCGACGCATCCCCTCCCCGGCTCGTCATCGCCGGCGAACGGCGCGCCTGAGGTGTACGTCGGATGCGTGCTGCTCAACCGGGATTGCGACGCTGCGACACCGGCGGCCCAGATCTCCGTTCGAATGCCGACATCCGGGTGGCTCGCGCGCGTGCGGGCGGGCGCGCGCCAGGCGCGAGTGGAATACGTGATCCTGATCGCCGTGCGGCTCGTTCGCTTTCACGCGAGCGCGGACAGCTCTTCCTTGTCGATCGGAACCGGGCGGAGAGTGCCGCGTGCTCAACCGTCGGTAGCTGGCCAGACGGTCGAACTTCTGGAGCTCACCGGCGCGCTCGCCGACGCCGAGGGGAACGTGCTGCGAGCGGGCGCTGAAGGACTCCTCGTCAGGCAGAGCGGCGGACCCATGACCAGCGCCGAGATCGCGCGTCTGATCGACGGCCGCCGGCACGTGGAGTTCCCGAACGCTCCGACCGACTGGGAGTTGGCTTTGCAGAATCTGGTGGGACAGCTCCTCAAGAAGAGCTCATTGATCCAGCCGTAACAGCTTGTTGGATCAGGCGCCCTGTACCGCGGCGCTGCCGCGCATGGCGTAGACGATCGCGGCGTCGGTGAACGCGGCATAAAGTCGCCGCATCCGTTCGTCGGCGTCTACGAGCGATTCTGGGTGCCACTGCACGGCGACCATCCACTGCTCTGGCACGTCCCCTTCGAGCGCCTCGATCAGACCGTCGCTCGCCGTGGCGGAGATCACGAGCCCTTTGCCGATCGTCTTGATGCCCTGATGGTGCATGCTGTTGACGGGCAGTGTGTCGACGCCGACGATCTCGCGCAGCTTGGTGCCCGCCACGACGCGAACGTCCTGCGACAGAAAATCGCGGTCGTATAGGCCATGCAACGGGAAGTAGTCGTGCTTCACCGCGTCCGGCATCTCGGCGGCGATGTCCTGCCACAGGGTACCGCCGCGCACGACATTCACGATCTGCATTCCGCGACAGACGCCGAATACGGGCATCTGCTCTTCCATCGCCCAGCGCGCAAGCGTGATCTCCGTCTCGTCGCGCGCGGGGTCGGTGTGGCCGCAGACCGCGTCGCGCTCCGTGTGGTAACTCAGTGGATCGACGTCGAAGCCGCCCATCAAGAAGAGCCCGTCGATCCGGTCGAAGATGCCGCGCAGCGTCACCTGATCCTGATCGAGCGGGATGAGCCAGGGAATGGCGCCGTGCTGCACGAGTACTTCGACGTAGCGTTGCCGCATGACCCAACTGCGCGGCAACTGATCCTCGACTTCAGCGAGGGTCTGGGTAGGAATGCCGATGACGGGGCGAGATGACATGACGTAGGGTTGTCGGGCGTCGGGCTTCAGGCGTCGGGCCACTGTACTGAGTATCGGACGGGGGCACAGCTCGGAATGTCACCTTCAGAAAACTAGCTGCGTGCCGGCTCCAAGACTCCTTCCGCGGTCTCCTCGATCAGCTGGTCGACCACCGCGTTGAGGCTGCCGGTGCGCTCGAAGGTGGCGAGCTGGCGGTCGGCACTGGTTCCCTCATTCATGATTTTGTAGGCATACTCGACTTCCTTGCGGCTGCCCAAGTCGTCGACGACGTCGCCGATGAACCATTCGATCAGCTCGGTCAGGAGGTGCTTGGCGGGGAACTCCTCCTGCTTGCCGAGGTCGACGAGCTTGCCGCTCATCCCGTATCGCACCGCGCGCCACTTGTTCTCTTCGATCAGGTCCGCCGGATAGATCCGGAACGTCATGTTGTCGCGCCGCAATCTCCAGAGCTTGGCGATGATGGCTTGGATGATAGCCGCGATGCAGATCGCCTCGTCCACGCGCGTGCTGACGTCGCAGATGCGGAACTCGAGCGTCGGATACAGATGATGCGGCCGGACATCCCACCAGATCTTGCTGGCGTCGGGAATGCTGCGCGTACGCACCAGCGTCTCGACGAATTGTTGATACTCGGCGTACGACTCGTACACACGCGGGATGCCGTTGCGCGGAAAGTTGCGGAAGATGACGCTGCGATAGGAGCGCAAGCCGGTGTTCCGCCCCATCCAGAAGGGCGAGCTGGTCGAGAGGCAGAGCAGATGCGGCAGAAAATATCTGGCGGCATTCATGGCATCGATCATGAAGTCGCGATCTTCGATGCCGATGTGCACGTGCGTGCCGAAGATCAGCAGTCGCTTGGCCAGCTCGGCCATGTCATTTTGGACGCCGAGGTACCGGTCGAGTGGCGTGATCTCCTGCGTGACCCACGATGAGAACGGATGCGTCCCGGCGGAGGCGATGCGAAGTCCGTTGCGGCCGGCGAGATCCATCACGAGCCCGCGCAGCTTCACGATCTCCGCCCGGGCTTCGGCCGGCGTGCGGCAGACCACAGTGCCGACCTCGACGATCGACTGATGCAGCTCCGGCTTCACCTGCGCCAGCAGGAGCTGATCGCCCTTGAGGATCTCCGTGATGTACGAACGGAGCTCCCGCGTTTCGGGGTCGATGATCTGGTATTCCTCTTCGATCCCGATGGTGAGGGAGGGTTCTTTCATGGGCGAGTCTCCTCAGGTGGGGCGGCTGTGGGGTGTCCCCGCTTCGTCATCGTTGCTCCACGAGAAACGTCGGCACGCTCGAGCCGCCGCCGGCGGTGACATTGATCAGAGATGTCGTACCGATGCGCGTCATGCAGCCGGCAACATAGGAGCCGTCGAAGCAGAAGGGCGCGGTGTCGACCATCCGGTCGTGGATCTGCACGCGCCCGTCGATCCAGTTGGGGTAGGGCTCGGTCGGTAGCACGATGCGCTCCTGCACGATGTACGGTTCGCTCAGCGCGGTGGCGATGGCGCTCTTCCATTCCGCGTCGCTCACCTCCCATCCGAGCACGATCCCCTTTCCGCCATATTCGTCATTCGGCTTCAGCACCATCTGGTCGCGCCGTTCGGCGATGAAGGGGAGCAGGTCGACGGGCGCGCCATGGAACATCGTCCGCCGCTCCTCGACCACGCGCGTGAACGGAATGTGCTCCTCGATCGCCTGGCGCTCGTCCTCGGTGTAGAGCGTGGCGTTGCGCTCGTCGCTCAGCACCGCCAAGCTCGCTTTCTTGTGCAGGATCTTGCAGCGGAACGGATTCACCATGCATGCCGCGCCCTCCTTCACCGCGCGAACGATCGGACCGTCCTCGCCGCACCGCTCCAGCAGCTCACTGATCAGTACGCGTTTGTAGATGAGATTTACGTGCTCTCCGCCAACGAACAGCTTGCCGTCGCGATATTCCGCATCGCGCGGGTCGCCGATCATGCAATCGAGCCCGTGCCACTGGAAGTACTCCTGGAAGATCGTGAACTCCCGTGTCGTGGGAACCTCGCGCCAATCGAGAATTCCGATGCGAGGCTTTTCCTTCGAGTTCGCCGACCACTGCGCGAAGGCGTGCAGCAGCACCTGCATGACGCTGTGGCGCACGGGCAGCGGCAGCACGTCGTAACGCCTGAGAAAACGGCGCATGACGGCGAATCCGTAAAACATCTCGGTCAGGATGTCGTTGAATCCGGCGCCGGCCGGGGTCTCGGCGTTGTACTCGGTGAATCGCAGGCCGTGATCGCCCTCGGTGAAAAAGGCGTCGAGGCGCGAGGTCGGGCTCGCGTCGCGGAAGCGCGGATGCACGTGCACCAGGCGTTCTTCCCAGTCGAGCAATCGGAACTGTTGCCGGAGCGCGGGCGTCGTCATCGCCACCTGCAGCGCGCGGTCGAACGCCTTGAGCAGAATCGCGCCGCGCCGCTGCATGGCGCGATACTGCGGCGCCGTCATGAACCGCGGGCGCAGCACCGTGCACAAGGGGCGATCGCCAAAATACAATCCGAGCCGGCGCAGCCCATCATCGAGCTGCGCCTGCGTCTCCGCGGCGACCTCGTCGGTGAGGAGGTCGTGATAGCGCGCGATCACGCCGTGGTGGGCGGTGGACGGCGCTGCCGCCGTCACGCGCGACCGTGCCGGAAGAGGCCGTCCCACGCCAGCCGATCGATCTGCGGCCTCGGGTTCTGCGCCAGCCGGATCACCGTGTCGGCCATGTGCGTCACCACCCACTGGAAGTACTCGGGCGTCAGCGAATAAATGTCCATGTCCGGCGCGCAGTTCATGAAGTCGATCGCGTACGGCACGCCGTCACGCACCGCGAACTCGAGGCTGTTCATGTCGTAGCCGAGCGCGCGGCAGAGCGTGAGCGAATCCTTCACGATGCGCGCCCCGAGCTCCGGCGAGAGGTGCTGATGGTCGAGGATATATTTCCGCTCCCTCGGGTCGTACTTCATCGGCAGCACATCCTGCTGGCCGAGACAGAGACAGCGTACGAACTGCTCGAACTGAATGAACTCCTGCACGATCATCGTCAGCTGCTCCGATTGATCGTAGTTCTTGATCAGCTCGTCGAGCGTTCGGCAGACGTAGACATCGCGCCATCCGCCGCCGTGCGCGTCCTTCAGGATGCACGGCATGCCGATGTAATCGACGATGTACGCCCAGTCGAGCGGATACATCAAATTGCGCAAGCTCTCGTCGTGCACGATCCCGGGCGGGTAGGCCTTGTTGGGAAGCACCAGCGTGCGCGGGCTGGCAATGCCGAGCTTGGTCGCCAGCGACGACTCGAAGAACTTGTCGTCCGCCGTCCACATGAACGGGTTGTTGATCACCGTGACACCTTCGAGCACCGCGTGCTTCAGGTAGCTGCGATAGTACGGCACTTCGTGCGAGATACGGTCGACGATCACGGAGTACGGAATTGCCTCATCCATCCGGGTGCCGCCCAGCTTCACGAATTCGACCGTCACACCCTCGTCACGCCGATTCACCTCGTCGATGAACGCGGGAGGGAACGACCACTCTCGACCGACCATCAACCCCACTTTCTTGGACATCGCTGCTCCCGGTGTTGATGAGATCGCCCCTAGCCCTGGCCACCGACGTACAGGCGAAACATGTCGCCCCAGTACGGCCAGTCGTGTGCCCAACCGTCCCACAGGCGAAGCCGGTGCGGAATTCCCCTGGAGGCGAGACTGGCCGAGAGCCGCTCGTTGTTGGCTCGCCCCCCGTCGTCTTTACCAATGGCGAGGATGGTGTCCATTCCCCGCATCGCCTCCAGGCGTCCCCAGTCCGTTTCGTTCTGGATAAAATCGCTCGGATTGCTGAAGTAGACGGCGTCATCGGAGTATCCGTCGGTCAGCGTCTTGACGTCGTACAGGCCGCTCATTCCGACGACGCGGTTGACGATTCCGGGATGGCGGAACGCGAAGCACATCGCGTGATAGGCGCCGAAGCTGGCGCCGGCCGCGATCACGAACGGGTTGCCGTTGCGCGACGCGGTGAATGGAAGCGCTTCATTGACGAGGTACGAGTCGTACTGCTCGTGGCGCACCGCGCGGTCGTGCGGATGCTTGTACTTCGCGTACCAGCTTTCGGAGTCCACCGAATCCACACAGAAGATCTGGATCCACCCGTTCTCCACATGCTCGCGCATCGCGCCAACGAGTCCGAAATCCTGCCATTCGTGATATCGGCCCATCGACGTCGGAAAGGCGAGGACGCGAGCGCCACCGTGCCCGTGAACGAGCATCTCCATCTCGCGACCGAGCGACGGACTGTACCACTGGTGATGCTCGCGGTGCATGAAAGCGGGGTGTCGGGTGTGGGGTGCCGGGTGTCGCGAACATTGTGCGAATTTCAAGCCCGCGTGCTGTCCGACCGTGGGCGGAGGTGAATAATACGCGCGAAGGGAGCGGCCGCGAGAGCAGCCGCCGGATAAAATGCGTTGCTCCAAGGTGGCGCTGTCCGTCGTATTGGAGTACGGCCCACGCCTCCGACTTCCCGTCACGCTGCTCGATGCCGATTACTGAATGCGCCGCATGCGGCAAGATGATGAGCAGCCAGTCCAAACGCTGCCCACACTGCGGATATGAACCGCCGAAGCCGAGCGTCCTCGGCCTCAAGTTGCTCTTCGTGCTGTTGCTTGCCAGCGCGGGCGGCACCTTTGTCGCGTTGCAGAAAACCCCGCAAGGGCGCGCGGCACTGGGGTCGCTGTCCGATTTCTTTCATTCCGAGGTGGGCGCCGCTCCCCGGATCGCCGATGCCGAGGTGCCTGTCATCGCCGACATCGCGGCGATCGCGGGGCGCACCCCGAAGGAAGTCGCGGCCGTGCTCGGACCGCCGTACGAGAAGCGGACCGTCACGATTCGAGACAAGGTCTACCCCGCCAACTTTTACAAGTCGGGACAGCTTCAGATCGTCTTCGTGGATGGCAAGGCCGACTGGATCACGATCTATCGCCTGAGCGCGCTGCCGTACTCACCGCAGTCGATCAAGGCTCTCAATCTGCCCCCCTCCCTTCCCGTCGTGAACACGCCCGACGTGATCAAATGGCAGGATGTGAGCGGCATCAAGGAGATCTCCCTGTATCCCGACAAGGGTGGGAAGCTCGATTACGCCAGCATCTTGGTGCGAACGGAGCCCTGAGAAAGTCGGGCGTCAGGCGACGGACGTCGGACGCCGATCAATCGCATTGACGCCGACGACCGACGCCCGGAGTCAATCCAGTTATGCGCCCGCCACGCCGATACTTAGCGCATGGCTTTCGTGCTCCAGGACCCCCCGCTTCTCGGCGATGAACCGATCGCGACGCCATTGGCGCCGTACTCGGCGCGCATCCCGGATGAGCAGGATCGGTCGATGTTCGACGAGGCGGTACGCGCCGCGGCCGCGGGTGCGAGCCGCGCGGCGTATGTCATGATCTGGGTCGCTTGCGTGGAGTCCCTGCGCCGCAAGTTCCAGGAGCTCGGCGATCGCGATGCGGCGGCGCAGCGCGCGCTCGATGAGATCGACGGGCCCGACGGTAGCCGCGCGGGCGATGACGCGATCGTGCTGGAGGAAGCGCGGCACTTCGGCTTCATCAGCGACGCCGAATACGCGAAGCTGGCGCACGTGTTCGAGATGCGCTCCACCTTCGCGCGTCCCTCGCATGATGCGCCGAATTCCGAAGCGCTCCAGGCCGCGGCGAGCGACGCGGTCGAGATTGTGCTCGGCCGCGGCACGAAGCTGCGCATGAGCTACCTCAAAGAGCAGCTCAAGCTCATCGCCATGGATCGCAACTTCCTGCCCGACGAGCACGAGGCGGTGGTCCGCTACGCCACCGAGGTCCACGCCAAGTCCGCCGAAGATCTCCATCTCTGGTTCGTGCAGGCACTCTGTCGCGGCGTTGAGACCATCTACTCCGACGGCGCGCAGGCACAGATCGTCCGGCGCGGTGTCTGGTTCGCCAGCACGTTTCTCAGCGCGAGTCCCGCCGGCGAGCTCGCGGGGTGGGACATTGTCGCCGATCTCTCCAAGTACCCGAGCGTGCTGTCCGAGGTACTCTCGACGATCGATCTCTTCGCCGCGCTGTCGTCCCACGCGCAGGACATCGTCGTCGGCCAGCTCTTGGCGGCGGAAACGCGGAGACCGGTGCAGCTCAAGCGGTTGGAGTCGCTCCACAACGCGGGCTTGCTGTCGCCGCGCCAAATCGAGCGATTCATCTTTGCCATCGAGTCCATGTCCCTCGGCTCGGTCGCCAGCGTCGGACTCGACCCCTCGTACTATGCGGCCATCATCGTCCGCGAGCTGAAGAGCCGCGACTGGCCGAGGCAGAACGCGGCGGTCGAGGTGTTACGCAGCGTTGGACGAGAGCGGCTGGCGCGCCTGCACGAACTCGCTCAACGCGCGCTCGGCAACAACGTGTTGCAGGCGGCGGACGGGATGGCCCGCGAGGCCGTCGCGCTCCTCGAAGAATTAGCGCGGTCCGACGATCCATGGCCGCGGCATTTCATCGAAGGAATCGTCAGCGAGCTGCTGATCAACGACAAGAATGCGGTGCGCTTCAAGGGCAAATACGCGCGCGAAGCGTTCCTCTCGCTCCGCACCTTATCCGCCGACGACCGTGGGCCGGTGGTGATGCGCGTGGTCGAGCGCATCCGCCAAGGCACGTGGGTGGGCAAGGTGTTCTTCAGCAAGGAAGTCGAGCAGATCCTCGGCGTATTGCAGCACGTGGCCATCATGCACGATGGCGTCTTCCGCTCGCTGCGACCGTTGGCCGAGGTATTGGCGACGAGCAAGAAGAACAACTAGGAGCGACTCACTCGAGATACTCGGCGGCTAAGCGGCGACCCACCCACAACCCGACCCCGGTGAACACCATGCTGAGAAAAAACGCCGTCATGAAACCGACCTGCGCGCCGATCCACCAGCCGATGTAGCCACCAACAGTCATCCCGACGAATCCGATCATCCAACGCATTGACATTCTGTTTCTCTCGCCTCGGGCGGTATCACCACCGACTCACGGCATCCGCGCGACGCAACACCCGCGCGCGCGGATCGAAGTGCCGATCATCGGGTAGTGAAGCATACACTCCGCGTGACGACGCTACGCCTGGCGTCGTGATCCTCCCAGATCAGTCGTTCGTTGGTTCTCCCACCTGTTCCGAGCGAAACTCACTCGAACATGCGCCCTCGTCTCGTCCTCTCGATCGTGACTGGAGCCTGCCTCGCGGCCGGCGGCGTCGTGCTGTATCGCACGGCGGCGCTGGACGGGCGCGTGCTGCTGGAGACGGAGATGGCGCACCGAGCGGCGAAGCCGGTGGTGAAGCGCGCGGGTAAGCGGGCAGTCAACACCAGGCAGCGGGTGGCCGAGCTCTCCGGCGGGACGTATCTCCGCCAGATGCTGCAGGACCGCGACTCCGTGCTCGAGCGCTGGTCCGATCGCACGCAACGTCCCGTACGCGTGTGGGTCGACCGCGATTCCGTGCTCCCGGGATGGAAGTCGTCGTTTCTGGTTCGCGTGCAGGAAGCGTTCGCGACGTGGAGCGATGTCGGTCTACCAGTGCGCTTCACCTTCGTCGACGACTCGGCGTCTGCTGAAGTGCGCGTCAAGTGGACCGATCAGCTGTCCGAGTCGGCGTCCGGATTGACGAAGTGGCGGGCGCGCGGCCATCGGTGGATCGTGGGCGCCGACATCGCGCTCGCCATCCGCGCCACCGACGGCGCGACGCAAAACGGCCGCGGCGTTCGCGCGATCGCGCTCCACGAGATCGGCCATGTGCTCGGACTCGGGCACAGCGATGGCTCGGCGGACATCATGGCGCCGTGGGTGCTTGCCGATTCGCTCTCGGCGCGCGATCGGGCAACAGCGCGGCTGCTGTATTCATTGCCGCCTGGAAAGATTGAATAGGGACGTCCGACGCCCGCTACAAAGTGCGCGGAGCCCCAGTGCCGGCTCGGCTCCTCGAAATGAGGGCCTCCGGCTCAGGAGTGAAATCCTCGCCCGGATTGATGTACTGATCCTCTTCCACGTTGTGCTGCCGGTCGTACAGCTCCCGGTACCGGCCGCCGATCGCCATCAGCTCGGAGTGCGTGCCGCGCTCGACGATCTCACCGTGTTCCAGCACCAGGATCTGATTCGCGCTGCGGATCGTGCTCAAGCGGTGCGCGATCACGAACGTCGTGCGGCCACGGCGCAGCGTCCGCAGGCCATCGCGGATTTTTGCTTCGCTCTCGCTGTCGAGGCTCGAGGTGGCCTCGTCGAGAATCAATACGCGCGGATCGGCGAGAATGGCGCGTGCGATTGCCACGCGCTGCCGCTGGCCGCCAGAGAGCTTCACGCCGCGCTCGCCGACAATCGTCTCATACTTGTCGGTGAACTGATCGATGAATTCATCGCAGTGCGCGATCTTACTTACCCCGATGACTTCCTCCAGCGTGGCACCCGGCTTGGCGAAGCGGATGTTGTCCGCGATGCTGCCGTCGAACAGGAAGTTGTCCTGGAGCACGACGCCGAGGTGCGACCGGTAGTCGCGCATGCGCAGCGACTCGATGTCGCGGCCATCGACGGCGATCGCGCCGGACTGTGGGTGATTGAACGCCATGACCAACGAGATCAGCGTGCTCTTCCCCGACCCGCTCGATCCGACCAGCGCCGTGGTCGAGCCGGCCGGCGCGTGAAACGACACGTGCTTCAGCACCGGCACGCCCGGGTTGTACTCGAAGCTCACATCGTCGAAGCGCACGTCGCCACGAATTTCCTCAACCCCCGCACGCTCGGCATCCGTCTCGTCCTCACTCGACATCGCCATCACTTCACGAATCCGATCGAGCCCGGCGAATGCCTCGCTGATCTGCGTGCCGATCGATGCGATCTGAATCAACGGGAAGGAGACCAGTCCGATCAGAAAGATGTAGAGGAAGAAATCACCGGTCGTCATGCGGCCGGCCAGCACCGCATGCCCGCCGACGACCATAATCAGAATGCCGACCCCGCCGACCACGACCGACGTGAACGACGTGATGGCCGAAACGCCGGTGATCGTTTTTGCGATGTTGCGAAAGAGCTTGTGCACGCCGACGGCGAACACCTTCTGCTCCCGCCGCTCCGCCGTATAGACCTTGACGATGCGCACGCCGCCCAACGTCTCGGCCAGCCGACCCGTGACCTCCGCGTTGATCTTGCTCCGCTCGCGAAATACCGGACGCAGCTTGGTGAACGCGTACGCCATCGCTCCGCCGAACGCGGCGAGGAACAGCAGCGTGAGCGAGGTCAGATGCCAGTTGATGTAGAACAGAACACCAAGCGCGATCACGGCCGTCACCACCCCGCCGACCAGCTGCACGAGGCCCGTGCCGATGAGATTCCGGATCCCCTCGGCGTCCTCCATGATCCGCGTGATCAGGATGCCCGTCTTGGTCGAATCGAAATAGGAGACCGGGAGACGGAGCACCTTGCGCTGGATCTCGCGGCGCATGTCGACGATCGCGCGCTGCGCGGCGACGCTCATGACCTGCGAAAGCGCGAAGGTCGTCACCGCCTGCACCAAGGTCGCGATGCCAACCGCCGTCGCGAGCGGCCAGAGCAGCTGCGACTGATGCCTCATCATCACGTTGTCGATCAGAAACTTCGAGCTGAACGGCAGCACGAAGCCGGCGAGCCGGTCCACCAGCATGATGACGAGCCCGAGCGCGACCTGCGCGCGATGCCGCCAGATGAGCTGCCGCGCTTCCTTCCACACCGTCTTGAACGGCGGTTTCTTCTTTTTCGGGGGTGTTGCCGGACTGTCCGCCATGGTCTCCTACTTCGTCGCGAGCACTTTCTGCACGTATGCGTTTATCCTGGCGAACGTTTGCTTGCCCGCTTCGGTTTCCGTCGCGACCCATTCCGCATTGGCGAACTGCCTCGGCGATCCGACCGCGCGAATCTCGGCCAGAAAGGGCGCCACCTTGGCGTACAAGAACATGCCTTCGCCGTTGCTGTCCATCAGAAATTCCGGATCGATGATCCGATGTTTCGCCATGCCATACACCAGTTCCCAGTAGCTCGCGACCTGACGGACCGCGACGTTTAGCGGGTGCTTTCCATCGAGGACGGCGACGGCGTCGGCGGCCGTCTTCGGCCAGAACGCGCTGACCGCATCGCGCGACTGCCGCAAGGTTGCTTCACGGCGTAGCTCATACAGCTTGATGACCAAGTCGGCGTCATGATGATCGGGATAGTCCTTCAACATCGGCGGGAGATCCTCGCGAGAAAGGCGCCTATAAGCTACTTCCTGGCCAGGGATGAGTGAACCGGCCGCCACGCCCACTTGGGACCAGCGCCTGATGCTCGACATCGTGAACCTGGAATCGCTCGAGCCGCTCGCCGAGGCGGCGCTTCCGCCAATGGTGTTCGACTATATCGCCGGCGGCGGTGGCGACGAGTGGACGCTCGGCGAGAACCGCGCGGCGTTCGCGCGGATACAGCTCATGCCGCGCATGCTGCGCGGGGTGGTGCCGCGACTCGACACCACCGTGCTCGGCACTCCGGTCTCCTTCCCCGTGCTCGTCGCTCCCATGGCGATGCACGGGTTGGTCTGCAGCGAGGCTGAGCTGGCGACGGCGCGCGCAGCCGCCGCGGCGGGCACGATCATGGTGGCCAGCACAGTGTCCAACCGAACCCTCGAGGAAATTGCCGGAGCATCGGGCGGGCCGCGCTGGTTTCAGCTCTACATCTATCGCGACCGTGCCGTCACCCGCGAGCTCGTGGAGCGAGCAAGCGCGGCCGGCTATGGGGCGATCTGCCTCACCGTCGACACACCACTTGCTGGCCAACGCGACCGAGACAAACGCAACGCCTTCACCATGTCGCCCGTGCTCTCGCTGGCCAACTTCGCCGGTCATGCCGCACCATTCGATTCGCTCGGCGAATCGTCGGACGTGTCGGCGCTCGCCACCTATATCGCGTCGCGCTGGGACCAGACGCTGACCTGGAACGACGTGGACTGGCTGCGCGAGATCTCGCCGCTCCCAATCGTGGTCAAGGGCATTCTCTCGCCGAAAGACGCGCAGCTCGCCGTGGAGCGCGGCGCGGCGGCGGTGATCGTCTCGAATCACGGAGGACGCCAACTCGACGGCGTGCCCGCGACGATCAGCGTGCTGCGCGATGTGGCGGCGGCGGTGAACGGCCGCTGCGAGCTGTTGCTCGACGGAGGCATCCGGCGCGGCACCGACGTGCTGAAGGCGCTCGCGCTCGGCGCGCGCGCCGTGTTGCTCGGGCGTCCGGTGCTGGGGGGACTCGCGCTCGACGGCGAGCGCGGCGCGCGCGCGGTGCTGGAGCATTTGCGCGCCGAGACGGCGCTTGCGATGGGTCTGGCGGGATGCGCGTCTGCCGCCGACGCGACCGAAGAGCTCATCTGGCGCGCTGCGAGTGCGGCGGATCCTGAATCATGATGACGGTCGTGAGTGCGCTGGCCAGCGCGAGCCCGGCGGCGAGCAGCGCGACGATGCGAAAGCTCCGGGTGAAGGCGACACCAACTTCCCGCTGAACGATGGCCGCATCCGTTGGGTTAGTGCCCTCCGGAATCTTGATAGCCGCCAGGCGGGAGGGCGCCGTGATCGCGACGGCACGAGCTGATGCGGGTATCCCTGGCGTCTGCAGCCGGTCGCGGAGCGTCGATGTAAAGGTCGACAGCGCCACGACGCCGAAGAGCGCCACGGCCATGAGACCCGCCGTGCGCGCGACGGCGTTGTTTACGCCGGATGCCACGCCTGCGCGGTGGGTATCGACCGAGTTCATCACCGCCGTGGTGAGCGGCGCGACGCTCACGGCCAGACCGATGCCGAGCACGGTGACGGCCGGGAAAAATGTCGTCCAATACGTTCCCCCGGTTCCGGGGAGCGCGAACAGCCCGAAGCCCGCCGCCGCGATGGTCGGCCCAACGATCAGCGGCCTCCGCGCACCGTACCGACCCACGAGCGCGCCTGACCAGCGCGAGAGCGCGAACATCAGCACGGTCAGCGGGAGTAAAGACGCGCCAGCGGCCGTCGGTGAATAGCCGTGTACCGCGATGAGATCGAACGGCAAGAAAAAAAGCATGCCGCCGAGCGCCGCATAGAGAAAGAGCGTGAGCACATTCGCACCGATGAAGGTGCGAGATGACCACAGCAATGTGGGCACCATTGGCGTGCGCGCTCGCCGCTCGACGATCACGAAGAGGCCCAACACGACGAGTCCGAGCGCGAGCGCCGCGATCACCCGCCGCTCGCCGAAGCCAGACTCGCTCGCACTGATGAGCCCGTAAACGATTGCGCCGAGGGAGATCGTCACGAGCATCGCGCCGGGCCAATCAATTGACTTGGCATCATCATCGCGGCTCTCGGGCACTCGCCAGATGGTGATCGCAAGCACGACCGCGGCCAGGGGCACATTGATGAAAAAAATTGCGCGCCAGCCGCTGTGTTGGATCAGCCACCCGCCGACCACCGGCCCGATGGCCGCGGCGATCGCGCTGAACCCGGACCATGTGCCGATGGCGCGACCTCGGGCAGCGCCGGCAAAGCTGGCGCTGATGAGCGCCAGGCTGCCGGGAACGAGAAACGCTCCTCCAGCACCCTGCGCGCCGCGCGCGATAATGAGCTGCATCGGCGACGTCGCGAGCCCGCACGCCGCGGATGCCGCAGCGAACACCGCGACGCCGGCCGCGAACATCCGCCGCCGCCCGAACCGATCGCCCAACGCTCCGCCGGTGAGAATGAGCGCCGAGAGCAACAGTGCGTACGCCTCGACGATCCACTGGACGTCGCCAGCGGTAGCGTCGAATTTGGACTGCAGGGTCGGCAGCGCCACGTTGACGACGGTGCCATCGACGAGCGCCATGCTCGATCCCAGTATCGTCGCCGCGAGAACCCAACGTGAGGTGGCGGAATTCTGACGCAGGCCGAACCCCTGGATGAATGACGAGCAGCGCGGAGGACACTCGCTCCCCCTAACGCTACTGCCCAACCGCCTCGCCGTCTGCCGTCTCGACGCCGGCGTCGAGCTCCCACCGTGGGCGCTGGCGGCGACAGCGTTCGTCACCATCACGCGCACCGAGAGTGACGTGCACACTGTGCACCCTTAAGGATCCGGCACGAGTGCCTACTCCTTGGCCCTCACGATCGGCGACGCCTTCACCATTGCGCCTTCCATCACCTCGTCCGACGGATTCACGATCACCATCGCGTGATCGTCGAGTCCCGACGCGATCTCGACTTCGTTGCCGAAATCTCGGCCGAGCTCGACGCGCTGCAGATGGACCCGTCCATCAGGACGGACGACCGCGACCTGTGGGCCGTCTGCGCGGATGAGCAGCGCGTTGGCGGGGATGAGCAACGGCGGGCTCGCGCGCGTGGACCGGAATCGTACCTGGGCGTACATACCCGGAAGCAGCTTCAAGGACGGATTCGCGACCTCTACCTGCGTGAGCAGCGTGCGCGTGGACGGATCGAGCGCGTTCGCCGAACGCGCGACTCGGCCGTGAAAGACGACGCCCCCGAGCTCTTGCACGGCAACGTCAGCGGGCAAGCCGGGCGCGATCGACGCGACGTTGGTCTGTGGCACGTTCACGAAGACGCGTACGCTGTCGATCTGCGCCAGGCTGAACAGTCCGCGCGAGCCCGCCGTCGTTCCCGATGACACGAGCGCGCCGACGTCGACGGTGCGCGCGGTGATCACCCCCGCGAACGGCGCGGTCACGCGCGCGAAGCGCTTGAGCTCTTCGAGACGATGCACATTCGCCTGCACCGCATCGGCGTTGGCTTTGGCCACGTTGAACGCGCCGCGCTTGTCGTCCAGCTCCTGCCGCGTAGCCGCGCCCTGCGGCACGAGCTTCTCCCATCGGTCGAGCGTCGTTCGCGTCAACGCCAACTGCGCCTCCGCTTGCGCCAGCGCGGCGCGCGACTGGCTCATCTCCTGGTCCTGCTCCGGCGTCTCGAGCTCGCCCAGCAATTGTCCCTTGCGAACGCGTTGGCCGATCTCGACCAGGCCGCGCTTCATGTACCCGTTGGTGCGGGCGTACACCTGAGTCTCGTGCAGACCGACGACCGATCCCGGCAGCTCGATCTGGGATGCGTTCGCCGCGCGGCGGGCTTCAAAGACGGAGACGACTGGCGCGCCGTCGGCGCGTGTGCCGACGTCGGCAAGCAGCTCGCGGCGCCGCAGCACGCGCGGCACGATGCCAAGCGCGAGCAGCGCGATGAAGAGCAGCAGGCCGGCGGCCAGAGCGCGGCGCGCGCCAGGCGAGCGGCCGGTCATGACCCCACCGCGATTTCGGGCACGAGATGCTCCATTGGATGCCTCTTGCGAAGCACGCTGTACGCCACCGGGACCACGAAAAGCGTGGCGAGCGTCGCCAACATCAGTCCGCCAATGACCGCTCTCCCCAACGGAGCGTTTTGTTCCGCGCCTTCGCCGATGCCGAGCGCCATCGGGAGCATGCCGATGATCATCGCGAGCGCCGTCATCACCACAGGACGAAGGCGCACGAAGCCTGCCTCCAGCGCCGCGTCGGTCGCCGACAGGCCGTCACGTCGGCGCTGATTCGCGAAGGACACGATCAGAATGCTGTTCGCGGTCGCGACACCCATCGCCATGATCGCGCCCATGAGCGATGGCACGCTCAGCGTGGTCTGGCTGGCGAAGAGCATCCACAGAATGCCGGCCAGCGCGCCTGGAAGGGCCATCACGATGATCAGTGGATCAGTCCAACTCTGAAAATTGACGACCATCAACAGGTACACGAGCACGACAGCGAACGCCAGACCGAGCCCGAGCCCCAGGAAGGAGGCGCGCATGTTGGCCACCTGACCACGCACCACGATGCTGGCACCCTTCGACAAATGCGGCCGCACGCGCTCGATGATGCGGTCCACCTCGGCGGCCACGCCGCCGAGGTCGCGATCCTGGACATTGGCGAACACGTCGAATACCGGCTGGACGTTGAAGTGATTCACCACGCCGAGCGCCTGACGCCGCCGCACCGTGGCAAGATTGCCGAGCAGCTGCGGCACCGCACCGGAGGCCGCCCCCGTCGCCACGATTGGCGTATTGGTGAGCTGATCCATCGATGACATGCGATACTGCGGTGTCATCACGGACACGTTGTAGCTCACGCCGTTGACGGGGTTGAGCCAGAAGTTCGGTGACGTCTGTCCGCTCGAGCTGAGTGAGACGAGCAGATTGCTGGCCACATCGCGCTGCGAGAGGCCAATCTGGCTCGCGCGCACGCGATCGACCGAGAAGAGTAGCTCGGGCGCGTTCATCACCTGATGCACGTGCACGTCGGCCGCGCCGGGAACGCGGTTCACCGCCTCGGCGATCTGTCGCGCGATCGAGTAGTTGGCCGCCTTGTTCGTGCCGATCACTTGCACATCGATCGGCGCGGGCAGGCCGAAGTTGAGAATCTGCGAGACGATGTCGGCGGCCTGAAAGAAAAACGTCGCTTGGGGAAAGTCGATGCGCAGCTGGTGACGCAGGCGCTTGGTATAGTCCCACGTATCGCCGCGACGGTCGGGCGCAAGCGAAATCAGGATTTCGCCATCGGCCGCGCCGATGGTCGGATTGTCGCTGTACGCCAGGTTGCTGCCCCCGGTGCTCGAGATGCCGACGTTGTCGAGGATCAGCCGCAGGTCGCCCGGCGGAATGACGCGGCGGATCGTACGCTCGACATTGGCGACGAGCTGCTCGGTCTCTTCGACTCGGGTGCCCGCCGGCGCGCGCACGTGCAGCCTGATCCGGCCCCCATCCACGCGCGGAAAGAAATCCTGTCCGACGAAGGGAATCAGCAGCAGGCTGAGCGCGCAGAACACGGCAAACCCGACGCCGACGCGCCGCCGGTGTGCCAGCGCCCAGCCGAGGGCATCGCGATAGCGGAGTCGCCCGCGCTCGAAGCGATCGTCGAAGCCGTGATGGAGGCGGGCGAACCAGCCGCCGCCGGCGTGAGAGCCGTGTTCCTCGCCGAGCGCCGCTTCGCGCTGCATCGAGTAGCGCAACAGCGTCGGCACGAGCGTGCGCGAAATGAGATACGATGCCAGCATCGCGAAGATGACCGCCATCGCCAGCGGCGCGAAGAGCGATTTTGCCGCGCCGTTGAGAAAAAACACCGGGACGAACACGATGCAGATCGAGAGCGTCGAGACGAAGGTCGGTACGGCGATTTCCTGGGCGCCCACCAGAATCGCCTCGTCGATCGGCCGGCCGGCCGCCTGATTGCGATGGATGTTCTCTACACCCACCGTCGCGTCGTCGACCAATATCCCGACCGCCAGCGCGAGTCCGCCGAGCGTCATCACGTTGATTGTCTGACCGAGCGCGCCCAGCGCGATGAGCGAGCAGAGAATGCTCAGCGGAATGCCGAGCGCCACGATCACCGTCGACCGCCAGCTACCGAGGAAGAGCAGGATCATCATCGCGGTCAGGCAGGCGGCAATGATCGCTTCGCGGGTCACGCCGTTGATCGCCGAGCGTACGAAGATCGACTGATCGGCCAAGAGCTCGGTGTGGAGCGCCGGCGGAAGTTGGGCCAGGATGCCCGGCAGCACGTCCTTCACCCGCTGCACGACATCGAGCGTCGACGCGGCGCCACTCTTGAGAATGGTGATCAGCGCCCCGCGACGCCCGTCCCGGCGCACGATGTTCGTCTGCACCGAGTAGCCATCGCGTACCTGCGCCACGTCGCGGATGTAGACCATCGCGCCGTTCACTTGCTTGATTGGAAGATCGTTCAGCTGCGCCAGCGCATCCGGGCTGCCGTTGAGCCGCACGTTGTACTCGCGCTCGCCGAGCTTCGCGGTGCCGGATGGAAGCACCAGATTCTGCGCGCTGATCGCGTTACTGACATCGGACGCCGAGAGCCCCTTGGCATAGAGCGCGTTGGGATCGAGATCGACCATGATCGCCCGCGGCCGGCCGCCGTACGGCTGCGGCACCGACGCACCCTGCACAGTCGCCAGGCGCGTGCGGATGAAGTTGGTACCGAGGTCGTAGAGCTCCTGCTCGGACAGCGTTTCGCTCGACAGCGCCAGCTGGAGAATCGGTACGTTCGACGCGTTGTAGCGGACGATGAACGGCGGCGTGATCCCGGGCGGCATGGCGCGCACGATCGTCTGCGAGATGGCCGAGAGCTGCGCCACTGACGCCTCGATCTTGGCGTCCGGGTGAAAGAAGACCTTGATGACACCGACGCCGTTGAGCGACTGCGACTCGATGTGCTCGACGTCGTTCACCGTCGTGGTCACAGCGCGCTCGCTGATCGTGACGATGCGCCGCTCCATTTCTTCCGGCGCCATCCCCGAGTACTGCCAGATGATCGACACCACCGGAATGTTGATCTCCGGCAGGATGTCGGTCGGCGTGCGGAGCACGCTGATCACCCCGAAGATGATCACCAGCAGCGCGCCGACCACGAACGTGTACGGACGGCGCAGGGCGAGCCGGACAATCCACATGACTAGGCGGAGTCGGAGAGCATCATGGAGTAACGTTTTCCCTGTCTAAGGCGTTGTGCTAGTTGTTGCGTGAGCAGCACGCAACGCTTCTAAGGTAGCCCTCCTGTTTGATCCGCGTCGATCCGCGTCGATCCGCGTTGATCCGCGTCGATCCGCGTTGATCCGCGGCGCTGGCGCGCCCATTGAGGTATTGTCAGTCATGCGCGCTCGGATGCTCTCGCTGCTCGTATCGCTCGCCGTCGCGGGATCCGCGGCGGCTCAGCAACCGGCCGTCGCACCCGGCATCGAGGTTCTGCTCAGCGACTCCCTGCATCTGATCCGCGGAAAGCGGGTCGGCCTCATCACCAATCACAGCGGCCGCGACCGGAACGGTACGAGCACGATCGATCTGCTCTTCCGCGCGCCCGGCGTGCGCCTTACGGCGCTCTTCGGTCCTGAACACGGACTGCGAGGCCTCGCGCGCGGCGGCGAGCACGTTGCGACCGCGGTCGACAGCGCGACCGGTGTGCCGGTTTACTCGCTCTATGGCGCGACGCTCGTGCCCACCGAAGAGATGTTGCGCAGCGTCGACGTGCTGGTGTACGACATCCAGGACGTCGGTGCGCGCGTGTACACCTACGTCTGGACGATGGCGCTGGCGGCGAACGCATCGCACAAGCCGTTCATCGTTCTCGACCGTCCCAACCCCATTCGCGCCGACCGGGTGGAAGGGGGCGTGCTCCGCCCGGAATTTCGATCGTTCGTCGGGCAGTTCCCGGTAGCGCTGCGCTACGGCCTCACCCCGGGCGAGCTGCTGCGCTATCTGGCCGGAAGCGGACAGATCGGCGCCGAGGTGACCGTGGTGCCGATGCGCGGATACCGCCGCTCGATGTGGTTCGACGAGACGGGTATTCCGTGGGTGAATCCATCGCCAAACATTCGCGACGTCGAGGCGACGCTGCTCTATCCGGGAACGGTGTTCGTCGAGGCCACGAACTTGAGCGAGGGCCGCGGCACCGAGTCGCCGCTCAAGCTCGTCGGCGCGCCGTGGCTCCACGACGCGGGGGCGATCGCGCGCGAGCTGGAAGGCCGGCACATCCCGGGCATCCGGTTCGATTCGACATCACGCACGATCGGACGCGGCGAGAAGTTCGCCGGCCAGCGCATACCGATGATCGCGCTGCACGTCACGGATCGCGACGCGCTCCACCCGGTCGATGCGGCTGTGCGGCTCCTCCGCGCTATTTTCGCGCGGCACCCGCGCGAATTTGTCTGGCGCTACAACGGTATTGAGGAGCTGTCCGGATCTCGGTTGCTACGGCAGGCCGTGGAGCTCGGCGCTGAAACGCCACTGCTCGAGCAGTGGGCGCGCGAATCCGAGGGATTTGCGCGCGCGACCAACCGATACCGGCTCTACCCACCTTGATTTTTCGACTACCGTAACGCCAAGGCTGCTGGCCTTCAGCCTCGCGCGGCTGTCGCTTTGGCCGCCATCGCCTTGGCCGATTTCGCCTCACGCGCCTTGAGCCGTTCGAGGCAACGCTGCGCGAGCCCCTCCGTCTCGAACGCCGTTGGCTCCTTGTCGCCCTGCCAGGTCCACTCGTTCGGACCGGCGCCGCGCACCAGGTGAAAGAGCGACACCTCGACGATCGTCGCCTTGGCATCGGGCTTCGGCGCGGACCCGGGCAGCGTCACCAAGCCGCGCCACTCGATCACTTGCAACTCGCCCGCCGACGTCTCATCGAACTGCGCCGGGAACCACGACACGCTCACCGCGCCGCCCGTCCCCTGCATGACGCAGCGGCCAGGAGCGCGATTCATCTTCATCGTCGCTTCGCCCGCTTCGTTCAATAGTGAGGGCAGATCGGCGGACAGCTTGTCGACCAGCTTCTCGACCTCGCGCTGTGCCGAGGCACGATGCTGCGCGGTGAGCCGCGGCGCAGCGTTGCCCAATGAAATGATGGGCTCCTCGTCCTCTTCCTGCACATCGAGATCAGGCGGAAAAGCGGACTTCGGCTGCTGCATGTTGCCCCCGGTAGATGGGCGAACGCACACCGCGTTCGCCGGCAGACCTCTAAGCTACACCCACGCGCGGGATGATGCGTCCCCGCGAGAACGGATTTCTCAATGGCTTGCGCTTTCGATGGACACCGTTCCGCAACCCGGCCGCTCGGCGCCATTCAACCCACGGCCCGCACTGCGATCCCCTCCAACTCGAAGGCGTCGCGCAGCCGTCGCGCGAGCTCGGCGGCGTGCGAGCCGTCGCCGTGGATGCAGATGGTGTCGGCGCGCAGATCGACGTCCTGGCCATCTGCCGAGCGCACTTTGCCCTCACGCACCATGCGCACGGCGCGCTGCGCCGCGTCATCGGTATCGCTCACGAATGCGTCGGGTCGCTTGCGCGATACGAGTGAGCCGTCGCGGTTGTAGCCACGGTCGGCGAAAGCCTCGCTCGCCGTGTGCAGGCCGACCGCTTCGCCGGCGCCGATCAGGTGGCTGCCGGCGAGCGCGAAGAGTACGAGATGCCTGTCGACGTCGCGGACCGCCCGAGCCACCGCGTCGGCAAGAGTGGGATCCGCCGCGGCCATGTTGTAGAGCGCGCCGTGCGGCTTCACGTGACGGAGCGCTGTACCGGCGGCCGCGGCGAACGCCATCAACGCGCCGACCTGGTAGACGATCATTTCGTAGACGTCGTCGGCCGACACGTCCATCGCACGCCGTCCAAAACCCACCAGGTCGGGCAGGCCCGGATGAGCGCCGACCGCCACACCGTGCACCAGCGCGCCGGCGACCGTCTTGCGCATCACCGATGGATCGCCGCCGTGAAATCCGCAAGCGATGTTCGCCGAGGTGATGTGCGGCAGCACCTCGGCATCGGCGCCGATGCGGTACGCGCCGTAGCTCTCGCCAAGGTCACAGTTGAGGTCGACGCGGAGCATTGTTGGTCGCGGTTGGCGTTCAGTGGGCATGTCGAAGCTCGATGGCGCGCTTCACCTGCGTGATTTCGCGCTCCCGGGCAAGGTACAACCGCTGTGCTTCGTCGAGTGAGATGAAGGTGAAGCGCAGACTGTCGCCCGGTTTGAGCTGCGCCATGAGCGGCAAATCGACCGTCGCCACATTGGCGATGCGCGGATACCCGCCCGTCGTCTGGCGGTCGGCCATCAAGATGATCGGGGCGCCGCCCGGCGGCAGCTGCATCGTGCCGAAGGTGACCGCCTCCGAGATGAGCTCCAGCGGTTGCATCAGCTCCAGCGTCGGTCCCTCGAGCCGGAATCCCTGCCGGTCGCAGTGCGGGCTCAACCGGAAGACGCCGTCGGTCAATTGCGTCCGAGAGTTCGGCGAGAGCTCGCGCGTATGGCTTCCTTCGATCAGTCGAATCGTCGGCGCGGACGTGTACGCCGGCCGCATCGACGCGCCCGCGCCCCAGCCACCGACCGCGACACTGCCCTGCGCCGGCTGTCTGAGCGCCGCGCCGATGCGCATCGAGAGCGGCGGTGGCGTGCCGATGTTGAGCACATCGCCGCCGCGCAGCGCACGCCCCGACATACCGCCCAACCCGGCGCGGATGTAGGTGCTTCGGCTTCCCAAAACGAGCGGCACGTCGATCCCTCCTGCGACAGCGAGGTACGCGCGGCACCCTGCGCGCGCCTGGGCGAAGCTGAGCGTCGTGCCTTCTTGTACGACCGCCGCGCGCCACAGGCGCATCGCCCGGCCGTCGATGGTCGCGGTGAGGTCCGCGCCGGTGAGCGCGATTAACGTCTCTCGCTCGAACACAATCGAAGGGCCCACGAGCGTGATCTCGAGTGCCGCGTCGCGCTCGTCGTTGCCCACCAGCAGCGCGGCCATGCGATGGGCGAATGCGTCCATCGCTCCGCCCTCGGGCACCCCTTCCTGCTGATGACCGCTCCTCCCCAGATCCTGCACTGTGGTGAGCAGGCCGGCGCTTTGAACGCGCAACGTCACGCGCCCGCCAGCCGGCGCGCGTCCAGCGCATCGAACTCCGCGCGCACAATGGCGCGAAAGCGCACGCGATCCCCCACGCCAATGAGCGATGCCGGCTCGCGATTGGCCACGAACATCCGCAGCGGCGTCCGGCCGATGAGATTCCACCCTCCGGGCGACACGAGAGGATAGACGCCGGTTTGGCGTCCGCCGATGCCGACACTCGACGCGGGCACGTTCGTTCGCGGCTCGCGACGGCGTGGCGTCGCGATCCGGTCGTCCAGGCCGCCGAGATGGGCGAGGCCGGGCATGAAGCCGATCATGTACGCCAGATAGTCGCCGGAGGCGTGGATGCGTACGACCTCATCGGGCAAGAGATCATGCAGACGCGCGACATCGTCGAGGTCGGGTCCGAAGTCGCCCCCGTAGCAGACGGGAACGTCGATCGTTCGCGACGGCGCCGCTGGCGCGTCGTCGAGCTGCTCCAACGCCGCGCTCAGCGCCACCGCCAGCCGCGTGTGCGGCGAGCTCGACTCGCCGAACGGCCAAGGCGGCACGCGTGCGGGATCGTAGTGCACGGCGACGCTGGCGAAGGCGGGCACGTACTCGATCACACCGGGAATCGCGCGCGACTCGAGCCGGGCCAGGACGGCGCGCACGCGCCGGTGCGTTACTTCATCGATCGACGCGCCGACCTCGATGAGAAAGGCGCGATCACCGAGCGCGACGATGCGCACGAGCAGCTAGGCCGGCGATGAAGTCGCGCGCCGTGCGCGACGCCATCGCTCCCGACTCACGGCACGACGGGCGGCTTCGGCTCGAGTTTGGCTGCCCACAGTCCGCTGTTGAAGTCGGAGAAAAGGACCTTTCCCTTCAGGGCATCGCGTCCGTCACGAACGGCGCGTTGGCGGTGCAGCCCGCAGGGTCGTACGCCTCGAACACCGCGATCTCCAGCCACTGGTCCGCCAGATTGCCGAGCAGTTCTCCGGAGACATCGACCAGTCGCACGCCACCGCCAGACCACGCTTGATGGAGCACGTCATCCTCGACAATGATATCGTGCGAGCCGTAATCCTCCAGGTGGTACTTCGCGACCTCTCGCGGATGCATCGGGTCGGTGAAATCGACGATGTGCGTGTAGCCGCCGGAGTTCTGCGGCACGCCGTTCTTCGGCGGCTTGCCGTCCGGCCCCGAGAGCTTGTAGCCCGAGCCTTCCCACGCCTTCCCCGTGCGGCTCATGACTTCGTCGCCAATGAACAGGTACGTCTTGCCCGTGCCCTTCTGGAAGTAGGGATAGATCTCGTGGCCGCTGTTGATCGGAAAGAAGGTAATCAGCTTGGGATGCTCGATCGATCCCCCGTATTGCCGTTCCCGACCCTTTTCCTCGAGTCGCGTGGGCCGAGCCCGCGCCAGCGCGCGCAGCGAGCGAAGTAGTAGCGCGACATGTCATTATGTGACTCGAAACCTTGACAGCGGGTTTAGAATACCGTAACAACCAGCTGACGAAATCGACTCCGTTTTTGGAGCGCCCTTCGAACGCGCGTCCCAGTCCCGGCGCTTTTCGGGAGTTCCCACCCGCTCCGCAGGCCGCCGTGCATCGCACCGGCGCAAGCAATCCGCAGTAGGCGAGCTGACTCGAGTCACCTCGGCCGCAGTTGTCACTTACCTCACCAGGAGGGTACACCGTGCGTACGTTTTCTCGAATTGGCCTCACGACACTCGCATTGCTGTTCGGCGTGTCCGCGGCCCATGCACAAGCGCAAACGCGGGAGATCACGGGTACCGTGATCAACGCGGGAACGAGTGATCCGGTCATTGGCGCTATCATCACAGTGGTCGGCCGCACGACTGCCGTCCAGGCCAACGATCGCGGCGCGTTCCGCATTCAAGTTCCGGTTGGCCCCGCGTCGCTCATGATTCGCGCGATCAACTACAAGCGCGCCACCGTGAACGTGCCAGGCTCGGAATCGACGGTCCGCGCTGTGCTGACCCGCGATCCGCTGCAGCTCGAGGCCGTGACGGTGACGGGCGAAGCGACGTCGGTCTCCCGCGTCAACGCGGCCACGGCCGTCGCGACCGTGAGCCACGAGGCGCTCACGATGGCGCCGTCGCAGTCGGTCGACAACGCCCTGCAGGGCAAGGTCGTCGGCGCGAACATCAACATGAACTCCGGCGCCCCGGGTGGCGGCGGACAGGTCCAGATTCGCGGCGTGACCACGATCCTGGGCAACGGTGAGCCGCTCTACGTAGTGGACGGCGTCATCATCAGCAACGCACAGATCCAGTCCGGCACGAACTCGATCACCCAGGCGGGCGGTGGTATCGCCAGCAGCCAGGACAATGCGTCGAGCCGTCTTGCCGACCTCAATCCGAACGACATCGAGTCACTCGAGGTGCTGAAGAGCGCGGCGGCGTCGGCCATTTATGGCGCGCGCGCGAGCAACGGCGTCATCGTGATCACCACCAAGCGCGGCGCGACGGGCGCCCCCCGTTGGACGTTCACCCAGCGCGCGGGCCAGAACTTCTCGCAGCGCCGTCCGGGCTCGCGTGTCTTCAAGAACAAGACCGACGCGTACAACGCGGTGCTCGCCGACAATGGCGACTCGTTGTCAGCGCACTCGATCGTAGACGCAGCCTGCGGATCGGGCACCTGCCCGTTCTTCGACTACCAGAAGGACCTCTACGGCAATCACAGGCTGTCGTACGAGACGGTCGGAAGCGTGAGCGGCGGCAACGACGTCACGAAGTACTTTGCCTCCGCCACCACGAAGCTCGATCACGGCACGATGCAGAACACGAGCGCGCGGCGCGATGGCCTGGCGCTCAACCTCGATCAGACCTTCCGTAGCAACGTTCAGGTCAACGTGTCGGCGAAGATCAATCGCTCGGTTGGCAATCGCGGAATCTCGAACAACGACAACACCTTCATCAGCCCGATCTATGCTTTCGGCTACACGCCGGCAATCGTCAATCTGAACACGCGCAACGCACAGGGCCAATTCCCGTTGAACAACATTCCGGGCGGCGGCGGATCGGGCGCGTCGAATCCGTTCCAGACGCTCGCCTTCGTCCGCAACACGGAAGACGTCTATCGCGAGATCGCTTCCGGCCGCGTGGCCTGGGACGCCATCCAGACGGACCGCAACAAGATCACGCTCAGCGCGTTTGGCGGCGTCGATCACTTCAACCAGAGCAACGACGTTTACTCGCCGAACTTCCTCCAGTTCGAGCCAAACGACGGCTTCCTCGGCACGGCGGTGGATCAGCAGACGACCAACCGCCAGCTGAACAGCTCGCTCAACGCGATCTGGACCTTCACACCGAACAGCCGGCTTTTCTCTTCGACCATGGCGGTCGGCAACGTCAACGAAGAGCGGCGGCTGAACAACGTGCAGAACCTGGCAAAGGGCCTCATTCCTGGCATCGACAAGATCAACCAGGGAACGGCCTCCAACGGTCAGACGAAGACGCTGGCACGTGAGCAGGCGTACTACGCGACCGAGGACATTCTCGCTTTTAACGACCGCCTCTTCCTGTCCGGCGGCGTTCGTTGGGAGCGCTCGAGTCTCGATGGCAATCAGAAGAAGTTCTACAACTATCCCAAGTTCGCCGCGTCGTACCGCTTCGTATCGCCGTTCGCGCACATCGACGAGGTCAAGCTCCGCAGCTCGCTCGGACAGACGGGCGGCGTGCCGCGCTACGGCGACCGCGACGTGCTGTTCACGAACATCGGCCGCGAAGGTGGCAGTGATGCCCTTGGCGCCGGCCAGACGCTTGGCAGTATCAACATCAAGCCCGAGCGCACGACGGAACAGGAGTACGGCTCGGACGTGCAGCTGTTCGGCCAGCGCGTCAACGTGGAGTTCACCTACTTCAACAAGACGATTCGTGACCTGCTGCTGACCGCTCCGCTTTCTCCGAGCTCTGGTGTGGGCGTGCAGATCCTCAACGGCGGGAAGCTGCGCAACATCGGTCACGAGCTTGCAGTGACGGTCGTCCCGTTGCGCACCAGCTCGTTCAACTGGACGTCGCGGACTCAGTACTACCACCTCCGGCAGACGATCGCCGAGCTCCCGGTGCCTACGTTCATTCTCGGCAGCTCGGGCTTCGGCTCCGGCTTCGGCCGCGACAAGATCGCCAAGGGCGTCTCGACGACGGCTATCTGGGGCAACACCAAGCGTTTCGGCAAGTGCTCGACGGCAGCGGCGACGGACGTGTTCACGAGCGCGTCGTGCACCGCCGCCGGCGGCACCTTCACCGCGATCCGCAAGGACACGATCATCGGTGACGCCACGCCGCAGTTCACCATGCAGTTCAACAACGACATGTCGTACAAGGCTTTCTCGCTCAACGTGCTGTTCGACTGGCGCCGCGGCGGCAAGGTCTCGAACCTGACGAACAACCTGTTCGACGAAGGACAGAACTCGCGCGACTACGATGATAAGTCGCCGGATCCCGCCATCGGTGCAACGCTCGGCGCGTACCGCTACAACAAGTGGGCGGGCGGGTCCGAGGCGACCGTGTACGTGCAGGACGGGTCGTTCGTGAAGCTGCGCGAGATCACGCTCTCGTACCAGGTTCCTCAGCGCGCCGTATCGTGGATTCGTGGCGCGAAGGATGTTCGCCTCAGCTTGAGCGGCCGCAACCTCAAGATCTGGACGAACTACTGGGGCTCGGACCCCGAGGTCAACAACTTCGGCAACCAGAACGTCGGCCGCTTCGTCGACCTGGCTCCGTACCCGCCGTACCGCAGCTATCTGTTCAGCGTCGACCTCGGTTTCTAGGCGATAGCGACCATGAGACACCAATCGAACGACACCAACACGAATTTACCGTTGAGGACCTCATACATGCAGAACTCACTTCGCCGCGCACTCACCTTCTCGGGGGTGCTGGCGGTGGGGATGGGCACGTTTTTGGCCGCGTGCAACAGCGACAAGCTGCTCATCCCGAACGAGAATAGCGCGACGCCGCCCACCATCACGGGCGATCTCACGACCGGCCTGCAACTCCTCGCCACCGGCATCCTCCTGCGCGATCGCGCGGGACTGGGGGGATTCATTAGTGACCTGGGCCTGCTGGGTCGGGAGAGCTTCAACTATTTCCCGACTGACGGGCGCACGACGCAGCACTATCTCAATCAGAACCCGCTCGATCCCTCCGGCTTCGCCCAGGGCGGCTTCGCCAACCGGTATGCGAGCCTGCGCAACATCTTCAACTTCAAGAATGTGATCGCCGGTGCGGGAGCGGGACTCAGCGCGGCGCAGAAGGAAGCCGCATTGGGCTACGCCGAGACGTTCGAAGGGCTGGAGCTGCTGTTCGAGGTGCTGCAATACCACGATCAGGGCGGCGTGACGGAGATTCTCGCCGACCCCACGAAGAAGGCGCCGTTCGTGAGCCGCGACTCGGTGTACAACTTCATCGTCGCGAAGCTCGAGTCGGGCAACACGCACCTCGCGGCTGGCGGTACTGATTTCCCCTTCACGCTCGGCGGACTGGCCAACGGCGCGAACGACTTCAGCACGGTCGCAACGTTCAAGCAGTTCAACCGCGCCATCACCGCACGCACGCAGGTCTATCGCGCGTCGCTGCGCAACCCGGCGTGCGGCGCCACTGGCACCACCTGCTACACCGCCGCAGCCACCATTCTGAACACCATGGGGTTGACGTTTATTAGCGCAGCCAAGCCGATGTCGTACGGCGTCTATCACAAGTACTCGACCGACCCCGGTGATGCGCTCACGCCGCTCGCCCCAGGCAACAATCCGTTTTTCTTCGCGCACCCCGGTCTGGTGACGGGCGCGCAAAGTGGGGACCTGCGCCTCTCCAAGTTCCGGACCCTTCCGGCGGCGCGCGGCGCGTCGTGCTCGCCGGGTTGCTCGATCTTCACCAATTACGGGTTCTCGCTCTACCCGGGTCTGACTGATCCCCTTCCGGTGATCACCAACGCCGAATTGTTCCTGCTCCGCGCCGAGGCCGAATACTTCACGGGAGCGACGGCGTTGGCGCTGGCCGATCTCAACTTCGTTCGCACCACCGATGGTGGGCTCGCGCCGTATCTGAGCTTTACCAGCGACAGCGATTTCATTCACAAGCTCCTGTACGAGCGCACGTACTCGCTCCTCGCGCAGGGACACCGGTTGGTGGACTACCGCCGCTTCGGGCTGATCCTCGAGCTGCCGCTCGATATCCCGGCGACGCAGTTCCGCCAGAAGCAGCAACCGATTCCCCAGGGGGAATGCCAGACCCGCATCGGTACTGCCACGCCGTGCCCGGTCAACAGCTAACGCACTAGTTCGCTCGAAGCGAACGGCCGGTCCCTCACGGGGCCGGCCGTTCGTGTTTCGGGGCACTGGCGTTCTCTGTGCGCCGCGCCCAGCTTGCAGAAGGCAGAGGAATCGCGACCCGCGCGTCGGCCGATCATCACGATCCGCGACGCGGTCGCCAGCCCACGCGAGGCATCATGCGCCCTTTCTTCGTCATTCTTGTCGTTTCCGCCGCAGCCGCCGCCATTGGATCAACCACCGCGTGCGCCAAACATCCCGGGGTGTTCGCTCAACTCCCTCAGTCCATCGCCGACACCACGACCAACGATGATTCCCTTACCACGCTGGAGGTCGAGAATCGCAGCACGCTCGACGTTCGGATTTTCATTCGGCACGCCGGCCAATTCGTCCGACTCGGCCAGATGGGCGGCATCCGCAAGGCCACATTTCGGATTCCGTCGCAGCTGCTCGACCAAACGCTGATCTTCTACGCCGACCCGATCGGATCGAGCCGCAAGCTGAGCAGCGATCCTCTCGTGATCCGTCGAGGCGACCGGGTGCAGTTCATGCTCGACATCAACCTGAATTCCTTCGCGATCGCCGTCTTCTAACGGTCGCCCGCACGTGCGTCATTCACGAGCCGGCGCCGTGATCTAGTGCAATGGCGCCAGTCGTACGACCCGCTTCACAATCACGCGCTGTCGACGCTCGCCGCCGCGCTGCCGCTGATCGTACTGTTGGGCTTGCTCGCCTGGCGACGAGTGCGCGCGCACGTGGCGGCGGCCGTGGGACTTGCTGCCGCGCTGGCTATAGCGATTGTCGTCATCGGCATGCCGGCGCCGCTGGCGATTCGCGCCGCCGCGCTCGGCGCCGCCTATGGAATGTTTCCCATCGGCTGGATCATCCTCAACGTCATCTTTCTCTATCAGCTCGCGAACGAGCGCAAGCTGCTCGATGAGCTGCGCGCCAGCATCACCGGCGTCACACGCGACCGCCGGCTCCAGCTACTGCTGATCGCCTTCTGCTTCGGGGCGTTCTTCGAAGGTGCGGCCGGATTCGGAACGCCGGTTGCCGTGACGGGCGCGATTCTGATGGGGCTCGGTTTTTCCCCGCTCCAAGCCTCGGGTCTCTCGCTGATCGCCAATACCGCGCCGGTCGCCTTTGGCGCGCTGGGTACGCCAATCATCGCGCTGCAGGGCGTCACCGGGCTCGACCTGTTCTCACTCAGCGCGATGGTCGGACGGCAACTCCCGGTGTTCGCGGTGATCGTCCCCTTCTGGCTCATCTGGGCCTATGCAGGATTTCGCGGCATGCTCGGGGTGTGGCCCGCCCTGCTGGTTGCCGGACTCTCCTTCGCGATCCCGCAGTTTTTGGTGTCGAATTTTCACGGGCCGTGGCTGGTCGACATCGTCGCGGCGTTGGTCTCAATCGGGATGCTCACCTGGTTCCTCCGGCACTGGCGTCCAGCGCGGCTGTGGGAGATCGACGTGCCGAAGGTCGAGGTCACGCCGTTGGTTGGTGGCGCCCCGCGCCTTCGTCCCTGGTTGCCCTGGCTGGTGCTGAGCGTGGTGGTGTTCGCGTGGGGGCTGCCCGTGATCAAGAACGCGCTCAATCAGCTCTCGGCGCCGAAAATCGCCGTGGCCGGCTTGGACAAGCTCGTTCTGCGCGTGCCACCGGTCGTGGCCGCACCGGCGGCGGAGGCGGCTGTGTTCACATTCAATTGGCTGTCTGCGACCGGTAGCGCCATTCTCATCGCGGCGGTGATCGCGGGACTGATGATGCGTTATTCGCCGCGCGAGATGGTGCGACTATACTGGAAAACGATCGTGCTCGTTCGCCACTCGTTGCTCACCATCGCCGCGATGCTCGCTCTCGGATACACGACGCGCTATTCGGGCGAAGATGCGATTCTGGGGCTCGCCTTCGCGCGCGCGGGAGTGCTCTATCCCTTTTTCGGCGCACTGCTCGGCTGGCTCGGCGTGGCGCTCACAGGGTCGGACACATCATCGAACGTGCTCTTCGGCAGCCTGCAGCGCGTGACCGCGCAGCAGGTCGGCGTCAGTCCGATTCTGATGGCAGCGGCGAACAGCTCGGGCGGTGTCATGGGGAAGATGATCGACGCGCAGAGCATCGTCGTGGCGAGTACGGCGACCCGCTGGTACGGACACGAATGGCGCATTCTTCGATTCGTGTTCTTTCACAGCATCGCGCTGGCTGCGCTCGTCGGCGTGCTGGTGATGCTGCAGGCGTACGTCTGGCCGTTCACGCTGCTGGTGCCGAGGTGAGCGCGACCTTTAGCGCGCCGGCGCGAACCCCACGGCGACCGCGGCGATGATGCGCGCTACTTCCATTCGAACTCGGTCGCTTCGAATCTGGTTTTCCCACTGTTGATGAGCGCATGGGTGCGCGGCCCGTCACTCCACGAGAAGTCGCCATCCCGGGATGTGGCGCTCTGCCCGGCGGCACTCGTCGTGCGAATCGACAACATGCCTCCGTGTACGATCACCACCAGCCCGGGGCGACGATGCGTGTGCATCGGCAGCGAGTCGCCGGGCTCGAGGACCAATCGCACGACGCGGATCCGGTCGTTCTCTAGCACCAGCGAATTTTGTTTTGCGGTTGGCAGGGGGTCCGGCACACCCGGCACGACGACGCGCTCGTCCCTGGGCGTCTTCAAAATCTCGATCGTCAGATTGTGGAATCGCGGCGACGCCGGCGGATTCATCACGCGGTGCGTGATTGGCGCCTTGGTGAAGCGGACCTCACCATCGGCGACGCGCAGCGGCGCCGCCGCGCCACCCATCGGCTGCGCCATCAGGTTCGCCTCGCCGATCGCGACGAAAGCGTAGTCCTTGGCGTGTACGTGAAAGAGCGTCGAATCGCCCGGCGGTACTACGACATCATAGACGCGCACCCACTCGTTTTCCAACACGAGGTGGTGCTTCGCTTCACGCGAGACGGGGACGGCGGCGTCCTGCGCGAGTACGAGAACGAGCGGCAGCGCCGCCACACCCAACTTTCGCAAGTGCGAGCCCTACATCTTGGGGACGAGCATGATGTGCGCTTTGGGCGTTCCCGGAAACATGATCCACGGCGTTCCCTGCACCGGCTGCGCCGAAAGCCCGGTCGATTCGCTCGTCGCGCCCGAGATGTAGATGACGAAGAAGGGCGCGGCGGTGGGCGCGCTACCCGTCGCTGGATCGAACGCGTCCATCTTCCCCGACAGCTGGTATAAGCTCGCGGCTTGCTTCGGCATCGCCAGCTTGCCCGACCTGATCTCGGCGAAACGCACGGTGTCGACCTTTTCCCCGGTGACGCCGCTCGCGCGCAACGCGCGCCCGCGCGCCATGAATGGCTCGAGCGACCTGTGGTAGCACGCCACGTGGAATCGCGTGCCCTTCGGATCGCTGGCGAGGCAGATGAATGGGCCTTTGCCCTCGCGCAGAGTCGTGAGCTTATCGGCTTTGCCGGCGTAGCCGAGCACCGTTGCGCCGTCGCGGAATTCCTTGGGGAGTGCGAGCACGGCGGCCGTAATTTGTTGCTCGGCGGGCGGAATGTTCATGGCGGCCGGCGCGGAGGGCCCAGGCTGCGCCATGCCGGCGGTTGGAAGTACGGCGACGACGGCGAGCACGACCAGCGACGATGGGAGGCGCACGGGTGTATCCGGTGTGAGGAAAGCGAGTGGGCTCTGGCTCTGATGAAGCTGCCGCCCGGCGGCACGAGCGCAAGAGTCGGATCGCCAACACGCCTCCGGCGAGGTAACGTGTGGGAGCATTCGGCCGCGATCGCGAATTGACGTCATGGCCACTTCCGGTTACCCAAAAACGGCATGGACGTGGAACCGAAAAAATTCTTTGTTGGCGTGGTCGATGTCTTCGCGGTGCTCATACCGGGTGCGCTCGTCACTTTTTTGGTTCGCGACTGGGTGACGGTGCTCTTGCTCTGGCGTCCCACATGGCCGCTGCAAGCCGCGTACGAGTGGGTGATCTTTCTCCTCGTCAGCTACCTTCTCGGACACATCACGTTTTTGCTCAGCGCGGCGCTCGACCCGCTGCTCTACGATGCGCTGCGAAAGCGAACGGATTTCGGCCAGATCGAGCGGCTATCGAGGGGGGAGCCTCTGTCGTCTCGGCGGCTGCGCCTGTTCGCGAGCCGGGTTTTCCCGGGCCTTCGCAATACCGACAACGCGCTGTGGGGAGCAATACGGCTCAAGGCGCGGGCGCTCGAGTCCCAATCCGCCGGAGACGCGATCAACGCATTTCAGTGGTGCAAGGCGCGACTCTCCAAGGATCATCCGGAGGGATTGGCGGCGGTGCAGCGATTCGAGGCCGACTCCAAGTTCTTTCGCAGCTTCGCCGTGGTGCTCATTGGGCTCACCGCCTATTGTGCGGGCCAGCAGGCATGGACGTTGGCGGCCGCGACGTTTGGGGCGCTCGTGATCGCCGTGTGGCGCTATGTGGAGCAGCGATTCAAGGCCACTCAGCACGCGTATGCGCTGGTGATCACGCTCGAGGGGATGCGCGAACCACCGCTCGCCGCGTACGTGCGAAACGAGGCCGATGGGCTGACGCATGCTGGAGGCGTGGTGTATCAAGGGTCCGAGGGCGGGCGCACCTACTTACTAGTGGAATCGAGCGCCAGGCGCGGTGAATGGGTGTTGCCCAAGGGGCATATCGAGCCCGGTGAGCTTCCGCGCGAGACCGCAGTGCGCGAGGTGCGTGAGGAGAGCGGGCACTGGGCACGGGTGGTCGACTGGATCGACGACGTGTCCTTCCCCCGCGGCACCGAATCGATACGGGTTCGGTTTTTCCTGATGGAGTTCGCGGAGCTCAACGAGTCAGGGAAGCCGCCGCTACCAATCGACAGACGCCACCGCTGGACGTCCCTCGATTCGGCTCCCGAGTTAACGGACTTTCGTGAAACACAGCTGTTGCTGGCCAAGGCCGAGGAACTCACGCGTCATCCGTCATCCGCTTCAACCAACAGGGGCAAACCATGACTGACGACTCGAGCGTCTCGCGCCGCGACTTTCTCGTCCGCGCCGGTCAGGTTGGCGCGATGTCCGTCGTCGCACCTGGCGCGCTCGGCGCCTTCACGCGAGTCGCCTCCGCCGAGGGAACGACGCCGGCCGAGGCGATGGAGACGTCCGTCTTCAGTGGCGCGACGGCCGACGAGCTGGCCACTCTCTACTCCGGCCTCCGCTGGCGCATGCTCGGCCCGTTTCGCGGCGGACGCGTCGACGCCGTGAGCGGAGTGCCGGGACGACCGAACGAGTTTTACTTCGGCGCCGTGAACGGCGGCGTGTGGAAGTCGATCGACGCCGGACGCGTCTGGACGCCGGTGTTCGACTCGCAGCCGGTCGCATCGATCGGCGCGCTTGCCGTCGCACCGTCGGCGCCGGACGTCGTCTACGTCGGCACCGGCGAGTGCACGCTGCGCGATTCGATGGGATTCGGCAACGGCATGTACAAGTCGGTCGACGCGGGCGCGTCGTGGACGCACCTCGGACTGGACGACACGCACCACATCGGGCGCATCGCCGTCGATCCGAACAATCCCGATGTGCTCTTCGTCGCCGCGATCGGACATCTCTATGCACCCAGCACCGATCGTGGGTTGTATCGCTCGAAGGACGGCGGAAAGAGCTGGACCAAGGTGCTCTACAAGAATGAGAACATCGGAGCGGTCGACGTGGTGATCGATCCGAGCAACTCGCAGGTCGTGTATGCCGGCCTCTGGAATACGCGGCGTCCGCCGTGGTTCGTGTATGCGCCGAGCAACGGTCCGGGCGGGGGCATCTACAAGTCGTCCGACGGCGGCACTACGTGGAAGCCGTTGACCACTGGCTTGCCGAAGGAAGGGATCGGCCGAACGGGCATCGCCGTCGCGGCGAGTAATCCGAAGCGCGTGTACGCGGTCGTCGATTGTCTGGTGCCTGATCCCTCGGTGCCGGCGGCACCAGCCGCGCCCGCCTCCGCCGGAGCGCCGGCGGCGCCGGGTGCACCGGCTCGGGCGCCGGGCCAGGGCGGATTCTTTCGCTCGGACGACGCGGGCGAGACATGGACCAAGATGTCGGCCGACCAGGCGCTCTGGGGACGCGGATGGTACTTCGAGAAGGTCGCCGTCGATCCGCGCGACGCCGACGTCGTATACATCCCCAATGTCGCTGTGAGTCGCTCGAAGGACGGCGGGAAAACGTGGGTCGCCCTGCGCGGATCGCCCGGCGGTGACGACTACCATCAAGCGTGGATCTCGCCCTCCGATTCCAGCACGATGATCGTGGCGAGCGATCAGGGGGCGATCATCACGCACAACGCCAAGGCCGACGATGCGAGCACGGTGACGTGGAGCTCGTGGCTCAACCAACCGACGGCGCAGATCTATCATCTCTCGATCGACTATCGTGTTCCGTATTGGGTGACGGGCGCGCAGCAGGATTCCGGCGCGGTCGCGGTGCGCTCGCGCGGCAAGTTCGCGGAAATCTCCATGCGCGACTGGGAGCCGATCGGCGCCGGCGGTGAGAGCGGGTATACCGCGGGCGATCCGTTGCATCCCGGCGTCATTTTCGGCGGAACGGGACAGCGATGGGATCTCGAGACGAACGTCGAGCTGGCCGGCACTACCGCGCCGCCGTCGCCGGAAGCGGCGCGGGCCGATTGGACGCAGCCGCTCGTGTTCTCGCGCGCCGACCCGCGCGCGCTCTTCTACGCCAATCAGTTTCTCTTCAAGTCGACCGACGGCGCGAAATCGTGGAAGCAGATCAGTCCGGACCTCACGCGACTCGACCCGGGCGTCCCGAAGACCCTGGATGCGGCCGCGGCTGCCGCCACGGATCGGAACGGCACACGCGGCGTGATCTACACCGTCGCGCCGTCGCCGCTCCTGGTGCCAATGGTCTGGTGCGGCACCGACGACGGCCAGATTCACGTCACCACGAACGACGGCAAGGCTTGGCAGAACGTGACGCCGCCCGCACTCACCTCGTGGAGCCGCGTAACCACACTCGATGCCTCGCACTTCGACTTCAACTCAGCCTACGCGAGCGTCGATCGGCATCAGCTGCAGGACTTCGACCCGTACATCTATCGCACGCGCGACATGGGCAAGACATGGCAGAAGATCACCAAGGGTCTCCCGGCCGGCGTGTATGTGCACGTCGTCAAGGAAGACCCGATGCGCCAGGGTCTTCTCTTCGCCGGCACCGAGCGCGGCATCTATGTCTCGTTCGATGATGGCGACGGCTGGCAGCCGTTACAGCTGAACATCCCTGTCACATCGATGCGCGACTTCGAGATCTACGGCAACGATCTCATCGTCGCCACGCACGGCCGCGGCTTCTGGGTGATCGACGACATCAGCCCGCTCCGCCAACTGAGCCAGACCGTCGCCCTGGCCGACGCGCACCTCTTCAAGCCCGCCGACGTGATCAGCACTTTGCAAGGCGACGACAATGGAACGCCGCTGCAGAAGGACGAACCGCAGGCGCTCAACGCGCCGAACGGCGCGATCATCGACTACTTCTTGAAGGCAGCGGCGTCCGGACCGGTGACACTGGAGATCGTCGACGCCAGCGGCGCCGTCGTACACACCTTCTCAACGGAAAACTCGGCGCGACCCGCGGCACCGGAGGGACGAGGCACCCGCGCCGGCGGCATCCCCAACACTTCGCCGCTCTGGCGCACGCCGCCCGAGCCCTTCTCGGCGAACGCCGGTATGCATCGCGTGGTCTGGAGGCCGGTGAGTAGCGCGCGCGGGCGCGGGCGCGGCGACGGTGACGTTCCACTCGTCGGAACGTTCACGGCCAAACTCGCCACCGGTGGAAAGAGCTATGCGCAGACGTTCACCGTGAAGCCCGATCCGCGCGCCAGAGAGCCTTGAGGCGACGGGCTACGGCTTCGCCAATACTCTTTTCAGCAGATGCGCGAGCAAAGGGAGATACAAGAGCGCGATGCCGTACTTCACGAACTGCCAGATGCGGGCCTCACGTTCGACCGCGTCTCTCGAGTCGTAAATCGGGATTTTACGGACCGCGGTCGAGGTGGCTTCGATCCGTGGGAAGTCCCGCTGAGGGATGATGTAGGCTTTCTTGAACCGAGCGTGAGCCAGCTCGAGAAGCCCTGGAAGGCGCAGACTGAGCGTTTCTTCCGCCAGCGTCGCGTTGGGGGGAATGGTCACGCGCGCGTGGATCTGCAGGTTTATTCCGGGATTGTTGTTATAGCCCCGTTGCGCCTTCGAAATCACTCTGCCGGAGTCGAACGTCAGGCGCACATCAGACAGCATCGCGGAGCCGCTCGCCGCTATCTGTGCGCCGGTCATGACCGAATTGACCATCTTCGAGTCGAAGAAGTAGTACGAGCCCTTATCAGGGTGCTTCAAGAGCACGCCGACCGTCGCATCCAGCGCACGGGTCTCGCCCCGGACGAACGCTCGGTCCCGCACGTCTTGCGGCGTGTCGTAGAGCCAGTATACGCCGATCCCGATGAAGACACCGAAAATCAGATACGGCCGCACTGTGTCGAGGTCGAAGTTCGGCATGATCCCACGATGTAGAAAAGGATGACGAGATGTCCCTTCATTAGATGCGGTATTGGAGCCGACGGCGGATCATGACCGCTGTCACCCCGGGGCATCAACCGTCAAAGATGTGTCAACCAACGTGAGAGCGCATCCGCGCGCACATCCGACGCTGCCGACTTCCCGTAATTTTCTGCCAGGTCCATTCCCGAGGGATTCGTGGCAGTCGCCGTCGCCCGCTCCGCGCCAATTCGCGCCGTTCTCGCTATCGCGGCCATCGCGACGGCCTGCGCCAATGCCTCACCCACGTCGCTCGCCGCGGGCGGGCACCACGTGCTTTTCGTTGGGAACAGCTTGACCTATGTCAACGATCTTCCGGCGACGGTGGCGGCGATCGCGGCCGCCGCCGGCGATACGATTCGCGTCGAGACGGTGGCCGGCCCGAACCTCGCGCTGATCGACCATCTCACCGGCTCGACGAACGCCGCCGCCACCATCAAGCGCGGCGGATGGGAGCTGGTCGTGCTCCAGCAAGGACCAACGGCCACCGGCATCTGCCGCGACTCGCTCGTGATCTGGGCCCGGATGTTCGGCACGCTGATCGGCGACGTGCACGCCCGGCCGGCGCTGTTCATGGCATGGCCGACGTCCAGCGCGCAAAGCTCGTTCGATGACGTGCGCGTCTCGTTTCAGCTGGCGGCGAGCGTAGTCGATGGCGTCTTTCTCCCTGCCGGCGAAGCGTGGCGCGCCGCGTTCCGCCTCGATCCGTCTTTGGCGCTCTACGGCGAAGACGGATTTCATCCTTCGGAGCTCGGTACCTTCCTTGCCGCGCTCGAAATCTACGAGCGCATCTCAGGCCGCGACGCCAGAACGCTACACCCCGTCGCATTTGCCAGCGGCCGCCGCATCAACGTGCCGGAGGCGACCGTGCGCATTCTGCAGCGCGCGGCGCACGAAGCGAACGAGACCTATCCCGCGACGGTCGGGCCAATGCCCCAACCGCCGCCGAGTACCACGCCGCTCCCGGGCAATCACTGTTGAGGAGCTTCTTCCTCGTGGCTAGTGGGCGTGTGCGTTCGCCTCGCCTCGCGCGAGTGCGATGTGATGCCGGGCGTGGTGGTCGCCTTCAGTGAGAAGTCCGGCGTAGCCAAGCCCTCGAATGCGCGCAACCATGCGCGCGTCCCCCGGCGCCCGGGCGATGATCGCCACGCGCGCGCCAGCGGGAGTCGTCACGGCACGCGCCGAGTACTCGGCCGACGCGTCGAGCATCCGCGCCTGGTTCACCGCGAGTCGCTGGATGGCGGGCACGGTCCGGCCACGTCCGTTGACGTCGACCGTGATGCCGGCAGGCACGTCATGCTGCGTCATCGTGGCGCGCATCATAACCTCATCCATGTCGATCAGATGCTGGCGGAGGGCTTCCACGTTCACTTTGGACCAATCCGTTGTCGAGTCCGCCTCGAGCAATCGCGTGACCTCGGCGATCGCGCCAAATGCGGTCTGGCCGGGCGACGTGGGAACCGCGCGGCTTGCGCGCCCCTCGCATGCCTTGATCGCGGCGAGATAATCCGCGTGACCCTTCGTGTGGTCCATCGGAGTCGTGGTCGCGCAGTCCTGCGCGTGAACGCGCAGAGCGGCGCCGGCGAGCAGGCCGGCAACGGCGAACGCTTGTCGGTAGTGCATACGAGTCCCTGACCTCGGGTTGCATTGTTCGGTGTGGTGCATGAGAGATAGATATCCCGCAACGGATGTCCATGCCGCGACTTTAGTCACGGCTCTCGCCAACCCATCGTGCGCGTGATTCCAGTCGAGCGACTCGTTCACTTACCGTTGTTCGACGGCGTCTCGCCGCGTGTCGTGAGCGCGCTGGCGTCGCGCGGGCGCGAGATGCGTTTCGCGCCGGACGAAGTGGTGTTCCGCGCCGGAAGCGCGCCCCGCGGCTGGTACGTCGTGCTCGAGGGGCGCGTGCGCGTCGTGCGCGGATCCGGGGTGCGCCAACACGTCGTGCATTCCGAAGGCCCGGGGGGAACGCTCGGTGAGGTTCCGCTGTTCGCTGGAGGCGGACACCCAGCGACGGGCGTAGCTGCCGAGCCGACGGTGTGCGCCGTGTTCAGCCGGCAGGCGATCGAGGCGGCGATGGCTGAAAGCTCGGGTGTCGGTCTCTTGCTCTTGGAACGACTGGCGCTGCGCGTCTCATCGCTCGTGCAGCGCCTCGACGACCGCTCGACGCGGAGCGTGCAGGCGCGCCTGGCCGAGTTCCTTCTTGCGCGTCCGGCCTCGGCGCGCTCCGGAGCGATCTCGCTTGGCATGACGCAGCAGGCGCTCGCCGAGGAGCTCGGGACGGTTCGCGAGGTCGTGTCGCGTGAGCTTCGCTCGCTCGCGAAGAGTGGCGCGATCCATTCCTTGGGCGGTGGGCGCTACGAACTACTCGACACGAAAGCGTTGCGCCGCGTCGCGGAGTGAGCCTCCGCGCGACGGCGCGCCGCGTCATACCGTCGGCTTGATCGGACCAGCGCCGACCCGGTACGGTCCCATGACTTTGAGATTCGGACCGCCCTCCGCGATCGTCCATGCCTTGTACAGACCAAAGAGCAGAGACAGCAATGCAATGCCGGCGCCGTACATGCTGTACGGAAAGAGCGCAAGCGGAGCCATGGCCGGAAGTATCACGATGAAAATGAAGGTGAAGACGAGGAGAACGGGGATCCCGGGCGGCTTGGGTCTTGGCCGGTCGGTGGCCAGCGCGGCGAGCGAGGTTGAATCGACGACGACGACCGAGCTGTCGCCACCGGCCGAATCGTGCGTCACGACGCTCACGACGTTGCCGAAATTGTCGAACGTGGTGTCGTTGCCGGGCTTTCGATTGGTGAGAATCTCCTTGATCTGTTCCATCTCCTTATTGCGGCCCTTCGCTTTGGCTGCCACCACGTACGTGCCGATCGCGGTCGCCTCGAGCGCGCCCCCGATGGTGCCGCTCACGCGGAGTCCAGCGAGCGCCGAAGGCATGTAGGCGAATGCGACGGCGAGCCAGGTGAGCGCGACGGCAAGCAGCTGGTAGCGCCGTCCGCCGAAGTTGCCGTTGCCCTTGCCGACCGCTTTACCGATGCCATAGCCGATCGCGGCAAAGAGCAGCACCCTCGAGAAGCCGAAAATCAGAAAGACGAGCGCGCACGCGATCGCGCCAACGGCCCCGACCGCCGCGCCGTACCGCAACGACCGCATGAATGCCGCGGTCCCGGTACCGTAACCGATCTTTGCGCGATACGGCGCAGCGCATTTCGCGCAGACCGGCCGGTCGTTCATCGCCCAATACTGCGTGTGCATCACCTGCCGGCAGTCGGAGCACCAGATGCCGGGGAGCGCCGGCCCACCGTCCATTGGGGGCTCGGTCCTGGGCTCGTTGCCTACGCTTGACGTTCCGCGCCCGCCGCTCGGCGGTTCCGGGGGTCTCGCATCGGACGCCTTTCCGGTCTGCGCAGGCCCGGTCGTCGGCGTGCGCGCGAATGAATCGTAGAACGGCTGGCCTGTGCCGAAGTCGATCTTGGGCTCGTTCGGCTTCGGATCGTCGGACGCCATGGCGGGGTGTGCTCCGTGCGCGGAGTCGAGCGAAGAGGACGGTCAAACATAATGGGCGGTGCGAGGGCTGACCACATTATGTCGCATGCGCGACGGCCGCGCGTGTCACGCGCATCACAAGTCCGGCGGATTACTCCGGTATGCGCAGCCGGACGGTTTGGGGCGTCATGGCCGGCGGAGGCGCGTGAAGCGGGCCATTGCGGCGCTCGCCGACGTGGCCGCCGAACTGCGTGGCGAGCTCGCCACCCTGCCTGACGAGTCCAACGATCCAGTCGAAGAATCCAGCGGGATCTTTCATTACGTGCGCGGCGATCGCCGCGCCCTGCCTCGCCGCACCCATTCCGCGCTCGCCCAAATGCTTTGGTCCTTTGAGCGCCGTCCACGCCACCTGCAAGCCCAGCGAGTACACCGCTTGGTCGAGCGTGCGGCCGACGACCTTCAGCGTGAGCGCATCTCGCGCCGGCGCGAGTCCGGCGAGAATGCCTCCGGTAATTTCCGCGTACTCGCGATCGACCTTGGCGCGCGCCGAAATCACCTTCAGCGCTTCGAGCCACACGCCGTTGAGATGGCGGTTGCGAATGAACTGCACGATCAAGCCGGCGAGCGCCATGTCGTAGCGCAGCTCGCGTTCGGCGCGGTCCGCGTAGGTGCTGAGTCGGCGCTCGGAAAAATCGTCCTCGGCCAGGCAATCGAGCGCGCACTCGGCTGCCCACCGTCCGCTGATGAGCGCGTACTGAATCCCTTCACCATTCAGCGGATTGATGAACCCGGCCGCGTCGCCGATCAACATGACGCGCTCGCCGACGATCGGGAGCTTCGCGTTGTACGTCGTCAGCGGCCACCCGACCACCTTACCGACGATGCGGCCGTGCTCCAGGCGAGCGTGCAGCGCGGCATCGCTCTCGACCAGCCCGAGCAGCAGTTCGCGCAGGTGATCACTCGTGGGCGGCAGCGTTTCGAGCACCATGCCGACGCCGACGTTCGCGCGGCCTGCACCAGTCGGAAAGAGCCAGTAGTAGCCGGGGAATGACTCGGCCGCGAAGTACAGATCGGCCTGATCCTCGGGGCCCGCATCGCCCTCGTAGTAGGCGCGGACGGCGATGATGCGGTCATCGTCAGGCGGAGGAGCGCCGCGCAACTCGCGCGAGACGGTCGAGCTCGATCCATCGGCGCCGATGAGCAGGCGCGCACGAATGGTTCGCGGCTCCTTCCCCTGCTCCGCGTGCACGGTGACGCCGTCGCCATGCACGTCGAAGCCGGTGACGCGCGTGCCCTCGATGATCGTTGCGCCGGCGTGGCGCGCGGCGTCGAGGCACCACGCGTCGAGAGTCAGCCGTGGAATGCAGCGACCGTATGGCGGCAGCCCGTCGACATCCGGAATCGGCCGCCGGATGAGCTCTTCGCCATCCAGGTGCACCGCCGCCTGCCTGATGATGTTGCTCTCGACGTAGCCCTCGCGTGTCGTGACGCCGAGTGCCTCGAGCTCGATCAGCGCCGCCGGCCCGACGAAGTCACCGCAGACCTTGTCGCGCGGAAAGCGCTGGCGGTCGAGCACCATCACCCGGAGTCCGGCGGACGACAGACGCGCCGCGGCGGAGGCGCCGGCCGGACCGCCGCCGGCGACCACCACATCGCAATCGTAGCCCGGCGACACACGCAGGCGAATCATCGGTTACAGATCCCGCTCTACCATGTAGAGCACGATCTCCTCGATGAATCGCTTCTCGCGCGAATCGATCGCGTCGGCGTACGCGATCTTGAACTCCGCGAGCGCGGCGAGCGCAAGATCGTGCGCGCTGCCCTTCGCGTACTCGATGCTGCCGTACCTGTCCATCAAGCCGTGCACCCACGACACGTCCAGCGCGGAGCGTTCGATGCGCGGCCGCGAGAGAAAGAGGCGCAGCCGCTCGCGCTCGTGCGTCGCAGCGCTGTTCAGCAGATGGATCAGCATCAGGGTGCGTTTCCCTTCCCAGATGTCGCCATCGATTTCCTTGCCGTACTTCGCCTCGTCCGCCTCGAGATTCAGAATGTCATCCTGAATTTGAAACGCGGCGCCCATGAAGTAGCCGAAGCGGTTGAACCGATCGAGATCGATCGCGCCACGACTGGCGATCAGCGCGCCGATGCGGCAGGGATGAATGCAGGTGTACCAGCAGGTCTTCTTCAGCGTCATGCGCAGATAGTCGGCATCGGCCAGGTCGATCACATTGTCGCGCACCCACCCCAGCTCCATCGCCTGGCCCTCGACGCTCTGTTTCACCATGTGCTGAATCTCGACGAACACATCCCACGCCGCATCGGCGCCCAGCGTCTCGAGGTTACGCATCAATGGCTCGATGCTGAGCACATTCATCGCATCGCCGACGTTCACCGCGATCGCCAGCCCATGTTCGGCGGCCAGCGTCGGCTCGCCGCGCCGCGAGAGGCTGCCATCCTCGACGTCATCGTGGACGAGAAACGCGTTGTGAAACAGCTCGAGCGCCACGGCGGAGTTGAGCGCCGCCTCGGTCGCACCGCCGAACGCGGCACAGGTCGCCAAGCAGAGTCCGGGACGGAAGCCCTTGCCCGGCCGAAGCGGATAGAGAGGGACAAGATCGTAGAGGTAGCGGCGCGGCTCGGTGGTCGGAATGCCGGCGATCAGCGCCTTCACCGTCATCGCCTTGTATTCGGCGAGGCAGCTGTCGACGAGATCATACCGCCGCGGCGCTGGTGGCGGCGGCACGCGCGCGCCTGACGGCGCGCCGTGCCTGAGAGGCGGACGCCGCCGACGAGGCGACGACGGAGTACCGCCGCCGCGTCGCTTAGCGGCCATTCGTCAGCCGACGTTCACGGCGAGCATCGCGCGCAGACCGTCGAGCTGCGTCGCGCGAAGCAGTCCCTCATAGCTACCTGGCTTGGCATCGGAAGGCACGCGGACGCGCACAGCCACGCTACCCGCGGCGCGCGGCCCGACGGCGAGCGTCGCGGGCTCGAACATCACCGCGCTGGCCGGAATGCGCGCACCGCTGGCGCTCACCAACTCCGAGGAGTGCAGGGTGAACTCGGCCGTGGTCGAATCGCTCTCATTCTCGAGCGACATCATGAGCTCGGCGTCCTTGCCGGGTGCGACCGTGCCCGGCATGCGCACTGTCGGAAGCCTCGTGGCGCCAGCGTCTGATGCACCGGAGTCGGAGCTCGCGCGACGCGCCGTGCCGCCGTTGCCCTGCATCAGATGGCTGGCCGTGACGTTGACCATCTTGCCGGCGCGCTCGCCGACCGTCGTCGCGGCGGCCGTGACGATATCGAGAATGATGTCGACCGCCTCGTGCGCATCCTTCCGAAAGCGCGACATCACGTGATCGGGATGTTGCGCGCGCAGCGCCTCGACGTCGAGAAAGCGCTGCTCGATGCGCTTCACGGCGCCGATCCCCATCGCGACCTCCTCCTCGATGATGGACGCGGCTTTGAGCACGATGGTCGGCGTCGCTTCGACGACGCGTCGCGACGCATCGCGCGCGGCGTTCGCCGCCGCGCCGGCGGCGCGCTTGGTCGCCTGCGCCGCGCGCTCTGCCGCACGCTCGGCCGATTCGGCGGCACGCACCGGCGCGGCGGCTTCGGCTTCCTTGGTGCCGGAGCGCGCGCCCGCGCCCGGCGGCGCGGGCGCCGCAGGCGCCGCGGCCGCCGCCCGCTGTTCACGCGTCGTCTTGCGCGCGCTCCCGCCGCCTCGTGCCGATCCCGATTTCTGCGTGGCCATCCCTAGCGCTTCTCGTCGCAGTTGAACAGACGCGTCTGTCCAGAGATGGTGATCGTCGCCACCGGGCGGTCGAAGATCGTGATTCCGATCGAGTACTCGCTCTTGGCGCAGATGGGCTCGCACAGCCGGATGCAGACCGGAATCTGGTCGCGCACCGAGAGCGTCGTGTCCATCGACGAGTTGATGCTCAGAGGCTCTTTGGGCCAGGTCGCGATATTGATCGTGTCATTGCCGTTCGCCATACCACCTCCAGTCAGGGTCGCTGCACTCTATTTGCGCGCACACATCGGTGGGTGTCAACCGCACCCGCAATCACCGCTCATCTTCGTGTCGCCCGTCACCGGCGATCCTCGCACCGGTCTGCCGCCCACCGATACTCCGACGGTGGTCGGATTGCCGACCGTCGTAATACCGCCGCCGCCGGCCGGATTGACGACTGGTGGAGGTTGGCCAGCGACGGTCACGCCGCCGCCCTCCTTCGGATCATTCGGCGAGCGCTGATCGCCCTTGTAGATGCACAGATCGACCAGTGTCCCTTCCCCGCCACCGCCGACCAGCACCAGCGACGAGATTCCGCTCGCGCGAATTTCGAGTGCTTCCGGCGCGGCTGGCGAGGTTGCGCCACTCGTGGTCGCGACGCCGAGCGCGGCATTCGATGCACTCAACGCCTCCATGCCGATCTTTTGTTTGGTGCTTGTCCACACGTGCGCGACGACGCGATCCGCGGCAAAGGGGAGAGTAATCAGGAGCAGCCTGCGGGGCAGCGCGAGTTTCATCTGTCCCGCGGGCGCGCCCCACATCACGATGCGCAGGGGCTCCTCGCCAGGCGCCGCAAAAACAAATCCCTTTTTCGTGTAGGGCGAGCCGACGACACGCGGCCGATCCTCATCCTTCCAGTCGACACACGTCGATTGGTCTTCGGGCGGCTTACACGGCGGCGCCTCGCCGAGTGGGCACGGATAGGGGAGGAGCTCGACATCGTCGAACCAGGTACTGCTGTCGGAGGCGAGCGCTTCCGAGTCCGCCTCGAGGAAGATCGTGACCGCACGTGCGGTCGCGGTGCAGCGCACGGCGAGCTGCGTCCAATCGCTGGCGTCGTTCGTGGTCATCCATACCACCGACGCCGCGGCCGGATTCGTTCCACCCGCCGGATCGATGCCGAGCGAGCAGATCGTTCCAGCCTCCCGCGCGTGGAACCACGCACTCACCTGGTAGTCCCAATCGGTGTTCGCGCCGATCGACTGATACAGGCCGGCGCGATAGAGTCCGCTGCCGTCGACCCGTTGCGCGCGCTGTCCACGCAATCCATCGCCGTGCACCACGAACTCATCGGGCGCGAACCGCGCCGTGCCGGTCGCTGTCGTGAATTCGCCGCTCTTTTTCGATGCATCCGCGTACGCTTCCCAGAAGTTGCCGACGATGCCGAGCGGACGAGTGCGGAAGCCGTCCTCGAAACCGGCATTCATCACATCGACCACTCGGACGATCATCGCATCGCGTCCCACGCCACCGTCGTCGTCAGTGACCGTACAGATGGCGTAGAAGTGCCCGCACGTGTCGTAGCGGTGCGTGGCCGCTGCGATCCCGCACCCTTCCGGCGGTTCGTGCCGCTCGCGCACCGTGGCAGGTAGCGGCGGCGTGCAGTCGCCAAAATCCCAGGTCGCGGTGTGCGTGTCGCACCAGCCGGGATCGGTGAAATGGCCAACGAGCGTGATCGGCGTGCACGGGTAGGCGAACACGTCCGGCCCGGCGTGCACCGTCGGCGGCACGTTGCGCACCGTCACCGTCTTGGTGCCGACTCCCACGCCACCGTCATCGTCGATCACCCGTACGGTAATCGTGTAGATCCCATTGTCGCAGTACGCGTGCGATGCCTGCGTCGTGCCCTTCCCCAGCGGTGCCGAGTGCGTCTCCGTGATGCTGCCGACCACGGGCGATGAGTCGTCGCCGAAGTCGAAGATGGCCTTGTGCGTATCGGGCCATCCCGGATCGGTGAAGGTCGCGGTGAACTCCGTCACCTGGCCTTCGTCTATCGTGATCGGCGGGCCGGCATCGACGGTGGCCGGTACGTTGACGACGCGCACGGCGGCGAAGTGGCGCGTCGTCACGCCGCCCTTCTCGTTCACCACCGTCGTGAGCTTGGCGACGAAGAGGCCGTTGTCGGCGTAGCGGTGGGTGACGACCGCGCCCGGCAACACCGTTCCGTCACCGAGGTCCCATGAGTAGGTCGTGTGCGGCTTGATGGGCAGGCCATCGAACTCGACCTCGGCGCCCTCCGGCACCGAGTAGGGCCCGTTCGCGTCGGCCAGCGCGTCGGTGACCGAGGCGAAGGTGGCGACGACGTGATAGGCATCGGCGAACAGGATGCCGGATGGATCGATGAGAATCGGATTCTCGAAGCGGGCATGTACATCGCCAATGCCATCGAGCGACTGCGGCCAGGCGCCGATGCCTTTGATGCGTCCGGTCACCTCGTCGCGGATGATCGTTCCGCCCACCTTCTCGGCGATCCCTTCCACGACTGCCATCACCACCAAGGCAATGATACCGCCGACGATGCCGAAGGTGATGAAGCCGGTAAGGAAGGAGAGAATCCAGGCGAGTAGCGAGAGGTCGACATCCTCGCTGATCGTGAACGGTTTGACGAGCTGCGTGCTGCTGCCGTCGGGATTGTCCTCGAACTGCAGCCCGATCTCGGCCTCGAAGCTGGCGTCGACGTCGATGCTGTCGGCGATCGCATTCACGACCGTCACATCACCCTCGACGTGGATCGAGCCCGCGCGCAGCGACACGTCGAGCCGGGTCACGATCGCGTCGTGCCCGCCCGCGTTCTCGTGGTGCGGCGTATGGGGGAAGTCGGTGCCGAATCCGCCTTCGGACTCCGGTTTCTTGATTTGCTGGTCGACGATCTCGAGCACCTTCGCGGCCGAGATCGCGATGCCGCAGGAGAAGCCGGCCGGGATGAAATTCCCGATCGCGGTCGAGTCGGCGCCGGGGCTGTCGTTGATGCAAAATGCAATGGCATCAGACAGCGCCTGCGGCTTGACGTTGCGCAGCGTGACTTCGCCGCCCGGCGGAGGATTGGGCGTCCACAAGCCGATGTCGCCGCGATGGTGCACCGCCTTGTGCGCCTCGTCGGCGATGAAGACTTCGATGTCGTGCTGCGTCGGTACCGCGATCCTGATGTCGCCGATGGCGACGGCGATCTCGTGCGCGCGGGCCACCAACTGCGTTTGCAGCGCCGCGGCGAGTGGCGGGAAGAAGCCGACGGCCAACGTGTAGTTCGAACCTTCGCTGTCGTAGCTGCCGACCTCAGGATCGGTCGCTGGCGCCGCGGCGAATCCTTCGAGCGTGACGACGCCAGACGTCTTGATCGGTGCGTCGATGAAACCCGGCGATGGCGTGACCGGCGTGGTGAGCGCAATCTTGGCGACCACCCCCATCGGCGACGGCGCTGCAAGCGCGCCGGTGATGTTGCTGAGCTTGAGATGGATCGGAATCAGCACCTTCACCTGGCCGCCGCCCAGGTCGGTGACGGTAATGTGATGGTTTGCCTTCGACGCGTCGTCGTAGACGTCCACCCACGCATCGGCGGTGAAGCCGCCGAAGCTCACGCCCGGCTGCGCGTAGTGATCCTTGATAACGCCGTCGTGATACTGCTTGTGCACGAATTCGGCGATGCCGCTCGTCGTGAGACCCGGAATCGGATTACCGCTGGTGATCACGGCGCTGACCGCCGAGCGCGGCACATCGTTCAGGAGCGCGGCGACTTTTTTTGCGTCGCCCGGCAGCACGCCGATCGGCACCGAGACCGAGACGTCCGCTTCCATGTCGAAGAAGCCGGCACTGGGGATCGGTGGATCCGCGATTGTCGCCTGGATCGCCGCGTGCAGGGTGACACGCACGCCGTTGGCGGGCACGTCCATCACGAGCGAGACGCCGGAGCGCGGAATGTTCACCACCCCGTCGTGCACGTGATACGGTCCGACGGGCGTATTGGCGGCGATGTTCGTGCTGTGCGGGATGATGTCGTTGTCCCACGCGCCCTGCAGCACGTTGTTGAGGACGGCGACCGTCAGCTCGCCGACAACCTCGAAGCCATGGAGATCGGGCATCGCGCGCTACTCCGGCGTCGGACCGCGACGAAGCTTCGCGCGGAGCCGGAAGGTGGGCATCTTCACGTCGCCGCGCGCGATGCGATCGTACAGCTCACGGGGCGCGAGTGGCGGTACACTCGCCTGGATGGCGCGGTACTCGAGGAGCGGCGCGATGATGGCGTGCTTTCCCTTGAGAACCTCGAGTGCGTCGGGGGGCGCCACACCGCCGACGGGACGATACGGGATATCGATCGGGTGGGCGAGCACGCTCTCCATCGGACGCGACACCGACTGCGCGGCCAACGTTCCCTCGGCGACGACGACCCGCTGCGCCCGCGGCGGAAGGGGAGGCAGCTTCAGGTGCTCGAACAGTACGCTGGAGAGCTGGGTGCGCGAATCGACATCGAATTTCTTGCCGGCGAGCTCTTGAATGCGCGCGCTCAGCGAGTTGAGCTTGGCGATCGTCGGCTGGCCGAAGCGCACACGGAGCGCAACCTCGCGCTCCAGCTCTGGCGTCATCGTATAGCCCATCTCGGCCAGCGCCAGAAGCGGGTTGGCGGCGGCGCGCAGGGCAAGTGCCGGATCGGCGTTCACACGCTTGACGATTGAGGGCACCCGTCGCTGCAGCGCGGCGAAGGTCGTGAGGTGCTCGCCAGCGTCATCTGATGTTTTGTCGCGTCCATCCATGGATCGTTCCTCGCGCGGAGTCCCCCGCGCTGTCGTGCGGTCCGGCGAAAATGCCAGCGAGATGCATGGCCCGCTAGGCTGCTACCGGTGGGATTTCCAAATTTGTCGTGAGAAAATTCTGATAAATGAAGCGGTTTTGTGATCCGCGTTTGCGAGAGGGAGTGAAGCCTTGCTGGTCCCCTAGCACCTGACACCACACAGCGAGCACCTTGATGACTTGCGCATCCTTGCCGGCAAGTACGCCCTCCGCGACCTCGTTTCGCCCGCCGACTCCCGCGTTCGGCCAACCGCCGAGCGCGTGCGTGGCGCAATGCTCGACCTGTTGAGTGACGAGGTCGCGAATGCGCGCGTGCTCGATCTGTTTGCCGGCACCGGCGCGCTTGGCCTCGAGGCGATCTCGCGCGGAGCGCGCAGCGCGGACTTCGTCGAGTTCAGGCCGGCGAGTCTGCACGCGCTGCGGGCGAACGTGGCGGCGCTGCGGCTCCGCGAGCACACGAGGATCTTCAAGCGCGATGCGGTTCCGTTCGCCGCCGCGCTCGCGGTAGACAGCTACGACATCGCGTTCGCCGATCCGCCGTACGGCTCGCGGATGCTGGATATGGTGATCGAGAGCTGGCGCGCGGGGCGCTTCTCGCGGATTCTCGCGGTGGAGCATGCGCGTTCGCACGAGCTGCCACGGGGGGCGCAACGCCGGACGTTGGAGGACACGGTGGTGACCGTTTACCGCCGCGCTGGCGGGGAGTGAGCAGCAGAGGACGGCGGGGGATTCTCCAGCCGCCCTATCGCGTTGCGCGCACGAGCCTCAACTTCGAGGCTACCAGAAATTCCCATAACCCGGAGAACACCATGCCGCACCTCGCTCGCTGGACAGTCTTGGGCGTATCGGCCACGCTCGCCCTCGGCTGCGGTACGGCCGATACCAAAGCCACCGACTCGGCAGCCGCAATGGCTCCGGCGGCCCCGGCCGCGCCCGCGCCGGCTCCCGCGATTGCGCTTGCGACGGTGGCAGGCAAGTGGAACGTAAAGGTGATGTCCGAGACGAGCGACAGCACGTTGCTCACCTACGTGCTCACCGCCACGGCAGACACGACGGGGTGGACGATCACCTTCCCCGGCCGCAAGGCGATACCGGTTCACGCAATGACCTCGGGCGACAGCATCGTGATCGACGCGGGACCGTACCCCAGCGCGCTGCGGAAGAACATGCAGGTGACGACACACGGCGCGATGCACATGAAGGACGGCAAGCTGGCCGGCAAGAACGTGGCGCATTACAAGACGACGGGCGCCGACTCGGTCAGAGTGTTGAGGAGTGAGGCGACGCGCGCACCGTAAGGGGCTGAAGTGCCGTAGAGAGATGTCGGATGTCAGGGACTGCGCATCACTGACATCCGACATCTGACGCTTGGCGACTCGAAGACTGCCGTTCACCCCGATTCTGTGTTCCTACGTCGCGGACGGCGGCACCCTACGGTGCCGGCGTTTTTCTGCATACAGCACCATTACTGGGAGGAGTCATGCGCATCCGCGAATATCTGTTCATGGCCGGTGTTTGTAGCGTCACCGCGGCGGCGTGCGGCGGCGGTGGCGGCGGGTCGACGGGGCCGACGCCGCTGCTGACCAGTCTCCGAATCACTCCCACTAACCCGGACATCGACATCGGCGGCACGGTGACGCTCGCTGCAACCCCGTTGGACCAAAATGGCACGGCGATGGCCGGACTCGCGGGCGCAACATTCACCAGCAGCGATCCTGCCAAGGCGACCGTGGGGGCGAGCTCGGGCGTGGTCACGGGCGTGAGCGCCGGCACACCCACGATCACCGCGTCGCTCACCGCGGGCAGCATCACGAAAACGGCGACGCAAATCGTCACTGTGGATCCCGCGGTCACGGCGACGATCACGGGCACGGGCGCGAATGTCTGGAATCCGCACGACACCGATGTCTCACCCGTGCCGCCCGGCGCAGTGATCGCCTGGGTCCTCTCGGGAGTGCACAGCGTCGTCTTCGACACGGGGCCGGCAGGCGCGGTGCCCTCGAACATTCCGCTCGGCTCCACGGGTACGTCCGCCCGGCGTACGCTGCCGGCCGGAGCGTACACGTTCCATTGTGGCGTTCACGGCTTCCCGATGAGCGGCACGATCACGGTGCATTGAGCTACATCGCGTCCTTCACGTACGCGCGCACGCGCTGCCGATAGCTCCTGCCCGAGGTCAGCCGAGTGCCGTCAACGAGATGACGACGAAATCTCCCTGAAACCACGGCTGATGCCAGATGTCAGTGACTGCGCTCCACACTGACGTCTGACATCTGACGCCTGACAACTTCTACTTCGCTTTGCTCTTAACCGCGTCCCACCTCTTCAACACCTCAGCGAGCTGGCCCCTCGCTCGCCGACACGCTTCGACCTGACTCACCGTGGGCGCGACATCCGCTCTCTGCATTGCCATGGCTGCGGCGAGCAACGCGTTCTTCGTGCTCTCGAGGGTCGGGGTATCGGCTCCTGGACCGGGACGTCCGAATCGGCGGGCGCGTCCGGCGGTCGGCGGCGGGGCGATCGAATCGATCTGCGCCTTGAGCGCGTCGACCGCGCTTCCTTTTTCATTTTCCAATTTCGCCGACAGTGCGCGCGCCTGCGTGTATGCGGCTTGAGCGGCTTGCGCACCCTCATACATCTGGCGGGACAGCGATGCCAGCTGCCGCAGTCCAGCGGCGGACGTCTTCACTCGTGGATCGAGGCGCAATGTCAGTGGTTGTGAATAGCTGCTTCCATTCACCGTCAAACGAATTGTGTAGCTGCCCGGCGGCGCCCACGGAGCATTCACCGTCTCGTAGGTGTGGTGCGGCACGGCGCCAACCGCATCTTCATCTCCCACCGGTAGGCCGGCGTCGGCACCGATCGGCGCGTATTGCAGGTCCCAGCTGAAGCGGTGCATCCCGCGCTCGGTCGAGAGGCGCATCGGTGGCGCGGGCCAATAGAGTGGAAGTCCGCAGTCGGGCGCCGTCGGCGTCTGCTGGCAAACGCGATCGTATGCGACGGGATCGAGCGCTGGGTGAGGATTGAGCGCGGGATCGTCGCTCGAGAATGACCGAACGACATTTCCCACGCCGTCCAGGACGTCCAGCTTCACCGCACCGCTCGCGCTCGCGGCCAGGTAGTAGTCGATGATGCCGCCCGGCGGAGGATTCTCGCCCGCGGGCAGCTCCGGCGGCCACGGCGTCGGCTCGTTGGTAGCGAAGCGCACGCGCACCGCCGTTGCCGGCTTGAAGAGATACGCCGCCCGCGCGGCCTGTGCGTCAGCCGCCTGCCGGAGGGGTGTGACATCGTCGAGAATCCAAAAACCTCGGCCGTGGGTGCCCGCGATGAGATCGGAGCAGAGGCAGCTGCTGTCGTCTTTCACTTGCAGATCGCGTACGGAGATCGCCGGCATGTCCAGGCGCAGCGACTGCCAGTGATCGCCGTCGTCGAAGGAGACCCACACCTGGACATCGGTCGCGGCGTAGAGCAATCCCTTTTTTCGCGGATCCTCGCGGATCGAATTGGCCACGGCGCCGGGCGCGATGCCGCCGTTGATCTCCGTCCACGTCTCGCCGCCATCATGCGTGCGCCAGAAGTGCGGATTGAGATCGTCGATGCGAAGCGTATTGGCCGCGGCGTACGCGGTCTGGTTGTCGAAGTGGCCCGCCTCGATGTTGAAGATGCGAGTCCACGGTTTGATCTGGGCCGGCGTGACGTTGGCCCACTTCGCGCCGCCGTCCAGCGTCACCTGGATGTTGCCGTCGTCGGTTCCCGCCCAGAGAATCTTGATGTCGCGCGGCGACGGCGAGAGCGCGGTGATGGATCCCGCGGGCGCGGGCATCACGCCACTCGCGTACTTGCCGGCGCTGGCGGGCACTGCCCAACTCTGCCGGGCGAGATCGGGGCTGATGCGCGCCCAGCTATGACCGCGATCGGTCGTCTTCCACACCGCGTTCGAGGTGTAAAAGAGCACGTTGCGATCGACCGGCGACCAGTTGATCGGCATCGTGCGCACGTTGCGATTGTAGGCGGTGCCGCGCGCCGTCGCATCGGGGCCGAGCAACGTCGTCTGAGCCGTCTTCCGATTGTAGAGGGAGACGTTGCCGCGCTGACTGCCGAACACCATGTCCGGGTCTTTCGGATCGGGCGCGGCGATGCCGTATTCCTGGATGTTCACCGGATGCCAATCGTGGAAGGTGATCTGGCCGTCCATCGACCGGCTATCGACGCAGGCAGAGCCCGAGTCCTGCTGCCCGCTACAGACGCGATAGGGGAACGCGTCGTCGGCCGTGACGTGATACATCGCGGCCGTCGGTTGATTGTACCAATTGCTCCACGACGCGCCGCGATTGGCCGAGACCACGCCGCCCTGATCGGACACCGCGAGCAGGATCTCGGGATGGATGGGGTTGATCCACGTTTTCTGATAGTCGTCGCCGCCCGGGGCGCCGCGCACCGCCGACCAGGTGAGGCCGCCGTCCTCCGTGCGCCAGAATACGGTCGAAGAGCTGTAGACGACGTTTTCGTTTTTCGGATCGACGGCGATCGTCGGCAAGTCGCCGCCGCCGATGCGCGCCAGCGGCCGGCCATCGGGCACCCGCGCACGCGTTCCCGCCGGCGCGTTCGGCTCGTTGACGGCGACGTGCCAGTGCTCGCCGGCGTCGGTCGACTTGTAGAAGCCGACGACACCCGTCGTGCTGCGCGGGGCCGGCCCCTCGGTCGCCGTGCCCGCGACGGTCGCGTACAGCACGTTCGGATTGCTGGCCGCGATCGCCAAGTTCGCCTGAATCACCGCGGGCAGTCCTTCCGTCAACTGCCGCCACGTAGTGCCGCCATCGGTCGACTTGAAGATGCCGTTGCCGGCGCCGCCAAATCCCTGCCCTTCGATGTAGCTCTGCTGCTGCTGCCAGAGCGTGGCGTATACCGTACTCGCGTTACTCGGATCGATGCGCACGTCGTTGGCGCTCGTGTACTCATCCTTGTAGAGCACCTTCTCGAAGCTTTGGCCGCCATCCGTCGAGCGAAAGATTCCGCGCTCCGCGTTTGGCCCGTACGGATGGCCAAGCGCGGCGACGAAGAGCCGGTTGGGGTTCGTGGGGTCGACCTCGATCATCGCGATCATCTGGCTGTCGCGCAGGCCGAGGTGGGTCCACGTCTTTCCGCCGTCGGTCGACTTGTAGACGCCGTCGCCCACAGCGAGATCGGGCCTGATGATCCCCGCGCCACTACCGACGTAGATGGTATTCGGATCAGACTGCGCGACGGCGATCGCACCGATCGAGCCGGTGGGCTCGTGGTCGAACAGCGGCACCCACGTTGAGCCGTAGTCCGTCGAGCGCCACACGCCGCCGTTGTCGAATCCGATGTAGAACACATTGGGCTGGGTCGGCACGCCGGCCAGGGCGCGAGCGCGTCCCGCGCGCGTCGGGCCGATCGTTCGCCAATGCATCGCGGCGAAGACGTCACCCGATTGGGCGGCGGAATTGGTGGCCGCCACGATCAACGCGGCGAGCAGGAAGGCGAAGCGAAAGCGAGTGCGCACGAGGACCCCTGGTGAGAACCTGAGCCGTGATTCTAACGACTCGGGTGGCGGGCGTCACTCACCTTGGGCGTCTGCGTTTGGCGTCAGGCGTCGGCTCGGGAGGCATGCGGCGGCGCAAGCCGCGTCGCCTCATGCGTTATTCGTATCGAAGCGCCACCATCGGATCGATCCGGCTCGCCTTCATCGCCGGGATGATCCCCGCCGCGAACGCGACCAGAGTCAGCGCCAGCACCGATACCGCGATGACCATGGGATCGTGACCCGCGAGCTCGAACAGCAGCGACTGCGCGGTTCGCCCAATCACCATCGCCCCCGCGACGCCAATCAGTACACCGACGAGCGTCATGAACGCCACCTGGCGAAGGACCATCGCACGAACGGCGCCGCCGTGTGCGCCGAGCGCCATGCGCACGCCGATTTCGCGCGTACGCTGCGCGACGGAATAGGCGAGCACGCCGTACAGACCCACCCCCGCCAGCACCGTCGCGAGCAACGCGAACGCGGCCGAAAGACTCGAGATCATCCGGTCCATCGAGACGTTTTCGCGTACCTGTTGCGGGAGCGTCTTGAGCTCCTCGATCGGCAGATTCGGGTCGAGCTTCTTCATCGCGGCGGGAATCGTGCGCAGCAGCTGTCCCGCCGGCAGCGCGCTCCGCACGTAAAAGTTGTTCGTCCCCTGCCGTCCCGCCTGCCGGTAGGGGATCACGAAGATTGGTGGAATCTTCGCTTTCACCTCTGAGTACTTCGAATCCTTCACCAGTCCGACGATCTCGATGTTGAGGGAGTCGTTGCCCGTCGACATGCGTTTGCCGACGACATCGCCCGTGAGATTGAACTTCTTCGCGAATGCCTGATTGACGATGGCGACCCGTGGCGACGTCGCGTTGTCGCTCGCCGTGAAGTCCCGGCCCGCCAGCAGCGGAACGCCAAGCGCGTGAAAGTAGTTGGGACCGACGGCGCTCGTCCTCGAGCCGGCATCGGTATCGGGATCCTTGTGGAACCCCTCGACCGACACGCCCTCGCCCCAGTTGCTGCCCGACAGCAGCTGCACCGAGGATGACGTCACGCCGGTCACGCCAGGCAGCGCCGTCAACTCTTCCTCGACGCGCGCATAGAGCGCCGCGGTGCGCACGGTGTCGTAGCCGCTCCGGCCGGGCGAGATTCCGAACGCGACGACGTTCTCGATGTTGATGCCCAGATCGACCCGGCTGATGTTGCCAAGGCTCTTGATGAACAGCCCCGCGGAAATGAGCAGCGCCATCGACAGCGCGATCTGCGCCGTGACGAGCGTGGTGCGAAAGCGCGCGGCGCCGCGGCCGCCGGTAATCTTTCCCGAATTGTTGCGGAGATCGGTCACCAGATCGGGTCGCGTACTCTGGAGCGCTGGGATGATCCCGAAGAGGAACCCGGTGCCGAGCGACACGACGGCCGTGAACACCATCACCGGCACGCTCAATGAGAACTGCATTGCCCCGGCCGCGCTCGAAGGAAGCAATGCCGTTATTCCGGCCAGCGTCCATTGCGCCACCACGATGCTGGCCAGTCCACCGAGCGCCGCCAGCAGCACCGATTCCGTCAACACTTGCGCGATCAGTTGGCCGCGCGTCGCTCCGAGCGAAAGCCGTACGGCCATTTCCATCGAGCGCGTCGCGGCGCGAGCCAGCAAGAGATTCGCGATGTTGGCGCAGGCGATGAGCAGCACGATCGCGGTGATCGAGAAGAGCAGCACCAGCGGCGTACGCGACTGCTTGATCATCGAGCTCTGGCCTTTGCGTCCGTCCGTCAGCCCCACTTCCTTCGCCTTGAACTTCTGCATCGTCTGAGCACTCAGCCCCTTCTGCAGAGGCGCTTCGACCTCGTTGATGAGCGGCTTGTACACCGCGTTGATCGAAGCGAGCGCCTGGCCCAACGTCGCCGAGGGCTTGAGCCGGCCGAACAGATACACCCAATAGCTGTTGCGACGTTCGAACCCCGTCCATCCGGCGCTCATCACGCTTCGCATACTGATCGGCACGAAGACGAGCGGGCGCTCGCCGAGCGTCGTACCTGAAAATCCGTCCGGCGCGACGCCAAGCACGGTCATCTGCTGGCCATTGATGGCTATCTGCTTGCCGACCACCGCGGGGTTGGAGCCGAACTGCGTTTTCCAGAAATCGTAGCTGAGCACCGCGACGTAGTGCTGCCCAATAGTCCGATCATCATTTGGCGTGATCAGCCGCCCGAGCGCGGGCCGCAGCTCGAGCACGGAAAAATACGAGCCGGAGACAAATACCCCTCGGCCGTTCACCGGAGTCTGTCCGGCCATCGCGACGTTCACGCCAAAAAGAAAATGCCCGGCGATTCCGCTGAAGGCGGTATTCGCTTTCTGTAGATCCCGGAACATCGGATAGCTGAAAATCTGCTCGCAGTCGCCCGCTGAATTGCACGAGTTGCTGCCGTTCTGCGGGCCGGGCGCGGCGAAGTTGACCAGCCGCTCCGGCGTCGGGACCGGTAGC
>JBBROY010000019.1:0-89385 GCA_038228795.1 Gemmatimonadales bacterium
CTGCTCAAGGCCGGAGCGCTGCAGAGCGCGATCTTCAACAGCGCCAACTTCTCCAGCATCGCCACCGACGCCAAAGGCGTCATCCAGATCTACAACGTGGGCGCCGAGCGCATGCTCGGCTACACGGCCGCCGAGGTGATGAACAAGATCACCCCGGCCGACATCTCGGATCCGCAAGAGATCATCGCGCGCGCCACGGCGCTCAGCCTCGAGTTCTCCACGCCGATCGCGCCAGGCTTCGAAGCGCTCGTCTTCAAAGCGTCACGCGGCATCGAAGACATCTACGAGCTGACCTACATCCGGAACGACAAGAGCCGATTCCCGGCAGTCGTCTCGGTCACGGCGCTGCGTGACGTGCAGGATGCGATCATCGGCTACCTGCTCATCGGCACGGACAACACGGCGCGCAAGCGGGCGGAAGAGGCGCTGCTCAAGGCGGGTGCGCTGCAGAGCGCAATCTTCAACAGCGCCAACTTCTCCAGCATCGCCACCGACGCCAAGGGCGTCATCCAGATCTTCAACGTCGGCGCCGAGCGGATGCTCGGCTACACCGCCGCCGACGTGATGAACAAGATCACGCCGGCCGACGTCTCCGATCCGCAAGAGATCATCGCGCGCGCCTCGGCGTTGAGCCTCGAGTTCAACACGCCCATCGCGCCAGGCTTCGAAGCGCTCGTTTTCAAGGCGTCGCGCGGTATTGAAGACATCTATGAGCTGACCTACATCCGAAACGACAAGAGCCGATTCCCGGCCGTCGTCTCGGTTACGGCGCTTCGCGATGCGCACGACGCGATCATCGGCTATCTGCTCATCGGCACGGACAATACGGCGCGGAAGGAGGCCGAGGAAGCGCTGCTCAAGGCCGGAGCGCTGCAGAGCGCGATCTTCAACAGCGCCAACTTCTCCAGCATCGCCACCGACGCCAAAGGCGTCATCCAGATCTTCAACGTGGGCGCCGAGCGCATGCTCGGCTACACGGCCGCCGAGGTGATGAACAAGATCACGCCGGCCGACATCTCGGATCCGCAGGAAATCATCGCGCGCGCGACGGCGTTGAGTCTCGAGTTCTCGATGCCGATCGCGCCAGGCTTTGAAGCACTCGTTTTCAAGGCGTCACGCGGTATCGAAGACATCTATGAACTGACCTACATCCGGAACGACAAGAGCCGGTTCCCCGCGGTGGTGTCGGTTACGGCCCTGCGCGACGCGCAGGATGCCATTATCGGATACCTGCTCATCGGCACTGACAACACGGCGCGCAAGCAGATCGAAGAGGAGCGCCGGAAGCTCGACCAGCGCCTGCGCGATCAGCATTTCTATACGCGCTCGTTGATCGAATCCAACATCGACGCGCTGATGACGACCGATCCGCGGGGCATCATCACGGACGTCAACAAGCAGACGGAAGCGCTGACGGGCTGCACCCGCGATGAGCTGATCGGCGCGCCGTTCAAGAACTACTTCACCGATTCGGACCGCGCCGAAGCGGGCATTAATCGCGTGTTGAACGAGGGCAAGGTCACCAACTACGAGCTGACCGCGCGAGCGCGCGATGGCAAGCTGACCGTCGTCTCGTACAACGCGACGACCTTCCACGATCGCGATCGGAGCTTACAGGGCGTGTTCGCCGCCGCGCGCGATGTGACGGAGCTCAAGCAATTCGAGCAGACGCTCCGGCAGAAGAACGTCGAGTTGGAAGACGCCAGCCGAATGAAGTCGGAGTTCCTGGCCAACATGTCGCACGAGCTGCGGACGCCGCTCAACGCGATCATCGGCTTCTCGGAGCTGCTCAAAGACGGCCTGGTCGGCGAAATGACGGAGCAGCAGCGCGTGTTCACCGGTAACATCTCCAGCGCCGGAAAGCATCTGCTCTCGCTGATCAACGACATCCTCGATCTGTCGAAGGTGGAAGCGGGCAAGATGACGCTCGATCTCGAGGCGGTGCAGCTGTCGTACCTGCTCACCAACAGCCTCTCGATCATCAAGGAGAAGGCTGCTGCCGGACACGTCCACGTCGCCATGGACGTTGCCGACGACGTGCGCTGGATCCAGGCCGACGCGCGCAAGGTGAAGCAGATCGTCTACAACCTGCTGTCCAACGCGGTGAAGTTCACGATCGACGGCGGCAAGGTAACGGTCCGCGCCCGCCGGGTAGCCAGAGCCGATGTCGGCAAGACGGGCGGAGTTTGGGCACCCCGTACGTTTCCACTGGCGGACAGTACGTTCGAGGAGTTTCTCGAGATCAGCGTCACCGACAGCGGCATCGGCATTTCCCCTCAGGGATTGGAGCAGCTGTTCAAGCCCTTCAGCCAGATCGACAGTAGCCTGTCGCGCAAATTCGAGGGGACTGGACTCGGGCTCGCAATGGTCAAGCTGCTGGCCGAGCTGCACGGCGGCGCGGTGGCCGTGGAGAGCGCCGTGGGCGAAGGCTCCTGTTTCGCGGTGTGGTTGCCGCTTCGTCCGCCCGAAGAAGTCGCGCCCGTCGTGACGAAAACGCCTCCAATTCAGATCGTTGCACCCTCGGGAATCCATACGGCGCTCGTAGTGGAAGACGACATGAAGTCTGCCGACCTGATTCGTGTGCATCTCGAGGCGGAAGGCTTCACGGTCATCCATGCCGCAACGGCCGAAGCCGCCTTGGAGCTCGCGGTGCAGCAGCCGCTGTCGCTCATCACACTCGACGTGATGCTGCCGGGCATGGACGGCTGGGACTTTCTGGGTCGCGTGAAGCAGATTCCGGAGCTGCGGCGCATTCCCGTGGTGATGGTCTCGATCGTCGACGATCCCGAAAAGGGCTTCTCGCTCGGCGCCGCGGCGGTCATGCAAAAGCCTATTTCCCGGCAGCAGCTGTTCGAATCGCTCGGCGACCTGGGTCTCCTTCCGCGCGTGGCGCAAAAGTCGCTCTCCGTGCTCATCGTCGATGACGATGCGAGAGCGGTCGAGCTGGTTGCCGCGAGCATCGTAGGACTGGCGAGCAAGGTGTTGCGCGCCAGCGGCGGGAAGGAGGCGATCGCCATCGCGCGGCGGGAGCTTCCCGACGTCATCGTGCTGGACCTGATGATGCCGGATGTCAACGGTTTCGATGTGGTCGAGGCGCTTCAGACGAACCCTGACACGGCGCGCATTCCAATTCTCGTCGTCACCGCCAAGCAGATCAGCGCCGAAGACCGCGCCAAGCTGAACGGCTTCGTCGCGGCAATCTTGGAGAAGACCGAGTTCAATCGCGAGCGCTTCACGGTGGAAGTCCGGCGCGCAATGTCCGGTCGCCAGCTGGTCGCCTAGATGGCAAAGATTCTCGTCGTGGAAGACAACGCCACCAACATGATGCTGGCGGTGTTTCTTCTGCAGTCCGCCGGACACGCGGTGCTGAGCGCCACGGACGCCGAGGCCGGCCTCACGCTGGCGCGCGACGAACAGCCCGAGTTGATCCTGATGGACATCCATCTGCCAGGCATGGATGGCCTCGAGGCGACTGCGTTGCTCAAGCAGGACGACGCGACACGCGCCATTCCGGTGGTCGCGCTCACCGCGCTGGCGATGAAGGGCGACGAGGAGCGCATCCGCGCGGCCGGGTGCGACGGGTATATCGCGAAGCCGATGGACTATCAGGCGTTCCTGGCCACGGTCGCGGCGCATCTCGTGCGGGCGTAGCTCGGTACGCCGGCGAGCGTCGAAACGCTGGGCGGTCGCGACTGCACGCGTTGCGCGACTCTCCATGCAACCCCGAGTCAGCCGACAGGCCACCGCTGCATCCGCCGCGCCGATGCTTTGCGTGCGGGACGAAGACAGCTCGCGGGACGGGGCGGACGCGCGCGACACGTATGTGGTCAAAGTGCCCCCGCCGGAAAACCCGACGGCCCGGCGCGGGCGGCCGGCGGCGGCGGCGCTTGGCGCGTAGCTAGAGACGGCTCGCGGCGCGCCGAATCCGAATGCCGCGCAGAAACTGAAAGCGCGCCGGCTCGCAGCGTTTAAGCGCCCGCGCCGCCAGAGCCGGGCGCCCGCGCCGGGCCGCGCGCGATGCGCTCGAATCCGCGCTACGCCACGCGCGGATGAACTCAGCGCCCTCGCCGGCCAGGCGCGCCAAAGGCTAGGTCTTCGGCCCGACCTTTTGCCCGGCGAGCTTGAGCGCCGTGGCGAGCGCGTCCGCCGCCGGAACCTTGATGTCAGGCTCGACGCCGACGCCTTCCCAGTTGGTCTTGGAGACCGGATTGATCGCGCGCGCGCCGGGCACGCCCACCATGAAGTGGTCGTCGGCCTTGCGCCCACTCACCGGGTGTGCGCCGCCGCCGGTCGTCTCACCGATGATCGTGGCGCGTTTCAGCATCTTGAGGTTGTAGCTGAACTCCTCCGCGCCCGAGAAGGTGCGCGCGGAGGTGAGCACGTACACCGGAACGTTCGCCAATCGCTTGCCCGGCACATCGGCCCGCGTCCAGAACTCCTTGGTCGAATTTTCCTTGCGATTCCACAGATCGTTCAGGTGCGTCGGCTTGTCGAAGAGATACGACGACACGTACGCGACCATCGCCGGGCTGCCTCCGCCGTTCTCGCGAAGATCGACGATCAGCGCGGTCACGTCGCCGAGGACGTTCATCGCCAAGCTCGCCGTCGCACCGCAGACCTCGGGATCGGCAAACATGTTGAATTTGAGATACCCGATGTTTCCCGGCAGAATGTCGTTCTTCTCGAAGCCGCAGTGCATTTTCTCCATCTGCTCGCGGTACTGCTGCGACGGCCCGGTATTCGCCGCGGCCTGTCTGTCTGGAATCACCGCCGGACTGAACGTGACACCGAGGTGACGGTCGTGGCTCACGGCGCGAAGGTCAGCGGTGAGCAGCTGGGCGTAGGCATCGCCGTCGGTCACCGCATCGTAGGCGCCACTCTTCTGCCGGGCGCGCACGGCGTCCTCCATCTTCTTCGCGACATCCGGGAACACGTAGAACTCATTCAGCTGCGCCACCACGCCGTCGATCGCGCGTGCGCGCTCGGCTGCATCGATCGAGAAGTCGGCGAGCGTCGCGCCTCGGGGAACGGCGCGCAGGCCGAAAGTCGTCACGGGTCCCGGCGTGCTGGACGGAAGGATAAGCGTGCCCCGGGCGACCGTCTCGCTCGCCTTCTCCTTGACCATGAAAACGATACGGAGCGGCTCGCTCGTCTGGATCGAGATCAGATCAAAGCCGCCGGTCTGCTTCCGGAAGCCCATCTCGCCGTCGGCCGACATGTCCGGCTGATACGTCTTGTAGTACGCATCCAACTGCGCGCGGTCGCCACTGTTGAACGCGGCCAGCCACGCCTGGAGCGTGCGGCCAGCCGGAGTATCGGGGATCGTCACGGGCGCCGCCTGCGCGTTCGACGCCGGTGCGACGCTGAGATCGCTCGCGGCGATCGCGACGGCGGTGAACAGCGTTCGAACGTGACGAGAGGCCATCGAGTCTCCTGGACTTGGAAGGGCTGATCACAGCGTACGCAGATTCACAGATTACTTCCTCGAGTGACAAAGTCGAGTGCGCAATTCGTGAAATTCGTGCACAACGGACACCGATCGCTCGCGAACGTTGGAGTAAACGCAGTCACTGCCCGGTGCCATTCCCCTCTCCTAAACAGGCGATGGTTGTGATATGGCTCACATTTCTGCAGCTTCTACGGTCGCCGCTATCCTCTCGGCATGTCCAACCCTGCCGCCATCGGCCGTAGTCCCGTGAGGCGAATCATGATGTCGACTCGGTTGCCCGCATCCCAGCTCGAGAGACGGCGCGCACGGCTGATGCCGCGCCTGCGCGCGCGCCGCGGCGGCGCCGCGATACTCCTAGTGCTCTTCCTCTCCGTGTCGATCGTCGCGCTGGCGATGTCGGCGATCTTCCTCACGTCGGGCTCGCGCTCACTCAGCGCGGCGCTCGATCGCGAAGAGATCGATTCCTATGCGGCGGACGCGGCGCTGGCGCTCGGCAAGAGCCAGCTGGAAGTCGATGCCTCCATGGTACCGGATTCTGGATACGTCTTGCTGCTCGATCACACGACGATTCCGGATGCGAGCAACAATCCCATCCCGGGCATCACCGCAACGGTGTACGCCGGCCCCTCGGGCTCGATCAGTCAGAAGGGCGGCCGCTTCGTCACGCTGTTCGCCGAGATCGTCGACAACAATGGCGCGCACACCATCCGGCGGCTCGAGCTGGTGCAGGAGAGCTTCGCCCGCTTCGCCTATTGGTCGAACCAGGAGGGCAGCATCTGCTTTGGCTCCGGCGACCACATCTGGGGCCCGATGTTCTCCAACGACGTCATCCACACGTGCTCGGGGTCGACGTCCACGTTCCACGACTCCGTGGGAACGGCGCAAACGGTGAGCAATCTTTCGGGGGCCGGCGCTGTGTTCATGTACGGGTATCAGGAGCACCTGCCGCCGATGGTGCTCCCGAACCTGACGTCGCTCAACACGCTGATACCGCGCGCCACGTCGGGCCTGCTGCACTTCACGGCGCCGAACACCGGCACTTTGGACCAGATCGCGATGCGGCTGGAGTTCGTCACCACGGACCTCGACGCCGACGGCGACTCGACGGACGCGAACGAAGGGTTCGTCCGCGCCTACCAATCGACGACGCCGAACGCGGACTGGGTTCGCGGGGAGTGGAGCTCGCTGAATTGCGGCGCCTGGTTTCCCACCGCGGCTGGCGGCACGCATCCTGGATTTTTCCCCCACGCCATCCTGAGCAGGGGTTGGGTGCGCCCGCTCCTCGAGGCCGGCGGCATGACGTCGGCGCAATCGCTCACGGTGACCACGAAGCTCCTGCCGCAATTCATGAGCGAGCCGACGTCGCGGTGCTATGCCGGGGGCGATCCGCGACTCGCTCCGGTCGCGCGCGACACCAGCGTCAACTTCGGCAACAAGAGCATTCCTGGTCACGATTCGACATTCACTCCCATTGATCGGTGGGGCACGTGGGTCGCGTACCCCGGCACGGTGAACGGCGCCGTGAGCGCGAAGCGGCCGAACGACGCGGATTACCTCTTCCCCCTGTCGAAAACGCTCAATCCCGGCTTTCAGGGCGTGCTGTACGTCAACGGCACCGTCGGCGTGAGCGGCAGGCTGCGTGGCAAAGTCACGCTCTACACGTCGGGGAACATCGGCATCCTCGGCGACCTGCGGTATCAGTCGGACCCGTCGTCGTCAAACTGCTTCGACATCATGGGGATGATCTCGATGCAGAACATCATGTTGGCGGACAACGCCATCCACGTGCCGCACCTCGTGGACGCGGGCCTTGGATTGTTCTACAAGACGATGGACGACACGCCCGACGCTTATGTGCACTCCACCGTCATGGCGCTGGGCAATTCGTGGGGCGCGCAGAACTCGGGCTTCGGCGCCGACGCGAATCTTAATTGCGGCGGCGTACTCTTGGGACGAGGCTGCCTCTATCTCACCGGCAGCGTCATCCAGCGGACGCGAGCGACGGTAAACGCCAACGGCGTCGCCAATCGCGGCTACGCCAAGCGCTACAGCTTCGACCGTTGCGTGCTCACGTCGCCGCCGCCCTACTTCCCGACGAGCGGACCGTATCTGGCGAACCGGTATTTCGAGGTCGATCCAGGCCGCTTCACCAACGTGACGGCGCTCTATCGAGCGATGTCGCCCACGCACTGATCGACCGCGCGAATGTCAGCGGCCAGCCGGGGCGACGGCGTTGAAACTCCGGAAGGGCGACCCTTGCAAAGCCGCGGCGCCTGATCACCTCGGCGGGTTCAGCGGTTGAACGGCTGCTCCTGCACCCAGTTGAACCCGCGGCTCAGCAGCAGGTACTTCTTCTCGCTCAGCTTCAACGTCGCAACGACCGAATCGGAACCAACCCGGCCGCTGAGCACGAGCTGACCAAGGCTCGGCCGCGCATACGCGAACATCATCGAGCGCGTCGAATCGAAGCGTGACTTGAGCGCGACGGTCTGGTGGATAGTGTCGACCTTCGCGGTAAAGCGGCTGAACGAGTCGTTCATCAGCTGTACGCTCACGCGGTCGAACTTGCTAAAGACGACCCGCTTCCAGAGCACGGAGTCGGTGACCAGCAGCGGCACGGGTTGGCCATTCCGCGTCAGCTGCTGCACGTCGTAGATACCATAGAGGAGCGGCTTCGACGACTCCGACTGGCTCGCGACGTACGCTTGCCGACCGAACTTCACCTGAGCGTAGAGCACCTGCGCCAGCAACAGAGCGCGCAGTACCATCGACGTCATGTGCATGGGGGGCGTGGCGAAGAGCGGCTTGATCTCCGTCGGCTGCGTCGGGCGGTGGCGGACGATGAGGTTGTAGATGCGCGGCATGTCGGGTGCCGCGAGGAAGATCGCCATCAACAAGAGGTTGGTCGAGAACAGCTTCACCGGCACGTCGTACGCGAAGTTGAGAATCACCACGTTGCCCAACACGGTGATCAGGAGCAGCGCGCCGGCGGTCGTCGTCCGGCGGAAGCAGAGCAGGAGGCCGCCGAGGGCCTCGCCCGTGCCGCTAAAAATATTGTAGGCGATCGAGTAGCCCATGAAGCTCCAGAGCAGGCCCATGGGCGAGAGATCGCCGAACGGCTCGACCAGACGCTCCAGGCCCGGCCGCCCGAACTGGAGCGGGAAGATCTTGTTGAAGCCGTAGCCGAACATCGTGAACGCCAGGGCGAATCGCACGAGGATGCGCAGCCACTCGTAGAGCTTACGATAGTCGCGGCGATGGCGATCGAGGCCCGACCACACGAGCGCGATCATCACCGCCAGCGCGAGGGTCACAAAGTTGCTCACCCATCCGATCATCGTGTCGCCGCTGCCGGTGGGCGCGATGATGATCGGCTTGGACAGGTGCAGCACGTGCGCGCCGGTCCACAGCGACAGCGACTGCATCCATGTGAAGAGATATCCCGCAACACGACCGATGAGCGGCACCGAGCCCAACGCGATCGGCAGATCGTAGAGCACGAAGTACGCGGCGATGAAGCGGAAGCCGATGAGCTGCGCGGTGCTCCATTTGCCCGACGATGACGAGAGCGCGGACGTTCCCATCACGTTGCGCTCGCACGCATGAACGCGCCGACCGCCGGCGGACCCGAGCCGATCCCTTCGTCGTGCTTGAAGTACACGTACGCCTCGGACCAGGGCATCGCCGCGATGCGCCTCGACCACTCGGTCAATGCCGCGTCGTCATAGTCGAAGCGATGCAGTCGCGCGTAGCCCCATGACGCTGTCGCGATGACGGGTGAGGCGAATTCCGGCTGCTCGGTAATGCAGAGCGCGATGTCCCGCTCCCGCAAGGCGCCGAACACCTCCTCATCGAACCAGCTCTCGTGGCGGAACTCGATCGTGTAGCGGCGGCCTTCGGGCAAGGTGTCGATGAACGCGCGCAGCCTGTCGACGTTCTTTTTCAGGCTCGGCGGAAGCTGAAAAAGGATGGGGCCGAGCCTGCTCGCCAGCGACGATGTCGTCTTGAGCAGAAACTCGAGCGCGCTCGCGCATTCGGGCTTGAGGCGCGCGTGGTGCGTAATGCGCTGGCTAGCCTTGATCGCGAAGGTGAAGGGATTCTGGACCTGTGACGCCCAGTCCTGCAGTACGTGCTCTTTCGGGAGGCGGTAGAACGTGTTGTTGATCTCGACCGTCGGGAATTTGCTGGCGTAGAAGCCGAGCATCCCGTCGTCTTTGAGATCGGCGGGGTAGAAAGATCCCTTCCATTCCTTGAAAGCAAATCCGCTCGTGCCGGCGTGTAGCTTCATGGGCCGGAAGCTTCCCAACTTCGGACGTACGCGCGCTGCGGCTCGGTCTCCGGCGATCCATCCGGATGCCGGGCGAGCTTTGCCGCGGACATGCCGGCGAAGAGTTGTTTGACCTGGGCCAGCGCCTCGATGCCCGAGTGACCGCGGCGCACGAGAAGGCAGCCCACCACCGTGCCCGTTCGGCCGACGCCGCCCCAGCAGTGCACGTAGGCAATTTCATTCGCGGCCGCGGCGGCGTCGAGTACGTCGAGAATGTCGTGCATCGTCCCGTTCGACGCGGGAATGCTCATGTCGGGAATCGCAAAGCGGTGATGGCGCACCGCGACGCCCAGCGCCGCGGCCTCCTCTAGGAGCATCACGTCGTAGGCGCGCAGGCCCTCGTTCGATTCGGTGAGATCGATGAACACGCGCACACCGGCGTCGAGAATCGCCCGCAATCGCGCGCGCGACGAAGCGTCGTCGCGATGGGCGGGATACTCGCCGGCGAGCACGGAGCTGTTCGGCACCCAATAGCAGTTGGGGTGCGGCGTCGACCGGTTCGGATCTGGTGTTTGGCTCGCGTCTTCGTTTTTCGCTGACGAATCCATTCGTGAATCCAGGCAGGCAAGAGAAGTGAATCGCCGCGCCGGCAACAACGCCTCCGGCCGCGCCGACACCGACGTTGCCAAGCCCGGACTGCCCGCTTGACCGCACGGACGCGATAGACGACGGCTTCAGTGCACCGGAAGAAGAGGACAGCGAGCGGCGCGATCGGTTTTGGCGGCTGGGCCCTTCCACTAAGTATTGCTGTCTATTGGCCGGGCAAACAAGGCTCCAGATAGGGTGACTTACTTGCGTGCGCATCGCACCCGTGCCTATTCCTCGGCATGAGCATTGGAGACCATGATCACGCAACCGAGATCCCGCCGTGCGGCTGCGCCATACCGGGCGACGTGTCGGCTGCCATATGCTACTGTGCCGTCGACGACTTGCTTCGCATCATTCGCCGGCGATACTCGCTCGCGGTGATGAACGCGATCCACTCGCGAGGCCATTCCCGCTACCATGAGATCGCGGAAGCGATTCCGAGCGCCAGCAGCTCGACGTTGGCCGAAACGCTCCGCGCGCTCGAAATTGCCGAATTGCTCGTGCGCGAGGATCGCTCGGGCGATGCCGGGCCGCACATGCGCTACTCGCTCACCGCCTCCGGAATCAAATTGCTCAGCAGGCTGCGTCTCCTGCTGGGCGAGGTGCAGCCCGAGAGCCGATTCGCGGAGGAATAGGCCGTTCCGCCACCCGGGTACTTCGATCGATCGAAGCGCCATTGCTCTCGCCTACAATAAAGAGGTAACGTCCGAGCGCAGTGCGAGATGGCGATCTCCCTGTGGGGTCATCACGGTCGCATCGCTGTCGGAGAGTGCGGATGGTGGAGCGCCGGCTGATCGTGGTCGAGGGCATGGTGCAGGGCGTCGGCTTTCGGCCGTTCGTGCACGGACTGGCGAACGCGCTCGAGCTCCGTGGATCGGTGCGCAACGCGCCCGCTGGAGTTCTGGTCGACGTCGAGGGTGAGACCGACGCGATCGACCGTTTTCTCCAGCGGCTGACGACCGACTCGCCTCCACTCGCCGCCATCCACGACGTCGATGTGCGCGGCGCGCCATTGGCCGCTCAGCGCGGATTCACCGTCGCGGCAAGTGCGACCGGCGGCGCGCGGGCGACACATATTCCGCCCGACATCGCGTCGTGCGACGCGTGCGTGGCCGAACTGTTTGACCCGGCCGACCGCCGGCATCGTTATCCGTTCATTACCTGCGCGCACTGCGGACCGCGCTTCACGATCGTCACCGATCTGCCCTACGATCGGCCGCGCACCACCATGGCGTCCTTTCCAATGTGCGACGCATGTCGCGCCGAGTATGAGAATCCGCGCGACCGACGCTTTCACGCGCAGGCGATCGCTTGCTGGGGCTGCGGTCCGTCGCTCAGCCTGACGGTCGCCGGGTCGCGCGAAACAAGCGCGACGGGCGAGGTCGCGATGAGCGAGGCGGTCACCGCCCTGCGCCGCGGCCGCATCGTCGCCGTGAAGGGGCTTGGCGGCTATCACCTCGCCTGCAATGCGTCGTCGTCCGCCGCGGTCGCCCGGCTTCGATCGCGCAAGCATCGCGAGGCGAAGCCCTTCGCGATCATGGTGCGCGATCTCGCGGCCGCCCGAACGCTGTGCGCCGTCAGCGATGCGGAAGCGGCGCTGCTGCAGTCACCCGCTCGTCCGATCGTATTGCTCTTTAAGCGCGCGGGTTCGAACGATGTCGTGGACGACGTCGCACCGACGCTCCGCCAGTTCGGCGTCATGCTTCCGTACACGCCGCTGCATCATCTGCTGCTGATGGCGCTCGACGCGCCACTCGTCATGACTAGCGGCAATCTGCGTGACGAACCGATCGCGATCGATGACGATGACGCGCGCTTCCGACTCGAAGGCGTTGCGGACCTATTTCTCTCGCACGACCGGCCTATCGCCGCGCGATGCGACGACAGCGTGGCGCGCATCGTGAACGGCCGGCCGGCGATCCTCCGCCGGTCGCGCGGCTACGCACCGCAACCGATTGCCCTATCCCTCTCGCTCGTCGCGCCGACCCTCGCCGTTGGCGGGCAGCTCAAGAACAGCTTTAGCATCGGCGACGGAAAGCGCGCGTGGCCTTCGCAACACATCGGTGACCTCGCCCACACCGACACCTCACGCGCCCTGCACGATGGCATCGATCACTTCACGCGGCTGCTCGGCGTTCGGCCTCGGGTAATCGCGCACGATTTGCACCCCGACTATCGCTCGACTCGCATCGCCGAGTCGCTGGCGCCGGAATTGGGCGCGAGGCTCATCGCGGTTCAACATCATCACGCGCATGTCGCGGCGTGCATGGCCGAGCACGGTGTGGCGAGCGCGACGATCGGCATCGTGTTCGATGGCGCCGGACTCGGCACCGATGGCGCGATTTGGGGCGGCGAGTTCATGCTCGTGGAGCTTGGCGAGCGCGCGAGATGCGAGCGACTCGGGTCGCTGCGCTATGTCCCGCTTCCGGGCGGCGACGCGGCGGCTCGCTCGCCGTGGCGTTCGGCCTGCGCTCATGCCTGGGCCGCCCACGGCGGTGATGCGAGCGGACTCGAGCGACACGCGGCTCTTTCAACCAGCGATGGCATCGACGCCGTCGCCTACCGCGCCGTCGCGCAGATGATCCAGCGCGATGTCTCGTGTCCGCGCACGTCCAGCATCGGCCGGCTGTTCGACGCAGCCGCATCGCTCGCCGGCCTGCGCCACATCTCGCGATTCGAAGGCGACGCCGCGATGGAGCTCGAGGCAATCGCCGACCGCTCGACGACGAGAAGCTATCCGGTCGACGTTGCCGCGTCGGGCGCGTCGTGGGTGATCGATCCGGCCGCGATCGTTCGCGGGATCATGGACGACGTCGAGCACGGGCGCTCCACCTCCGAGATTGCTGGAGCGTTCCACAACGCAATACGGGACCTGGTGGTCGCCGGCGCGGAGGAAGCGCGCCGGGCGACGGGCATCACGCGTGTCGCGCTGTCTGGAGGCGTTTTTCAGAACGCGCTACTCGCGGAACGCGGCGCCGACGCGCTGCGCGCGCGAGGCTTTGAGGTTCTGTTGCATCGCGTCGTGCCCTGCAACGACGGCGGCCTCGCGCTCGGTCAGCTCGTGATCGCGGGAACGTCGGACCCTGCGCGGGAGGCCGCATGTGCCTAGGCATTCCGGCGCGGGTGATCGAGTTCGTCGACGAGGGCCGGCATCTGGCGAAAGTCGACGTGTCCGGCGTACGACGCGTCGTCAACGTGGGCCTGGTGCTGCCCGACGGGCTCGAGATCGGCGATTGGGTGTTGCTCCACGTCGGCTTCGCGTTGAGCAAGATCGACGAGGAGGAGGCGCAGCGCACGATCGATTTCCTCAAGGAGCTCGACGGCGAATACGAGCAGGAGATCGAGCAGTTGAAGGAGACGCGCATCCAATGAGTGCCGTGGTCACGGAGATTCATCCTCACGCACATCTGGCGGCGTTGGCGGAGCGCCGCGTGGAAGCGGGCGCCGAGGCGGCGACACGCTTCTTCGACGAGGCGGCCGACCGGATCGCCGACGCCTGCTCCGCGATGGCGCGGCGCTTTCAGGGGGGCGCTCGGCTATTCGTATTCGGCACGCCGGCGACGGCGAGCGATGCGCACCATGTGGCCGTCGAGTTCGTGCACCCCGTGCTCGTCGGGAAGCGGGCGTTGCCCGCGATTGCGCTCGACGGCGACGTAGGCGCGGCGCTCGCCACGCTGGCGCGCGCCAATGACATCGCGATCGGCCTGAGCACCGCGCCCGATTCGGCGGTGGACGATGCGCTCTCGCTCGCGCGCGCGGCGGGCCTGCTCACCATAGGGATCTCGGGCGGCGGCGCGGCGGGCGGCGCGCTGGCGTTCGTCGTTCCGTCGAGCGACGCGATGATCGTGCAGGAGGTGCAGGAGACGCTGTACCACGTGTTGTGGGAGCTGGTGCACGTCTCCCTCGACGGGAGCGAGACACGATGAGCGACTGCACGCCCGACGCAACGGGACATTGCTCGCTCTGCGGCGACGACGCGATCGAGGTGATGATCGTCAGTGTCGACCGTGCCGCGCGGCTCGCGACGGCGCGCGTGAACGGCGCGCTGGCGACGGTTGCGCTCGATCTGGTCGACGGCGTGAGCGAAGGCGACATGGTGCTCGTGCATCAAGGCTTTGCGATCGACAGGGTCGAGCGGCACAGCGGAGGCGCGCAATGACGAAGGAGCGCGACTTCGGCCGCGAGATGTATCCGTTCCTACACGCGCGCGACACGACGGCGTCCGCACCGCGCGCGGATGCCGAGCGGCGCGACGCCGTGCGGGAGTCGACGCGCGAGAAATGCCGTGACGCTATCGCCGTGCGTCGTCAATTGGTTTCCGAGTATCGCGATCAGTTCGCCGAGACGGCGATCGCGATGGCCGGCGCCTTTGCGCGGGGCGGCAAGCTGCTCGCCTTTGGCAATGGCGGGAGCGCGACGGACGCCGAGGACGCGGCATCCGATTGCCTGGCGCCTCCGATGGCGGGATGGCGACCGCTGCCGGCGATCTCGCTCACCGGCGACAGCGCGGTCGTCACCGCGATCGCCAACGATGTCGGCGTGGAGCACATCTTTACGCGCCAACTGATCGCGTTCGGCCAGCGCGGCGACATTGCCCTCGGCTTCTCGACCAGCGGAGGCTCGCCGAACGTGATCTCGGCGATGAAAGAGGGGAAGCGTCGCGGTCTGATCACCGTCGCGCTCACTGGCGGCGACGGCGGCGCGCTCGCTCGCTCGAGCGATGTCGTCGACTTCTGCTTCGTGGCGCGGCTCGAGTACATCCCGCGAATTCAAGAAGGGCATGCGACGGCCTGGCACATCCTCCTCGAGCTCGTCCACGCGGTGCTGTCGAGCGGAGAGGCGGCCGCATGACACTGCGCCACGTGGATGAGTACCGGCGCCCTGAGGACATCCGGCATCTCACCGCCGAGATCGAGCGACTCGCGCGCGGCCGCGAGATCAAGGTAATGGAGGTCTGCGGCGGCCATACGCACGCGATCTACAAGCACGGACTGCAGGATTTATTGCCGCCGAACGTCGAGCTGGTGCACGGGCCGGGTTGTCCGGTGTGCGTGATCCCGATGGGCCGCTTGGACGACGCCATGGCCATCGCGCGGACCCCCGGCGTGATCTTCACCACGTTCGGCGACATGATGCGCGTGCCGAGCTCGCGCGGCAGCTTGCTCGATGCGAAGGCCGAGGGGGCGGACGTGCGATTCGTCTATTCGCCGCTCGATGCGCTGCGGTTGGCGCGCGAGACACCCGATCAGCACGTGGTCTTCTTCGCTGTCGGGTTCGAAACGACCGCGCCGTCCACCGCCGCCACGCTGCTCCGCGCGCGCGAAGAAGGGATCGAGAACTTCTCCGTCTTCTGCAACCACGTGACGATCGTGCCGGCGATCAAAGCCATTCTCGATTCGCCCGGGATGCAGCTTGATGGCTTCATCGGGCCCGGACACGTGTGCACCATCATCGGACTCGCGCCCTTCCAGTTCATCGCGAGCGACTATCGGCGCCCGATCGTGGTGTCGGGCTTCGAGCCGGCCGACGTACTTCAGTCGGTCGTGATGCTGCTCGAGCAGCTCAAACTCGGCGAGGCGCGGGTGGAAAATCAGTACGCGCGCGTCGTGCGCCCGGCGGGCAATCGGCGCGCCATGGAAATCCTGCTCGAGACGATGGAGCTGCGGCCCTACTTCGAGTGGCGCGGGCTCGGCTTCATCAATCACAGCGCGCTCAAGCTCAGGCCCGAGTTCGAGGCGTGGGACGCCGAAGCACGATTCGCCGTGCCAGGCGTGCGCGTGACCGATCCTAAGGCATGCCAGTGCGGCGAAGTACTCAAGGGCGTATTGAAGCCGTGGCAATGCCGGGTGTTCGGCAGCGCCTGCACACCGGAAACGCCCATCGGCTCGTGCATGGTGTCGCCCGAGGGCGCGTGCGCCGCGTACTTCAACTATGGCCGCTATTCACTGCAGAAGAGCGCGCGGCAAGTGGCGGGGGCGTCGTCGTGACGGCGCGCGTCGAGTCATCACTCCCCGCGCAGCTCGAGCGGATGGCGCGCGCGCACGACGCGCGCAAGACCCGTCACGTGCTCAAGGACGAGCGCGTGACCCTGAGCCACGGCGCGGGCGGAAAGGCGAGCCATCAGCTGCTCGAGGGACTGGTCTTCCCCGCCCTGGCGAGCGGTGCGCTCCTGGCGCAGGACGACGCCGCGGTGCTGGCCATCGGCGACCTGCGGCTTGCCTTCACGACGGATTCCTACGTCGTCAGTCCGATTTTTTTCCCGGGCGGCGACATCGGCTCGCTGGCCGTGCACGGCACGGTGAACGATTTGGCGATGCAGGGCGCGCGACCGCTCGCGCTTTCAGTCGCGCTCGTGCTCGAGGAAGGCTTCGAGACCGCGGAGCTCAGACGCGTGCTCGAGTCCATGGCCACGGCGGCGCGCGCCACCAGCGTCGAGATCGTCACCGGCGACACGAAGGTCGTGCCACGGGGCAAGGCGGACCGGATCTTCATCACCACCGCCGGCGTGGGCATCATTGCGGGCGCCGTGAATTTGTCCGTGCGCAACGCGCGCCCCGGCGATCGCGTGATCCTGAGCGGCGCGATCGGCGATCACGGCATAGCGGTCATGCTCGCGCGTGAGGCACTGGAGCTGGAGTCGGAAATTCGGAGCGACTCGGCGCCACTCTCTGGCCTCGTGGTGACGCTCCTGGCCGCGGCGCCCGGTACGCGCGCGCTCAAGGATCCCACGCGCGGCGGCGTCGCAACGGCCCTGAACGAGATTGCCGAGCAAGCGGGCGTCGGCATTGCGATTGATGAGGATCGCGTTCTGGTGCACGATGCGGTGCGCGGTGCCTGCGAAATCTTGGGCCTCGATCCGATGCACATTGCGAACGAAGGCAAGCTGATCGCGATTGTGCCGCCGGACCAAGCGGAGGCGGCTCTCGCGGCGATGCGCTCGCACTCGTTAGGCAGCGAAGCAGCAATCATCGGCGAAGTGACCGATGAGCACGACGGAATGGTAGTGGTGCGCACGGGCATCGGCGGCTCGCGCGTGCTCGACATGCTGGTCGGCGACCCGCTGCCCCGCATCTGCTAGAAGTCCACGAGGAGAAGAGAATGGCGACGGCGACAGAGCCAGGCAACATCAGGGGCGGACAACCCCCGATCCCCGAGACGATGCCCGAGGAAAAGGCACAGCGGCTTCCACTCGGCCCGCTCAAGACGGTGCACGTCTTCTGGATGGCCGGGATGAGCTGCGACGGTTGCACGATCACCGTGGCGGGCGCGACCAATCCCGGTATCGAAGGGCTGCTCACGGGTACCGTGCCCGCCATGCCGAAGGTGATCCTGCACCACCCGGTCCTTTCAGTGGAAGCGGGCGCCGAGTTCATGCAGTCGTTCAAGGACGCCTACGCTGGCACGCTCGCTGATCCGTACGTCGTCGTGTTCGAGGGCTCGGTGCCAGACGAACGCATCGCCGCGCGCACCGGAGGCTACTGGTCGGCGATGGGCTCCGAGGCGATCGAGGGCGGGAGCGGCGAGACGCATCTCGTGCCGACCGCGGAATGGTTGCACCGTCTCGCGCCCGGCGCCGCGGCGACGATCGCCATCGGCACCTGCGCGACGTGGGGCGGCATCCCGTCGGCCGAAGGGAATCCCACCGGCGCGATGAGCGTGATGGATTTTCTCGGCAAGCAGTATCGCTCCGCGTTCGGCCTTCCGGTCATCAACATTCCTGGCTGCGCGCCGCAGGGCGACAATTTCACCGAGACGGTGTTTGCCGTCCTCCTCTTCCTGCAGGGACTCGGCCCTCTGCCCGCCTTCGATGAGCTTGGCCGCCCGTCGTGGCTGTACGGCGAAACCGTACATCGCGGATGTACGCGCGCTGGCTACTACGAGGAGGGCGTCTTCGCGCATGAGTACGGCGAGAAGGAATGTCTGGTGGAGATCGGCTGCTGGGGTCCGGTGGTGAATTGCAACATCGTGAAGCGTGGCGCGATCAACCACATGGGCGGATGCATGGAAGCGGGCGGCATCTGCATCGCCTGCACGATGCCCGGCTTCCCCGACAAATTCTCGCCGTTCTACAAGGCGCCGCCGGGCGGCATTGTGTCGACGGCTCTGTCGTACAGCGTGGGCAGCGTGATTCGCCGCCTGCGGCGACTCAGCAACCGCCACGCAAGCCGCGAGCATCGGTGGGATGTCAACAATGATGTGCCGAGCGGGTGGGCCAACCTGCCGGGTGAAACGATCGGCCTCAAGACGATGGAGTTCTTCTACCAGAAGTGGCAGCATTGGGGCGCGAGAAAACCCGGGCGCCGCCCCGGAGAGGAAGCCCGCTTGTGGGGCGGCAATCGTCCCGGCAAGCCGAGTGACTACATCGACGACAGCGTGTCGGAGGGCAAATGACCGACGCAGAGCTGTGGGCGTCGTGGCGGCTCTGGATGGGCGTGGCGGCACTGATCATCGTGATCGCCGCCGTGCTCCTCATCCTCATCTGGCGCACCGCGCGGGGCATTTACACCGAGGCGCTTCGCGCGCTCGCCGCGGCGGAACGCATTCGGCAGAACACGATGCCGATCTGGGCGCTCGAGACGACGAACGAAGTCGCGGGCGGTCTCCTCGAGACGGTCCAGCAGATCGAACAGAAGGGCGGCGCGCTCGCCGCGGCGCTCGAGTCACACGCTGGCGCACACTGACGGAGATCAGACCATGCAACAACCATCGGCCGAGGCGGTCCGCACTATCTGGACGCTTTCTCTCGTTGTCTTCACCGTCGTGCTCGTCGTCGTCGCGGTGCTGCTCACGTTGATCCTGCGCACGGCGCGCGACATCAAAGGGGGCGTGAGCTTGATCTGGAACGTGGGACAGCGCATCGCCAACAACACCATACATCTGGCGCTGCTCGCGAAGACCAACGCCGGCGCCACGGCGATCCTCAACTCCGCCATCGGCGTCATTGGCGCGACATCGGCCGTACAAGCCCACGCCGAGCAGTGTGCCGGGTGTCCGGCGTGCGTTCTCGGGCCGGGGTGGTCGCGATGAATCCGTTCACATTGTTGGCGCTGCTCTCGCTCGTTGGCGCGGCGGCGCTCTTCATCGCGCTGCTGCTCTTTCTGAACTTGATCACCACTGAGCTGGAGAAGATCGGCGGCGAAGAGAAGGGGTACGGCGTGCGGGCCAGCTTTCTCTCGAAGATTCGCGTCGGCGTTCGCGCGATCGAGACGCAGACGGGCGCGATCGCTCCGCAGGTGACGAAGCTCAACGGCACGCTCACGCAGGTGCGCGACGGGCTCGTCGCGATCGACAAGAACCTCGCGGGCGTGATTGCCGCCGTCGTGCGACAGGAGACGACATGAGCGCCGATCTCATGCCCGGCTCGGTCTACATCATCTGGTGGATCGGACTGATCGTCACGCTGGTGATTTTCGTGCCGCTCTCGGTCTATCTGCTGCACCGCACCTGGGTCGCCGCGCGCTCCATCCAGCAATACGCCGCCGAGACACTGACGGCGGCCGCCGGCATCGCGGGCAACACCCAACACATTCCCGCGCTCGACGCGACGATTTCGGTCGGCGGCTCCATGGTCGCCGTCGCCGGAGAGATCGCCGCCAAACTCGAAGCCGCCGGCGGTGTGCTCGCCGACCGCGCGAAGTGAGGACACACCCATGCTCTTGATGCTGACGCTCATCGTCGTCGCTCTCGTCGTGCTCGCGTTGGCCGGCTATCTCATCGCGATAGCGTGGGCTCTGATGGCGGCCCGGCGCAGTGTGGCCGCCATCGCCGACGGACTCGAAGCAGTGGCCGGCCACACCGCGCCGCTGCCGGACAAGCTCACCACGATCAACGGCGCGCTCACGCAGCTCCTCACCGGCCTTCAGGCCGCCGACCGCCACCTCGGGCGCGTCGCCACCGTCTTCAAGCTCGGCTGAGCGACCGGCCGCGGAGTTAGCGAGTCATGTGCTTCAAGAATCTTCCTGTCGAGTTCGACGCGCAGGGCAAGGCGTTTCTCAAGGACGGCGCCGGGAATCCTTACTCGACCGCGACCGCCGGTCCGCCCGGCGTTCCCAAGCAGCTGACATCGGAGCGGGTGGCCGAGCTGGTCAAGCGCAACGGACACGTCAAGGATGTCGATTTCGATCCGGTGACGCGCGTCGCCGGCGCGCTCGCCTTTCACACCGTCGCCGACGTGCGCGAGCGCAAGGTGATCGAAGCGCGCTCCGTCGCGACGCTGTTCCGCGGCTATGAGGTGATCATGATCGGCCGCGATCCGCGCGACGCGATCTTCATCACGAGCCGCGCCTGCGGCGTGTGCGGCGGCGTGCACTCGACCTGTTCCGCGCTGGCGATCGAGATGGCGATCGGTTGCAATCCACCACCGCTCGGCGTGCTCATTCGCAATCTCGCGCTGGCGCTCGAGTTTCTCTACGACAACCCGTTGCACCTGCATCTGCTCGCCGGCCCCGACTACTCGGCCGCGATCGTCGAGGGGACGAATCCGGGATTGATCGAGCGCGCACGGCACACCGAGGCGAAGCACACCGCGGTGCATGGATATAAGACGATTCTCGAATTGATGACCGACCTCAATCCGCTCAGCGGTGGCTTGTATCTCGAGGCGCTGCACATGACGCGCGTGGCGCGCGAAGCCTACGTGCTCATCTGCGGCAAGTATCCGCATCCGCAGACGATCGTGCCGGGCGGGATGAGCTCGACCATCAACCTGACCGTGATGAACGAGATGTACGTCCGCATGAGCCAGTTCTTCGATTACGGCAAGAAGATGGCGGGGATCTGGGATGATCTGACCGAGTTCTTTTACGAGGCGGATGAGAAGTACAAGATGGTGGGGGCGCGCCGCGCCAACATGATCGATACGGGCATCTTCGACCATCCCGACGCGTACGACGCGACGTACAAGAACGCGAGCGAGTGGGGCAATCGCAGGTGGGCGACGCCGGGCGCGATCGTCGACGGCCAACTCGTCACGACCGATCTGCACAAGATCAACATGGGGCTCGAGGAGTTCGTCGAGCACTCGTACTACGAGCCGTGGACTGGCGATGGACAGAAACAGCGCTTCGCAACCGACGAGATCGGGCTGCCGCTCTCGCCCTATCACCCGTGGAACAAGGTGACGAAGCCCAAACCCGGCGCGCAGAGTTGGAAGGAGAAGTACACGTGGGACACCGCCCCACGGTGGGATCGGCTCGGTATGGAAGCGGGATGCTACGCGCGGCTCTGGAACACGGCTGTCGCGCGCAAGATGCCGGACAATCCATTCATCGAGTCGACCGGGCATTCGCTCAAGATTCGCTTGCCGCGCGGGAAGCTGCCCGAGATGGAGATCGAGTGGCACGTGCCCAAGGTATGGAACGCGTTCGAGCGCAATCGTGCCCGCGCGTACTGCGTGGGCTGGGTCGCGATGACGGCGATGAATCAGTGGATGGCGGCGATGGAGCGCCTCAAGGATGGAGACACCAAGACGTCGACCAAGTTCGAGATCCCCAAGCGCGGCGAGCAGATGGGCGTCGGCTTCTGGGGCGCCGGTCGCGGATACCTCACGCACCATCTGGTGCTCGATCGCGGCGCGGTCGCCAACTACCAGATCGTCACGCCCTCGACGTGGAACGCGTCGCCGACCGATCGGTGGGGGCAGCCCGGTCCATACGAGGAGGCGGTGATGAATACGCCGCTCCTCGAGGAGTCGACCGATCCGGCGAAGTTCCGCGGCATCGACATCCTGCGCGCCATTCGTAGCTTCGACCCATGCATGCCGTGCACGACGCACATTCAGTCGGAGGCGGGTATGATCACGCGCGAGGTCAATACGTGCGCGTGCGGTCTGGACGATTGACCGCATGGCTCGCCGTACCGTGATGCGCACGGTGATCGGCGGCGTCGGTTATCGCAATCTGCGCGATCACTCGTTAGGCATCATGATGAGCGACGAGCTCGAGCCGGAAGCGCGCCCGCCGGCGCTGCTGGTCGAAGACTTGAGCTACGGCCCCGTGGCCGTCGGCCAGTGGCTGCTCGATGAGGCGCGCGACGCTCCCGAAGGACCGATCACGCGCGCGATCTTCATCTCGGCCATCGCGCGGGCAGACGGCCGCCCGCCAGGTACGATGTGCGCCTACCGGTGGGACCGCGTTCTTCCGTCGCCCGATGAAATTCAACGCTGCGTCACCGATGCGGTGACCGGCGTGATTCTGCTCGACAACACGCTGATCGTCACGGCGTGGATGGGCGCGCTCCCCGATGACGTGATCGTGGTCGAAGTCGAGCCGATGGAGCACGCGTTCGGCGATGAGATGAGCGCGTCGGTCGCGGCCGCGTATGCTGAAGCCAAGCCGCTCGTGATGACGCTCGCGACCGACGTCGCCGCCTCGCGCGCGCTTCCGGTCATGCCCCTGGGCGGAGGCTGGGCGCGTACCGGCGTGTGGAGCCTCGCTCGATGACTGAGGCCGAGCGGGCGCCCGATGCCGATGGCGACTCGGGAGACGTCCTCGCGGAAGTCGAGCAGCTCATCGCCCTGCTCACGGCGCATACCGATCCAATCGTCGGCGAGACCGTGACGGCGCTGCTCGACCGCGTCGACGCCGTACACCGTACCGCGCTCGCGCATCTCATGGGCGCCATCCAGTCGATGGCCGGTGACGCCTTCGTCAACCGGCTCACCGGCGACCCGGCGATCCGGCTGCTGCTCATGTCATACGACCTGCTCGCCGTGGATCGGCGCACGCTGGCCGAGGAGGCACTCGATGCGGTGCGCGGTCACCTCCACGCGCATGGCATCGACGTCGAGCTCGTCGAAGTACTCGGCGGCGTCGTCTCCGTTCGCCTGCACGGGGCGCCGACGGACGATCCAGCATATGCGGGCGCGGTGCGAGACATCGGCCAAGCGTTGCAGACAGGGTTCCTTGGCTTTCAGGAGCTCGAGCTGCGCGACGGCAAAGGCGCGCGGCCGGTGTCGAAAGACTCGACGTTTCTGCCGCGGGAGGCACTGCAGCGGGCGTTTCGGCCGGTGTACTCGGCGATTTGCGCGGCCGCGGAGATTGCGCCCGGGAGCACTCGGAGCGCGATCGTGAACGGGATGCCCGTGCTGTTGGCAAACGTCGACGGCGAGTTCTACGCTGTTCGCAACGCATGCGGCGATGGTCCGCTCCCGCTCGACTACAGCACGCTCGACGGCGCCGAGCTCACGTGCAGCTGGCACCGCTGCCGCTACGACATGCGCACCGGCCACCGGTTGGACTACCCGGAGGCATCGCAGGATGAGCAGTTGGTCGTGTACCCGGTGCGCGTTCGCGATGGCGTGATCGAAGTCGTGGTCGGCACCGCGCCGGCGAGCGCCAGCGCGGCGGGCACCTAGTGCGCACCCTCATCGCAGGTTTCGGCAACGTGCTGCGCGGCGACGATGGCTTCGGAGTCGAGGTGCTTCGGCGGCTCGGGGAGTGCGGCGTGGCGAGCGACTCGGTCGAGCTGCTCGATGTCGGGACTGGCGGCATCCGCTTGGCGCAGGAGCTGATCAATCCGTACGACCGCCTCATCATCATCGACGCGACCACACGGGGAGGCGTGCCGGGAACGGTGTACGTCCTGGCCATCGACGGCGTCGAGGCGGCGCGCGAGATTGACATGCACACCGCGATACCGTCGGCCGCCCTGTCCGTCGCCAAAGCGTTGGGCGCGCTGCCGCCCGAGATCTTCTTGATTGGATGCGAGCCGGCGGAGGTGGATGATCTCGTGGTTGGGCTGTCGGCCGCCGTGAGCGTCGCCGCCGATGCGGCGGTGCAACGGGTTCATGAGCTGATGCGGAAGCAGAGTGCGTTTGCGCGAACGGAGGTGAGCAATGAGCGGTGACCAACCCGGCGACGATATTGCTCGCCGCGACGAGCTGCTGGAGCTGCTATACTGGCTCGAAGGCGAGGGCTTCCATGGCAACGCGACGTTGGACGGGATCGTCCGCTTCGTCGCGCACCCGGAAGCGCAGGTGCGTCACACGCTGAGCGACCTCGTGCGGCGCGGCGACGTGATCGTCCATCACGAGAGTGGCGAGCATCGCCTGACCGAGCCTGGCCGTCGCGAAGCGGCACGCCGATTCGCGGCGGAGTTCGCGCCGCTGTTGGGTCAGGGGCACGGCGAGTGTAGTGATCCGAATTGCGACTGTCACGAAAATCCAGGTGCGGCGGCCGAGTGTCATGCAGCGCGCGCCCATCAAGGTCACGAGCACTGATGCGACTCGCCATTGCGGGAAAGGGCGGCACGGGAAAAACGACGATTGCCGGCACATTGGCGCGGATTCTCGCGCAGAGCGGCCGCCATGTGATCGCGATCGACGCCGATACCAATCCGAATCTGGCGACGACGCTCGGGGTGCCGCCGGATCAGGTGCAGAGCATCGCGGCGCTCCCGCGCAACTTGATGGAGCGGCGCGCAAATGAAGACGGCACCACGAGGGTGGTGTTCACCGCGTCGCCGGCCGACGTGCTCGAACGGTTCGGCACGCGCGCGCCCGACGGCGTGCGACTGTTGATGATGGGCAAGGTCGATCACGGCGGCGCCGGTTGACTGTGCTCCGCCCACGCCACGGTCCGTGGCTTACTCGGAGAGATCGTCCAGAACAGCAGTGACGACAGCGACATCATCGTCGACATGGAGGCGGGCCTCGAGCATCTCTCGCGCGGCACCGGCCGGCATCTCTCGCGCTTCGTCGCCGTGCTCGAGCCGTACTACCGCTCGATGGAAACCGCCCGGCGCGTGGCGCTGCTCGCCAAAGAGCTGGGGATCGACGATGTCGTGGTGCTCGCGAACAAGGTGCGCGACGACGAGGATCGGCGCGCGATTGCCGAGTTCTGCGGCGCGCACGAGCTCAGCGTGGTGGGCGAGATCCCCTACGATGCGAGCCTGATCGAGACCGAGCGGCGTGGCGATGCTCCGGTCGAGCAGCGCCCGCAGGGCCCCGCGGTCACCGCGATCCGCGCGCTGGTTGATGTTCTCGCGTAGGAAGAGACGCCACGGCTCGTGGCGCACCGTATCGGTGGTGGCGTCGGGCATGGCCGTCGTCTCATCGTCGCTCGCTCAAGTGAGCACGAGATCGCCGTCCACGATCGTCGCCGTCACCGGTACCGATCCGGCGCACCTCAACTCGGCCATCACGACCGCGGGTGGCGTGCACACCATCGCGGGTTCGCTCTACGACGGACTCGTCGAGCTCGATTCCGCGGGCCGTCCATTGCCGGGGCTCGCCGAACGCTGGGACGTGAAGGACGGTGGGCGAACTTACGTATTTCACCTGCGACGCGATGTCGTGTGGCACGACGGCATTCGCTTCACGTCGCGCGACGTGACATACACGTTCACGGAGATGCTGCTCAAGTACTCGGCGCGCGCGAAGGCCGGCCTCGAGCCAGCCTTGTCCGGCATTGATGCGCCCGATGACACGACGGTCATCTTTCGCTTCAAGGCGCCGTACGCGCCGTTGCTCAAGCGACTGACTGTCGACGAGACGCCGATTCTGCCGCGCCATCTCTATGAGGGAACGGACCCGCTCACGAATCCACATAACGCGAGTCCGGTCGGCACGGGACCGTATCGCTTCGTGGAGTGGGTGCGCGGCGATCGCATCGTCTTCGCCCGGAATCCACGGTACTTCATCAAGGGCCGCGCGCGCATCGACCGCGTCGTCTGGCGCATTCTGCCCAACGTCACCGCCCAAACCATCGCGCTCGAGCGAGGCGAAGTCGACTACCTCGGGGGCGTCGAGGGGTCGCAGCTCGCTCGCCTTCGAGCGGCGCCGGCCGTGCGGCTGGCGCGTCATCCCGCCGGCGCCGGTGGCGGGTGGTGCGTGAACACGCTCGTGCCCAACTTGCACCGCCACCCGCTCGACGATGCGCGAGTGCGGCGCGCGCTCAGCCTCTCGATCGACCGGGCCTTTCTCGCGAGCCGCCTATACCAAGGCACCGCCAGCCCGGCGCGCGGTCCCTTTCACACCGCGCTCGGCGCGACGGATCGCGTTGCGGCGCCACTCGCGTTTGACTCCGCCCGCGCCGACAGTCTCTTCGCCGCGGCCGGGATCGTTCGGCGCGCGGGTGGGTCGCGCCTTCAACTTCGCTTCAGCTACGGAACGCCCGGGTTCGAAGCGCTGGCCGAAACGCTGCGCGACCAGTTCGCGCGCGCCGGCGTCGAGTTAGTGCTCGATCCGATGGACTTCAATGCCGCGGTCGAGAAGGTGTACATCAAGCAGGACTTCGATCTCGGTGTGGCCTCGTACTGCAACGGCGCCGACCCCGACATCGGCGTGAAGCGCGTGTACGATTCGCGAAACATCCTTCCGATTCCATTCGGAAACGGCGCGGCATACCGCAATCCAGTCGTCGATTCACTCTTCGATCTGGCGGCCGCAACGCTCGACCCGGCGCGACGGAAACAGCTCTACGGCAGGCTGCAGCGCATCCTCCTCGACGACGTCCCCTATCTCTGGCTCGTCGAGACCGACGGGCTGCGCGCCTGGCGCGCCGAGGTGCGAGGTCTCCGCATCTGGAGCGGGCATACGTTCGACGAGGCGACGATCGTCGCGCACTGATTGGACGGCGGCTCCATGTGGCGCATCGTCGGCCGTCGGCTGGCGCTCGCGGTGCCGCTGCTGGTCGGTGTCGCGGCGATCAACTTCGCCCTGATCTCGCTCGTTCCCGGTGATCCCGTCGCCCTGCTCTTCGGCGAAGGCGGTGCGCCCGATGTGGCGACGCTGGCCGCGCTGCGCGCCAGACTCGCCCTGGACCGGCCACTCCCAGAACGATTCCTCGCCTATCTGAGCGAGCTGGCACACGGGCATCTCGGACAATCGATCGTGCAGGGACGCTCGGTGACGGACGCGATCGCCGAGCGGCTGCCGGCGACGCTCCTGCTGGCGGGCACCGCATTGCTGCTCGCCGCCGTTTTCGGTGTGGGGCTCGGCCTCCTGCTCACGAGAATCGCGCAGCGAGCGCCTCGCCTCGAGCGCGCGGCGTTTCTCGCGTTGCTCCTGGGCGGGAATCAGCCGCCCTTCGTCGCCGGGCTGGTGCTCATGGTCGTCTTCGCGCTGGTGCTTGGCGTGCTGCCGAGCCAGGGAATGACGTCGGCTCGCAACGGCGGCCCGCTCGACATGATTGCCCATCTCGCGCTCCCCGCTCTAACGCTGGCGCTGCAGCCGATGTTTGGAGTGGCGCGCGTCACCCGCGCGCGGCTGCTCGACCTGTGGCAGCGCGACCACGTACGGACCGCGCGCGCGAGCGGGATTCCGGAGTGGCGCATCCTCTGGCGGCACGTGCTGCGGAACGCGCTTACGGCGCCGCTCACGCTGCTCGCGCTCACCGCGGCGCACTGGGCTGGCGGCGCGGTGCTCACCGAAACGGTGTTCGCTTGGCCGGGCATCGGCCGCCTCGCCGTGGACGCGACATTGGCGCGCGACTATCCAATGATTCTCGGCGTGATCTTGACCGGAACGTTGCTCGTCGTGGTGGCGAACCTGGCGGCCGATCTGCTGCTGGCCGTCGTCGACCCGAGGCTCCGGCATGACTGAGAACGCCTCGCCGGAGTTTGGCGCGCGCGAGCGCCTCCGCGATGAGCTGCTCATCGTCGAACGCGCTCCGCTGAGCGCACGCATCGCCGGCTCGTGGACGATCGGCGAAGGAGCGATCGCCGCGACGATTCTCGTCGCGTTTGCGCTCGTCGCGCTTGCGCCGAATATCTTCGCGTCGGCGGGCGGGCTCGCCAGCGGAGGCGCGGCACTCGCGCCGCCCAGTGTCGCGCATCCGCTCGGCACCGACCTAGTCGGCCGTGACGGATGGTCGCGCCTCGCATTCGGTGCGCGGACATCGCTCACCGTCGGCGTGCTCGCGACCGTCATCGCGCTCACGGTCGGCGTGTTCGTTGGGGCCTTGGCCGCGCTCCTTGGTGGTTGGTGGGATGATCTCTTGATGCGCGTCGCCGAGCTCGCCGATTCGATTCCCGCGCTGCTGTTGGCGCTGCTGCTCGTCACCGTGATGGGACCAGGACTGGTGCCAGTCGCGCTGGTGGTGGGGCTGACAGGATGGCTTGGCATCGCGCGCATCGTCCGCGCTGAGCTGCTGGTGGCGTATGCCACACCGTACGTGATCGCCGCGCGCGCGCTCGGTGCGGGGCGCGCCCGGCTCGCCATACGGCACCTCGCGCCCGAGGTGCTCGTGCCCGTGCTGGCGCTGATTCCATTTCGTATGGAGGGCGCGATCATCGTCGAAGCGGGTCTGTCATTCTTGGGCGTGGAAAACGCGGGGCGGCCGAGCTGGGGCGCGATGCTGCGGGATGCGCAGCCGCTGCTGCTCGACGCGTGGTGGCTCGCCGCGGCGCCGATGGCGGCACTGGCTCTTCTCCTGTTCGCGCTCGGCCTGCTGGCTGATCACCTTCAGCGCTCGCTCGATCCGCGGTTTCGGTAGCGGGGCTGCTGGCGCCAGACGCCCGGCGCGGTGTAACTATGTACCGATCCTGCGCCAATGCGGCGCGCGCCGTGTTCTGCCATCTCTTGCCTCATACGCCCATGCGATATCACTCCGCCGTGCTCGCGCTCTCGCTCACCGTGGCCGTCTCACTTCCGGCGCAGGGGGCAATGCGCGCCGCGCCGAGTGGTCGCGCGACGACTGAAGTCACGATCACCTTTGTGGATAGCGCGGCGCGCGCAGCCGCGCAGCCGTCGAAGATTCGCATCGACTATGGACAGCCGCATCTGCGCGGTCGCACGCTGCTCACCGATAGCCTCGTGCCGTACGACAAGGCGTGGCGCACCGGCGCGGGTGGCGCGACGATGCTCACGACAGATCTCGATCTGATCATTGGCGGAGCCAGCGTTCCAAAAGGCAGCTACGTGGTGCAGACCATTCCGGGCCGAAGCGGATGGAAGCTGCTCATTCAGAAGGAAGTCGGGCAATCGCCGATGGCGGCCGCGATGACATACAACCCCGCCAACGACGTCGCGCGCATCGACCTGCGGCAGAGCACGGCGGCAGCGCCGCTCGAGAGCTTTAGCATTTGGCTGATTCCCTCGACGCAACCGGGCACGCCGCACGGCGAGCTTCGACTGGCGTGGGGATCTTTCGCGCTCGCCACCGACTGGTCGGTCAAATGATTGTCGCGCGGCGGGCGACAAAATGCTGAGGAAAGATTAATTGCATCGCCTCTAGCGCGTTCGCCCGAGCATCGGTCAACTGTGCGCATGGAGCGACAGCGATCTCGGGTTCGCGATGCGGAAGGCGTCGAGTGGAGTGTGCGGCCGGAGCACGTGCGCCGCACCGTGATCGACTTCGCGCTCCGGCGAAGCGATGACACGGTGGAGACTTTTCTCGTGTTCAGGTCGGCGTTCGGGGCAATTCGCCGGACGTTTCAGCCCGTGAATCACGACTGGCCGACGCTCGGCGCGGACGACCTGCTACGACTTCTCGACAGCGCGGCGTGGATCCATCCCCGGCCGCCCTTTCCACGATTGTCGGAGCAGAGCTAGCCGAGCCGATCTGAGTATTGATTGCAGACGGTGTCAGCGAGCTCTCTGCTGCGCGGCATGAACCGCGGCTCCGTTAGTGCGTTGCGAACCAGCGTGCGATCGATTTCGTGACGCCGGTGAGCCGTGACTTGAGCTGCTCCTGCGCCGCTTCCCGCACCGCCTCAGGGTAGGTCGGGTACGCGTGGATCGTCGTCGCCAGCGCGCTTGCCTTCACGCCGTGCTTCATCGCGAGTGCGACCTCCGCGATGAGATTCCCCGCGCCGTGTCCCAAGATGTGTCCGCCGAGGATGCGTCCCGTGCGATCGGTGACGATCTTGACGAGACCACACGTCTCGCCGTCCGTGATCGCGCGATCGACATCGCCGAATGGCCGCCGCCACACGCGCACCTGATCGCCATGTCTGTCGCGCGCCTCCGCCTCGGTGAGCCCGACGTGCGCGAGCTCCGGCTCGGTGAAGGTGACCCACGGCACCACCCGGTAATCGGCCTTCGCGCGAAAGGGAAAGAAGGCGTTGCGTACGACGAGACCGGCCTGATATCCGGCGACGTGGGTGAATCGCAACCCGCCCGTGACATCCCCGGCGGCCCACACACCGTCGGCCGTTGTCCGCATTCCTTCGTCGACGACGATCCCCTCCTCCGAGAGCTCGACGCCGCCGACCGCCGCGTCGATCGTTCGCGTGTTGGACACGCGCCCCGTGGCGACGAGGAGCGCGTCGCCGCGGAGCGTCTCGGTACGGCCGTCGTCGTGAGTGATGTCGAGCGCGATGTCGGCGCCGTCGTCACCTCCAGCGCGCGAGACACGCGAGGCGCGCGCGCCCAGCACCAGCGTCACGCCTTCCGCGGCGAGCCGCCCGCGAAGTTCTCCAGCGAGCTCCTCGTCCTCGCGCGGCAGAAGTCGCGGTGACATCTCCACCACGATCGCGTGCGTACCGAGGCGCGCGAACGCCTGCGCCAACTCGAGCCCGATCGGTCCGCCGCCGAGCATGAGCAACGTACGCGGCTGGCGCTCGAGATCGAAGATCGTCTCGTTCGTCAAGTATGGAACGGTGTCGAGACCGTCAAGCGCCGGGATCGCCGGCTTGGACCCAGTCGCGAGCAGCACGCGCTTCGCGGTAAGTGCGCGCCCGTCGGCGTCGAACGTGCGCTCTCCGGTGAAGCGCGCACGCGCGCGAATGACCTCCACGCCCATTCCCCGAAATCGCTCCGGGCTGTCATGCGGCTCGATGCGATGCTGCGCCTCGCGCACCCAACTACGAACCGCGTCGAAGTCAATCTCGAGCGGCGGAACGCGGACGCCGAACCGGCCTGCGTCGCGCGCGGCGTGCGCGGCACGCGCGCAGGCTATCAGCGCCTTGCTCGGCACGCATCCGGTCCAGAGGCATTCGCCCCCGAGCCGATTCTCCTCGACGAGTGCCACGCGCGCACCGAGTGCCGCCGCGGCCGCACTGGCGACGAGGCCCGCGCTCCCGCCGCCCACGACGATCAGATCGAAGGATGCAATGCGTGATGCGGATGATCGAGCGGATTCGCGCGCGACGCGGCTCATTCGCGGGTGAGCCGCGCCAGGAAGTCGCGCACGCGCGCGGCATTGGTTCCGACATCGCTCCCGCCGACGCGCGACAGTGATCTTACATCGACAATCGAACCCGCAGCGCCCGGACGCACCCGAATCACCACGTCATCCTTGAATCCGAACCAGCGCGTCGTGGCGGTCCCCTCGATCCGACCGGTTGCGGAGTCGGAGGCAGCCATCGCCCACCCCATTGCCTTCGCCGTCGCGAGCGCGCGCGCGAAGGCAATCGCCGGCGGCGCGTCGAGGTGAAGCGCGCGGATGTCGGGATACCCGCTGTGCTGGAGCGCGGCCACCTTCTCGCCACCGTACACGACGGGATTCGACGCTCCGGCGCGCAGTGGCAGCACCGCCACGAACGCCGGTGGATCGTTCGTGTCGGTGGAGATGTCGTGAATTGGCGGAACGCGTTTCGCATTCTGCAGCCATCGCCACGGGAGTACGAACGACGTACTCGCGAGCACGAACGCGACGAGCACCGCTGCCAGGCTGGCGCCGCGTGGGCGTGTGAACGCGAGCGCCAAGAGTGTGAGGGCGGCGCCTGCCACGCCGGCGTACGCCGCCCAGGGAATAAGTCCCAACCCCGTTTGAAAAGTCCAGAGTCCCATTCGTGTGCCAATACCTGATACGCCGAGAAGGAGAATGGCAATCAGCGCTACGGCGATCGCGAGTACGCGCAGTCTCAAGATGCCCCTCGACCGAAGAAGGTTCGAAGCCGGCTGTTCGATAGGACCGAAACATGCCATTGCTCGAACCATGCGTCACCCTCCGCCGGCATTATCGTGAGTCGCCCACGGGCCGCGACCTTTCCGTCATCGTCGCAACCTCGTCGCTCGCCCTGGATTGCCGCTGCACTGGGACTCGGCGTAGCCGGAGCGCTCGTGTGGGCCGAGCGACGCCGGGCGCTGCGCTCGCGCTCGGCACCCACCCGCGAACGAACCGTGACGAATCTCGCGCTCGCCGGCGGAACCGCCGCGGTCGCGGCCCTTGCGATGACGCCGGCCGTGAGGCCGCTCACTCGATGGGCGGAGCGAGAGCGCGTGGGCGTCGTTCAGCAGCTGCGCGCGCCGGCGTGGCTCCGTGATGCTCTGGCGGTCATTCTCCTCGACTATACCCTCTACTGGTGGCACGTCGCGGAGCATCGGGTGCCCTGGCTCTATCGGTTCCACGAAGTGCATCACGCCGACCTCGACCTCGACACATCGACGGCGCTGCGATTCCATTTCGGAGAGTTTTTGCTCTCGATCCCCTGGCGCGCCGCGCAGATCGTCACGATCGGCGTGTCGCCCAGAGCACTCGACATCTGGCAAAAGCTCACGGCGCTCTCAGTCCTCTTTCACCATTCGAACGTCGAGCTGCCGCTCGGCGTGGAGCGCACACTCGCCCGCGCGATCATGACGCCGCGCCTCCACGGGATTCACCATTCGACCGTCGCGCGCGAACAGAATTCGAACTGGTCGAGTGGGCTGACCATGTGGGACCGATTGCATCGCACGTATCTCGGCACCGTGCGCCAGCGCGACATCGTCATAGGCGTTCCCGCGCTCCGTGACCCTCGCGATGTCACCCTTGCCAAGAGCGTCGCGCTCCCCTTCACCGCCAAGCCGGCGTCGCGAAGTGCCGACGCGTAGTGTGGTGAAGGCCGCACTCATGCGGCGCTCGAAGGACCGACAGCAGGTGAAGCCGCAACGGCACCGCCGCACGAGCTGCCCGCACCCGCCGTGCATCCGTAGCAGTGCGGTCCGACGATGATCGACCGCGATTCCAGCGCCTCCAACGTCGCGTCAAAGATCGTGCGTGGCATGCCGGTCCCGATGGGCAGCTCGAGCATCTGGTTGAAGTCGCAATCGTAGAGCGTGCCGTCGTAGCCGACCGAGAGCGTGTTCCGGCACATCACTCCCGCTGCGGCCGCCGGGTTGAACGCGTTGGCGAGGCGCGTCATGTATTCCTCCGTCTTGCCGCGCTCGTCCAGGAAGTCGAGAAAGCGGCTGATGGGCAAGTTTGTGATCGTGTAGAGATGATCGAACACGATGCCGTGCCGGCGCATCAGCTCGAGCTTCCACTGCGCTTCGAGCGCCTGCTGGTTGCCCGGTAGAAAGGTGCCGACCGGATTCGTGACGAGATTGAGGCGCAGCGCGGGGTCCGTGCCATACCCGAGCCCGTTCAAGCGCTTCAGCCCCTCGATCGACTCGTCGAACACGCCGTCGCCGCGCTGGGCATCGGTCTCGCGCGCCTGGAAATATGGAAGCGATGCGACGATCTCCACGCGATGTTTCGCCAGGAACGCCGGGATGTCGGCGTAATTCGGCAGGAGAATCGCGGTGAGATTACAGCGGTGCATCACCTGCGCGCCCGTCCCCGCCCCGCGCACGACGATCTCGCGAAAATCCGGATGCAGCTCTGGTGCGCCGCCCGTGATGTCGAACGTCGGAATGCGGTAGCGTTCGAGAAAGGTGAGCACGGCCTCGATGACCGGCCGGGTCATGACCTCCTTCTTGTCCGGTCCCGCATCGACGTGACAGTGCCGGCACGTCTGGTTGCAGCGTTTGCCGACGTTGATCTGTAGGATGTCCAGCGCGGTTGGTCTCAGCGGGAACAGGCCTGCCGAGCCGAGCGCCGCCTCGAACGGCCGCGCGAGCGCCACTTCGGCCAGACGGGCGCGCTGCGCGCTGGCCGCCGAGAGCCGGGCGCCGCGCTTTTCCAGCGTGGGAAGAATGCGCGCCATTACATGCCGAGATCGTCGGCGTGATTGAGCATCTGCACGCCGTGCACCAGCGAGGCACCGCCGCGAATCGCCGCCGCGACGTGCACCGCCTCCGTCATCTGATCGATGTTCGAGCCCTTCTCCAACGCATCCTTGGCGTAGGCGTCGATGCAGTAGGGGCACTGCACAGCGTGGGCGACGGCGAGCGCGATCAGCGACTTCTCCCGCTGCGTGAGCGCGCCTTCGGCGAACACCGCGCCGTACCAGTCGAAGAACTTTTTCGCCAGCTCCGGGGCGCCGCGCCCGATCTCACCAAAGCGACCGAGATCGTCCTGGTGATAATAGGACGGGCGGTCAGCGGCGCGATGCGAATCGGACATGGAGCTCCTGATCGAAAGATGACATCCGAATGCCGCCACGACGACTTTGCATTATCGGGACCGCCGCTCCATCGCCTATCGTTATACGATGGCATCCCGCGAAACAGACTCCTCTGCGCCACGATCACGTGCGCGGCGAACGATCATAGTCTTCGCGCGCGCCCCTCGCCTCGGCGAGGTCAAAACCCGGCTTGCCGTCGAGTTGGGAAACGAAGTCGCGCTCCAAGTCTATCGAGAACTCGCGGAGATCGCATTTGGTTCCGCCGCTCGGGCGATGGCCGATGAGGCCGTCGTCGCCTGCACGCCCGACACCGCGCTGCGCGAGCTGCGCGCGTGGACCGAGGAGAGTACCGGAGTGGCGATGCACTGCGTGCCCCAGGGCGCCGGGGATCTCGGTGAACGACTCACGAGGGTGATCGACAACGGCTTCCGTGATGGCGCCGACGCGGTGATCGTCATCGGCACCGACTGTCCGGCGCTCACCTCCGCGACGCTGAACGACGCTTTCGCTCTACTGGAGCAGGCGGATGTGGTGATCGGGCCGGCGCGCGATGGCGGCTATTACCTCATCGGCCTCGGGGCGCCGCATGCCGGACTGTTCGCCGGAATTCCCTGGAGCACGCCGGAGGTTCTCGCGATGACGATCGATGCCGCGCAACGCGGTGCGCTGCGGGTTCGCCTGCTCTCGCCGCTGGCCGACGTCGACACGGCCGCGGACTGGCAAACGTGGCGCGGTGCTATCGAACCGTAGGCGCTCGCTCCGCGCGATACCATCGCGCGAGGCGGCGCGGAGAAATGCCGACCGAATGGCCGAGCAACAGCATCCAGTTCAGGAGCGTGCGCCGAAGCACGCCCTGACGCTGCCAGCGCCGGGCGGAGACCGACACGCGCTCGGGGAGCGTTTGCACCGGAGCGGCACGGCGCAGCGCTCGCATCAACGCGACATCCTCCATGATCGGCAGGTCTTCATAGCCGCCAACTCGTTCGTAGAGCGCGCGGGTGAGTGCCAGTCCCTGATCGCCGTACGGAAGACGCATCCATCGCGAGCGGCGATTGGCGCCCCACTCGATGACGCGATAAGGCCAACCCGTGGCGTCGATGGCGAGCGTAAAAGCGGATGCCTCGTCGCCGTGGTCCCTCGCACGTGCGACCAGCCGCTCGAGCGCCCGGCAAGCGTCTGGCCCCATCCGGATGTCGGCATGGAGAAAACAGAGGAATGGTGCACTGCATGCCCGCGCGCCGGCCGCGAGCTGCGCCCCGCGCCCCGCGGGCGTCACGACCACCTGCGCGCCGGCCGAGCGCGCCGCGGCAGCGGTGCCATCCGTGCTGCCGCCGTCGACGACCACCACGTGCGTGTCGATCGAGAGGGCGCGCAAATCGGCGAGCAGTGCCGGCAGCGCCTCGACCTCGTTCAGCACCGGGATGATGATGGCAAGTGCAGGAGACGCGGGTGGCGCCGGGGGAGGAGGCCGATCCATCATCCCCGAACGTTACTAGCGGAAAGGCGTCCGAGGGAACTTCATCAGATGGCCTGGGATTCTGTCTGAACATCATCTCGCCACGAAGGGAGCGCGCGGATCGATATGGGAAGCACGGGAGACGGGCGCGAATCGGGCAGGGGCAGGCGCAACGCGATCATGCGCGGTGCTCTGCTCGTGATGATTCTCGCCGTGGCGGCGGTGATCGCGTATCGGACAGGGTGGTTTCGCGGAGTGACGCCGGAGCGCGTCGGAATGTTGCGCGACCGGCTGCGCGGCGCGCCCGGCGCGCCACTGGTGTTCGTCGGCTTGTATGTACTCGCAAGCGCGCTCGCGCTGCCCGGCACGCTGCTCACTCTCGCCGGCGGTGCCATCTTCGGAACGGTGCTCGGCACTCTGCTCAATTGGATCGGCGCGACCATGGGCGCCACCGCGTCATTCGCGATTTCACGCTGGTTTGGGCGCGACGCCGCACGAGCGGTGATCGGACGTCGCGCCGCGGTGCTCGACAAGCTGTCGGCCGAGCACGGCTTCGTGGCGCTGTTGCGGCTCCGGCTCATTCCGATCGTTCCCTTCAATATTTTGAACTTCGCCGCCGGACTCACCGGCATCGGCGTCGTACATTACGTCGCGGCAACAGCGATCGGCATATTGCCCGCCACGGCGATCTACACGTACTTCGCCAGCGCGCTCATCGGTGGCGCATCCGGCGCGCGGGCGCACGCTCTCGCGAGCGCCGCCATCGCCGGAGGACTACTCATCGTGCTGTCTTTCGTACCTACCCTTGCACGACGTTTTGGATGGATCGACAAGAGGTCTGTCGCGCTGATCATTGCCGCGTTGCTTCTTGGATGGAGCACATCGCCGGACGCTCGCGGCAGCGTGCTCCCACCGCGTACTCCGAGCATAGCCGCTTCGTTCGACCACACCGTGTTCGACGCATTGCTCAAGGCGCACGTCGTAAATGGCATGGTAGATTACGATGCGTTCGCTCGCGCGCCGGAGTTCGAGGCGTACCTGGGCGCGCTCGCGCACTTTGATCCCGCATTGCTTGCGCGCGACGAGCAGCTGGCCTTCTGGATAAACGCGTACAACGCCTACACGATCCGGCTGATCACGGCGCACCGGGAGCGACGGTCGATCCGGAACATCAACAAGTCGTTCGGCTTCGTGAAAGCGTCCGGACCATGGAAAGAGAAGCTGGCGGCCGTCGGCGGACGCGCGTACGGACTCGATGAGATCGAGCAGGAGATCATTCGCCCGCGCTATCACGAGCCTCGCATCCACTTCGCGCTCGTGTGCGCAGCGATGGGTTGTCCACCGCTTCGCAGCGAGGCGTACGTGGGAGACCATCTCGAGGCGCAGCTCGAAGCCCAGGCCCGCGTGTTTCTGCTCGAATCACCGGCGAAGAATCGCGTTGACGTCGCGACGCGTAGGGTATACGTGAGCCAGATCTTCGTCGGTTTTCGGGACTACATCAAAGACTTTGGCGGTACTGAGCGCGCTGTCGGTCAGTTCATTGCGCGCTACTATCCCGACGGGCCGTCAAAGCAGCTGCTCGAGGCAGGCGACTTCACGATGACCCAGACCAGCTACGACTGGACGCTCAACAGTCAAGAAAACGCCCGGAAGCGGCCGTGAGCGCGGCGCACGCACCCACGGCAAACGCATTCATCATCTTGCTGTTGGTGGCGACACTGGTCGCGGCGCTGACGCGGCCCCTGCGCATCCCATTCACGATCGCGCTCGTCGTGGTCGGCTTGGCGCTGGGCGCGCTCGATCTCGTCGCGGCGCCGGCGCTGAGCAAAGAGCTGCTGTTCTCGGTGTTCCTGCCCGCCCTCCTCTACGAGGCCGCCTATCATCTCAAGGCCGAGGAGTTTTGGCGCAACAAGCTGGCGATCATCGTGCTGGCGGTGCCGGGCGTCGCGGTCGCCATCGCGCTCACGGCGGCGCTCGTTCTCGGAGCGGCGTCTGCCGGATGGCTGCCCGGCGTGGGGTGGAGACAAGCGTTGGTGTTCGCGGCGCTCATCGCGGCCACTGATCCCGTGGCGGTCGTCGCGCTGCTGCGGGAATTGAATGTAGCGCGGCGACTACAGGTGTTGGTCGAAGGCGAGAGCTTGCTGAACGACGGCACGGCGGTCGTCCTCTTCACACTCGCGCTCGCCGTCGCGACGGCCGCGTCGGCGACACCGCCCTCACCGCTGCGACTCCTCGGTTCATTCACCTTCATGGTTGGCGGCGGCGCGGCTGTCGGCATCCTCGTCGCGCTCGCCGTCACCTGGCTCATGCGCCGGGCAGATGACCCGGCGGCGGAAATTACGTTGACGATGATTGCCGCGTACGGCGCGTTCGCGCTCGCCGAGTGGCTCGGCGTTTCGGGTGTAATCGCAACGGTTTCCTCAGGGATGGTGTGCGGCACCTATGCCGAGCGGATGGCCATGTCGCCCGCGACCCGCGCGGCGGTCGTCAGCTTCTGGTCCTATGTCTCCTTCATGTTGAACTCGATCGTCTTTCTTCTGCTCGGCCTCCAGGTGCATCTGCGCGCGCTCGCCGATGCATGGCTCGCGGTGCTCCTGTCGTTCCTTGCCGTGAGCGTGGGCCGCGCCGTGATGATCTTCGGCGTGAGCGCGCTGCTGCGGCCAACGCGCGAGCGGCTGCCCAAGGGTTGGCCGACCTTTCTCGTGTTCGGCGGATTGCGCGGCGCACTCTCAATGGTGCTTGCCTTGAGCCTGCCGGACACATTTCCCTATCGCGGGCGCATTGTGACCACGACATTCGGCGTCGTGATCTTGTCCATTCTCGTGCAGGGGAGCGCGGCGGCGATCCTCACGCGCCGCATGACCGGTCTCGCGGCGAAACCGGCGACGGACCCCGCGGCCCAGACGTGAGCGACACGTTCGCGCCGCTGACCCGTATGTGATGGTGGGTTGCGGTGATCGAGCATTGCGGAGACCATCTCACGACGATTCTCTCGAACTCGAGTGCTGAGGTGCAGGCGATGACACCACGAGTCGGTACGGCGCTGATGACGGCGGGGGCCGCGGTCGGAGTGGTGGGCGTGCTCGTCTACGCGTCCGATTTTCAGGTGCACCTGTCGCCTGCCATCGTATCGTTGCTTCTCGTCAAGGCGACGTTCGCCGCGGCGGGTGGGCTCATGGTCATCGGAGCGGTAGTCCGCCGTCGGGCTTTGCAGCGGTCCGGAGAACGGCCCGGCGAGATCTCCTCGTCCGATGAGGGCACGCGGCTTCCTCCGGCCGACGTGCCGAATCGCGGCGACATTTCCAACGACGCTCCATCGACCATGCGGCCTGGCGATCGACGACCGTGATGGTGCGTTCGCCCCACACCACGCAGCCCGGGTGCAATGCATGACCGCGGATGAGACAGCAACGCCGACCCCACCAGAGCGCGCGTTCGTGCCGTTGCGCTTCACGCGAATGGGCCTCGAGACATCGGGGGAACGCGCGCGGGCTTTTTTCGAACAGATGAACCAGCGCCGCACCACGCGCCACTTCTCGCGCGACCCGGTGCCGCGCGAGCTGATCGAAAGCGCCATCCGCACCGCCGGCACGGCGCCGAGCGGCGCCCATCAACAGCCGTGGACCTTCGTCGCCGTATCGGACGCCGCCCTCAAGACGAAGATTCGCGAAGCCGCCGAACACGAAGAGCGCGAGTTCTACCGCGGCAAGGCGCCACGAGAGTGGCTGGAGGCGCTCCGTCCACTCGGCACCGACGAGCACAAGCCGCATCTCACGGACGCGCCGTGGGTCGTGGTGTTGTTCCGCCAGGCGTATGGGTTGAACGCGGATGGCACCAAGCGCGTGTACTACTACACGGATGAATCGTGCGGCATCGCTGCCGGCTTCTTTATCGCGGCGATTCACCACATGGGCCTCGTCACGCTCACCCACACGCCGAATCCGATGGGCTTTCTGCGCGATCTGCTCGGGCGGCCCGCAAACGAGAAGGCGATGCTCGTGATGCCGGTCGGGTATCCGGCGCCCGATGCGCGTGTGCCGGATCTCGCGCGCAAAGCGCTCGAGGAGATCGCCGTCTGGCGGTGAGGCGCGCGGAGGCTAGACGCGGCCCATGCTGACGACAACCTCGTGGCGGCCGCCATCGTCGACGAGCTGCACGACGCGATCGCTCATCACGACTCCATCGACTTCGACCCGCCTGACGCTCCGGCTCACGCCGTCCGGGTTCTGCACCGCGATCGCATACGTGCTCGACCCGAACCGGTACTCGATGGCGAATTCTTTCCACGCGGCCGGCACGCAGGGCTCGATCGCGAGATGACTGCCGCGTTTGGTGAAGCCGAGAACTCCCTCGAGCGCCACGCGATACATCCAGCTCGCTGATCCGGTATACCAGGTCCAGCCGCCGCGGCCGACGTGTCCGAGCGCGGTATACACATCCGCGCACACCACATACGGCTCGACCTTATAGGTGGCGACGTCCTGCTGCGTGCGCGCGTGGGTGAGTGGGTTCAGCATCGCCAGCAGATGCGCCGCGCGGTCGCCGTCGCCGAGGCGCGCCGCGGCGAGCGCGGTCCAGAGCGCGGCGTGCGTGTACTGTGCGCCGTTCTCGCGCACGCCAGGGAGATAGCCCTTGATGTAGCCCGGATCGCGCGCCGTATGGTCGAAGGGCGGCGAGAGCAACATGATGAGGCGCGCATCCTCGCGAACCAACCGCTCGCCGACCGACTGCATCGCGCGCCGCGCGCGATCGCCGTCGGCGGCGCCCGAGAGCACGGCCCAACTCTGCGCGATGGCGTCGATCTGGCACTCGTCGCTCGCCGCCGAACCGAGGGGCGTGCCGTCGTCAAAGTAGGCGCGGCGGTACCAGGCGCCATCCCACGACGTGCGCTCCACCGCCGCGGCATAGTCGGCGGCGCGTTGGCGGCAGCGCGCGACCACCTCGCTATCGCCGCGCGCGGCCGCGTGCTCCGCGAACCGGCGCAGGGCAGCAACCAGAAACCACGCCAGCCACACGCTTTCTCCGTGACCGTCGATGCCGACGCGGTTCATGCCGTCGTTCCAATCGCCGGAGCCGATGAGTGGCAAGCCATTCGATCCGGTGGTGCAGGCGCGATCCAGCGCGCGCACGCAGTGCTCGTACAGCGTCGCCGATTCGGCGCTCACCCGGGGCTGCTCGTACGCCTCGTGCTGGTGCGGCGCCAGCGGCTTCTGCTCGAGAAATGATGCGCGCTCGTCCCACACGCTCGCGTCTCCGGTGACGACGACGTAGTGATCGGCGACGAAGGGAAGCCACACGAGATCGTCGGAGAAGCGCGTTCGCACGCCGCTGCCTCCCGGCTCGTGCCACCAATGCTGTACGTCCCCTTCAGGAAATTGCCTTCCGGCGCACCGCACGAGGTGCGCGCGCGCAATGGCGGGCTCGGCGTACGCGAACGCCATGCAATCCTGCAGCTGGTCGCGAAATCCGTATGCGCCACTCGATTGATAGAACGCCGAGCGTGCCCACATGCGGCAGGCGAGCGCTTGATAGAGCGACCACCGGTTCAACATCGCGTCGAACTCGGGTGATGGCGTGCGCGCCGAGATCACCGAAAGGCGCGCTTCCCAGGCGCGCACCGAGCCATCGACGGCCGCGCTCGCCGCGCTCGGCGCGGCGTGGCGCCCGATGATCGCCCGCGCCTCGCTTTCACTCGTGGCCGCGCCCAGCAGCACGACGATCTCGCGCGTCTCGCCAGGCTCGAGCACCACCGCCGCGCGGAATGCCGCGCATGGATCAAAGCCGGCGCCACAGGTGCCGGAGAGCGCGTCGGCGAAGAGCGCCGCGGGCGCGACCAGGTCACCATTTCGTCCGATGAACTCCTCGCGGTTGGCGGTGAAGCCGGCCACTGGCGCGCTGATCCACGAAAACGCCACGCGCGAGGCGAAGTCGTCGGTAAAATAATTCTGGGCGAAGACAGCGCCCGTCTGCTCGTCGCGCCACGTGTGCAGCTGATGGCGCGTGTGCTCGCGCTGCGCGCCGAGCGTCAGCTCCACGAAGCTGGTGAGGGTGAGGCGGCGCTGCTTGGCGCCGCGGTTGGTGAGCGTCAGTCGCGTGATCTTCACCGGATCGGACTCTGGCACCCCGAGCACCAGCTCGCTCGCGATGCCGTCCCGCTCGTGGGTGAAGCTGCTGCGTCCGGGCCCGTGCCGCACTACGTAGGGCGGCGGTCCGTTCCCGAGTGTGTCGACGTCGTCGATCGCCAGGGCGGGTGCGGGGGTGGGCGTCCACATGCGCCGTGAATCGTCGTCACGCAGGTAGAGCACCTCGCCGCACGGATCGCATACGGGATCGTTCTGCCATGGCGTGAGACGGAAGAAGTAGCTGTTCTCCGCCCACGCGAAGCCGCCGCCGCGCTCGGTCACGCAGAATCCCGCGTTGGGATTGGCGATCACGTTGGCCCACGGCGCCGGTGGCACGTGCGCGCCCGCGATGCGCATCTCGTAGTCGCCGTTGTCCGTGAGTTTCCCAAAGCCGTTTGTGTCGCCGGCATCCGTGTTCGTCAGTGCGTCGGGACCCGCTCTGGTGCCGGCGACAACAGCCAACGCCGGCGGAGTCGACAGCGCGCGCGACGCGCTGCGTCCGCGATCAACGACCATCCACTGTTCCACCGGCGCAGCGGGCGCGCCCAGCTCGGCGTTCTCCGCGACGTTGCCGAGTCCAACGCCATCGCACGCGATCGTGACGCGGGCGGTGGCTTGTAGCAGCGCGACATCTTCGGGCTGCATGGTGTCGGCTCGCCGGATGAAGACGCCGCCAGGCCGGTCGATCACGCCTCCCTCGCTCGACGAGAGCACGATGGAGACGATCTGATCGTGCAGATCCTGCACGTACGTCGGCGCCTTGGCGTTGATGATCACCAGATCGGCCGTCACACCTTTCATGCGCCAATATTTGTGCGCGACGAGCAGCTGGCGCACGCTCGGGAGGCCCCCTTCATCGGTGATGGTGGCGAGCACCAGTGGCCAGTCACCGGAGATGCCGTGCGCCCAGAGCGCTCGCTGCCCGCGACGATTCTCGGCCCGCAGCGTCGCCGATGCGCGCAACTCCTCGTTCGGGTAGATCAGCGTGCCGGCGAGCTCCTGATACAGCGCCGCTTCCGCGGGCGGCACGTCGAGGTCGCGAAGCTCAACCTGCGCGGTGGTCCAGGAGAGGGAGAGCGCGCGGTCGGCGGCGCGAAGATCGCGATAGCGGTCGGCCAGGTTGCGCGCCTCGTCGCGCCCATCGGCGACAAGCGTGGAAAACGCGGCGGTGGCCGTGCGTCCGGGGAGAAGCCGCAGCCGAACGCGCAGCGCCATCGTCGGATCGAGCACCGCGCCGGTCGTGCCGGACAACTCCACGTCGTGATCGAGCGCGCGCGGCGCCCGCACCGTGCGGCCGCGACCGATGAAGCGCGCGCGATCTGTTTCGCACGTCACGTCGCCCACGCGCTCGGCGCCCGTCGCGACGACGTGCGCGCACCACGGCCGCCGCTCGGTCGCGGAACGCGGCCGCCGGCTCGCGAGAATGATGCCGTCCGGCAGCCACTCGGTCTCCACGAATAAATTCTGAAACGCCGGATGGGCGCGATCGGCGTCGGGATCGGCGAGCACCACCTCGGCGTAGCTCGTCAGCTCGATATCGCGCGTCTCGCGCGAGCGATTCGTGACGGTCACCACGCGCACTTCGGCGCGGTCACGCGGCACCACGATGATGTCCGTTCGCGTGTCGATGTCGCCATCGCGTCGCGCGAAGACGACACGGTCCGTGGCGAAGGTGACACGATACGTATCGGGTGTCGCGCCGGTCGGCTGATACGCACCCGACCAGACGCGGTCCGCGTCCAGATCCTTCACGTAGATCCACTGGCCGGTGTCGTCACGCGTCGCGTCGGCGCGCCAACGCGTGACCGCCATGCCGTTCGAGCGGCTGTACCCGCCGCCGGCGTTTGTGACGAGCACACAATACGGCAGATCGCCGAGCAGTCCCACGCGCGGCTCCGCGGTGTGTGCGGTGTCGAACTCCCGTACCACGGGCTCGGCCACCGCCGCGCGCCGGGGCGCGAGATCGGCGACGTCCGGCTGCGGCGACTGTGCGACATAGCGGCGAGGGACGCGCTCATCGAGCAAAAGCCTCGCGGCACGGCAGGCCGGATCGGTCATGAAGCGCCGCTGCCAGAGGCCATCTCCCTCCGCGATGTGCAGCGCGTTGTCGAGGGCGATCAGGCTCATTCCGACGTGATGCGCCATTGATGTCCGGACCACGGCGCGCGTTCCGTCGCCGTCGGGCCGGGTATAGTCGATCGCATCATGAAAGCCGTAGTCGCCCAGCGCGCCAGCATGCTCGAGCGCCATCAGATTCGCCAGCGCCTCGTGCGGGTCGATCGGCAGTGCGAGCGCGGTCGCGTAGGGCGCGATGACCAGCTCGTTGGCGAGCCCGCGCTTGAGCGCGAGATCGGGCACGCCGAATGCGCGGTACTGATACGTATCGTGACGGTCGCGAACGTTGTACGCCGACTCCGAGATCCCCCACGGCACACCACGGGCGCGCGCATACGCGATGTGTCGCCGCACTGCAGCGCGGTGCGTCTGATCGAGCAGCGAATATGGGCGCGACGGCATGACCAGCGAGGGCATCAGATACTCGAACATGCTGCCGCTCCACGACACGAGCGCGGTCTCTCCCGCCTGCGAGGTGAGCGAGCGCCCCAGCCGAAACCAGTGCTCGGTCGGCGCGTCGCCCTTCGCGATCGCGATGAAGCTCGCCAGGCGCGCCTCCGACGCGAGGAGATCGTAGGTCGAGGCATCGAGCCGGTTCGCGCGCTCATCGAATCCGATCGCGAACAGCTTGCGCCGCGCGTCGAAGAGGAGCGTGAAGTCCATCTCCATCGCCATCGCTCGCGCCTGCGCGGCAACGGCCGCCAGGCGAGCCGCTTCGGCCGGCGCGTCGGATCGCGCGCCGTCGGCGAGCTCGCGGCAGGCAGCGGCGACGGCGATCAGATGACCGGCGAGGTTGCCGGAATCCACGGTCGAGACGTACGGCGGCTCGAGCACGCCCCGGTCGGATAGCCGATACCAGTTGTAGAAGTGGCCACGCAGCCTGCGCAGCGACGCCATGGTCGCCAGCGCGCGCTCGAGGCGCTCGACCATGTCACCGCGTGAGATGAAATGCAGGTCGAACGCGGAGACCGTCGCGAGAAGCTGCAGACCCATATTGGTCGGCGACGTGCGATCGGCCACGACCGGCGCCGGCGTCTCCTGAAAATTGTCCGGCGCGAGCCAGCGCGTGTCCGCGCTGACAAAGTGATCGAAGAAACGCCAGTGGAGTTTTGCGTAGCGCACTAGCGCCTCGCGCTGCGATGGCGTGATCGCCAGATCCGGACGCGCTTTGGGCTCGCTGATGTAGCGGGCGATCCACGGCGCCGCGATCCAACACAGGGCGAAGGGGAGCACGAGCCAGAGGTGCGATGCGTACGCGCCCAACGCCGTGAACACCACACCCAGCACCACGGCGACCCACATCTCGCGCCATGCCGCCGTGGTCCGCTGGGCGGCGAAGCGTTCGACCTGCGAGGCGGTCTTCCACTCAAGCATTCGCCGCCTCGTCACCAGCGTGCGCACGAGGGCGCGTCCGACGCCGTCCACGGCGTCGCTCGCTTGATGCGGTAGAAACACGATGCCAAGCGCCGCCTGCTGCGCCGACGACCACGCGTCACCGCGCAACGCCGCGTAATACGGGCGCCACGACTGCTCGCGCGGTGGGCGCATCATCGCCAGTGCCGGCGCGAGCAGCCAGCGCAGCGCGAACGCGCCGAGCGCGACGGCCGTCCATGTCGCGGCGGGCCCGGGCAGCACGGTCCATCCCGCGACGAGCCAAGCCGTCATCGCCACCGGTACCAGACTGCGCCGGAGGTTGTCGAAGATCTTCCAGCGCGAAAGCGCCGACACGGCGCCAGCACTCTCGCCGCGCGCGAACAGGAACGGCAACAGCTGCCAATCGCCCCGCGTCCAGCGATGCTGCCGCTGCATGGCCGTCGAGTAGCGCGACGGGTATTCATCGAACAGCTCGACGTCGGTCACCAGTCCGGCGCGGGCATACGCTCCTTCGATCAGATCGTGACTGAGTAGCGCGTTCTCTGGAAAGCGGTCGTGCGTTGCGCGCTCGAATGCCGCGACATCGTAGATCCCCTTCCCCGTGTACGAGCCTTCATCGAACAAGTCTTGATAGACGTCGGATACCGCCGTCGTGTACGGATCGACCCCCGGATGCCCGGAGAAGATCGACGCGAACCGCGACCAGTTGGCGCTCTCGAGCGTCACGCCGACCCGCGGCTGCAGGATCCCATAGCCGCGCGTCACGCGCGTGCCGCCGCTGCGGAACGCGGCGCGATTGAGCGGATGCGCAATCGTGCCAATGAGCGCGGCCGCCGCGCCGCGCGGCAGCAGTGTATCGGCATCGAGGGTGATGACGTACCGCGCGCCGGCGAGCCACTCGGTATCGCCCTCTACCGTGGAGAACGCCTCGCGCGCGCCGCCGCCGAGGTACGCGTTGAATTCGCCCAGCTTGCCGCGCTTTCGCTCCCAGCCCATCCACACGCCCTCCTGCTCGTTCCACAGGCGCGGCCGCTGAAAGAAGTAGAAGGGAGAGGATGCGCCGTATTCCATGTTCAGCGCTCGCAATCCATCCACCGCCGCGTCGACGATTGCCGCGTCGGCCGGCAGTGTCTCACGCTCGGCGTCGGTGAAGTCGCTCAGCAGAGCGAAGCGCACTTGTGGGTCGCGGTTCGCGAGAAACTGCGTCTCGAGATGGTCCAGCGCATCGCGCGCGGCGTCCGGCCCGTCGAGCAACAGCGGCACCACCACCATCGTGCGATGCTCGGCCGGCACGCCGTTCTTCGCGTAGTCCAAGCGCGACAACCGCGCTGGAGGCACGATGAGCATCGTCAGTTGATTGACGACGGCGATCGCGATCTCACTCGCGGGTACGCAGGCGAGCAGCGCGGCGGCGAGGCGCGCCATCCATGAAACGGTGTCGGGCAAGGGGGCGATGATGATCGCCAACGCGGCTATCGTCGCGACGGCCACCGCGGTGGCGTAGACCGGTCCGGAATGACGCCGCGCAAAGCGCGCGATGCGCTGCGCGGGCGCGGGCCGGTAGCCCAGAACGCGCTCGAGATCGCGCCGTCCGCGATCGACGAGGTAGTAACCGACGTGTCCGACGCGATCGCGCTCGTCTGCCTCGCCGCGCGCATCATCGCGGTCGGTCGCCGCGCCGCGCGCCGCCAGGGCAATCGCGGCGTGGGCCACGGCCGGCTCGGTCGCCTTCGTGCGCTTGGCCAACTCCTCGATCGCGTGACGATAGCGGTCGCGCGTGTCGAAGGTCAGCGCGGAATAGAGTCCGGAAGGATCGCCGCGCAATACCGCTTCGGTCGCGCTCATCGACTCGACGAACTCGGGCCACGAGAAGCTCGAGACGGTTCGGAGACTCGTGATGCTGTTGGCCATCACGAGCTGCGTCAGTGACAGGCGCCGCGTGGATCGCTGGACGGCCTGCTCCACGCTCATGGCATCCTCGGCGATCCAGCGCTCGAGCCAGAGGAGCGGCATGAAGTCGGCGCGAGCCACGCGAATCTGCTGGAAGAATCGCGTAAGAAACGCCGGGGTCAGATCCGGCGTGTGGGTGACGAACTCCGCCAGCTCGTGGCGGAGCCGGCCGTCGTCGCGCAGGCCATCGTCAGACTCGTCAGGTGCGGCGGCGGCCGTCGCGGCGCGGAAGCGTTGCACCCACGTATCCGCACGCTCGGCGTCGACCACGTCATGCGTCGTGCGGAGCGCCATGCGCCGCACATTTTCGAGCAGACCCATGCGGAGCATCACCGGCCAAGCCCAAAGCTCGCCGAGCGTGAGCGGCTCGACTAGCTGGTACTCGCGCACCATGAGCTCGATGTTCTGCTGGTCGAGCTGACCGTCCGTATGGCCGATGAGCTCGAGCGCGATCTCGTAGAGTCGCGGATAGCCCTGCAATGGGCCGGCGCCGAGCTTCGGCAGCTGGTGATAGAATCCCTGCGGCATGCTCGCGCGAATCTCGTGCGCGTGCTCGACGACCACGAAGAAGTTGTCGAGCAGCCAGGCACCGGCCGGGCTGGCGTCCAGTCCCCGCGCAGTCGCCTCGAGCAGCGATCGGCGTGCGTCGTGCAATACTCGTTCGGTGTCGGCGAGCCGGGACAGCAGGAAGCCCGGACCGCGCCTGCGGCCCATGAATCCGGCCAGCTCGGGGGCGAGCTGGTGACGGCGCGCGAGATCGAACGCGTGCTGCGCCAGTTGGCCGGAGCCATACAGCTCGCCTACCCGATTCGGCGCCGACGACGATGCTGTCGAATGTGACGTATCCACCTGTACAGCCACTAGCGCCAACGCTCGGCTCGATGGCGGTCGGGTACCGGGCTCGAGCGCGAGAACGCCGCGCTCGTCCCACATGTCGTGTGATACAACTCAGTGACGAGCGTTTCCAATGGGGTCCAAACCTTCATACCGCGTTTCGCCTCGTAATTTCAGTCGTGAGCGTGATACGCGCGCCGTGCCGGCGGCAGTCGAGACAATGCCTCGAGCGCACCGCGGCCATGCAGAGCAAGGTAGACGCCACGCGCTCGGAGCGCGCTCGCCCGGCGCTCCCGGCGCTACGCCGCGTCGACGATCGCTTGCGCTTCCTCGACGATGCGGGCCAAGGCGTCCTTCCCCCGAAAACTCTCAGCGTAGATCTTGTAGATGTCCTCGGTTCCCGACGGCCGCGCGGCGAACCAGCCGGTGGCCGAGGTCACCTTCACGCCGCCAATCGGCGCATGATTGCCCGGGGCTTCGCTGAAGACGCCCGTGACTTTCTCTCCGGCGAGCTCGGTGCAGTGCACCTGTTCCGGTGAGAGCGCGCCGAGCCGCTTCTTTTGTTCGGCGGTCGCGGGCGCCTCGACGCGATCGTACGCTGGCTCGCCAAATTCTCGCGTCAGGTCGGCGTAGATCTCTCCAGGGTCACGACCCGCCGTCACGGTTATTTCCGCGGCGAGCAACGCCGCGACGATGCCGTCCTTGTCCGTAGTCCATGTGGTTCCGTCGCGACGCAGGAACGATGCGCCGGCACTCTCCTCCCCGCAGAAGCCGAGCGATCCGTCGGCCAAGCCGCTGACGAACCACTTGAAGCCGACCGGCACCTCGTCGAGCCGGCGGCCGAGCTTCGCGGTCACGCGATCGATCATACTGCTGCTCACCACCGTCTTCCCAACGCCGGCGTTCGCGCTCCAGTGCGGCCGATGCTGAAAGAGGTGTTGGATGGCGACGCTGAGATAGTGATTGGGCGGCAAAAGACCCGTGCTCGCCGCCACGATGCCGTGACGATCGTGATCGGTATCGCAGGCGAAGGCAATGTCGAAGCGATCCTTCAGCGCGATCAACCGTTGCATGGCGTAGGGTGACGACGGATCCATTCTGATCCGGCCGTCCCAATCCACGCTCATGAACCGGAATGTCTGATCGACCACGTCGCTCACGACGGTCAGGTTCAGATGGTAGTGCTCGGCGATGGGCGCCCAGTAGTGAACGCCGGCGCCGCCGAGTGGGTCCACGCCCAGACGGATGCCGGCGCCGCGAATCGCATCCATGTCGATCACGTTTCCCAGATCGTGCACGTACGCGTTGAGATAGTCGTGCCGATGCGTCGTGCTCGCGCGTAGGGCGCGCTCGTACGGAATGCGTTTCACACCGTCGAGACTGTGATCCAACAGCTCGTTGGCCCGCGCTTCGATCCAGCGGGTGACGTCCGCATCCGCCGGCCCGCCGTTGGGCGGATTGTACTTGAAGCCACCGTCGGCCGGCGGATTATGCGATGGCGTGATCACGATGCCGTCGGCCAGTCCCGACGTGCGGCCGCGATTGTATGCGAGAATAGCGTGTGAGACCGCCGGTGTCGGCGTGTAGTCGTCGTGCTCGGCGAGCATCACGTCCACGCCGTGAGCCGCCAACACCTCGAGCGCGCTGGCACGTGCCGGCTCCGATAGCGCGTGGGTGTCGATGCCGAGGTAGAGCGGGCCGTCAATGCCCTGCTGCCGGCGGTAGCGGCAGATAGCCTCGCTGATCGCGAGCACGTGCCATTCGTTGAAGGTCGTGTCGAAGGACGAGCCGCGATGACCCGACGTGCCGAAGGACACGCGCTGTGCCGCCGCATGCGGATCGGGCACGTTGGTGTAGTAGGCGGTTACCAGCTTCGATACGTCGAGCAGCATCGACGCCGGCGGCGGATGGCCGGCGAGGGGACTGACCTTCACGGTCGATACCGCGTTAGCATCTCGGCATCACGCGGACGCGCTCTTCTCCGCATGCCCGCCGAATTCGGAGCGCATCGCGGAGAGCACGCGGTTCTGGAAGTCGGCCTCGCCGCGCGATGAGAATCGGCTGAAGAGCGCCGCCGCGAGCACGTTGGCAGGTACCGCCTCGTCGATCGCCGCTTCGAGCGTCCAGCGTCCTTCGCCCGAGTCGGACACGCGTCCCTGGTAGTGATCGAGCGCGGGATCGCCGGCCAGCGCCGCGGCGGTGAGATCGAGCAGCCACGACGCGATGACGCTCCCGCGACGCCACACTTCGGTGATGTCGGGGAGGTTGAGATCGTACTGATACGCGGCGGGATCGCGCAGCGGTGTGGTCTCGGCGTCCGCCGCGCCGGCAACCGCCTTTCCCACGTTGGCGTGCTTGAGGATGTTCAGCCCTTCGGCGTACGCCGCCATCATCCCGTATTCGATTCCGTTGTGGACCATCTTCACGAAATGGCCGGCGCCGTTGGGACCGCAATGCAAGTAGCCGCGCTCCGCCGTGGCGCTCATGCCGGCGCGGCCGGGCGTCTTGGGCGCGGATCCCTCTCCCGGCGCGAGCGTGGCGAAGATCGGATCGAGCCGGCCCACCACGTCGGGCTCACCGCCAATCATCAGACAATAGCCGCGCTCGAGGCCGAACACGCCGCCGCTGGTGCCGCAGTCCACATGGTGTAATCCCAGCTCGGCGAGCCGCTTGGCGCGGCGGAGGTCGTCGCGATAATAGGAATTTCCGCCGTCCACCACGATGTCCCCGGCGGCCAGCTTGGGCAGGATGAGGTCGAGTGTGGAATCGACGACAGCCGCCGGCACCATCAACCAGATGGTTCGTGGAGTCGCGAGGCGCGCGACAAAATCGTCGAGAGTGGTCGCACCACTTACGTTGTCGCCGGTCAGAGCCTGCACGGCCTTCGGTTGCGGGTCGTATCCCACGCACGTGTGGCCGCCGCGCGCGAGACGACGCACCATGTTGGCGCCCATGCGCCCGAGTCCAACCATCCCTAGTTGCATGAAATATTTCCTCTCGATTGTCTACACTGTAGCGCCGCCGTGGCGGCGGCGCCCCGAAGTGGTTTCAGGTGACGGTCCCGCTCTATTGCCGCGATTTACGGTATCGGCGCATCAGCTCGTTGGTCGAGCTGTCGTGCGCATCGGGCGGCGAACTCTCGCTCGCGAGCGCACCGGCGATGCGCTTGGCGAGCGCTTTCCCAAGCTCGACGCCCCATTGATCGAATGAATCGATCCCCCAGATGACGCCCTGTGTGAAGACGCTGTGCTCGTAGAGCGCGACCAGCGAGCCAAGTAGACGTGGCGTCAGCCGCTCCGCGAGAATCGTCGACGTCGGCCGATTTCCCTCGAACACGCGATGCGGCACGAGCCACTCCGGCGTCCCTTCGGCGCGTACCTCGTCCGCCGTCTTGCCGAACGCGAGCGCTTCCGTCTGCGCGAACACGTTCGCCATGAGAATCTCGTGCTGGCCGTCGAGCGGATTCAACGACTGTGAGAACGCGATGAAATCACAGGGAATGAGCCTCGTTCCCTGATGAATCATCTGATAGAACGAATGCTGCCCATTGGTGCCCGGCTCGCCCCACACGATGGCGCTCGTCTCGTAGTCCACGCGCTTGCCATCGAGCACGACGTGCTTGCCGTTGCTCTCCATGGTCAGCTGCTGAAGATACGCCGGAAAGCGCTTGAGATATTGATCGTACGGCAGCACCGCGACGGTCGCGGCGTCGAAGAAGTCGGCGTACCATACCGCGAGCAGGCCCATGATCACCGGGAGATTTCGATCGGGGGGCGTGGTTCGGAAATGCTCGTCCATCTCGTGGAACCCGGCGAGCATCTCGCGAAACTGATCGGGTCCGATGGCCAGCATGGTCGAGAGTCCGATCGACGACTCCATCGAGTAACGTCCCCCAACCCAATCCCAGAACTCGAACATGTTGGCGGGATCGATGCCGAACTTCGCGATGGCATCCGTATTGGTGGACACCGCGACGAAGTGCTTGCCGATCGCCCCGTCATCGCCGAGCGCGCGGGAGCACCAGCCGCGCGCCGCGTTGGCGTTGGTCATCGTCTCGAGGGTGGTGAACGTCTTGGAGCAGATGATGAACAGCGTCTCCGCGGGATCGAGATCGCGCGTGGCCTCCACGAAGTCCGTGCCGTCGACGTTGGAGACGAACCGGAAGTCCAACGTGCGTTGGCTGTAATGGCGCAGCGCTTCGTACGCCATCACCGGGCCGAGGTCGGATCCGCCGATGCCGATGTTGACGACCGTGCGAATGCGCCGGCCCGTGTGACCGGTCCAGCTGCCATCGCGGACGGCGTTGGCGAACGTCGACATGCGGTCGAGCACCGCGTGCACCATCGGCACGACGTCCGCGCCATCGAGGAGTATTCGCGCGTTCCTGGGCGCGCGCAGGGCGACGTGGAGGACGGCACGCTGTTCGGTGACGTTGATCTTCTCGCCGCTGAACATGGCGTTGATGCGCGGTTGGAGGGCGCGCTCTTCGGCCAACTGGAGCAACAATCGGAGTGTCTCGCCGGTGACGCGATGCTTGGAGTAATCGAGATAGAGCCCGGCGGCTTCGGCCGAGAGGCGCGTTCCGCGCGCGGGATCGTCGGCGAATAGCTGCCGCAGATGCACTTGGCGGATGCTGCGATAATGCTCCTGCAACGCCTTCCAGGCCGAGCTTTCACCGAGCGGTTTCGCCTGTGCAGCGGTAAGGGTCGTCATATTTGCCCGTCGCGCGTTTGCCTCGCGTCCCCGTCGTCCGCGGTCGCCTTCATCGTGACACCTCGTGTCGAGCTAGTATCGTGCGAGTGGGATGAGCGCCTTGCTACACCGCTATACATCTTCCACAGAGACCGACCTGTCCAGTACTGACGTGAATCGCGGCGCTCGCTCCTGCGCGACCGCTGTGCTAGGGTTCGACGTGTCCCATAGCGAGCGCTGCCCTTGCCCTTGATCCTGGTGACCGGTGCCTCCGGATACATCGGCGGTCGCCTGGTACGTGCGCTACAAGGACGATCGGTACGCTGCATGGCAAGGAATCCCGCGACCGTCCAGTTCCGGCTGCCGAGCGACGTCGATGTCGTCGCCGGTGACGTGCTCGACCGCGACTCACTCGATCGCGCACTGGCTGGGGTGGACGTGGCATACTACCTCGTTCACTCCCTCGCCGCGGGCTCCGCCTTCGAGGAGCAGGATCGGCGGGGCGCGGAGAACTTCGCGCAGAGCGCGCGAGCGGCGGGAGTGCGACGGATCATCTATCTCGGAGGGCTCGGCGAGCCCTCGGCCGCACTCTCATCCCATCTGCGAAGCCGCCAGGACACGGGCGACGCGCTGCGATCCGCCGGTGTACCGGTGCTCGAGTTTCGCGCATCGGTCGTGATTGGATCGGGAAGTCTTTCGTTCGAGCTGATTCGATCGTTGGTCGAGCGCCTTCCCATCATGATATGCCCGCGCTGGGTGTCGACGCGCACGCAACCGATCGGGATCGATGATGTGATCGCCTACCTCGTCGCGGCGGCGGACGCCGACCTGGTCGAGCGCGTGTTCGAGATCGGCGGCGGCGAGGTCACATCGTTTGGCGGGATCATGCGCGAGTACGCGCGCCAGCGAGGCCTGCGCCGGTACCTGATATCAGTGCCGCTCCTCACGCCTCGTCTCTCGAGCTTGTGGCTTGGCCTCGTGACGCCCATCTACGCGCGCGTTGGCAAGCCGCTCGTCGAGGGAATGCGAAATCCCACCATCGTGCGGGACACCTCGGCGTTGGCGCAGTTCGCGATCAAGCCAATGGGATTGTCGGAGATGATCCGCCGCGCGCTTCGGAGGGAGGATCGAGAGGCGGCGGAAACACTGTGGACGGACGCGGTCTCCTCATCCGGCAGCCGGCAACCGTGGGGAGGCACGCGGTACGGGTCGCGCCTGGTCGAGGTTCGCACGCGCGCGACCGATAAAACGGTTGCCCAAGCGTTCGAGCCAATTCGCCGCATTGGCGGCCAGAGCGGATGGTACTACGCCAATTTCATTTGGCGCCCGCGTGGTCTGTTCGATCTGTGGGTGGGCGGGCCGGGAATGCGACGCGGCCGTCGGCATCCCGAGCGGCCGGATGTCGGCGGGCACATCGACTGGTGGCGCGTCGAGGCATTCGAACCGGATCACCTGCTGCGTCTGCGGGCGGAAATGCGCCTACCAGGACGCGCCTGGCTTCAATTCGAAGTCGAGCCGGATGGAGCGGGGTCGATCATTCGGCAAACGGCGATCTTCGACCCGCTGGGCCTCGCGGGTCTCATCTATTGGTACGCCCTCTACCCGATTCACCGGCTCATCTTCACAGGCATGCTGCGAAACATCGCGACGGCGCCGGCGGGTGCAAGCGTGTCGCGGTAGAGGTGGCTCAGCCCGGGCGCGCCGTAGGTCGAGCGCCCTGGTGTACTTCGCGATGGGTTCTGGACGATCGGGATGCCAATGCGCTATGCTCATACCGAATCCCATCCGGAGCCGTCATGCCTCGTCCCCTAGGCGCTCGCGCGTGCGCGCTCGGCGTCTGTGTTCTTCTGTCGGCTCTGCTCGGTGCTTCAGCTCCGGAGAGCTCCTCGGCGGATCTCGCATTCAGCGATACCCGTCTCGCCAACGGTCTTCGCGTCATCATCGCCGAAGATCACAGCGCTCCCGTCTATTCGATCGCGATCAGCTACAACGTCGGATCGCGCGACGAGCGCCGCGGCCGGACCGGATTCGCGCATCTGTTCGAGCACATGATGTTCAAGGGCTCGGCCAACGTCGGGAATGGCGAGCACTTTACGGTCGTGTTCAACAACGGCGGCAACATGAACGGTACGACCAACAAGGACCGTACCCTCTACTATGAGACGTTGCCCGCCAACCAGCTCGAGCTCGGCCTCTTTCTCGAAGCGGATCGCATGCGCTCGCTGGTCATCACGCAGGCCAATCTCGACAACCAGCGCAACGCCGTGCAGGAGGAGCGCCGGCTCGGCGTCGACAATGCCCCATACGGTAGAACGTCGGAGGCGATCGATTCGCTCGCGTTTTCCAATTTTTCGTATTCGCATTCCGTGATCGGCTCGATGGCCGATTTGAGTGCCGCGTCGGTGGAAGATGTGCAGGCGTTCTTCAAGACGTACTACGCGCCCAACAACGCGGTGCTGGCAATTGTCGGTGACGTCAATGCAGCCCAAGCCCTGGCGAGAGTGCGCAAGCACTTCGAGTCGATACCGTCGCAGACCGCGCCCCCGGCCGTGGACATGGCGGAGCCGCCGCCGAGCGGCGAAAAGCGCATTGCGCTCGACGACGCGCTCGCGCGCGCAACGCGTTTGGACATTTCCTACGAGGTGCCACCGTCCAGCTCGCCGGATGACGCCGCGCTTTCGGTGCTCGCCACCGTGCTCAGCAGTGGACGCAGCTCGCGGTTCTACGAGCAGGTTGTCCGGCAACAGCAACTCGCGACGAACGCGACCGCGATGAAGGGCGAGAGTCGCGGCCCGGGATTGTTCACCGTGAGGATTATCGTGGCGCCGGGCAAGCAGGCCGCGGACGCCGAGAAGGCCGTGATGGATGAAATCGAGAAGATCAAAGCCGCGCCCCCGGCGGACTGGGAGATGGACAAGGCGCGCGCCAATGCGCAGCGGAGCGCGATTGCCTCCCAGGAGAGCTCGTTGTCGCGCGCGATTCTGCTCTCGCAGTACGCGATGTTCTACGATGATCCAGGCCGCATCAACACGCGTGTCGCCCGCATCAAGGCGGTGACCGCCGCCGATGTGCAGCGCGTGGCGAAGCAGTACCTCGTGGAGAACAATCGCAGCGTCATCCAGACCAATCCCAAGCCGGCCGCACCAGGCCGCGGAGGCCAGTGATGTCACGCCCCTATGCCGTGGTCCGCGTCGTGGCGTGCTCGCTTGCCGCCGGTAGTCTGATGCTGAATGAGGCGCGCGCACAGGGCGTGCCCGCTCCGCCGAAGAGCCAGACGCTCGTGATGTTGGGCAAGGTGCCGGTGAGCGATAAGGTGCTCGAGGTGAAGTTGCCAAAGCCTCACGAGGGAAACCTCGCCAACGGGATTCATCTCATCGTGCTCGAGGACCATCGCGCCCCGCAGGTGAGCTTTCAGCTGATCATCCCCGGCGCCGGCGGATATTTCGACCCGCCGGGTTCGCCGGGGTTGGCGAGCGTCACCGCGACGATGATGCGCGAAGGGACGCCGACGCTGACCACCACGCAAATCTCCGAGCGGCTCGAGACGATGGCCGCCGGACTCGACGTCGGGGCCGGCATCGCCGCGCTCGACGCGACCGTCTCGGGCTCCGCGCTCACTGAAAAACTCGACCCCCTGTTCGAGCTCGCGGCGGACGTGATTCTGCATCCGACCTTCCCCGAGGCCGAGCTGGCGAAGTACAAGCAGCGCGCGGCGGCGCAGCTGGCTCAATTGCGATCGAATGCCGGTTTTTTGGCGCAGGAGCGCTACCAAAAGGTGATGATGGGTGAGCATCCGGGAAGCCGGATCTCGATGACATCCGATGAGGTGATGAAGGCGACGCGAAACGACATCGTCGCCTTCTATCAGTCGCACTATGTTCCCGATCACGCAGCGATCGCTTTCGCCGGAGACATTTCCTACGGGCAGGCGAAGCAGCTCGTGGAGTCGAAGCTCGGCGGATGGAAAAAGAGCGGAGCGGCGGCCGTATCGGCCAAGAACCCCGCCGCAGCCGGCCCGGCGAAGGTGTATCTGGTGGACCGGCCCAATTCCGTGCAGACGAGCTTCGTCGTTGGTGCCCAGACGATCGAGCGCACCAATCCCGATTACGATGTGCTCCAGATGATGAACGCAGTGGTTGGCGGTGGTCCGACCGGACGTCTGTTCACGCATCTGCGCGAGGAGAAGGGTTACACGTACGGCGCCTACAGTGGACTCGACGTGGGTCGCTACAAGGGAGTGTGGACCGCGAGTACCGACGTCCGCTCCGATGTCACCGAGCCGGCGCTGCGCGATCTCATGGACGAGATCCGGCAGATTCGGGAGATGACCGTTCCCACGAAGGAGCTGCAAGACAAGAAGCGGTCGCTCGTCGCCGCCTTCGCGCTATCGCTGGAGTCGCCGCAGCAAGTGCTCGACTACTACGTCACGAGGTGGATTTACAAGCTGCCAGCGGATTATTGGGATCAGTATCCGAAGCGAGTGATGGCGGTCACCGCCCAGCAGGTACAGCTGGCGGCGCGGAAGTACCTCGACCCGCAGAAGGTGCAGATCGTCGCGGTGGGAGATGGCAAGAAGATCGAGCAGACGTTGAAGAAATTCGGGCCGCTCGAGGTGTACGACACTGAGGGCAAGCGTCGGCCGGAGCTCGTGCCGTAGGTTGCCGCCGGAATTCGGCGACGGGCGCTCACGTACGGTCGCCCGCCTGCTCACGCTGGGATTTGCGGCGTTCTCTTTTGGATTCCTGTGGAGTACGTCGAGCGCGGTGCGGTGGCTGGATCGACAAGGATGGGACCGGCTGCCGTAAGCGGCCGGGCTCCCTGCAGCACTCGCGCCTCCTCCGTGGGTGGAGCGACGCACCCGCCGGCGCCGTTGGCGACTCCAGTCGGGCATGGCGCGCCGGCAGGCAAATTCACGCACGTACTTCCCTTCGGCGTCTGACCCATTGAGCACGTCATAGTTTGCGGCGCCACGCAAACGCCTGCGCCATCCGCGACTCCAGTAGCGCACGGCGCGCCAACCGGCAGATTCACGCATGTACTGCCCTTCGGCGTCTGACCAGTCGTACACGTCATCGCCTGGGGCGCGACGCACACGCCGGCGCCATTCGCGACTCCAGTTGGGCACGGCGCGCCAGTCGGCAGATTCACGCACGAATTTCCCTTCGGCGTTTGGCCCATTGAGCACGTCATAGTTTGCGGCGCCAAGCAAACGCCGGCGCCATTCGCGACTCCCGTCGCGCACGGCGCGCCAGCCGGCAGATTCACGCACGAATTTCCCTTCGCCGTCTGTCCCGTTGAGCACGTCATAGTCTGCGGCGCCACGCACACTCCGCCGCCATCCGCGACTCCAGTCGCGCACGGCGCGCCAGCCGGTAGATTCACGCACGAATTTCCCTTCGCCGTCTGTCCCGTTGAGCACGTCATAGTCTGCGGCGCCACGCACACTCCGCCGCCATCCGCGACTCCAGTCGCGCACGGCGCGCCAGCCGGCAGATTCACGCACGAGTTTCCCTTCGCCGTCTGTCCCGTTGAGCACGTCATGGTCTGCGGCGCCACGCAAGCTCCGCCGCCATCCGCGACTCCAGTCGCGCACGGCGCGCCAGCCGGCAGATTCACGCACGCGCTGCCGTTCACGGTTTGACCAGTCGCACATGTGGTCTGAGCGCCCGACGCGGTCGTCCTCGGCTGCGCGTTCGCTGGAGATGCAGGCCGCGTCGAGGTTGTCGTGGTGGACGTCTTCGCGTTCGACGCATCTACGATGGTTGTTTTCTGCCCGTCGCAGCCGGTGGGATTGTTCGTGCCGTAGGCCTTCGACATCGGAATCGTCAGCGCGGCCTGGAATGCCACGCCGGGCACGCGAGACTTTTCCGCAAGCAATTTTGCCGGATACGACGCGGTGAGAGTCACTGGCGTGCCGATGGCCGAGCCCTGGCAGCCGCAGACCGACCATGCATTCGGCCCATTCCATACACCCACGACACTTCTGGGATCGGGCGCCGACGCGGTCATGTCGAAATCGGCGATGGATACGCGCGTTCCAGCAGGATTGCGCGGCGCGTCCTTGCCGGTCTCATCCTTGAGCGTGATGTACACGCTGCTGCAGTTGCCGATGGGCAACGGGTTGACGGCAGCACTGAGTGTGACCGACCACGGCACTTGCGCGGGAAGTGGAGCACCGCTCAGGAAGCCGATGATCGCCAGCATTTCACGGCAATGAACGCGTGCCATAAAGGGCGAATTGGCCGTTGACCGAGCATGCAGGCTGCGAGACAATTGACACTCCCGAGTAGTTTGGCGCTGACCGATCTTTCCGTCACGACGCAGCGAGGCGCGCGCGATCGGAATCATCTGGTGTTGACGTACACAATACGCGCTCGGGCGCAGACGATCGTCAAGCCCAGTGTCAATCGGATGCGGCGCAAGGAGATGCGCTTCCTTCTCGGCGCTTCGCTTGACGCGCGCATCTGACGGCGTCACGTTCCCGCGTATGCGTTTACCCTCCCTGACGACCCTTTCCGGTACGCGGGTTTTGCTCCGCACAGGGCGGATGGCATTGGCGCTCGCGGCAGTCGCGAGCGCCGCTCCGGCGCTGCAGGCGCAGGGGACCGAGCGGTTCACGATGTGGACGCACCCGGTGTATCCCGGCGCCGAGTACGTTGCGCGCCGCGCAAGCGCGCTCGGCTCGCTGCGGGGGAATGAAATCCTGCTGGTACCGGGCGCCGAGGGCACCAGCGGCGGGGAGACCTTTCGGCAGCTGGACGATTTCGAGTACCTGTGTGGTTTGGAGGTTCCGCGCTCCGTGCTGGCCATCGATGGCCGCACACGACGCGCGGTGTTGTTCGTACCGCGCACCGACCGGCGCTTCGAGGGCAGCGGACGACCGAATGATTTTCCCGGGCGCCCGCTGGCCGCCGATCCCGCCCTGCGAGCGCTGAGCGGCGTGGACATCGTGCTGCCTGACAGCGCCCTCGACGAGTTTCTGTCCGGCGCCATGGCGCGCGGGGCGCGCGTGCTGATCAACAGCGGGCGACTTGCGGCGGCAATCGCGCCGGCAGCTTCGGAGATCCTGCAGCCATCGCCCGGTGAATTGCTTGCGACGCATCTCCAGCGAGCGCACGCCGGTATAACCATTGGAAATGCGTACACGCTGATGGCCACGCTGCGCATGATCAAGTCGGCGCGAGAAATTGCGACGATGCGCGAGGCCGCGCGTGCCACCATGGTGGGCATCGCTCGTGGCGCGGCGCGCGTCTCACCCGGTGAGGACGAGCGGACCCTGACCGGCGCGTTCAGCGCCGACTGCATGGCGCTAGGCGCGCAACGCGACGCCTTCAGCCCCATCGTCAAGTCGGGCGACAATTCGCTCTGGCCATGGCGCATTCTGGGCGCGCACTATGACCGGCGGAATCGCATCCTTCAGCGTGGTGAGCTGGTGATCTATGATGTCGGGTGCGAGCGCGACCACTACGCGAGCGATGTCGGGCGCACCTTCCCGGTCAGTGCGCATTTCACGACGCGCCAGCGCGAGCTGGTCGACATGGTGCGGCAAGTCTCCGACGCCGTGATGGCCGCCGCAAAGCCGGGAGTAACGCTCGCCGATCTGCAGCGCGTGGCGGCCGCGGCAATTCCTACGGCGGCCAAACCGTACATGCAGGCCCCGTTGTATTTCGGGCATCACATCGGCCTCGACGCCGGCGATCCATCATTGCCAGACGCCCGGCTGGCCCCAGGGATGGTGTTCACGATCGAGCCGTGGTATTACAACCATGACGAGCGCGTGGCCGCCTTCATTGAAGACGAGATTCTCATCACCGCCGCCGGCAGCGAGAACCTAACGGCCGGGCTGCCGCGGGACGCGGAGGGACTGGAGCGACTCCGCTCCGGGCACGATTCGGGACTGATGGACGCCAACGCGATGCGGACGACGACGCGTGACGGCGTCTTATCGTTCACGCTCGATCGCGCGCGTGCCACGGTACGCGTCTACGACCTGTTGAATGGCGCGGACGCCGCCTCGACGCCGGTGTGTCACGAGCCCCTGTCGGGCGAGCTCACGCCCAATGATGTCTCATTCGCCGTGCGCTGCGCCGGCTCCACGCCGGTGTATTTGAACACGGCGTCGTATGCCGTTGTCGCGACGCCACCACTCACTAGTGGGCGGCCGGGCGCGACCGTGGGGCGCCGCGCGCGCGGCGACCTCACGCGGAAAAACGAGGTGCTGGTGGTGGGGACCATTCACGGCGCGCACCGCACCAGCACGCGCTACGGCACCGACGTCCTGCGCCGGTTGCTGCAGGCCATGCGTCCCGACTTCGTTCTCACTGAGATCGCGCCCAACCGATTGGACGCCGCCACTCGCGAGTTCGCCACCACTGGGAAAATCACCGAGGCGCGCGTGGCGCGTTTCCCGGAGTACGTGGACGTGCTCTTTCCGCTCACCACGTCCATGCGTTTCACCATCGTGCCCACCGCCGGCTGGTCGCGACCCATGGACGCCTATCGGACAGCGGCGCTCAAGCGTATTGAGGCCGACACGACCCGGCGGGATGAGTGGCAGACGTATTCGCGCGCCATTCAGGTCGAGGATTCGCTCCTGGCACTTCGTGGCGCCGACGATCCGTACTTCATCAACTCAGCCGCATACGATTCCGTCGAAACCGTTGCGCACGAGCCGTACAACCGGTTGTTCAATAGCGAGCTCGGCCCAGGCGGCTGGGACAACATCAATGTCGCGCATTTTGCCAACATTGCCCGCGCACTCGATGAGCACCGCGGCGAAGGGCGGCGCTTCGTGATCACCTACGGTGCGGGGCACAAGGAGTGGTTCATGCGGGCACTTCGGAAGCGCGACGACATCAGCATTCTCGATGTCGCTCCGTTTCTCGAGCGGATCGGCGCGAAACGCTAGCATCGCGATGCCGGGCCGTGCGCGCGCAACGTTTACCTCACCGCGAACCGCACCGTCCGAAAAATCGTGAGCTCCAGATCCGACGTCGCCCGATCGAACGCCGTCCCGAGCAAGCTGATCGCCGACGCCATCCACACAGCGGTCCAGCTGTATCTACCCTCGGAACGGCTCGAGTAGAGGCTCACCGACCGGCCGCCGATGGACTCGGAGCGGGGCTGCGTGCCGGCGCTCGATCGGCCGGCCATCAGCCGGGCGTCGTGGGCGGGAACGCTCGCGTGCATCCGCTCGCTCGCCATGCCTGGATCGGCAATGCCAAGGCTCAGTGATACGGACGCACCGTTTGCGGCGCGCCAGCTTTCGCCATCGCCCGACCAATCCGGCGGCACGCAGAAGGTGAAACGGCTCGTGGCGACGGCGCGCCAGCCGCGCAGCTCCGCGCCTTGCACCGCGACGTCGCATAACGCACCGTCACGCGCACCGTCGCCTGGCGTCGCGCCAGTCGAAGCCGCCCTGATCACCGCGTGCTCCCCGGGCGCGTCCCCAGCCACGCCGAATTGGAAGGTGATCTGGACGACTTGCCTCACACGTGCCCCCTCGCGCTCCGCCGGATCGTAACGCCACTCGCGGAGCGCGTCGCCCACCGTGCGCATGAACGCGCTGTCAGAGGTGCTCAGCATCTGCAGCGTGCGCATCTCGGGACGTCCGTCTTCGCCCACGACGAACATCGCGATCACCGAACCGCGGATCTGCCGCTGTGCCATCGCCTCCGGATAGGAGGGCGCCGCATTGCCGGCGTGCGGCACGGCGGGAATGTCGACCTCGGCCGGGAAGTACGCGTCACAGAGCGCGGGGGGCAGCGCGGGCACGAGGAACTCGCGCTCGATGAAGTCGCCCGCGGCCGCCAGAATCTCCGGGCTCAAAAAGAAGCTGCCGCTGGCGAGCACGATCACGACTCGGTATCGGCCCGGTCCCGGCGCGTCGACGTAGAAGATCCCCGTCGTGTCGCCTTCCGCGCTGGCGACCACCCGCGCGCTGTCATCGACCAACTCGATGCTGATGCGACCGACCGATTTCCTGGTCGCATAGTCGACCACCCGGCCGGCGATCGTCTGGGTGTACATCGGTGCAGCGGCGCAGGCGAGCGCGAGAGCGGTGGAGAGAAGCGGCAGCTTCATGGGACGCAGCCTGAAGAGGTATGACTAGAGTGTCGTCCGCATCGCGCGAATCCTTCGCCGCTCTACGGAACGCCCCTCCGGTACCCATCCACGCCGAACATCCACCAACAGCCCAGCGGCACGCGCCGTTAGCGCACCACCGGGAGAACGAGTCGCGACAGGTGCGGCGCCGAGTGGTGGATCGCGTTGTGCGCCACGCGCCACGTCGTCTCGTCGTAGTTGTGGCCGCCCGTATTGAGATTGCGATCGAAGCGTGGGAAGCTCGAGCTCGAGATCTCCACCCGCAAACGATGTCCGGGCGCGAGATACCACGACGTCGCGTGCAGCACGACCGGAACCAGGTAGACCGTACCCGGTTTCATCATGTGCGGCTGGTCGAAGCCGTCGCGCCAGCGCGCGCGCGTGATCCCCTCCTGCATGTTCATCGCGCGGCCGTCGGGGTAGACATCGAGGAGCTTCACCGTGACGTCCGTGTCGAGCGCGTCGGAGCTCAGGTAGACCTCGGCGCTCATCGAACCCGTCAGCTCCAATCCATCCCGGAGCACGTCGCCCGAGAACACCAGCACGTCGGCGCGTTTCTCGATGTCGGCGTTGTCGTAGGAGCCCGGCTGATCCTTGGGGTTGCCCGTGCAGCAGATCGAGCCACCGCGCGAGCCGACGGGATTGGCCGGGTCATAGGTGAAGCTGTCGGGACGCTCACGGGTCGGCGGCGTCAGGCTCAGGCGACCGTTCCCGCTCGACGTGTTCGCGCCCCCGTCGCTGCGGAGGTAGAAGGAGGTCTCGTGCATTCCCTTCACCGGCCACGTGTCGGACTTTCGCCAGGCGTTGCGGCCGATGGTGTAGTACTGAAAGCGCGGCAGCGAGTCGATCGCGTGCGCGTTGCCGCGAAGCCAGCGATCAAACCAGGCGAGGTAGGTGTCCCAGTAGTGCAGGCGCGCGTCGCCGACCGGAAGGTCGCCCGCCATCGTTTCGCGCGACGCGCGCTCCGATAAGCAGTGCGTGGTAGGAGAGATGATGGCGTACTGCCCCGTGCGTGCCCGGTCATTGATCGCGTTGGTCCGAAAGATCTCCGCCTCCTCGAGAGCCTCCCCGGCCATGTCGAACCACGACGACACGTGCAGCGCCGCGATCCCCACGCTGTCGGTCGCCGTGAGGTAGCCTTGCGCGTCCCACCACGGATCATCCGGAGCGCGCTGGAGAAAGTTGCGCCAGTCCCGCGAGGGCGAGCCCGCGCGGTCGGTCATGTCGATCACCGGTAGCGTTCGGAAGAACGACGCCAGATCGACCTTCGGCATGGGGCGCATTCCTTTGTCGATGGAGGCGAAGACTGGCATCCAGCCAAAGTTGATCGAGATCGAAAAGGCGCCTCCCTCGACCGATCCCCAAAATTCGCGGTGCCGCCCTACGCGGCCGAGGTTCCCGCCGGCCGCTTGCGCAACAGCGGCGATGTGATGCTTGTTGCGCTGCTGCGCAGCGACGATCTGTCCCTCCCCCAGGTACGAACAGCCGAGCGTGCCAACGTTCCCGGTCGACCACGGCTGCGCGGCAATCCAGTCGAACGCATCGGACCAGTCCGTCATGTCGCCCTGATAGACGCGAAACTCACCCTCCGAGGCGAATTTTCCGCGGACGTCCTGCACCACCACCGCGTAGCCATGCGACGCGAAGAACGACGGGGGCGTGGCTGCGCCGCGATAGGCCGACTTGTCATACGGTGTCCGCATGAGAATCGTCGGCAAGGCGCCGGCCATGCCCTTCGGCCGATAGACGTCGGTTGCGAGCCGAACGCCGTCGCGCATCGGCACCATCAGCGCTCGCTCGACCTCCACCTCATAGCTCCCCTTCGGGCGCGCGAAGGGGGCGCCCGTCGAGTCCTGGGCCGCGCCGCTCGTCGCGGGCACGAGAAGAGCGGCGGCCAGGGTGAAAAGCTCGAGACGCAATGGGGGACGGCGCATGTCGTCGTATCCGGAATAAGGGTGGCGGGTGAGGCGGTTTGATAATCTCACCGTGAGCACAGAGCGGCAAGCCGGCACTCCAGCTTACGCCTCCGTGTCATATGCCCGAGCGCTGGAAACGACTAATCTCCCGACAAGCGCAACGAGCGAGGCGCGCCGGATGGAACATGCCGAGCTGCGTCTGCAACTCGAGACGTGCCATGGTCAGAGCTACAGTTGGGCGCTGCACTGCTGTGAGAGGGATCGCGTGGAGGCTGAGGATGTTCTTCAAGCCGCCTACCTCAAGGTGCTCGATGGACGAGCCCGGTTCGATGGGCGATCATCCTTCGCGACGTGGCTGTTCGCCGTCATAAGGCGAACGGCAGCCGATGAGCGGCGGCGGCGAATGCTCCGTTTCGCCCGGCATGCGCCGCTGCGTGATGATCTGCCGCTCGGGGGCGAGCGCGCGGGGGCGGTGGAGCTGAGTGAGAGTGCGGAGCGGCGCGCGATACTCGAGGCCGCGTTGGACGCCCTGCCTCGCCGGCAGCGCGAGGTGCTACTGCTGGTGATGTACCACGAGCGAACGGTCGAGGAAGCGGCGGCGGTGATCGGGATTGGAGTGGGGTCCGCGCGCACGCACTATGCCCGCGGCAAGCAACGACTGCGCGAGCTGCTGCAACACTCGGAGCTACGACATGACCGGTGAGTGGAAGGACGACGACATGGAGAGAGCGTTCGCGGAATGGCGAGCCGGTGATGCGCGTGACGCTCCGCTCTTCAGCGCGACGTACGCCGCGGCAATGAACGCCGCGACGAAGCGGCCGGCGACTGCTCCGTGGCAACGCACAGCCGCGGCGGCGACAATTCTCGCCGTGGCCGCCGGCGGATGGCTCACACTGCACGAGCGGCTGCCGCAGGTGACAACGCGCTTCCCGGAAGGGGGAGTGCCCGCGCCTGCCCTCTCCACCTGGCGCTCCCCGACCGCATTTCTTCTTCAGGGACCGAGCGACATGCTGACCACGACTCTCCCCACCATCTCGGCATCGTTCGCCGATCTCCACGCGCTCGGCGTTCACGCCGGGCACCAGAGGCAGCAATGAGAGCGATTCGCTTGGGCGTCGCGGTCGCGCTGCTGGTATTCGCCGGCGCCGCGCGCGCGCAGCAGCCAGGAGCGCAGCCTCCCGCCGACCCGATTGGCGACAATTTCTTTCCACCCGAGCTGGTGATGCAACACCAGCGGGATATCGGTCTGACCGATGCGCAGCGAAGCTTCATCATCGCCGAGGTCGGCAATGCGCAACAGCGGGCGACGGAGCTGCAGTGGAAGCTCCAGCGCGAAGTCGAGACGATGGCGGCGCTCGTGAAGCAGGAGCCGATCGATGAAGAGAAAATGTTGGCGCAGCTCGACCGCGTGCTGGCGGTCGAGCACGACATCAAGCGGATCCACCTCACCCTCGTCGCCCGCATCAAGAACCGCCTCACACCGGAACAGCGTGCGCGCCTGCGAGAGCTGCGTGCGGGCGCGCCACGGTAACCCCGGTTTCACGACACATCACTCGAGGAATTTCATATGTCTATGATCAAAGCCCGGAGCGGCGGCGCGGCGGCCGTCTGTCTCACCGCGATGCTCGCGGCGTGCAGCCACGATACCGCGGGCCCTGGCACGACTACTCCAGTGACGCTGGCGCAGGCGATACAGATCGGCACTCAGCTATCGCGCGAGATGTCGCTATCGCTCAACGCGCTCACGTTGGGGGGGATTGGCGGATTCGCGGCGGCATCGCTGAAAATGTCTGGACACATGGCGCAGGCCTCGGGCGGCGCGGGCACTCCCTGCCCCGCGCCCGATAACACCGCCGATGCCGATCACGATGGCGTTCCGGACAACGCCACGCTGACCTTTGGCCTGCCGCAGTGCCGTTTCATCGCCGCCGGCGACACGACCGAGGTGACGGGCACTGTGCACATCACCGATCCGGTTTTTTCTCCGCCGCCGAACCCCGCCGCCTTCGGCTACCAGGCATCCTTCGCGAACCTTGTGGTGCACTTCGGGGCGATGCACGCCGAGTCGTCGTTCACCGACACGAGAAATGGCGCCGAGGTGCTACTGGTGAGCGGGCAGGGTTTGGCGCAAGAGCACGGCTTCGACATCATGCATCAAGATCGGGACGGCGTCGCCCACGTCGTGGATCAGTGGCACGCGACGTTCACTCCGGCCACGGGGTCGGCGCTGGTAGTCGGCTCGCCGCTGCCGCATGGATTATTCGCGGCCGCGGGCCAGACGTCGTGGCAGCGCGGCAATGTCGGGCTGGCGTTCCAGATCGCTACGGTGCGGCCGCTCGAGTACGACCCGACGTGTCCGGAGAGCGGCGCGAATCGCATTCGATCGGGCGAGGTGCACGCGACGATCGCGGGGACGGGACAGTTGGGATTCGTGCGAATCGTTTTCGCGCATTGTGGTGCGACGGTCGTGACCGTCGAGCATGCTCAGCCCTGAGCGGCTGCCGAACCGCGAGCGCGCGTGCCTCTCACGACGTGACGGCGCCTGAGCGACGATGCTCGCCGTCGGCATGTCGGCGAGGGCGTTGTTAGTCTTCTCTGGTGGACGTCCCCGCGAGATAGTTGCTGTCGACAGCTAGATGCGAGAGGGAGTACAGTGGGCCGCAACTCGAGCATTCTTTGAGTGAGGTGTCTATGCGCTCTACGGTCGTCTCCATACCGTTCGCTTTCGGGCTAGTCGCGCTCGGCTGTAGTCCCGCGCGAAAGTCATTAACTCCAACTCCCGTACCGGCCACGGCAACGGTGTTCACGGACAGCGTGCTCCACGCGGAACGCTGCGATCCACCGAAGGCGAAAGAAGACTGGCGACGAGTGTGCACGCCACGCTATCAGGGAGTGCGCGTCTTTTAGCAAGGGGACAGCGCCCGGCGTTCCGACCGATCCGATCAAAACGCGTACAACGCTCGCAAGGTCGATAACGTCAACAGCGCTAGCCCGTATCGCGCGTTCGTTTCTAACGCGGAATCACCGGCAGCACCACGTGCGACGGATGCGCCGCATCGTGCACCAGCCGCTGATGCGCCACCACGAAAGTGCTGTCGCGCTCGTTGTTGCCACCTGTATTCAGATTGCGATCGTACTTCGGAAAGAGCGCCGACGACACGCCCACCCTGATGCGGTGGCCGGGCTCGAACACCCGCGACGTGAACCACAGATCCACGTCGTACCGCTCGACGTTCCCGGGCGTGAGCATCACTTCCCTATCGAATCCTTTGCGAAACCGCGCCCGCGCCACGCCATCCTGAACGCGCTCGGCGTGTCCGTCGGGAAACACATCGAGCAGCATCACGTTCCAGTCGGTGTCCTTGGCATCGGTCGCCGCCCAGAGCGTGGCCGACATCTGCCCGGTCACTTCGATCGCCCTGGTGAGCGGCTTCGACGTGAACACCAGCGCATCACGCCGCGACGCGTTGATCGCGGTGTAATCCTCATTGAGCGATGTCTCGAGCTCTCGCGAATCGATCGGAAAGGGCGTCGGATTCGCGGGGTCGTAGGTGAACGTATCGGCCGCCGCTCCAATTGGCGGAACGGTATCGAGCACGCCGTCGCCGGCGCTGCTGTTCGCCTTGCCGCCGGACGACACATACCACTTGGTATCCACCGCGCGGGCGAGCGGCCACGCTGCTTCGTGCCGCCACGCGTTGTCGCCGAACACGAACACGTCCACCGGCTGCTCCCGGTCGACGCCGTTGTCTTTCCCCAACAGATAGTGATCGAACCACCGGAGCTGCAGGCGGCGCGTGTCGACGCGGGACTGCGCTCCGAATTCTCCAGCCACGTAGTCGACGCCTTTGTGCGCGCCGGGTCCCATGACCAGGCGAATGAACGGATGCCCCGCGACCTTGTTGAGCGAATTCGTATAGTCGATCGGCCCGCGCGAGTCATCGTACCATCCGGAGATTTGCAGCACCGGCGCGCGGACCTTCGCGATGTTCGTCGACACCGCGTGAGCACGCCAGTACGCATCGAGCGTAGGATGCGCGATCCAGCGATCCCACAGCGGGACCTGACCGCAGCCGAGTTTTTGCGGCAGGTCGATCAGCGGCAGATGCGTGAGCGCCGCGCCGATGTCGAGGTCGCTGATGTCCTGCAGCGTACGCGCGCGCATGAGACAAGCCCACGCGACGTCGATCGGCGAAAAGACCATGTCTTCGTAGGGCACGATGCGCCATGGGTCGCCGGAGGCAGCCGACGGCGCGATGGCCGCGAGATGCGGCGGCGCGCTCACCGCGGCGTACCAGGCGAGCCGGCCTTCATCAGAGTGACCGATCAATCCGACGCGACCGTTGGCGCCGGGCAGCTTGGCCGCCCATTCGACGGCGTCATAGCCGTCGGGCACGTCGGTGTCGTAGTCGCCGAAATTTGTTCCGTCCGACACATCGCGGCCGCGCACGTGCTGGGCGACGAAGATGTAGCCGCGCGACGCCCAGTAGCGGCCGGCGGGATGGAGAATGCGGGTGTACGGCGTGCGCTGGAGCACCACTCCGAACGGTCCCGCGCCCACGGGACGAGCGATGTAGCTCGCCAACTTCGCGCCGTCGCGCGTGGTCATGAACACCAGCGTGTCTTCAGTGACGGCGTACTGGGAATCGGAGACGGCTCCGGGCCAGAGCACGTATTGCTGCTCCACGACAAAGGGCGTGGCGCGGCGCACGAGACGAATGCGGCGGCCAGATGGTTTTCCTTTGGTAAGCATCACGCCGGTGAGCGTGTCGCCGTGCCACGCCGCGCTGATGGACTGATCTTTTTCTCCGCTGAGCACCACCGAATCCGCCCGCGCCGTCACATGGGTGACGGCGAGGATCGGCTCACCGGTGCGGCGGCGGATCGTACCAACGAAAGCTGAATCGCGGCTGGCGAAATGCGCGAAACCCATGCGGCGCCAACCTTCGAAGCCGGGGCGCGCGGTTGAGCCGCTGGCGAGATAGGCGTCCCAGTCGCCGGTGATCGTCGGGGCAGTATTACTCGGCGTGCAGGCCGCGGCGGCCAAGACAGCTAGGATCGCGGCTGGGCGCGAGACAGCATGGAGGTGGTTGGTCATGGGGTGAGAATGCGCGCTTTGACCGGGCGGCGCTAGCATGCTCGGCCGATCATCGACGTTGCCCAGTTATTGGAGTACTCTAGACAGATGACAGAGAACGGGGTTGTTCGAATCATCGTGAGGCGGGCGAGGCTTGAACTGCGGTACTCGATACTGCCGTCGACATCTCGGCGCCCGGCAACGTTCGGGCAAGCCCGTCATCTGTTATCTGTGACGAGTTTCACTGCAGGTAACTGCAGTACGACTGCATACAGATGACAGAGAACGGGGTTGTTCGAAGCATCGTGAGGCGGGCAAGATTTGAACTGCGATACTCGATACTGCCGTCGACATTTCGGCGCCCGGCAACGTTCGGGCAAACCCGTCATCTGTCATCTGTGATGAGTTTCACTGCAGTCAACCGCAGTCACGTGTCCCGCCCGGCAACGTTCGGGCAAGCCCGTCATCTGTCATCTGTCTTGGGCTTCACTGCAGTCAACCGCAGTCAAATGCTCTGGACTCGCACCAAAATGATGATGCTGGATATCAAGGTCTCATTCACCATTCGGCGTGCAAGACTATACCCGACTCCAGGTCTGGCAGCGGGCGCGGGCGCTCACCGTCGCGGTCCACGAGGCGACACGCGGGATTCCCTCCGGGATGGTTCCAGGCCTCAAGGCCCAACTCATGCGCGCAACCATGTCGGTTGCGGCGAATATTGCGGAGGGGGCGGCGAGAGAATCGCGAACGGATTTCGCGCGATTCCTCACGATCGCCGTCGGCTCGGCCAGCGAGGCAGAGCATCATCTGACGGTCTGCGGCGACCTTGGGGTGATCGACGGGCCAGTGACGGCTCGATTGATCGCTCAGGTTGCCGAGGTACGAAGGATGTTGTTCGGGCTCAGGCGCGCGGTGGTGGATGCTGAGCGGGGGCGGCGGCGGGGTGGGGTTCCGAGTAACGCAACGGAGGAAGCTGATCGGTCACGAGAAGAGTGAGCTTTTGGCTGCCCGCGACGGCGACGTTTGGAGCAAACCCGTCATCTGTCATCTGTCGTGAGCCCTACTGCAGTCAACCGCAGTCACTTGCAGGCAACGGCTCCTTCTGAAGACAGGTGCCAGCCCGTAGCGACTAGTGAGCGGAAGGCCGCAGCCAGATGACCGAGAACGGCGTCGCGCCGAACCAGATTCGCCGCTAGGAGTGACGCCCTCGCTCTCCCGTCAGCGCCATCATGGCGTATGTTTTCCGCCTCACCGTCCACCCTGAGCGGGAATCGCCGTGCGCATTAGCGACATGAGCTGGATCCAGGTCGAAGACTACCTGAAACGCGACGACCGCGCCGTGCTGCCACTCGGCAGCACGGAACAGCATAGTCATCTGCGGCTGACGGTCGACTGCATCCTCCCCGAACGCGTCGCCGCGGAAGCCGCCGAGCCACTTGGCGTGCCGGTATTCCCCGTTCTCGCGTACGGCGTGACTCCGTACTTCCGTGAATTTCCCGGCTCGATCTCGCTCCGCGTCCAGACGCATCTGCAGGTGGTGCGCGATATTCTCGACAGCATGGCGCACAGCGGCTTCCGCCGCATCCTGATCGTCAACGGTCACGGCGGCAACGGCGCCGTGCAGCAGTTCGCGCAGGAGTGGACCGCCGATCACGCCGAGTGCCGGGTGATCTTTCACAACTGGTGGAACGCGCCGCGAACTTGGGCGAAGGTGCAGGAGATTGATCCTGTTGCGTCGCACGGATCGTGGATGGAAAACTTTCCCTGGACGCGGCTGCCTGGTGTCGTTCTTCCCGCGACCGCGCGACCGATGGTGGATCTCGAGCGGGTGCGCGCGCTCGATCCCGTCGCCTTGCGCGAGTACCTGGGCGACGGCAACTACGGCGGCCTGTATCAACGCTCGGACGGCGACATGCTCGCGCTCTGGCAGGTGGCGGTCGAGGAAACGCGGGCCTTGCTCGCGGGCTCCTGGGGCAATCCGTCGTAGGGACGGCAATGACGATGCGCTGTCTCATCTGGGGCGCGGGCGCGATCGGCGGCGTGATCGGAGCGCATCTTGCGCGAGCCAACCACGACGTGACGCTGGTCGACATCGTCGGCGAGCACGTCGACACGATCGAGGGCTCCGGCCTTCGCATCACCGGACCTATCTCGGAGTTCACGGCACGAATGCCCGCCTTCGTGCCCGAAAAGCTATGGGGCGAGTGGGACACGATTATCCTCGCCACCAAGGCGCAGCATACCGAGGGTGCCGCGCACGAACTGCTCCCGCACCTGAGCGCCGGCGGCTGCGTGATCTCGGCGCAGAACGGCCTCAACGAGCTCGCTATCGCCGCGGTCGTCGGCGCGGAGCGTACGGTGGGAGCGTTCGTCAACTTCGGCGCGGACTACATCCAGCCCGGGGTGATTCACTACGGCGGCCGCGGCGCGGTGGTGGTCGGCGAGATCGATGGCCGCATCACGCCACGCGTCAGCGCGATCCGCGATGCCTGGCTCGCGTTCGATGATCGGGCCGTCGTCACTCCGAACATCTGGGGCTATCTGTGGGGCAAGGAAGCCTACGGCGCGATGCTGTTCGCCACGGCGCTGACGAACGAGTCGATCGCCGACGCGCTCGCGCTGCCGGCCTATCGCGAGCTGTATATCGCGCTGGCGCGGGAGATTCTCGCCGTCGCCGAAGCGCGCGAGGTTCGGCCCGAGGCGTTCGACGGATTCGACCCGGCCGCCTATCTGCCCCAGGCGCCAGCCGGCGCCGCGGCGCGCTCGCTCAGCGATCTCGTCGCGCACAATCGCCGCTCGGCCAAGACGCACAGCGGAATCTGGCGCGATCTCGCCGTGCGCAAGCGACGCACGGAGGTCGATGCGCAGCTGGGGATCATCGTGACGCTGGGGGCGGAGGTTGGCGTCGCCACACCGCTCACCGCGCGTTTGGTCGAGCTGATTCACGACATCGAGGGCGGCTCGCGCACCCAATCGCTCGACGCACTCGATGCGCTCGCCGCGGTTGTTCCCGGGAGAGGCAACGGATGAGTCTGGAGTTCAGCGGCAAGACCGCGATCGTCACGGGCGCGGCGCATGGCTTTGGACGCGCGATCGCAGTCGCGTTCGCGCAGCGCGGCGCCAGCGTCTGGGGCTGCGACGTGGTGGAGGACGAGCTGCTCGAGACCGGGCAGCTCTGCGTCGCTGCTGGCGCAGGCTCGTGCACCACGCTCGTGGTGGACGTACGCGACAAGCGCGCGGTCGACCACTTCGTCGCCGAAGCGTCCGCGGCAACGGGCCGCGTCGACATCCTGGTGAACAACGCCGGTGGCGTGCTGGGTCAGGTGGGACGGCCGCTCGAGGAGGTGACGCCGGAGGAGTGGCAGAGCATTTTCGATGTCAACGTGAGTGGCGCGTTCTACTTCTCACAGGCCGTTGCGCCCGGTATGAAAGCGGCGCGCGGCGGCCGCATCATCAACATCTCCAGCGGGGCCGGCCTTGGCATCAGCCTCACCGGCATTCAGGCGTACGCGTCGGCGAAGGCCGCCCAGATCGCGCTCACGCGGCAGCTGGCGCACGAGTTGGGACCGTGGGGCATCACGGTCAACAACATCGCTCCAGGCTTCGTGCGCTCCAACGCGGCGACCGAGCGGCAGTGGGCGTCCTACGGCGAGGCGGGACAACGTGCGCTGATCGATCGCATCGCGCTCAAGCGTCTGGGTTCTGTCACCGATATCGCCTACGGCGTGCTCATGTTTGCATCGGACCAGGCGAACTGGATCACCGGGCAGGTGCTCTCGATCGACGGTGGCAAATAATGCCGGACTCGACACCGCTAGCGCACGTGCTCGCCCACCTCGAGGCGCAGCACGAGCACATTCTCGCCGAGCTGAAAAACTTTGCCGCGATCCCGAGCGTGAGCACCGATCCCACTCACGCCGCCGACGTCGACGCAGCGGCACGCTGGGTCGCTACAGCGCTTGCCGCCGCCGGTCCCTTCACGCCGCGAACGATTCCGACCGCCGGCAATCCGATCATCTACGCCGAGTGGCTTGGCGCACCCGGCAAGCTGACGGTACTGGTCTACGGCCACTACGACGTCCAGCCGGCCGATCCATTGGACAAGTGGACCAGCCCCCCGTTCGTGCCGACGCTGCGCGATGGGCGTCTCTACGCGCGCGGCGTGTCCGACGACAAGGGGCCGATGCTGATCCCGATCAAAGTGGCCGAAGCGTTCTTCGCGGTCGGGGGCAATCTGCCGATCAACGTCAAGTGCATGTTCGAGGGAGAGGAAGAGATCGGCAGTCCCAGCCTCGACGCATTCATTCGCGACAACACGGAGATGCTCGCCGCCGATGTCGTGCTCTCGGCCGACGGCGCGATGTGGCGCATCGACGAGCCGTCGCTCACCGTGGCCAGCCGCGGCCTCGCGGCACTCGAGCTCACGCTCACCGCCGCATCCAAGGATCTCCACTCGGGCCGGCACGGCGGCGCAGTCGCCAATCCGCTGCACGCGATGGCGCGTCTGATCGCCTCGCTCCACGAGCCGGCTGGCCGCGTCGCGGTCGCCGGTTTCTACGATCGTGTTCGTGAGCTGACCGGTGCCGAGCGAGCCGCCATCGCCGCGTTGCCCTTTGATGAAGCCCGGTACCTCGCGGATGTCGGCGCGCCGGCCGCGTTCGGCGAGCCGGGATATACGATGCTCGAGCGGCAGTGGACGCGTCCGACGCTCGAGGTCAACGGCATGTGGGGAGGCTACGAGGGTCCGGGTCAGAAGACGGTGATCCCGGGCGAGGCGCACGCGAAGATCACCTGTCGGCTGGTGCCGGATCAAAACCCCGCGGATGTGGTCGGGCTCGTGACAACACACCTCGAGGCCCACGTGCCGCCCGGCACGCGATTGTCGATTTGCCCCGGGGATCACGGCGCGCGTCCGTCCCACATCGACGAACATCATTTCGCACTGCGGGCCGCCGACGCAGCGTTGCACGCTGTATACGGGGTGCGGCCACTGGTCGTCCGCATGGGTGGCACTGTGCCGATCGCCGAACTGTTCCAGCGCCACATGGGACTGGGCACAGTGTTTTTTTCCTTCTCCACGGCCGACGAGGACTATCACGCGCCGAATGAGTTCTTCCGCGTGCATCGCCTGCACGAGGGACTCGAGGCCTGGGCGCGCTATTGGGAGATGCTCGGCGAGTTGCGGCCATGACCGATCCGACCACCGGCGCGGAGCGAACCGCGTCGCCAGCGACCGACTTCGCTCAGGCAGAGGCGCGCGTGGAAGCGCACAGCGCATCGCTCAAGAAAGAGCTGGGCGTCCGCGACCTCGCCCTCACGCAAATCCTTTTCATCGTCGGCCTCTCGTGGATCGGCGTCGCCGGAAAGCTGGGCCCGTCGCACGTCGTACTCTGGCTGCTCGCCCTCGTGCTCTTTTACCTGCCGTCGGCAGCGGTCGTGATGTACCTCAGCCGGTTGATGCCGCTCGAGGGCGGACTGTACCAGTGGGCGAAGCTCGGTTTCAACGGCACTGTCGGATTCATGCTGGCGTGGAATCTCTGGCTGTACGTCATCGTGCACACGTCCGAGATCGGCCTGGAGTGCGCGACCTATCTCTCGTACGCGTTGGGGCCAAGCGCGGCGTGGATGACGACAAGCACCTGGTTTGTTGCGCTGGCCACCGCCGTGCTCCTGTCGCTGATGGTGCTGGCGTCGACGATCGGGTTGTCCGTTGGAAAGTGGGTGCACAACACCGGCGGCGTTTTCATGCTGTTGATCTTCGGCGCTTTGCTGATGTTGCCCGTGCTCAGTCTGCTGACCGGCCATCTTCACGAGTACCACCCGCTCCGCACCAGCATGCCGTCGTTCTCGCTCTACAACCTGAACATCCTCGGCAAGCTCGGCTTCGGCGCGCTCGGCGGATTCGAGTACGTGGCCATACTCGCCGGCGAGACAAAGGCACCGGCGCGATCCGTGAGACGATCCGTGCTCATCGCGGCCCCGATCATCGCCCTCATGTTCATCCTCGGGACGAGCACGGTCGTCGCCTTCGTTCCGGCAAACGAGATCGATCTGGTCGGACCATTGCCACAGGTGCTCCGCGTCGGCTTCGGCCCGTTTGGCATCGCCGGACAGTTGGTGACCGTCGCCATTTTGATGACGTTGGCGATGCGCGTTGCGCAGACGAACGTGAGCTTCACCGCTGTCGCGCGCTTACCCATGGTCGCGGGCTGGGACCGCCTGCTGCCGCAGTGGTTCAGCAAGTTGCACGCGACCTACCGGACGCCGGTGAACTCGATCGTGCTCGTGGCCGTGTGCGCGTTCGGGATCGCCCTGTTGAGCCTCGTCGGCGTCGGGCAGGCCGAGGCGTTCCAGCTGCTGTTCAACGCAAGCGGCATGTTCTACGCGCTCACCTATGTGGTGATGTTCGCGATTCCGATCTTTGGGTTGCGCGGGGTCGCACCACGACCGCCGGTATGGCTGCGAGTCGTGTCGGCGTCCGGGTTGGCGATGACGCTGCTCTATGTGGCGCTGTCCGTGTTTCCGATCATTAGGGTCGCGAGCGTGGCGGCGTTCGCGTTCAAGATCGCGCTGGTGATCGTGGCGGCGAACCTGTTGGGCATCGGCATCCTGGTTGCTGCGCGCCGGCGGTCGGCTCGCGTGGCACTCTGATCACATTCGTCCCTCCTACCGTCGCGGCGGACTGATGCGCCTTTCTAGATTTCTCGTGCTGATCGCCTTCGCGGCCCCGGCGCCCATGGCGGCGCAACAGTCCGCGGTCCGTTTTGGCAAACTCGTCACCGGCACCGGCCGCGTAATCACCGATGCGGTCGTCGTGATCGATCGCGATACGATCGTCAGCGTGGGGAGCGGCGATGCCGCGGTGCCCGCCGGCGCGCGAGTGATCGACCTGTCGCGCTACACGGGCATTCCCGGGCTGATCGACGCTCACACCCACATGACCTACTTCTGGGATGGTGCGCCCGGTTCTTCTCCGTGGGCGCAGCAGGGTTCGCGCACCTCGGCGATGACGGTGTTCCTGGCGCAGGAGAACGCGCGCAAGACGCTCGAGACGGGGGTGACCACCGTGCGCGACCTCGGCTCATCAGAGTACGCCGACATCGCGATGCGCGACCTGATCGCGCGTGGCGCGATGCTCGGGCCGCGGATGTTCGTATCGGGGTACGGGCTGCAGATCACGCGCGCGCCCGAACGGCCCGGCGTGAGCGCGCCGCACCGCGGAGTGGCGGACGGTGCGACGGATGTGGCGCGCGTGGCGCGCGAGCAGATCGCCGCCGGCGCGGACGTCCTGAAGATTTACGGATCGACCGGGAGTGCCGCCGACGTGACGGGCTACCAGACCTTCACGCTCGACGAGTTGAAGGCTGCCATCGAAGCGGCGCACAATCTCGGAAAGCGCGTGGCGGTCCACTCGTATGGTCCAAAGGGCGGGCACGATGCGGTAATCGCCGGAGCGGAATCACTCGAGCACGCCGTAGATCTCGACGATGCGACGATCGCCGAGATGGTGAAGCGCGGCACGATCTACGTGCCGACGATCGATCACAATCGGTACTATGCCGAGTATCGCCAGCAATTCGGATACACGGCGGCGCAGGTCGCGGCGCTCGACGCCTACCGCGAGCGCAATATCGAGACTGCGCGACGGGCGTTTCGCGCGGGGGTGACGTTCGCCATGGGCTCGGACGCGGTGTTCACGATGTTCGGTCAGAACACGCGGGAGCTGGGATGGTTCGTGAAGATCGGCATGACGCCGGCGCAGGCGCTGGCCACGGCGACGATCAACGGCGCGCGACTGCTCGGGATGGAGAAAAAGCTTGGCGCCGTGGCGCCCGGCTATTTCGCTGACCTGGTCGCCGTCGACGGTGATCCGCTGGCGGACATCGCCGCCATCACGGATCACGTCGTGTGGGTGATGAAATCGGGGAAGGAGGCAGTCAACCGCAGGTGAACAGCGTCCGGCTGTTCGCCCCTAATGCTGCAATGCGGCGGGCACCTTTCCGCCGTTCTCGGCCAGCTTTCGCATCACCTCTTTGTGGAGCCAGATATTCATCGGCGCGCTGTCGTTCATGTCGCCCGTGTACCCGAGCTCTTGAGCCAACGCCTTTCGCTGGGCGAGGCTATTGTCCATGTGCAGCATTGCCATCAAGTCCACGATGGAAGAGCGCCAGTCGACCTCGTGGTTGTACTTCGACGCCATGTCCGTCAGCACCGCTTCCACGTCGACTTCGGACATGGGTGTTGGAGCCACCGGAGGAGCTGCCGTTGCTGGCCCGCTCGAGGTGGTTGACGGCGCAGGCGCGTTCCCAGCGGCTGCGGCACCGTGGCCGAAGATCTTCGACATGATCGATCCAAAGATGCTCATAGAAATCCCCTGCGAATGTAGTGGTCAAGCGATCGATTCCGGCATTGCCGGAACTACTCGAGTGGGTTACCGGGCAAGGAGCGGGCCGACGAACCGCCATCGCTGTGCGTCATCTCGCGTGGCTATCCCAACCAGCCTCCGGTGAATCCCGCCTTACGAAGCCCGTCGACAATGAAGGGACATTTCTTCATCAACTCCCACAGAAAACCCGTTCGGTAGTTCTCGATCATCAGCACGATCGGCCCTTGGTCGAGCCCGTAGTAGCCTTGGGAGATCCAACCTCGCTCCTTCTGATCCGCACTCTGGAATGTCGGATTGAAGCTGCACTTGAAACCGTACTTGCTGGTCATTTCAGGGTAGACCTCGGCAAAGTGCTCGAGCGCGGGCAAGACGATCTCGGGCGCAAAGGGCAGCGACGCGGCTGCCGCCCATGGCGCGATGGTTCCGTCGTCCGGACCGTACGGAATCCCGCGCGCCTTGTACGCAAGAAAACGGCGTTCCACGCCGTCGATCTTGAGACGCGCCGGACCAGGGCCGTCGCTCGCCGTGATCCCCCAGCATTGCTCATTGTAACCTTTGAACTTCAGCGGATTGGTGATCGCATAGTTCTGCTGCGCGTATGTGGCCCGGCGGCTGTTCTCGAAATAATCGATTCCTCTCTCGCGCATGAACTCGTCTTGAATTCCGCGAAAGTCGATCCACATGTGCGACAGCTGATGAATGAACAGTGGCCCGGCATAGAGAAACTCCTGGCCGTTGAGCTGCTGCCAGGAGTACGTCTTCGTCTGCGCCTGGTAGCACCGCGCGGGGATCGGATGCGTTGGAGAGGCAAGCGCGAGCACATAGAGAATCAGCGCCTCGTTGTAGCCTTCCCAGCGGTACGGGAGAAATCCTCTTTCCGGCTTCCATCCCATCGACACGGTGTCTCCCGCGTCGAGCGCCCACTCCCAGTCGACACGGGCGTAGAGCTCTGTAGCGATCGAGCGAATGTCGCGCTCGTCGGGCGAATCGCCGTCGAAGTACGCCGCGGCGGTCAACATTCCGGCCAGCAAAAACGTCGTATCGATCGTGGAGAGCTCCGATTTCCACGCGCGCCGGCCGCTGTCCATGTGCAGAAAGTGGTAGTAGAAGCCCTTGTAGCCGGTTGCGTTTGGCTTGCGGCTCTGCTCACTGTCCTTGAAGAATCGCATCGTCGTCAGCGTGCGCTCGATCGCTTCGGCGCGCGTGATGAATCCGCGCTCCACGCCGATCGTGTAGGCCGCCAGCGCGAAGCCGATCGGAGTGATGCTCGCGTGCGAATCCTTCCGCGTGTTGTCGGGCACCATCCCGTTGGCGCGGTTGCTCTCGTTCGGGAAATACGCGAAGGTGTCCCGTTGGAGTCTGTCCACGCTGTTTTCGTTCATCCGTGTATCACTCATCGACCAACGCGTCCGCTCCCCGGCTCGATGCGCATATACCGTAATAAACAGTTCTACAAGTACGCATGTTCTCCATGCAGCGACTCGTCGAGCCCCACCTCTTCGTCGGCCGCCGTCACCATGACGGGCGTGATGCGGTGGATCACCGCCAACATCACATAGGTAAACACGAAGGCGTAGACCGCCGCCCCGATCGCCGCGGCCGATTCCTTGAGAAAGAATCTCATATTGCCGTGGATCAATCCGTCGGAGCCCCCCTCGGGATTCATCGCCTTGTACGCGAAGATCGCCAGCGCGAACACGCCGACCATGCCACCCACGCCGTGGACGCCCCAGACGTCAAGCGCGTCGTCCCATTGCATCTTGTTCTTGAGTGAGATCGCGTAGTAGCAGACGATGCTGGCGACGACACCGATCAGAATCGCCGTGGGGGTGCTCACGTATCCCGCCGCGGGAGTGACCGCGGCGAGCCCGGCGATCGACCCGGTGAGCAGTCCGACGAACTTCGGCTTTCGCTCGTGCATCCATGCGAGCACCAGCCAGGTGATGGCCGCGAACGACGCGGCGACGTCGGTGTTGAGAAACGCCAGCGCGGTCACCGAGTCCACCTTGAGCTCGCTGCCGGCGTTGAAGCCATACCAGCCGAACCAGAGCAGGCCGGTGCCGAGCGCGACGAGCGGAATGCTGTGCAAGCCCGCGTCAGGCACCTTCCGCCGCCCTACGTAGAACACCGCCGCGAGTGCGGCGAACCCCGCCGTGCAGTGCACCACGATGCCGCCCGCGAAGTCGAGCACTCCGTGCGCCTGCAAAATTCCGCCGCCCCAGATCATATGGGCAACAGGGAAGTAGACCAGCAGCAACCAGGCGACGAGGAAGAGCAGATACGCCTTGAACGTCACGCGATTCGCGAAGGCACCGGTGATCAGCGCTGGGGTGATCTGCGCGAACATCATCTGATAGGCGACGAACACGATCAGCGGAATCGTCGGCGAGCCCGGAAACGGCGTGGTCGGGTCCACATGGTTCAGGAAGGCGAGATGAAAGTTGCCGATGATCCCCATGATGTCGGGGTTGGTCGCGCTCCCGTAACTACCGCTGAACGCCATCGAGTACCCGCACACCACCCAGAGCACCGTGGTGACGCCCATCGAGACGAAGCTCTGCAGCATGATCGTCAGCACGTTCTTGCGGCCGACCAGACCGCCGTAGAAGAACGCGAGGCCGGGGGTCATGAGCATGACGAGACTCGTCGAGACGAGCATGAAAGCGATGTTGCCGGTATCCCAGGGCACGATGTCCTCCGCGTGTAGTCGAGAGACTGCCATGCAGCTGGCGTGTTCCAGCTCTTCCCGCCGCGCCAACTTCGCGAACATTGCGGTCGCGGATAAGGGCCAATTCGCGATTCTGGGGGAATGGAACGGCATACGGAGTTGCCACGCGACCGTGCCAGCTTCACTTTGCGGATATGCCGCACGCCTTCTCGAGCCGTCCGAATCGCCTTCCAAGCATCTTTGCCTTCGGCGGTGCCGCCATAGGTCTCGCCGCATGCGGCGCATCCGCCCGCTATCCGGTGAGTGCTGGAGAAGGTCCGGCTCCGGTGATCGCCTCGCCGACGCCATCGCTCATTCCGCTGGTGAACTACGTGAAGGGGAAAGGCTGGCCCACCGGCGCGCGGCCCGTGGCTGCCGAGGGAATGACGGTGGCCGCGTTCGCCCGCGGTCTCGATCACCCGCGCTGGCTGTACGTGCTCCCGAACGGTGACGTTCTGGTCGCCGAGACGAATGCGCCGAAGCGGCCCGAGAACAATCCGGGCATCAAGGGATGGTTCACGAATTACTACACAAAACGCGCCGGCGGCGCGGTGCCGAGCGCGAATCGCATCTCGCTCCTGCGCGATACCGATGGCGACGGCGTCGCCGATGTGCAAACCGTTTTTCTGTCCGGACTCACCTCGCCATTCGGAATGGCGCTCGTCGGCAACACACTCTACGTCGCCAACACAAACGGAGTGGTGCGCTTTCCGTACACCGAGGGGCAGACGCAGATCACCGCACCGGGCGTCAAGGTCGTCGATCTCCCCGCCGGCCCACTCAATCATCATTGGACCAAGAACGTGATCGCCAACGCCGACGGCTCGAAGCTCTACGTGTCGGTCGGATCGAACAGCAACGCCGCCGAATTCGGCATAGACAAGGAAGAAGGGCGCGCGTCGATCTGGGAGGTCGACCCGGTTGCCGGCAGCCACCGTATCTTCGCCAGTGGTCTCCGCAATCCGGTCGGGATGGCGTGGGAGCCGAGGACCGGCGCGCTGTGGGTGGCGGTGAACGAGCGCGACGAGTTGGGAAGCGATCTCGTCCCCGACTACATGACCGCGGTGCGGGACGGCGGCTTCTATGGTTTTCCCTACAGCTATTTCGGGTCGCACGTGGACACGCGCGTCAAGCCGGCCAATCCGGATCTCGTCGCCAGGGCGATCGTCCCCGACTACGCACTCGGCCCACACACGGCGTCGCTGGGACTGGCGTACACGAACGGCAATTCCCTTCCCGCTCGCTTCAGCGACGGGATGTTCGTCGGGCAGCACGGATCGTGGAACAGAAAGCCGCGCAGCGGCTACGAGGTGATTTTCGTGCCCTTCAGCGCGGGAGTGCCATCGGGTGTGCCACTCGACGTGCTGTCCGGTTTCGTGAAGGACAATGGAGATGCCTGGGGCAGACCGGTCGGCGTGGCGCTCGACAAGCGCGGCGCGCTGCTCGTGGCGGACGACGTCGGCAATACCGTGTGGCGCGTGACGGGACGCCGGTAGTCGCCGCGCATGCCTGCATCACCGCGCCCGCACTCGCTCTCCGATCTCACCTGGCCGGCGAGCGCATCCTCGCCCGTCGACGTGGCAGTTCTACCCTGGGGTGCGACCGAACCGCACAATCGCCATCTGCCGCACGGTACCGATACGCTGATCACCGCCGCGGTCGCCGAGGAATCTGCGAGGCGCGCCGCCGCGCGCGGTGCGCGCGTGATCGCGCTTCCAGCCATCCCCTTCGGGGTGCAGACGACGCAGCGCGATCTTCCACTCGCGATCAACCTCAACCCGTCGACCCAGCTCGCGATGCTGCGCGACATCACGCGCTCGCTCGATGACCACGGCGTCGGGAAGCTCGTGATACTCAACGGTCACGGCGGCAACGATTTTCGCGGGATCATCCGAGAGCTGGTGCCAGACACGTCACTCCATCTGTCCCTCGTCAATTGGTGGCAGGTCGTCGACGCGCGTCCATACTTCGTGGACTCCGGTGACCACGCCGGTGAGCTGGAGACGAGCGTCATGCTGCACCTGGCACCCGAGCTCGTGCGCCCGCTCGACGAGGCCGGTCCGGGCCACGCGCGGGTGGCCTCGATCCCGGCGCTGCGCGAGGGATGGGCGTGGGCGCCACGGCCGTGGTCGGCGGTGACCGACGACACCGGCGTGGGAGATCCGCGTTGCGCGACCGCCGCCAACGGACGACGTTTTTTCGAGGACGCGTGTGAGAGGATCAGCGAATACCTGACGGATCTTGCGGCGTGCGATCCTTCCAAGCTCTATACAGACGAAAGCGCCGGTCGGTAATACAACGCTCCACTTCGTTTTTCGGAGGAATCACTCATGAACCTCGTGAACGGCTCTCGCGCTTCGCTGCCGCAGTCGGTCGGCGCCGCGTTCGTTTCGCTGTCGCTCGCAATGTCATTGTGCTCCGCGGTGAACGCGCAGTCGACATCGACGACGGCGCCGAATCCGGACCCACGGGTCGGGTTGCGCGCCGGATTAATGGATGCAGCCGAGGCATCGTGGAACCTGCGCGTGCTCTCGAAGACGCCGCCGTCCGCGAAGTTTCTGGGCAGCACCAACTCGGACTTGGCGTTCAGCGGGCAGTACGTCATTCAGGGGAATTACGACGGCTACCAGATTTGGGACATCTCGAACCCGAGCCAGCCATCCCTCAAGGTCGCGAACTATTGCCCGGCCTCGCAGAGCGACGTCTCCGTCTATAAGCACCTGCTCTTCGTGTCGGCCGAAGGAAACACCGGCCGCATTGACTGCGGCGACCAAGGGGTGAAGGACACCGTGAGCAAAGAGCGGATCAAGGGGATTCGCATCTTCGACATCACCGACATCGCCCATCCCAAGAATGTCGCCAACGTGCAAACGTGCCGCGGCTCGCATACGCACACCGTGCTCGCCGATCCAAAGGACAAGAAGAACGTGTACGTCTACGTCTCGGGATCGGCGCCGGTCCGCTCGCCGAACGAACTATCCGGTTGCGTGAAGGCGACGCCGGACAAGGACCCCAACTCGGCGCTCTTCCGGATCGAAGTGATCAAGGTGCCGCTCGCGCATCCGGAGCTGGCGGCGATCGTCAGCTCGGCGCGCATCTTCGAGGGCCTGACCGCGCAAAAGACACACGGCGCCGCGCCGGACGATGCGGCCGAGATGGCTGCCGCGAAAGCCCGCGGCGATTTCGTGGCGACGATTTTTGGTCAGGAGATGATCGTCCCTCCGCAATTCACCAAGCCGCTGCTGGATAGCATCGTCAAGGCTCGCGGCGGCACCGACGCCGCGACGGCCGCCGACAGCGCCGCGGCGCGTGCCGCCATCCCGGGAATGGTTGCGAGAATGTTCGGACCACCACCGGCGAAGACGAGCGGTCCGCAGCCGGGTCCCACCAATTGTCACGACATCACCGTGTTCCCGGCCGTTGGCTTGGCAGGTGGCGCGTGCGGAGGGTACGGGCTGCTGCTCGACATTCGCGATCCGGCGCATCCACGCCGCATCGGCGCCGTGTCCGACTCGAATTTTTCATACTGGCATTCGGCGACGTTGAACAACGACGGCACCAAGATTCTGTTCTCCGATGAGTGGGGCGGCGGTGGCCAGCCCAAGTGCCGCGCGAGCGACCCGCGCGAGTGGGGCGCCGATGCGATTTTCACCATCGAGAAGGGCAAGATGCAGTTCCAGAACTACTACAAGCTTCCAGCGGCGCAGACGCCGCAGGAAAACTGCGTCGCGCACAACGGCTCGTTGATTCCGATTCCTGGGCGCGACGTGATGGTGCAGGCGTGGTACCAGGGCGGCATCTCCGTGTTCGATTGGACCGACGCCAAGCATCCCAAGGAGATCGCCTTCTTCGATCGCGGGCCGGTCGACTCGACGCGGATGGGCGACGGCGGATCGTGGTCGGCGTACTGGTACAACGGCGTGATCGTGAGCTCCGAGATCGCTCGTGGTCTGGACGTTTTCGAATTGACGGCGAGCGGGCTGGTGTCGCAGAACGAGATCGATGCGGCGAAGTCGGTGCGGCTCGACTACCTGAATGTGCAGGGGCAGCCGAAGCTGGTCTGGCCGCCGACGTTTGCTTTGGCGCGGGCGTACGTCGATCAGCTCGAGCGGTCGAATGGCGTCGCGGTGGAGGACATCTCCAAGATCCGCGACGCGTTGACGAGCGCGGAGAGCATGCAGGGCGCGGGTCGCCGGACGGCGCTCACTCGGCTGGCGGCGAAGGTGGATGGGGATGCGCGCGGGTCGAGTGATGCGGGCAAAGTGCGGATGCTGGCGCGTGCGGTCCGGGAGCTCGCTACCGGGAGGCACTGACGGACTATGGCCACACGTTTAGCATCCTCGATGACGCGGCCGCGCCCTTGCCTCCCACGGGCGCGATGGCGATATCATGACGAGAGTCTCCTCCTCTCCGTCTGGCAGGCATGACCGTGAAGATCGCCGCGCCCTTCTCTACCTCCACCCGCGCTCCCGCCGACCAGCGGCCGCGCGACGATGAGCTCGACCTGTACGGCGTGACGCACGCCGGCCTCGTGCGGCCCGACAATCAAGACCAGTTCCTCCTCGCCACGGTGCACCCCCAGGTCGTCATTCACGGCAGCAGCATTCCCGCGCCAGAGGGACTGTGCGGCCAGCGGCTGGCGACGATCCTCCTCGTCGCCGACGGCGTTGGCGGGAGCGCGGCCGGCAGCCGCGCGAGCCAGTTGGCGACCGAAGCGGTGACCCACTTTGTCGCCTCGAGGATGCGGAGCTATCAGACGGCGGGCGCGTCGTGCGAGGAAGAGTTCACCAACGAGCTTCGCGCCTGCGCGATGGCCGCGCACGATACGGTGCGCGCTGAAGCGCTCACGCGGCCTGATGCGCGCACGATGGCGACCACGCTCTCCCTGGCGGTCGTCGCCTGGCCGTGGATGTACATCCTCCAGCTCGGCGACAGCCGGTGCTACTTTTTCGAGGATGGCACGCTGCGCCAGGTCACGCGCGACCAGACACTGGCGCAGGATCTCGTCGATGATGGCGTGCTCGAGCGCGAGACCGCGCAGAAATCTCCGCTCGCGCACGTGCTCTCGAGCGCGATTGGCGCGTCGACCGCCACGCCAGAGGTGACGCGCGTCGACGTGCGCAAGCGCGGCTGCGTGGTGCTCGTCTGCACCGACGGCCTGACCAAGCACGTCACCGACGCCGAGCTCGCGACCCATCTCGGTGACATGGAGTCCGCCGAGCAGGTGTGCGGCGCGCTGCTCCAGCTCGCGCTCGAGCGGGGCGGCACGGACAACATCACCATCGTGGTCGGGCGAGCGGTCGACGACAAGAAGCAATAAGGGAAAATAAGAACGTCAGCTACGTTCCCGGGAGCGCGCGGAGATTCGCATCGAGGTGCGCGCGGTCCGCCAGGCGATGCAGGAGCGGGCCGTGCGTGCCGAATTCCACGACGCTGACCGATGCGACGGGGCACCCGAGTCGATAGCGAAATCGGCCGACATCGATGCCAAGCAGCGTTGAGAGCGCGATTCGGATCGTCGCCTTGTGCGAGACGATGAGCACATTGCCGTTCATGACGGATTGCGTGATCTCCTCGACGACGCGAAGCACCCGACGGTCGATCGCGATCGCGGTCTCGCCATCGGTCGGAGGATTCCACGCCGGATCGGCCGTCCATCGCACGAATTCGTCGTGGAAATCGCGGTCCACCTCCTCGACGCTTCGGCCTTCCCACGCGCCGTATGCGATCTCCTTGAGCTCGGCCCGTTCGTTGATCGGCAACTGTACCAGATCAGCGAGGGCACGTGCCGTCTGCACCGCGCGAGTGAGCGGGCTCGCGTAGATCGCCGCCCACGGCGTGTCCCGATACGCGCGCGCGAAGGCTGCCGCCATGGCGACGCCGTCGTCCGTGAGCACAGGGTCGCGGCCCGCGCCACAGAAGACATTCTCGCGGCTGTCGACGGTCTGTCCGTGACGAAGAAAGAAGAGAGTCAGTGACACCAGTGCACTCGATGCGATGAAGAGGAGGCCCCTGCGCGAGGGTGCGGCCCGTGAGTCATACGATGGGGCTGAACAGCCGTCGTCCGGAAGGACGTACGATCACGGCGGACGGTCCGGTGCGATCCGCGTCGATCACTGTCGACCGCCTCCTCCGGACCCACGGCTTGGGATCGATGAGACGATGCCACCGGCGTCATCGAGAAAATCGATTCGCGCCTGTCCCAGCGAATCGACATAGAGTGACAACCGCGGATGGCCCAACTTGTCGGACAGCGTGAGCCGCGCGGTCTTGCTGGTATCGCGTCCGATGAATACCCGCTGCACCGCAGTGCCCGGGGGCAGCTCGCCCGGCCGCGCCGTGTCGAGCCGGCGCAACGCCTCGCTGCGCGCGGCGCCTTCGGGCAAACGCCGGATGGAATCGCGGCTAGCGATGTAGTCGGCGAACGAGACGTCCGCGCGGTCTGCGACCGTCAGCCCTTCGTGGCGTTTGCCATTGTTGTCCAAGTACTGCAGATAGACGACCTGGTTCTGCTCATACTGATCGAACGAGAGGTGACCGCTCGCGCCGTACCGGCCATTCGGGCCCCGGGCGCCGGAGAAGGTGAGGCCGCCGTTCTCGCTCTGCTCATCGTTGTAAAAGATCATTCCCGCGCGCGTGCCGGCGGAAGCGGCGAGAAAGGGCTTGCCGCGCGACAGCGGAGCCGGAGAGCGCGCCTTGTTCGCGATCACCATTCGCACGTTCCCGTTGCTCTCAATGATGTTGATGCGCTCCACGTCAATTTCGGAGAAGCGCGCCCGCTGCGCGGATTGTCGAAAGGCGGTCACTGACAGCGCACCCAAGATGATCGTCGTGGCGACGGTGTAAATCTTGAGAGCACGAAGTTGATCCTCGACGGATTGGTTCACGGAGCACCTCGATCGAGTTGTTTTCGCGGTCAGACGAGTGCCGTAGAGCGGCCGCGAAAATGGAGCGAACACAATTCCCTTGTGGGAACGCGAAGTCAACGGTGCAGAGGCCTATCCAGCGTCGTCCGAGATCGCGCGAATAGCCCAGACGAAATCGCGAATAAGGTCGTCCGGTGGCGCGCGATCTGGTTCGCTCTTTGCTTGGTTGGGCGATCATGCGCCGAGCTTCATCCATGTCTAAAAGCCCGCCCATGAATATTTGGCTACACAAAGAGGTCATGCGAAAGTTGCAAGAGATCGGAGGCAGGGTTCCCGCCGATCTCGTGCACTAGCGAAACCTTTCCCGGAGTCCCGTTTGCCGCAGCGACCGACCACTCGCTCCGCCGTTCTCCGCTCCCAGTCGCGAGTCGCGGCGCGGGGGAGTGCCGTCGTCGTCGCCACGCTCGCGGCGCGCCTCCCGGCGCAGCAGCCGGCCGCCGCCGGGGAGCGCTCGGTGTTTCTCATCCTCGTCGCCCGCGACACCCCGATTGAATTTCCTATCCCGGGACATCTCCAAGATCCGGGAAGCGTTGGCGAGCGCGGAACGCATGCAGCGCGCGAGTCGCCGGACGGCGCTCACTCGGCTGACGGCGAAGGTCGATGGGGATGCGCGCGCGTAAAGTGATGCGGCCAAAGTGCGGATGCTGGCGCGCACGGTCAGGGAGCTCGCCACCGGGATGCACTGGCTGCGCACGCAACGCGGTTGCGCTTGTCTGCTGAATTGTACGACATCCATCGCGACCGATCGGTCGCGATGCGCCGCCCCGTGCGCACGAGGTCAATGAAGCAATCGCGAGCGGCGCACGCGTAGGATCCCACCCGACGGCGGCTCCGCGCGCGTCGTTCGCCGAGCCGACGAGCTGCCACGCGCCTCGCCCGTCGTAGTAGCCACACCCGCCGTCCGACACCTACTTATCGTAAGTCGCACCGCGCCAGCCCGCACCGCGAACTATGCGACCCGGTTTTGCTCCGGTGTGCCGACCGTCCCGGACAACCTGAATGCCATTCACGAGTACGTGCTCCACGCCGGTCGAAAGCTGGTGCGGTTGCTCGAACGTGCTGTGCTCCTGGATGGTGCGCGGATCGAACACCACGACATCCGCGTACATCCCTTCTCGCAGCAGACCGCGATCGGGTATGAGCAGTCGCTCGGCCACCGCACCGGTCATCTTGCGGATCGCATCTTCCAGTGGAATGACCCCCTCGTCGCGC
>JBBROY010000020.1:0-82560 GCA_038228795.1 Gemmatimonadales bacterium
AAGGCCTCTCCGTGCACGGCAGCTTATCCTCCGGCATGCTCGTAACCCTCGCTGCGATCCGACGATGAATCGGATTACCTCCGGATCACAAGCATCCGCCACGTCTGCGAGCTATACTCCGCACGCGGTGACGCGAACGTCATACCCGGACGCACGAGGGACCGATGAAAAATGCAAGGAACGCAGCCGTATGCGCGGCGACCACGAAATTGTCACGACGACTCGCAACGATGTTGCTCGTGACGGCCCTCCTCATGATGAATGCGGCGACCGTGACGGCGGGCACGCACGGTGCCCGGGCTATCATCGGGAGCTGCGGGCCCAAGAACGCCACGAGCGATCGGCTCATCACCAGCTTCAAGGCCTTTGTCGCGAAGTCGGATATGGGTGGTACAATAGAGAAAACTACATTGGGATTGGCGACCGTCACGCCGTCGCAGGTCGTCCTCGTCGTGGACGATGCCATATGCACGAAAGCGGCAGCGGCCTTCGATTCGAAGCAGTTGGAGAAGCGCTCGAGTTACACACTTTACGTCGTGACTCTCGGAACGTCATACGGTGTGGAGGACACAAGAGTGCTGCAGGCCGGTTTCGAGACCGCCGATGTATTCGACAGTCATTGGAAGTACATAGGTGGCAGACAAATCCATAGCTGAACCGGGCTCGCGATCGACACAGTATGCCAGCGCCGGCGATCCCGATGCAAAACGCCCCGCCAGAGAGTCCGGCGGGGCGTTCTCCGTTCGCGAACCGATCGCCTACTCGATCGCGTCGATCTCGTCCATGTTGATCGGAGCGGGCGCGTTCTCCTCGTCCATCGGAATCACCTTGCTCGGCGTCTCCGGACGCGGTGGCTGGTCTTCCGGCACGTTCGTCACCGTCAGCACGATCCGACGATGAATCGGATCCACCTCGAGCACGCGCATGTCGAACTTCATCCCCTCATACACATCGTCCGCGGGATTCACGACCGGCTTGCCAAGATTGAGCTGCGAGATCGGAACGAAGCCTTCGATGTCGTTGCCGATGTCGACGACGACGCCCTTGTCCATCAGACGCACGACGTGGCCGCTGACATCCGTGTTCACCGGATAGCTCTCACCGATGCTCAGCCACGGATCCTCGATCGCCTGCTTGAGTCCCAGCGAGATCCGCTTGTTCTCAGCGTCGATGTTGAGAATGACGACGTCCACCGCGTCACCCTTCTTTACCACTTCCGACGGATGCTGCACACGCTTCGTCCAGCTCATGTCGGAGATGTGGATCAGCCCATCGATGCCCGGCTCGATCTCGACGAATGCACCGAAGCTCGTGAGATTGCGCACCTTGCCGTTGATCCGCGTGCCCACCGGGTACTTGTACGGCAGCACGACCCACGGATCCTGCTCCGTTTGCTTCATGCCGAGCGAGATCTTCTCCTCGTTCGGATCGACCTTGAGCACCACCGCCTCGATCACTTCGCCGATCGATACGAGCTTCGACGGGTGACGGACGTTGCGCGTCCAGCTCATCTCGCTGATGTGCACCAGGCCTTCGATGCCCGGCTCGAGCTCGATGAACGCGCCGTAGTTCGTGATCGACACCACCTTGCCGTTGACGCGCGTGCCGACGGCGTACTTCTCGGCGACGTCCTTCCACGGATAGCTCTGCAGCTGCTTGAGGCCGAGCGAGATGCGCTCGCGCTCCCAATCGATGTCGAGGATCTTGACCTCGAGCTCCTGCCCGATGTGCACCAGCTCGGACGGGTGCGAGATGCGGCCCCACGACATGTCGGTGATGTGGAGCAGGCCGTCGACGCCGCCGAGATCGATGAATGCACCGAAGTCGGTGATGTTCTTGACCACGCCCTTCCGCACCTGATCCTTCTGAAGCTCCTTCATCAACTTCTCGCGCTTGCCCGCCCGCTCGACCTCGAGGATCACGCGGCGCGAGACGACGATGTTCCGCCGGCGCTTGTTGAGCTTGATGATCTTGAACTCGTACTTCTGTCCGAGCAGCTCGTCGATGTTCGGCACGCGGCGCAACGCGATCTGCGAGCCGGGGAGAAACGCGTCGACGCCCATGAGGTCGACGACCACGCCGCCCTTGATCTTCTTGACCAGCGTGCCTTCCACGGGGAGATCGTTCTCGTAGGCCTGACGGATGCGCTCCCACACGCGCATGAAGTCGGCCTTCTTCTTCGATAGAACAACCGAGCCTTCGGCGTCCTCGAGGTGCTCGAGCAGCACCTCGACTTCGTCGCCGGCCTTGAGGTCGGGGAAATCCTTGAACTCTTCGAGCGGAACGGCACCCTCGGATTTGAAGCCAATGTCGAGGATGACCATGTTGTCGCGGATCTCGAGGACCTTGGACTTGACGATCTCGCCTTCGTCGATCGAGGCCAGGGTACCCTGGTACATCTCGATCATCGCGGCTTCTTCTTCGTCCGTGTACTCCTCGTCGTCCCAGCGGTTGTCGCCCTTGGCGAGCACGCGGAGCTTGCTCTTGCTCGCGTCCTTCGCGGCGTCACGCTTGGCTTCGCGATCCATGACCGCGGTGTTGCCGGGGGTCGTGCCTGGGGTGATGGTGTCTAGCTCGGACATACGGTGACGAATCTCCTGGAACCGCGGAGCTTTTAGGCTCGCCGCGACGAGTCAAAGGGTGAACGACGGGGTCACTCGGTGCCTCCGACGAGAAGACGCCGCACGATGAAGGGCGGCGCCTTTTCGGGGAAGCAGAGAAACCTACCCTGGGCGGGCGGCGAGATCAATGGGCGGAAGTAATGCCCGCCGCGTGATTTACCTCGTCCGGGCTATAGTCGTTCGCGAAGGTCGTTGCGTGGAAGTGCGAGAACAGCCGCGGATTTCCGCTCACCGCACGCTCAGGCCGATTCACTGCTCTGCCGCGCCCTGACCAACGTGACGATCCGGTCGACCTGCTCGGCTTGAGTGAGATAGGTCGTGTCGATGAGGATGGCGTCGCGCGCCTGCGCCGTCTGCGTCGCATCCTGGGCATCGCGGCGGACCAACGCATCGGTCTCCACGGCGATCTCCTCATCGGTCGGACCGCGGCCGAGGCGTTGGGTGAGGCGGCGCCGTGCGCGTTCCCACGGATCCGCCACGAGAAAGATCTTCACCGCGGCATCAGGAAAGACGGCGGTGCCCATGTCGCGGCCGTCGACCACCACGTTGTCGCGCCGGGCGGCGCTCTGCACCATCGCGTTCACCCAGGCGCGAACGGTCGGCATCTGGGCCACGCGCGACACCTCGGCCGTCACCTCCGGTCCACGGATCTCATCGCCGAGCGGTACGCCGCCGAGCGCGGGAACGAACGAGGTACCCTCGGGCGCCAGGCCGATCTCACTGGCGTGACGAATGACTTGGGCCTCGCTCCACGATACGGGCTCCTGACCGGTCCGAAGGGTGCGCGCCGTCGCCGCGCGGTAGAGCGCGCCCGAATCGACGTGGCGAAAACCCAACCGCTTCGCGACCCATTGCGCCGTCGACGACTTGCCCGATGCCGCGGGCCCATCGATCGCGACGACGATCAGGCGGCCCGGCTTGGACGCTTCCTCGTTAGGCACCGTAATCACCCATGTGTCATCTGCTCCATGTCGTTCCAGAAGCCGGGGTACGATACCGCGACACACGCGCGGTCATCAATCGTGATCTTGTTGCCCGGGAGCGCGCCAAGCACGCCGAACGCCATCGCGATGCGATGATCGCCGTGCGTCACCACCGCGCCTCGCAATGGGCCGCGGCCTCCTCGTACCACCAACCCATCGGGGCGCTCCTCGGCATCGGCGCCGATCGCGCGAAGGTTGTGGACGACCACCGCAATGCGATCACTCTCCTTCACGCGAAGCTCGCTCGCGCCGCTGATCTCCGTCACCCCCTCGGCTCGCGCGGCGACGCAGGCGAACAGCGGCAACTCGTCGATCATCGCAGGGACATCTGCGGCCGCGACGGAGATCCCGCGAAGGGGCGACGGAATGGCGCGCAGCGTCCCGACGGATTCGCCCGCTACGTCCCGCAGGTCGACGATCTCGATGCGCGCGCCCATCGCGCGCATGGCGCGAATGAAACCGGAACGCGTCTCGTTGAGGCAGACGCGCGGCAACTCGACGCCTCCTTGATCGCGCAGCGTCGCCAGCGCCAGCGGGAATGCGGCCGACGAGGGATCGGCCGGCACGTCAACGTCGAGCGGAGCGAGGCTGGTCGTTGGCGAGAGGCGCACCGTGTTCCCATCGAGCTCGAGCGACGCGCCCATCGCGCGCAGCATGCGCTCGGTGTGATCGCGAGAGCGCACCGGCTCGCGGACGCTCGCCCGCACGCCCGCGACCAGCGCGGCAAGCAATATCGAGCTCTTCAACTGCGCGCTCGCGGTATGCGATTGCCAGTCGATCGAGTGGAGCGCTCCGCCAGTCACGCGCATCGGCAGGCCATCGCCGCGATCGAACTCGAAGCGCGCGCCCATCTGCCCGAGCGGCTCGGCAATGCGGAGCATGGGTCGCCGGCTCAAACTTTCGTCGCCGACGAAGCGCGACGCGAAGGGCATCGCCGACACGATGCCGGTGAGCAGGCGCGCGGTCGTGCCGCTGTTGCCGCAGTCGAGATCGCCCTCTGGGGCACGCAACCCACGCAGACCCCGTCCGTCGATTCGAGTCTCGTCCGCAAGCTCGCCGATGCTGGCGCCCAACGCGCGCAGCGTGGCGGCAGTCGACTGCACATCGGCGGAGCGCAGAATGCCTCGAACGATCGACGAACCGTCGGCGAGCGCGCCGAGCATCAGCGCCCGATGCGAGATGGACTTGTCGCCGGGAATGCGGAGCGAGATGAGTGTGGTCACGACTCGTCCTCCGCGCGCGTGCGCCAGGATTTCCCTCGCTCCCACATCTCGCCGAGACGCTCCGCCTCGCCATGCTCGATGGCGATTCGCGCGGCCCGCAGGCGCGACTCCATCGCGCTGAGCGCCCCTATCAACTCGTTCGGTGCCGCGGTGAGAAGGGCGTGCCACATCGGCCACGGACTCTGCGCCAAGCGCGTGGCATCGCGCGCGCCGGCGCCGGTCTCACCAGGAGCCACGTGACCGTCGGCCATCGCGGCGGCGAGTGCGGTAGATACGATCTGCGGAAGATGACTCACCCACGCCATGAGCCGGTCGTGCGCCTCGGCGTCGCGATACACAACGCTGGTCACGCCGGCCGCCCGCCACAGTCGCTCGGCGCACTCGCGGTCGTGGTCGCTCGCGCGAGACTCGATGCTCACCGAGGCGCCACGGAAGAGATCGGACCGGGCAGCGGCGAATCCCGACGCGTGCGAGCCGGCGATGGGGTGCGTGCCGAGCACCCGCGCGCGCTCGTGCGGACCGAGCGCGATCGCCTCCGTGCGCTGCAGACCGCCCGTGTGAAAGAGCATCGCGTCGGAGCGCACGTGACTCAGCAGCTCGCGCGCGACCGCACCGATGTCGCTGGGCGGCACGGCAATTACGACGACGTCCGACGCCGCGAGCGCCGCGAGCGATGAGGCCGTCGCGATGCCGGCCTCCGCGGCCGCGGCACAGTCACTTGCCGACGCGCTCCACGCAAGCAGTGGCACGCCCGCCGCGCGCAGCGCCCGCGCGAGCGATCCACCAATGACGCCGAGGCCAACGATACCCACGCGTTCTAGCGCAGCCACTGCTCCAACACGGTCGATGCATCGGTGCCCGCATCGCGGTACTTGACGATGACGGGAGCGTAGAGCGAGACGCCCTGCTCCGCGCCCCACCCGCTGGTGACGCGTCGCGCACCCGGTACGACGACCGCTCCCGGGGGAATCTCGAGCGCGGCGTCAGGAGTGGCGCGATAGGTCTGCTCGCGTACCACGTCGAACACCGGCGTGCCGCGCGTGAGAATGACGCCCGGCGCCAGCACCGCGCGAGCGCGGACGACCGTCCCTTCGTACACACCGCAGTTGCCACCGACGAAGACGTCGTCCTCGATGATGACCGGCGACGCATTCACCGGCTCGAGCACGCCGCCGATCTGCGCCGCGGCACTCAGGTGAACGCGGGCGCCGATCTGCGCGCAGGAGCCGACCAGCGCGTGCGAGTCGATCATCGTCCCCTCACCGACGTGCGCGCCGACGTTCACGTACATCGGGGGCATGCAGACGACGCCGCGGGCGAGATGCACACCGCGTCGTACGGTCGATCCACCGGGGACGATACGGACGCCGTCGTCCAGAGAAAGCTTCCGCGTCGGGTACGTGTCTTTGTCAAAAAAGTGGAAGGGCGTTCCGGCCGGCGACATGTCGACTACGGCGCCCAGTCGGAATCCGAGCAGAATACCGCGCTTCACCCATGACACCGCGCGCCACGCGCCATCGTCGCCGCGCTGCGCGGCGCGCAGCGCACCGGACTCGAGCGCGTCGAGCAACTCGGTCACAGCCTCGCGCGCTCCGGCCGGTAGCGGCACACCCGGCTCGGTCGCGCCCAACGCCGCCAGGCGCTGCTCGAGCTCGCTCGACGCTCCCATCAGCCGAGCGCTCCGGCGGCGACCAGCGCGTTGCGCACCGCGGTTTCGTGCTCCGGCGCGAGGGGAACGAGCGGCAGGCGCAACACGTTGGCCGCGCGACCCAGCATCGCGAGTGCCGCCTTTGCTGGAATCGGATTGGACTCGATGAAGGCGGCGTGCATCCACGGCGAGAGCTTTTCGTACAGGGCGCGCGCGGCGGCGAGATCTCCGGCGGCACAGCGCTCGGCCAGCTGCGCCATCGCCTTCGGAGTGGCGTTCGAGATGACCGAAATGATGCCATCGCCGCCGGCCGCCATGACCGCCAACGTCATGGAGTCGTCGCCGGAGAGTACGCTGAAGTGCGGTGGCCGCTCGCGAATGACCTCCATGATCTGCGTGAGATTGCCCGAGGCCTCTTTCACGCCGATGATCTGCGGCACCTCGGCCAGCGCGAGCGTCGTTTTCGCTTCGATGTTGCTGCCGGTGCGCCCCGGCACATTGTAGATCACGATCGGCAGATCGGTCGCGTCGGCGATGGCGCGGAAGTGCGCGATGATGCCACGCTGGGGCGGCTTGTTGTACATCGGCGACACGTGCAGCAGATGTGTCGCGCCGGCGGCACGCATTTCTTTCGAGAGCGCAATGGCCTTTTGCGTATCGTTGGAGCCAGCACCAGCGACCACGGGCACGCGGCCATTCGCCTGCTCCACGATGATCTCGACCACACGGCGATGCTCCGCCATGCTGAGCGTTGCCGCCTCACCAGTCGAGCCGCACGGCACCAGAAAGTGAATACCCTCCGCGATCTGCCAATCGACCAGCTTGCGCAGCGCGGTCTCATCGACCGCACCGGCCGGCGTGAACGGAGTACACAGCGCGGTGCCGCAGCCGGAGAACCGGCCCGTCGATGCGAGCGTGGTGGTCGTCATGTGGGCGCGGCCGGTGAGAGAACATCGCGCATGGTGAACACTCCTTGCTTGCCGGCCAGCCATCGCGCCGCCGCGATAGCGCCCTCGGCGAAAACGCGCCGGTCGCGAGCGATGTGCTCGAGCCTGAGCTGCTCGAACGTACCGTCGAGAATCAACTCGTGCGTACCCGGCACGGCGCCCACGCGTATGCTGGTGATCGGAATCGCTCGACCGAGCGCATCGGACGCGCGTTTGCCGAGCTCCGCGGCGGTTCCCGATGGCGCGTCTTTCTTCGCTGCGTGATGCGTCTCCACGATGTGCGCGTCGAACCCGCCGGCGCGCGCGGCAAGCTCGGCGATGTACGCGGCCGCCTGCCAGAGGATGTTGGCGCCGATCGAAAAGTTCGGCGCATAGAGCAGGGCTGACCGCGACTCGAGCACGAGCGGAAGAATGGCGTCGAGCTGATCGTACCAGCCTGTCGTGCCCACCACGACGGGACAGCCGGCGCGCAGGCAAGCTCGAACGTTGTCCACCGCCGCCGCCGGTTGCGTGAACTCGATCGCCACCTCTGCGTCTCCGAGCGTGGCGCGCGTGATGCCGGCGCCGTTGGCATTGTCCGCTTCGCCGATCACGCAGGTGACGACGAGCCCGGAGTCGGCGGCGAGCTGGGCGACCGCACGTCCCATCTTGCCGTCGCCGATGACGGCGATGCGCGGCCCGGTCACGCGGCTGTCCCGAAAAACTCTGCGTGCAGCGCGCGCATCGCCGGCGCGAGCCGGTCCTCGTCGAGGATGATCGTGAGATTGATCTCGGTCGCGCTCAGGGAGAGCATGTGCACGGGAATGTCCCCGAGCGCGCGCAGCGCGCGTCCCATCGTGTCGCTGCGGGCGCCCAACGCAGCGCCGACCACCGCGACGATCGCTCGGTTGCGCACGACCGAGACGTCGCCCAACGCGCGCAGATCGACCAGCAGCGTATCGAGCCCCGACGGATCGTCGACGGTCAGGGACACCGACACTTCCGACGTGGCGACGACATCCACCGATGTCTTGTGGCGCTCGAACACCTCGAATAGGGTGCGGAGAAAACCGAACGCGTGAAGCATCCGTGACGAGCGCACTTTGATGATCGCGATGCCACTCTTGCCCGCGATCGCCGTCACGGCCCGCGGCGGACCCGACGCGGTGATGCGCGTGCCTTTTCCACCCGGATTCCGGGAGTTGTAAATGAACACGGGAATGCCCCGCTGCACCGCCGGCGCGATCGTGCTGGGATGCAGCACCTTCGCACCAAAGCTCGCCAGCTCCGCCGCCTCATCGAAGCGAATCTCCTCGATCAGATGCGCGTTCTCCACCACTCGCGGATCGGCGGTCAGCATGCCGTCGACATCAGTCCAGATCTCGATCGCCTTCGCGCTGAGCGCGGCCCCGAGCAGTGCGGCGCTGAAATCCGAGCCGCCGCGCCCGAGGGTAGTGGTGATCCCCTGCTCCGTCGCGCCGATATACCCGCCAAGCACCGGCACGCGTCCCGCGCGCACGATCGGCTGGATGCACGCCCGCGCCTGCTTGGCGATCGCATCGGTGCGCGGCGTGGCGCGTCCGAAATCATCATCCGTCACCATCACCATGCGCGCGTCGACATGCTCCACCGGCAGTCCGCGCTGGCAAAAGGCGGCGACGATGAGCGCCGACGACATCTGCTCGCCCTTCGAGGCGATCGCGTCGAGACTGCGCGGCGTGAGGTGGCCCAGCGTGAACAGCGCCTCGGCGAGACTGGCCAGCTCGTCGATCATCGCGCTGATCTCCGCTTTGACTTCGTCGGCCGCATCGCCATTGCCGAGCAGCGTGTCAGTCTCGCGCAGATGGCGCTCGCGCAGCGTCTCGACGCCGCGCAGCGCTCCGATCAGTTGGCCGCGCGTGGCCTGCTCGGCGATCGCCAGCAGCGCACTGGTCGCGCCGCCGAGCGCCGATACGACCACCACCGGTTTCTGCGCCAAGCGAGACCTGACGATCGCCGCGGCGCGCTCGATCGCGTCGGCGTCACCGATCGACGTGCCGCCGAACTTGACGACGATCATGGCTTGCCAACGAGACCGCGCGACACCAGCAGCTCGGCGTTGAGAATCGACGCGCCTGCAGCGCCGCGGATCGTGTTGTGCCCCGTCGCCACCAAGCGGAGATCGAGCAGTGGATCCGTTCGCACGCGGCCGACCGTGACGGCCATTCCCCCCGCCGCATTCACATCGCGCCGCGGTTGCGGCCGGTCGACATCGCGCGTGAGGATGAGCGGACGATCCGGCGCGCTCGGCAATCCCAGCCCGCTGATCGCGCCACGCCACTGCTCGATCGCATCCATCGCCGCATCGGGAGAGGCCGGCCTGTCGAGTCCGACGGAAAGACAAACGGTGTGGCCATGCTCGACCGGTACGCGGTTGGCGTGCGCGCTTATGGAGATGGGCGCGAAATGCACGCGGCCCTTGTCGAGCGAGCCGAGCAGCTTCCGCGTTTCGCTCTCGATCTTCTCTTCTTCCTGACCGATGTACGGGATCACGTTGCCGAGGATGTCGAGCGACGGGACGCCGGGATACCCCGCGCCCGACACTGCCTGCATCGTGGCCACGAACAGCTTTCGCACGCCGAATGCCGCGTGCAACGGCGCGAGCGCCATGACGATCACGATCGCGGCGCAGTTTGCGTTCGTCACGATCGCGCCGTCCCATCCACGCTCGACGCGCTGGGCATCGAGCAGCGCGAGATGATCCGGATTCACTTCCGGGATGAGGAGCGGAACATCCTCCTCCATCCGGAAGTTGCGCGCGTTACTGAGCACGAAGCGGCCGGTACCCGCGAACGCCGCTTCGACATCGCCGGCCACGGCGGCGTCGAGCGCCGAGAAGACGAGCGCCGATCGCACGGCGTCGGGTGACGTTGGCAGCACCGTCATGCGCGCAATGCCCTCCGGCATGTCGCCGCCGATCCACTTCACGGCGTCGCGGTACGACTTGCCCGCCGACCGGTCCGATGCCGCGACTTCGGCGAGCTGGAACCATGGATGCCCGTCGAGCAGCCGGACGAACGTCTGGCCAACGGCGCCGGTGGCGCCGAGTACCGCGACGGGGATCCGCTCCGCGAGCGCGATCACGACGCGAGCAACGCGGTCGAGATCCGCACGTACGCCTCCACGCTCGCCCGCAGCTCGCCGACGTCGACGAACTCGTGCGAGGTGTGCGCGACGTGGATCGAGCCAGGGCCGAAGAGAAGCGGCGTTCCCCATCGATCGAGCAGCGGAATGTCGCTGGTGTATGAGACCGGCGCCGTCTCGAAGCCGGCGATGGTCTGAAAGCGCTGCGCCGGGATGTGCGAGCCGTACTCGATCTCCGCCCGATCGCCCACCCACGCTTCGATCCGACTCTTGAGTGGCGTGACGTCGCCGACGAGCCGAAACATCATTTCCGCTTCGGCCGCATCCGGGATGATGTTGGCGGCCGTGCCACCGCGGATGGTGCCGATGTTGACGGTGGTGTCTCCGAGGATCGGATCACGGGGGAGGTCGAGGGCGCGAATGGTCGGAAGCAGATCGAGCAACGGATCGATCGCGCTCTGTCCAAGCTGCGGATACGCCGAATGCGCGGCCTTTCCGCGCGTTCGCAGCGTGACGCGCAGCGAACCCTTGGCGCCCGTGGCGAGCTTGCTCTCCGTCGGCTCGCCATTGATGAGAAAGCGGCTCGTCGCAGGCAGGTTGTTCGCCGCGCGCGCGCCATCGGAACCGAGCTCTTCCCCGACGACGAAGAGCAAGTCGACGCGTTCTTCGCCGCCGTCGACGAGCCCATCGGCGGCGATCAGCATCGCCGCCGCGATGCCCTTGGCATCGCAGGCGCCACGACCCTCGAGCCGGTCACCGCGAAGCCGCGGGCGAAGAAATGGCGGCACTGTGTCGAGGTGGGTCGAGAGCGTAACGCCGCCGCCTGCGCGCGATGCCCAAATGTTGCCGCGTCCAGGCGTGACCTCCTGCACCGTTACGTTCCAACCGCGGGCGACGAGACGGCGCGCGACGTAGTCGACGACCTGTCCCTCGCTTCCGGACGTGGAATCGATGGCGAGCAATTCTGCCGCGAGGGCGACGACGTCAGACATGCGGCGCAAGGTACTCGGCGAGCTACCGATTTTACAGCGGCGATCCGCCCGCCACTGAGGGAGGTGCTGCACGAAATCGATGTGCCGAGCAGGAAAGTGATGATGCGGACGGGAGCGAACGCATGATTTTCGATTACCGCGATGCCAACACATGACTTAACGCGCAACGAATTCGAAGTCGCGAGCGACATCGACGCTACCGGCGCTGGCGAACGTGCCATCGAATCGGGCTCAATCGGCGATGACGTGCACGCGGCGTGGATTGCGAACGCACGTTGCGTGGAGTGTGGAGCGCCCATCATCGAGTTGGCGCAGGCGGCCCTGATGGTCAAATCGAGTCGGGTCGCGCATCGCCAGACATGCTTCGTGCAGGCGCTCGCTCGAGACTATCCAATCCGCGTTCACGGACCGGCGCGGTGATCTCGGCGACGAGTCGCGCGACCTCGGGTTGCCCTGTCCGCTACCCGGGTCTATGATTTCGTCGTGCTCAACATCGTCACGCAGTCCGCGGCCGCCCGGAGGTTGGCATGAGGTTGGCGGCGCGCCGTGTCGCTCGTTTGGCTGCCTTCCTGTGCGCCACCATCGTTGTCGCATGCGGCCCGCGGACGAGCCCCCTCAGTCCCGTCTACTACGCCGTCGAGATCTCGAACGCGACGTCGTTCAGCATTGACGTCTTCACCGTTACCTCTCCCGGCGCGACTCCGCGCCGGATCGCCTCGGCCATTGGAAGCGGAACGACGAAGATTCGAATTCCGCAGGACGCGGTGCAGGCGAGCGGCGATCTGGTGCTCGCGCTGCACGCGATCGGGTCGAGCTCGACGTGGTCGGCGCCTCCGATTCTGGTCGATGTCGGGTCGACGATTCGGGTCGAAGTGTTCGCGAGCCCATCGGGATACCTCGGCCGAAGCTCGGTCTACCTCGTGGCGAACGATACGACCTGAGCCGGCGCGAACGCGATGCGCATCACACGCTAGGCCTGCTCCGTCGGGAGCGGCAGCACACTGTACTGCTCGAGCCACCGGTTCGCCGCATCAAGCGTCGCGAACGCCGCCGCGCGTGCGCCGTGATCACTTCGCGCGCAGGACCCGACGAGCCGAATTGACTGCTGCCCCGTTTCCGCGATCAGGAGCACGCAGATCAGGTCCTCGCCGAACGGCGAGATCACCGCGACGCCGCCGAATGAGAGACGCGCACCCTCGACGATCCGCGGTCCGATCGCCGTGACCGTCGCTCGCGCGACAAGCTCGCATCGCTCCGTTTCGCTCGACACGACAGCGACCGTTTCGCCAACGAGCGAATGGCCGGCGGCACGAAGCACCACGCGACACGTGGTACCGGTGCGCGCTGCTTCGTGGATTTCGAGATCCTCGAAGAGCAACCAACGTGGGCGCGATGCGCGCCCGGCTTGTTCAGATCCGGGCATAGGTTCCGATCTCAAGCGGGTGAGGAAGCCACACGTTTATCCGCGAGCAGCGCACGACGGCGCCACCGCTCATCGGGAAAGGTCACGAGACGTGCCCATAGCACATTTGAGCACCGCCGAGGCGGGACGGAGTGTCGGCGATTCAGTCCACCTTGAGCGCGCGCGGAGGATCGACGTGCATCGCCTGCCGCGCCGGGAGAAGCGTGGCCGCGACCGCGATGCCGAAGAGTACCACGCCGCCCGCCACAAACGTCGACCAATCCGTGGCGCCAATGCCGTAAAGACGATTAGGGGTGAGTCCCCGGGGTTGGTTGAAAAGCAGTTGGTGCCGCGGTGGTAGAGCGTGCTTCCCGGCAAGGATCTCCACTCATTCCCGAGGACCTGCAGCGCGCGCTGGCCCGGCACGTACCGCGGAACCGGCGCAACGCGCACTACAGTACGGGGGAGCTCGTGCCGGCGATGATCCGCACGCGACTATGCTCCAGCGACTCCTTCGCCAGGCCGCGCCCACCCTGGTTCCATGGTTCCGGGTGTTCCACGACCGAATGCGGATCACGATGGAGACCATCGGTGTGCCCCGGTGGCGCTACATCTTCGCTCTCAATCCCACCGTTGGCCCAACACCTTTCACGGCGAGTGGAACCATGCCGTTCGGCCGCATGCGAGTTTGCAAACGTTATTTACTGACACCGCCTAACAATCCATCTTGCAGCGTGCTCTCGACACCAAAAAAGAGATCAGCTGCAGTATCGAAAAAGGTACCACCCACTTCCCAATTCGCTGACCAAGTATGTTCGGTTCGCTCCGCACCGATCACCGAGTGATCGCTCAACCCGGATCGGGCGACCCGTACTCCAAAGGTAGCCCTTCATGTCCAGACTGCCCGTGCCAGCGACATCCTCTACAATAGCGACGACTCGACCGCTATCCATCGTGAAGCCCGACCGCAATCCAAGTTCGGCGAAAATACGCTGATAGTCCTGATACCGCTGAGTTCCAAAACTCGCAACGGAAGAGTCAGGTTCAGGGGTTGTTCCGACCGCAAGCGCGCCAACTCCACCGGGCGCCTTGGGGGCATCTTCCGTAGCCATCCTCGCTAGGCGCTCGAAAACAGCGCGATGCTCCTGAAATCGCTGACTAAGGACTGCATCAGATGGCAAGCGTGCCAAGTTCAACCAGGAAAACGCAGCTATCACCCAGACAACAAGCGGCATCACCGCTCGCGCGCGCTCGGTCCGCCACAAGGCTAGCGCACCCAGGGAGAGAAGCAGTCCAACAATCAGCAATAAGAACCACACCCAGGAGAGTTGACTCTCGGAGTGGGCGAGGCTCAGAGAATATCCCGCACTTGGCCACTCGCGCCGAAGCACGAGTTGACCAAGAATCATGACAGCCAGGCTCAAATACCCGACTCCCATCGAAATCCGGAGTATCCAGCGCCGAGGCCACAGATACGACGTCAAAGATCCGAAACTCATACGGGTGCCCTCGCCAGTCGACGTGCCACCGAGAACGCGATGGTGTTGCACCTGCGGGGATGAAGTCTCCTGAGTTTCGGGCAACCCGACTCGCCCATGACGTGAAGTGTTACCACGACTGTAGGACTAGTGGACCACTTCTGAAATTCGGATAGGTGTTCTCGTCCAGGCGTCGCACTGAGAAGAATTGACTAGCCAAGACGCGAGCTTCATTGGAAGCCATAAGCGTGGAGAATCCCTGCGACAGCTCCTCCTCCGTAAAGAGTGCCATCGTATCCATAGTTTGACTCCTGTAGTCAAGGAATCGTCGCATGGACACGGCGAAGTACGATCTTCCCGAGTCTCAAAGGCGCTTCGCCGCGGAGCTCGACCTGGTCTTCGCGAAATCGGACAGCGTGTGTGCGAGCTATCGCTCCACGACGACACAATCGCCCCGAATTCGTACATCGCAGTTGCGCAATTCGTTATGCCCGGGGTGGGAATCGAACCCACACTCCCTTGCGGGAAAGGGATTTTAAGTCCCTCGCGTCTGCCTTTTCGCCACCCGGGCGGCACGCTCGATATGCGACGCGTGACAACGACGCGAGGGGTCAGGTCTCGTCACGAGATGCCTGACCCCTCTTGCTTGCCTGGCGCATCGCGTACCCTCGCGCATGAAGCAAGCGGGAAACGGGACTCGAACCCGCGACCCCAACCTTGGCAAGGTTGTGCTCTACCAACTGAGCTATTCCCGCGAACGACGCGTAAGGTAGCGCCGCTGCTTTTTTGCGACAAGTTGGAGGCGTCACGGACGAACGCCATGCGCGTGCACCGCGTACCACACGCACCACGCCAGCAATCCGGAGAGCGCCGCGTCGCCGCCATTCGCGGTGGCACGACCGTTCCCGTCCACCAATTCTGCCGCCACACCGTTGTCGAGCGGGGCGCGGCGAAGCCACTGCAGCACCTCGCCCGCATCGGGCCCCATCAAGCGGGCGCATTGGCGCACGAGCTCTGGCGATTCGGTTCCGATGCCGCGCACGGTTCGACGATATACGGAATCGTGCCGCTCCATCGCTTCGTACAGGGGCAGCCAGTAGGCCGATGCGAGCGGGTCGTCTTCCGTGGATACGTGGCCGGCCAGATCGACCGACGCAGCGAACGTGACCTTGCCGTCGCGCTCGATCGAGAAGTGCCGCTTGAGCGCCGCGCGCACCGCCTCCGGATCCGGCACGCCGCGCGCCGTCTCCTCATCGAGCGTGCGGCGAAAGACGTCGAGCGCGTAGGCGACGACGGCGTTGCCATGCAGCGTAAACGGATACGGCGATGGGCTTCCGGACAGCGCGACCTCGGTGGCATAGAGGGGCACGTGCTGGTCGCGTCGGTCGGCGAGATCTTCCCAGGCGGCGTAGAGCGTATCGGCCACGGCGGGCTCGTCGACGATGTGATCGTCACCGGTCTCGCGGATGTACCGGTCGGTCGCGAGCGCGTAGACGGCCGCGCCCTCCAGCGAGAAGCCCGGCTCGAACAGCGTACCATCGAGGTAGTGCACGCCGCTCCCTGGCGCGTAGCCGTGCAGCTCGCACGCACGCAGCAGCAGTTCGCGCGCAACCGCGCTGTCCGCGAGCTGCACCGCCGGCAGCGTCCAGGCCAGCGCCTCCCAGTCGCGAATGGTGACGCCGAGCGAATGCCATGGGGCGCGCGTGCGGACGAGATAAAAATGCGCGTCGTCGAGCGCGCGGCCGGCGCCATAGAAGAACGCGAACAACAAGTTGCGATTGATCAATCGGTCGATGCCATCGTGTCCCACGGTCTGCTCGAGCGCGCCGAGCGCGTCACGGGTGAGCGTCAGCAACTCACTCCAGCCTCGGCGGCGCATCACGCCGACCGTGGCGCGAGCGCCGTCGCGCTCGGGGCCGGCCGCGATGTAGAACGCGGTGCTGCCGCGCGAGCCGGCGGCGATTCGCAGCGTGTGTGCGAGGGTGAAGCTGGCGGTCGCCTCATCGACGGAAGTGAACGCGGCATCAGGCTCGCCCGCGACGGCGAGCGCGGCCAGTCCCGGCAGTCCGGCTCCCTCGAGCAGCGCGATCCCTTCGGCGATCGCCAACCGGTGCGCATCATCGGCCGCGCGCGCGGTGCGCACGCGAATCTGCCGGTGGCCGAGGTGCGCCTCGAGGCCGATCGTGATCTCGACGTCCGCGTCGCCGCCGTTCTCGACGCCGATCGCATAGACGGCGCCGGCGACGTCCGCGTCGCGGCCATGCGGCGCGAAGATGGTGCCGCGAACGACGAGCGATCCGACGTTGGCGGTGAACGTCGGCAGCCACGCCGCCGATCGCTCCCACGCGATGCCGTCGGCGCCGAGGTCCGCGCCGCGGTCGCCGATGCGCAGCGTAGGCTTGAAGAGCGGCACCCCATCGCCCTCGAGAAACCGCTCGCTACCGGCGAACTCGACCGATGCGCGCGCGCCGCGATGCAGGACGCCAATGGCGTGAAGCGCGGCATCGGCGGGGTGAATGCACGGCAGGGCAAGCCAGTGATTTCCCGTGATTTGCCACGGTACCACCGGTGTCGGAATCGGTGTCACGATGCTCCATCGCTTTGGTTGACAAGGGCGGCCCAGAATGCTAACCTAGCCCCCGATTAGCAACGCCACCTTCCGCTCGAAATTTCGTCCGCTAAAAGTAGCTATCCCCCACTCGGTGGAGAGTCTCATGCGACTTCGCTGGTCATTGTTGTGTGCACTGACCATTTCCCTTGGCGCGACGGCCGGAGCCCGAGCGCAGGCAGTGCTCGGCATTGGCGACGATGCGCTGACCCTTCCGCGCGGTGCGTTTCGCATTCGCGTTCTGCATGCCTTCACGTACTTCGATCAGCGGTACGGGAAGAACACTCCGTTTCGCAAGGACGGCTCGCGCGAGCCGCTCGCGGTCGATTTCAACCGCGACACCATTGGTGTCGATCAGTTCGAGAACCTCGCGCCGCTGACCGCCGGCCTCCGGTCGCTCACCGGCATGCCCGACTACAACGTCACGCTCGGCAAGACGGTGCTTCGCCTGAACGCGATCGTGCGCGCGGTGCCGCTCGTCGGCGAGCTCGGCGTCACCGACAAGCTGTCGGTCGGCGTGACGTTCCCGATCGTGCACACGCAAATGAAGGCGAAGTTCGCGGTGAATCCCAACCAGCGCGAGGGCAACGTCGGCTTCAATCCCGCGTTAGGGAACGCGACGGCGGCGGCGGCGAACGCAGCGCTGTTCACGAACTTCCTCAACGCCATTAACACGCTCAATGGAACGTTAGCCGCCTGCGCGGTCGCGTCGCCGCCGCCGTCGTGCGGGCCGATCAACGCCAACCGCGCTAGCCTCACTTCGCTCGCCGGCGGCGCGGCGTTGTTTCGCGGTGGCCTGGCCCAGATTTATGGCGGCTCGCCCTTCGTTCCCGTCAGCGGCACCGACGCCGATCTGGCGATTCGCGCCCGCATCGCGTTCTTTCAGTCGCAATTCGCGTCGATCGGCATCTCGAACTTGCCCGCCGGCTCCTTCCCCGTGGCCGCGCCGGTCGTGCTCGGTCTCGCCGATGCGCAGCGCATCCTTACCGATCCTGGATTCGCCGTCGAAACCGACCCGATCCAGAGCATCGACCGCTGGGGTTTGGGCGACGTCGAGATCGGCGTGAAGTATCAGTTCCTGAACACGCTCGGCATCGAAACCGAGAAACGGATAGCACCGCCCTCCCGCATCGCCTTCCGAAGCGCGGGCACGGTCGTGCTCCGGCTCGGCACCGGCAAGACGGACAGCCCTGACAACTTCATCGATATCGGCACCGGCAACGGCCAAACCGACATCGAGCTGCGTTCGCAGAGCGACGTCATCTTGGGCAAGCATCTCTGGGGCAGCTTCGTCGCCCGGTATGCGTTCCAGCTGCCGGACTATCAAGAGATGCGCATCGCGCCCTCCGACAAGCCGTTGGCCCCTGTGTATCGCCGCCAGCGCGTCAAGCGCGACCTCGGTGATTTCTACGAGCTCGAGGTGACGCCACGGTTCGTGATCAACGACTACTTCGGCATCTCCGGGCAGTACATGTACCGGCACAAGTACGAGGATCGATACACCGGCGTGTTCGCCGTCAAGAACACGCTGCGAGAGGATGTCATTCTGAACGCGGCGCAGCTGAACGATGAGACAGGCGCCACCGAGCATCGCTTCGGCGGCGGCATCGCCTTCTCGACCCTCGCCGCCTTCACCAAGGGGAAGGCGAAGATTCCCTTCGAGATCAGCTACCAGCACATGGAGGACGTGGCCGGCAGCGGCGGCAAGCAGCCGGCCATCAAGCAGGACGTCATCCAGTTCCGCCTCTACACGAGACTGTTCGGCGGCGAGTGAGCCGCGAGCAGCACCGAAGCGCACACTCGGCCAGCGGAAGCGCTGGCCGAGTTTTTTTTGTGCATCGGTACCGAAGGGCGGCACCGCCGCGCTCGATCGGTGCGGTCATGCGCCCTTGCTCGCGCGGAAAGCTATTTCTTGCGGCTTGCCTTCCCCCTCGTGCTCTTGGGTACCGGCGGCGCCGACGCGGCCTCGAGTAGCTCGCTCGCGTGCGCGCGGCTCAGGGCGCTCTCGGGATCGCCGTCCAGCATGCGTGCGATTTCCGCGATCCGATCATCACCTGAGACCACCCGCGTATCGGCGGTGGTCACGCCGCCGCGCGCGCCCTTGCTGACCACGATATGGTGATGCGCCCGCGCGGCGATTTGCGGAAGATGCGAGATCGCGAGCACCTGATGATGGGCCGCGACACGCCGCATCGTGTCGCCAACCTGCAAGCCAACGCGGCCACCGATCCCGGCATCGACCTCATCGAACACGAGCGTCGGCACGCGATCGAGCCGGGCCAGAATCGTTTTGACCGCGAGCATCACGCGCGACAGCTCGCCGCCCGATGCGACGCGGGCGAGTGGACGCTCGTCGTGCCCGACGTTGAGCGCCACGCGAAACTCGACCTCTTCGTCCCCCGTCGGCGAGCTGTCGCCCAGCGGTGTGAGCGCGACGGAGAAGTTGCCGTCGGGCATTCCGAGCTCGGGAAGAATCGAGGTGACTTCGCGCCCGAGCGTGGTCGCGGCGGCGGCGCGCATGCGCGTAAGCTGCTTGGCCGCACTCGACAGCGCCGCGCGGCATTCCGATTGCCGCCGCTCCAGCTCTCGCAGATCGAGTCCCGCCGTGTCGATCAGGTCGAGCTCGGCGCGCGCCGCTCGTCCGGTTTCGACCGCGTCCGCCAACGCCGGTCCGTATTTTTTCGTAATGCGAAAGACTAGCTCGCGCCGCCGCTGCACTTGCTCCAGCCGCGCCGGGTCGAGGTCGATGCCCGCCGCGTATTCGTCGAGCGCGCGCGATAGCTCCTGCAGTGCGTAATACCCGCTGTCGAACAACTCTTGTAGCCGAACGAGCGCGGGATCGATGCGCTGAATCGTGGCCAACGACCGCTGCACGCTACCGAGCCGATGCGACACAGCCTCGTCGCCTCCCTCCAGCATGGACGCCATCCCCGAGGCGAGCGAGCGCAGCTCGTCGGCATTCTCCAAGCGGCGTGCTTCTTCCTCGAGTGTGATGTCCTCGCCAGCGACAATTCGCGTCTCGTCAATTTCGCGCACGACGTGACGAAGATAATCCGCGCGCTTTTCGGCCTCCTTCCGGCGCGATTCGAGTAGCGCGATCTCACGCGTGACGCCCACCAGCCTAGCGTGCGCGGTGACCACGGCGGCCGCCTGAGAAACCGAACCGCCGTACTCGTCGAGAATCGACCGCTGCGAGTCCGGGTCGAGTAGCGCCTGCGCCTCGTGTTGGCCGTGCAAGTTCACCAGCGCGCGGCCGAGCTCAGCCAGCACAGCCGTCGTCGTGGAGGCCGCGTTCACCCACGCCCGCGTGCGGCCGGTCGCCGCGATCTCGCGGCGGAGCACGACCAGCCCGTCGTTCGTGTCGACGCCGCGCTCGTCGAGCAAGGCGGCGATCTCCGCCCGGTCCCGGATGTCGAACACGCCCTCCACGGTCGCGCGGTCGGCGCCGGTGCGGATGAGGTCCGGGCTGGCCCGCTCGCCGAGCAGCAAGCCGAGCGCTCCGACGATGATCGATTTCCCGGCGCCGGTCTCGCCCGTCAGTACGTTGAAGCCCCCCGCGAGCGGCAGCGTGAGCGTCTCGATGATCGCGAAGTTCTTGATCCGAAGCTCGGTCAGCATGCCATCAGCACCGGGTCGGCCGGATCAAGAGCGCTCGAGCTCGCCCGGCTCCGCGAGCCCACCCCATCCGAGCTTCTCGCGCATCGTCGAGATGAAGGAGGAATCGGCGAACCGAACCAACCAGACGGGGTCCGGCGCCTTTCGTATCAGCAACGAGTCGCCCGGCGCGAAGGTGCTGCCGACCTGGCCATCGACGGTCACGAGCAGCTCGTCGGGGCCCTCCTCCGCCTTCACTGAAATCTCCGCGTCGGGCGAGAGTACGACAGGTCGTACGGCGAGCGCATGCGGTGAGATGGGCGTGACGACGATCGATTCGACTGTCGGCACGACCACCGGTCCGCCCGCCGAAAGATTGTAGGCCGTCGAGCCAGTTGGCGTGGAGATGATCACGCCGTCCGCCGCGTACGCGCCGACAAGGTCTCCATTGACCGACAGCCGAAACCGCATCACGCGCGCGAATCCGCCCTTGTGGAGCACGATGTCGTTCAGCGCACGCCAGCGCACGCCGTCCGCATCGCGAGACGACCATCCTTCGATCGTCATGCGCGCTTCGACGCGATACTCCTTCGCGGCGACACGCTCGAGCGAGCGCAACATGCCCGATGCGCCGCAGCTGGTGAGAAATCCGAGATTGCCAAGGTTCACACCGAGAATCGGAGCGTGTCGCCCATTGAGAAAGCGCGCGCCGCGCAGCAGCGTGCCGTCGCCGCCGAGGGTGAGCAGCAGATCGACGTGGTCGTTGGGCTCCAGCACATCACCAGTCCGTGCCACCTCGTGCAGCTCCGGCTCGAATGCCAGGCGCATGCCGAGTTCGGGCGCGCGCGCGGAAAGCGATTCCAGAATCGCGGGCAGCCCCTCATAGCGGCGATTGCCGACCACGCCCACCCGCTTCATGTATCGCTCACTCCGCGATCGCCTCGCTCTCGTGCAGCGCGCGCACGCGCTCCGCGATGCCCGCCGCGTCCAACCCGGTGAGCGCGAGCTGCCGCTTGCGCGGTGCCTGCTCGATGAAACGATCGGGCACACCGTGGATCGCGACACGTACCGATGGCTCCATGCGCTGGATCACAGCGCTCATATAGGCGCCGAATCCATTGATGACGGTTCCCTCCTCGACCACCAACAGCTGGCGATGCTCGGCGATCACGGCGGCGAGCGTGAGCTCGTCGTATGGCTTGAGAAAACGGCAGTTGACCACCGTGACTTCGAGCCCTTCAGCTGCCAGCGTGTCGGCCGCGGCGAGCGCCGGAAGCACCATGGTGCCGACGGCGAGTATGGCCATCTCGGCCCCTTTGCGCAGTACTTCCCACGTTCCATACGGAACGGCGGCAATCTCGCCCATCGCCGGAACGGCGTCCGGCGCCGCGTCGCGCGGATAGCGGAGACAAAAGGGACCCGCCGTATGAGCGACGCCGGCGCGAAGCAGGCCGAGCATCTCGGTGCCGTTCTTTGGCGCGGTGACGGTCATTCCCGGAACGGCGAGCATGTAGGCGATGTCGTACAGGCCCATGTGCGTGGGGCCGTCGTCGCCAACCACTCCCGCGCGATCCATGCAGAACACGACCGGGAGGTGCTGAATCGCGCAGTCATGGATGATGTTGTCGTATGCGCGCTGGAGAAACGTCGAGTAGATGGCGACGACGGGTCGAATGCCGCCGGTAGCGAGTCCGGCGGCGAAGGTCACCGCGTGCCCTTCGGCGATGCCGACATCGAAGAATCGCTTGGGAAATGACTTGGCGAATTGCTGCGTACCAGTGCCGACCGGCATCGCCGCGGTGATCGCGACCAGCGCATCGTTCTCGGCGCCGAGCTCGGTGAGGCCTTTTCCGAAAACGGCGGTGTAGCCCGCATTGGCGGTCGAGGGCGAGCGCAGCTTGCCCGTCGCCGGATCGTGGCCGGGCGGGAGTGCGTGCCACTTGTCGGCGCTCTCGCCGGCCGGAAATCCCTTCCCCTTCTGCGTGATGATGTGCACAAGGCGCGGCGTGCGCAGGTCGCGCACGGCCGCGAGCGTGTCGACGAGCGTGTCGATGTCGTGTCCATCGATTGGACCGAAGTAGCGAAAGCCGAGCTCCTCAAACAGAACACCGGGCGTGAGAAAGGACTTCATGCTCTCCTCCCACTTTCGCACCCACGTACCCATCGACGAGAGGGGGCCCGGCGCGGCGTCGACCACCGTCCCAATGGCGCTGCGCAGCCGATTGTAGAGCGGGTTCCGCTGGATGGAGCCGAGGTACTTCGACATCGCGCCGACGTTCGGCGCGATCGACATCTCGTTGTCGTTCAAGATGACGATGATGTCGCGCTCCGACGCGCCGGCGTTGTTCAATCCCTCGTACGCCAATCCCGAGGTGAGCGCGCCGTCGCCGAGGATGGCAACGACGCGGTTGTCGGCCCCGGTCAGATCGCGCGCCGCCGCCATGCCGAGCGCGGCCGAGATCGCGGTGGCGGCATGGCCGGCGCCGAACGTGTCGTAGTCGCTCTCGCTCCGCTTGAGGAAGCCGGAGATGCCATCCTCCTGACGCAGCGTCTGCATGCGATCGTTGCGGCCGGTGAGCAGCTTGTGTGGGTAGGCCTGATGCCCGACGTCCCAGACGAGCTGGTCGCGTGGCGTGTCGAACACGGCGTGCAGCGCGATGGTCAACTCGACGACGCCGAGTCCGGCGCCGATGTGGCCGCCCGTGTGCGAGCAGACATCGATGAGCCGTGCGCGCATCTCGGCGGCGAGCGCCCGCAGCTCATCGCGCGAGAGGGCCTTGAGATCCGACGTGGACCGAATGTGATCGAGCAGTGTCATCGTGATGCCTAACGAGTGACGAGGGTCGAGCGATGGAACGGCCGCATCATCTGCGGCGTGAGACACTGAACTGCGCGAGTTGCTCCATCGCGGACGTCAGCACGCCCGCGCGCCGGAGCGCCTCGCACCCTTCTTCGACCAACGCACGGGCGCGGGCCGATGCTCCCTCGATACCGAGCAACGCCGGATACGTGCTCTTGCGAAGTATCGCATCGCGGCCGGCCGTTTTGCCCAGTTGATCCGAGGTCGCGGTGGCATCGAGCACGTCGTCCGCGATCTGGAACGCCAGCCCAATCGCCTCGCCATAGCGGCGGAACGCCGCCACCCGCGGCGCGTCCGCCCCAGCCGCCATTCCACCGATGACCACTGATGCGCCGATCAGCGCGCCGGTCTTGGCGGCATGGACGCTCTCCAATCGTTCCCGCGACAGTTCGTTTCCTTCGCCCGCCAGATCCAGTTGCTGCCCTCCCACCATACCCCCGGCTCCAGCGGCCACCATCAGTTCCCGAACGATGGCGGAGCGGACTGCCGGCGGCAATCCGAGTGCGGCGGCGCCGTCGGCCGCGCTCCAGGCGGCGAGCGGAATCATCGCCAAGCCGGCCGCCGTCGCGATGGCGACGCCGAACACGCGATGGAGCGTCGGCCGGCCGCGCCGCACGTCGTCGTCGTCCATGCAGGGGAGGTCATCATGAGCGAGCGAGTACGCGTGCACCACTTCGACGGCCGCCGCGAGCAGACCCGCGTCGCCAGCGCCGCCCGCGGCGCGATACGCCTCGAGAAGCAGTATAGGGCGCAATCGCTTCCCGCCCCCGAGGATGCTGTACCGAATGGCGTCGCGCATCAGTGGCGCAAGCGCTTCGAGCTTGCTGTCGCACAACACGACGAGCGCGCGCTCAGCCCGCGCGCGCGCCTCGGCCAGCCCCACCGGGTCAGTCGCCGTGGTCGCTGACGATGAAACGCCCATCGCCCGTCTCGGTCAGAAGTTTGACCTGAGCTTCCGCGCGCTCCAGCGCGGCGGACGCACCGCGCAGCCGCGCGACACCTTCCTCGAACAAAGCAAGCGCGCGGTCGAGCTCGAGATCGTTTCGCTCGAGATCGGTCACGATCTGCTCGAGCCGCGCCAGCTCCTGTTCGTACGTGCGCTCGCTCATGCGCGCCCATCCCCGTCGGCGCGAGCGCGAATAGTTCCATCACGCAGCGTGAGCGCGAATGGCAGTCCGGCAGGAAAATCGGACGCGCGGGTGAGCGCCCGTCCGTCGTCATCGCGCGCGACGGCGAAACCGCGTGCGAGTGTCGCGAGCGGACTCAACGCGTGCAAGCGCGCGGCCATCAGCTCGGCACGCGCCCGTCTCCGCTCGGTGAGCGCGCGCACGCCGCGGTGGAGACGCTGAGCTGAGTATTCGGCCCGATCGCGCGCCGAGTCGACGCGGCGGGTAAGCCGCTTGCGCATGGTCAGCGCGAAGGCCGCCAGCATAGCGCGCTCGTCGGCCAGAGACGGCACGGCGCACTCCGCCGCGGCCGATGGCGTGGCGGCGCGCACGTCAGCGACAAGATCGCACAACGTCACATCGACCTCGTGGCCGACGGCGGAGATGGTGGGCATGGGTGCATGGGCGAGCGCGCGAGCAACACGCGGGTCGTTGAATGCCCACAGATCTTCGCGCGCCCCCCCGCCCCGGCCGACGATGAGCACGTCGGCCCCGCCCCACCGGACCACCCGGGCAATCGCGCCGACAATCTCGGCCGGCGCTCCTTCGCCCTGTACTTTTGCGGGAACGAGTACCACGGACACCGAGGCGCAGCGCCGCCGTATCACGGACACGATGTCATGGAATGCGGCGCCGCTCGCGCTCGTGACCACCGCGACGCAGCGCGGCAGGCGAGGCAACCGCCGCTTGCGCGCCGGATCGAGCAGGCCCTCGGCGGCGAGCAGCTCGCGCGCGAGATCGAGCGCTTTGCGATGCAATCCGTCGCCGACCGCGTCGAGCGCGGTGATCACCAGCTGCATCTCGCCGCGCGCGGGATACACGGTGAGCCGGCCGCGGGCGACCACTTGCATCCCGTCGTCCGGCGCTGCGACGATCCGCGTGCGGTCGCGTGACCAGACGACGCACTTGATCGATGACGTCGCATCGCGAAGGCAGAAATACCAATGGCCGTTGCGATGCGCCTTGAAGTCGCTCACCTCGCCGCGCACCCACATCGGGGTGAAGGCGCCCTCGAGGATTTCGCGCGCGTAGAAGTTGAGATCCGAGATCGCCAACGCGCAGCCGGGCGCCGATCCGGGAAAGGCGTCGGGGAGCCGCTCGTGCTCGGCGCGCGTGTAACGATCAAGCGGCAACACATAGCGCGCGCTCCGAGCGTCTCCAGCGTCAAAGAGATCGAGCGGCTCCGCCGGCGAATCCTCGCTCGCGCCGCGCCGCTGTGTCACCCGGCCACGCCGCGGCTCGCCGCGCGGACGGTGTTCCGGAGAAGGAGCGCGATGGTCATCGGGCCGACCCCCCCCGGCACGGGCGTGATCTTCGACGCGACGCGCTTCGCGCTCTCGAAGTCGACATCACCCACCAGGCGATACCCCTGCTTCGTCGTCGAGTCGTTGACCCGGTTGATGCCGACATCGATCACGACCGCCCCTGGCTTGAGCATGTCGCCGGTGATGGTGGCCGGCTTGCCCGTGGCGACGATGACGATGTCCGCACGCCGGGTGTGCTCGGCAAGATCGCGCGTGGCGCTGTGACAGACCGTGACCGTCGCGTTCGCGCCGCGGCGATTCTGCACCATCAACGCGGCCATCGGCTTGCCGACGATGTTGCTGCGGCCGACCACCACGCACTCGGCGCCTTTCGTCTCGACGCCGCTGCGAACGAGCAGCTCGACCACACCCGCCGGCGTGCACGGCACGAAGCCGTCCTCCTCGCCGATCAGCATCTTGCCGACGTTCACCGGATGAAATCCGTCGACGTCCTTCTCCGGCCTGATGCGCCGCACGATCACGTCGGGATCGATCTGCTTGGGGAGCGGCATCTGCACGAGGATCCCGTGAATCGCCGCGTCGGCGTTCAACGCGTCCACCTGCACCAGCAAGTCGTCCTGTGTTGTCGTGGCCGGCATGCGGATGGTGACGGAGTGCATCCCCGCTTCCTCGCATGCCTTGCCCTTGCTGCGCACGTACACCGCGCTCGCCGGATCCTCGCCGACGAGTACGACGGCCAGCCCTGGCGTGATACCCCTGGCTTTCAGACCGGCGGCCGACAACGCGACTTCGGCGCGGATCTCCTTGGCGATCCGCGTTCCGTCGATCAACGTCGCGCCCACCGTCTCAGCGGGCAAAGTCCACCGCCCGTGTTTCACGGATCACCACGACCTTGATCTGTCCCGGGTACTGCAGCTCCGATTCGATGCGCCGCGCGATCTCCTCGGACAGCGTCGTCATCCGCACATCGTCGATGCCCTCGGGATTCACCACCACGCGCACCTCTCGGCCGGCCTGGATGGCGAACACCTTGTCGACGCCGGGATAGCTCGACGCAATGCGCTCGAGCCCTTCGAGGCGCTTGACGTACGTGTCGAACGCTTCTCGCCGCGCTCCGGGACGTGAGCCGGAAATGGAATCCGCCGCCTGCACGAGCACGGAGATCTCGCTCTCGTGCGGCACGTCGTCGTGGTGCGCCGCAATGCAGTTCACCACGATCGGATTCTCGTTGTACTTGGTCGCCATCTCGACGCCGAGCTGCACGTGCGTCCCCTCGTGCTCGTGCGTCAACACCTTGCCGATGTCGTGCAGCAGCGCGCCGCGTTTGGCCATCACGACATCGAGGCCGAGCTCGGCCGCCATGATGCCGGCCAGATGGGCGCACTCCTTGGAGTGTGCCAGGATGTTCTGCCCGTAGCTGGTGCGGTAATGCATGCGCCCGACGAGCTTGATCAGCTCGGGATGCAACCCGTGCGCGCCCGCCTCGTAGGCCGCGGCCTCGCCCATCTCGACGATCTGCGTCTCGACTTCCTTGCGCGACTTGGCGACGACTTCCTCGATGCGCCCCGGATGGATTCGCCCGTCGGCGACGAGCTTGGAGAGCGAGAGCCGCGCGACTTCGCGACGCACCGGATCGAAGGCCGATACGACGACGGTGTCCGGCGTGTCATCGATGATCACGTCGACTCCGGTTGCCAGCTCGAATGCCCGGATGTTGCGGCCCTCGCGTCCGATGATCCGGCCCTTCATCTCATCGTTCGGCAGTGCGACCGATGACACGCTGATCTCCGAGGTGTGCTCGGAGGCGATGCGCTGGACGGCCAGCGCGACGATCTTCTTCGCTTCACGGTCGGCGTTGCGGCGCGCGCTCTCGCGAATTTCGCGCAGCCGGTTGGCGGCGTCGGCGTGCGCCTCCTCCTCCATGCGGTGGATCAGCTCGGCCTTCGCCTCCTGCTGCGACATGCCGGCGAGCTGCTCGAGCCGCCGGCGCTCGTCGGCGATGAGCTTGTCGAGTTCAGCCTCGCGCTCGGTGACCGACTTCTCGCGGCGCCCGAGCTCGCTCTGGCGCTTACCGGTTTCCTTGTCGCGCTGCTCGAGCATGTCGAGCTTGCGGTCGACGTTGGTCTCGCGCTCCTGCAAGCGCCGCTCGCCGCGCTCGATCTCCTCACGGCGCTTCGCCGCCTCCTGCTCCCACGTTTCCCGTAAGCGTATCGTCTCTTCCTTCCCGGCCACGACTGCCGACTTGCGCAGATTTTCTGCCTCTCGCTCTGCTTCGTCAACGATGCGCTTAGACGTCTCTTCCGCGGTCGCCTTCGCCGCCGCCTGCGCCGCGCGCTCCGCGGCACGTCCTGCCGACTTTCCGAAAACGAACGACGCCGCGGCGGCGATGATTGCGAGCACGCCAAGCGCGGCGACGAGAACGGTGTAGTTCATTTCATCTATGCTCCAGCACGGCAGCATCGCCGCGCTTACGAGGGTAATCCCACGAGTTGAACCCGCGTCCCAGCGTCGCGCACGCCGGCCGGACCAGCGCCGGCGAAGGGCGCGAGTCGGGACGGGCTAACTGCAACGATCACTTGGAGCTACGGGTTCGGTCCTGACGACAAGCTAGCTTTTGTGCGGCAAAAAGCGAGGGTTTGGGGGCTGGGGGCTAGGGTCACTCGCCCGCTGACTTGTGCGCCGGCATCCACGCATCCACGTCCCGCGCCAAACCTCGCATCGCCTGCGTCAGCTCGCCCTGCTCTTCGCGCGCCTGGAAGAGTTGATCGGTGATCTGGAGGGCGGCAAGGATGGCGGCTTTGTGGGATTCGACCACGGTGCCGGCGTTGAGAACGGCGCGGATCGCCTGGTCGACGTACTGCGCCACGGCGCGCGTGTGCTCCAACGAAGCGGCCGTCCGAATCGTGTACTCCTCGCCAACGATCGAGACGCGCACGACGCTCTTGCGTTCACTCATCGCTCGCTCCCGGTCTCGTGTTGTTGGCGGAGAAACGTCGTACGTTCGAGGAGCACGCGCATGCGCTCGCCCGCCGTATCCAAGCGCCCGCGCAACTCTTTGTTCTCGCGCTCGAGCTCGGCCACGCGGTCGGGGTGAGCGGCGCCGCCGGCCATGGCGCCCTCGAGTTCGCGCAAGCGCGACTCCGCGAGCTGCGTACGACGTCGCCAGACGGCGATCTCGTGGCCGAGCGCCCGAACCGAATGCTCCAGCTCCTGAAACGCGGTTAGATCAGGCCGTTCGTTGTCTGACACCGAGTTCTCCCTCGAGGGTGCGCACGAGCTTTTCGCGCCGTCCGGCGATCTCCTTGCCCTGTAGCGTTCGCGCCGGATCCCGGAAGGTGAGGCGCCACGCGATGCTGCGGAAGCCCTGCGGCACTCCGTCGCCACGGTACTCGCTGACGACCTCCAGCGATTCGAGCAACGCGCCGCTCGACGAACGGATCAGCGCTTCGACGCGCGACGCGGCCATGTCATTCGGCACGAGCAGCGCGATGTCGATGTCGGATGCGGGCGTCGACGGGAGCGCGCGGAACGCCCGCGCGGCGCGCGCTGGCTCTCCATTCGCGCTCGCTGGCGCATGCTGTCCCTCCGGCGCGACAAATCCGGAATCGATCGAGGCAATACGCATCTCGATGCCGAATGCGGGCGATGCCCACACGGGCGCATCGAGCGCGACGCGGCTGACGCGTCCGACTTGCCCGCCGTTGGCGCGCATTTCCCACAACGTGTCACCGCTACCCGCGACGAGCTCGGCGCCGGTGATACCGAGCGAGTCCAGCATCGATTGAGCGAGCGCCTTGGCATCCCACTCGTCGAACGGCGGCGGATTCGGTTCGGTGAAATGCGGCGGACGGCGCAGCCCCATGATCAACGCCGCGGCGCGCATCTCTTCGCGCGGGAGCACGCCGCCGTTCGGTTCGAATGCCACGCCGATCTCGAACAGGCGCAGGTTGCCCTGCATGCGCGCCAGATTGTACTCCGCGCGATGCGCGAGCGTGTCCCCCACATCGCGCCGCAGATAGGATTCGCTTTCCGCCAACGGATTGGTGACGCGCGCGAAGCCGTGATCTGCTCCGGCGACGAACGGCATCGGCCTCAGCTCGAGCAGGCCGCACGCGACGAGCCGGTCGCGCACTCGATTCATGACTGCCCAGAGCGGCGCGTCCGGCGAAGCGCCGGCGCGGAATGGGCGCAGCTCATCCGGAAAGGAATCGTAGCCGCGCAGCCGGGCCAGCTCTTCGACAAGATTCACCTCGGCCGTCACGTCCGATCGCCAGGATGGCACCGTCACGCCGAGCACTGTCCCGTTCCCGCTCGCGCAGCGGAAGCCGACTGAGCTCAGGAGTGCCGACGCCTCAGACTCCGCGACCGCGACGCCGAGCAGCGTGGATGCACGCGCGAGACGCAACGCGATCGTGCGCGGCGCGCTGGCGCGTGGGAAAATGTCGACCGGCATCCCCGCGACCTGGCCGCCGGCGGCCTCGATGATCATCCGCGCGGCGCGCTCGAGGATCGCCGCAGCGGCCTCAATGTCGACGCCGCGTTCGAATCGGTAGCTCGCGTCGGTCGACAGGGCGAGCGTGCTTCGCGTGCGGCGCACCGAAATCGGCTCGAAGTTGGCGACCTCGAGAAAGATGTCGGTTGTCGCGTCGCTCACTTCGCTCGTCGCGCCGCCCATCACGCCCGCTACCGCCTGGGCGCGCTCGGCGTCGGCGATGACGGTCATGGTGGCGTCGAGCGAACGCGACACACCGTCGAGCGTGACGATCGACTCGCCATCACGGGCGCGGCGCACCACGATGGCGGGGCCGGCGAGCTTCGACACGTCGAACGCGTGCATCGGCTGACCGCTCTCGTGCATCATGTAGTTTGTCACGTCGACGATGTTGCTGATCGACCGGCTGCCCACCGCCGCGAGGCGGTCGACCATCCACGATGGACTCGGCCCAACTTTCACGCCGCGGATGACGACACCCATGATGCGTCGGCATCCCTCGGCATCGGTGATCGTCACGCGCACCGGTCCCGCGTCGCCGCTCTCGTCTGCCCGCGCGGCCGGGGGAATGAGGGCCGTGCCCACCGACGGAACCACTAGCGGCAGCGACGTTGCCGCCGCCACTTCCCGCGCCACCCCGATGTGCGAGAGTAGGTCGGGACGATTCGGCAGCACGTCGATGACGAGGCGCGTGTCGCCAGCCGGATACACCGAGAGAAACGGCGTGCCCGGCGCGGCGGTGGTCTCGAGCTCGAGAATGCCCTCGTGCTCATCGCCCAGCGCCAGCTCGCGCGCCGAGCAGAGCACGCCGTTGGAGTAGTGGCCACGAATCTTGCGGCGCTCGAGCTTGAGCCCGCCCGGTAGCGTCGTGCCCGCCGCGGCGAACGGATACTTCTTTCCCGCCGTCACGTTGGGCGCGCCACACACCACATCGAGCAGCTGACCGAATCCGGCGTCGACCCTGGTGATGTGGAGATGGTCCGAGTCCGGATGCGGCGCCTCTTCCACGACCAGTCCGACGACGATGGACGCGAGATCGGCGCGCAGCGGCACCACCTCATCCACCGTCGCGCAGCGAGCGGTGAGAAGATCGCGCAGCTCGGCCGGCGTCTGGACGAACGGGACGAGCGATTTGAGCCAAGCATACGACGCGTTCATTCGGCGAACTGCTCCAGAAATCGGACGTCGGAATCGTAGAGGATACGCATGTCGGGGATGCCGAAGCGCTGCATCGCGATGCGGCCTGGGCCCATGCCGAAGGCCCATCCCGAATAGCGCTCGCTGTCGAGACCGGCGTTCTCGATCACCACCGGATGCACCATGCCGCATCCCATGATCTCGGTCCAGCCGGTGCCCTTGCACACCGCGCAGCCCGCGCCACGACAGAGTTGACACTCGACATCCATCTCGGCCGACGGCTCGGTGAATGGAAAGAAGCTTGGCCGAAACCGCGTCTTCGTCGCGCCGAAGAGCCGGTTGGCGAAGCGCGACAGCGTCGCCTTCAGGTCGACGAAGCTGATCCCCTCATCGACCGCGAGGCCCTCGAGCTGCGAGAACATCGGGCCGTGCGATGCATCGAATGGATCGCGGCGGTAGACGTTGCCCGGCGCGATGATCCGAATCGGCGGCTCGTAGCGTTGCAGCGTACGCATCTGCACGGGTGAGGTATGCGTGCGGAGGAGTGTACCGGGATTCAGGTAGAACGTGTCATGCATGTCCATCGCCGGGTGATCCGCCGGGAAATTCAGCGAACCGAAGTTGTACCACTCGTACTCCGCCTCGGGCCCGAGCGCGACGGTGAAGCCGAGCTCGCGGAAGATCAATTCGATCTCCTCGAGGATCAGCGTGACCGGATGCTTGGCGCCCTGCCACTGCCGTCGGGGCGGGAGCGAGAGGTCGAGCAATGGACCGGCGGGGGCGGCGGCGGCGAGCTCGGCGGCTTTCGTATCGAGCGCTGCCTCGAGCACCGTCTTGACGCGATTGATCTCCGCGCCGACGGCCCGCCGATCTTCGACCGCGAGCTTCGGAATCTCGCCCATCAGATTCGTCAACATGCCGCCTTTGCGGCCGAGCATCTCGACGCGTCGCTGCTGCAATTCATCGGCGGACGCAGCGCCGCCGAGCGCAGCAAGCCCGTCGATTTCCGCGCGGCGAATTCGGCCCAGCAGTTCGTGGGTATCAGTCATGACAAGTAGGTCTGCGTTATCTGCGTCTGTGTTCCGCCGAGCATATCCTGGAAAAGACACGGCGGCAGCCAACGCGAGGTTGCCTGCCGCCGGGTGATGCGAGTGCGAACGCCGCGCTTACGCCGCGGACAACGCTCCCCGAGCAGCCTCGGCGAGCACCGTAAACGCGGCGGGATCGTGCACGGCGATGTCGGCCAGAATTTTCCGGTCGACTTCGATGCCGGCGAGCTTGAGCCCGTTCATGAACACGCTGTAGCTCATGTCGTTCAGACGAGCGGCGGCGTTGATGCGCGTGATCCACAGCTTGCGGAAATCGCGCTTCTTGTTCTTGCGGTCGCGGTACGCGTACTTCCAACCCCGCTCGACATTTTCCTTCGCCGCTTTCCAGAGCTTGCTGCGGGCGCCGAAGCCCCCGCGAGCGGCCTTCATGATCTGCTTTTTGCGCTTGAGGCGCGGAACGTTCGATACGGCGCGAGGCATATAGGCTCCTTACGCCTGAATGAGGCGCTTCATGCGCTTCTGATCGCCGGGCGTGGCGATCAGGCCGGGACGGCGGAGCTTGCGCTTCCGCTTCGAGCTCTTCTTGGTGAGGATGTGGCTCTTGAACGCTTTGTTGCGCTTCACCTTTCCCGTCCCGGTGAGTTTGAAGCGTTTGGCCGCACCCTTGTGGGTCTTCATCTTCGGCATTGCAAAACTCCATTCAATGCGGAGCGAGCTCCGCTCATTTCGGCGCGAGAATCATCGTCATATTCTTCCCCTCGAGCTTTGCGTCGCTCTCGATCTTGCCCAAATCCGCGATCTCCGCGGCCACGCGATCGAGTACGATCCTGCCAAGCTCCGGGTGAGCGACCTGACGGCCGCGGAACATCATCGTGACCTTGACCTTGTTGCCTTCTTCGAGGAATCGGCGCGCGTGCTTCGTCTTCGTGTCGAAGTCGTGATCGTCGATGCCGGGGCGATACTTCACTTCTTTCAAGTGAATCACGTGCTGCTTCTTCTTGGCCTGCCGCGCCATCTTCGCTTGCTCGAACTTGAACTTGCCGTAGTCCATGATGCGGACGACCGGCGGACGGGCCATCGGCGCGACTTCAACGAGATCCAGCCCCTGTGCTTCGGCCTGCGCGAGAGCTGTTTCCAGATCCAGAATGCCGAGCTGCGAGCCGTCGGGTGCAATGACGCGTAGCGGACTGATCCGGATCTGCCGGTTGACGCGAACGCGCTTCGTGGCGTCCTGTGTGTTGGAGGCCGAAGACGATGAAGAAGAAGGAGTCGTAGTTGCCACGGAACCTCGATCGAAGGGAAACAAAAGCGCGGACTCTGCCCTTCGGAGTCCGCGCGTTCATTGACGCCTCTCCCGCACGAAGCGGGTCGTCAGGCGTCACTGAGTCATCGACTCCATCAGCACACCTCGATGTTTACTCGAGGGCCGAAGGGTGGGACCGGCTGCGCCGATCCACTTACTCTGTTGTCAGTAATAAGTTTAGGCCGCAGATGGGGCCGAGTCAAGTCTCGCGGGCTTTTGCTGTGCTACCACAAGGGCAGCCGCAGATTTCCGCAGATGGCCGCAGATACGACAAGAGCAAATGCTAAGAGTGGCTCTTAGCCTCCAATTGCTTTCTCGAACAGAAAACATCTATCTGCGTTCATCTGCGGAAATCTGCGGCTGCTCCTTGCCCTTGCCCTTGCCCTTGCCAAGCGTTTTGGCATCCGCGGCTCGGGTCAATCCGCGGCCGCCAGCGAGTACGTCTTTCCGTCCGCGACGACACGCCCCCATGGAACGGTGGCGTCGTGCTCGAAGATCACGAGCCATCGCTCATCCACGGCGCGCCTGAGAAAGTTGCGCTTGGTCTCCAGCGTGACCAGCGGCTCGACGTCGTAGCCCATGATCCACGGGAGCGGCAAATGGGCGTGGGTCGGCACGAGGTCGGCCAGGAAAAACGCGATCTCGCCGGCCGATTCGATGCGGATACCCTGATGAAACGGGACGTGGCCCGGCGTCGGCATCACGGTCACGCCCCGCACGATCTCGCGCTCCCCATCGACGAGATCGACGACGCCAGCTTCCATCAGCGGCACGAAGTTGTGATCGAAGTAGCTGGCTGACGTCCGCTCGTTGGTGTGCGTCGCGTATTGGTACTCGCCGCGCTGCATGACGTATCGCGCCCTGGGCAGTGAGGGCTTGATCGCGCCGCTTGCATCGCGATACGTGTTGCCGCCGGCATGATCGAAATGCAGATGCGAGTTGATGACGAGCGTCACGTCCTCGAGCCGGTGTCCCGCGGCGCGAATGCCGTCCTCGAGCATCGTTCGCCCATCGATACCGGCATTCTCGATCCCATAGATCTCCAGGAACTTCGACGACTCTTTGTTGCCGGCGCCGCTGTCGATCAGGATCAACCCGCTGTCGTGCTCGATCAAAAGACAGCGCATGCCAAGCTGGATCCGGTTGCGGTCGTCGGCCGGAATGCGGCGCTCCCAGAGTGGCTTGGGCACCACGCCGAACATCGCGCCACCGTCGAGCTTCTGACCACCCGCCTGAATGGCGTGCACGCGTAGCGACCCAATGCTGCGTGATTGTACCCGTGGCTCCATGGCGCTCATGCGGTGGTGTCCTTGTCGACGGGTTGCGGCATGGCCGGCGCTCGGCGGCCACGGCGCTTACCCACGCGCGGAGTCGTCAGCATGCGCTGCAGGTCATCCCAGCACCGGCACTCGCGCGACCGGGCCTCATCGAGCAGCCGCATCAGGACGTGGGCGGTCGCGGTGGCATCACCTCCGGCGCGGTGGCGCGCGGTGATGTTGATGCCGTAATAGTTGGCGACGAAGTCGAGCTTCCGGCTGCGGAGCTGCGGCAGGAACTTTCGCGCCAGCTTCACGGTGCAGAGCCGCCGCCCCATCAGCTGTCGCCCCGACGCGCGATGCACCTCGGCGCACAGGAATCGCCAGTCGAACTCCGCGTTGTGCGCGACGAACACGTGCCCCTCCATCACGTCGAGCAACCGCTCACAGACGTCGCGAAACCGCGGCGCATTCCTGACCATGTCCCACGTGATGTTGGTGAGCGATGAAATCCAGGGTGGGATCGGACGCTCCGGATTCACCAACGTCTCGAAGCTGTCGACGATCGCGCCATCGCGCACGACGATGGCGGCGATCTCCGTCACGCGATCGCCGTTCCAGGCGCGCGTGCCCGTCGTCTCGACGTCGACGACCACGTAGGAGAGCAGGCCAAGCTCGTCGGCCCGCGGCAGCGCTTCGTGAACGGCGCGAATCTCCGGATCGGCCGGCACGGGCATCCGCTGCGACGCCAACCACCATTGCCCCGCATCATCGCGCGTGAACTCCGAGCGCTGGGCAAAGAGTGCCAGCGCCATCGCCTCGGCGACCACCCGCGGCGCACCCGGCATTTGGCACACGTGTTCAATCAGGACGACGGCGTTGGCGGGGCCGAGCGCCAACAGATCGAGCGCGCGCTCGGTCAGGCGCGTTTCGGCGGGGCGGGAGGAGAAGCCGACGGTCAACGTGAAGGCGGGTGTGGGGGTTGGGGTGTAGGAGTAGAAACTGCTCTATGACCAGGGATCATCGCGCTCGATTGGCAGCGTCATGCAGCGCGGGCCGCCGCCGCCTCTCACGAGCTCGCTTCCCTCGAAAGTTATCACCGCGCGCTCATCGTCACGAATGCGCTCCTGTCCCGTGAGAAAGTTGGCGGCCGAGACGATGCGGAATCCCATCTTTTCCATCTCGCGCAGTGTCGCCGTGTTGCGGCCATAGGACGTCACCAGACCAGGGCGCATGGCGCAGAAGTTACATCCGGAGCCCCACTGCTCGCGCTCCTGCGTCACGCGCTTCTCGCCGCCGCAAAAGATCGGCTCCATCGGTAGCTGCACCGCTTGAAGCGCGGCGAATACGTTCGGCATCTCCTTCATGTTCTGCTGGCCTTTGTGGCGATGCAGAATCGTCAACCGCTCCGGCCCGACGAAGAGGGGCGGAAAAATCGAGCAAAGATCGCGGTCGACTTGCGTGAAGATCATGTCGAGATGGATGGCGGTGTTCTCCTTCGGCATCACGACGACGATGACATCGGTCACCGGAGTTTTCTCGAACACGACGTTCATCAAGTGATCGATGGCCGCCGGGCTCGACCGCTCGCTGAAGCCGATCATGAGCGTGTCGGCGCGCAACGGATGGACGTCGCCGCCTTCCAACGTGTAGTTGTGACGGCGCTCGGCCGCGCCATCATAGAGAATGCCGCTGTTGGAGAGTGAGGGATGATGGAGGAAGAGCGTCTTCATGATCAGCTCTTCCGACCAGCGCGCGCCGTAACGCATCGACCCGATCATCACGTGCTCACCGATCGCCATCGCGACATCGCGAGTAAAGAAGAGATTGGGCACCGGGGGCAGCGAGTAGCCGTACTCGTTGAGCGTTCGCGCCAGCGAGCCGGGATGCTCCTCTTCCCCCTCAATCAGCATCTGCACGAGGTCGGCGACCGGTTTCTCGCTGATCGATCTGGCGAGCGCGCTCGACGGCACGATGTCGAGCGTTTCGCGCAACAGCAGCTCACGCACCGCCGCGCTGGCGGCCACTTCGGTCAGCAGGTCGCGGACGTAGTGAACCTCCGCGAAGCGTTCGAGGATGGCGGTGAAGCGGCGGTGCTCCCGCTGCGCGATCTCGACGTCGATGATGTCGTCGTAGAGGTAATCTTCGCGGGTCGATGGGGTGACGGCGAGCAGCTCCGGGCCTGGCGTATGCACGATGACTCTACGGAGCCGGCCGATCTCGGACGTGACGTTCACTGGCATGGCGAGAACATAATGAGACGCTACCCAACGATGTCCGCGCTCGTTAGCTTGTGAATTCATTCACAAGATGTCCGGACCTGTGAAGCGTATAGCTGAATCGACCGTGCGGAGGTTGTCCGTCTACCTCCGATTTCTCGAAGAATTCGAGACGCGTGGCATCGCCACCGTCTCCAGCGACGAGCTCGCGGCGCGCGGCGGCACCACCTCGGCCCAGGTGCGCAAGGATCTCTCGTTTTTCGGCTCGTTTGGCAAGCGCGGTCTGGGCTACGCCGTTCCCGAGCTCGCGGGCAAGCTGCGAAGCATCCTCGGGCTCGGCAAGCAGTGGAAAGTCATCATCATTGGCGCCGGGAAGATCGGCGCCGCGCTGGCACAGTACCGGGGATTCCGGCAGCGTGGCTTCCTGATCACCGCCGTGTACGACAGTGACGCGGCCAAGGTCGGCCGGAAGGTCGATGGCTTCACCATTCGGGACACGGCCAAGCTCGCCTCCGATAGCCGCAGCGATCCCGCCGACATCGCCGTGATCACCGTCCCCGCCGACGCGGCGCAGCAGGTGGCCGACCTCGTGACCACCTCCGGCATCCGCGCCATCATGAACTTCGCGCCGATTCAGCTGCAGGTGGCCGACACGATCGCCCTCAAGACGGTCAACATGGCGATGGAGCTCGAAGGCCTGTCCTTCGCGCTCACCAACATGGAGTAGCGGTCGCGCAGCGCTCGATCAGTCGAGCGCCGCGGCGAGTTGGGCAAATTGCGCCGGCGCGAGTGTCTCGGGCCGCGCTTCGGGATCGATCTCGCAGGCCGCCAGAATCGCGTTCACGGCATCGACATCGAGCTTGGCGACGGTGCGCAGCACGCGGCGCATCTGCTTGCGCCGCAGTCCGAACACCTCCTGCACGAACGAGCGCACACGAGCTTCGCGCTCCGGTGCCACTATGGGGTCGGCCAGCGGGGTGAGACGCACGACGGCCGACTCGACTCTCGGAGGCGGATTGAACGAAGCCGCCGGCACGCCGAACAGCAGCTCCACGCGCGCGACCGACTGCACGTTGACGCTCAGCGCCCCGTACTCCTTGCCTCCGGGGGGAGCCGCCATGCGTGTCGCCACCTCTCGCTGCACCAAGAACACGGAGCGCGAGGCGCGCGGCCGCTCGAGCGCGTGAAAGATCAATGGCGTCGTGATGTAGTAGGGCACGTTGCCGACGAGCGTGTACGCTCCACCGGCCGCCTCGCCGAATTCGGTTTCCAGCGCATCGCCCTGGATGATGCGGACGGAATCGTCGCCCGCGTAGCGCTTCGCGAGCATCTCCGACAGCATGCGATCGATTTCGACGGCGATCACCCGCGCGCCGCGCGCGCGCAGCTGCTCAGTGAGCGCGCCGCGGCCCGGTCCGATCTCGATCACCGTCTCGCCCGGCACGATCTCGATCGCATCGGCGATGCGACCGAGAATCCGCACATCCGACAGAAAGTGCTGGCCGAGGCTCTTTCGGATGGGCGGCATGCGGCCCGCGCCGCCGCCCGGCGCGATCATCAGCTTCGCAACACCACGAGCGCAAGATCGTCGCGCTGCGTGGCGCCGCCGATGTGGTCTTCGAGCGTCTCGACCACGCGCTCGACGATCGTCGCCGGGGTCTCACGGCGATTGGCGACGACGATATCGACCACTGGCTGCTCGCCAAGCCGCCGTCCCGCACGGTTGCGCGCATCGCTCACACCATCGGTGAACAGCACCAGCACGTCGCGCTCCTTGGTCCACGAGCGCGAAACCGCGCTCGGCGCCCAGTCGACCATGCCGAGCGGCGGGTCGAGCGCGCCCAGGCGGACGACGTCGCCCTCGCCGGTGACATGGAAGGCGTGGGGGTGCCCAGTGTTCGCGTAGCGCAGCGTGCCGGCGTCGCGATCGATCACCGCATAGAACGCCGTAATGAACATCTCGGTGCTGGCCAGCTCGTCGCCGAGCGTCTCGAGCAGCGCGGCCAGCGCGGTGCCGGGGTCGTTCGACGACTGCGCGTGAATGGCCGACGCACTCAGCGCGAGCGCCATGATGAGAGCGGCGCGATAGCCGTGGCTCGACACGTCACCGATCATGACGCCCGTCCGGCCCTGACCCAGCTTGAACAGGTTGTAGAAATCCCCGCCGACATTTTCCGCGGGAATCACGCGCGCGGCGACGGTGGCCTCCGGAGCGACGACGTCCGTCCTCGGCAACAGACGCATCTGCAAATCGTGCGCGAGCTCGAGCTCGCGCACCAGCCGCTGCTGGCTGAGCGATGCGCGCACGAGCCGGGCGTTCTCGATCGCCGTGCCAATCTGCGTCGCGATCGCGGTCATCAGCTTCTGATCGCCGGCTGAGAAGGGCTGCGCCGACCGCCGGTCGCTCAGGTTGACCACGCCCAGCGGCTCCGCGGTGCCGGAGGGCTGCGTCCACATGATCGGCACCGACAGCATCGCGCCGCGCCGGTAGCGCGATTCGGCCTCACAGTCGCCGTCGCCATCCTCGGCAATCGTCGCGTGCCGCTCGCGGAATACGCTCGCCGACACGCTGCACTCGTCATCGACGCTGATCGGCGGCACGTCGAGCGTGCTCGCGCCGAGCACGGCGACCGCCTGGAGGGTGGCGGTCACCGCGTCGAAGACGAGAATCGAACCGCGCCGCGCACCGACCGTCTCGGAGATCTCCTTAAGGATCGTCGCGGCGGTTTCCTCGAGCGATACCGTGCGGCCGAGGATCTCGGTGATCGTGTAGAGAAGGTTGATCTCCTCGTAGCGCTCGGCCAGTTCGTTCGCCGCGTGCTCGACCTCCATCGCGGCCTGCAGAAACTGAGAGGCGACGGGGAGAAGAAAGGCAAGGAATCGATCGAGCGGGAGCGACGTGCCGGGCGGGCACGGTCCGACGGCGAGGAGTGCGGCGTGCGGTCCGGTGATCGCCGCCAGAAGAACCGGGCCGCCCGGCGAGTTGACCGTCACGGGCGGCGAATCGATGGAGCTCGGGAGCGCGGGTTTCCAGCGTGCGTGCACGCCGCCGTGCATCGCCGCCGCTTGAAGGACCGGCGCGCCGCTCTCGATGCTCCAGACGGCGGCGTCGCACTGGGTGGCGGTATGGAACGCGGCAAGCAACGACTCGAGGTCGGTCACTCAATCGTGCCGGCGCATCACCATGCGCACGATGTTGCGGTGATTCGAGTAGCGCTCGATGCGGTCCATCAGGCGCCGCATCAGGAACAAGCCGCGACCATCCTCACGCAAGACGTTGTCGCCGATGGCCGGATCGACGATGCACATGTCGAGATCGAATCCATCGCCCTCGTCGGCCACTTCCATGATCAGCTGCTCTCGGTCGACCTCGGCGCGCACCTGCACGTTCTTGTCCGGATCTTCATGATTGCCGCGCAGAATCGCGTTCGACAACGCTTCGGTGAGAGCGACCGGCACGTTGAGCGCGATCTGCCGCGGGTTGTACTCCAGCTCCTGGCATTGCCGCGCGACCAACTCGACGACCCGCTCGATGCACCTGACGTCGCTCGGAATCTCGACTTCGAGAGCGACGCGCAATCTCTTGAACGGCGGGTCCGGATCGGTGCTCAGTACTGATCGCATGCGACCGTGCTGCTGGCACTCCGCTGCGTCAACGACACGCTAGAAGCTCTCGAGCGCGCGCTCGCGCGTGTCGGCGATCTGGAAGAGCGTGTCGAGCTTGGTGAGCTCGAACAGTGTCTTCAAGTCATCGTTCAAATTGGCCAGCCGCAGCTCGCCGCCCTGCTCGCGGATCTTCTTCGAGAGCGAGACGAGCACGCCGAGGCCGGAGCTATCGATATAGCCGGTCTGGCTGAAGTCGATCAGGAATTTCTTCTCGCCGCGCTCGAGCTCGTCCAGCACCTTCTGCTTGAGCTCTTGCCGGTTGCCCACGATCAACTGGCCTTCGACATCTACCACGACGATCTCTCCCTGCTTCTTGATCGAAAAGCTCATGTGATGTTACTCCCCCGAGTCACCGATGGTCCGCCGCGTCCAGACTCTGCAATGCCGTGATGGCCGCCACATTGATAATGTCATCGGCCCGCGCGCCGCGCGAGAGATCATTGCACGGTCTCGCCAATCCTTGCGTGATCGGTCCGATCGCCACCGCGCGGGCCAGACGCTCGACCAGTTTGTACGCGATGTTCCCCGCGTCGAGTGAGGGGAATACTAGCACGTTCGCACGCCCCGCGACGGTGCTGGCCGGCGCTTTGCGCGTCGCCACATCCGCGATCAGCGCCGCATCGGCCTGGAGGTCGCCATCCACATTGAGTATCGGATCGCGAGCACGGATCTCCGTGACCGCCTCCTGCACTCGCAGCACCGCCGGCGACGATGCGCTGCCGTGGGTACTGAATGACAGCAACGCCACTCGTGGCTCGTCACCGATGATGCGCCGCCGGTCCAGGGCCGCGGCAATCGCGATGTCGGCTAGCTGATCCACCGTCGGCTCGGGGACGACCGCGCAGTCAGTGAAAGTCAGCACCTCTTCGCTGTCACCGCGAAAGTGCGGCACGACCATATAGAACGCGCTGGAGATGGTCGTGACTCCGGTGGCGGGCCCGACCATCCAGAGCGCGGCGCGAAGCACCTCGGCGCTGGTGTGCGCCGCGCCGGCGACGCAGCCGTCGACGACGCCCGTGGCGGTGAGAAAGTCGGCGCAGTACAGAGGGCTCACGGCGATCCGGTCGGCAGCTTCTGGCGTCAGCCCTTTCGCGCCCCGTCTGAACAACAATTGATTGACGATCGAGTCGCGCATCGCGCGCTCGTCGGTCCGGACCGTCTCGACGCCGACGGCGAACGCGGCGCGGTGGGTATCCGGTCGCGTCGGATCAAGGATGAGCACCGGCTCGACGATCTTCTGCTCGGCCATGACGCGAACGGCGTCCAGCGTTCGCTCGTCCGCACTCTCGGGAAACGCGATGCGGCGCGGTCGCTCGGCGGCCCGGGCTCGAAGCCTTTCGATGAAGCTCATGCAGGCGTGGCCGGGGTGGCGAACTTGGCGCGCAGCGCGCGCGCGACGACCGGATGCACGAGATCATCGATCTCACCGCCGTAGCGCGCCACCTCGCGCACGATGCTCGAGCTCACGTACGTCCGCGTGATGCTCGGCACCATGAACACCGTTTCGAGGTCGGGATAGAGATGCCGGTTCATCAGCGCCATCTGATATTCGTACTCGAAGTCGGCAACCGCGCGCAAACCACGGATCGAGAGCGTGGCGCCTATTTTCTTCGCGAACGCCACCAGCAGCCCGTCGATCTGCCGCACCTCCACGCGCTCGTCATCGCCGACCGAATCCTTGATGAACCCGACGCGCTCCTCGACTGAAAAGAGCGGGGCCTTGGCCGAATTCGTCGCCAACGCCACGACGAGGTGATCCGCGAAGGCGACCGTTCGCCGAATGAGATCTTCGTGGCCGCGCGTGATCGGATCGAAGCTTCCGGCGTACAGGGCGATCTTGGACATCGCGGCGTCTGGGTGAGGGAGGCAAACCGAGGGCACAGTCTACCCCCGGCGGTAGAAGGTAATCCCGGTGGTCCCGTAGCGCCGCAACTCGCCGCCGGGAGGGAGGCGTTCGGTGGATTCGTGCTCGACGCCGAGGATGCGCGAGAAGGGAGCGGAAAGCCAGCGTTCGGCCACCGCGCTCGCCAACCCTTGACGGTACGGCGGGTCGGCGAAGGCGATGTCGTAGCTCGCGGCGGACAAACGCTCGATAAATTTCAGCGCATCGGCGCGGTGGACGGCCGCGGCGCTGCCGGCGCCGACCGCCTCGAGGTTCTTGCGCAGCACGTCGATGCTGGCGGTCGATTGCTCGACGAAATCCGCATGGTCCGCACCGCGCGACAGCGCTTCGATGCCGAGCGCACCGGTGCCGGCGAAGAGGTCCAACACGCGCGCCGCCGGAATGTCGTGCTGCACGATGCTCATCCACGCCTCGCGCACTTTGTCGGCCGTCGGGCGGATGTCAGCTCCCGCCGGAACGCCGAGCTTGCGTCCGCGCCAGCGTCCGGCGACGATCCGCACGGTCGCTTAACGGCGGAGGTCGGCGAGCCGGCCCTGCACTCGCGGCTGGCCGTTGAAGTCATCGCGCTCGAGCCGGTAAGCGATGTCGAACGGCGTCGCAACATCGAGTTCCTCGGCCAGCGCGGCCATTCCCCACCCCATGAGATCGAGCTGGCCTCCATCGTCGGAGATCACGCGCAGCTTGAGATGTCCGTTTCCCACGACGCGAGGCGGGGCTGCCAGGCGCACCCCGCGAGTCACCAGCACCGGCGCGGCGTTGCTGTGACCGAACGGCTCGAAGTGGCGGAAGAGCGCTTCGAGATCGAACCCGACGTGCGAGAGCGGCACCTCCATGTCGACGCGCACTTCCGGCACCAGATCCTCGGCCGTCAGCTTCGCGCGAGCGACTTCGTTGAACCGCCGGGCGAACTCCGGAATGCTCTCAGCGGCGATCGTCACGCCGGCCGCGGAGCGATGGCCGCCGAACCGGATGAACAGCTCGCGCACGTCGCTCAGCGCCTCGTGGAGGTCGAAGGGGGTAATCGAGCGCCCGCTTCCCTTCCCCTCGCCATTCTCGATCGCGACGAGCACGACCGGGCGGCCAAACTCCTCGACCAAGCGCGACGCGACGATGCCGATCACGCCGGGATGCCATCCTTCGCCGGCCAGCACGATGCCGTGCACGCTCTCGAGATCGAGCTGCTCGACCATCTTCCTCGCCTCATCCAGCGTAGCGCGGTCGATCGTCTGCCGCCGGATGTTCAGCTCCTCGAGCTCGCGCGCGATCGCGTTTGCCTGACTCTCATCCTCGGTCGTCAACAGCTCGACGCCGCGCAGTGCATGGCCTAGTCTGCCCACAGCGTTCAACCGCGGCGCAAGAATGAATCCGACGCGCCCTGCCGTCAGCTGCTTGCCCTCCAATCCCGACGAACGAATCAGCGCGCGCAATCCGGGATTGGTGGTCTCCTTGAGCACCTTGAGGCCGAAGCGCGCCAGCACGCGATTCTCACCCCGCAAGGGCGCGACGTCGGCAATGGTCGCCAACGCGACGAGATCGAGCATCCGATAGATCGCGCTTTCGTTCTGCCCAAGCTCCTTGGCCAGCGCGAGCGCGAGCTTGAAGGCGATGCCCACCGCGGCGAGATCCTTATCGGGATATTCGCATCCGGGCCGCTTGGGATTGAGCACCGCCAGACAGCTTGGTAGTGGCCCGCTCGGCAAATGGTGATCGGAGACGATGACATCGATGCCAGCGGCGCACAGTGCCCGCACGGGCTCGATCGCGTTGGTGCCACAGTCCGCCGTCACCATCACCTTCACCCCGGCATCGATCGCGGCGCGCACCCCCGCCATCGTGAGATCGTAGCCATCGACCAGCCGAAGGGGAATGAATGGCATCACCTCGCCACCAAATTCGCGAATGGCCCGCACGAGCAGCGAGGTTGATGCCATTCCGTCGACGTCATAGTCGCCGTGGATCATGATGAGCTCGCGCTCGCGCACCGCCCGCGCGAGGCGCTCGACGGCGCGGTCGAGATCGAGCATCGAGCATGGATCGTGGAGCTGGTCGAGGCGAGGACGCAGGTAGCGCTTGGCGACGTCGGAAGCGCCGAAGCCCCGCTGCACGAGCAGGCGGCACACGGCCTCAGGGAGTGTCAGCTCGGCGGCGAGCGCGGCCACCAAAGCGGGGTCGGGCTGCGGCGGAAGGATCCACCGCGCGGCGATGCGCGCACGAGGGGCGGAGGCAGTCACCCTGGCAACCTAGACCGCGTCGGACCTCCCCTCAAGCATCAAACGGTTGCGTAGAGCAGCACGCCGCACCCCTCGCAGACCTCGATTGACTTTCCACCCGCAATGACGTTGCGCCGCTGCAGTGGAATGGCGGTGTTGCAGTGGCTGCAGGCCGCGTTGCGAATCGCGAACAGCGCGCCATGGCCCTGCCGGACGCGAATGCGCTCGTACTTATTCAGCATCGGGCGCGAGACGTCGGCGGAGGCCGCATCGCGCTTCGACTTCGCCTCGGCGATCTCCTCGCCGAGAACCCGACGAGATTCGCCGATCTCGCCCCGGGCGGTTTGTTGCCGCTCGTCCATTTCCGCTAGCTCAGCCTCGCGCGCGATCAGGGCCAGGCGCAGCTCCTGCAGCCGGGCGACGATTGCGTGCATCTCGCTCTCTTCCGACGCGAGCGCCTTCCGCATGATATCGATCTGAGACATCGCGGCCGTCGCCTCGCGCTGCTTTCGAACCGCATCGAGCTGGCCGAGGTTGTGGTCCTGCGCTGTCTTGTGCGCGTCGATGTTCTGCTGCAGATCGCGCTGCCGTTTTTCCTCGGTGGTGATCTGCGTTTTGGTGCGCTCGACGACATCGGCCGCGACGGCGCGCTCGCGATCCAGCGCTTGTGTCTTGGTGTCGAGCGCTTTGGTGCGGAGATCCAGCGCGGCGAGTGCCGCGTCATCGTCCTGAACAGCCAAGAGCGCTACGAGATCTGGGTGCACGCAACCTCCATAAAACGTGAATGGCTCAACCTGTTTTCCTTCTGAAGTTCTTCGGAACCGTGCCGCCAAGCGCTCGAATCTCCGCGACGATCTCCTGCTTTCGCTTGATGAGGTCGTCGATTTCCGCGGGCTTCATGTCGATCAACCGCTGCATCTCCTCGATCTCGCGCCGTAGCTCGCGCACCCGCAAGTTATTGACCGAGCCCTGCAGGCTCTGATCAAGATCGACGATTTCGCTCGGCTCCGCGAGCATGAGCTGCGCGGCGACGATTGCCTCTTCGCTCAGGTCATCGAACCGGAGCGGGAGGCCGCGCTCGAGCAACGCCTGGTACAGCGCGCGGTACATCGGCGTCGTGAAGTCTGCCTCGCCGACGGTCTCGGCGATGCGCTCGGTCGCCTCCGGGAAGAGCAGCATGATTTTCACGATCATCCGCTCAGCGTTTTCGCCCGGGAGCGGGTCGCGCCGCTCGCGCGCACGGCCGTCTCCACCGCGGATCTGTAATTGACGACCGCCACCGGGCTCCTCGCGCGCGGGGCGCGCCGCCCGCTCGCTCTCGCGCGGCGAGCCCAGCTTGAGCTCGCGCTCCAGCACATCCCGGCCGACACCGATCACGGCGCTCGTCTTGTCGATGTACATCTCGCGCGTGTACGGATCGGCCGTGGCGCGAATGGTCGGCAGCAAGCGATCGAGCGCGCGCCGTTTCTTGCGCAGGTCGGCGAAGTATCCGCCGCGTTCGAGCAGCTGCACCTTCCGGTCGAAGATGTCGAGCGCGTCCTTGAGCTGCGCCAGCATCGCGTCGGCGCCGAGCTCGTCGACGAAGCTATCGGGGTCCTCGCCCTCCGGAAGCGTCACCACCTGCACCGAGAAGCCGTGACGGAGTAGTTCATCGCCCGCGCGGAAGGTCGCCCGCTGCCCGGCGTCGTCGCTGTCGTACAGCAGGAAGGCGTTCTTGGTGTAGCGGGAGAGGAGCGTCACCTGCCCCTCCGTGAGCGCCGTACCGAGCGGCGCCACCACCGATTCGATCCCGGCGGACATCAGGCGGATTGCATCGAAGTAGCCTTCGACCACCAGCACGCGATCGTCCTTGCGCACGGCGTTCTTCGACCAGTTCAGTCCATAGAGTAGCTTCGATTTCGAGAACAGCGCCGACTCGGCCGAGTTCAAGTACTTCGGCTCACCCGGCCCGAGCAGCCGTCCGCCGAAGCCCACGTAGCGGCCGGCGACACTGAGAATCGGAAAGATCAGACGATTCCTGAATCGTGCTCTCAGCTCGCCATCCTCGTCCCGCTTGACGAGCAGGCCGGCTTCGAGCTGCTGTTCTTCGCTGAAGCCAAGGGCGAGCAACGCGTCGCGCATGGCGCCACGATCGGCGGGGGCGAAGCCGATCTCGAACCGGTCGGCCGCCTCTTTCGTGATGCGCCGGAGCGCGAGATAGTCGCGCGCCTGTTGGCCCTGGGACTCATCCCACAGCACAGTGCGGAAAAAATGCGCGGCTGCGGCCGTCGCTTCGTAGAGCGGCGCGTTCGGATCGGGCGCGTCGCGCCGCGATTCGACCTCGCGCACCTCGATCCCAGACTTGTCCGCCACGAAGCGCACCGCCGAGGGGAAGTCGAAGCCGAGCCGCTTCATCACGAAGTCGACCGCGTCTCCGCTCTCCTTGCACACGAAGCAGTGATAGATCCGCTTCTGCGCCGACACGGTGAAGTTGCGCTTGGTTCCCTGATGAAACGGACAGGGTCCGCGCATCGACACCCCCACGCGCTTGAGCGCGACATGCTCGCCGATGATCTGGACGATGTCCGCCTCATCACGAACGCGCTGGATCGTTTCGTCGGAGATCGACATCAGGCGAGCTCCGCGACGGTCACGCCGGCGCCCCCTTCGTTCCATGCGCCCATGCGATGCTCGCGCACACGCCGGTCGGCGCGCAACAGCTCGGTCACACGCTCCCGCAAGGCGCCCGTGCCCTTGCCGTGGATAATCCGAACCGACTTCAAGTCCGCCCGCACCGCGCTGTCGATGAAGTACGTCAACGCATTTTCCATTTCGTCGACGCGCATCCCGCGCAAGTCGACCTCGCTCGACACCGGTCCGACGTCCGGCAAGTCGCCACGAAGCTCGACCGTCGTCTCCGGCTGGATTTTCTTGCGAGACGTGCGCTGGAGCGTCGCGATGGGAATGGTGACTTTCACCGCTCCCACCGCCACGACGGCGTGGTCATCGCGCAGCTCCACTACTTGGCCCGCGCGCCCGCCCAGCGTGGACACGGCGACGGCATCGCCGACGGCCAATGCGCCGGCCTCGATCGGCGCCGGCGACGCGATGCGCAGCTTCCGCTCGCGTACCTCGATGCGCTCGAGCTCCTCTCCCTGAGCGCCGGCCATCGTCTCGACGTCGCGCCGCGCTTCGCGAAGCGCATCATCACCGGCCTCGCCCTTCTTGAGCGATTTGATGATGCGCTCCACCTCTGCGCGTGCCTCGAGCAAATAGCGCCGCGCATCCTGCCGTCCCTCCTTCTCCAGCTCGCGCTCCGACGTGCGGACCTTGCGCTCGCGCTCGGCCAAGCGCTCGAGCTTGGCGGCGGCGCGGTCCGCTTCAAGTTTCGCCGCGGCTTCCCGGCCCACCAGCTCAGCCTCGCGCTGCTCGAGAGTCGTCAGCAGAGCGGCAACGTCGCGTTCCCCTTTCGGAATGCGCTCCGCCGCGCGCGTCAGCACATCGTCCGGCAGCTCCAGACGCCGCGCGATGCTCAACCCGTACGACCGGCCTGGGATGCCCTTGATGAGGCGATACGTCGGCGCGAGCGCCTGCTCGTCAAACTGCAGCGACGCGTTGATGACACCGGACACTTCGGTCGCCAGGAGCTTGAGTGCGCCGAGATGCGTGGTCGCGACCGTCATGGTGCCGCGGCGCGTGAGCTCCTCGAGAATCGCGCCACCGAGCGCGGCGCCCTCGGCTGGATCGGTACCCGATCCGAGCTCGTCGATCAGCACGAGAGAATTGGCGGTCGCTCGCGCGAGAATCTCTCCCAGATTTTTCACGTGGGCGCTGAACGTCGAGAGACTCGCCTGGATCGACTGCTCGTCGCCGACATCGGCGAAGCAATCATCGAAGATCGCGACGCGGCTCTCGGCGCCGACCGGTGCAGGGATCCCCGACTGCGCCAGCGCCGAGATCAAGCCGAGAGCCTTGAGCAGCACCGTCTTGCCACCGGTGTTGGGGCCGGACAAGAGGAGCGTGTGTTCCTCCGGTTGCATCATCAGTGCGAAGGGAACAACCTCGCCGCCGCGGGCGAGCAACAGCGGATGCCGCCCGTTCACAATGGCAAACCCGTCGGCCGGACTCGAGAAGCTGGCCGGCACACATCCCATCTCGTCGGCGAATCTCGCGCGCGCGTATAGCGAATCGAGCTCGACCAGCGCCTCGAGCGAATCGGCCATGGCATCGCGGAGCGGGCGAATCGCGTCGGTCAGCTCGCGCAAGATGCGATCGATCTCACGCAGCTCGTCCGCCTCGAGGGCGCGGATTCGGTTGCCGAACTCGACCGCGGCCGGCGGCTCGACGAACAGCGTTCCGCCGGTCGCCGACTCGTCGTGCACGATCCCGCCGACGGCGCCGCGCGCCTCGCGGCGCACGGGGATCACGTAGCGTCCGTTGCGAAGCGTGACCGACATGTCGTGCACCCGTTGGCTGTCATCGAGCCGCGCCATGGCGCGTTCGAGCAGCTGCACGAGCTCACTTTGCGCGCCACGCAGCTCGCGGCGAATGCGACGGAGCGCGGACGACGCCTCATCGAGCACCGAGCCATCATCGCCGATCGCGCGGTCGATCGCCTGCTCCGGTTCGCGCGCCACCACGAGCCGGGCGGCGAATGGCGCCAGCACCGCTGTCGCGACGCTCTTTCGTTTTTCGTCGCTCAGCGCGTCGCGCGTCAGTCGCGACGAGCGCAGGAGACGTCCGGCGCCGCGCAGCTGCTCCCCGCTCCACGCCGAGCCGGCGGCGCGCAGCCGAACGAGTGCCTCGCGAATGTCGGGAACCGGCTCCGGACGAAATCCACCATCGCCGGAGGCGATCGCGCGCACGGCGATCACACGCGCCTGCTCGGCCTCGATCCACTGGCGGTCTTCGCGCGGGGTGAGGGCACGCACATGCGCCGCGCCGAGCGGCGAGGATGCGCGGCCTGCGACGAGCTCGAGTACGCGCGGAAACTCGAGCACCGCGAGCGCGTGCCTGTTCATCGCGCCACTCGCCGGCGTGGCGTGCGCGCCTCCGTAGACTCAGACAGCCCGACCGGGCGACACGCGTCGCACGCTCGGGCTGTGTGGTACCTCGTCATGATCACGGTCAACTCTGTTGGCTCAGCTCCTCGCGCACGACGGCATTGATTCGCGTGCCGTCGGCGCGTCCCTTCAACTGCGGCATCACCGCGCTCATGACTTTCCCCACGTTCGCGGCACCGCCGGCGATCGCCTGCCGGACAGCGGCGCGAATCTCGTCGTCACCGATGTCGGCGGGAAGATATTTTTCGATGATCGCGATCTCGGCCGCTTCCGTCGCGGCGAGATCCGCCCGACCATGCTTCTCGAATGCTTCGACCGACTCGCGCCGCTTCTTGATACCCTTGCGGAGCACCTCGACCACGTCGTCGTCGGTGAGCTCACGACCGAGCTCGATGTTGCGGTTCTTCAGGTCCGACAGCAGCGTACCCAATAGCAGCGTGGCGGGCTTGTCTTGCGCCTTGCGCGCGGAGTTCAGATCGCTCTGGAGCTGCGCGAGCAGGGTTGCCACGGTTCCTTCCTTACACCGGCCGGGGGCGGCGATTCTTCCGGCGCGCGGCGTTCTCCTTGCGCTTGCGACGCTCGCTCGGCTTCTCGTAGTGACGATGCTTGCGCAAGTCAGAGAGAATGCCGGCTTTCTCGCACTTCTTCTTGAAGCGCTTGAGCGCGCGCTCGAAATTCTCGTCGTCGTGAATGATGACTTCGGACAAGAGACGAAATCCCCCCTTCGTGGCGCTTGTACGCCGGTGTAGTGTCGGCTTTTGAGTGTAGAACGTTGAAAGTTAGTGAGTTACACTGCGGCGTGTCAAGCAACGTATCGCCTTCCGACGCTGCAGCGCCGCGCGAGCGACGGCTGTCGCGGCGACAGTTCATTGCGCTCGGGGGCGCGGGCGTCGCCGCCGGTGTGCCCTACGCCGCCCACTCGAACTCGCTCGACGTCGTTCGAACCACGGATCCCGGAAAACCGGCCGACGCGCGGCCGGTACGCATCGCGCAGCTCACCGATCTGCATGCGCCGCACAACTGGCTCCACGAGGACCGGCTGGTCGACGAGGTGCGGCGCTTCGACCCGCACCTCGTGTTCATCACTGGGGACGCCGTGGACCGGCGTGGTAACGAGCAGCTGGTTTCGTTCTACGGTCGACTGCCCGCGCGCGTCGGACGGTATGCCATCCTCGGAAACTGGGAGTATCAGGGGGCCTGCGATCTCACCGCGCTAAAGCAGGAGTACGAACGCGCCGGCGTGCGGCTACTCGTCAACGAGCGCGAAGCGATCGAGGCCGAGGGTCGGCCCTTCGACGTCCTCGGCCTCGACGACTGGCGACGGGGCCGCCCACTATTTCAGCGGCTCGAGGGCCCATCCGCGCGTGACGGGGAGCGCACTCTGCTGCTCGAACACTGCCCGATCTCGCTGGCGCACCTGCTCCCGTACACGGAACGGAAAGTCACGATGTTCGCGGGCCATACCCACGGCGGTCAGATCGCGCCGCTCGGACTGGCATTGATTCTTCCCGAAGGGAGCGGCGGCTACATCTCCGGCTGGTATCGCGGTGATTCGGCTGATCATCACATGTATGTGAGCCGGGGTCTCGGGCACACGTTGATTCCCTTTCGCTTGGGGGCTCGTCCCGAGTTGACGCTCGTCACGGCTTAGTGGCGAGGGGTTGGGGGCTGGGGCGACATCAACATTGGTGACGAGTCTTGTCGTCAGTGCGGCGCCAGCCCCCAACCCCGGCCTCTACCCAGGCGGCCACTGCATCGCTCGCCCGCCAATCAGGTGCATGTGCACATGAAAGACCGTCTGCCCGGCATCGGGACCCGTATTCATCACCGTGCGGTAGCCGCTCTCCGCGATGCCCTCGCTTCGGGCGATGCCGGCAGCCATCAGGGAAAGTCTGCCGAGCATGCGGGCGTCCGTCGCGGCATCGAGGCTCGCAACGTGCGCACGCGGGATGATGACGACGTGGGTCGGCGCCTGTGGGTTGATGTCGCGAAAGGCGATGGAGTCCTCATCCTGCGCCACGATGGCCGCGGGGATCTTGCCGGCGGCGATGCGGCAAAAGAGACAGTCGTCAGGCACGGGAGTCCTCAGTGAGCGCAAAAGCGCGCGCGATCGCGAGTCCGGCGATAGCCGCCGTCTCGAAGCGAAGGGTGTTGGGAGCGACGCAGACGGGAACGTATCCCGCCGCGATGAGCTGATCGCGCTCTTCCGATTCGATGCCGCCCTCCGGACCGACGGCGATCGTCACCGGTGTGGAACACTTTACCGCGGACCGCGAGATCATCGCAGCGCCGGCGGCGTCGAGCACGAGATGGACACCCGGAGGGGTGGCCGCGATCGCGCGCTCGAGGATGGCATCGGGAAATATCGATGGAAGCCACGCGCCCCCGGACTGCGCCAGCGCGGAGATCATTCGAGCGCGGAGCTTGTTCTGAAAGGCAATGCCCTCGCCGCGCGGCGACACGCTGCGCGAGCGGCGCCACATCACCGGTCGCCAACTCGTCAGCCCCAGCTCGGTCGCCTTCTCCGCCAGCCACAGCATGCGATCGCGATCCGCGATGGGAACGAGCAGATGAATTTCCGGCAGCGCGTGCACGAGCGCGACCCGCTCGACGTTCACCGCGCCGACCGATTTGGCCAGGCGCACCACAGGGCCTTCGGCAACCGAGCCGCTCCCATTGATCAATCGGACACGATCGCCCACGGTAACGCGCCGCACCTGGGCGTGATGCGCCTCGGCTTCGCCAAGTGTCGCGGACCGCCCCTCGACGAGCGCGTCGTCGACGAAGAATGTCGCCGAGACTTCGCTCACCGCGGCGTGACCACGACGCTCCACCAATCGCCCTCCGCGTCCTCTTCGCCGACGATCCATCCGCCCGCCTCGAACGCGGTACGCATTGCGTTGCGCTCCTGGAGCAGCATGCCGCTGAGGATCGCGCTGCCGCCGGGCGCGAGCGCCGCGCGCATGGCGCGCGAGAGCTCGAGCAGCACTGACGAGATGATGTTGGCCATGATCACTCGGACGGGCGCGAGTAGCGGAAGGATCAGCGCGGCATCGCCCTCGATCACCGTCACGCGATCGTGCACGCCGTTACGTAACACGTTTTCCTCAGCGTTCGCGATCGCATCGTGGTCGAGCTCGACCGCGGCGACGCGCGCCGCGCCAAGCTTGGCCGCCGCGATCGACAGCACGGCGCTCCCCGCACCGAGATCGGCCGCGAAGTCACCGGCGCGAATCACCTGTTGCATGAGGCGCAGCACCCCGCGCGTCGTCTCGTGCTCGCCCGTACCGAACGCCATCGCCGGCTCGATGATGACCGCCAACGACGCGTCACCCGCGTCATCGGCCAGCCACGGCGGTGCGACAGTGAGCAGCCCGACGCGCTGTATGCCGACGCGCGCCGGCCATTTGGTGCTCCAGTCGATATCCGCGGCGTCCGCGCGTACCACCTGCGCGGAGTTGCTGGCGGCTCCGAGTGCGCGATCGAGCGCAGAAAAATCGGCGTCGCGGTCGACGAAGGTCGTCAACGCGTCGCCATCCTCAATCACGCCGGCCGCGCCCGCGCCGATGAGTGCAGCGATAATCGCGTCGCGTTCGACCGGCTTCGCCCCGGTGACCCGAATCTCCACCCAGCTCACGCGCCGAGCGCTTCTTTCATGCGCGACCAGAATCCCTTGCCGCGTGATGCGGGAATGTCGCCCCCAATCTCGGCCATCTTGCGGACCAACCCCTCCTGTTCGCTGGTGACCGACTGCGGCGTCCACAGCTGCACGCGCACATGCATGTCGCCGGTGCCAGTCGCGTTGACGCGCGGCAACCCGCGGCCGCGCAAATGGAACAGCTGTCCGCTTTGCGTGCCCGCGGGAACGCGCAGCGTAAACTCACCGCCGACGAGCGGCGCCGTCACATCCGCGCCGAGCACCAGCTGCGGATACGTGACGAGCACTTCGGAATACAGATCGGCGCCGTCACGCTCGAACCTGGAATCCTCCTCGACGTCGAACACCACCAGCACATCGCCGCGCCCGCCCCCGTTGGGTCCGGCGCTCCCCGCGCCACGCAACGTCATGTACTGGCCGGTTGCGACCCCGGCCGGTATGCGGACGGGGATGTCGTGCTCGCCCCGCACGCGCCCGTCTCCCTTGCATTTCTTGCAAGGCGACTCAATGACCTTTCCCTGCCCCGCGCAGGTGGGACAGGGCGCGACGCTCACGAACTGCCCGAAGAAGCTGCGTTGCGCCCGGCGCACCTCGCCGCTGCCGGCACAGGTCGGGCAGCGCTGCGGCAACTTCCCTGGCTCCGACCCCGTGCCTTCGCACTTGTCGCACGGATCGAGCAGCTTCGCCGCGATGTGCTTCTCGACGCCGGTCGAGACTTCCTCGAGCGTCAGCGGAATGGTGACCTTGACGTCGCCACCCGTCTGCGCGCCACCGCGCTGCGCGCCGCCGAAGAGATCGCTCAGCCCGCCGAATCCGCCGAAGTCCCGCATGAAGATGCCGAGCGCCTCGGAGAGATCGACATGATGGAAGCCCGCGCCGCCGCCCCGCAGTCCCGCCTCGCCATACCGGTCGTACGCAGCGCGCTTGTTCGGATCGCGCAGCACGTCGTACGCCTCGGTGATCGACTTGAACCGCTCCTCGGCTTCCTTCGAACCGTTGTTGCGGTCGGGATGGTACTGCATCGCGAGCTTGCGATACGCCTTCTTGATGTCGTCGTCGCTGGAATCCCGAGCGACGCTGAGTACTTCGTAGAAATCGGACATGTTTTTGGGGGCGTCGGACGTCGGGCATCAGGCGGGAGATACCGCGGTCGGCGGTTGTCCGACGGCTGATGCCCGACGCCTATTCAAGGAGATCGGTAATGAGTCGGGATGTATGAGTTACCAGCGAGATCACTTTCTCGTACGGCATGCGCGTCGGTCCGATCACGCCGATGATACCGCCAAGCGCACCGGCGTGGTATTCGGCAGTGACGACGGTGAAGCCGGCCAGGGTCGGGTCGCCGTGCTCCTGGCCGATCGTGATGCTGATGCCCGGGTTGGTGGCGCGCCGTCGGAAAAGCTCGCCAAGCGCTTCGGGACGATCGGTGAGGGCGAGTAGCCTACGCAGGTTGTCCCCGCTGGCGAACTCCGGCTGCTCCGCCAGCATCGACGCCTGCCCGAGCAACACCCTTGTCTCGGCCGGCGACACCGCGACGTCGAACAGCTGCTCGCGCTCCTGCACGAAGATGTTCAGCAGCTCGTTTGCTTCGGCCCCAGCGGAGGTATCGCGCAGCCGTTCGGCCAGCGAGAGGCGAATGTTTTTCAGAGAGAGTCCAGCAAGCCGCTCGTTGAGCACCAGCGCCACCTCGGCCAGCGCCTGCGCGGCGATCTCGCCCGGCACCTCGACGAAGAGCGTGCGCGCCGCGCCACCCTTGAGGCGCAGCACCATCAGCAGCCGCTCGGCCGACAGTCGAATCAGATCGAGCCGCTCGAGCGTCGACTCTTCGAGCTGCGGGCCGAGCGCAACGCCGAGCTCCTGGGTGAGGATTCCCAGCATCTGCGCCGCGCGGCGTAAGATCGCCTCGATCGCCGTTCCACCAGTCGCGATCTCCTCACGAAGGCGATCGCGAGCGTCGGGACCGACGGGCGATACACCGATCAACGAATCGACGTAAACGCGGTAGGCGATGTCGGTCGGGATGCGGCCGGCAGAGGTGTGCGGATGGAAGAGAAAACCCTTCTCCTCCAAATCGCTCATCGTGTTGCGAATAGTGGCCGGTGAAACACCGAGGCCGAACCGGCGAGAGATCGTGCGCGAACCCGCGGGCTCGGCAGTCTCGACGTACGACTGAATGACCGCTTCCAGCACGCGCCGCTCGCGCTCAGTCAGTTGAGGTATGGCCATATAAGTGTAAATATACTAACGACTTGGCACTCGTGTCAACTCAGCTGCCAAGCTGTCGAGCCGGAGCCAGCCGCTCGGGGTCAGCGTCAATCGGCCGTTGCGAAGGCCTGCCCAACCTTGATCGATCCAGGACCGCGACATTCGCTCGACGGAGCCATCGGCACGCACGCCAACGGTGGTACGCAGGCCGAGGTATGCCTCCTCCGCGGCGCGATTCTCTTCGGTGAGGAACTCGTCCCCGGCGACCGGGTCTCGGCCCGACGCGGCGATGGTCTGCCACTCGGCGTAGGCCGAGGCGTTCCATCGGCGAGTGTGGCCATCGAACGAGTGAGCGGAAGGGCCCACGCCCGCATACGGACGTCGCGCCCAATACGCCGAGTTGTGCCGGGCTCGATGGCCGGCTTTGGCATAGTTCGAGACTTCGTAGTGCTCGTACCCGGCGCTGACGAGGGCGGCATCCGCCTCGAGAAACTCGCGCTCGAATTGCTCCTCGGGCGCTTCACTCACCTCTCCTCGATCGCGCCATTTGCCGAGCGGAGTCGCCGGCTCGACGGTGAGCCCGTAGAGTGAAACGTGGGGCGGATCGAGGCGCAGCAACTCATCGAGATCCCGGCGCCAATCGCGGTCGAGCGACTCGGGCAGGGCAAATATCAAGTCGACTGAGACGTTATCGATGCCCGCGTCCCGCAGCGTAGCCAGTGCATCACCAGCGCGCGAGGCGGAATGTGTGCGATGCATCCACTCCAAGGCGCCGGCATCAAACGATTGCGCGCCGAGCGACACTCGGTTGATGCCGCTTGCCCTCCAAGCGCGCGCCGCCTCAGCTGTCACGTTTTCTGGATTGGCCTCGATCGTGATTTCCGCATCAACCTCGGGCTGCCAGTGCCTGGTGACCGTCTCGAGGGCGCGCGCGACGCCGTCCGGGCCGAGCAGGGACGGCGTGCCGCCGCCGAAATAAATGGTGTCCGCGGCATCGCGACCCTCGCGCGGAAATCGAAGCTCCAGCTCGCGCGCCAGCGCATCGACGTACTCCGTTACAGGCACGACGCGTCGCACAGCTACAGCGAAGTCGCAATACGAGCATCGCCGGGCGCAAAATGGGACGTGCACGTAGACGTGTCGCGGTCGCATGGCGAAAGATACGACGTGCGCGGTAAGGTGACGGCTCGCTTGCCGCGATCACGGCAGCTTGGCTTTATTTGGCGGGTGAGCATTTCCGACCGTCTGCTGGATCGATTGTCGCGGCGCACGACCTCGGGCCGATTCATCCCCGAGATCGATGGGCTGCGTTTCGTGTCGATCGCCTTTGTGGTGCTGTTTCACGTCTGTGGATACGTGGCGGAAAAATCCGGCCTCCACTACCCCGCCCTCGCTCGCGCGTCGCGCTTGGGCGCGGTGGGCAGCGTGGGACACTTCGGCGTGCAGTTGTTCTTCATCATCAGCGGGTTCGTGCTGATGCTGCCGTTCGCCATGCACTACCTCACTAGCGCCAAACCGGTTCCACTGCGCGCCTATCTGCTTCGCCGGCTTACCCGGCTCGAGCCGCCGTACATCATCGCGATGACCGGGTTCACCGTGGCGTTGGTAGTGCTGCACCGGTTGGCCCCGGCCGACGCGGCCGCGCGGCACGGTGCCAGCCTCCTCTACGTCCACAATCTGGTATACGGCATACCGAGCGTCGTGAACGTGGTCGCGTGGTCCCTCGAGATCGAGGTACAGTTTTACCTGCTCGCCCCGCTCCTGGCACGCGTATTCATGATCGCGGGGCGCCGGCGCCGTCGCGCGGTGATTCTCGGCGCCGTGATCGCACTGACGCAGTTCCAGGCGGCGTTCATTTTGCCCGGTACTCGCCTCGCGCTGACGTTGATATTCTATCTGCAGTTTTTCCTGATCGGATTCTTACTCGCCGACCTCTACGTCGCCGATTGGGAGCAGAAGCCCGAGACGACCTTGTGGTGGGATCTCGTGACACTCGTGGGATGGCCGGTTCTGGTGGCGCATTGGCTGCGGACGCCGGTGCAGGACTGGCTCTTTCCGCTCTTGGCGCTGCTGCTGTTCGTCGCGGCATTTCGCGGAACCATCACGAAGCGGGTGATCAGTAACCGATGGCTGGCGACGATCGGCGGGATGTGCTACTCGATTTATCTGCTGCACTATCCCCTCATCTCGTTCATCGCAGCGCACACGCTTCACATCGGGGCGGCCTTCGGGTTGACCGCGCGTCTGCTGGTGCAGTTGGCGCTGTTGACACCGGTGATCCTGCTGGTGAGCGCGATCTACTTCGCGCTCGTCGAGCGCCCGTGCATGGACCGCGAATGGCCGCGAAAGCTCGCGGCGCGACTGCGCCGGCTATTCGGGCGCAAGGCAGTCGTGTTCGATTGATGAGACGCTCACTGGCGATTGACCCGGCCAGCGGAGTCGACGAACACCAGGCCGGCGATCTCGAGCGCGGAAACGGCGCCAAGACATTCGCGCGGCGCGAGGCCGGCGCGGGCCGCGAGCGCGTCGGCATCGAGGGAGCCTTCGCCGAGCGCGTCCCAGACGCGCCGTTCCAACGGCGCGTCGGGCGCCGGGCGGGCGACGCGTGCCGAGGCGCCGACGAGTGCGAGCGCATCATCGACGGACGCGATCACGTGCGCGCCGTCACGCAGGAGCTCGTTGCTTCCCGCGAACGATCGCATGTCGATCGGTCCGGGTACGGCCGCGACCGTGCGATCGAGATCGAGCGCATGGCTGGCGGTGATCAGCGCGCCGCTCTTGTGCGGCGCTTCGACGACAATGGTCGCCGCACACAGCGCGGCGATCACGCGATTGCGCTTGGGGAACGACCCGGGAGTGGCGGTCGTACCAGGTAGCTCCTCCGAGAGGAGCAGCCCCGCGCCGGCGATCTGCGCGTGGAGCGACCGGTGCATCGCCGGGTACGCGATGTCGATGCCCGTACCGAGCACGGCGATCGTCGCCCCACCGACGGCCAGTGCCGCTCGATGCGCCGCCGCATCGATGCCGCGCGCCATTCCGCTGACGATCACGACCCCGCTCGACGCCAGCGCGCCGGCGAGGCGCTCCGTCGTACGCTCGCCGTATGACGTCGCGGCGCGAGTACCGACGATCGCAACCACGGCGGCGGATGTGGCGCTGAGCAACGCCAGATTACCTCGCGCCCACAGCGCGGGCGGGGGATCGTGCAGCTCGTAAAGCGACGCGGGGTATCGCTCGTCGCCGCGCAATAACAACACTGCGCCGATCTGGCCGGCTCTCTCGAGCGCGCGCGTCGCCCCCTCCCTCGCCCGCGCCCGCTCAGCGCCGTGGATCGGCAGCGCATCCAACGCACGCTCGGCGGACCCGAACGTTGCGAGCAGGAGCTGATATTTGACCGGGCCGACGCCGCCGGCGAGTGACAGCGCGAGTGCATCGCGCCGGGCCACGTGCTCAGGGGAGAACGGCGTCTCTCGCAAGCGCGTCCGCCCGCTTCTTGATGGCGAGAATCTCCGACCAGAGACCACCGAGCAACGTGTCGAGCTCGGTGCGCGCCGCGGCGCTGATGGCGAACACACCGAACGCATCCGGCGCGTCGATGGGAGGCGGATCGTCATCGCCATGCAAGTCCATCTTCGTGAAGACGACACAGTGCGGCTTCTCGGCCAGCGCGGGGGAATAGCTGCGGATCTCGCGCCGAAGGCCTTCGTACTCCGGTTGCCAGTCCATCGCATCGACCGGAACGAGGAACGCCAGGATTCTCGTGCGCTCGATGTGCCGCAGAAACTGAATGCCCAAGCCCTTCCCTTCGTGCGCGCCTTCAATGATGCCGGGAATGTCGGCCACGACGAAGGTGCGATGATCCGAGAGCTGCGCCACGCCGAGATTCGGCGACAGAGTCGTGAAGGGATAGTCCGCGATTTTCGGATGCGCAGCCGAGATGACGGACAAGAGCGTCGACTTGCCGGCGTTTGGCTGGCCGACCAACCCGACGTCGGCGATGAGCTTGAGCTCCAACTCGATCTCGCGAATGACGCCCTCTTCACCCGGTTGCCATTCGCGCGGCGACTGGTGCGTCGCGGTGGTGAAGAAGTTGTTTCCCTTCCCTCCGCGTCCACCCTTCGCGACCACGAACTCGTCACCGTCTTCCAGAATTTCGCCCAGCAGCTCCTTCGTGCGAAGGTCGCGCACGATGGTGCCGGGAGGAACGGGCAGTGTGATGTCTTCCCCAGACCGCCCCGTCTTGTTATTGCCCATGCCGTGCTCGCCTCGCTCGGCGGCGAAGCGCGTGCGGTACGTGTAGTCCAGCAGCGTGGAGAGATTGGAATCGCCGCGAAGCAGCACGCTTCCGCCGCGTCCACCGTCGCCGCCATCGGGCCCGCCGAGCGGAACGCGATGCTCGCGGCGGAAGGACGTGGCGCCCGAGCCGCCCGTGCCGCCTTCGACGTGAATCACGACGCGATCGATGAAGGAGCTCACTGGGGGTTTTCCACGCGCGCCCAGATGTCGCGCATGCGTCTGCCACGCTCGTTGCTCACGAACTCGCCGACCATCGAGATCACTTCTTCCACGTCGGCGATGCTCGCCCCCACGTTGAGCGCGCCCTTGAGGTGGGCGAGCAGTTGTCTGTCCTGATCGTGCACGCCGCAGACCGCGATGATGCAGAGCTCGCGCCGCCACAGCTGCAGCCCCGGACGCGAGAGCACCTTTCCATATCCTTCAACGAGCATCCAGTCGTCGAGCGCCGGATGCAGCTGGCGCATCTTCTCGCGAAGCTTCTTGTACGCCTGTCCATAGACCGCCTGGCACGTCTCGGCGCCACGGGCGCGGAATGCCTCGAGATTGTCGTACGTGGCATCCTCGTCGGCCGAGGGCGCCGGGCGGTTCGACACGCGGCGCCACTCACGCGTGGCGTTGAGCGCGCGGGGGAATCCGATGAACAGGTAGGACTGGAGTAGCAGTTCTTCGATCCAGACGGGGTTGAGTCCGGTCGCGATGGCGCGCCCCATCGCGTCGCCGATCTCGTGTTCGGCGCCAGTGGCGGTGACCATCGCCAAGCGCACGAGCTCGCGCGTCGGTACGTCGAGCGTGCGTACGGTATTCGCCAGCGGAGTGCGTCGCATCATCGAATGGTGGCGGAGCGGATCACAACATTGCCTGAGGGAGTCGGTAGATAGTACGATGAAATCATGCGTGCGGACGTACATCGCCGACGACGGTGCCGCGCGTATTGATGATCGGCGTGCTCAGTATGGCCGCCAGTCGCGGCGAGAGCGAATCGGGCAGCACGCCGAGATGCTGGAGGAGGCGAAGCACCGCCGGATACTGCGCACGCGTCGCACCGTCGGCGACTTTGATCGCCAGCCCAAGGCCCGCGCCCGGCACCGTGATGCTGTGCACGCCCTCGGCGCCGACCTTCGAGATGACGGTGCCGCCCGTCTCCTCGATCAGCACCGTATCGAATCGGTCGGTGCCGCCGAGCAGGAAGGGATTGGCCCGAATGGATTCGAGGATGCGCGACGAGTGCGGCTCGCCGCGCTCCGCGGACGCGCCGAGCTTCGCGAAGGCGAGCGCCATGGCGCGGAGCGGCAGCGCAAAGGCGACGACGCCGCAGCCGTCGACCGACCTCGGGATCTGACTTTCAGGAACGTTCGACCACGTGCTGACGGACGCCAGCGCGCGCTGCTGCACCGGATGGCCATCCTGCTCGTAGCCGAGCGTCGGCCAACCCGAGCGCTGCGCGAAGGCGAGCATGGCGGCGTGCTTTCCCGAGCAGTTGTTGTGCAGGCGCGTCGGGCGCTCCCCGCTTTGCTGCAGCATGCGGATACCGCGGCGCGACAATGGCTCATGGGCGCCACAGGCCAGGTCGCCCTCTTCCAGTTCGATGCGCTCGAGCATCTCGGCGGCGAGCTCGACGTGCTCGGGCTCGCCGCCGTGCGAGGCGCACGCCAGCGCGAGCTCACGGGCGTCCCAGTCGAGTGCGTCGAACTCTCCCGATTCGAGAAAGGGCATCACCTGGAACGGCTTGGCGCACGAACGCCACACCGTGACCAGGTCGGGATCGCCGGCGACGGCGAGGAGCCGTCCCGACGCGTCGACAACGGCCGCATGCACCCGGTGCCGCGATTCCTCCACGGAGGCGCGCGTCGCGACGATGTCGATGTCCAGCGATCTCACATCCACTCACACCTCGATCGATCGCCGCGGTCGCGGCAACGCCATCACAATGCCCGCGGCGACGAGCGCGCCGCCCGCGAGCGTGAAGCCCGACGGAACCTCGCGAATGCCCGGCAGCAGCGCCGCCAGCAGCGTCGCCCCAACAGGCTCACCCAGCGTGGTGAGATTCACCACGTATGCCGGAAGATACTTCAACGCCCAGTTCATCCCCGTGTGGCCGAGCATCATCGGCCCGATTGCCAGAGCGGCGAAGAGCGCCAGCTCGCGCGGCGGCTGATGCCACACCGGCACCCGGCCAACCGTCGTGATGATGACGAGGGTGACGAAGCACGCGCCGTAGACGAGCGCGACGTAGGGCCAGAGATCCAGCGTCTGTCGGAGGCGCCGTCCCGCAAGGTAATAGAGCGCGACCGTCACCGCCCCGACGAGAGCGAGCGCGTCACCGAGCAGCGCGCGGCGTCCCAGTCCGGCCATCACGGCATCGAACGCGCTCCACGCCACGACGAGCGCGCCCGCCATCGCGAGGGCGATGCCGAACCACTGCCGGCGCTCGGGCCGCTCGTGCAGCCATGTAGCCGAGAGCACGGCGACGATGATCGGTTGAAGATTCACCAGCAGCACCGACGCCGCGACGGTCGTCATGCCGACCGACGTGTTCCAGCACCAGAAGTGGAGAGCCAGCAGCACGCCGGCCAGTGCGGCGATCGTCACGCCGCGACGGTCGAGACGCGACCACTGTCGCCAACTTCCGGACAACAGCAACGGAGCGGCGACGATCGCGAGGGAGAACAGCAGCCGCCACGTGGCGATCGCCAGCGGGTGCGCGCCGGAGTAGCGGATCAGCGGCGCGGCGAAGGAGATGCCGGCCAGCGCGAGCGCCAGCACGAGCGGCACGGCGCGAGCAACCGGACGAGAGGTCGTCAGGAGCGGGGGCGCGAGGGAGGGCCGGCCGGCGAGCGCCGGTCAGAAGATCTTGACGATGCCCTTGAAGTACTTGCTCGGATTGGCGCGCACGTCGGTCAGGATCGCGTTGAGATCGGTGATCGACTTGTTGAGCTTGTCGTACATCTCCTGATCGTTGATCATCCGCGCCGCAAAGCCGTTGCCGGTCGTGAGCGACTTCATGAGGGAATCGGCGCGGCTGATGACACCGACGGCATGCGTGTAAAGGCTGTCCTCGTACACGAGCTTGCCGAAGGTTCCCGATCTCGAGCTGAGCGCGCGCGTCAGCGTGTCGAGCGACGCGGTGAGTGTGAGCATGTGATTGTACAGCGTCGGATCGTCGACCATCCGTCCGAACGTGCCGTCGGGCTTCTGCATCCGCTTGAGGAGCGAGTTGGTCTGGCCGAGCGTGCTGGTCAACTCATCGTACAGGGTGCGGCTGGTCAGCAACTGTCCGAGCGTGCCATCGCCCCGGACGATACCACCGGTGATCGCGCGGAGATCGTGGGTGAGATTCACCATGTCGCCCACCGCGCCCGAGGCCTGCGCGATGACCTGGTCGTAGTCCAGCGATTCGGTGACGGTGATGGTATCGCCGGCCGACAGGGCGTTGTACTTCGGCGAGCCCGGCGAAATGTCGAAGATCTTGTCACCGAGGAGGCCCTGGGTGCGCAACTTCGCCTTGGAGTCCGCTCTAATCTGTACCCGGACATCCTCATTGATGCCGACGGTCAGCTTGAGGTGCTTCGTGGTGTCGGTCGTCGGTGGAAGGAACTCGATCTTGCGGACGACGCCCACCAGCTGGCCCGCGACCGTCACACCGCCGCCGACCTGGAGGCCGTTGGCATTCGGCATGAAGGCGACGAGCTCATAGCGCTTGGCGAACAGGCCGGCGTTCGACCCGAGCTTGATGATGGCGACCGTCATGATCGCGATCGCCGCGACGATCACGGCGCCGACCTTGAGCTGATCCCACGTAATGAAAGTAGATCGCTTCATGGAGACCCCTTGACCCGGGTGTGGGGTGTTGGGTGTGGGGCGTGGGGTGCTAGGGAGGCGACGGACAAGCGCCGGAATCGAAACCGAATCTCAGGCTTCATGTCAGAATCCACCGAGGAAGTCACGAATATACTCGTCTTCGCTGGCGGTCATCTCTTCCGGCGTGCCGAAGAACACGATGTGGCGCTCGGCAAGGAGCGCGACGCGGGTGGCCATGCGAAAGGAGGAGCGAATGTCGTGCGAGACGACGATGCTGGTGACTCCGAGCTCGCGTTGGAGCTTCATGATCAGCCGGGTAATGGTGCCGGTCGTGAGCGGATCCAGTCCCGACGTCGGCTCATCGTACAGCATGATCTCGGCGTTGTTCGCCATGCCGCGCGCGATGCCGACTCGCTTCTTCATGCCGCCCGACAGCTCCGAGGGGAGTTGATGCATGACGCGATCGGGGTCGAGGTCCACGAAGGAGAGCTTCTCGCGGACGCGTTCCTCGATCTGATCTTCCTTCAACCGGGTATGCTCGCGGAGCGGGTAGGCGATGTTCTCGTAGACGGTCATCGAGTCGAAGAGCGCCGCGCCCTGAAAGACCATTCCGATCTTCTGCCGCACGTCGAGCGCTTCGTCGAAGCTCAGGTCGGTGATGTCATCGCCATCGATCATCACGCGGCCATCGTCGGGAACGAGCAGACGGAGGATGAGCTTGAGGATCGTCGACTTGCCGGTGCCCGACTCGCCGACGACGACGATGGTCTCTCCCGTGTGGGCGACGAACGACACGTCCTCGAGAATCGGCACCTCGAACTTGAGCGACACGCGGTCGAGCTCGATGACGGGATCGAGCAGCCCGTCGTCCTCCATCCCCGCCATGCGCGTGAGCTCGTCCGGCGCGTCGCCCGCCAGCTCGGCGCGGATGGCGTTGCGCACGTGGCGCTGCTTCTCCAGCCGCTGCCGCTCCTGCTGTCGCACCGTGCGGAAGACCTGCGTCTCCATTGACGCCAGCTCGTCTTCCTTGCGCCGCTTGGGGCCGGTCGGCGGCTCCCGCCGGCGATCGATCTCGCCGGATGGACGCGACGGCTTGGGCGGATCCGGAATCTCGTTCGGATCCTTTGGCTTCTTCGGATCGTCGCTCACCCTGAAAATATCGCCAGCAAGAGTTGCGTGAGGAAATAGTCGACGATCAGAATGGTGATGCTCGCGCTGACCACCGTGCGCGTGGTGCTGACGCCGACGCCTTCGGTACCGCCCTTGGTGTTGAGGCCGAAATAGCAGCCGGTGACGGCGATGATGCCGCCGAACACGAACGGCTTGAGCAGGCCCTGCATGAAGTCGTTCGGCACGTAGTGGAACGAGAAGCCGCCGGCGGCGATCTGCTCCCAGACCGTCCGCCAGTAGAGCGACGTCGGAATGCCGACATACGCCACCGCGATCACGTTGCCACCGAAGATGCCGACCATGTCGTTGATGACGGTGAGCACGGGGAGCATGATGAGCGCGGCCAGCACGCGCGGCGTCACCAGCTTTTTGATCGGATCGGTGCCGAGCGTGTTGAGCGCGTCGATCTGCTCAGTGACGCGCATGGAGCCCAGCTGCGCCGCGATGCCGGAGCCGACGCGGCCCGCGACCATCAGACCGGCGAGCACGGGACCGAGCTCACGGAGCATCGACGCGGCGACGAGCCGCCCGATGTAGATAGTGGCGCCGAAGGTCTTGAGCTGCACGGCAGACTGCAGCGCCAGCACCATGCCCGTGAAGAAGCCGGTGAGCAGCACGATCACCAGCGACCCGACGCCGATGGCGTCCATCTGCTGAATCAGATCGCTGGTATAGAAGGGGCGGACGAAGATGAAGCGGATGGAGTTCCACGCCAGGGTGAAGTAATCCTGGACGGTGAACACCTTGTCCTTGGCCGCTTCGTTGATCCGCTTGAGAACGCTAGGCAATGGACGCTGGCGAGGGTCGCGTAGTGGGGAACCACACGTCCGGGCAAGGCGCGTGCCCCTGTGAGACGATGGAGGTCGGCGCGGGTAAGCTAGCGGGTGAGGGCGTTGCCGCGCGAGGGCGCGCCGTTGCCACTCGCGGGTGCCGCGCCTAGCTTCTCCGCTCCTCATGCCGCGCTCCCTCTCCCGCGACCGACTGCAGTCCCTGCTCGACCGTGCCGGCGGCCATCGGGTGGCGATCGTCGGCGACGCGATGCTGGACGTGTATCTGCGCGGCAGCGTCGAACGCATCTCGCCCGAGGCGCCGGTGCCCGTCGTTCGGGTGCGCGAGCGCCGGTTCGCGCTCGGAGGCGCCGCCAACGTCGCGCAGAATGTGGCCGCGTTGGGTGCGCGCTGCGATCTGGTCTCGCTGGTGGGCGACGATACGGCCGGGCGGACGCTGCGCGAGATGCTCGACGCCATCGGCGCCGGCACGCAAACGCTCGTGCACGCCGACCGGGCGACCACCACCAAGACGCGCGTGCTCGCGCGCATGCAGCAGGTGGTGCGATTCGACGAGGAGGAAGACGCCGACGCCGACGGGATCGACGTCCAACGGCTGATCGCGTCTGTCGAGCGCGCCGTGGGCACCTCCGATGCGCTCGTACTCGAGGACTACAACAAGGGCGTGCTCGTGCCGGCGGTGATCGAGCGGGCGATCGGTCTGGCGGTCGCGCGCGGTATTCCCGTGGTGGTGGACCCAAAGTTCCGGAACTTCTTCGCCTACACGGGCGCGACGGTGTTCAAGCCGAATCGTCGCGAGCTGGAGTCCGCGCTCGGCGCCGCCATGGACCTCGAACATCCGGAGACGTTGCCGCTCGTCCTGTCGCGGCTCGGGGTCGCGAACCTGCTGCTCACCCTGGGCGAGCGTGGAATGGTGCTCGTCGGCGCCGACGGCTCACTCAAACGAGTACCGACGACGGCGCGCGAGGTCTACGACGTCGTCGGCGCCGGAGACACGGTGACGGCTTACCTCGCCACGATGCTCGCGGCGGGCGCGACCGTCTGGGAGGCGGCGGTCGTCGCGAATTTCGCGGCGGGCGTGGAAGTCGGAAAGCTGGGCGCCGCGACGGTGACTCGCGATGAGGTGATGCAGGCGTACGACGAGTTTCTGGCGCGGCCGGACGCCGGCCAGCGTTGATCGTCATTTCTCGGTGCGCTAGCTTGAGCGCAACGCGGGCCCTTAGCTCAGTTGGTTAGAGCAGCGGACTCATAATCTGACGGTCGCGGGTTCGAATCCCGCAGGGCCCATCGCGCCCCACTTTCTCTCAGTCCACTTGCTCGATGACGACGGCCGACGCCCGGCGCCGATGAATTTGCCCGCCTACGAGCATCCGCCGCTGGGGCGGCATATGCCCGCGCTCGACGGTGTGCGAGGCATCGCCATCCTGGTGGTGATGGTCTCGCACTTCATCATCATCCAGCCGTCGAACGCCGCCGAGCGCTTTGCGCTGCCGCTGATCAACGGCGGAGGCGTCACCGGCGTGCAGCTCTTCTTCGTGCTATCCGGCTTCCTGATCACCGGCATTCTCATCGACGCCAGGCGTGGCCCGCACTATTTCCGCAACTTCTACATTCGTCGTGCGCTGCGGATCTTTCCGCTGTACTACGGCTTTCTCGTCCTGCTCCTGTTCGTCCTTCCCCTGTTCGTCGACGCCTCGTCGGCCGAGTATCAGCGGCTGCACGCCAACCAGGCCTGGTACTGGACGTACACCACGAACTTCATGATCGCGCTTCACCGCCAATCGTCGGCGCCGCTCAACACCTATCACTTCTGGAGCCTCGCCGTCGAGGAACAGTTCTACCTGGCATGGCCGCTGCTCGTGTTCCTGTTCGACCGCGCGAAGCTGGTGTGGGTCTGCGGGCTCATCGTCGCCGGTACGTTCCTGCTTCGCGTGTGGCTGCTGCACACCGGTGTGTCGCATCTCGCCGTGGCCGAGATGACGCCGACGCGCATGGATGCGCTCGCGCTCGGCGCCCTCATCGCGGTCGTGGCGCGGGGGCCGAACGGCGTCGCGCGTCTCTACCGCGCAGCGTGGATCGCCATTCCGCTGTCACTGGCCGCGTTGGCGCTGGTCTTCTGGCGGGGCGGCGGAAGCGAGGCAGGATTGTACATGCTGGCGACCGTCGGTTATTCGGCGCTCGCGGTGTTCTTCGGGGCGATGCTGGTGCTGGCGATCACGGCGCCGCGCGGCTCGGTGCGCGCATGGATCGCCGAGCACGGTTTTCTGCGGATGCTGGGGCGGTACAGCTACTGTCTGTACGTCATCCATCTGCCGATCGCCTACTTCGTCGTGACGCGCCGGCTGTTCGACATCGATCGGTTTCCGCGACTCGGCGCGTCGCAGCTTCCGGCCCAATTGGTCTACATCGTGTTGATGAGCGCGGTCAGCATCGCGCTGGCCTGGCTCAGTTGGCACCTGTACGAGAAACGGTGGCTGGCGATCAAGGATCTCTTCCCCTACTCGCAGATCGAACAGGCGAAATCGGCGACGAAGCTGGGTACCGACCCCGATGCCTACGCCGCGCCCTAGCGCGGCCCATCGCGCGCCGCCGATAATTCATGCGATGACGCTCACTGCAACCCCTTCGGCCGAGGCCGCGCGCGCTCTCGATGCCGAGCTGTACGAACGCATGCTGCTCATCCGGCGATTCGAGGAGCGGCTGCTCGACGAGTTCAGCAAGGGCCGGCTGTTCGGCACCACCCACGCGTACATCGGCCAGGAGGCGAACGCCGTCGGGCTGTTCGACGTCGCCGACGCTGGGGACATCGCATTCTCCAATCATCGCTGTCACGGCCACTACCTGGCGTACGGCGGCGACATTCACGCGCTCGCCGCGGAGCTGATGGGCAAGGCGACCGGCGTCTGCGGCGGCCGCGGCGGCAGCCAGCACATCTGCTTTCGCAACTTCTACTCGAACGGCGTCCAGGGCGGGATCGTGCCCGTGGCGTCGGGCATCGCGCTGGCGGAAAAGCTCAAGCAGAGCGGGCGCGTGACGATCGTGTTTCTCGGCGACGGCACACTTGGCGAAGGCGTCGTCTACGAGAGCCTCAACATCGCGTCGCTCTGGCAGCTTCCCATTCTGTTCGTGCTGGAGAACAACCGCTACGCGCAGACGACGCCGATACGGCTGAACCTCGCCGGCGACATCGCCGCGCGCTTCGAGGCGTTCGGCATCGACACGACGACGCTCGACACGACCGATGTGCTGCAGGTCCGCGACGCCGCGGCACGTGCGCTCCAGCACGTTCGGGAGCGGCCAGCGCCCGCGGCGCTCGTGCTCGGCACGCACCGGCTGTGCGCGCACTCCAAAGGCGACGACACGCGCGACGCCGCCGAATTGGCCGCGAGTCGTGCGTTCGATCCGTTGGCGATTCATGGTCCGCGGTTGGGTGACGCGCAGCGCGCAAGAGCGGAGGATTCAGTGCGTAGCGCGTTGAACGACGCCTTCGAGCGCGCCATCGCCGATCCCTTTCCGTTGGCCGAGAGTTTGGGCGAAACGCCGCGGCGCGCCCGATGACCGCGACCGCGCCGGCGCCGACGACCGTGCTCGCCAGCCTGAACGGCGCGCTGCACTCGCTCATGGAACGTTCGGGCGACGTCTACGTCATCGGCGAGGACGTGCTCGACCCGTACGGCGGCGCGTTCAAGGTCACCAAGGGTCTGAGCACACGTTTTCCGGCGCGCGTGCTCACGACACCGATCTCCGAGGCGGCCATCGTCGGTACGGCGACGGGGATGGCGCTGCGCGGCCTCCGGCCCATCGCCGAGATCATGTTCGGCGATTTCTTGATGCTCGCCGCGGACCAACTGGTGAACCACGCAGCGAAGTTCCGCTGGATGTACAACGAGCAGGCGTCGGTGCCGCTGGTAGTGCGCACGCCCGTCGGGGGACGTCGCGGTTACGGTCCGACACACAGCCAAACGCTCGAGAAGATGTTTCTCGGCGTGCCCGGCCTGCGCGTGGTGGCGCCGAATGCGCTGGCCAATCCGGGCGCGCTGCTCACCGCCGCAGTCGCCGACGACGATGATCCCGTCCTCTTCATCGAGCACAAGCTGCTGTACGCGCAGCCGCTGCTCGAGCCGGGGCGCGGCTCGCTCTCGGAGTTTCAGAGCACCGTGCACGGCGAGCGCTATCCGACGCACACGTTGCGCATGGCGGGCGCGCGCGCGGCCGACGTCACCATCGCGTGCTATGGCTATGCATTCGAGATCGTGCGCGAGGCCGCGCTGTCACTCTTGCTCGAGGACGAGCTGTTCGTCGAGATCGTGCTGTTCACGCAGCTGAGTCCGTTCGAGCTCGATCCGTTGTCCGCATCGCTGGCGCGGACGGGCAAGCTGGTGGTGGTGGAAGAGGGCGGCCTTACGCTGGGCTGGGGCGCGGAGGTCGTCGCGCGGATGACGGAGTCGAGTGCGGCACCGGTGCGCGCGCGTCGCGTGGCGGCGCGCGACCTCCCGATCGCCAACGCGCGCACCCTCGAGGACGCGACGCTCCCGCAGGTGGCGGATGTGCGCGCCGCGGCGCTCTCGCTCGCCGGCCGCGAGGTCGGGTGACGTGGCGAACGTGACGCGAGTGGTGGCGCCGCTGCTCAACGTGAACGAGCCGGCCGCACGAGTCGTCGAAGTCGCCGTGACGGATGGGGATCGCGTCGAAACGGGGGCGGTGCTCTGCGCGCTCGAGACCACGAAAGCGGCGGCGGAGGTGACGGCGCCGTCGGCGGGCTTCGTCCGCCGGCTGTCGGTGGCCGTCGGTGATTCGGCGGCGCCGGATCAGCTCATCTGCCTGATCACCGCGACGGCGACGGAGCCGTTGCCGGTGGATGCCGACGACGCAACGGCTCCGGGCGACTCATTCGAAGTCCCCGCAGGAATGCGACTCACCAAGCCCGCGCTCGCCCTCGCACGCGAGCATCGCGTCAATCTCGCTGGGCTCCCGCTCGATCGCGTGATCACCGGCGATGACATCCGATCGCGGATGAGCCAGACCGAGGCGCCGGTGCCGACGGCGGCCGAGGAGAGCCCCTCACCCGACAGTCGCGTGGTGATCTTCGGCGGAGGCGGTCACGGACGGACGATCATCGACATGATCACGGCGATGAGCACGCTCGCCATTGCCGGCGTGATCGACGATGCGCTCCCCGCCGGTAGTGCCGTGAGCGGACACGCGGTGCTCGGCGCGCGCTCCGCGGTCGGCTCGGTGTATGCTGGCGGAATTCGCCGGGCCGCGAACGCGGTCGGCGGCATTCGCGACATGCGCCAGCGCGTCGATGCCACGCGGCTCCTCTCGGAGGCCGGCTTTTCCTTCCCCGCCCTGCGCCACCCGCGCGCGACGGTCGAGCGCAGCGCGATCGTGGCGGAAGGCTCGCAGCTCATGGCGAACGCGTACGTGGGCTCGGCGGCGCGCGTGGGGCGGCACGCGATCATCAACACCGGGTCGATCGTGTCGCACGATTGCGTGATCGGCGAGTTCGCACACATCGCCCCGGGCGCCATTCTCGCGGGGGACGTACACGTCGGCGCCCGCGCGTTGGTGGGGATGGGCGTGAGCGTCTCCCTCGGCGTCCGCATCGGTGACGATGCGCGGATCGGGAATGGAGCGGTGGTGAACGCGGACGTGCCCGCTGGCGGCATCGTCGCCGGTGGCGCCGTTTGGCCGCTGAAGAAATAGACGGGCGCGTGTCGCTCGATCAGCCGCGCGCCGGCGGCTCGATGAGCCAGTCGCCGGTAGCCCCGATCGGCGCCGCGCGATAGCCGCGCGACGTCCAGAAGCCGGCGAGCGCATCCAGCGAGGAGCCGGCATCGGCCAACGCCCAATCGGAGAACTCGACGATCGCGGCTAGTGATGGCGAGCGCGCGATCGTTTGCTCGAGACCGCGAAGCGCGTGCAGCTCCCACCCTTCGACGTCGAGCACCATGAGGTCGATGGAACGCACCCCGAGCTCGGCCAGCCAGTCGTCGCCCCGGCGCACAGGCACACTCAACACATCGTTGCCGCCGTGAGGCGCCGCGAACGACGAGTGTCCGAGCGTCGCGGAGTGGAAGAGTCTCGCCAGGCCGGCCGCGTCGGACAATCCGCCCTCGAAGATGTCGATGCGCGCGCCGCGATCGGCCGCGTTGAGCGCGATGTTCTTTCTTGCCGCGAGTAACGCCCGCGGGTCGGGCTCGGCCGCGAGCACGCGGCCCGACGGTCCGGACAGTCTCGCCGCGAGGAGCGCGAAGTAGCCGACGTGGAGACCCGCACAGAGCACCGTCGACCCGGCCTTCACCCGGCGGCTGAGGAATTCGACGACGTGCGGGTGACAGGCGCCGACCCACATCTGGAGTTGGAACGCATCCGTGGGATCGAGATGCATGCGAACGCCGAGCGCGCGCGGCACGACGAGATCGATGAAGGGCTCGCTGAGGACGCGACTCAATTTGCCCGCGGCCCACGCGCGTCCGCGCGGAAGCCGGGCGATCAGCGATCTCGCGAGTTGCCTCAATGTGTCCACCGATGCGTCTCCACCAGCCATCGAGCCCGGAACACTCCGCTTGAACAGCTCATCAAAGATTTCGCCGATTCCGCGAAAGGTTGGCGACTGCACTCACTGCTCGGCGCGACTGCAGGCACGCCGGGTCCGCGCAATCCGCGCAATCTCTGATGGCGCGTGCCGAGCCACGTGTTGAGCCTACCAGCACTCCAACTCGCCAACTAGATTTCGCGCACGAAGCATCAGGTCGCGTAGCTCAGCTGGTTAGAGCGCTGGTCTCACATACCAGAGGTCGGGGGTTCGAGCCCCTCCGCGACCACTCTCAGAAGCCCCGCGTTCTGCGTGCCAACCGCCTCGAGTTGGACGCCCCACGCAGTTCGCGCCGCTATCAAGAGGACCGAGCGGCAAGCGCCGCGGCCACTCTCTCTCCCGCGTGGCCGTCCCACCCGTCTGGCCGCGGCGGCTGATCAGGATGGCGGGCCGCGCGGACCAGATCCGGCAGCCTGCCGAGATCGCGCACCAGTTGATTCGTGCCGTGCTCGATCGTCACTGGCCGCTCGGTGTTGTCGCGCAGCGTGAGACACGGAACGCCGAGGGCCGTCGTCTCCTCCTGCAGTCCGCCGGAATCGGTGATCACAACGCGCGCGTCGGCCGTGAGGTCGAGCGTCGCCGCGTACGGCGTCGGCGCCAACACCGTCACCCGCTTGAGCGCTACGCGATCCGCATCGGTGAGCCGTGCCTGAGTGCGCGGATGCATCGGAAACACCACCGGCATCGACATGCTGATGGAGCCGAGCAGCTCGCAAATGCGCCCGCGCCGCGCGGCGTCGTCCACGTTCGACGGGCGATGTAGCGTCACCAGCGCGTAGCCGCGCTCGGTGATGCCTAACGACTGACGGAAGCGCGTCGCGCGCGCCGCCGGCAGCGTGTGGAAGAGCGTGTCGACCATCACGTTCCCGGCGAAGACGATCCGCGCCGCCTCCACGCCCTCGGCGAGCAGATTCACATCGGCGTCGCGGGATGGCGTGAGCAGGAGCGACGCGAGCCGGTCGGTGACGAGACGGTTGATCTCCTCCGGCATCGTGCGGTCGCCGCTGCGCAAGCCGGCTTCGACGTGCGCGAGCGGAACGCCGAGCTTCGCGCACACCAGCGCCGCCGCCGCCGTGGAGTTCACGTCGCCGTACACCACCACCCACGTCGGTTGCCGCTCGAGCACCACCGGCTCGAAGCGCTCCATGATCCGCGCGGTCTGCACCGCGTGTGTAGCCGAGCCCACCTCGAGGTTCACGTCGGGCGCCGGAATCTCCAGCTCGCGAAAAAAGGCGTCCGACATCGCATCGTCGTAGTGCTGCCCGGTGTGGACGATCGCCTGCGTCCAGTCGCCGAGCGCGGCGATCGCGCGCACGCAGGGAGCGAGCTTCATGAAGTTGGGCCGGGCTCCGACGACGTGCAGGATCGACCGTGCCGTCACCCGCCGAATCCCTGTCCGACCGCGAGCGCTCCCGCGCGGATCGACCACTCGGCGACCTCGAGCAGCTCGTCGGCCGGGATCGGGTCGGGGCCGCCTCCTCGGATGGCGGCGACGAACGCGGCCGCGAGCGCGGCGTGCCCCTTGTCCTGCCGCTGCGCCAAGCGGTTGGCGATGCCGGGAACGCCCCAGCTCTCGAGCCTACGGAAATTGTCGATACGAATTCCCTTCCCGTCGAAGAACAGCTCGATGCGCTCCTTCGGAAAAGTGCGCGGACCGTTAGCGAGATACGCGATGGTGGCGATCGAGCCATCCTCAAACGCGATCTGGATCGACGCCACATCGTCGCCGCGCACGCCGTCGATGGCGGCGCTCACCGCCGACAGCTCGCGGATGGCCGAACCGGCGAAGAAGCGCGCGATGTCGATGAAGTGGCACGCCTCGCCGACGATGCGGCCGCCGCCGCTTTCACGATCCTGCGTCCAGTGCTCCGGCGGAATGTGGCCGGCGTTGACGAGCACGTTGATCGCCAGCGGTCCGGTGCGGTCCGCCAACGCGCGCTTCGCCTTCTGCGAGAGCGGCGCGAAGCGGCGATTGAAGCCGACGCACAGACGCGCGCGCGAGGCCGTCAACGCATCTCGGATGCGGGCAACCTCTTCGGCGCGCAGCGCCAGTGGCTTCTCGACGAAGACGTGCTTCCCCGCTTCTAACGCGCGCACGGCCCAGTCAGCGTGCGAGTCGTGGCGTGTGGTGACGACGATCGTGTCGATGCTGGCGTCGCCGAGGAGCGTCGCCGCTTCGGTCGTCGCGCGGCGGAAGCCCGTCATTTTCCCGACGACCGCCGCGGACACGCCGCCGCCAGACGCCAGCGTCTCGAGCGTTGCGCCGGCGCTCGCGAAGGCCGGGATCAGAATGCGCGACGCAAAGTTGCCCGCACCGATCCATCCGATCGTGCCACTTCCCGTCGCGGCGCTCCCCGAGCGCAGCATCACGGTACGCCGCGATGCTGCGTCGCTCGCCTTCGGCGTGTAGGTGAGCACGATGCCCAGGCTCGGCTCGGCGCCGGCGACGACATCGTAGGCGCGCGCCGCATCCTCGACGGGAAAGCGATGCGAGATCAGCGCGCGGGGATCGAGCCGGCCGTCGGCCATCAGCGCCAGCACGGCACCGAAGTTCCGCCCCTCGGTCCACCGCACGAACGCGGGCGGATAGTCGATGCCCTTCTCTTCGTGCTGCGCGTCGTAGCGGCCGGGACCATAGCTGCACGACAGCTGAAAGCTGAGCTCCTTCTTGTAGAAATCATCCCGCTTGAGCGCGAGTCCCGTCACGCCGATGAGCACGATGCGACCGCGCTTGCGCGCCATCTGCGCGGCGGCATGTATCGGATCGTCGGAGTCGGTAGCGAGGGTGAGGAGCACGATGTCGGCGCCCTCGCCGCCGGTCGCTTGCGTCACCGCATCGGCAACGCCGGCGCCGTCGGTCGCGTGAATCGCCAGCGCGCCGAAGCGCTCGGCGAGCGCGACACGATCGGCGGCGCGATCGATGCCGATCACCCGGCACCCGTTGGCGCGCGCGAGTTGCACGGTGAGGAGGCCGATCAGTCCGAGTCCATAGACGACGACGGTCTCGCCGAGCGTGGGAGCGGCGAGTCGAAGGCCCTGCAGGCCGATGGCGGCGAGCGGCGCGAAGGCGGCCGCCTCGAAGCTGACGCCGTCGGGAATCTTCGCGGCGAGCGTCTGCGCCACGCGCACGTACTCCGCGTGCGGACCGTTCGTGACGACGCGGTCTCCGGCTGCGAACCGCTCGACGCGGGAGCCGGTCTCGACCACGACGCCGGCCTGGCAGTAGCCGAGCGGAATCGGCGCGTCGAGCTTGGCGCGCACCGCCTCGAGTGTCGGACGCAGCCCGTCGGTGCGCACCTTGTCCAACACCTGACGAACTTTTTCGGGCTGCTTGCGCGCCTTCTCGAGCCAGCCCGCGCGTCCGAAATCGACGAGCATCCGCTCGGTGCCGGCCGACACGACCGTCGCGCGACTCTCGACCACGAGCGTCGGCCCGCTGGCGACCGGGACCGGGACGTCGACGAGTTGCGTCGAACCGTCGGCGAGCGATTGCAGCAGATGGATCATGCGGAGAGATTCACGGGATGGCCGGATACAAAGGTAAGCGTCTGATGGACATCGTGCTGGTGACCGTGGCGGCGCCGATCTGGGTGCCCGCCACCGCAATTGTCGCACTCTTCGTTCGCGCGAAGCTCGGCGCGCCGCTGCTGTTCTCGCAAAACCGCCCGGGCGCGCGGGGCCACCCCTTCCGCATCCACAAGTTCCGCACGATGCGCGACGCGCGCGATGCAGCAGGGCAGTTGTTGCCGGACGCGGACCGGATGACCTCGTTCGGCCGCTTCTTGCGCTCCACCTCGCTCGACGAATTGCCTGAGCTCTGGAACGTCTTGCGCGGCGACATGAGTCTCGTCGGTCCGCGACCGTTGCTGCCGCAATACCTCACGCGATACTCGGCCGAGCATGCGAAGCGGCATGACGTGCGGCCAGGCGTCACCGGGCTGGCGCAGGTGTCGGGACGCAACGCCATCTCGTGGCGCGAGAAATTCGATCTCGATGTGTATTATGTCAGGCACTGTTCGCCGCGGCTGGACTTGGCGATTCTCTGGCGCACGCTGCTGGCCGTGTTTCGCCGCGAGGGGATCAGCGCCACCGGTGACGCGACGATGCCGGAGTTCACCGGCTACGATTGAGCGCCGCGCGCCATGGCCGGCGCCGACAGCTTCGTCCGCGCGATGTCGATCACTCGCCCCTGCTCGTCCGTGCTCAGGCTCGAGCTCGAGGGAAGGCAGAGTCCCGTCGTGTACAACCGCTCGGCCACCGCTCCGCCGATCACATCGCATCCGGCGTACAGCGGCTGCATGTGCATCGGTCGCCACACTGGCCGGCATTCGATGTCGTCGGCGCCGAGCGCGGCGATGAGGTCGAGTGGCGCGGATGCGGCGTCAGCCGGATCGAGATAGATCACACTCAGCCACCGCGAATGCATCCCCCACGGCGCTTCGGACTGCATCGAGACACCGGGCAACTCACCCAGCGCCGCGGCGTACCGCGCCGCGACCGCCCGCCGCGCCGCGACGCGCTCGTCGAGCACGCGCAGCTGGCCGCGTCCGATGCCGGCGAGCACGTTACTCATGCGGTAGTTGTAGCCGACTTCGGAGTGCAGGTACTCGATGGCGGGCTCGCGCGACTGGTTCGCCCATTTCTTCATGCGCGCCAGCGCGCCGGGGTGCTTGCTGATCACCATGCCGCCGCCCGTGGTGGTGATCATCTTGTTGCCGTTGAACGACAGGATCGAGTAGTCGGCGGTGGTGGCCGTCTGACGTCCGCGATAGGTGGCACCGAGCGATTCCGCGGCGTCCTCGACCAGCACCACGCCGTACTCGGCGCAGCTGGCGGCGATCGGATCGATGTCGGCGTGCTGGCCGTAGAGATGTACCGCGATGAGTACCTTGGGCAGCCGGCCACGCTTCGCCGCATCGCGGAGATACTCGGCGGCGAGCGCGGGATCGATGTTGCCCGACACTGCCTCGCTGTCGATGAAGACCGGCTCCGCGCCGAGGTACTGAATCGGAAACACGGAGCCGGCGAAGGTGAGGTCCGACACGGCGACGCGATCGCCTGGACCAACTCCGATGGCGCGGAGCACGAGATGCAGCGCCGCCGTGCCGCTGCCGACGGCGAGCGCGTGGGCGCCGTGCCCAATGCGTTCGGCCATCTCCCGCTCGAAGCCATCGAGATTCGGTCCGACGGTCGACAGCCAGTTCGACTGAAAGGCCTCATCGATGAAGTCGCGCTCGTGCCCGCTCATGTGCGGTACGGAGAGATAGATGCGGCGGCGCGTCACGCGCGCGGCGCTCCGTTCGAGAGATGACGGCGCAGCGCGAGCGCCTCGCGCGCCGTGCCGAAGCCGCTCGCGATGCGCAGCGGCTCGCCGCCCGACACGCGCGCACGCAGCCGCACGGAAAGCGCGGGGCGCTTCTCGGCGTAGCGCTCGGATACCCAGCCGAACACGGAGGATGCGTCTCCAGTCACGTACTGCACCTCGTGCGCGTGCGTAGTCATCAGGGCAATATCGTCCGCCGAGCCGTCGACCAACCAGTGGAGCGTGACGTCAGCGCTCTCTCCGGGCGGCAGCGTCAATTGATCGATGACGACCGCGCCGCCATCGCGCAGCACGCAGCTCCGGCGGTGCGCAATGCCTTGGTCGGCCCACGACTCGTGCGCGAGCTCAACGTGAATCTCGTCGCCGCCGTTCATGTTCGCGCTGAGCACGCGCGCGGACGGCCAACTCAACCAGAGAAAGCGCGGGCCGCGGCGCGCCACCGGGCGTCCGGCGATCGACACCGTGTTGTGCACCTCGATCGCGGACAGCCCGTTCCGCCACGGCGCGGGCGCGGCGTAGCGGAAAGTTCCGGCGTCGACGGCGACTGGCCGGCGCGCGATCCAGACGTCGACGTGCATAGGATCGATGTGGCCGGGCCGCGCGCCGTAGCTGCCGGCCCGCGCGAATATGCGCGCGCCCTCGACCACCGCGTTCACCCAGCCCGACGCGCCGGTGTCGACGCGCGGGACGGCGCGCGACTTCGCCTGCACGGGTGCCGCGGCGCCGAGCCAAGCGAGCGTCTCCTCATCGGGCGCGATGTCCGAGGGCAGCGGATGACCGAAGGTCGCGGCGGCCGCCGTGAGCGCGGGCCGGTAGTCGGTCGGCGGCCGGGTCGACAGCGACAAGACGTGCGCGCCGTCGATCGAGCCGTGATTCGGCACGGCGCCGGTATCGGCATCGATCACGGCGGCGAGCAGCGCGATCGAGGCGCGCACGCGCGCGCATGCCGCGCCCGAGAGTCCATCGTCGAGGGAACGCAGCGTACGTTGCGCCATCACGAGCTGGTCGAGTGCCACGCGCAGATAGCTGAACGAGTGTTGGATGTACCAGCCATCGTCCGCGAACTGATCGGCGATCAGGCGCTCGAGGTGCGCCTTGCCCGCCTCGATCCACTGCGCGGCGCGATCGTCAGCGCCTCGAAGCCGCGCGCCGATCGCGATGAGTCCAGTCGCCTCGGAGATGCCGTGGTTGTTGCGCTGGGAGATGGCGTACTCGATCGCACTGGCGATGCGCTCGCCGCTCCACGCCAGCGCGCAGCGCAGGCGCCCCAGCCGGTCCGGCGTCGATGATGGCGCATCGTGCATGGCGCCTTCGGCCCAGAGCCACGACAGGGCACGCACCGTGGTCTCCTGCCCACACGACCATTGCACGCCTCGAAATGGAGGACAGCCGAGCAGAAAGGTGTCGAAGGCGCGCCAGAACGCCTCGGCGTAGCGGTCATCGCGCGACAGCATGAAGCCGCGCGCCAAATCAAAGGCCCAGGAGAATCGGGCGGGCTCCCAGACGTCCTTCACGTCGCCGGCGGCGGCGGCGAAATGCGGCACGCGGAACCAGGGGGCGAACGCATCGTACTCGAAGCCGGTGTGTGGATGCCGGCGCCACTCCGCGGGTGCGTCGGGACGTGGAAGCCAGCGCGAGCGATAGGCCTCGTGGGCGCCACCGAGCGCCTGCGCGGCGCGATCCATGGCGGCGGTGCGATCGGTCGTCGCGCGCACCCGTTCGGCATCGGGGGCGAACGGCCACGCGGCGGCGATCGGCACCGACATGACCGAGTGCGCCACAGCGGACGGCTGCACGACGATCGCGCCGATCGCCCGGCGCGCCTCGAAGAGCGCGCGCTGCAATCCTCCGCGCGAGCCGTACGTGCGGTGCAGCGTTCGCGTCGCCGCCGCGAGATCGCTCGGCGTCACCTTTACGGTCGCCTCTGCATCACGTCGCGGAGCGTAGCGTCGACGCGCGACGCGAGGAACGGACGATCGTGCTCGCGCACGACGTACTCGCGCCCGCGATCGCCCAGCGCGCTGCGCTCCACTGGCGTCCGCGCCAGCAGTTCGCGCACGGCGGCGGCAATCGCCGCGGCGGATCCATCGGCTGCTTGCACGCCGCCGCCGGCGGAGTCGACCCAGCGCGCCACTTCGCCCGCTACGTTGCACACGACGGGAAGTGACGCGCCCCAGTAGTCGAAGAGCTTGTTGGGGCTGACACCAAACGAGAAGAGCGGAAGCTCCTTCAAGATCATCAGTCCAGCGTCGCACTCGCGGAGCAGCGCCGGCATGGCGGCCTTGGACACGGGGTCGGCGAACTGCACCGACGTGAGCCCTTCGCGGCCTGCTCGCTCGAGCAGCGCGGCCTTCGACGGTCCATCGCCGACGAGGAGCCACGACACGCCCGGCTCATCGCGCAGCAGCGCCGCGGCGTCGAGCACGAGGTCGAGACCGTTGGCCGGACCGTGCGCGCCGGCATAGACCAATCGCAGCGCATCGCGCGGCGGCGACTTCTCGCCGGCGAACGCCGAGACGTCGACGCCGTTGGGAACGAACACGATTTTCCGCGCCGGCACGCCGCTTCGCACGAGGTAGTCGCCGGCCCCCTGCGCCAGTACGATGATGCGCCGGGCCACTCGATAGAGAAATCGCGCCAGCGCCCAGAGCCCGGCATATCCCGGCCCCTTGCCTCGACCGCCGACGGCGAGTGACTCCGGCCACAAATCGCGCACCTCGAGCACGAAGGGCGCCCGGGCGCGCCGGGCGAGCCGCTGGGCAGCCAGCGCGGCGAAGAGGTGCGGCGTGGAGCCGATCACGACATCCGGCCTGGGCCCGGCGGCGGCGTCACGCAATAGTGACCGGCTGAACGAGAGCCAGTTGCCGACGCGCTTCAGATCGTTGCGCGTGTAGGGGCTGGCCCAGAGCCAGCGCATCTCGACGCCGTCGATCATCTCGCTGATCGTCGCGCGATCGCTCGCGTCGCGGCGGCGCTGGTACGCGCGTCCGTGCAGATGAAAGTCGCTCGCGGCGACGGTAACCTGCCAGCCGAGTCGTACGAGCTCACGCGCGATCTCGATGTGGCGGGTGCCTCCTCCCATGTCGGGGGCCACGGCGAAGTGGTTGACCCAGAGCAGGCGGCGTGGCGCGTCATCGCTCACGCCGCGAAGGACGTCGGGGCTACGCCCGGCGCGTCGAGGAACGTGCGCGCCCACATCTCGAAGGTGAAGAGCGCCCAGACGATGTACGCGACATCGCGGCGGCCGGTCTCCAGATCCGTGAGCAGCGTGAGCACACCTTGCCGGCGGAAGAGACCTCGCGCCTCGAAGCGCTCACCGAGCAGCGTCGCGCGCATCTGCTTCATCATCTCGCCGGAGAGCCAAGATCGGAGCGGCGCGCCGAATCCGGTCTTACTCCGCCGCAGCACCGAATCAGGAAGCCACGGCCGGGCGGCCTCCTCGAGAATCCACTTCTGGCGCCCATCGCGGTACTTCAAGCCGACGGGAATGCGGCCCGCTTGCTCGATCAGCGCCCGGTCGAGGTATGGCACGCGCAGCTCCACCGACGCCGCCATCGAGGTGCGATCGCCGTAGGTGAGATTGAGCGCGGGGAGGAACGTCTTGAACAGTACGTAGCTCCACCGCTCTTCATCCGTGTGCGCGCGCGACTGCTCGAACAGCGCGAGGTAGTCGCCGTAGACTTCACCCGTGTCGATGGCCCGCACCTGCGGGCTCAGGATCTCATCGCGGATCGAGGCCGAGCCCCAGTCGGCGAGCTGCAGGATACGCTCACCGCTCGTCGCGCCGAGGTAGCGCAGCATCTTGAGCACGCGACGTGGCGAGGCGCGAGAGGAGAGGCCCGTCTGGCCGGCAATCGCGGAGCCGATCGCCGTGGCGGCGCGCACCAGTCGCGTCGGCACGCCACTCAAGGAACTGGCCATGCGCACCGCCTGATGACTGCGATAGCCGTGATAGAGCTCATCGGCGCCCTGCCCCGACAGCAGCACTACGGTTCCGTCGTGACGCGCGCGGCGGCAGAGCAGGTACGACGCGGCGATCGCGGGATCGGCGAGCGGCTCATCCGAGTGCCAGATGAGCAGCGGCAGAATGGATGCGATCGACGTGTCGAGCGGCTCTTCCGCCAGCTCGAGCTGCAGCGCGGCGGCGACTTCGCGCGCGAAGGGAAGATCATCGGCGAATCCATCCTGCTCGTCGCCAGTGACGCCCGCGGTGTAGGCGCGGATCGGCGACGTCGGCCGCAGCACCCGCATCGCGCCAGCGATCGCGGAGGAATCGAGCCCGCCGCTGAGGAGCGTCCCGAGTGGCACATCGCTCATCAGCTGGCGGTCCACCGCTTCGACGAGCGTACCTCGTACGCTTTCGATCCACGATTCGGCCGGCATCTCTTCCTGATACGACTGGTCCCAATCCCACCAGGTGCCGCGCTCGATGCCGCGCTCGCTCCACGACAGCCACCCCGCGGGCGGCAGCTTGCGTATGCCCTGCCACATCGTGCGCTCGCCGGGCACCCAGAGGAACGTCAAGTACTGGCGCAGGGCGACCGGATCCACGTCGCGC
>JBBROY010000021.1:0-79644 GCA_038228795.1 Gemmatimonadales bacterium
CGCTCCAAACGCCGTTCCATTCTCGGACGCTGTTCGGACACAACACGCGCTAGTCACAGCGCTCTGACGCCGCTCTGTCGTTCGCTTGGGCACCTCGCGATGTCTCACAGCGTAGAGACAATACGCGACGCATCGGGCTGCGATGATGCGCACCCAACGACGGACGGCAACGCCGAGACACGTCCAGTCGCTGCCGAAGCCACTCGGCACCATGTACCGGAGACGGGAGACATACCATGAAGACGACCACCTCGCTCAGCATCGCGCTCACCGCCGCGCTCGCGGCCGCGCTCCCTGCGCAGGCGCTGCGCGCGCAGCAAGCGCTTCCTGTGCGCTTCGCGACGCGCGCCGAAACGACGGCGTCGGCCGCCGACCAGGCCCACGATCGCGCGATCGCGCTGATGGCGCGAAGCCAGATCACCGCCAACCGCGCGGCGGCGCGGCTACACCTCGAGTCCGCGCAGCTGCGCGAGGCCGGCGATTCCCTCGCCGTCCGCTGTTTGCTGGAGGCGGCGCATCTCTTCTATGGTGGAGGCGATCTGTCGGACGCGCGAAGCGCCCTCGTGACCGCCGGAGTGCGGGCGGTCGAGATGGGCGACGTCGTGCGTGGGGCGAGCGCCTATCTCGACGCCGCCGCGGTCGCGCAGGAACAGCGCGACGGGTGGGCGCAGCGCCAGTATATGGATAAGGCGCGGTTGCTGTCACACTCCCCGCTGCTGACCGGCGAACAACGGTCGGAGATCAATCACCGACTGGGCAACTGAGAGACCCAGTACGCAGCACGCAGCACGCAGCACGCAGCACGCAGCACGCAGCACGCAGCGTTGATCATGGTACCTGTACGGCCTTCTCTTCAGCCACCACGCGCTGCCGCCCCTTGAGATGCTCTTCCATCTTGAGGTGCGGCACGCCGTCCGTCCACCAGCTCGGAGCCGGCGCGCCCTGGAGGTAGTAGTCAAAGAACTCGCGCATGCGGATGGCGTAGTCTTTTTGATTGACGGGCTTCGCCAAACCGTGATTCTCGCCCTTGTATTCGAGCATCACGACCGGCTTCTGCATGCGGCGAAGCGTGTTGTAGTACTCGATGCCCTGCATGTGGTCGACCGCGCCATCCTTGTCGTTGTGCAGGATGACCAGCGGCGTCGCCACGTTCTTCGCGGCGAAGATCGGGGTGTTGCGGTAGTAGGCATCCCAGTTGTCCCACCACGCGCCCGTAAAGCGGCCCTGGCTCGCCTCGAAGATCGCCATGTCGCTGCCGCCCGTGTTCCAGTAGATCGACAGATACATGCTGACCATGTCGGTCAGCGGCGCGCCGGCGATCGCCGCCTTGAACATCTTCGTCTGCGTGACGAGGAACGCCGTTTGGTAGCCGCCCCACGAGTGGCCGTTCAGCGCCACGTGGCCCGAATCGACGACGCCCGTCGCGATCGCCGCCTTGAGCGCTGGCACCACGCACCAGACCGCGCTCATTCCCGGATCGTTCACCTTGTAGCGAATGTCCGGTTGTAGCACCGCGTACCCCCGGCTCGTGTAGAGCGCCACGTTGGCGGCATCGGTGTTCGAGGGCACTTTGTAGCCGTGCAAGTCTTGCGACAACTTCTCGTAGATGTAGACGAGCGTCGGATACGACTTGCCCGGCTGATAGTTCGCCGGCAGGTAGAGCGCGGCCTGCAGCTTGTCACCCTTGTCGCTCGTGTAATCGATCAGCTTCGCGCCGCTCGACCAGGCGAAATCCTTCTGCTGCGGGTTGGCGTCGGTGAGCCGGGTGCCGGTCGAGAACGCGGCGTCCGTGACGTAATAGTCCGGAAACATCGTCGCTGTCGATTTCGTGTAGAAATAAGCCTCGGCGTCTCTCGCCTTGACCAACGCCACCCTGGCATCGCCCCACAGCGACATCTGCACCGCGCCCGGCTTCCGCGCGTCGCCGCGCGCGATTCCTTCCTTCTTCGTCCATTCGCCGTAGGCGCGGAAGAAGAGTGGCTTGGTCACGTCGATGGCCTTCTCATCACGGTCGAGCCGGATGCGCCGGTAGCGAATGCCATCCTTCTTCCCGTTGCCCGTCAGATTTGCCGCGCTGCCGCCGTTCGCCGCCACCATCCACACATCCCAGTCATCACTCAAGAGGACCGATGCACCGTCCTTCGTCCACCCGATCGGGGCGAGCGGAGGCTTCACCACGTTGTGATCGTCTTCGGTGTCCCAAAATTTCGTCGCCACACCCTGCGTAATGTTGCGCTTGTTCCCCGACGCGAGATCATAGATCCAGTAGTCGCCGTCGGCGTACGCGAGCAGCTTCGATCCGTCCGGCGACTGGAAGTTCACCCCGCCCCCAAATCCGCCTCCGCTAACCGCCTTCTTCGCCAACACCCGCCGCTGTCCCGTCGCCAAATCCACGGCGTAGATGTCGTGATAGCGGTGACCGTCGAGGTTGCCAGTCAAGTCGTACTCGCGCGAATCGGAGCCGGTCACGAAGCGGCCATTGGCCGAGGGCGCCACATCGCGCACCGAGTCATCGGCGAGCCTCACGAATTGTCCGTCGCTCACGCGCACGAATGCCGCATAGCTGTATGTCTTGTCACGTCCCTCTTCCACCTGCTGCTGCGATTGGAGGCGCGGGTCCTTCCAGTGCCAGAGGACGAGATCGGGGCGCTCCTCCTCGACCGCTCCGGGGGGCGTCTTCTTCACGTGACGCAGAGCATGCGTGCCGAAAAAGAGCCCGCTCGCGTCGTCGGTCCACGTCGGCGAGCGATCGGGGCTCACCGTCTGGCCGGAAGGAAAATTCTTCACAACGCGCGGATCGAACACCGTGCGCTTGGCGCCCGCGGGCGTGAACCCCGTGAAGCTGACGATGGTGTACGACGTGTCCGTGTAGACGCTGTCCGCCATCCCCTTGAGCACCGCTAGCCCGGCGCCGTTCTCGGCCCACGTGAGGCGTTTGTACCAGGCGCGGTCGCTGTCGAGTGGGCGCACGGCGTCGCTCGTCATGCTGCGTAGCTGCACGCCGTTGCCGGTCTGATCCCGGGCGTCGACCGTCCACGCGAGCCAATCGCCCTTCTTGTCGAACGCGAAATCACCGACGTTGCCGATGTTCGTCTCCAAGCCCGTCGATAGTTGGCGAAGCGTGAGATCGGCGCCGGCGGGCGCGGCGTTGGCCGCGGGTGCGCCGGTGCTACCGGGCCCGCGAGCGGGAGGCGCCGCGCCTCCGGCCGCCGCCGGCGTCGGCTCTTCCGGTCCATAGCCGAGCACGGCGAGCCATCCACCGCGATCACCGGAGAAGGCGAAGCGCCGTGCCTTCTGGAATTCGGTCTTCGCCCCCGACTCCAGATTCACGAGCGCGACCTTGTTCTGCAGCGGTCGCTTGTCGCGGCGAAGGCGCTTCGCTTCCTTGGTATCGGGTGCGATGGAAAAGGCCACCCACTTGCCATCCGATGAAAAGGCGAGGGGCGCCGAGCCGGCGGCGGCGGCGGCGAAGGCAGCCGCGCCAGTCGGCACCTCGCCAATCGAGAATCGATATTCCTTCGTGCCCTTGGTCGACCGCACCACCACGTCGCCATCGCCTTCGTTCGGCATGAGCTGGTAGCCAAACCAGTGGCCGTCGTTGGACGGCGTCGCGTTGCGGATGCTCTTCCATGCCGCCGCGTCTGCGGCGGCGAGCGCGCGGCCACCTGGGGTGCGCGCCGCCGATGTGTCACTCTGTGCGAGGAGCGTGGCCGCGGGCGCGAATGGAATAGCGATCGCGCAGGCGATGGACAGGACCGAATGCACGGATGTCATGCTGGAACTCCCAGAGGGTTGAACGCCGAGCGGCTGTCCTATTTACGGCTGACAGGGCGGTGTGTTGAAGCGAATACGGAGCAGGCGTCTCGGGCACCCCGACCTCACTGCGCGCCAACCCACCAGGGCTTGTCCATTTCGCGGGTTCGCGGCCACAGCTCCTTCAACGTATCTCCCTCGTACAGTCTTCCGTTCTTCATCACGAATCGAATCGTGTTCGTGTTCTTGATGTCGTCGAGCGGATTGCGATCGAGAACGAGAAGATCGGCCAGCTTGCCAGGTTCCAGCGATCCGAGGTCCCGTTCCAAGCCGATCGCCTCCGCGCCAATGATCGTACCGACACGCAGCACATCCATCGGTCGCATCCCGCCACTGGCAATCGACCAGAGTTCCCAGTGCGCGCCCAGCCCCTGAAGTTGGCCGTGTCCGCCGAGGCCGACTCGTCCGCCCGCTTCGACAATCTTCTTTGCCTGCTCGGCCATCAAGGGAAAGGAATACTGGGAGTCGAGCCACCAACCGGGCCGACGGAGTGCTCGGCGCTGGATGTCGGCGTAAGGAATGAAGTGGCGCAGTTTGGCGTCCTTCGTGATGTCGTAGTGCTCGTACCAGTAATTTTCGGCCCACGGTCCGCCATACTCGACCAGCAACGTCGGCGTGTATGTGACGCCGCTCTGCTTGATCAGCTCCACGACATCGTGATAGAGGGGGGCGATCGGATAGGTGTGCTCAGTGCCCGAGTAGCCATCCATGATTTCGGTCAGGTTTTTCTTGAAGTCGAGGCCACCTTCGAGCGTCGGCATGAGGCCGAGCTCGCGCGCGGCCATGATGACCCACTGCCGCACGCGACGGTCACCGACCATGTACTGCTTGAGCGTGTTCGTGTGGTAAAATTCCGTATACCGCCGAAGCGCGTCGCGGGCGTCATCGAGCGAAGCGATATTATCGCTCGCGAAGACACCGGGCCCGGTGGTGAGTACGCGCGGCCCGAGCAGGTCGCCGGCCTCGACTTCGTCGCCGTAGGTGAGCACATCGGTGGTCGACGTTTGCGGATCGCGCGTCGTCGTGATGCCGTACGCGAGGTTCGCGAGGTACTCCCACACCTGCGTTTCGTGGATGCCCCACGCCGGCCACATGTGCGCGTGGATGTCCACGAAGCCTGGCACGATCGTCTTTCCGGTGACGTCGATCACGCGAGCGCCCGCGGGCATGGCGGCCGTCGCTGACTCGCCCACCGACACGATCCGGTTGTCCCGAATGACGATGGTGCCGTTGTCGATCACCGCGTCACCCTTCATGGGGATGATGCGTGCGCCCTTGAGCACCACCGTCCCGCTCGGACGATCGCGCCGCACGGTGACGGTCACGTCCGTGCGCCGAGGCTCGTACGCGACCCGTGACGCGCTGCCGCTATCCGCGCGGATCGCGGCGCCCGCGGCGCGAGAGCGCGAGGAATCCGCGCGCGCCGTCGAATCTCGAACGAGCGAATCGGCGGCCGCCAGGTCGTACACGAAATAGGATCGGCCGATCGAGAAGAAGATCTGGCGGCCGTCGCGCGTCCAACCGGCGAAGTCGCCTCCAATGCGCGTGAGCCGTCGTACCGGCACCGGTGCTGTGGCGACGTTGGCGACGGAGATCGTCGGTGTTTGGCCAATGACAGGCACGTCGAGCAGGTAGAGGTTGTTGGCGACCTGCGCCACCGCACGCGAGCCGTCGGGGGAGAGAGTGATCGACTTCGCCTGCTCCGGCCGCGGCGTCGCCGATCGCACGTCGTTCGCGCCGACGACCTTGACGACGACTTTGCGATCCGTTCCGTCGAAGCGCATGGACACCAGCCCGTCCGACGGCTCGAAAAAGTAGACGCGCGAGCTGTCCGGACCGAAGTGCGGCCATCCGTACGCCGTCACCGGCGTGATGACCTTCGCATCGCCGCCGGCCGCGGGGAACCAGACGAGCTCGACGCCCGCCGCGGAGGCATCGTGCGGCTCGAGTTGGTCGAGTCCGCGACGCGCCTCGCGGGGTCCGCGCGCGACGACGAGACGAGAACCGTCCGGCGTGTAGTTGAGCTGATCATAGAATGCGGTACGCGTGGAGAGCCGCTGCGGCGTCGCGCGAGTGCTCGCGCTTTGGGCTGGAGCGGCAACGCGCCATACGTCGCCGCCCTCCTCGTTCCACGTCACGTAGGCGATGTAGCGGCCGTCGGGCGACCATACCGGAGAGTGCTCGCCCAGGCCGACCGCCGCGGTCACGCGGCGGGGCATTCCGCTCGGGAGGTCCATCACCCACAGCTTGTCCAGCGCGGTGAACGCCAGACGCTTGCCGTCGGGCGAGGGACGGGCATCGCGAATTTGGCGAACGATGAGGAGAGAGTCATCGACCGAATACTGACGCTTGATCGCGCCGGCGATCATCTGGTCGACCTGCGCGGTGAATGGAATTGGGGTTGCCGTTCCGTCGGGAATGGCTACGCGCCAGAGTTTTCCGCCGTACGAGATCACGATCGCCCGGCCATCGGGCATGAATGAGTATCCTGGCAGGAGGTCGCGCGTGAACCGCGACTCCTGATCGTCCCGCTGTACTTTCGGCGCGAGCCAACGCTCGTCGCCGCTGGCAAGGTCGCGGAGGCGAAGCGCGGTGACGGAATCGGCGCGCGTCGCGTACACGAGCCACTTCCCGTCGGGGCTTACCGCCGGCCGCATGCCGCCACCCCATTCCGTCGTGCGCGGAAACGTTTTCCCCGTCTCGCGATCGAAGATCGAGACCTGCCACCCGAAGCTGGTCTGGTTATAACCGCCGGCGCCTTGGCGTGTTGCCACGTACACGTTGCGCGAATCGGGACCGAACGCCGCACCCATGTAGTTCAGCGGCTGCGCGGCCGGCGCACCAGGCGCAGGCGGCGCCGCGGCGTTCGCGCTCGCGGCGCCGGTCATCTTCAGGCCCGTGCCCCCGTTTCGATGGTAGAGAAAGAGATCGTACTGCGAACCGAACTGCGCCGCGTTGCGTGAGACGACGATGTACTGGCCGTCCGGGGTCCATTGCGGCGAGACAAATTGCAAATGCTCGGTCTTGGTGAGCGCGCGCGGGTGCGAGCCGTCGGCGTCGACGAGCCAGAGATTGTCCGAGCCGCTCTGGTCGCTGACGTACACGATGTGCTTTCCGTCTGGGGAGAACCTCGGCTGCGCGTCGAACCCCTGGCCCGAGGTGATCCGCGTCGCCGCGCCGCCACCGACCGGCAGCGTGTAAAGGTCGCCGAGAAGATCAAAGACGATGGTGCGGCCATCCCGTGAGACGTCGAGTGACATCCACGTCCCTTCGTCGGTCGTGAAGCGCATCGGCTTCGCGGGCACGAGCGGCAACGTGGCTCGAGTGCGCCCCCGCGTGGAGTCGGGACGATCGGCGTTCTCTTGCGCGTGAGCGGGGCCTATCGCCGCGGAGAGGAAGAGCGAAGCGATCAAACGGCAGAAGAAAGTCCGCATGCGCGAGTCCGGTCGAGGGTGCGCGTCCAAGTCGTCGGTGACATATCGCCGCCGACAGGCGTGCGCAAGGAGCCGCCGGCACGAGCGCAGCGTCTTGGTTGACGTGGACCAAACGGTTGGCCATCGTCTCGATGAACGCGGCTCGTAATCTGGGATTCCCGTTTTTTTCGGAGGTAGCCGATGGCCCGGCAACTCACTGTTGCTCTCCTGACTGTGCTGCTCGCGAACAGTGCCTGTGCCAGCGGCGGCGCCGCACCGGGCGCCGCCCCGAACGACGCCATGGCGCCACAACCGCGAGGCGATCGCAATCTGGTGGGCGGCGAGGAGATCCGCCGGACCAACGCCGCCGACCTGTACGATGCCCTGCGCCAGCTTCGGCCCGGCGTCTTCCTATCCCGCGGCAAGAACACGCCCCAGGAGGGAGCGATTGGGACCGCACCGCTTCCCATTGTGTATGTCGATGGCGTGATGAAGGGCGACGTGTCCGCGCTGCACCAGGTTCAGATCGGGACGGTGCGCGAGGTGCGCATTCTGTCTGGCACGGAGGCCACGCAGCGATTCGGCACGGGACACGTGGCGGGCGCGCTGCTGGTGTCGTTAGCGCCCTGAAGGGCGGATCGTGATGGATCTGGTCGGCGTCTCGGAGGCCGCCGCGGCGCCATGGCGCGCGCGGTTATTCCGGCTCGCGCGCCGCGCCTTGCGCCTCGGCTGACGCCGCGCAATGTTCAACACGACGAAGGCCCCATTCGCGCGTGGAGGGACCGGTGTCACCCCGTCGGCTCGTCAATGCTGCTTCCGCCGCGATCAGCCTCACGCTCGCGCTGGTTCCGGCGTTCGCGGCGCAGACCGCCAGGCTCGCACGCACCACGACCATTCGCCTGACCGTGGTTGACGCCGACGTTGGCAAGCCGATCGGCGACGTGCTCGTCGCGCTTCTGAGCACGCCAGCCGCGGCCACGCTCACCGACTCCATGGGGATCACGCTCGTCGGACCCGCGTTTCTGCGCGTCGACACGCTCGTTCTTCGGCGCGTTGGCTACCGGGAGCTCTACATTCCTGTCGACCTCGCGCGGTTGGAGAAAGAGCTGACTCTTGCGCTCGTCCGCGTAACGGTGCTGGACAGCGTGGTGACTGCCGAGGCGCGCTGGGCGCACGCAGAGGAATTCGAAGCACGCCGCCGGACAGGCAACGGGGTCTTCTACGACCGCTTCGACATCGATCGGCTGGAGTCGGCGAGCCTGAACGACCTGGTGCGCTCATCGCGCGGATTTCACACCATCCAGGGCTCGTTCGGAACGCGCGTCCGGAGCGGCCGGACATCAGGCGGAATTGACTGCTCGATCGTCGTCTTCGTCAACGGTGCGCCGCTGACGAACGAAGCAGCGCGGGCTCGCGGAGCGAACAATCCCGCGGTGAATCCGCTGACGGTGCTCGAGAACATTCCGATCGACATGGTCCAAGCGGTCGAGCTCTACGGGTCGAGCGAGGTGCCGTCGCAGTACAAGCGTGGCAACTCCGGTTGTGGGGCAATCCTCATCTGGATGCGCTCCGAGCGCTGAAGATCGTTCACCGTACGCAGCGAGGGGGCCCCGGTGGAGCCCCCTCGACTGGTATTCTCCCTTCCCTGACCGCGGACTCAGGCGTTGCGATCCGTGCACGCCTTCCAGTTCGGATTGTTCTGTTCGGCCTGCGACGGCTTGAGGTTCACATCAGTGCCGTACGCCCCACCTTTGAAATACCCACCCGTCGGATAGACCGTCTCCGCGTTGCGGCCGTAAACGCGAATGAGCCGGCGTAGATCGCCAACGCGGTGCGCCGTGAGGTAGAACCAGAACGCGCGCTCCCGGAACAGGAGATCCTGCCGCGCCGCAGACGTGAGCGGATCAGCAAGAGCTAGGTATCCCGCCGCCAGCCGCGGCTCATTCACCTTCGCGAGATACGTGGCGGCATCGCCCGCGGCGAGCGCGGCTTCTGCCTCGATCAAACGCGCTTCGATGCCCGTCGCCAGCGGCAGCGGCGCGTCGCCCGTCGGATAGATAAGGGTCGTGAAGATCGGCGTGGCATCCTGGCCCGCCTTCACCTTAGGCGTTCCGTCGGCATTTCGGCTGATCGGAATGCGCGGATCGCGCGAGCTCACGAAATCGAGCCCATTCGTTCCTTCCCTGTCCGACGGCCCGAAATTTGGCGTCGCCACCATCCAGTCGTACACGGCGTTGACGATCGACACCTTGGAGTACTCGACCATGTACACGAAGTTCGTCGGCACGGCCAGCGATCCGGGTCCGTCGCCGCCCGCCTGGACCAGCGCCGCCGCGGCGGCGAGATCGGCTTGCAGCGAGGCCGTTTTTGCGAGACCGATCCGCGCCCTCGCCTTACCGACTCGCGCCAGATAGCGAAGGTTCACATCCGCTGCTCCGAGCGTCGCGAGCGCACTGTCGAATTGCGGAAGCGCCTTGGTGAACAGCTCGATGTTGCTGTACGTCGTCGAACCGAGCTTCGAGTCATCGCCGGAGCCGATCGGCACGCCGTTGCAGTAGATCTCGGCCGTGATGAGCAGTGTAAAGCCCTGCAGCGCGTACAGCTGACCGATCTGCGTCGCCTTGGTCGCACCAGCCGGCGGAAACTTGTTGAGCGCCGCGATGGCGCGAACGAGCTGGGTGCTAGTTTGGCCAACCCAAGTCCAGGCCGTCGACGGGAAGCTCGCCTCGTTCTGCGCGCGACTGTCGATGTGTTCGGTGCCCCCGCGCGCCGAGATGATTTCATCGGCCAGCATGCCGCTGGCGACGTTCAATCCGACACCACTGCCCGATACGTCGCCGCCCAGAAAGGTGGAGAAATTGCCGAGCGCGGCAACGCGCTGTGCCTGCGCGCCGGCCGGGCTATTGACCTTGTCGACGGTGATCTGGTCCGGTGTTTGAACTTCGAGAAGCTTGTCCGTACTACAGCTCGTGATGGTGAGCGCGGCAGCGGCCGCGAGAGCGCTCAATCCCACAGCGCGTGCGCGCAGCAAATATCTGGTCATGGAGTGACTGACTCCCGGTTCCTGTGAATTGGGATGCATGGCTTAGAACGCGATGTTGAAGCGGGCAATGAAATAGCGGAGCACGGGCGGCGAGAAGAAATCGTTGTTGCCACCGCCGGTGTTGCTGATGGAGCTGTTCGCTTCCGGATCGAGGCCGGGATACTTCGTCCAGAGCACGCCGAGATTACGGCCGCTCAGCGTGAGGCTGGCCGTGCGGCTGCGGAGATACTGTCTGGTGAAGCGCTCCGGCAGATTGAGCGAGACCGACATCTCGCGGAAGCGAATGAAATCGTTCGGAACGAAGAAGCCCCAGACCGTCTTGTTGGTCGAGCTATTCGCCATGACCGCCGCGGCCTGATCCGCCAGGGGCGCTTTCGGATCGTTCACCGAGCGGCAATTGCCGCTCGATCCGCATCGCTGGTTCTGATAACCCCACTGGTTGTAGAAACCACCGCGATAATCGAGCAGCGCGGAGATGCGGATGCGATTGTTGAACAGGCCAAACGTGTTGGTGAGCCCGGCTTCCCAGACCGGCAAGGTCGGTCCGCGGAAAGCGTCGGTTGTGCCGACGGTGATCTCGTTTTCCGTCAGGATACCGTCGTTGTTCGCATCCTTGAACCCGAGAATGGGCTTGTCCCACAGGCCGAAGAGCGGATACCCGACGACATTGCGCGCGCCGGGCGGGGTGGCCAGGGCGACATTCCCGGCGTCGACCAATTTGTTGTTGATGTGCGAGCCGTTCAGTCGCAGATCCCACGACACCACCCGCGCCGCAGGGAGAAACTGCGCGTCGATGGCGAGCTCGATTCCACGGTTGCGCACCTGCGCCAAGTTCACCCACTGCGAAGGCGCCGCAGAGCCGATGCTCGTGCCAAACGACGGCGGCAGCGGATTCAGGAATAGCGCATCCTTGCTCTGCTTGTTGAAGAACGTGGCCTCGATCGAGAGGCGGTCGTTGAAGAGGCCGAGATCCGTACCGAATTCCAGTTCGGTCGTGACTTCGGGTCTCAAGTTGAAGTTGCCAATGGACGCGATTCGTTCCCCCGGTACTTCGGCGCCGCCGAGCGGGTAGGTCGTCGCGCCGAAGAACTGCAGCGCCGCGATCGTGCTCGGCTGCACGCCGGCCTTGCCCCACGCGCCGCGCAACCGCGCGCGATTCAGCTTAGGAATGCGCGGGAACCAATTCTCCTCCGAAATCACGTATGACGCCGATGCGCGGGGATAGACGGTCGAGCCCACCGACCGACCGAACGCGCTGTTCTGATCCGTGCGCACGCCGCCCGTGAGGAAGAGGCGGTCGCGCCAGCTCAGCGCTTCATCCACGAATGCGCCGTACTGCGCGTTTTCCGTCGTGAATTCGAACGCGAGGCGCTGCCGAGCAGAATTCGGCGAGGAGACGCCCGGCGGAAGCCCGTAACCCTCACCATCGGCCTGGTACAGCTCGTCCTTGAACCATTGCCCGCCGACGGTCGTCTTCGAGGACCAGGCCGAGGTGAGCGCCCTAGTCGCGGTCGCGCCGAGGTCGACGGAGTAGCGAAGGTTGTTCGAGCGGCTCAGGTCTTTCCCGCCCTCCTGGGCAACCGGTCCCCACGCCACGCCGACGCGCGTGCCCTCAGCATTCAGTTGCTGGCGGTAATTGTATTGGTTGGTCTGATCGATGCCTGTCACGGCTCGCAGCTGCAGCCACTCCATCGGCGTCCAATTCAACGCGGCGCTTCCGGTGAAGCGTGCGTCGGTCGTTTTTTGCTCGATCGAGAAAATATCGCCGACGAATTCGCGTTGCGTTCCGTTCGTCGCCGTCTTGAAGCCAGGCGCCGTCATGTACTGAAAGGTCATCCCGGCGAAGAATCCGCCGTCGAACGGTGTGTACAGCGTGCGGTCCGAGTATCCCGTGGAGACGTCGAGCGTGGCGTTCTTGGCGAGATTGAGCGAGAAATTTCCACGCGCGCTCGTCTGCTTGAGTTGGTTAGGATGGATCTGCTCGCCGCGCGGCGCGACACCGCGCTCGGTCGTGAGACGCCCGATCTCGAAGCCGGGCATCTCGTACGGCCCGGTCTCGTTCTCCTGTGTCAAGCTCAGGAAGTAGCGCAACAGATCGGAGCCGCCAGACACTTGCAATCCCTCGAAGTAGCGCGGTTGCGTGTGGTACGGCTTCGCCTGTGGCGCCAGGTACGGATTGAAGGCCGTGACGCTGTCTTGCACGCACTGATGAAGTGCGGACGCCACGAGCTTGCACTGCACGTTGCCGCCGGTCGGCACTCCGGCAGAATTCAGATTGTGGCCCCATCCCCGCCAATTGGCCTCAAAGTTCGACGGCTGCGACACTCGGCCGGCCTCGACAAAGGCGGTCCACTCGGGACGGCCCGCGTGGCCGCGCTTGGTCTTTACCACTAGGACGCCGTTCGCGGCTGCGGTTCCGTAGAGCGCGGCGGCCGACGGTCCCTTGATGATGTCGATCGACTCGATCTCCTCTTGGTTGAGCTCGCTCAAGCGATTGACTCGCTGCGTGGTGGTGTTTCCAAAGTTTCCCGGCAGCGTGTTGTTGTCGTAGCGCACGCCGTCGACGATCACCAGCGGCTCGTTCGAGAGCGAGAGGGAACTCGTTCCGCGGATACGAATGAAGGACGACGCTCCGGTCTGGCCGGACGCCTGGATGACCTGCAAGCCCGACGTGCGCCCCTGGAGCATTTCCGTCACGCTGGTGACGGGCGCGAGCTGGGCGATCGAGTCGGCCTTGACGGTGGCCACCACGTTGCCGAACGAGCGCCGCGACTGCTCGCCGGTGGCGGTGGTGACGACCTCCTCGAGCAGCGCGGTCGCGCGGTCGAGGGAGAAATCGGCGCGAACGTCGCCGCCATCGGAGACCGTGAGGGTCTTTGTCTGCGCCTGGTATCCGATCCGAACCGTACGCAGGATGACGGTTCCCGCGGGTACGCTGCGGATCACGAAGTTGCCGCCGTTGTCGGTCAGCGCGCCGAAACGCGTGCCGCTGATCAGGACCTGCGCCGAGGAGATCGCCTCACCGGTCCCCTTGTCAGTCACCTTGCCCGAGACGGTGCCGGCCAGGGCCACGATTCGTGAGATGGGGGACGGGTGCGGCCTCGGCCCGTACGCGAAGAGCGGCGCGGGAACCATCAAGAGACCGAGACACGAGGTGAGCACTGTTCGACGAGCGTTCCGATCCATTGTTGCCTCCACGAGAAAGACGAGAGTGCGGATCCTCGACCGGGCGGGATGTTCGGGCTTGCGGTACTGCGCAGCATGGAGCTCGACCGAATACAGCGCGGACGAAGAGCGGGGCCGCGCGACGAACGCGGAAACGATCCTGACTGGCGGCAAGCTGACAGCATCACCCACGTGGCAGTCGCGCTACACAATTAATGTGAGCCAGACCGGGGAATTGGCAAGGTGTTGACCGTACGCGGATGAACATTCTTCGCGCGAGTGCCCACTGTTCTGAGCAACGTAGCCTCCGGTCGACGTGGCGCGGGCGAGTCGTCGCTCTTGAAATTGTTGTGTCGGAGGCGCGCCACGCTGTCGTGAACGAGGCGGTGCGCATCTCCCGATTGGATGCTTTTCTGAGTGAGCTTCCCGAGGGTTATGCAACGTTGCGCTCTTGCGCATAGAGGATCGCAGTTGCGCGCAGGCGATCCGATGACCGCCGCGAGAGCGGTTGATGCCATTTGACTGGTGCTGACGTCGCCTTTGCATCGTCGGCCTTGACTACCCAGCGGCGCACACACATTCATGAGGTGCACGATCAATGGGGAGCCCATGCGCTCAGGACGAGTTGCTATCGCTGGTGCCGGCGCACTCTTAACGGTGGCCGGATGCGCTTCCATCCATGGTCGCAGCGACCCGATCGCGACACCTGGCGCGCGCGAGGTGTCGTGCGATGTCGTGGATTGCGCGAGCGCGGGCACTGCGTGGGAGCTGCTCCGCCGCACGGCAAGCAACTTCACACTCTCCGGGGAGCGCATCTCAGGCGGGCCCACGTCAATCAAGGGACGGCGCGGTCGCAGCAGTATCTACCTCGCCGACGCCGACGTGCCAATCCTGATTCTCGACGGTACGCGCCTGATCGATGCGAAAGTACTGCAACTGACGGCGGCGAGCGATATTTCTCGCATCAAGTTCATCAACGGAATCGAAGGGACGGTCTACGAAGGGACGAACGCCGGCGGGGGTGTGATCATCATCACGACGCGAGGGCTTTCACCCTAGGCGCGGGCGTCGGGCATGGAGCGTCCCTCTTCCAGTTCGCGCAAAAAACGCGGCGTGCACCGAAATGCACGCCGCGTTTTTTCGGTTCCTGCCCGGACTCACGCCGTCGTGAGAACGCAGGAGGCCGCGATGAAACTCGGGTTGTTCTGCTCGGTCTGCGGAATTGGTGAGTTCACATCAGTGCCGTACAGGCTCCCCTTGAAGTAGTTGCCCGTCGGGAAGACCGTCTCGCGGTCGCGCCCATATTGCCGGATGAGCCTGCGCATGTCGCCCAGACGGTGTGCTGTGAGGAAGAGCCAGTACGCACGCTCCTTGAACAGCTGGTCGACCTGACCAGCCGTCGTCCCCGCGAGTGGCAGCGGCGCGAGCGATCCGGCCGGATAGCCGCGCTGCGCTAATAGCGCCGCGTTCGAGCGAAGGGCATTCAGAATCACGAGCGCGCCCGCCGCATCCGGCGTGTTGAGCGCGGCCTCGGCCTCGATCAACCGCGCTTCGACGCCATCCGCGATGACGATCGGCGATGTGCGCAGTGGGTACTTCTGCTGGATCCACTGCTGGGTGGCACCGTCGAAGCCCACATGTGTGCCTCCGCGAAGTGTATCCGCGACGCGTGGATCGAACCCGGCGACCTTGGAGTTCCCCTCGGACTGGAACGGAAGTCCGTTAACGCCTTCCAAGTTCGCGACGCCGAAGCGCGCAACGCTCACCGTCAGACCCCACGTGGCGTTGTTCTGCCGCGTGGTGGTCGCAGAATGCACATAGACGTACTGGAACGAGGTCGGTACGCCAGCGACCGCGGTCGCGGCGGCGGCGTACTGGCCTTTGTCCAAGAGCGCTCGTCCCTTTGCGACCTGCGCGAGATAGCGAAAGTTGCTGGTCGCCGAGAGACCGGTGACCGCGAGCGCTTGAGTGGACTTTGCGATGGCGCTGTCGAGCAACTGCACGGTCGTCAGCGCCGCGCCGTAGGTGAAGATGCCAGTGGTGAGATCGTACGAGCTCAGCGGCACGGCCCCGCAATAGTCCTCGGCCATGAAAACAAACGTCAGCGCCTCGAGCCCGAGCACTTCAGCGTGCGCCGAGTTGTTCGCGTCGAACGCCTTGTACGCGATGTCGGCGCGGTCAGTGGAAACGCGAGCGCGCTGCAAATCGTAGAACAGCCCGGACAGCGTGCCGTTGTTGATTTGCTGGTTGCGCCGGTCGATCTCGATGCGCGTCGGGAACGTTTCCGTGTTGATGTACTCATCGGTGAGCAGGGCGGCCAACGTGACCTGCCCTTCGCTGCCGTTGCCGTTGTATCCGTTGGCGAAATCACCGATGGCGCCGGCGCGAATGGACGGGAGCGCGGCCACACCGGTGAGGCTGGATGGACGAGCGACGTCCGGGTCTTCCACCTGAAGGATTTTATCCGTGTTGCACGCCGCGGCGACGAGTGCCGCGAGCACAGCGAATCGCGAGGCTCCGATCACGCCGCGCCGGGAATGGTCTCTAGGCATCAGTTTGGTCTCTGGTCGAAGTAGAAGGCGAGGTCAGTAGTTCAGCGAGAGCCGCGCGGTCCAGATGCGGTTCGGCGGCAGCGTGAGGAAGTCAGAGGTGCTGAAGTTCGACGCCGGAGTCGAATTGACCTCGGGATCGAAGCCGGTGTACTTCGTCCACGTCTTCAGATTTCGGCCCGCCACCGTGATGCTGGCACCGTCGGCGCGCAAGAAGCGCGCAACGCGGTTCGGTGCCGTGATGCTGAACGCCAATTCGCGCAGCTTCGTGTACTGCGAATTCTCGATGAAGCCGGCGTCGGTGCCGAGGAGCTGGCCGATGTTCGCGGCCTGATCCGCCAGCGGACGCGTCTTGTCCACCGACTCCTGACAATTGCCGAAATTACAGCGGAAGCGACGGGTCAGGTTGAACTGCTTGAATCCGCCCTTGTACTCCAACAGCGCCGAAACGGTGACGAGGTTGAAGAGCTTGATGCGCGGCAAGAATGCAATTTCGCGCGTCGGAATCGTGTTGCCGTAATAGACGGACGTGTCGCTCACCACGACCTCGTTGCGGGAGATGATTCCGTCGAGATTCGCGTCGCTGTACGTGTACGGTCGCGCCCAGTACCCGCCAAGCGGATAGTTCGCGCGATGTTGCTGCGAGAGGCCGGACCCGTTGTTGAAGATGATCGGCGGGATCAGCTTACCGGTCGGCAAAAGTCCGAGGAAAATCAAATTGTTGGTGTTCGTCGAGCCCGAGAGCGTGAACGACGCCTCGACCTTCTTCCGGTTGAGCACCGACGCATTGAGGCTGAGCTCCCATCCCTTGTTCTCCGAGCTGCCGAGGTTGGAGAACTTGCTCGTCGCCAATCCGACCGACGGCGCGACCGGCACCGCCACGAGCAGATCCTTCGTCTTTTTGTAGTAGTGCGTGACCTCGATAGAAACGCGGTTCGAGAAGAAACCGGCGTCGAACCCCAATTCCGTCTCGGCCGAGCGCTCGGGCTTCAGCTTCGGGTCGCCGAGTCCGCCGATGAGCACACCCGGTGCGTCGGTCGTTCCGACGGTCACCGTCTGCGCTTGGAAGTACGTGATGGCGTCGCGGAAATTCGGACGCTGGCCAGATTGGCCGTATGCGGCGCGGAGACGGAGCGAGCTGAGTGTCGGCACCCTGGGGAAGTACGACTCCTCGCTGACGACGTACGACCCGCTCACCGCCGGGTATTTGATGAAGCCAAAGCTCTTGCCGAACGCGCTATTGTTGTCCTCGCGCACAGCGCCCGTGATAAAGAGCCGGTCGCGCCAGGCGATCTGTTCCTGGCCGTAGAATCCCAGCGTCTTGTTGTCGGTGTTGGCGGCATTGACCGTGAAACGCGCCGACGCGCCGCTGAGCGAATTCGTTCCGCCTAGGAGCAACTCGCCATGCGCGCGCGTTCCCTTAACAACTTCTTTGTTGAACTGCGTGCCGCCAGAGGTCGTCGAGCGCAGGGTCGAGGTGAGGTCAAAGCTCGCGGATGCGTTTCCGTTCGCCGTGTAATCGAAGATATTGTACGGGTTCGACGTCGCGTTACCGTCGGGCAACGAGCCGAAAAAGACCGTGTTAGGCGGAATGACTTCGGTGTCGAGCCGGTTGTTGTAATCGAGCCCGGCTGTGCCGTTCAACGTCAGCCACCTGAGCGGCTGGTAGTTCGCGTTCACGCTGTTGATGAAGCGATTGATGTCCTGGCGTGTGTTGATCGCCGACACCTGGCCCGGCGTCTGACCCGACAAATAGCCGCGCGCGCACGTCGCGCCGCAGCCCGTGTTGATGTCGTCGAACGCACTCCCGAGCAATCCTCCGGAGATCACGCCGAGCACATTGTTGTCGTTTTGCGGCGAGCGGAGGTGATCGGCGAGGTAACCGATGCCGACTGAGACGTTCAGGTTGTTGCGCAGCTGCGCATTCAGGTTCGCGCGCATGTTGACGCGCTGGTCATTGTTCCAGGCGATCACGCCTTGCTCGCGGTCGTAGTCGCCTGAGATGTAGTAGTTCACATTCTCGCTGCCGCCGGCGGCACTGATGCCGTACGCCTCGCGGTAGCCACTCACGAACGGGCTCGCCGCCTCGAGGGGGCTGAAGTGGACGATGCCGCCAGTCGGCGTGCAGATATTGCGAGTCTGGCTGTCGAGCGTGCAGGAGTTCGTCGCCGCGCCTCCGACCACGCGTACGCCGGGCTGCGCGTAGTTCGCCGGGTAGTTTACGATCTTCTCAATCGATCCACCTTCGGCGAACGTCGACCACGCCGTCTTGCCGGCGCGGCCGCGCTTGGTACGCACCTGGATCACGCCGTTCGCCGCCGCAGTGCCGAAGAGCGCCGATGCCGCAGGTCCCTTGAGCACTTCGATGCTCTCGATGTCCTCGGGATTCAGATCGTTCAGACGCGACGGCGCCTGGCCGCCGACGCCGATCGTCGTACTCCCAGGATCGTTATTGGTGCGAACGCCGTCGATGATGAGCAGCGGCTCGTTGCTGAGCGAGATTGAGCTCGCGCCACGAATGCGGATGCGCGAACCGCCACCTGTCGTACCGCCGGAGATGTTCACGTCGACGCCCGGCGCACGTCCCTGCAACAGCTCGGTCGCGTTGGTCGTCGCGGCGAGCACTTCCGGCACCGGCTGAATCGTGCTAATGACGTTGCCCGTTTCGCGCTTGCGCTCCTGCTCGCCCGTCGCCGTTACCGTCACTTCATCGAGGCTGACGGTCGCGGTGCCGAGGTTGAAGTCGACCGTTGCCGCTTGGCCGGGGATCACGACGGCCCGCCGCGCCTCGGCCTGATAGCCGATGCGGAGCGCGCGCACGAGAACCTCACCCGGCTTGAGTCCGAGGATCCGAAAGCGTCCGTCATCTCCGGTCGAGGTACCTCGATTGGTGCCGACCACCGTCACTTGCGCGGCGGCGATCGGCGCTTGCGTGACGCGATCGACGATACGACCAGTGATCGATCCATCCGTGGCCTGTGCCGCCAGCCAACCGGGACCTGCCGCGAGCAGCAACGCCGCCGCGGATACGATTCGACAGATCTCTCGACGCATCTATCCCCCCTGAGTGGAACGGTGAACAACAACTCCTCTTTTCGGGGCTCAGCAACACCGTCGAACGCCGGGATAGAGCGGGCGAAGGTTCAAATTCGAAGTACAACGGCGGGTCGGAGGTCGGCTGAGCATCCGAATTGGTTCGGCCCAATCAACACACTATGTCCCTCGCCGTCGATTCGTCAAGACATTGTCAAGAATGTGTCAAGTGGACCGCTCGCATTCGAGGCGTCTCGCATCACTACTGCATCCGCGCCCATCGGGCGAAGGAGATGGCTGCCGAAGTCGAGATTGGCACCAGCTGATGTCAGAGACCGCTAGGACCATTGGCTCGCGACTCTTCGTCGATCGGGAGGCGGAGGAGCGCGCGGGCGCCGGGCCCATCGTCATGGTTCGCGAGCGTGAGCGTTCCATCGTGGGCTTCGGCGATCTGACGGCTGAGGGCGAGACCGATTCCCGATCCCTCCGGCTTCGTCGTGAAGAAGGGGACGAACAGGTTGCTGGTCTCGGCGATGCCCGGACCTTGGTCGTCGACCCAGACCTCGAGCCATCCGCCGCGGCGGTCCCACCCGACCGAGACCCCGCCGTCAGTCTCGAGCGTGGCGTCGACGGCATTCCGGATGAGATTGATCAAGAGCTGCTCGAGTTGGTCAGTGTCGGCGGCGATGGTGACCGCTGGTCCTTCATTCACGGCGACCTTGAGTCGCGTCTCGAAGCGCGCGACGCGGTCGATCCATTCGCCGACGTGCATCTCGGCGCGGCGCGGCCGCGGGAGTCGCGCGAGCAGCGCGTACGCCGACATGAATCGGCTCAACGACTCGGAACGCGACGCGATGACGCTCAGTCCCTGCTTGAGGTCTTCCTCGACGCCGGCATGCCGTCGCGCGATCAATTCCTGCAGACTTCCCGCAATGGACTTGATCGGCGCGAGGGAATTGTTGATCTCGTGGCCGAGCACGCGCACCAGTCGCTGCCAGGCGACGCGCTCCTCTTCGCGCAGCGCTCGGCTGAGGTCGGCGATGACCAGGAGCATGTGCGGCCGGCCATCCTGCCGAAACGTGCCTCGCCGGATTTCCCAGCGGCCGGAGCCTCCGGGGAAAGTCTGATTGATCGTACGCGGCGCCTCGCCGTGGAGAAATGACGCCAGGCCGATCGCCGCGGAGCTCAGGCCGACGAGCCGCTCGCTTGGCCGCGCGACAAGTCGCTCGCCGCCGCGGTTCACCAACCGCAGAATGTGCCGCTCGTCGAAGGCGAATACCGCCACATCGATCTCCGACATGACGGTACGGAGCAACGCCGTCGCCTCGAGCGCGCCGAGTCGCTGTTGGCGCAGCGTCTCGCTGAGCTCGTTCAGCTCGAGCAGCGCGAGCCCGAGTGCGTCATCCATGCGCGCGTTGCGCGCACGGATGGAAAAGTCTCCTTCGCGCAATGCCGCCAGCATGTTGCTGATCGTTTGCAGCGGCCGGACCACTCGCTCGCGCAGGGCGAACGCCATCCCGAGCCAGCCGGCGGCGATGAACACCGATAGCGTCCATCGCACGCGCGCCGAGTGATCGCCGGTCCCCAACAGCGACAACGCGACGATCGTCCCCGGGAGTCCGACGAGGAGCGCGATCTGGAGAATGCGCCGTTCGTATTTCACAGGCAGTTGTCAGACGTCAGATGTCAGATGTCAGGCGAGCGCCTGATACTCTTCGTCCGGTCATAGCCCGTAACTCGCCAGCCTGCGATAAAGCGCGCTGCGCGATAAACCCAAGGCCTTGGCTGCTTGGGACACGTTACCGTCGAAGCGGGTGAGCGCTTTTTTGATCAACAGGCGCTCGACATCCTCGAGGGTCATGTCGTCGAGGCGCGACGGCGTGCCGGTGGCGGCGCGGAGGGCGAGATCGCCGGCGCGGAGCGTGTCCCCCTGCGCCATGAGCACGGCGCGCTCGACGGCGTGGTCTAACTCGCGCACGTTGCCGGGCCAATTGTGCTCGAGCAGCGACTGGAGCCCGCTGGTGTCGAAGCCGGTGAGCTGTTTGCCGTAGCGTGTGGCGTGGCGCCGCAGGAAGTGCAGCGCGAGCGGCGCGACATCTTCGCGTCGGTCGCGGAGCGCCGGCAGATGGATCTCGATCGTGTTGAGGCGGAACAGCAGATCCTCGCGGAAGCGGCCGGCGGTGACGGCTTCGCGCACGTCGGCGTTGGTGGCGGAGAGCACGCGCACGTTTACCTGCTTCGTCTTCGACGATCCGACGCGCTCGAGCTCGCCCATCTGCAGGACGCGAAGCAGCTTCGACTGCTGCGACATGGAGATGTTGGCGATCTCGTCGAGGAAGAGGGTGCCGCCATCGGCCAACTCGAAGCGGCCGACGCGATCGGTCTTCGCATCGGTGAACGCTCCCTTGACGTGACCGAACAGCTCGCTCTCGAACACGCCCTCCGACAGTCCGCCCATGTTGACGGCGACAAAGGGTTTGGTCGCACGGTTCGACGCCGCGTGAATCCAGCGCGCGACCAGCTCTTTGCCCGTGCCGTGCTCGCCGGTCACCAGCACGTTCGCATCCGAAGGCGCGATGCGCTCCATCAGGCGCAGCACTGGCTGCATGCGCGGCGACTCGGCGATGATGTGCGGCAAGTGCTCGCGCCCGTCGCGGCGAAGCGCGCTGTTCTCTTGCTCGAGGCGGTGCGACGAGCGGAGGGCGCGGCCGAGCTCGATTTGTGCCCGGAGCGTGGCGAGCAGGCGTTGATTGTCCCACGGCTTTTCTACGTAGTCGCGCGCCCCGCGCCGGATCGCTTCGACCGCGCCCTCCACGGATCCCCAGGCGGTCATCACGACGACGGGCAAGGTGGAGTCGATCTCCTGGATGCGCTCGAGCATGTCCAGGCCTTCGCGCCCGGACGTCGTATCGCGGGCATAGTTGAGGTCGATCAGGGCGACGTCGAAATCCTGAGTCTCCAGTGCGCGCACCACGCCCGCGGGAGACGCGGCCGTGGCGATGTGGTAGCCCTCGCCTTTCAGCATGAGGCGGAGGGCCTCCACAATGTCACCCTGGTCGTCGGCGATCAGGATGCGGGCGTGCTCGACACTGGCGAGCGCTGTGTTTTCAGCCATAAAAAAAGTTGAAGATGTCAGACGTCCGATGTCGGCAAGGGCGGATGTCAGACGTCAGACGTCAGATGTCGGTGACGCCGCTGAGAACGCCAGGCCAACCAGCACCCCACTGTTCCTGACAACCGGCATCCGACGTCTCCAACTTCTGTCCAGCTGACAACGAGTTCGCAGTTCACTCGTTACGTAACGCTATTGCCGGGTCGACGGCGGAAGCTCTTCTCGCCGGTACTACTGATGCCACGATCGCCACGGTTCCCAGTAAGGCCGCCACTCCAATAAACGTCAGCGGTTCGGCGCTGCTCACCCCGAACAGAAGTCCCTTGAGCGTGCGCATCACGGCGAACGCGGCAATGCCGCCGATCACCAGCCCCGCACCGGTGAGCACCAGGCCGCGATTGAGCACGAGCCGCACGACATCCACGCGGCGCGCGCCGAGCGCCATGCGCACGCCGATCTCGCGCGTGCGCTGCGCGACCATGTAGGCGATGACGCTGTAGAGGCCGACCGCCGCGAGCACCAGCGCGATGCTGCCGAACGCGGCGAACATCCAGCCGTAGAGTCGGCGGTCCCACATCGACGACTCGTATGTCGCCTGCATGGTGCGCACCGAAAAGACGGGCATGTTGGCGTCGACGGCTCTCACGGCATCACGGACCGCCGCCGTGAGCGCGGCCGGGTCGGCGGCGGTCTTGACCAGGATGGTCATCGTGCGCCGCGGCATCGCCGAATAGGGCAGATACCAATCGTTGTCGGGTGGCGAGGTGAGTCGGCGCACGTGCACGTCGCCCACGACACCGATGATGGTGTACCACTTGTTCGCGCTCGTGTCGCCGTTGAAGGCGATGCGCCGCCCGATCGGATCGGCGCCGGGCCAGAATCGCGACGCCATTGTCTCATTGATCACCGTCACGCGCGAGCTGTCCCACGCCTCGTGCTCGGCGAACAGCCGGCCCTTGCGCAGCGGAATGCGCAGCGCCTGCAGATACGATGCGCTCACACTGCGCACGGCGGCGGTTGGACTGCGGCCCACGGGGAAGGGATGCCCATCGATCTCGAAATCGGAGCTATTGGTACTGCCGCTCAGCGGCGCGTTGTTGATCATCGCCGCCTGTTGCACGCCCGGGAGCGCTGAGGTGCGCGCGAGCACCTGCTTGTAGAACCCGGCGCGCGCGCTGACCGAGTCGTACTGCTTGCCGGCGAGCGAGACGCGCATCGTGAGCACATTTGACCGGTCGAAGCCCGGATCGACGTCTTGGATCTTGAGAAAGCTTTGCACCATGAGTCCAGCGCCGACGAGCAGCACGAGCGACAGCGCGACCTCGACGATGACCAGGCCATTGCGCAGCCGCTGGCGGCCGGCGCCCGATCCGCCGCTTCGTCCGCCCTCCTTCAAAGATTCGTGGAGCGCGCCACTCGATGCCTGGATCGCGGGCGCGAGGCCGAACAGGATGCCCGTCGTCAAGCACAACGCAAGCGTGTAGAGCAGCGTGTCGCGGTCGATCGCGAAGACCATCCAAAACGGTCGATCCGACGGCGTACCAGCGACGACCAGCTTGAGAAATCCGACGGCGAACAGCGCGCCGATCGCGCCGCCGAGCATCGCGATCATCAGGCTCTCGACGAGCAACTGCCGAATGATGCGGCCGCGACCGGCGCCGAGCGCGGCACGGATCGCCATCTCGCGGCTCCGCGTGGTCGCGCGGGCGAGCAACAGGTTGGCGACGTTCGCGCAGGCGATGAGCAGCACGAACGCGACGGCGCCCATCATGATGTAGAGAACCGAGCGGTAGTCGCCGCCGCCACTTTGTTCGTGCAGCGTCACCATGCTGAGCGTCCAGCCGGCGTTGCTCTCGGGAAAATCCGCCGCGAGGCGCCGCGAGATCGACGCGAGATCGGCGTGCGCTTGCTCGATCGTGACGCCCGGCTTGAGCCTGGCGTACGCGTTCAGAGAGTGACTGCCGCGGTCTTGCACGGGATCGAGCGCGAGTGGCACCCATAGCGCGGACCTGTTCGGAAACCCGAAGTCCGGCGGCATCACGCCGACGACCGTGTACGCATCGCCGCTGAGCGAGATGGTCTTGCCAAGCACGCCACGATCGCCGTCGAAGCGGCGCTGCCACAGTTCGTACGCCAGCATCGCGACGCGCTCGGCGCCGGGCCGGTCCTCTTCGATGCGGAAATTGCGGCCGAGCACCGGCTGTACGCCGAGCAGTTGAAAGGTGTCCCAGGTGATCTGCGCGCCGTCGACCTGCTCGGGCACGCCATCCTTCGCCGCGAGATTGAACGAGTTGCCGGCGAACGCCATCAGTCCGATGAGGCTGCGACTGCTGGCGCGCCACTCGGCGAAGTTCGGATACGAGACCCACGCGCCGTTGATGCCCTTGGTCGGATTGTCGTCACGAAGCGCCACCAACCGATCCGGCTCGCGATAGGGAAAGGGCCGCAGCAGGAGCGCGTTGAGGCAGCTGTACATGGTGGCATTGACGCCAATGCCGAGTGCGAGAGTCAGCACCGCGACGACAGTGACCGCCGGATTCTTACGTAGGGTGCGGAGGGCGAACTTGAGATCGCTGGTCATACTGGCAACCGGAGATGTGGATTAGACGTCTGCTACTCCGTTACCCACCCGTCACGGAGATTGATCACCCGATTGCCGTACCCGGCGTTCACATCCGAGTGCGTGACCTGAATGATCGTCGTCCCCTCGGCGTTGAGCTTCTTGAACAGTTCCATTATTTCGCGGCCCTGATCGCTGTGCAGATTCCCCGTCGGCTCGTCGGCGAGGATGATCTTGGGGCTGGCGATCACCGCCCGCGCGACGGCCACGAGCTGCTGCTGTCCGCCGGATAGCTGCCGGGGATACAGGTCCTTCTTGCCGACAATGTGAAATCGGTCGAGCGCGTCGGCCACGATCGCGGTCCGCTGATCCTTCTTCACATCCCGATAGGACAATGGAATGTCGAGATTCTCTTGCACGGTCAGGTCGTCGAGCAGATGGTATTGCTGGAAGACAAAGCCGATGTACTTCTTGTTCAACGCGACGCGGTCTTTCGGGCTCAACTTGTGAACGGGCTGGTCGGCCAGATAGTACTCGCCCTTCCACTGGTGATCGAGCATGCCGAGCACGCTCAGCAACGTCGACTTCCCCGCGCCGGACGGACCCATGATCGACACGAACTCGCCCGCCTTCACATCGATGTTGATGCGGCGGAGCACGAACACCTGCCCGCCGGCGATCGGGTAGCTCTTTTCGACGTTTCGTAGAGCGATCATTGAAGGCGGGGGCTAGGGGCTAGGTGTCAGGAGCTGGGAGGGAAGCTACGCATGCGCGACGATCGGCGTATCCGATCACGCGATGCATCCCGGTGTTCCTCCCGCCTATTCATTTCTCAGCGCGATGACCGGATCGATTTTCGTGGCGTGGCGTGCCGGAAGATACGATGCGCTGAGTGCGACCGCGCCAAGCAGCACGGCAATGCCGCCGTAGGTGAGGGGATCCGTCGGCGCGACGCCGAAGAGGAGGCTCGTCATCAGCCGCGTGAGCGCGTACGCGCCGGCCAGTCCGAGCACGATGCCAATAGCGGTGAGCCGCGCGCCCTGCTTCACGACCATGCCGCGCACATCACTAGGCCGGGCGCCGAGTGCCATCCGGACGCCAAACTCCCGCGTCCGCTGCATCACACCGTACGACATGACGCCGTAGATGCCGATGGTCGCGAGCACGAGTCCGACCACGCCGAACAGACCGAACAACGCCGTGCTGAGCCGGCTCTTGCCGAGCGATTCCCCGACGAGCGCGGTGAGCGGACTCATGCGGCCGATCGGCAGGTCACGATCCATCGCGCGCACGACATCGCGCAGCGGATTCGAGAGCGCCGTGGGCTCGCCGTTGCCCCGTACCACCAGGGTCATGCCGTTGTACGGGAACTGCGTCAGCGGCCGATAGATCTCCATGTAGGGCTCGACGTCGAGCGCATCGTGATGGACGTCGCCGGCGATCCCGACGATCAGCACATGCTGCATCTTGAACCACTCGTAGTCGATGTACTTGCCCACGGCGCTCTCGTTCGGCCAGAAGCTTCGGGCGAGCGTCTCGCTCACCACGGCCACCGCCGGCGAGCTGGTCAGATCGGCGTCGGTCAGCCCGCGACCGGCCTTGATCGGAATCTCCATCGTGCGGAAATAACCGGGAGTCACCGCGCGCATGTCGCCGATCGGCTCCTGACCCGCCGCCGGCGCCGGTCGGCCCGCGACGGTGAAGGAGCTCGCCGACCGCTGCCCGCTGAGCGGCAAAAAGCTGATGGCGCCGACCGCTTTCACGCCTGGAATCGCGGCGATCCGCGTCTCCGCTTCGCGGTAGAACGCGATTTGCACGGTATCGCTGCGGTACTTCGCGCGCGGCAGATTGATGTCGGCCATCATCGCATGCTCGGGCTGGAAGCCGAGCTTCACCGCGTGCAGCTCGGCGAAGCTTCGCAGCATGAGACCGGCGCCCGCCAGGAGCACGATCGCCAGCGACATCTCGGCCACGACGAGCGCGTTGCGCAGCGATCCGCTGACGCGGCTGAGCGCGGTGCCGCTCCGGCCGCCTTCCTTCAACGTGTCGTGCAGCGCGCCGCGCGCGGCCGCGATGGCCGGCGCGAGACCAAACGCGATTCCGGTCAACACGGCGAGGGCGGTGGTGAAGGCGAGCACGCGACCATCGATCGCCACATCGCCGACAGCGGGGAAATCCTTCGGAATGAGCGCGACGATCACGTCGGTGCCAAGGGCAGCGAGTCCCAGTCCCGCGATCGCCGCGGCCAGCGACAGTACCACGCTCTCGGTCAACAGCTGCCTAACGAGTCGGCCAGGGGTCGCGCCCAGCGAAACCCGAATGGCGATCTCCTTCTGCCGATCGGTCGCGCGCGCGAGCAAAAGATTGGCGACGTTCGCGCAGGCGATCACCAAGAGAAAACCCACCGCCCCAAGAAGCACGAGCAACCCCTTTCTCACATCACCGACGAGATTCTCGCGCAACGACACCGCGTTCGCCGACCAGTTCGCGTTCAATTTTGGCGCATCCTGCACGCGCCGCTTCGCCAGCGCGAGCATCTCGTCGTTCGCGCGCGCGACCGTCACGCCTGGCTTGAGCCGTGCGATCACGCGCAGATACCGACCCTGCGCATCGCGGTGCTTCGGCCCGAAGCTGATCGGCACCCAGAGGTCGACCGGCTCGTAAAAATGAAAGTCCTTCGGCATCACCCCGACGACCGTGAACAGATTGCCGTTCAAGCGAAACGGCCGCCCAATGGCGCTCGGCTGTCCGCCGAATCGCGTCTTCCACATGTCGTAGCTGATCACGACGACGTTCGGTCCACTTGGCACGTCTTCGGCGATGGTGTAAACGCGGCCAAGCGCCGGGCGCACGCCGAGGATCGGAAACACCGTCGCCGAGGCGATCCGCATCTGCGCGGAGATCGGCTCGTCGCCGACGCCGGTGACGGTGCCGTGCGTCTCGAGGAACGCGCCCATGGCGTCGAACGACTTCGCCGACTCCTGCCAAGCGAGAAAATTCGCCGGCCCGACGACATTACGCGGCTTTTCGCTCGACAGGTGACGCTCCCACAGCATCACCAACCTGTCGGGCTGCGGATACGGGAGGTCGGTCAGCAACACGGCGTTCACGACCGAGAACATGGCGGTATTCGCGCCGACGCCGAGCGCGAGCGCGAAGATCGCCACCAGGGTGAAGGTGCGGTTCTTGGCGAGACCACGAATCGCGTACGCCAGATCCTGCAAAAGAGTGTGCATCGTCGTGCTCCCAGGTAATCAGGTGTGCTCGTACTATTCGTTGCGCAGGGCGACGGCCGGATCGACGCGCGTCGCGCGACGGGCCGGGATGTACGAAGCAAGCATCGACGACGCCGACAACAGCGCGGCCGCGCCGATGAAGGCAATGACATCCGCGGCTCCGACATCGATCAGCAGTCCACGGATGAGCTGCGCCGCGGCGAGCGTGAGCACGAGTCCGACGCCGACACCGATCATCGCGAGCCGCGCACCCTCGCCCAGCACGAGCGAGAGCACATCGGCCGAGCGCGCGCCGAGCGCGATGCGCACGCCAAACTCACGCGTCCGCATCGACACGACGTACGCCACCACGCCATACATGCCGACCGCCGCGAGACCAAGCGAGATCAGGCCGAAGAGGCTCAGGAGCCGGGTGGTCGCGCGCTCCTTGTCGATGCGCTGCTCGATGTACTGTCGCATCGTCTGCACATCGAACAGGGCGAGCGCCGGTTCCATGGCGCGTACGGTCGCCTTGAGCGATGGGATGAGCGCCTCGGGCTCCCGCTCGGCGCGTACGAGCAGCGTGACATCCGAACGGAAGCTCGTGCGCTGTTGGCGCGGAAGATACGCCATCGGCCGTGGACGCTCGGTGAGATCATCGTACTTGGCATCCTTCGCTACGGCGACGATCTCCAGATACGGCGTATCCTCGCCGTCAGACATCTTGATTCGCTTGCCGATCGGACTCGCGTTGCCCCAGTAGCGGCGCGCCAGCGTCTCATTGATGATGACGACGCCCGGCGCCCCCGCGCGATCGTCGAGCGTGAAATCGCGGCCGCTCAGCAGCGGGATGCCGAGCGTGCTGAAGTATCCCGGCCAGATGTCGCTTTCGAACGTCATCCCCGCCTCGCCCTGGCCTTCGATCTGCAATCCTCCGCCGACCATCGTGCCACCGAGCGGCACGAGCGAGGCGAGCGATGCCGAGCGGACGCCGGGCAGCTCCTGCGCCCGGCGCACCAGCTCGCGGTAGAACGCTGCGCTCTTCTCCGGCGAATACCCCTGCGCGCCAATGTCGAGTGATAACGCCACGAGCTGATCTTTGGTCGGAATGCCGACGTCTACCGTATTCGCGCGCCGCAAACTTCGTAACAATAGGCCGGCGCAGCCGAGCAGCATCAATGATAGGGCCATCTGTCCAACCACGAACGCGCCCTGCGTCCGCGACCGGCGTCCGGAGCCGCCGGACAGCGCGTCTTCCCTCAACGCCGGAACGAGCGCGGGCCTGGTCGCGCTGAGCGCCGGCACCAATCCAAACGCGACGGCGGTCAGCGCGCAGATCGCGGCCGTCCACCCCAGCGTGCGCGCATCGAGCGACAGGTCGAGCAGGAAGGGAAGCTCCAGGTATTTCACCAAGAGCTCCAAGCTCCACGCGGCGAGCAACGTGCCGAGCACGCCGGCCACGAACGCGAGCACGAGGCTCTCCGTCAACAGCTGGCGAACGAGCCGCCCGCGGCTGGCGCCGAGCGCGAGCCGGATGCCGATCTCGCGCCGGCGCGATGCCGCGCGCCCGAGGAGGAGATTCGCGACGTTGGCGCAGGCGATGAGCAGCACCACGGCAGTTACGCCGAGCCCAAGCGCGGCGATCGGAAGCGCTTCGCCATTGTTCGATGGCCGCAAGCCGCCCGTCATCGCCGAGGCAACAGCGGAGAAATCCTTGCGCGTGCGCGGATGCTCTTTCGCGATGCGCGCCGCGATGGTGCGCACCGCGGCATCCGCCTCGCCGGCCGACACGCCGGGCTTGAGTCGTCCGATCATCTGAAACGTCGACGCATTGCGCTCGGTGAGAAGACCGGCCGGTCGCGGCATCGCTTCGGCGTGCATCATTGCCGGCAGCCACACGTCGGGCTCCTCGCCCACCGCCGCCCCGACAAAATCCTTCGCCGCCACGCCAATCACTGTGTAGCGATGTCCATTCACGACAATCGAGGTGCCGACCGCGGCCGGATCGGCCGCAAAGCGCCGCGTCCACAGCGCGTGGCTGATCACCACAACGGGATGCGAGCCCGGCGTGCGATCCTCTTCCGGCGCAAAGGTGCGGCCGAGCGCGGGCCGCGCGCCAAGCACGGAGAAATAGCCCCCCGTGACCAGCTGCCCTTTCAGTCGCTCCGGCTCGCCGCCATCGATCAGTAGATTGACCGGCATCAGCGTGAAGGCCATCGCGTCCGCGAATACGCCACCCTGATCGCGGTAGTCGATGAAGTCCGCGTACGACACCGGTTGCAGGCGGCCGTTTTCCGTCACGGTCGACACCCAGACCAATCGTTCAGGCTGCTCGATGTGCGGAAGGGGGCGCAGCATCACGGCGTCGACGAGTCCGAAAATCGCGCTGTTCGCGCCGATCCCGATGGCGAGGGTCACGATGGCCACGATCGAGAAGCCGCGGTGTTTGGCGAGGGACCGCAGGGCGTAGCGGAAATCTTGCTTGAGCATGACAAAACCCCGAGGGTGGGCTCGGAGCTAGCGCTCTCCGGCCCTCGTTGTCTCTGAATTGTGTGGGGAACGCGACCAGTCGTCAGGCGCCCTTCGGCAGACGCCTGACGACTCTGTTTTTTCTAGTGAACGTCGAAGCCGCTCTGCTTGAGCTGCGCTTCGTCGCTCGACTGCTTCTGGCCCTGCTCCTCTTCCACCACGCGGCCGTCGAAGAGATGAATGCTACGGTCCGCATGACGCGCATAGCGGGGATCGTGTGTGACCATGCAGATCGTCGCGCCCTGGCGGTGCAGCTCGCGAAGCAACTCCATCACCTGCTCGCCGTTCACCGAGTCGAGGTTACCCGTCGGCTCGTCGGCCAGAAGAATGAGAGGCTCGCCGGCGACAGCGCGAGCAACGGCCACGCGCTGCTGCTGACCGCCTGAGAGCTGTGCGGGATAGTGCTTCATGCGGTGCGACATCCCGACGCGCTCCAACGCCTCCGTCACTCGGCGCTTCCGCTCAGCTGAATCCATTCCGCGATACGTCAGCGGCAACTCGACGTTCTCGTACACGGTGAGATCGCCAATCAGGTTGAACGCCTGAAAGATGAATCCAATCTGCCGGTTGCGAACCTTCGCGCGCTCGCTCGCCGACAGCGACGCGACGGGCTGTCCGCCAAGGTAGTACTGGCCATCGGTCGGCGTGTCGAGCAGACCGAGAATCGAGAGTAGCGTGGTCTTGCCGCAACCCGACGGGCCCGCGATGGCGACGTATTCGCCCGGGGCGATCTGCAGGTGAATGTCGGAGAGCGCGTGCGTCTCCACTTCATCCGTGTAGAAGATCTTCTTGATGCCATCGAGCTTGATGAGCGCGGTACCATCACCGCGGGTCATGGCGGCAGCGGCCTGTGCGGCGGAGCTCACGGAAGACGGAGATGTCATGGCGCGTCCTGGCGGGGGGTGAGAAAGGGCGATACGGCAGGCGAGAACTCCGAGTGACCGGGGCCCTCGCCGTTAGACACCTACTTGATACGAACCGTTTGGAATTGGTCCCACGCGCTCATGTCGGAGACGATGACGACATCGCCCTGCTTGAGCCCGGAGAGGATCTCGATTGTGTTGACCGAGCTGCGGCCGAGCTTGGTGTTGACGCGCTCCGCCTCCTTGCCATCGGGCGTCTGCCGGAAAATTCCGACAGTGCTCTCGGCCTGACCGTAGGCCGGACGGCCGACGAACAGCACGTCCTTGAGGCGCTCGATAGTGATGGTGCCGTCGACGCTCAGGTCGGGGCGCGCGCCCTTCGGCAGCTCACCCTCGAGCGATACGTCGACGGCGAAGGTGCCACCCGTGGCGGCCGGATCGATGCGAATCACTCTTCCTTCGATTATTCCGTTGCGGGTATCGATCTGCGCTTGAAGACCAAGCGCGATGTCCTTGATCTGCGTCTCCGGAATGCGGATCACCGCCTTGAGGCGGCCCGGCTGGGAGACCTTCGCCAGCAACTGGCCCGGCACCACCCATTGGCCCAGCTCGAGATTCATCTCCGTAAGCACACCGTTCTCACCGGCCCGCACGTGCATCGATTCCATGCGGTTCTGCTGGAACTTCAGAATGTCCTTGAGACGACGGACGTTTTGCTCGGCCAGCGCGATCTGCTCCTTCGAGGCGTCCGTGGTCACCTTGAGTCGGGCGCCAAGGTCGGCGGCCTTGTCGCGCGCATTTTTTACGTCGAGGTCGGACATGAGCTTCTCTTTGCTCAGCCCTTCCGCGACATCCGCGTTGCGTTTGGCCTCGTTGTACTGCTGCTGCAACGTGAGACGGCCCGTCTCGAGATTCGTGCGTAGCGTGAGCAGAGTGTTCTCGGCGTCGCTCTCCGTACGCTGCGCCTCGAGCACCTGCAGCTGCACGTCGGGATTGCTCATATCGAGCAGAATCGTCGTCGGCGTTACGGCCGTGCCTGCGCGCATCGCAACGTTTTCGACGCGGCCGGCGGTCAAAGCACTGACGAGCCGGATGTGCTCCGGAACGAGCGTGCCCGGTCCGCGAACCTGACGGACCATTTCACCGCGGCGAACGGTGTCGCGCCAAAGCGTTGCACCTTCGACCGACGGAGGCGCGGGCTTGAGCTTCGTGAGCGCGATCGTCACACCGACAACCGCGGCGAGGCCAAGGCCCAAGTAGACGTACCGAGATTTTTTGCTTTTCGGGGTTCGAACGACGTCCAAAATACCCTCGGTGTTGATGGCCACTCGGCCGTGGAATCAGCCTTGCCTCAATGAAAGGTCCGTGCCGCGGTTTATTCGACCTAACGCAATGTAACGCATAATCTTGCGATTACAGTACGAAAGTACAGGTGCCCGCTATTGGGAACGGGCGTCCCGGAACCGAACAACCATCGGTGACGGCAATGAAGCCGAGTGAGCCTAACTCTCTTGAACACGCAACGGTGCGAGTCGCCAACGATTCGGACATCTCCGACAGGCCAATGGTTGCTTGGGTTTCAAGGGAGTCACGCGAAAGATTGCCATTGACAGAATCGCGTGATGCTAATAATCTAGCACTATGCTAATTATTTAGCACTTACTCGATGGAGATGCAATGGCGGAGACCCCAATCGATTCGCTGAGCCGGCGCGAGCGACAGATCATGGACATCGTGTATCGGCTGAGCCGAGCCACGGCGGCTGATGTGCTCGACAACCTTGGAGATCCACCGAGCTACTCAGCGGTGCGGGCGCTACTGAGGGTGCTGGAGGACAAGGGGCATCTGCGTCACGAGATCGAAGGGCCCCGCTACGTGTATCTCGCCACCGTTCCTCTCGACGCGGCGCGTGAATCAGCGCTCAGCGCCATGGTACGAACGTTTTTCGATGGCTCGACCACGCAGGCGGTCGCCGCTCTGCTGGGCCAAGCAGCGCCGGCCATGTCTGACGACGAACTGGATCGCCTTGCTCAACTGGTAGAGAAAGCCAAGACGGAGGGACGATGATCACCGCAACTGGACTCGAAACCACGCTCGTCACCCTTGCGAACTCCTGGCTTCCGCGGCTCGCTGATGCGTCGTTGAAAGGATTCGTCGTCCTCGGCGTCGCCGGCTTCGCAACGGTGGCGGCGCGCCGCGCGTCGGCTGCAACGCGTCACCTCGTGTGGGCGAGCGCGGTCGCCGCGATGCTCGCCTTACCTCTGTTGTCCGCGGTGCTTCCGACATGGACAGCGGAAATGCCACTTCCGAAGCTGCCATCAGTGACGCCATGGAGCGTCGAGCCGGGCCCCCAGGTGCGTGCGCCTTCGCCGGCGGAAGGAGATCGAGCTCACCTTCCCGCCCCCTCGCACGGCGATCCGGGCGTGGCAGAAGCAGAGGTTCAGCCGATTCTCTCGATCAATGTTCCTCTGAAGTCCGACGCGCGCGGAGCCCATCTGTTGCCTTGGCGCGCCGCGGCTGTGCTGATATGGCTGATTGGTGTGGTGGTCTTGATGATACCGACGCTCGTCGGCATGGTCCGGGTGCGGTGGTTGGGCCGAGCCTCGAGTCCGGCGAGCGCCGACGTGTGGGCGGTGATCGCAGACCGCCTACCTGTCGAACTTTGTCCCACGCGTGCGGTTCGCCTCCTCGAGAGCGAAGAGTCATCGATGCCGATGACGTGGGGGATCGTGCGGCCGGTCGTGCTGGTGCCAGCGCGTGCGCGTGCCTGGCCGGCGTGGCAGCGGCGCAATGTGCTGCTCCACGAGCTGGCGCACGTTCGACGCAACGATTGCCTGACGCAGCTGATAGCGCAGATCGCCTGCGCTGTCTACTGGTTCAATCCGCTGGTGTGGATGGCCGCGAATCGATTGCGCATGGAGCGGGAGCACGCGTGCGATGATCAGGTTCTGCTCGCGGGCTCAAGGGCGTCTGAATACGCGGCGCATCTATTGGATGTCGCGCGCTCGCTGCGGCCAGCGGCGGTAACGGGCATGGCATCGGTCTCGATGGCCCGGCCATCGCAACTGAGTGGTCGGCTCCTGGCCGTGCTCGACGAGCGGCGAAGCCGCGCGCGCGTCAGCCGGCGGGCGCTGATGAATCTCGAGCTGGCGGCACTGTGTCTCGTTCTTCCGCTGGCGGCGTTCAAGCCGTGGGCGCGAAGCACCAACGCGTCGGTGAATCCCGCATCGCCCGGGCTCACGTCCGCGCCGGCGCCGTACTCGCGTGGCGAGCCGAAGGCGCTCGACGGCGCGATTCCCGCGAGCGGCGCCGCGCTCCCGCCGAGCGAGCTGCATTCCTCTTCCGTGGCGCTCGCGCGGACGGAGCGCGCGGTCGGCGCTCCGGTCTATCAGGGCGCGGTTCTGCCGCTGATCGTGCCGTCGTCCGCGACTGCGCCGGGTGCCCACGCACCGTTGAGCGCGCTGGCGTGCTCCGGCCGCGGAAAGAATACGAATTCCTCGCACAGCTCGAACTCCACCAGAGATGACGGCACCCGTCTGCGCACTTGGATGGCCAATTTCTGGTCGGACGGCTGCGCCTATCGAGTGAACGCACTCGGCGAGGTGTCGTTCAATCGTGATGCGACGGACGTGACGAAAATAGAGCGCGGCGGCTATTTCGAGGTGGAGGAGCGCGATGGAGACCTCATCCGACGCGTCGAAATTCGGCCGAACGCGTCGGGCGAGCTGGCGCGCAAGTATCTGGTGAACGGAACTGAGCAGCCGTACGGCGCCGAGGCGGGCGCGTGGCTGGCCGGAGTGCTGGTGCTGGTGGAGCGGCAGACCGGATTCGCGGCAGAATCACGCGTACCAGCGCTGCTCGAGCGCGGTGGCGTGAATGCGGTGCTCACCGAGATCTCGCTGATCCCCTCGGACTACGCGAAGCGCCTCTACTACACGGCGCTGGTGAAGGACGCGAAGCTCAACGCCGCCGATGTGCAACGGGCGGTGCGGCAAGCCGCGACGGAGATGCATTCGGACTACGAGATGTCGGAATTGATGATCTCGATGAGCAAACAGCCAGCGTTCGCGTCCGGCGCACACGAGGCATACGCCGAGGGCGTAATGCGGATCAAGTCGGACTACGAAAAGCGGCGGGCGATGTCGGCGCTGCTCGAGCGCGACAAATTATCGAAGGACGTCGTGCGGATGCTGCTCGAGTCGACGTCATCGATGCACTCCGACTACGAACTGGCGGAGTTTCTGATCAGCGTCGCCAAGCGCTACCCGCCCGACGCCGACACGCGCAAGTATTATCTCTCGGCGGTCGATCACATCAACTCGGACTATGAGCGGCGCCGTGTGCTGACGGCGGTGACGTCGTCTGGCGGGCTCGACGAGGCGACGGCGTCGGCCACGCTGCGGACCGCCGGCAAGATGAGCAGCGACTATGAGAAGGCCGAGCTGCTGCTCACGGTCGCCAAGCGCGGTTTGATGGATGCCGCCGCTCGCGCGAACTTTTTTACCGCGGCGCGCACGCTCACATCGGCCTACGACAAGCATCGCGTCTTGGCGGCGGCGCTGAATCAGCGGCCGCTGACGAAGGACATCGTGGTGGAGCTGTTGGACGCCGCGCCCTCGATTCGCTCGGACTACGACCTGTCCGAGCTGTTGATCGCGATCGCGCGCGCCACGACGATCGATGAATCACTTCGACCGGCGTACATGAAGGCGGCGGAATCGATCAAGGGCGAATACGAGTACGGCCGCGCCGTGGCGGCGATCCGGAAGGGTGGCGGCTGACCTCGGGGGCGGTCCGCGCGTCTATCTTTCGGCGCGCTGCTCGGAGTGAGTCGCGCGAGCCGTCCTCCTTTCGTCGACGCCGTCATGCCGCAGTTGTCTACTCAGTTTCTCGATCGATGGTCTTTTCCGGGTGTCGTCCCGCGCGCGATCCGTATCGCCGCGGTCGCGGCCGCCGCGGCCTGCGGCGGGCGCGACGGCACTTCGACCGTGACGGAGCCGCCGCCCGCAGTCGCGTCGGTGCGCATCAGTCCCTCAGTCGACACAGTGCTATTGGGTGATTCGACACGGCTAAGCGCGACGGCGTTCGACAATGCCGGCAACGCGCTGAGCGACCGGCTCATCCAGTGGACAGTCGGCACGCCATCCGTGGCGCGCAGCGGGTCGTTGGGCGCGCAGGTGACGGTGACCGCACTGGCGCTTGGCACGACGTTGATCGGTGCGACGAGCGAGCATCAGGAGGGGGTAGCGCGCATCGTCGTCGTGCTCGGTGTCCCGTTCCAGGTGCTGGTGTCGCCGGCAACGTCGGAGATTCACATCGGCGAGATGGTCCCCCTCACGGTGACGGTGAAAGACGCGCTCGGCCATCCCCTTCCCGGCGCGCCAGTCACCTTTGTCGCGCTCGACGCGACGATTGCGCGGGTCAGCGCCTCGGGCGTCGTCACTGGTGTGGGAGCCGGACAGACGAAGATCGTCGTGAACAGCAGGGCCGTGACCGACACCGCGCTCGTGCGTGTCACGCCGTAGGGTCGCGGCCGCCGCGATCGCCCCGATCGTCGCGTGCATTTTCGCCGCGACGGCCAGCGCGCAGGATCCCGTTCGGCCGCCGCAGTCGCTCCCGACGCAGCGCATCACTCAGCCTCCCAACTGGAAGTGTGGCGTCGATGACGTGCTGCGCGCGTATCACGCTATAGATGGGCTGGTGTGCGATACGCATTTCACTACCGCGGCGATCCGCGCCGCCGTCCAGGAACATGCCATCAACGGCGCGAGTGAGACGTGCGCGCTGAGCGTCGCGGCCAATCTCGAGCGATCGCTCGCCGCGACGATGGGAGGCGATACCGCCGCGGCGCGAAAGAGCGAAGTGACCCAGTGCGAGGGAAAGACGTTCACGCGCGATTCCCTTTCATATGACGACCGGGTGCTGATGCGGCTGTGCCCGGGCGTGATTTGGAGCTGGACAAATCGGGGGACCTCGCGCTGCACCGGGCTGCGGCTGGGCATGGACACCACCGCGTCTCAGCCCGCGTCGCCCGCGCGCGCGTTGGTGCCGGGCGAGGGCGCCAGAAGCCCCGTCCGCGCAATCCGGAAGCAGCAGAGCGAGTCCGCGCGGCTCGCCGCGTCGGCGCTGGATGCATATGCGGGCCGCGACTATGAAAAAGCGGAGCGTCAGTCGCGCGCCGCGCTCGCGCTCGATTCCACCAATGCCGATGCGTTCGCCGCGCTTGGAGCGGCGACTGATGTGCTCGGGCGATATCGCGACGCGGCCGATCTGCTGCGCCGCGCGGTGGTGCTGCGCCCGGACTTCGTGTGGGCCCGGCAACAGCTCTCGACGGCGCTGTTCGACGACCATCGCTACGATGACGCCGCCGAGGCCGCGCGCGGCGCGATCGCGATTAGCGGCGAGAGTGGCGTGTCGTATCTCATGCTCGGGCAAGCGCTGCTCAAGCTAGGCCGCTCGGCCGACGCACTCGACGCGTTGGGGGCCGCGGCGCGCTTGTCGCCGCGAAACGCGACGGTGCATGCGATACTGGCCGAGGCGTTGAACGGTGCGCACCGGTTTGCCGACGCCGAGCGCAGCGCCCACGACGCGATCGCCGTGCGAGATAGGTTCGCGCGCCCGTGGGTGGCGCTCGGCGTCGCGCTCGAGGGCGAGGGGAAAGCGGCGGACGCGGTCGTTGCGTACCGCCGTGCCCTGGAGTTGGCGGACTGGGATGCCTTTGTGCGCGAGCGACTTCGCGCGCTCGATCGCCGCTAGGCGGTCGGAACTCAGTCCGCGCGGGGGTGTGCGCGACACGCCGGTGCGCCCGATCCTTGCACACGCACCGGTACGAACAGCGTTGTTTTTCGCTCGCGACGTGCCGATGGCGCGGCGCGAGTCCTCATCGTGTCCTTGGCCATGCGGCGCGTGGAACTCCTCGTTTTCGAGCTCGACGACATTCGGTATGCCGTGCGGCTCGAGGCGGTGCAGGAGGTGGTACGCGCCGTGGCGGTCACGCCGCTCGGCGGCGCTCCACCGGCGGTGCATGGTGTGATCGACGTGCGCGGCGTGGTGATGCCGGTATTCGATCTGCGTGCCAAGCTCGGCGGCGTGGGGCGCGCCGTCGAATCGTCCGACCAATTCATTCTGGCGCTCGCCGGCAGCCGTCGCGTCGCGCTTCAAGTAGATCGGGTGGATTGGATGGCCGAAGCAGACGACACCGCGGCGGGGGCGGCGTTGGAGTCTCTGCCGGCCTTGCCGCATCTGAGCGGTGTCGCGCGCACCGCTGACGGCCTGGCACTCATACATGATCTCGCCACGTTTCTGTCGGACGATGAAGGCACCGCGCTCGATAGCGCGCTCACGAGCGCGGCGCGGGCATTGTGACGGCGGCGACGGTGGTATGGACGACGCCGCAGATCGAGCGCATCGCCGAGCTGGTGTGCCAGCGCACCGGGCTCGTATTTCCGGCGACGCGTCGCGACTCGGTGGAGGGGGCGGTGCGAGCCGAGATGGCGCGGCTGGGCCTAGCCGATCTCGCGCGCTACCGTGACGTCCTGGCCACCGAGAGCGCGGCACTGGACGCTCTGGTCGCCACGCTGACGATCGGCGAGACGTATTTCTTTCGAGATTCGTCGCAGCTCGCGGTGATTCGCAGTGACGTGTTGCCGGAGCTCGTGCGGCGCCGGCACGAGGGTCGCGTCGCGCGCGTGTGGAGCGCCGCGTGCGCGTCGGGCGAGGAGGCGTACACGCTGGCGATCATGCTGCGCGAGCAGCCGCTGCTGCACGACTCTCGCGTGGTCGGCACGGAGATCTCGCGCGAGCGGTTGGCGGTGGCGCGAGCCGCGCGGTACGGACGCTGGTCGCTGCGCGGTCTCGATCCCGCGGTGATCGACCGCTACTTCGCGCGTCGCGGCGACAGATTCCAACTCGATGCGAAGGTCCGCGCGTCGGTCGAGTTCCGCTATCTGAATCTGGCCGAGGATACGTACCCAGCGAGCAGCACGGGCATCTGGGGGATGGATCTCATTCTGTGCCGGAACGTGCTGATCTACTTCGACCGTGCCACGGTGAAGCACGTGGCGGCGCGTCTCGTTTCATCGTTGGCCGACGACGGGTGGCTCTTCCTCGGCGCATCGGATCCACCGATTGGCGATCTCGTGCCGTGCGAGGTGGTGATGACGGGCGCCGGTCTCGCCTACCGCAAACCGAATGTGCGTCCGCACCGTCGCGACGGTTGGCGCGTGGAGCAGGCGGCGGACACGGTGGTTCTTCCCGTGTCGCCGGCGATCGCACCGGAGCCCGTAGTTGTGGCACGGAAGGTTGCCGAGCCGCCAGTGGTCGCGCCGCCGGCCGCGCCGAGTGCGGGCGATGAAGTCGAGCGGCGCTATCTCGCGCGCGACTTCGACGAGGTGGTCTCGCTGGCGCGACGGGCGCGCGAGGATGGTCGCTCCGATGCATCCCTGTGGATCATGCTGGTGCGCGCCCTCGCAAATCTGGGACGATTGGCGGAGGCGGGGACAGAATGCGCGTCGGCGCTCGACCTGCACCGCGGGAACGCCGAACTGCTCTATCTACACGCGATGCTTCTGGCGGAGGCGCAGCGATCGGGCGATGCGGTGGCGGCGGTGCGGCGCGCGCTGTACCTCGACCGAGGCATGACGGTGGCGCATCTCGCGCTGGCGACCCTGCTCGCCAGAGCGGGGGACTGCCCCGGCGCGCTTCGATCCTTCCGCACCGTCGAGCGGCAGTTGTCAGCGCTCGAGCCGGGCGCGCCGGTACCGGCGTCCGATGGCGAGCCGGCGCGTCGCCTGCTCGAGATCGCGAAAGCGCAGCGTGCCTTGCTGTGCGGGGCCACCGCATGACCGCTCCCAACGACGAGCTCGAGCGTCCGGTGGACGTGGCTGATGTCCGTCGCAAGGTTCAGGCGGTTGCCCGCGCCGCTCGCGCCGAAGGGCTGGTGACGCCGGAGCGGTCGCGTGAGATCTTGTTGGAGCGGGCGCGAGAGCTGGCGATCGTGCCGGCGCGTGAGGTGCGGGGCGACGAGATGTTCGAGCTGATCACCTTCACATTGGCCGGTGAGCGCTTCGGCATCGAAACGCGCTCGGTGCTGGAGGTGTTTCGGCTGGCCGATCTCACGACGCTACCGGGGGCACAGGCGCCGGCGCTCGGCCTCACGGCGTGGCGCGGCCGGCTGCTGACGGTTCTCGATCTGCGGGCGGCCCTGGGGATATCGACCACGGCGCTGAACGATCTGGCGTATGTGATCGTGCTCGGCGCCGAGCGCGCCGCATTTGGCGTTTTGGCGGATGTGATGACGAACGTGATCGCGCAGCCGCGGACGGACGTGCGCGCTCCGGCGGACGGGTTGGGATCGCGGCGGGCATCGCTGCTTGGCGTCACGCCGGACGCGCTCATGATCATCGACGCATCGCACCTCGTTCGAGAATTCGGCGAGGGAGAGCAGGCAACCAGCGGGACAACGGGCACCATTGGGGAGCGACGGGCATGAAAGAATTGACGGTGAGTCGGCGAATCGGGCTGGGATTCTCGGGGATCCTGTTCCTCGTGTTGATCGTGGCGAGCATCGGCGTCTGGTCGCTTCGCCGAACGTCGGACATCGCGACGATCGCGATCGTCGAAAATCGGGATGTGCTAGCGAGGACACTGATGGCGGAGTCCGAAGCGCGCTTGGCGGTCACGAGCTATCTGCGTTTTCTCCAAGCGCCCTCGGAGGCGAGTAGTCGCGCGCGCGACGCGGCGATCGCGCGTAGCAAAGCGATGTTCGACAGCGTGCGCGACGCAACGGCCGATCCGGCGATGCGCGGCGCCGCGGCAGCGGCAACCGACGTGATCGCCCAATGGGACGATGTCTCGCGGGCGTCGATGGCCGCCGAGCAGGCCGGGAACCACGCCGAGTCGGAGAAGCTCCGGACGTCGCGCAGCTTGCCGCTGCTGGTCCGGCTCGATTCGGCGACCGCCGCCGGCGTGAGGCGGGCGCGCGTTCGCGCGGACTCTCTCGTGCGAGAGGGCGAGTCGACGGTCGGGCGGATGCAGGCGACTCTCATTGTCGGCACGATCATCGTGATGTTGGCCGGACTCGTCGCGGCGCTATTGCTGAATCGCGCCATCCGCGCGCCACTGCAGGAGACTAGCAACGTGCTCGCATCGAGCGCGACGCAGATTCTGGCCGCGACGACGGAGCAAGCGGCCGGCGCCAACGAGTCGATGGCGGCGGTGTCGCAGACGGTTGCGACGGTCAACCAGGTGGCCCAGACGGCGGAGCAGGCTTCGCAGCGCGCGCGCATCGTCGCCGAATCGGCGCAACGCGCGGCGGAGATCGGACGCAATGGCCGCAAGCTGGTCGACGACTCGACCACGGCCATGGCAGCCGTTCGCGACCAGGTCGAGTCGATCGCGCAGAGCATTCTGGCATTGGCCGAGCAGGCGCAGGCGATCGGCGAAATCATCACGTCGGTGAACGACATCGCGGAGCGCACGAACCTCCTCGCGCTCAATGCGGCGGTCGAGGCGGCGCGCGCGGGTGAGCATGGCCGTGGCTTCGGCGTCGTGGCCGCCGAGGTAAAGGCGCTGGCCGAGCAATCGAAGCGATCGACGGTGCAGGTTCGGCAAATCCTCGGCGACATTCAGCGCGCGACGAGCAGCGCCGTGATGGCGACGGAAAAAGGAACGAAGCAAGCATCGCTCGGCGCTCGGCAAGCCTCCGAGGCAGGGGAGACCATTCGCTCACTCGCCGACGCGGCGTCGGAGGCGTCGCAGGGATCGGCGCAGATCGTGGCATCCGCTGGCCAGCAGGCGATCGGGATGGAGCAGATCCGGCAGGCGATCGCGAACATCCAAGAGGCGACGCAGCAGAATCTGGCGTCGACCAGGGAGACCGAGACGGCGGCGCGCAGTCTCAATCAGGCTGGCGAGCGACTGATCGAGCTCGTGGGCATTCGCCCGCGCGGCGGTATGGCGGGAGCGCGGCGCCCGGGATGAACACCGACGAGTTGGCGAAGCGGCTGCTCGCCACTTTCCTCGACGAGCTCGAGGAGCAGCTCGCCGTGCTCAACGCCGATCTGCTCGCACTCGAGGCGCACCCGGACGACGCCGAGCGTCTCAAGTCCGTGTTTCGAGTCGCGCATACACTGAAAGGGGCGGCCGGCGCGGCGGGTGTGCCGGCGATCGCGAAGGCGTGTCACGCGATGGAGGAGACGTTGGCCGCGGCGCGCGACGGGCGCCTCGTGCTCGCCGCACCGAACTTCGCGGCGCTCTACGGCGCGGCCGACGCGTTGGCGAACGCCGGCAGGACGCTGCGCACTGGCGCGGATCCAACATCGCTCGATCTGTCCGCGATCACGCGCCTCTTTCGCCCTGGCGCGGCAATGCCCGCAGCGCGACGGCTCCCGACCGAGTCCAAGTCGGTCGAGGCAATCCAGGCCGCGACACCGCCGGTGGCCACGCCCGAGCCCGCTCCGGCGCCACAGCTCGATGGTACGATTCGCGTTCGCTCCGAAAAGTTGGACGATCTGGTGGCGACGGCGGGGCAATCGATGATCGTCGCCGCGCGCAACGCCGAGTTTCCCGAATCGATCGATGCGTTGCGAGAGCAAGCTGTACGTTGGGCGGCCGAGTGGCGGCCAGCGGCGCGCGCGATCCGCGTTGTGCTCGAGCGCGCCGGTGCGGGGAGCGCGCTCGCCGAGCCGCTGACCGCCATCGCGCGGCACCTGTCGCAGCTCGTACGCGATACGTCGGCCATGTCGCAGGCGATGACGCGGGACTCACGGTCGCTCGAGCGGCTGGCCGGCGACATGATGCTGCGCGCGCGCTCGCTGCGAATGCGTCCGTTCTCAGAGCTCGCTGAAACGTTGCCGAGGGTGATCAGAGACCTGGCGGCCGCTACGGGAAAAGAGGTGCAATTAGAGGTCACCGGCCAGAACGTCGAGGCCGATCGGGTGGTGCTCGACGGCCTGCGCGACGCGCTGCTGCACCTCATTCGCAACGCAGTCGATCACGGCATCGAATTGCCCGCCGAGCGGGAGCGGAAAGGGAAGCCGGCTGCCGGCACCATTACGGTGTCGGCGGCTCTGCGCGGGGAGCAGATTTTCGTGACGGTGAGCGACGATGGGAACGGGCTGGATACCGCGGCGATCCGAAAGAAGCTACGGGCGAGCGGCGTGCCCGTGCCCGACGACGAGCAGGAGCTGGCGCGCGCACTGTTCGAGGAGGGCTTCACCACGCGCCAGGAGGCCAACGCGATCTCCGGGCGCGGCGTCGGCCTCGGCATCGTGCGCACCGCGGTAGAACGGATTCGCGGCGATGTGGAGGTGACGTGGACGCCGGGCAAGGGCACGGTCTTCACGATATCGGTGCCACTGACATTGGCGACGACGCGCGCGGTACTGGTCGAAGTCGGCTCGCACGTGCTCGCGATCCCTACCGAGGCCGTGGAGCGTCTCGTGCGCCTCGCCCCCGACGACGTGCGGAGCATCGAAGGCCGGCACGCGATGCTGACGCCCGAGGGGCCGGTACCGCTCGTCGCGCTGGCGCGCATTCTGGGGCCGCCGGTGGCGGAGCGGGCGCCGGCGGGTTTTGTGCGCGCGCTGTTGCTCGTCGTCGGCCGGCGGCGGCTGGCGGTGGTGGTCGATGAGCTGGTCGATGAGACTGAACTGGTGGTGCGTCCGCTCGACCGGCGCGACCCGCGCGCCATGCCCCACTTGAGTGGCGCGGCCTTGATGCCGAATGGGCGAGTCGCGCTCGTTCTCAATCCGGTCGCCATCCTGTCATCGGGCTTGGCGCGCGGCGAGCGAGCGAGCGTCGCGCTGGCGACCGCCGTGGTGCCCGCGGCGAAGCGACGCCGGGTGTTGGTCGCCGATGACTCGATCACCACGCGAACGCTCGAGCAGAGCGTGCTCGACGCCGCCGGCTTCGATGTGATCACGGCCGTCGACGGACTCGACGCGTGGCGATTGTTGCAGGAGCGGGGCGCGGACCTCGTGGTCACCGATGTCGAGATGCCGCGGCTCGATGGTTTCGCCTTGTGCGAGCGCATGCGAGCGTCGAAGCAATTCAAGGAGCTGCCGGTGGTGCTGGTGACATCGCTCGAGTCGCCCGAGGACCGCGCTCGCGGACTCGAGGCGGGCGCCGATGCGTACATCGGGAAATCCAGCTTCGACCAACAAGCATTGCTCGATACGATCCATCAACTGATTGGATGAACGTGAAACAGCACATTCGCATTCTCGTCGTCGACGACTCGGCCACGGCGCGGCAGCTCCTGATCGCCATGCTGCGCAGCGATCCGGCGCTCGACGTGGTGGGCGAAGCGTCGAACGGACTCGAGGCGGTGGAGCAAGCGAGACGGCTCGCGCCGGATCTGATCACGATGGATGTCCAGATGCCGTTGATGGATGGCATCGAGGCGACGAAGGAGATCATGATCGTGGCGCCAACGCCGATTCTCATCGTGTCGGCGGTGGGGCAGGGCGCGTCGCTCGACCTGTCGTTCGATGCGATGCAAGCCGGCGCGTTGATGGTGCTGCCCAAGCCCGTGTCGCCGCAGGCGCCGCAGTTCGAGGAGCAGCGCCGCCAACTGCTCGAGATGGTGAAGGCGATGGCGCAGGTGAAGGTGGTGCGCCGCTGGGGACCACGCGGTGCCGCGGTGACGCGCGCCTCACGCCCGGTGGGTGCGCGCCCCGACTGCGGTCCGCTGGTCGCGATCGGCGCATCCACCGGAGGACCGGCGGCGTTGCGCCGCATCCTGATCGCGCTCCCGGCCGATTTTCCGGCGCCCGTTGCGATCGTGCAGCACATCGCGAAGGGATTCGTCGCCGGCCTCGCGAGCTGGCTGAGCGGCAGTTGCAGCCTTCATGTGAAAGTGGCCGAGAACGGGGAGAAAGTCGTGGCACGCACCGTGTACGTCGCTCCTGAAGATCGCCATCTCGGCTTCTCGAGTGACGGGAGTGTGGCGCTCTCCGACGCGCCGGCCATCGGCGGATTCCGACCTTCGGTCTCCTATCTGTTCGACTCGGCGGCCGCCGCGTACGGACCGCGCTTGATTGCGCTCGTGTTGACGGGAATGGGAAGCGACGGCGCCAGCGCGGTCGGCGCGGCTCGCGCCGCAGGCGGCGTGGTGATCGCTCAGGATGAGGAGACCTCCGTGGTGTTTGGCATGGGGCAGGAAGCGGTGCGCACCGGTTTCGTGAATGAAGTGCTGCCGCTCGACCGAATACCGTCACGGCTGCAGGAAATGCTCCCGTGACCGACGGCACTCCGCTCATACTCATCGTGGAGGACAGCGCGACGCAGGCCGCGCTCCTCGCGTCGTTGCTGGAGCGCGACGGCTACCGGACCGACACCGCCCGCTCGGGCGAGGACGCGCTCGAGCGTGTACGCCTGTCGGCATACGCCCTGGTACTGAGCGATGTCGTGATGCCCGGCATCAACGGCTTCGAGCTGTGCCGGCGCATCAAGTCGGATCTCGCGAAGGGAACGCCCCCGGTCGTGTTGTTGACGAGCCTCACGGATCCGCTGGACATCATTCGCGGCTTGGAATGCGGCGCGGACAACTACATCACGAAGCCCTATGAGCCAGCGCGCCTCCTGAGTCGCGTGCGTCGCGTGATCGCCGATGCGGAGCGCCGTCGTGCCCCGCGAGCAAGTAACGCGGTCGACGTCGAGTTCCTGGGGCAGCGGTTCAACATCACCGCCGAGAAGGAGCAAATTCTCGATCTGCTGGTGTCGAGCTTCGAGGAGCTGCTGTACTCCAATCAGCAGCTGCGTGATCAGACAGGGGAGGCCGAACGGACTCGCGAGGAGGCGGAGCGGGCGAACAAGGCGAAGTCGGAGTTCCTGGCGGTGATGAGCCACGAGCTGCGCACGCCGCTGAACGCGATCAGCGGATACGCGGGGCTGCTTGCCGATGGCGTGAATGGTCCAGTGAACGCCGACCAGCTCAAAAGCCTTACGCGCATCCAACGCAATCAGGAGCTGTTGCTCAGCCTGATCAACGACGTGCTCAACTTCGCGAAATTGGAAGCAGGCCGCGTGACGGTCGAGATGGGTGAGGTGGCCGTTGAGCAGCTGCTCTCGGGCGCCGTCGAGATGGTGCGGCCGCAACTGGCGGCGAAGGAACTGACGTACACCTATCGCGGCGGCGATGCCAAGGTGCTCGCCCGCGCCGACGCCGAGCGCATGCTCCAGATCATTCTCAACCTGCTGACGAACGCCGTGAAGTTCACCGGACGCGGCGGCAGCGTTTCGCTCGAGTGGGACGCGTCGGCGGACGAGGTGTGGATCCGCGTTCGCGACACCGGCATTGGCATTCCGGCCGATAAACTCGGCAACATCTTCGAGCCGTTCATGCAAGTGGCCTCGGGCAACAGCGCGGTGCGCGAGGGGGTCGGCCTTGGCCTCGCGATCAGTCGTGATCTGGCGCGGCTCATGGGCGGCGATCTCGATGTGGAGAGCGAGGAGGAGAAGGGGTCGACGTTTACGTTGAGGCTGGGCAGGGTTTGAGCTCCGGGACTCGGCACTCGGCGCCCGGCATTCGGCGGGGTTTCCCGGGTGCCGAATGCCGAATTCCGAGTCCCCAGCGGTGGCGGTACGCCCCTTGCTTTATACGACATCGCAAGGGGACCTGACCTCAATTCGAAAAAACGGGGGCGACAATGCTGGAACTACTCGCGGTGGTGCTGGTCGTGCTCTGGCTGCTCGGCTTTGTGGTGCTCCATGTCGGCGGCGGACTGATTCATCTGTTGCTCGTGCTGGCGGTGGTGGTCGTCGTGTACCGCCTCATCACGGGACGCCGACCCGTCGTGTAACGACGCGATCGCGTTTTCGATTGTGCGCGCGGGGCGGCCTGTTGGCCGCCCCGCGCTGCATCCGGCCAACGTTGCGGCGTTCAGCAGTGAGGGCGAGATTCGATCGTCTCGCGATTTTTATCCCGGAGCCGTCATGATTCGCCGAGTTCTCGTCGTCGCCGCGCTGTCCGTCGCGGTGCGCACCGCCGGTGCGCAGCTGGGGCCCGATTCAGCGTTCAGCAAGTCCGACGTGATGATTCCCATGCGCGACGGTGTGAAATTGCACACCACCGTCTTCGTGCCCAAGAGCCCGCACGGGCCACTGCCATTTATTTTTCTCCGAACGCCGTACGGCATTAGTGGGTCCGCCAACAACTTTCGATTCTACATGAAAGAGCTGGCCGACGAGGGCTACATCTTCGTCTTTCAGGACTGCCGCGGCCGCTACGGCTCCGAGGGCACGTTCGTGATGCAGCGTCCGCCGAGAATGGATCGCGCGAATCCGAAGAGCATTGACGAGTCGAGCGACGCCTACGATTCGCTCGACTGGCTGCTCAAGAACGTGCCGAACAACAATGGCCGCGCGGGAATGCTCGGCATTTCATATCCGGGCTGGCTCACCGCGATGGCAATGCTCGATCCGCATCCGGCGCTCAAGGCCGTCTCGCCGCAGGCGTCGCCCGCCGACATGTACATGGGAGACGACTTTCACCATCAGGGGGCGTTCCGGCTCAGCTACGGCTTCGAGTACGCGACGATGATGGAGACGTCGAAGGAGAACGAAAATTTCTCATTCGACAAGTATGACACGTATGAGTGGTATCTCGCGCTCGGTTCGCTCGCGAATGTCGACACCAAGTATCTGCATGGAAAAATTCCGACCTGGAACGACTTCAAGTCGCATCCCGACTACGACGCGTTCTGGAAGCGTCAAGCCATCGCGCCGTATCTAACGCACGTGACCGTGCCGACGCTCAACGTGGCCGGATGGTGGGACCAGGAAGATTTCTACGGCCCGGTGCGGATCTATGAGGAGCTGGAGAAGCACGATACGCAGCACCTCAACTATCTGGTCGTCGGCCCCTGGAATCACGGAGGATGGGCGGCGCCCGAGGGACGAAAGCTGGGCAACATCGACTTCGGCGCGCCGACATCGCTCTGGTTCCGCCAGAACGTGCAGGCGCCCTTCTTCGCGTTCTACCTCAAGGACAAGGGGACGCTCGACCTTCCTGAAGCGCTCGTGTTCGAGTCGGGCTCGAACAGCTGGCGGCGCTACGACGCCTGGCCACCGAAGCGCGACGTCACCAACCGCAAGCTCTACTTCCATCCGCGCGGCGCGCTGTCGTTCGATCCACCAACCGAGTCGGCGGCGGAATCGTTCGACGCCTATGTATCGGACCCGGCGCATCCGGTGCCGTACCGGCAGCGCCCGATCCAGGCGACATACTTGCCGAGCGGATCCGGTTGGTACACGTGGTTGACCGAGGATCAGCGCTTCGTCGACAATCGTCCCGATGTGCTGAGCTGGAAGACCGAGCCGCTGGCCGATGATGTCGTGATCGCGGGCGATGTGGCGGGCGACCTGTTCGCGGCGATCACCGGCACGGACGCGGATTGGATCGTCAAGCTGATTGACGTGTACCCGGAGTCGATTCCGGCCGATCCAAAGATGGGGGGCTACGAATTCATGGTGGCGAACGATGTTTTACGCGGCCGGTACGCCGCGGGGTTCGACGTGCCGCGGCCGATCGTGCCCGGCAAGGTGACAGAGTTCAAGGTCGACCTGCACACGCAGAGCTACCGCTTCAAGAAGGGGCACCGGATCATGGTGCAGGTGCAAAGCTCCTGGTTCCCGCTGATCGATCGCAACCCGCAGACCTTTGTCCCCAACATTTTCGCAGCAAAGGCGAGCGACTTCCGGGCATCGACTCAGCGGGTGTTCCGGTCGAAGCAGTATCCGTCGGGAGTCAGCGTCGACGTGGTCGGACGGGTTGTCCCCTAAGAGGCGCTGGGTGCTGCGTGCTGCGTGTTGCGTTTTTTATTTTCGGTGCCTCCGCCACGCCAGCACGATCACCCCAACCACCACCGCCGCGAGCAACACGATCAGGCTGGTGCGCCCGAGCATTCGTTCGAGGCGTGGAAGGTTCTGCCCGAACAGGTAGCCGACCGCGCCGAAGCTGATCGACCATACGATTCCGCCGAGCGCGTTGTACAGGCTGAAGCGCGCAAAGTTCATCCCGGAAACGCCGGCCAACACGCCGACGACGATGCGCAGGAGCGCGATGAAGCGCGCGATGAACACCGTCTTGGCGCCGTGATCTTCGTAGAACGCGCGAGCTTTCTTGAGCCGTTCTTCATTCAGCCCAATCCATCGGCCGTGACGCTGCACGAGTGCCAATCCGCCGGTGCGTCCGATCCAGAAGCCACCGGTGCCGCCCAGAATTGTGCCGATGCTCGACGCGATCACCACCCCGGCGATGGAGAGGCGTCCCTGCGCGGCGAACGCCGCGGCGGTGATCAATGCCGCCTCCCCGGGTACCGGAACTCCGAATCCTTCGATCGTCACGACGAGCGCGACGATCCAGTAGCCGTAGGTGGAAATCAGGTGGACGAGCGTGTCGGACATGGTCGGGGGGAAGCGGGTCGACGCGCGTGAATCAGTATCTCGTCAGCGATTGTGCACGAAAAAAGTGAGCGTCGTAAAGTCGCTCTCCCACTCGAGCCCCTTCCGCTTGCTCGGACGGAGGTCGGTTCCATGGAGCATCCAGGCGCCCGCTTGCGCGACTGCGAATCGCGCCCGTCCGTCGCCATCGGTCGTTTGAAACAGATTAGTGGTGCCGCGGGCGAGCGCGAGCCGTAGACCATGCAGCGCCTTCCCATCGCGAAGCACGCGAACCACGAGGGTGTCGCCGACGCGCAGCCGCGTCGGATCGCGCAGGGGAACGATCTCGAGTGCTAGACCCACCGGCGTCGCCCACGACGAATCCGCGACGTCCCCCACTTTGACGAAGCTCTTGGTGTGCTTGCGATACGACTCGCGCCACCGGCGCGGCTTGGGCATCGAGCGCCAGCGCGCTCGCACGGCTTCGGTCGCGTCGATGTCGGTGAAGTACTCGTCGACCTTGTTCTCCGTCAACTCCAGAGTTTTGGGCGCGAGAGCGACCCACAGCGTTGCGACGCCAGCCTTGGGCAGCACCGCGCTGAGCTCGAGCGCGAGTGGTCCTCGCCGAATGACCTCGAGCGCCGAGCGGCGGCCGGCAAGCCGCATCCAGGACTGCTGGAGTCGCGTCGGCTCGATCGCGAAGTCATCCTGCGGGAAGGTCTCGCCGCTCGTGAGATGGAGCGACACCCGGGATCCGGGCGCCGCGTCGAACGCGGCGGGGGCTAGCCAGGTGTCGTGCGCCGCCAGCGCTGAGGCCGACGCCAACAGCAGCAAGGCAAAGACAAGTCGGGCCAAAGTGCGACGCATGGTTGCTCCGGATCGAGTTCGCGACCAAGATATGGTCTCGGCGCCGGCATGGAAGTCGTCCGGCCAGTCCGACGATCGAATTGGTCGTACCAGTGCGTAGCCGTATCGGCAGTCTCCCCCGTCCCCCACAGGAGATAGATCATGCGCCGCAGTCTCGCAGCCTGCCTCGCCCTTCTCGCGCTCGGTACCGCTGTATCGAGCGCTGTGGCACAGGCCAAGCCAGCGCCCGCAAAGCCCGCGATGGAAAAGCCGGCGATGGCCAAGAAGTCTCTGTACGACAATCTCGGCGGTAAGCCGGCGATCACAGCGGTGGTGGACGAGTTCGTGGGCCGCGTCGCGGCCGACAAGCGAATCAACAAGCACTTCGCCGCGACCGCCGCCGATCCGGCGCGCCTGGCGGGGTTCAAGGGCAAGCTGGTCGACCAGATCTGTGAGGCGTCGGGCGGGCCGTGCAAGTACACCGGCAAGGACATGAAGACCGCTCACGCCGGGATGAAGATCACGAGTGCCGAGTTCAACGCGCTGGTGGGCGATCTGCGAGGCGCGCTCGTGAAGTTCAAGGTGAAGAAATCAGATCAAAAGACGTTGTTGGGAGTTTTGGGACCCATGAAGAAGGACATTGTCGCGGCGAAGTAGGAATGCGTCAGGTGTCAGAGAGAAGGGCCGACGTCAGATGTCAGATGTCCGATGTCAGTGACGGCGCAACGTATCTCGAATTGTGCACTGCTGCGCATCACTGACGTTTGACATCTCACGTCTGACATTCGCCCTTCTCTCTGGCATCTGAGACCTGACATCTGCTCGCGCCATGCTTCGCAGTGCCGCGCTGGACGCTCTCTTCCGGTTAGGATCGTCGCAGGCATTTTCGAGATGCTGGTGGACTACGCGCAACGATGCGAATCCGCCGGAGCAGGAGGCGATCGACGCGCTCGCGCGGTTCCTCGCGGTGCCGGTCTCGTGGCTTCAGCTCGGCGTCGACGTTGGTCCCATCATCGAGCGGAACCCGGATGGATCACTGCCCACCACCGCGACCGGGGAGGCGGACTTACCGCGGCCCGCGCGCGTGTGGCTCCAGCGATTCCTGCTCGAGATCACCGAGGCGGGCCGCGACGGGGCAGGAAGTGGAGAGTGCACGGCGACTCTTGTCCGCCCCGGAGGTCTTTACGCTCTACAGCGGCGTCTACCCATCCAGTTCACTGAGGCTCAGGTGAACGAGGGCATGGAGGCGATCGCCGTGTTCGTTTCGCGACGTGCTCAAGAAACGTGGCGGGACATCAAATGACCAGCGACGCAATTCTCCGAGTGCTCGACCAGTAGCGACAACACCACCCGGAATTGCGCCGGCCACTCGACTGGGCGAGATTCCGACGCATCGTCGAGCGCAAGCGGCTTACTCTCAAGATCGTGTCGATGCCGCGTCCTGCGCAGCTCGTCCAGTTCGATGGGGAGCGGGCGGTGCTTTTCAACCGCTCACTGCATCCGCGGCGCTATACCTATCACGGCGCGCACGAGCTCGCCCATCTGTGGCTCGACGTTAACGCGGCGGGCTTCGATCGGACGGCAATCGTCTACAATCTCGAGGACGTGCCGCTCCACGACGATCGCGAGGGACGATGCGGGGTTCGTGGCGATGTGCATGCTCCACAACGTGAGAATAGAAGAATGAAACGGACATTGCCTTTGATGATGCGACACGCGATCGCGCTATCCTTCGCCGCGATCGCCTGCAGCGGCCCGAACGGGTCGACGGGCAGCAATCCGCCGCCGGTCGTGCCGCCGGTCGTGCCTCCGCCGGTGACGACGCCCGCCGGGGTGATCGCTGCGCGCGAACTCGTCGCCGCGCTCGATGGCGATTCCGTCGTCGCGTTTTTTGTCGATCCGATCGCCGCGCCAGTATCCGTATTTCGGACCGGCGCAGTCGCTGACTCTACGACCGACGCCGCAACGCGCGGCCTCTTTCCAGTGCTTCGTGGCGCATTCGTGGTCGACAGTTTGGGGCGGCTCGCACCGTCCACCTACTCCGCCTCCATGCGCGCGGCAGTGCCCACGCTCGACGTAACCAGGCCTTTTACGATCGTGATCGTGGCCGTCTTGTGGAATCAGAGTCCTCACTCGTCGCTGTCCTCGGCCGCGCTCCTCGTGCAGGGGACGACGACGGTGTTCAAGTTCGGCACGCACAACGCCAGCGTGGACATCGGCGTCAAGCACGACCTGATTGTGCGCGGATTCAGCGACGAGGGGCAGAACAACCTCGTGAATGTGCACGGCGATCCCATCACGACTGATTCGCTAACGGCGCGCGTCTACCTGGTCGGCAACCGCGCTGCGTTGCCGCTCAACGGGCGCGTGCTGCCGGACGCGTTCGAATCGACGGCGTCCGGGACGGCGCACCCGGTCGCGGGCGCGATCGAGCTCTCCCTGGGCCCGACGGATGTGGCGCTCGGCGCGACGGCGATCGGTGTCGGAACGGCCTACGAGCTCGTGGCTGTGCTACGCGAGAACCCGGTCACACCCGCGCACCTGGCCGCCCTCAATGCGTATCTCTCGGCCTGGCACCCCCGCGCAATCCATTGAGCCCGCGCCCCATCCTCGTCGAGGTGTGGGAGCGCGATCGCGAACCCGTGATGTTGTTGCGATTGACTCGCGGCTGTCCAGCTGGATCATGGTCAAGATCCGCGGCGCCCTACCCGCGAATGTCGCAGAGATCAAGCCGGTGTCGCGCAGAGAATGAACATCTCGAGATCCATCCCGCTCGCGACGAAGAGCGTGTCACGGCGGTAAAGCACGCCGCGCGGAAGGTTGCGCAGCGGGATCGAGGCGAGCCACCAGCACGGTACCGGGCGCCGAAACACAGGTGTCGAGTCTTGGGCGAAACCGACTGTGGGTCGAGTCGCGAGCAGCGAGCCCAACGGCAACGACGTAAATGTCAAATGTCAGTGAGGCGCATCAGTGCACAATTCGAGATACGTTGCGCGGTCACCGACATCTGATTTCTGACATCTGACGTCTGCTTTCATGCGCTACATCGGCAATAAAACGAAGCTCCTTCCCTTTATCGCCGATCGACTGACCACGTGCCGCATCACGTCCGGCCGCTGCCTCGATGCGTTCTCGGGAACGGCGGCGGTCGGGAGTTTTTTCAAGGCGAGCGGGTTCGCCGTGCAGGCGTGCGACGTGATGACGTACAGCTACGTCTTCCAGCGCGCTTACATCCAAGCCGACCGGTACCCGCAGTTTCGCGCGCTGCGCGGGGATCGCGAGCTCGAGGCGGCGCGCGCACGCCGGGATTTTGCCGAGCGTGCCAAAGAACGGATGAATGGCGCGGCGCCGTCGGCGAAAGCGCTCTCTGAGATCCTGCTCTTTCTCGACACGTTCCTCGATGCCGAGCGCGGCTTCATCAGCCGCGAGTTCTCGGCCGACGGCGCTGAGGGTGGACGGATGTACTTCACGCGCGCGAACGCCGGCCGCATCGATAGCATCCGGAGACGGCTGCAGGGGTGGCGCGCGGATGCGCGCATCACCGACGATGAATTTCATCTGCTGCTGGCGGCACTGATCGAGAGCGCCGACGCCGTGGCGAACACCACCGGTGTCTACGCCGCGTTCGTAAAGAGCTGGCAGAGCAACGCGCGGCGCGAGCTGCGGCTCAAGGTGCCGGCGATTGTCGCGCGACGGGGCGGGAAATGCCGCGCGCACCTCGCCAACGTGTCCGACATCATCGAATCGGTCGGCCCTCTCGATCTGCTGTACCTCGATCCGCCGTACAACACGCGGCAGTACAGCGCCTACTATCACGTGCCGGAGCTGATCGCCCGCGGCTGGTTCGATGGTGCGGTAGCGCTCCGAGGTAAGACCGGCCTCATTCCGGCGGCCGCCGACCAGCGCAGCGACTGGTCATCGCGCGCGCGCTGCGCGCCGGCTCTGGAAGCGCTCCTGGCCAAGGCCGATGCGCGTCATGTGATGCTGAGCTACAACAACGAAGGAATCATCCCGCCGGCCGAGATCAAACGGGCCCTGCGCGCCTACGGGCGCGCTAATACTTATCGCTGCTTCAGCCGACACTATACACGGTATAGGGCGGATGACCGCAACTACACCGCGGCCACCACCATCGAGTATTTGCATTACGTCGCCAGATAACCCTGACGCCAGATGTCAGATGTCAGATGTCAGCATGGTAGTCAGGTCTGACATCTGACATCTGACGTCTGACCTCGCCCCCACCCAATGTCCGAATCCGCACCCGCAACTTCGTTAGACATTTTTGTAGCGCGCCAACCAATCTTCGATGCGCAAGATCGGGTGGCGGGCTACGAGCTGCTCTATCGGCGCAGCGGTGAGGCGACGCGCGCCGATGGGTTGAGCAGCCTGCAGATGTCGTCCGAAGTGCTGATCCACGCGATGATCGGCATCGGGATGGAGAAGATCTGCGGCAGCTCGCCGGCGTTCCTCAACTTCACGCGCGAGCAGCTGCTCGAGGGTACCTACGAGCTGATCGATCCCAAGGCGTGCGTGATCGAGTTTCTCGAAAGCGTGCCGGCCGAAGCGGAGATTATTGTCGCCGCGCAGAAGCTGAAGGCGAAGGGTTACACCATCGCGCTCGATGATTTCGCGACAGGCGAGAATCAGGTCCCGCTCATCCCGTACTCCAGCATCATCAAGATCGACGTGCTGAACCGCCCGATGGCGGACCTCGCGGCGCAGGTGGCGTCGCTCAAACCGTACGGAAAGCGGCTGCTGGCCGAGCGCGTCGAGACGGTCGAGGTGCACAAGCAGTGCAAGGAGATGGGCTTCACGCTCTTTCAGGGCTACTACTACAGCCGCCCCGAGACGATCTCGAAGAAGGAGATTCCGGTCGGGCAGGTGAGCGTGATCCGCTTGATGAACCTGCTGCAGGACATCAACGCGAACGACAAGAAGATCGTCGAGACGTTCCAGACGGACATCGCCCTCAGCTACAAGCTGCTGCGTATCGTCAACTCCGCGAGCTTCGGCGGGCGGGGGATCGAGTCGATCCAGCACGCGATGCTGCTCGTCGGCCGGCAGTCGCTGCACCGCTGGTTGTCGCTGCTGCTGGTGTCGTCGCTGGCGATCCGCACGGGCATGGACCAGGAATTGGCGCACGTCGCCATTCGCCGCGCGCGCATGTGCGAGCTTCTGGGCGAATCGAGCGGACAGCGCTCGATGACGGGCGCGCTCTTTCTTGTCGGCCTCTTCTCCAAGCTCGACGCGCTGCTGCGCATTCCGATGGATGAGATCCTGGGGCGTCTCGACCTCGCGGACGAAGTGAGATCCGCGCTCCTCGACCGCTCGGGTCCGTACTCGGGCTCGCTCGAGCTGGTGGAGGCGTACGAGGCCGGCAGCTGGGAGACGGTGACGCGCGTGGCGCAGACGATCAAGGTCGACGCGCTGCAAGTGCCGTCGCTCTACCTGGATTCGCTTACGTGGGCATACGACCGATTGAAGGCCGCGAACGACAACTGAAGTCGGGGTCGTCTGTTTCGGATAGCGCGTGGCGCGTCCGGATGGTATCGTCTACGCCCCTTCCATCGCCGAGCACGCTCGAATGCAAAGCGCCAACGATCCAGCCATGGTTTGGGTCGTCTTGTTAGCCGCCCTGTCGGCGATCGCCACCAGTGCCGCCGCGCTCTTCGCCGCGCGTTCGGCGCGCGAATCTCGCCACGCGGCCGACGTCACGCGCGACGCATTGACCGATGCAGAAGCGGATGCCCGTCGTCGGGCGACGCTCGAGCAATTGCGCGGACTCGAACGCCGCTCACTCCCCGTGTGGCGCGCGAAGATCGATCCGGAAACGATCGTGGCCGACGTCGAGCGGGGCGAGCCGTACTCGGCGTTCACGGCGAACTTTCTCGCCTATCTCAACGCGCTCGACTTGCACGCGTTCGCCGTGCGGTGCCGCATGGTCGACCGCGAGCTCTCGGATCAGTATCTGCGCGACCTCGTCCCGGCCGCGCCGACGCTCTCGGCCGTGATCAAGGGAATGCGCCGGGTGGCGGAGGACGCCGGGATGTACAACGAGCTCGAGCTCTACCTGCAGCACCTCAGGAGCGAGTTCCCGATGGCCGTCAAACCGGCCGTCGAGCGCGAGCGCTCGGTACGCGTGACCGTCCCGGCCGACGGGATGACGCGCTCACCGCGCGTTTCGAACCCCGATGGCGTGCACGCGCTGCCGCTCGCATTTCGGCGCCCGCTGTCGGCTGACGCGCCTACGGCTGCGCGGAGCTCGGCGCCGCCATCGATTCCGAGTTGAGGGGCTTCACCCGATGATCCGCCCCGGCTGCAGCTGAACGCGTCGCTCTAACCAGCGATCGTTCCACGCTTGACAGTCGGCGGACATCTGCGCACTGTTCTCCCATACAGGTTCTGTAGGGGGAGCCATGCCCGAACCGATCAGCATCCTGCGCGGCACCCTCGATACGCTCGTTCTTCGCGCGTTGCTCGGCGGACCGCTGCACGGCTACCAGTTGAGCGAGTGGTTCGACCGGCGCGCGCGCCGCGACCTCTCGATGCTGGACAGTGCGATCTACCAGTCCCTGTACCGGCTCGAGCGCCAGCGTCGTATCACCGCCGAGTGGGGCTTGTCCGCCAACAATCGGCAGGCGCGCTACTATCGGCTCACGGCCAAGGGACGCGCGTCGCTGCACGCCGACACGGCGACCTGGCTCCGCTACGCCGCCGCCGTGACGGCGCTGCTCACCGAGCCGGAGCCGGCGGGATGAGCGCCCAGGGATCGGAGGGCGGTCGCATCAAACGACTCTTTCGTCTCGACACCGGACGCCGCGCGCGCTCGGCGGAAGCGGAGACGGACGCCGAGCTGCGCTTTCACTTCGAGCAACGCGTCGCCGCGCTGCTCGCCGCCGGCCGCACGCGCGCCGAGGCGGAGGCAGAAGCGCTGGCGCGGTTCGGGCCGTTCGAGGAATCTCGAGCGCAGCTCGTCGAAGCCGCGCGCCATCGTGAGGAAACGCTCGACATGGCTGATCGACTCAGCGCCTTTCGGCAAGACCTCGGCTACGTCGCGCGGCAGCTGCGGCGCTCGCCCGCATTCACGATCGCGGTGCTGCTCACCTTCGCGCTCGGCGTCGGGGCGAACGCGACGATGTTCGGGGTGATCGACCGCGTGTTGCTCCGCCCGCCCGCCTTCGTGCGCGCGCCGGAGCGCGTCGTGGCGTTCGTCGCCGGTCGCGACAACGACTTCGACCAGCGCACGGCGAACTATCCGGTGTACCGCGCGCTGCGCGACAACTCGTCGGCCTTCGATGGCGTTACCGCAACGGCGCCCGTGAGCGTGCCGTTGGGACGGGGAGAGAGCGCGCAGAACGTGAGCGGACTCCTCGTGACGGCGACCTATTTCCGGATGCTCGGCGTGTCGCCCGCGCTCGGACGGTTCTTTGGCGCCGACGAGGATCAGGAGCCGATGGGCGTGCCAGTCGTCGTGCTCAGTCACGGGTTTTGGCAGCGGCAGTTCGGGGGCGTCGGCAGCGCTATCGGATCGACCCTGTTGCTCGGCGACCGTCAGTTCACGGTGATCGGCGTCGCGCCGAAGGGATTCACCGGCGTCGATCTGGTCGCGCCGGACCTCTGGATCCCCATGAGCGCGGCGGGTGCCCTTCAGCCGATGGGCTCCTCGTGGGCGACGACGAGTATGGCGACGTGGCTTCACCTGTTCGCGCGCGTGCGTCCCGGCGTGCCCATCGAGCGCGCCGCGAACGACGCGATGCGCGTCGCCCGCGAGGCGGCGCCGAAAGCGTTCTTTACAGGAACCGGTTGGGAGTTTCGTCTCGTGCCGATCATTCGGGCGCGCGCATCGGAGCAAGGGGCGAGCGCGAGCGTGCTGACGCTGTTGGCCGTGATGTCTGTGATCGTCCTGATCATCGCCTGCGCCAACGTCGCCAATCTGCTCGTGGCGCGCGGCCTGCGCCGCCGCCGGGAGATCGCCGTGCGATTGGCGTTGGGCGTGGCTCGATCACGTCTCGTGGCGCAGCTGCTCACCGAGAGCGTGGTGCTGGCGCTCGCGGGCGGCGCGGTGGCGTTGCTGGTCGCTTCGTGGGGCGGCGGCATTGTTCGCCGGCTGCTGCTAGAGGATACGCCGATCGACGCATCGCCAGTGGATCTTCGCGTCCTGCTATTCACGGCGGCCGTCGCGCTGGTCGTCGGCACGGTGACCGGTCTCTGGCCGGCACTCGCCGCGAGCCGTCCAAATCTCGCCGCCGCGCTGAAGCAGGGCACCGGCCACGGCCGGCGATCGCGTACGCGAAACGTGCTGCTCGGCACGCAGGCCGCGCTGTGTCTCGTGTTGCTCGTGGGCGCCGGTCTCTTCGAGCGCAGCTTAGCCCGACTCGGCGCGATGCCGTTGGGCGTTGATATCGATCGCGTGCTGATTGCATCGATGAACTTGCGCGCCGCCGGCCGGCCGAGGACGGAGATCGACGCGACCTTCATGCGCGCCTTGGAGCGGGTGCGCGCGACGCCCGGCATCTCGGCCGCGGCCGTGGGGGCGACCGTGCCCTTCGGCCCGTCGTACGGCACGGCGCTCGCGATCCCCGGCGCCGACTCGATGGTGCACCCGTCGTCGATGCTCAACGTCGTGACGGAGGATTATTTCCGCACGCTGGGCTCGCGCATGCTCGTCGGCCGCGAGTTCGAGGCACGAGACGCGGAGGGCGCGCCACGGGTCGCGATCGTGAGCGCGATGTTGGCCGCACGCGTCTGGGGGAAAGCGAGCCCGATCGGCAAGTGCGTTCACGTCGGCGCGGATACGGCGCCGTGCGCGGAAGTCGTTGGCGTCGTGGAGAACGTGCGGCGGCAGAGCATCTTCGAGGATTCGACGAACTTCGTCTACCTGCCGCTCGCCCAGGCTCGCACCGCTATTTCGTCGCGCCTGCTCGTGATTCGGCCGGCGCCCGGCGGCAACGCGCGCCGGTTCGTCACGCTGGTGCGCGCGGCGATCCAGACGTCGGCGCCGCAGCTGCCGTACGCCGACGTGCGCCTCATCGCCGATGGGCCGATCGTGCAGCGTGAGCTTCGGCCGACGCGGTTGGGCGCGGCGTTGTTCGGGGCGTTCGGGTTGTTGGCGCTGGCGCTCGCCACGGTTGGCGTGTACGGCGTGGTGTCGTACGACGTCGCGCAGCGGACGCGCGAGGTGGGGATTCGGCTCGCCCTTGGCGCTCGCGAGTCCGACGTGGCGCGATTGGTGGTGTGGGACGGGGTGCGCGTCGTCGGAGTGGGCGCGGCCGTTGGCGCAGCGGTGGCGTTGATGGGCGGTCGCTTCGTCGCCCCGTTGTTATTCGAGGTGTCGCCACGCGATCCGGTCGTGTTGGGCGGCATCGCCATCTCGCTCCTCGCGGTGGCGACGATTGCGTGCATTGTGCCGGCGTTGCGCGCCATTCGCGTGGACGCTGTCGTAGCGTTGCGCGCCGATTGACTGTCCGCGCACGGTCTACCGGTCGCGCTGAAGCCGACAGGGCATTCATTGATTTGTGATGGCTGCGCCATCACATATGTGTAGCCTCTCGCGGTTTGGCTGCGGCGTCGCATTCGGACTGACCGATGCTCGAGCGGTTCAACCGGAGCGCCGCCGCGCCTGCTCGGGTCTTCGAATCGCGCCTACGCTGCCGTCTCCACATCGCTTGAACCGAGCGAGTCGTAGCGAAGAGTCCTGTCACGCCGAGGAGACCTCCGATGACTTCCCCAACCACCACTCGGGCCGAGCTCGGCAGTGTCGCCCCGCAGTTCATCGTTCGCGATGTCATACCATCGCTCGCGTTCTACAGAGATCGTCTGGGCTTTACAGTAATGTTTCTCGGGCCCGACGATGACCCGTATTTCGCCATGCTGCACCGCGATCGCGCGTACCTCATGCTCAAGGCAATTACTCCGGAGGTCCAGCCGATGCCGAATTCCAGCCGGCATCATTGGGCGAGGTGGGATGCGTACATCCATACCGCTGATCCCGGCGCGCTGGCCGAGGAGTTTGCATCCCGCGGCGTTTCGTTCCGGGAGCCGCTCGGCATCAACTCGGACAAGCTGCTCGGGTTCGAGATTGCGGATACCGATGGGTACGTTCTGTACTTCGGCCGACCAGCCTAGCGCGCAGACGGTTACCACTCGGGCGGCGCCGGCGCGCGGCGTTACCCTCGCTCTCCTCACGGACGCTCTGGAGAATGACCATGGACGCCAGCGCTCGCACCTCTGAAGAAACTCCCGCCGCCGCGTCGAGCCCGGGACGTCTCGGGCTCGTGGCCGCTCTCCTCCTGGCCGGCCTGGCGGGACACCTGCTCGCCGCGCGAATGATCGGGAGCGGCGTCGCCTACCGCGACCACATCGGGGGCTACTGCCTCATCGCCGTCGTCACGGGCCTGCCATTGTTCGGCCTCGAGCGGCTGTTCTGGCGCGGACGTCGCGACCTCACACTACTGATCTTCGCGCTCGTGCAGGCGCTCTTCGGTCTCATCATCTACATCCTGCGACCTGGGGTGCACTGATGCGCGCGCGCTGCCTCGTCTCTTCGCTAGTGCGGTGCGTGCATCCCCCCGCGCCGACACATTGGCATTGAAAACACTGCATCCGGTCGAAGCGCTTTTCCACGCCCTCAAGGACATTGGCCCGTATCCCGACGGCGTGGTACCCGTACCATCGCGAATCTCGGGTACTGGCTTCTTTCCTGGTGCCGCGGGCCTGTGGGGAGCGCAACCCAACCGCGATCTCCCTGACATGCCGATCGGTGGCGTCATGGTCTTAGGCCATGACTTCCACTCTGAAGAAGCGTTCGCGAAATCGCTCGCGCACGGTGGCGAGGTGCAACCCTCAGCTCAGGATGTTCGCTCTCGGCATGTACCCACATGGGTGTCCTTACTGCGAGTGCTGGATGCAGCAGGAGTTGCACCGGAGCGATGTTTCTTCACCAACGCGTATATGGGCCTTCGTGCTGGAGCGGGAACGACTGGGCGTTTTCCCGGTGCAGCTGATCCGGGCTTCGTTTCGCGTTGCCAAGCATTCTTGTTGCGTCAACTTCGTGCGCAACGGCCGACAGTCATCTACTCCCTGGGTGGCTGGGTCCCGCGATTCCTCGGCCCACTCGCGCCGCAATTAGCTGACTGGGCCGCTGCGAGCACGCTGAGGCAGCTAGATGAGATTGGGCCAGTACGACATAACGTGGTTTTCGCTCCGGACCTACCGCCCGTGTCCGTCATCGCTCTCACCCATCCCAGTCTCCGAAGCGCCAACGTCCGCCGTCGGTGTTATGCAGGGCTGTCTGGCGACGCGGCGGAGCTTGCCATGCTCGCCGAAGCCGGCCGTTGACACCTGGAGCGCCGTGATACCCAAACGACCATGATTGACGTGTCAGCCGCATTCGCTGAAATGGATCGCGCCGTCGCCGCCCACGGGTTCATGCCGGAATCGGAGCACCACGCGCCCCAGGCATTCGGTTCTCGCTCGCGACTCTATCGCCGTAGCGCGCGAGAAGCGCTCTCACTGACGTGGGATGGGCGTGATTCATGGTTGATCGTTCAGGGCGGCGTGCCGTGGCGGGACCTTGCGCTCTATCGCTCTGGTGCTGCTGACACTGGGGACGCGACCGCGGTTGTGCGCGATCTCGTCGCGGATCTCTCGAAAGTTCCGGATTTCGACCCGGCGATCTAAGGACATCATTACGCTGGATGTATCGGCGGAAAGACCCCCACGCCCACTACACCCCGCACCAGCTCTTAGGTCTTGGGCAGCGGCGTCGCTGAGCTGATAGAGGATCTGGTGATTTGTTCGCGGCTGCGCGGCAGATTTTAATTGAATCCGGTGCGGCTTGTTGAGGTCTTGGGGAGCAACGGAGATCACATGGCGCGAAATCTCTGGTTCTTCGGCGTGGTCACTTTCGTCTGTGGCGTTGCCGCAGGCGACACTCTTGAAGGGATGGGGTTTCGCGACACATACGCGTGGTTCGTGCTCCTGCTCTGCATCGTCTTTCCGCTTGTCGCCGGTCGGGCACTTCGAATCTCGGAACTGCGCACGTTGATGCCGTCCGCTTCTTCCAGGATTCCAGATGATGGCACCTCATCAGCTGCGCTCTAACGAGCATTTGTTCGGGCTGTGTGCGACCAGAAATCGACACGCCGCTCCAGCTACGGCACGGTGTTCACCACCCGGACGGCACCGAGCTGGCGCCCCGATCCGAATGCCTGCAAACTCCTTCAGCAAACTAGATACACGGTCGCAACATCCTCCTCCTTGAATCCATGCTGTACGACACCTTCCTGCATCGTTACGCTGACATCATCCTCAATTCGGATTACGCGCTGCGGCCTGGTATTGAATCATCCAGAAAACCGGAGCCATAGTCGCCTCCAAAGCGAGGCTTGTGCATCTCGCGCGCCGACTCCTCGGACATGATCCGGTTGCCATGGAAGACGCCGCCGTTAATTTGCGCACCGAGGTAGCGGGCCATGTCCTCCGCGGTCAGATAGATGTCGCCGGTCGGATAGACGTCGAAGTGCACTTGAGCCTCCGGCTATGGTTTGCCAAAAGCGAACCCCCAGCCCTGTACGGAAGCGCCATCCTCTCGACCAGCACATATCCGCCGTGGCTGTACCGCACCTACGATCGGTGTCCGGAACTCCAGATGGACTTCATCGAGCGCTTACCTCCTTGGGCACGACCGGCCGCGTACGGTGGCATTTATATCGGCTCCGTTGTCGCGCTCCGCGCCATTGGGGCGATCATCGGGGCGTACCTGCGCGCCAAGCCCGTACCCGCCGGTATGCTTCTGCTCGTGCCGGCAGGCTTTGTCGTCGGCATCTACGTTGGGGCAGTCGGTGGGCTGACGTTCAGTCTGGTTCGCCCCGCACTTGCCCGCGGTCTCGGCCGCATTGGAGATCTGCTCGCGGGCATCCTGTGCACGTACGCCTACATGTTGAGCGTTGTAGTGCCACTGGCGATTTGGGCAGATGGTGAGGAGCGTGCGATGATTCACGGCCCGGCGTTTTGGGTCATCTCCGGCGGAATCGGCCTCGTCATTGGCGGAGTCTTCGCAAAAATACTCCCGCGCGTGTCCGCGAAATAATTGGGCGCCTAACGCGACGTTGCGGTTGACAACTGCAAGCTCCCGTCGCTGAGATCCCCACGCCAACCACGCCGCACTCCCCCCACCCGCTCTTAGCTCTTGGGCAGCGGCGTCGCTGGTGGCGCCTTCATCTTCGGTGTCTCCACCTGGTCCTGAACCGAGAGCGGCACCACGAACGGCAGGAAGATCGAGATGCGCCGGTTCGCGGGATTGAGCGGATTGTCCTGATCCCGCAACTGCCGGTCGGCCCAGCCGCGCACCTCTTCGATGCGGCTCGCCTTCACCCCTTTGCTCACCAGCAACCGCCGCGCCGCGTTGGCGCGGTCGACCGACAGCTCGAAGTTCGAGTAGCCCGCCGAATCGAGCGGCGCCGAATCGGTGTGGCCTTCGATCACCAGCGGGTTGTCCAGCGCGACCAGCTCGTCGGCGATCATAGCGACCGCGCGCTGCGCTCGCGGCCGCATCACCGCCGAGCCCGACGCGAAGAAGTTGTCGCCCTTCTCGGCCTCGAGCAGCTCGATGCGGAGGCCGGCGTCGGTGACGACGATCTCGACTTGCGCGCCGAGTCCGCCCAGTCCGTTCGACTGCTCCTGAAGCTTCGACTTGAGCTTGCCGCTCACCTCGTCGAACTGGCGCTCCTGGAATGCGCGGCTGGCGAGCCGGATCGCCTGCGACATCTGCACGCTGGCCGGGGAGCTGCCGGAACTGAGCGGGCTCTTGCCGCCGGAGTATCCCTTCTTGTAGCCGATCGGATTGGAGAAGTATCCCTCGACGGCGTTCTTCAGCTTCTGATCCATACCGAGGATCCACATGACCATGAAGAACGCCATCATGGCCGTCACGAAGTCGGCATAGGCGACCTTCCACGATCCGCCGTGGTGGCCGCCGTGCCCTTTCACCTTTTTCTTGATGACGATGATCTTGCGCTTGTTGTCTCTGGCGGCGGTACCCACTTACGCCGCCTTCTTACGCGTCAGCGCTTCGAGCTCGGAGAACGAGGGGCGATCGATCGGCTCGATGTTGCGGCGCGCGAATTCGACGCTCGTCATGGGCGAATCGCCGCGCGAGAAGGAGAGCAGGGCGGTGCGGATGCACATCATGTAGGCGTGCTCGGAGCGGATCTTCGCTTCGATCGCGTTGGCCATCGGCCCAATCATCCCGTACGACAGAAGAATGCCCAAGAACGTGCCGACGAGCGCGGCGGCGACCTTCTCGCCGATCTCGGTTGCCGTGCCGCTGATCGATCCCATCGTGATGATGACGCCGAGCACCGCCGCGACGATGCCGAAGCCAGGCATCGCATCGCCCACGCGGGTGAGCGCGGTCGGAACGGCCATCGCTTCGTCGTGGCTCTTTTCCAGATCGAGGTCGAGGATCTCGGCCAGGTGGTGGTCTTCGACGGTACCGGTCAAGAGCACCTTCAGCGTATCGCAGAGAAAGGAAACCGCGTGGTGCTGTTTCATGAAGAGCGGGTATTTCTTGAACATCTCGCTCTTGTGCGGATCTTCGATGTGCGACTCGAGTCCGACCAGGCCGTTCTTGCGGGCCGTCTGAAAGACCGAGTACAGTACCTGGAGCAGCTCCGAGTACGCCTTCTCGCTGAATGCGTTCGGCTTGAGCAAGCCGATCGATTCCTTGAAGACGCCCTTGATGACCGACAGCGGGTTGGCGACGATCATGGCGCCGAGTCCGGCGCCGCCAATGATCAAGAACTCGTTCACCTGGATCAACACGGCCAGTTGGCCGTGATGCATGGTGTAGCCGAGGATGATGCTCCCGAAAACGACGACGAGTCCGATGGCGAAAAACACGCGCGTATCCTGTTGGCGTATGTGTAGAAAGGGCGTCCCTGCCCTCGTCTTTCAGTATCGGCCCGTCGAGCCTAGTTCTTCAGGGCGGCGGGGCGACACGCGCGCGCACGGGCCTCCGTGACAAACGGCACTCAAAACGCCGTCCGCGATGGGCTCATCGCCGGGCTCGCGCACGCGCTCAGCAATCGCATTTCGACAATCAGCGTGGTGGCGCAGACGCTCGACCTCGGCGACAGCGACCACGCGGCGCTGAGTGATATGCTCGGCCAGGAAGTGGTGCGACTTGAGGAGATTCTGCGCCTCATGCGCTTGATCCCCGCCGATGGGCGCCCGGAGCCAGTGCTGGTGAGCGAGCTCATGAACGACGCGGCGGCGCTGGCGCGTCATCAGCGCGATTTGCGGGACGTGACGATCGATTTCAGCGGCGCGGACGACCTCCTGCCGATGCACGGCGACCGCGCGGCCATGCTGATGTCGGTGCTCGAGGCGATCGTCGAGCAGGGACGCGGCGCGAAATCGATCGCGGTGCGGTGGTCGGGCACGCAGTCGACGGTGACGATCGCCGTGGGCGCGCGAACGCTTGCCTTCGCTACGCTACCCGAAGTGCGGCGCCGCGAGCGCGACCACCCGCGGGGCTAGGACGCGGGCTTTTGTACCGGGATCACTTCCAGCCATCCGCGCGCATCGACGGTCGCGCTGGCGCGCTGGTTTTCGTCCGCGATCTGGTTGACGATCTCGCCGCGGAGAATGCGCACCTCGGGCGGAGCCTCGATGCCGAGGCGCACACCACGCCGGTCGCACTCGAGCACCACGACGCGGATGCCGCCGTCGATGATGATGGAATCGCCGTCGCGACGGCTGAGGATCAGCACGAGGCCACCGGGAGCTACCGAACCATCGCGAGAAGAGATTGTGCCATCTCGTCGGCGACATTCACGAGCTTGCTCGCGGCTGCATAGGCGTGCTGAAATTTCATGATCGAGATCAGCTCTTCGTCCACTGAGACGCCCGTCTCGCTCTTGCGGCGCGTGTCCGCGTTGAGCGTGAGTGTGTCGTGCACGGTGGCCGAGTTGTCGGCGCTGTTGACCTGAAAACCAACGTCGGTGACGAGGTTCGAGTAGTACTCGTTGATCGACGCGGTCGTGGCGCCAATCGTCACTTTTTGCGTGCGAAGGCCAGCGAGCGCCAGCGCGAGCGTGTTGTCGCCCGCTCCGTTCACCGTGGTGCCGGCCGCGATGTAGGCGGCGCTCGACTTCACCTGCGCGGAGAGGTCGATCGTCGCTGCGGTGACGCCGGTCGGATCGAAGAAGTTCGTGCCGGTGCCCGCCGCCGCCGCGGTCCAACCGGTGCTGTGCAGCGTATTCACCGCCGACACCAGCCCGGACGTCAGCGTGTCGAGCTGGGCACGCACCTGCGGGATAGTGACGTTCAGCGCATCGGATGTGGCGCCGAGCGAGCCGCCCATGTCGTGCAGCTTGTCGGTTTGGCCCTTCACCACCACGGCATTCGGATCGGTGCCGCTGATGGCGAGATCGCTCGAGGTCGAGCCATCGACGACGGTCGTCGAGCCGATCAGAACGTTCACGGTGCCATTCGGCTGCTCGAACACGCGAATGTTGCCGAGCTTGGACATGGCATCGATGGCGCGATCGCGAGAGTCGCGCAGATCGCTGGCGACTTTCCCGCCGCCCTCGAGCTCGGCGATCTTGATGTTCAGATCGGCGACCTGCTTCGCCTGCTCGTTGAACGACGTCACCTTGGAGCTCAGCTCGCCGCGCGTGACCGTCTCGATATCGCCCAAGCGCTGCGAGAAATCGTGCAGTTGGGCGGTGACCGTGCTTCCGGCCTGCCGCACCGAGAGCTTGGCGTTGCTGTCGGTCGGGTCGTTGGCCAGCGCCGACCACGAGGCCCAAAACTGGTCCAACGCATGCGCGAGTCCGTGCTCGGACGGCTCACCGAACACGCCCTCGATGTTGCCGACGAGATCGTGCGTGGTGCCGTAGCCCGACGCGAGTCCGTTCTCGCGGCGAAAGCTGTCGTCGAGCAACCGGTCCTGCATGCGCGTGATGTTGCCGGTGACCACGCCGGTGCCGATGACGCCCTCGGGCACACGCTGCGGATAGTTCGCCATCTCCTCGGCGCGCTGCTTGTGATAGCCCGGCACCTCGGCGTTCGCGATGTTCTGCGACGCCGTCTGGATCGCCAGCTGATGCGACGAGATCGCGCTGCGCGCGATGCTCATGATGCTGCCGATTCCGTTTGGCATCGAGGGCTCCGGTTAAGCGCGGCGATTGATGAGCACGCCGCCTGCGCGTGCTGGCGGGCTCTGATCGTTGCCCGACGCATAGACGCCCTTCGTCGCCTCAGCCGAGCCGCCATAGATCGCGCGTACGTAGTCGTCGCCCGCCGCCAACGCTTCGCGCAGCACGCGACGATTGATGTCGACTTCCTGCGATAGCGTCAGCGCCGCTGCCTGCAATCCATCGCGCGCGGCGCGCACGGCGTCATTCATCGCGGCGCCGAGCACGCGATCGAGCGACTTGAGACCAAGATCTTCCGAGTCGCCAATGAGGCGGTTGAGCGAGCGGCGGCGGCGTGCTTCGCCGAGCGTGAGCAGCACGCGCTGCGTACCGTAGACGCTGTCGTCGACGCCCTGCAGATCGTCCGAGGCCACGGCGGCGCGCTGCCGGCGCATCAACGCGGTGAGCTCCTCGAGCAGCCGGGTCTCCGAGCGCATGTTGTCGACGAGCGCGTCGAGCGTCACACGCGATGGCCCCGAGCCGGAGGGACCGCTCGCGCCGAGAGGCGATGCGATGTCGAGGTAGGGCTGCGTCATCGAGCCTTCTCCGCCATGAGACCGTTCGCCGCCGTGGTGGAATCCTTGCTGATCGAGGCTGCCTGGTGCTGCATGTCTTCCGCCTGTCCGGGTAGCGCGGATCGAAGTTGCCGGAACAACGCGTCACCGAGTCCGGTGTGCCAGCGTTGAGGCGCTTCGGCCGCGACGTGAGCGTCCATCATTCCCGTGAACATCTCCTCACCGGCGTTGCGGTCCAGCATGCCGCCCTGGTCGGGTACCGTTTGACGCATAGCCTTGAACAGCTGCTCCACGAACACTCCCTCGAGCTGCTGCGCCGTGTGCCGCAGCTTCGTCTCTTGCGATCCGTCGACTTTCACGGCCGGCACGAGCGGGCCGCCCACATTGGTGATACTCATCGGACGATCACCTCCGCCGAGATTGCCCCAACCTCGCGCAGTGACGCGAAGATGGCCGCGATCTCGGCCGGCGGCGTTTGTACCGCATGGAGCGCCGCGGCAATCGCTTGAACGGTCGTGCCCGGCGGAACGCGAACGTTTCCGTCGCTGTTACCAGTATCGGCGCCACCCGCCCCAATCGAGAGCGTTACGCCGCCGTGGCTCACGACTGCTTCGCCGACGCCAATGTCGCCTCCGGCTACCACGGTGCCATCGCGCCCGTCGATGACGATCCGGGCCGGACGATCGGGGCGAACGCGCAAGTCGCGAATCTTGGCCAACGTAGCCGCGCGGCCGCCGGCGCCGCTGTCGGCCTTGAGCGCGAGCGTGATCGACCCCGGATCATCGACGGTGGCCGTGTTCGGCCCCAGGGCCGAGTCGACGGCGGCGGCGATACGCGTCGCGGTGGCGAGGTTCGGCTCGCGCAGCATCAGCTGCGTCATGGCGGCGAGGGCGGGGCGGGGAAGATCGCTCTCGAGCAGTCCTCCCTGCGGCAGGCGCGCCGTCGTCTCGACCGTGTTGTTCTGGTTGTAGCCGGCGTAGCGGTCGCGGCCACCGCCTGGGGGGCCTTCGCTGATCAGCATCGGTCCCTGCGCGGACGCCATCGGCTGTCCGCCGACCTCGGCGATGAGCGGCGTCATCCAGAGGATGCCGCCGCGAAGCGAGCGTGCATCACCGATCGACGCCACGTGCACGTCGAAGTGGCCGCCTGTTCGGAGGAAAGGCGAGACCTCGGCCGTGACGAGCACGGCGGCAACGTTGCGCGTGCGCAAGACCTCGGCGGGCACTTCGACATCGAAGCGCTTGAGCAGGTTGGCGACCGACTGCACCGTGTGGCCTGAGCTGCGTGAGCCGATACCACGGTCGCCTGAACCATCGAGGCCGACGACGAGTCCGTAGCCCATGAGGCGGACGGGAAGCGTTCCGTCGGAGATGACGAGATCGGCCACGCGCGTACCGGCGGTGGCGAGCGGCAGCGGTTGCTGCTGCGCGGCCGCGCGAACCGGTGGAGCGAGCTGCCCGTTGGCGCCGCGCGCCGGCGGCTGCTGCACAGGAGGCTGAACGACCGGCGGCGCGCCGCCCTGCGCGCGAACGACGCCGGATACGAGCAGGAGCGCGCAGAGGGTGAGCACCCATCTGCCGAGCGCGACGCGAATGGAGCGAAGGAACTCGATCACGGCCAGATCTTCCCGAGGAGGCGTCCGAGGATGCCGCCCTTTGGCGCCGCCAGATTCTCGCCCGACTCACTGAACTTGAGCTCCGCGTCGGCGACGCGGAAACCATCGATCAGATTGGTGGAGGAGATGTCCTGCGGCCGGATCCAGCCGGTGAGATAAACTTCCTGCTGATTCTTGTCGACCAGCATCATCTTCTTGCCCTTGATCTGCAGCAGTCCGCTCGGGCTCACCGCGACGACGCGCACGCTGACTTCTGTGTGGAATCGATTCTGCCGAGTCGACTCGCCGCTCTGCGTCGACGTGCCGCTGTTGCCGGAGTTGACCCCGATTTTGGTGCCGCCGGTGGTGGTCGAGAAGCCGAAGGCGAGGTCTTTCTTCTTCGATTCGCTCGCGGTGTTGTTCTTGTCCTGCGACGCCAGGGTCTGCTCATCCACGAGCACCGTGATGACGTCGCCGACGCCATAGTCGCGGCGGTCGGCCGTCCAAGAACGGCGCGGGCTGCGCTTGGTGGTCGTGTCGGCGGGTGCGGCGGGCGCGGCAGTCGCGGCGGCGGGCTGCGTTGCGGCCGACGGAGTTGTCGGCGCACCGGCCTGCGCGCTGGCGAGCTTCGCGAAGCCGACGCAGGCCGCGGCGAGGAGGAGAATCGGGGTGGGGTTACGGCGTACCATCATGGGTGGATCCGATAGGAGGCTGATTACCGGTAGCTGATGTCTTCCAGCTGACATCTGGTGATCTGTTTCTTCTTCTGGTCATCTGTCATGAGTCGTGCTGTCATGAGTCGTTCTTAGTCTGACATCTGACTTCTGACATCTGACGTCTTCAACTCCGCACTTCCACTTCACCATTCGCGGTCGCGATGCCTTCAATGCGCCTTCTGACATCTATCCGCACCGTGACTTTCTGTCCCGCCATCGCGGAGCCCTGGGCGACGCCGTGCAACCGTAGCTCGAGAGCTCCGCGTCTGACGACCACGCTGACATCGTCGCCCGCCTTCACCGCGGTAGCCGGCGCGACGGCCGGCGCTGCCAACAGCTCACCAGCGGCGATGATACGGCGCGTCACCCAACCGGCCGACGGCGCGGCGGTCTTCGGTTCGCGCGGCGGTCCCCAGCGAACCACCGAGCTCCACGCGATGTCCTGCGCAACGAGCACGGTGTCGCGGGCGAGCGCATGCGCCGCGACGGCGACGCGCTCCTCGACGCCGGCTCGAACGCGGCGCGTGACGGTCGTGCCGTTGGGGCTCGCGATGACGACTGTCCACTCGCTCGAGGTTCCAGATCCATCGACGCGCATCAGCGCGTCCGCCGGCGGCGCGATGGTGTCCCCGAGCCACTCCAAGCGTACGCGCTCCACCGGCACGTGCCATCGCGCCGCGATCGAGCTCGCCTGCGCGGCGGCCGCGGCCGGCGCGAACGCGTTGAGGAGCAGGAGCAGCACCACGCGCACCGATGTCACCGCGACATGTTGTTGGCGACCTGCATCATGTCTTCGCTGTTCTTGATCGACTTCGAGTTGATCTCGTACGCGCGCATGGAGGTGATCATATCGACCATCTCCTGCACGATCTCGACGTTGCTTCCCTCGAGCGAGCCCTGGAGCAGACGGCCCATCCCCTCTTCCTGCGGAAAGCCGTGGATCGCTTCGCCGGACGCAGGAGTCTCGGTGTAGAGATTTTCACCCATCGATTCGAGGCCGGCGGGATTGGCGAAGCGCGCGAGCTCGATGCGTCCGATCTCCTGGATGTCGGCGCTGCTCGCCTTCCGTACCGAGACGACACCGGTCTTGGAGATCGACACATCGCTCGCATCGGTCGGAATCTTGATTCCCGGCGAGATGGTGTAGCCGCCGTTGGTGATCAGCGTGCTGGAATCCGACACCTGAAAGTTTCCATCGCGCGTGTAGCCAACCTGGTTGTTGGCCAGCTGCACCTGGAAGAATCCTTCGCCCTCAATGGCGACATCGGTCGAGCGGCCGGTCGACTCGACGGTGCCCTGGGTGTGCAATCGCTGCACGCCGGCGAGGTGCGTTCCGCGGCCGATCTGGATCACCGGCGTCGTCTTCGAATCCCTGGTGCCGAGGACCGTCGCGCCCTGGACCGTCTGATAGAGCAGATCCTCGAACTGCGCACGGCTCCGCTTGAACGCGGTCGTGTTGACGTTGGCGAGGTTGTTGGAGATGACCTCGGTGCGGAGCTGCTGCGCGGCCATGCCGGTCGCGGCGGTACGAAGGGCGGGATCCATAGGGCAGGGTGTCGGGTGTGGGGTGTGGGTGTGGGGGGACCTGCAACAACGCTGGCGTCCCCACCTTCGCTACACGGGCTTGCCGATGTCGTTGGTGATCAGGCGGCGGACTTCGTCCATCGTGGTCACAGTCTTCATCACGCTGGCGTAGGCGCGCTGGACGGAGATCATGTCGACCATGGCGCCGATCGAGTCGACGTTCGACGCTTCGAGCGCGCCCTGGCGAACGATTCGCGCATCGGCGCCGAGCGGTTGGCGGGCGGTTCCCGGGACGTACATGTTGCTCCCCTCGTGCTGCAGCGACAGACCGGGCGCTGGCGGCGCCTCGAGCCGAAGCTTGGCGATCTCGTGGCCATCGACCTTCACCGAGCCGCCCTTGTCGATTTCGATCGTACCCTTGGTGACGGTCACCGCGCCGTTCTCGGCGAGCAGCGCGTTGCCATGCGCGTCGACGATGCGGTTGGTCTCATCGAGGTGGAACGAGCCGCCCCGGGTGAGCCGCTCACCGTTCGGCGAGTCCAGGACGAAGAATCCCGGTCCATCCAGGGCGAGATCCAGCGGGCTGTTCGTCGGCTTGATCGACCCGCCGCGCATGTCGGTCGCCATATCCGGGACCGTCAACGCATCGTCCACGAGTCGTGCGAACACTCGCTCGGCTTTGAAGCCATCGGTCGAGACGTTGGCCAGGTTGTTCGAGACCACTTCCTGGCGGCGTTCCCAGTACTTGAGTGCACTGGCGGCCGAGGTCATGCCGGAGGTCGGGTCGCTCATCGGAGGGCATAGTGGGAGGAGACTCGGGTGATTCTGATAACCGCAGTGGGAGACGTCAGATGTCTGATGTCGGAAACAGCGGTTGGTTATCAGTGCTGACATCCGTCATCTGACGTCTGACATCTCCTCACTAAAGCACGCGCCGTGCCCCATGCCGATGCTGCGCGACTGACAACCCAAGTGGTTAGTTGGTCGTCAGTTAACTGACGATGATGACGCCCGCGGCATCTACTGCCGACCGGCACTTCATGCCGCACCCGGACGAATCTTCCGGCTTGGAGCGCGCTCGGTGACCGAGTCGAGGAGCATGCGCACGGCGTCCTGAGACAGCCCGGTATGGCGCGCAATCTCCGCGCGCGACTCGCCGCGAGTGGCGCGCGACAGCACCTTCGAGCCGACCTTGGTGGAGCTTGGTGCCTTTCGCGCGAATCGGGTCGTGGCGACGGCTAGCCGTTCTCCGCCGCGCGCGCGGCGGATCATGATTACGATGCCCGCGGCGGCGACCGCGGCGAGCAGCGTACCGCCGGTCGCAAACCATGCCGATCGCGGCAACGCGCGCAACTGTGCGGCAACGCCGGCCATCGCGGCGATGATCGCGCCGAGGTGGAGCCGCGTCATCGCCGCCATCATGCCGTCGAACGTACTAGGGAACATCACCATCATGTCCGCCAGCACAACGCCGATGAGCACGGTGGCGGCCAGCATCACGAGCAATACGTTCGTTGCGCGCTTCACGCGACGGACTCGCGCAAGGGCGCCAGCTCCACGCGCAGCTTGGACAGCGCCTTGGAACGGATCTGCGATACGCGCGACTCGGTCAGCTCGAGAATCGCCGCGATTTCATGCAACTTCAGCTCTTCAAAGTAGTAGAGCGACAGCACCGTGCGCTCCTGCTCCTTGAGCCGCATGATCGCTTCGCGCAGGATTTCCTGCTCCTGCGTGCGGATGATCTTCTCCTCGATTCCGGGCTCGTTGCCTTCGCCGGTGAGCACTTCCACCGGTGCCTGCGAGCCATCCTCGCGGTCGCCCGCGGGGCGGTCGAGCGGCACGTGCACGGCGCCTTCGACTTCGGCCTGCCAGCGCCACAAGGTGTCGACGTCAATGTGCATCGCCTCAGCGGTCTCGCGATCCTCGGGCGTTCTACCCAACGAGCGCATGAGGGTCTCGCGCGCCGCGGCGATCTCGCGCGACTTGCGGCGGATCGAGCGCGGGACGTGATCCTGACGACGGAGCTCGTCGAGGATCGCGCCGCGGATGCGGGGCACCGCGAAGGTGCTGAAGGCCAGCCCTCGCGACACGTCGAATGATCCGAGCGCATTGATGAGGCCCATGGTGCCGGCGCTCACCAGCTCGTCGAAATCGGTTGCCGCAGCCAAGCTGCGGCTGATCTGGCGCGCGACGTGATGCACCAGGCTGAGGTGTTCGGTCAGCAGGGCTTCACGCGCGGCGTCATCGCCGGCTGAGAATCGCTGCCACAGCGCTTTGCTGTCCATACGCTAAGACCTCGGTTGAGAATGCCGCGACTCGGCGGAGCGCGGTTGTCCGATGTGTTCTGCATACAGCTCGTCGAGGAGGCGCATCGCGATCTCGTGCATCACGATCGCCGCCGGCGAGCCGACGGCAGCGTCTCCGATCATCATTCCATCACCTAGCGCCGCCTTGAGCGACGCATCGTGCGGCACCACCCCGCTGAGCGCGACGTTGCGCTCGAGAAACTGGCCGGCCGCGGCCTGGATCAACTCGTAGCCGTGGGCCGCCATCCCTTCCTCGCATCCGTTGAGCATCACTTCCGACTGCATTTCGGGATGCTTCGCCGCGGCCGCCTTGATCAGCGCGTACGCGGCTGCGACCGCGATCCGGTCAGAGGTCGTCACGGCCAGCAGGCGCTCAGCGCCGGCGGCCGCCACACCCAGCACCGATTCGAGCCGCGAGCCGCCGTCGACGACGACGAGATCGAACGACCCATAGAGTTCCGCGACGCGCCGGTACAGCGTGCGGCGCTCGGCAGCCGAGAGGGCATCGTCGCGCGTGCCGCCCGGCAGCAGCGTAAGCGTCGACGTCACCGGCACCAGCAGCTCGCTGGCGCTGAGTGCGCCACCTTTCAGATCGGCGAGACCGGGCGCCGGCGCCGCGCCGACGAGATAGTGGAGCGTGCCCAACCCATCGTTGGCGTCGACAAGCAGCACCGAGTAGCCGGCCTCGCTCGCGGTGAGCGCGAGCAACGTCGCGATGACCGACGTGCCCACGCCGCCCTTGCCACTCCCGACAATCACCACGCGCCGTCCATCGCCGCTGTCATCGGATGACAGCGGCGCGCGATCGGCGACGTAGCGTTTGAGAGTGTCGAGTTGGGTAGAGGGCATGGCGAAAGAGCGGGGTGTTGTGGGTCGGGTGTGTGGTGTGGTGAACTACTTCAGACCGTGGCGAGGACGTTCGACTGCTGTTCGGTGACGATGAGCCCGAGTGAGCCGATGAGTCGGCTGGCGGCGCTCTTCAAGTCGGCGGGGACATCCTGCCCGTCGGTGACCCAGCGACAGGGGAGCTCCATGCGCAGCGCCAGGTCGGCGACGCCGGTTTCGTCGGGGACTTCGTCGAGCTTGCTGAGCAGAAGGTGCGTGGTCTTGTTCGGAGCGAAGATCTCGCGTTGGGCGAGGGCGATGTCGCTGCGCATTGTCGCCGGAAGCACGAGATGCACCTCGTCGGGCGAGATGATGCGGAGCAGGTCCTGCCACTCTTCGTTCAGCCGGCGCAGCTTCGGACTTCTGCCCGGGGTGTCGACCAGAATCACGTCGCACTTGTTCAAGCGCTTGAGCGCGGGTCCGATCTCGCGAATGTCGTAGATGATCTCGAGCGGCAGCTCCGCGATGTCCGCGTACGTCTGGATCTGCTCGATCGCGCCGACGCGGTACGTGTCGAGCGCGAGCAGGCCGACGCGGCGGGCACCGAACGCGTCGTTGTTCACGGCGAGCTTGGCGATCGTCGTCGTCTTGCCGGCGCCGGTGGGGCCGACGAGGGCCACCACGAGCGGACCGGAATCGCCGCGTCCGCCGGAGCGGTTGGGAAGCATCGGTGGCGCGACCTGCAGGCGCCGGCGCACGCGCTCTACCTCCGCGGCCGTCGTCGCCACAATCTCTAGAGCGCGATTCGATCCGAATCGAACGGTGGTGGTGCGGAGCACCATCACGTCGTCGCCCAATGAGGCGCGCGCCATGGCATAGACGGACTGCAGATCGGTACCGCGAAAGGTCTCAAGCCGCATTCGGCAGCTCCCACGTGGCGACGGAGTTGAGTTTGACGTGCGACGGCAGCTCGGCGAGCGAGATCACGGGCAGCTGTGGCATCACCGGCTCGATCAGCCGGCGGATGCCGACGCGAAGCGACGGCGGCGCGATCAGCGGCAGCGGACGGCCGTCGCTGGCGTAGGTGGTCGACAGCATGTTGAGATCGCGCAGCAAATGCGCGAGCGAATCCGGATTGAGCAGCGACGCCGACTGCGGTTGTCCCTGACGTGGCGAAAACAGTCCCATCAGCGACGCCTCGAGGCGCGGCCCGATGCTCACGCCGCGCACGGCGCCGCTCGCATCGAGGAACAGCCGCGCGATGACGTGCGTGAGCGCGCGCCGCACGTGCTCGCACAACACCTCGGGATCCTTGCTGTGCTCGCAGGCATCGCCCATCGCCTCGAGAATCGTGACCAGATCGCGGATCGGAATGCGCTCGCGCAGCAGGCGCTGCAGCACGCGGTGCAGTGTGCCGAGCGACACCTTGCCCGGCAGCAGATCGTCGCACAGCGCGGGATGCGATTTCTTGAGCGTCTCGACCATTTCCTGCACGTCCTGGCGGCCGAGCAGATCGGCGGCGTTCGTCTTGAGCGTCTCCATCAAGTGTGTCGCCACAACGGTGCTTGGCTCGACGACGACGTAGCCCGCGGCCTCGGCATCGCTGCGGCGTGTGGCGGCGATCCAGCGCGACGGCATTCCGAACGACGGGTCGATCGCGTCCATCCCCTCCACCTGCTTGATGACCTGGCCGGTGTCGAGCGCCATCAAGAAGCGCGGCATGACTTCGGCGCGGGCGATCTCCGAGCCGCGGAGCTTGATCACGTACTCGTTGGCGGGCAGGCGAATGTCGTCCCGAATGCGAATGGGCGGCACGAGGATGCCGAGCTCGAGCGCGGCCTGCTTGCGCAGGAGCGAGATGCGCTCGAGCAGGTCGCCGCCCTGGCGATCGTCGACGAGGGGGATGAGCGCGTAGCCCACCTCGAGCTCGATCGGATCGATCTGCAGTAGCTCCTTCACCGGATCGTGCGGCGCCGGCGCGGGGAGCGCGTCGTGGATCTCGGCCGCGGTGATGTCGTCGCGGGTCTTCTCGGCTTTGCTCGAGACGCGCGCGAGCAGCATCATGCCGCCGGACATGGCGAGGAAGGGAACGCGCGGCATTCCCGGCACGAGGCCAAAGATGCCGAGCACGCCGCTGGCGATCCACATCGCGCGCGGGTGCGCGCCGAGCTGCGTGGCGAGCGTGTTGCCCATGCGCGTGCCGCCGCCCGCATTGGTGACCATGATGCCGGCGGCGGTGGAGACGATCAGCGCGGGGATCTGCGCGACGAGTCCTTCACCCACGGTGAGAATCGTGTACGTGCCGGCGGCCTGTCCGATTGGAAGTCCGCGCTGTACGACGCCGATGAAGATGCCGCCGACAATGTTGATGCCCGTGATGAGCAGGCCGGCGATCGCATCGCCCTTCACGAACTTCGATGAGCCGTCCATCGCGCCGTAGAAATCGGCCTGGCGGGCGATCTCTTCGCGGCGCCGGCGCGCTTCTTTTTCATCGATCAAGCCGGCGGACAGATCGGCGTCGATCGCCATCTGCTTGCCGGGCATCGCATCGAGGGTGAAGCGCGCGGCGACTTCGGCCACGCGGCCGGCGCCCTTGGTGATGACGATGAAGTTGATGCCGACCAGAATCAGGAAGAGCACGAGACCGACGGCGTAGTTGCCGCCGATGACGAACTCGCCGAATGCCTGAATGACCTGGCCTGCCTCGCCCTTGGACAGAATCAGGCGCGTGCTCGAGACGTTGAGCGCGAGCCGGAACAGCGTGAGCAAGAGCAGGAGCGCGGGGAAGATCGAGAAGTCGAGCGGGTCCGTGGTGTACAGCGCCACGAGCAGCACCACCAACGACAGCCCGATGCTCAACGCGAGGAAGAGGTCGAGCATGATCGACGGCAGCGGGAGGATCAGCAGCGCGATGACGAACACGACCGCCACGGCCAGTCCGACCTCGGCGTTGCGACGCGCCGGCCCTTCGACGAGGATCTGGCCCTTGCTCACAGCGTGGCTCCGACGGTCGCGCCCTTCCAGCGGCGCGGAGCGAGGGCGCGCTGCTTGAGCACGAAGGCGAGGATTTCCGCCACGGCCACGTACAGCTCGGCCGGAATCATGGTCCCGATCTTCGCCGAGGCGAAGAGGGCGCGCGCGACAGGTTTGTTCTCGATGACGGGCACGCCATTCTCGAAAGCGATCTGCTTGATGCGCTGGGCGATCTTGCGCTGCCCCATCGCGACGACGATCGGCGCGGGGGCGTTATCGGGGTCGTAGATCAGCGCGACCGCGATGTGGGTGGGGTTGGTGATGACGACGTCCGCCTTCGGCACGTCCTTCATCATGTTCTTGCGGGCCATGGCGCGGGCGAGCGTGCGCATGCGCTGCTTGACCATCGGGTCGCCATCGCTCTGCTTCATTTCCATCTTCACTTCCTGCCTGCTCATCTTCAGCGTCTTCTCGTGCTGCCAGAGCTGGTAGGCGTAGTCGACCAGGGCCAGCGACAGATACGAGAGGCCGGCCATCATCATCATTTTGATCGCGTAGTGCTTGACCACCATCAGCAGCGCCAGCGGCGATTGCTGCGAGAGCGCGAGTATGTCCGGCATCGCCGTCGTCAGCGCCTTGTAGACCACGGAGGCGACGATGGTGAGCTTGGCGAGCGACTTCACCAGCTCGGCCACCGACTGAATACCGAGCATGCGCTTGGCGTTCTCGAGCGGATTCAGCTTCCCCCAATTGGGACCGAGCGGCTTGAGCGAGAGGACGCCGCGCGCCTGCAGCGTGGTGATGCCGAGCGAGATGCCCATCATGGCGAGCAGGAACCAGACGAGCGCGAGCACCGCCCGCCATCCCATGTACTGCAGGTACGTGACGGCGGTGCTGCCATCGAGCATTAGCTCGCCACTCGTGGCGAGTCCGTAACCAAAGAGCGCCGCGACGTTCTTGCAGAGGCTCACGCCGGCGACGTTGAGCGAGAGCGCCGTACCGAGGAGCAGAATGGCGGTGGTCAGCTCCTGGGACTTTGGGATCTTGCCTTCTTCGTGCGCGTCCTGCCGCTTTCGCGGAGTCGCTTCTTCGGTGCGTTCCTGGCCGTCGTCCGCCATGCTCAGCGACCTCCCTGAACCGCGAGGGCGCGGAAGATGGTCGTGAGCATCGCGTCGTAGCTCGTCTGCCAGTTGATGAAGAAGGTGGCGATGTATGGGAGCGAAGCCGCGAGGGCAAAGAGTCCGAGACCGATTTGAATCGGAAAGGCGAGAGCGAGCACATTCAGCTGCGGCGCCGCGCGGCTGAGTACGGCCAGCGCGGTGTTGGCGATGAGTACCGTCGCGATCACCGGAGCGGCGAAGCGCAGTCCCATCGAGAACAGTTGCCCGCCGACCGAGACCATGGCGGCGATGCCGTTCGGCATGTTGAGCGACGCGCCGACCGGCAGTGCCTGCGTGCTGGC
>JBBROY010000022.1:0-77467 GCA_038228795.1 Gemmatimonadales bacterium
AGAATGCGAACTCACTTAGGAGATCAAACCGTACTCCGAGAGTTCCGGCGCGGCCATCGAAGCTGATCACCGCCGACACGCCGGACTCGTAGAGCCAGGAGCATCCCGCGATGCTCACTTGAAATAGTTGTGGAATCTGCGCGAAGACGGTGAGGACGCGTCCGAATCGGTGATTCCTAAGCAGCCCAACGCCGCCGGCACCTCCGAGAGTAAAGAGCGCAGCGCCCAAACACAGGAAACTCAACATTTCCCGAGGCGCGCCGGTTGTGTCTGTAGTTCTAAGCGCACCGAGCACGGCGATGATGCCGGTAATACTGCCCCAAAGCTGAATGGCGGCGATCGTCCGAATGAGTGAGCGTCTCACGAATGAGCGCTCCGGCGGCGTAGCTTCAAGGTGTCGATCTCAAGAGCGCTATGGCGGCGCCAAGTGAAACGAGACTACAGCAGATCGCGAGTACGCCCACCGCGCCGATTCTCGCGTCCAAGACAGCGCGATGAGGGTCGTTCGGGTCGACGAACACGTTTATCATTTCCCCACGCGGATTCGCGAAAAACGCTTCGCCTCGTTGGCAGCGGGTCTATATCCGATCGTGGATTCGCGGCACGAGCAAAATGACATCGTCTTCCGTGTCTGGCTTGCCATCAGCACCAACGGAGCGAAGTTCGATATCGCGTGAACGGACCCGCACAAGTATTCGGTGCTGCCAAGCATCTTCGGTCAATTTGCGAGAAGCGATGGCTCCCGGGGACAGCCCGGTCATCTCGAGAATGTTGTCCAAGGACGCGGGAGACTTTCCCTTCGCGCTATCGTACATCACTGTGAGCCTATCGAGTTGTCGCAAGTGCTGGTTAGTTCGGCGTAGTGGGTCAGGAAAGATGTTTGCCTCAGTGTCGTCGGTACGGCCGCCAAATAGTCCGAGCCATGCGACCATGCCAAGAATCATCAGCATGGCGCCCGTTAGCGTCACTCGGATAAGCGTACGTTTGTTGAGAGGAGTCATAGTTGTGGGCTGTTTGGCGTCCCTAGTGGACTCCATCTAAAATGTTGATAGCATCCACCTTGCAGCGGCGACGTGCATGTTTACCACTGCGTTGGACCTCGCCCTTACGCGGACTGAGCGCGCCGAGCTCGAGCATCTCGTCCGCGCCACCTCGGCCCCGGCCCGGCATTGCCCGGCGCGCGCGCTGCGTGCTGCTCCTCGCCGACGGCGCATCGTACGCGTCGATCTGTGCCGCGCTCGCAACTCGATGCGTTGACCTCCCAATGCAAGGTCGATCCCGCCAGTGCCCACACCTCTCTATCTAGCCAGACCCGAGGCGCGTCGTGCACCTCGGTTCTGCCGATCGGCCTAGCGCAAGCCGACCCGGTAGGCATGAGCGAATTCGTGTGCTAGGACCTGACCTGTATCGGCCGCCAGGAATCAGCGTGCTGTCTGCGTTGCCCTAGACGAGCCCGCCGCAGAAATGAGTTTTGTCATGGTTTCCAGATCGGTTACTCTGGTTGCAAGTATCGGCGACTGGCGACCTCACGTTATTTCAAGTTCATCATGGCGCGAGCATCACGTACCAGTTGCTCCACCTCGCGGCGCCTGCGACCGTCAAGGTGCAACTTCCATGTAGGGGATGACGCATCCAGCGCCTCCAGGATCACCTCAAGCGCCTCTGTTGAGGTGTTGAAGATATCGCTGAGTGCGTTGCACAATACGAGCGCAGCAGCGACCTCGCCTTGCTTTTCCATCTCTTCCTTCAGACGTCGCGTTGCTGCAAGTACATCGTCGAGCGTCCGCATCATGTCCTCTAAGGCATGTGGAAGTAATCGAGCGTAATACCTCGAGCCCGTATCACCGCTTCTAGCGCACCACCACTATTAGTGCCAACACGCGGCGCGGTACGCGTGATAAAACGGCGAACCGCTCTTACTGTCCCGGCCAATTTGAAATCGGGTGCCCCCACACCGAGCGTTGCCGCACCATACTTATTCGCAAAACCAGGAGTAATGGGAGTCTCGGTGCCCCAATACTGACCCTCTGCGGCATTCGAACGTCGGAACTCCCCCCGAGGGACCCCGGTTTCGTCGGAATCAACGCGCTCGCCACGATCGCACACGAATGCCGCCAGCTCGTCATCGCGCGCTGCAGCACGTAGCCAGCGCCGCTCGCCTCATAACAGGCCGCAGCTCGACGGCGCCGTCCTCCGCCAAGCGCGTGAAGAGGCGGTGGAGCTCTTGAGGTCATACGGCACCCGCTCGAGCTGCGTCGGCGCTGGTGCGTCGGCCGGGAGCACCGCAATCGTGACGGATTCCTTGTGCACATCGAGGCCCAGGTACAGAATCGAGGGAGATGAAGTGGACATGGGGCTTGTCCTCTGGCAATGCGACCGTATGTCGCATGTGGCGCCGACACTCCTGCGTAATCACGGGTGAGCTAACCCACGACCAAGTCAGGGGGCCAGGCCCTTCGTATCTTCTAACCCTGGGACTCACCCTCTGCATCGCCTACGGAAACGATATCAATAAGTAGTGTCGCCCTAATATCCGCGATAATTGCGAGAATCTCGTGGTCAACAGAGAAAAGGGGCAAATCTCCATTCGGAATGATTGTACATCGAATGAATGTTCGCGTTTGGGCTGGTAAACGCGCAAATCTCTCCTTCGCCGGGCGCACTTGTTGGACAATGCTGTCTAGGTGCATACCGAGCTCATCTCTGTGATCAGCCGTAGAGTGGAGCGACCAATAGGAACCACGGAGCCGCCGAGTCGTTGACCGCCCGAGGGAATCGTGGTACGGCTCGCCCTGTCGACCTGAGCGAGTCGGCAATAGACCGAGTATTCCGGTTAACTCTTCCGGATCGCAGGAGAAACCTTGCAGAGTCAGACTTGCCCTGATGCTGGGCGAGGTCTCATCGGATGCAGCGCTATTCACTGTGGATCCCATGTGTCGAGTGAGCGAGTTGCACGAAGATGGTTCGACGCAACGCGTCACCTGACTGTACTTGTCCAGCCAGAAGCGTGAGATGGCTGGTGGCCCCGTTGTCGGAGGCGTACGTCAGCGACTGGCGTCGTTGTTCGTCGTCAGACACCTGCGGTATCACAGCAATCCGCATCAGACGCTACCTGGGTGGTGCCACGCTATCGCAGACGCCGGTGCGATAGTTGTTAATGTACCGGTCCCATTTCATGCCTCGTTCTTGAAAATAGAGCTTCGATACTGAGCGCATGCCGCTTTCGCGAGACAAGGGAATGGTCAGCACCACGATGTAGTCCCCGCGTGCCCACATGTGCGTCTCATCTACACCCATTCCGGCAACTCCGCTGCAACCCTGCGTATCGGCGACGCCCAGTGTCGCGGTAATGCGAGAAAGCGAGGCACGACCGCTCGCCGCCGAATCGGCGACTAACCTGATCACGGGAACACGGGTCTGCCCCGGCAAGGGGTCAGACCCCTCGCGTTCCGTTATGAACTCAATGACACGGAAGCCGTCAACTCTTTTTGGGAGCGGGGAACGGTATCCGAGGTAGGGGACGAACTTCGCCCCACCCGCGACCGAAAGTAGCGTGTCGATGGCTTGGCCGGGACGCGCGCCCGGAAGATAGACGTCGATGATCTGTCGGACCGCCGAAGTATCCGCGCTGATGCAGGACGCTGCCGCGACCACGACCACGACCAGAACTCTGAGTGCGCGTGAGCGATCGGAACACCCTCCCAGGCCTAAGAGGAGAAAAATCGTCGTGAGCAACAGGCCACCCAAGCGCTGCATTTCCTGATCATCTACTTCGGGCGGCGCATGGCGCGGATCACCCTGTCGACACGTTTCCATTTGATCACCCACCTTCTGATCAGCAGAGCAACCCTTTTCATTGACCGCGGGCTCCAGCGTCGCTTTGAATTTTCAGAGCGGGCCGCGGCTCCCGAAGCAGTAGGTTGTCGTATTGGCGGATGCCGTACCCCCTGCCCTGGCTAAACCCACGTCCTTTGGCCAGCACGCGGGTGCCGCCCGTGCAGGTTGCCCACGTGTGCGGGGAATCGCTCTCACGCCGGTCTTACAGGCCCGGTTTCCCGAACGCGTGGAGCGGGTGTGCGTTCACGGCCCATTGCTCGCTACTGCTGCAGGTCACTGTCGGGCATTTGTCGCCACTGCTAAGTCATCTTTTGTCCCGAACTTCCCATCCGCCCCCGCGGATCGTAACTCGACGAGTACTCCCTTCGCCGAATATCGGATCTCGTGTCCCCAGGCATCAATCGTGAGTTCTCTGCCAAACCCGAGCGCGGTGCTCCCGCGCGCATGTGCTGCCACCGTGTCAAGTGATTCGGGTAGGGCGCCCCGCTCCATGTACAGTTCCATGGCTGACCCGAACAGCTGCGCAATACGAGCACTCGTTAGCCGTTCCGGCGAGTCGATAGGGTGAGGGTATGAAACCCACGCTCCAATCGACGCATCGTACCCCGAAGTGCCACCATCTATTGAGCTCTGATGGGGCACTTGGTGCTGCGCGCAACCAAAGATCAGCGCCGCCGCAAATCCAGATAGACAGACCCCTAAGGTTTTCGCTGCAAGTGCGGGCCTGGCGATCGTGCGTGGCGTGGCTCCTGGAATCCGGATGCGGCGCTTTCGGTATTCGCGACCTCGGAGTTGAAACATGAGCACGCTTGCCGGTTCTTGCAGCCCGCGGAAAGCCACAGAACCTCCAGTTGGGACTCGGGTCGCCTTCTCGGCGTCAGACTCCGATTTGCAACACACCGGACTACAAGGCCCCAATGAGCCAAGGCTCGAAGATGGGACTCGGCGCATCGTAGCCCTCGCCGTCCTCTGCGATAGAGACGGTCGAAGCAACGACCCAACCATCAAACTCTCCGGAGCGGCAAGAATAGAGCTGTTTTTGGTCCATCGTCAATCCACTGATTTCCCTTTGAAGGGCGCCAGGTATCTGTTCTGCGATAGTGACCTCCAGACTATCCAGAATCCATGGCAGTTTCATCCCCACCACCCCTCGGAATGCGATGTCGATGCGGGTCGGGCAGTCGGGCGTGCGCTTGCTTCGCAGCAACAACTGCGAATGACTGACGGAGTACGCCCACAACTGAAATTTACGCGAGAATGCGACGATCTCACCGAGGCCGATGTCGTGGCGAACCACCGCTTGCTTGTTGGACATATATACCTCCTGTGCCTTGGCCAAGTGATGGCGTCAACGAGGCGGCCACTATGGCCGCCCATCTTGTGCGTCGCACTCAGCTGCGACTTCGGAGCACTGCAGTGAAATGATGACGCCGAAGAATCTCGGCCAGAGCAAGTATCGCCCGGGTTCGGTACGCTCATTGGTGCGCTTCACGAGGGCGCACCACCACGCGCCGCAACGGAACATCCCGCGCGCGGTCACGGTTGAGGAGCACGATCGTGACGTCATCCGACACGAAAGAAGCCTATGCCCGGCGGTTCGCCGTGCACGTCGGCGTCGATACCGGGAAGACCTTCCATAAGCCGGTCGCCCGAGCCCGCGCTAAGGCGCGCTTGAACGTGGTCCGCGTGGATGTGAGCCGCGAGGGATTCGACAGCGCGGAACGCTATCTCGCCCAATCCTTTCCAGGCGTCCGCGCCTTGTTCGTCGTGCGCACGCCCGGAATGCCGTACACCATGCGCAAGTCGCCGCACTCGACCGGGGCATGCGAGCCGGCCGCGATCGTGAGACACAGGTGCTGATGCAGACTAGCGAGAAGAATGAGGCTGTAACGAGCAAGCTGCGCCTAGCAGTTGGGCTCACGTCAGGTTCGACTTGAGTCCGCAGCTATCGTAGGCAACGGCATTGAATAAACAGGTAGTAGAATGCCGCCTGGACTGAACTGGATCCCGGACTGCGATGAGGCTCGCGGCGCGAAGATGGCCGGGATTAGATGAACGGTCAGGACACTGGCGTCCCCTTTCCCGGGTTCCACGGCCGCGACAAAGCCTTTATTGATCCGTTGCCTTAGCTCCGGCTCTGCCGTGGATAGCCACTCGGCTCGGTACAACAGCACCGCCTCGCGTGCATCTACAGAGAGCCGGTTGATGTCGCGCACCGCAGCGATTGGCTCGCGGTCGAGCATGACGAGAGATCTCTCATCCAGTCCCGTCCTGGCAACATCTCCCCGGCCAAGAAGCGCATTCGCTATCGTTAGCATCGACGATTGCGCAGCCCGACCCACGGCAATGGCAATCGCGAAAAGAGTCATTATGAGCAGCGTCGCAGCGATCCATACGCGGCGAATCATTTGCCTGCGACCTTCGCGTGTGCCAGTGGTCTTGGTCACTGATGCCTCCTGCCATTAGCTCTCTCGCAGAGCCGGAGCCTCATTGCAACCGGATCGCGATACTGCTCAGGGGGAACTTTTGACGTCGTCATCTTTTTTCCAAATGCCGAATAGCTTAACGCGCGTGTGTGCTCTCCCCTCTGCGATATTGCCGACAACCGATACAGAGCTGAACCGGTTGCCGATCACGGGAACGAAGCCATCGAACTCGAAGTCGCCGGTCAATAGATCGACGGCGCCTCTTGTGAATGCTACGTCAGGCTGACCGGGCAGTTCTACTTCTAAGAGTCCCTTGAACCCGACTCCTAATCCGCCGGCATCGGTGGGGCCAGCCGTGAATTGCGTGAGCTGAAGCGTGTTGAGGGTATATCCGCCGATACTGCGGGACGAACCCTTCGGGTTGGAACCCAAGTCGATTCCCTTCTTCCCCTTCTCTAGCCGCAACAACGCTCCGAGAGCAACGCAGATTTCTTGAGAAAGTCTGCGCGCAGCAACTCCGCTGCGGCGTAAGCCGCATCACCACGCAGTACCGTCGACGTGCAACCCTCAGCAATGTGATCAACGAGCGTGGCCTGCAACGGCGCCGAATTATCCACGCGTGGCTAGGAGGTCTTCTCGGGACTGGGAGCGGTAGAGACACTGACATCTCGACGACGGCCTAACTCATCAAAATGGCTCGCCAATCGTTTCGACTCACTCGTGAGCATTGTGGAAAGCCCCGGCCAACGTTAAGCACAGTCTGTTTGTCACGCGGTCGACGATACACACGCGAATCGTGCACGGACGAAATCCATCTTCACACAGCGGCGGTTTTTCTCATCGCTGGCTTCTTCGTAGTTGATCCCGCGTGCGGTGAGCGCTTCTCTAAAAGATTCAAACGCGTGTTCTAGTCCAGCATGTTCGCGGAAGCTGCCCGTAAAGCCGATGTCGTTCTGCGCGACGATGTGCTTTAAGAAAGTCATTCGGCGATTGGCATCGTCGCGGAGCTGGATGGAAGCCTCTGCGTTCTCGACGCCACGGCAAGCGAAATCGCGCGCGCGTGTGCTGTTCAAGTGCCCTGAGTTCGATCGATTCTTTCACTTGGAGGGGAGTGCGAACTTTGGCGAATTATCCATCTTTTTCGTCAGTTCCGTGATCTACTATTGGGTGGTCCAGTCGCCACTCGAGCGCAAGACGCTGGATTGTTTCGGGCGCAGTCTTCTCTGGTAACGTGCGAAGGAAATCTAGTGCGTCCTGTTCATTTACTAATGGAAGAACAAGGAACACCTTCTGAAGTTGCCCTTGATCCTCGCCAACTACTCGAAGGATTTCGCGTGCGAACACATCCTCACCATCCTCCTCGGAATTCACCAGTCCAATCCCTCATTAAGGTTTCGATGAATTCTTCGTTCGCTAGTCCTGCGGTCTCTCCCGGGTATTCGCATCAATGTAACCGTAAAAGATCTTCGAACCAACTCTGAAAAGATTGGCGCGCGCCTCGTAAACTTTGTCACCGACTTCCAAGACTCCTGAATAGATGTATTCGGTCCTGCCAAAACTTGCGGGCTTCTTTCTTTGAAGCGAGAGCCGTAGTGTAGCTGTTACCCCGGGCTTGTCCGCGAGGCCAATTTGCCATTTGTAATTCGCCTCAGGGCTGCCTGGACTATCGGTGTTCATTGCCATGCCGCCGTAGTGTATTTCGCTCCTCTTCTCGTAGAGGCCCAGCATGGGCACGCCGAACGGTTGCAACTTGTCGAATTGTTGTCCTTGCCCTCCCTGCTGCGGAGGAGACTGGTCGTTCGCGCAGTCATTGTCCGGCGGACAGGGTTTGAGCCCAAACGGATCTGAGTAGTTGACCGGATCGCCTGCTGCGAACCCATACGCGTTGAGTCCCCCCGCCAGCCCGATCGGATCTTCCTGCGTGAACCGCCCACTCGCCGGATCATAGTACCGATTCCGCATGTACTGCTGCCCACTTCCGTCCTGACTGTTCTGCAGCAAGCTCCCCATCCAACTCGGCCGGTTCAGCTGCGCGTCCGGATCGAAGAGGAAGGGCTCGACGTGCGTCGCCGGCCACGCCACCATGCCGGACGGAATCCCCGAGCCCTGATCGTACTGCCCGCGCCAGTTCGCGTTCGGTACGAAGGTAAAGGCGCAGTAGGAGCCGCAGACGTTGCTCGAATAGAAGTTGATGCGCGTGACCGACAGCGGCGCATCGATCCCCAGCCCGTGCAGGTAGAGCACGCGCCCCTGATACGGCGCGTTGCTCGCCAGGGTGTCGGCCGGGTCCGGGTCGCAATGCAGCGGACCGATGATGTAGGTGCACGCCCGGGCCTGTGGCGCGAGGAGTGCGGTCGTGTCGCGCTCGAGGCTGTCGTTGCCCGCCGCCAGCGTACTGCGGCCATCGTAGCGGATCTCGTACAGCAGCTGGTCGCCGTCCCAGATCTTGCGCTCGATGTAGCTGTAGCAGTCGCGCGTGGCGCCGGCGCACCAGTCCCGGCGCGAGCGGGCCAGCACGCGGCGGCCGAGCGCGTCGTACCGGTAGTCCTCGTACGCGCCGGCCCGCCACCCGCCTAAAGGACTGAGCGCGCAGAGCCCCTGGGCATCGCACACGCGCCGGTCGACCGCGCGCAGCCTGCCGTCGCCGCCATAGTACGACGTCTGGACCTCAAACTGCGACGACGTGGACGCCACGTAGCGGTCGCGATTGCCCGCCGCGTCGTACGTCGTCGTGTCGTACCCCGCCCCCGGCCCGCCGTCGAGGAAGTACGAGCGCACGAGCCGGCCCGTGCCGGCATTGGTGGCCGTGTGACCGTACTGTTGTCGGAGCCGGTCGTTCCGGACGGCGAGACCGGTGTAGCCATCGCTCATCCGGGTGGCGCTGTTGCCGAGCGCATCCACGCCGTACACGTCGTGCGTGCGCCCGAAGCCATTGGGTTGCGTGATCGTCTCGGAACTGATCAGGTTGCCCGCGCCAGAGTAGCCGTTCGCCGCGCGCTCATAGAACGTGTTCGCGGTCAGGATCTTCCCGCGCGCGTCGTAGGTCATCGCGTCGCTGTGGAGCGTCGTGTCCCCGAACGGCCACGTGGGAATCGTCCGGGTCTCGACGCGGTTCGTTCGCCGGCCGTCCTCGTCGTAGACGAACGCGTTGCGCACCGTGAGGGAGCTGGTGACCGGAGAAATCAGGCTGTCTTGCCGCCCCGCGAGATCGTAGTGGTAGCGGTGCATCTGTCCGGAGATGGCGGTCACCGTCGCGAGCTGCCCCGTCGTGTCGTGGTAGGCGTAGGTCTGGGCCGACTGGGAATAGTCCACGGGGAGGAGCTGCGCCGGGTGCGTGAGCGACGTGCGCCGGCCGGCCAGGTCGTAGCCGTACTGGAGCACGTAGACGTGCTGCGTGTAGTTGGTATTGTCCCAGCGCCGGATCTTCTGCGTCTCGGTCTGGAGTGCGCCGCCGAGGAAATACGTCCGATCGATCTGCGCGGCGCCGTTGTACGCGGTGCGCATGCGGCCGGCGGCGTCATACGTGAAGGTCGCCGTGTCGCCCGGGATGGTGAGCGAGCCGCCATTGCTGAAATAGGGGAAGCTGGTGTTGCTGATCGGGCTCGTCCAGCTCGCATAGGTCCGCGGCGGCACGAGGCGCTTCGCCAAGCGATTGAGCGTGTCGTACTGCATCGTCACCACATCGCCCAGGCGGGACACGGTGCTCGTGAGGTTGCCCGCCGCATCGTACGCGTAGCTGTCCGTGGCGCCGTCGGCGGCCACGTCGGTGAGCTTGCGTCCCATGAGGTCGTAGGTCCACGAGGTCGTCACCGTGCCCACTTGCGCCGTATCCGGCGTCGCGAAGCGCGCGACGCTGAGCGGCCGACCGGCGGGGTCATAGGTCGTGCGCACGGTCGTGCTTTCCGCAGGGGCGGCGTACGTGTACGTAAAGCCGGATGGCTGAACCTGGGCGATCGCTGGCCCGACACTCTGGCTCAGCGTGTCGCGGCCGAGCAGGTCGTATTTCACGCGCGAGTGTGCGCGCGTGGCGATGCTCAACGCCACGCTCGAGTCGCTCGCGGCCACTGGGGAGACGACGAGCGTGTCACGGCCGAGGTTGTCCGTGAGGTGCCACGTCCAATAGCGCTTCGGGCTCTTTGTCTGCCACAGGTTGCCGACGGCATCGTACCGGATCGAGTCGCGCGGCACGAGCGGCACCTGGGACGCGCGCACGAGCCCGTTCGCGATGCCCGACAGATAGTAGTCGAAGGTCACGCGGCGATTCACATTCGTTCCGGTCTGCTGCCAGGTCCGGTTGCCCGCGCCGTCGTAGCCGAAGGTCGTCACCGGTCCGACCGGTGGGGTGACGCTGGCGATCAGGTCGTAGGGACCGGTCCAGGCATATTGGCTCACGGCGTTCGCGCCGCCATAGGGCGACACACTCACCGATCGAATCAGATTGCCGCGCGTGTCGTACTCCGCGGAATCCACGTGCGCCAGAGGATCGAGCACGACCGTGACGAGCGCGGGGAAGCTCGCGTTCGTTCGGTAGACGCGCGTCGTGTTCCCGAGCGCATCCTGCGTGCGCGTGACCTGGCCATACTTGTCGAGCCAGACGCGCGAGAGGTCCGGCACGTCGGTGCGCGGTCCGTCGATGGCCGCTTGCACCAGCGCCGTGTCGACCGAGCTCGGTGTGCCGTTGCCCGGCGCGCCCAGGCTCTCGAGCGCCGTGATGGTCGTGACCGACGATGGCTGCCCGCTCTGCGTCGGGATCGTGATCGTCCGAAGCTTCTTGCCGGCGTCGTAGCCATAGGTCGTCGTCAGGAGCCGCGTGCGGTCGGTGCGCGACGCGACGCGCGCCGAGCTGCCATCATAGCTGAAGGTTGTGAAGTGCGCCGCGTCGTACAGCCAATCGGGATCTTGGATCTTCGTGACGAGCCCGTTGGTGAGCGTCAGCACCGTCTGCCGCGTCTGGTGGCCGGCGGGCTGGGATAGGTCAGCGGGCGCCGTGATCGTGACGGTCGTGGCGGTGTACGCAAACTGGAATGTCGTGCCCGACAGGCCGGGCACATTGATGCCCGTGAGCCGCCCGACGTTCGCGACATCATAGTAGAAGTTCGTGCGCTGGCCGACGCGGTTGATCGTGGCGATGTGTTGCCCGGTGATGTCGAACAGCACCTTGAGCCCGTGCGGCAACCACCGGGTGTACTGCGATGTCGCCGGATTCCAGGTGAGGCTGTCGGGCCGGTCGAGTGCGATCGCCTTCCAGATGTTCGTACCCGCCGCGACGTATTGCCGCACGCTGCCGTCGCCGCCCGACCACACCATCGTGCTGGGCACGAGGCGCTCGACACCCGCGACCCACCAGCCCGCGCCGAGCGGATTGGCGCCCGTGCCGTTCGGTCCCAATTTTCGGTTGACGATCGCGATCTTACCCGTCACGAGCGGCGCCGTGAGCGCCGAGCCGCTGTAGACGTTGGTCACCTCGACCGAGTAGGCGTAGATGCCGGTGGCGAGCGAGGCCGCGCCGCTCCACCCGGCGCCGAGCACGATCCGCCGCGTCTGTCCCGCCTGCCATTCGCCGCCGCTCCAGACCGCCGTGTCGACGATCGTCGTATTGCCGCCGGTCGTCACACGCAGCCGGCCGATCACGCTCACCGGCGGCAGGCCGGCACTCGGCAGGGTGACGATCGCCGCGACGAGCGGGCGCGGCTCGGCGTGCAGGCTGTTGTAGATCAGCGTTGGCGCGCGCGCTTTGTTGGTCGTGCGCACGCCGGGAATGCCGTGCACCAGTCGCAGATCGCCGCACTCGAACGCGGCCCCGGCACCGGCGGAGATCGTGAGGCAGAGATCCCGCTCGACGAGCGAATCTGCATTGACGCGCGCGACGACCGGTTGCATCGGGGTGCCGCCTGGCGCGGTCGTCGTGACGGCGATGTAGCCGTCGTCGGCATTGCTGCCGACCACACCGTGCACTTTCACCTGTCCCCCGGACCCGGGAGTGCCGTTCGTTGCGTACGTGGCCGTCGCCGGTGCCGACGCACCGGCGTCGAGATTGACGGAGCTCGGGCTCACCGAGCACGAGATCGCCGGCGCCACGCACGCCCCGATCGAGAGCGCGATCGTGCCGTTGATGTTCCCCGTGTTGGTCACGGTGAACCCGTACGTGAGTCCGGTCGCGTTCGTCAGCACGCTCACCGCCGCGCCGTCCGGCGTGATTGCGACATTCGCGACTTGGGGCGGTCCGACCGTGATCGCGTAGTAGCCGTACGCCGAGCTGTAGTCGCCGGACGCGCTGAGCGACAGCGTTCCGGACCCGTTGGCGCCCGTGTTGTAAGTCACCGTGATGCCGACGGAGCCCCACGCCTCGACATACCACAATGTTCGTCCCACAATCCGACATCCGGTGAGTGGGCCGGTATTCCCGCAAGACATGATGTAATAGTCGCCGTAGTCCCCATAGTTGGAGACCGTAAACGGCTCCGCGAGTCCGCTGGTGTTCGCGGCGACGTTGTCGTTGACGCCGTACGGGCTCACATACGCCTGTGCTGTGAGCGGTCTCGGCGCCGCGCCGGCAGCGAGCGCGAGAGCGGCGAGGAGGGGCAGCAGACACTGCGCGACGAACAGCCGGTGGGTGGCGCGAGCGAGGAACGACATGCGGGCTCCGAGTGGGGAGATACGGATCGGATCAATGACGGAGTGAGGTGGTGGGCTACGGTCGCGCGGCCGCGGCGGCCTGCTCGCGCGCGTCGAGCGCAGTGAGGTTGCGGTCGTACGTCGCCTGCTGGGGCGGGGTCAACACTCGGCGCATCTCCGCGCGCTCGGCGCTGAGCATCAGCTTCAAGCGCTCACGGTATGGACGCACGCGCTCCTCCGCGTCAGCGAGGGCGAGGGGGTCACCCGCCCGCGCGCCCGCGAGCGTTGCCGCCATCAGGGTGCGCATCGAGTCCTGGACGACACGCGCGTTCGCGGAGAAGTGCGCGCGGATGGTCCCGACGCGCGCCTCCTCGGCCTGGGTGAGGGCGATGCCCTGAAACAGGGGATGCCTGTCGAGGCTGGACGCGGTAGCGGTCGGCGCTTGCGCGCGTGCGGCGGCGGGGAGGGCGGGCAGCGCGAACAGAAGCGCGACGAGAGCGGACGCACAACGCGTCGGCGAACGGAGGGGCGCGATCACGGGAGGCTCCGAAGAGGGGAGAGGGCCGAGTGTGTCGCGTTGTGCTATAGCACTACGGGTGCCATGCCACCGTTTTTCGGTAAGCCGTTCGGACGTCGGGAGTTGACAGTTTTTGGGGCGTTCGCACGGCCCCCCCATTCGCGCGAATTCGCACGCATTCGCATCGCGAAAATGCGAATCGCGAATGTGGACGTTTTTTAATGGGCAGGTCCCAGCCTCCTCCGTCCCATTCCCACGTGCCGCCGTTGAAGAGCAGCGTGCGCTTGCGTGCGCTTGCGTGGGCCGTGGTAGCGCATTGCGAAGTACGCGTTCGGCGCCCGGCCGATGTCCTGTTTCTGTCGAACAAGCACGGGCCGCGGCGCGTTCGACAACGTGAAGAAGGTTGGCGATCTTACGCCTCGCGCTGTTCCATCATCGAGTTGCCCGGAGAAGCCGGCATTGCGGTTCCAGAACGCTCTTTCAGTCGCCGTGGCCGCGCTCGCCGCGTGCAGCAAGCCCGCGCCCCCCGCGCCCCCGCCACCCGAAGTCACGGTCTTCACCACCAAGCTCGAGACGGTTCCGGCCAAGCTCGAATACGTCGGACAGGCCGAGGCATCGAAGCGCGTGGAGGTGCGTTCGCAGATCACCGGCGTCATCGTCTCCCGGCCGTATGTCGAAGGCACCGACGTCGCCGCGGGGACAGTGCTCTTCCGGATCGACCCGACCACATACGAGGCGGCCTATCGCGGCGCGCAAGCGACGCTCGCAAACGCGACCGCACGCCTCACCAACGCCGAACGAAGCGTCGCGCGAATGCGGCCCCTTCTGGCCGAGCACGCGGTGGCGCAGGTCGATCTCGACAACTCGGAGACCGAGCTGCAGCAGGCACGCGCCGCGGTCGACCTAGCAAAGGGCACCGCCGACCAGGCGAAGAAAAATTTTGACGACACCTTTGTCCGCGCGCAGATCGCCGGTCGCGCCGGACGCGCGCTAATGGTGCTCGGCGCTCGCGTGACTGGTCCCGCGGATCTCCTCACGACCGTGGAGGAGGTGGACCCGATCTACGTGACGTTCAATCCCTCCGATCGCGACGTGCTCGCCTGGCGCCGGAGCGAGTCGACCCGGCGCATGCTCTCGTCCGGGGGCGCGCTCGGCGTGAGCGTCACCCTCGCCGACGGCAGCATCTTTCCGCACGTGGGCAAGGTCGGCTTCGTCGATCTGTCGCTCCAGTCGCAGACGGGAACGCTGCTGCTGCGCGCGCAGCTCCCCAACCCCGAGCACATTCTCCTTCCGGGCCAGTTCGCGCGCGTGCATCCGCTCGGCATCACGCGCGATAGCGCGATCCTCGTTCCGCAGCGCGCGGTGCAGCAGGGCCTCAACGGCTCGTTCGTCTATTTGCTGGCCGACAGCAACAAGGTCATCGCGCGGAACGTCGTCGCATCGTCGTGGGAGGGCGGCCGCTGGCTGATCGACGACGGCCTCAAGGCCGGTGATCGCGTGATCGTCGACGGCGCGCAGAAGGTGGCCGAGGGTCGCACCGTGCGGCCGTCGCCCTACGTGCCGGCGCCCGATAGCGCGGCCACTCGTAATGGCGATACGCGGGCGAAAATACAGGTGACGCGATGAGCGGCGCTCCGGCCGGCGGCGCGCCGCGCGATGCGCAGCCCGAGATCCGCAATCTCTTCATCCGCCGTCCGATCTTCTCGGCGGTCATCTCGATCGTGCTGGTGCTGCTCGGCATCTATGCGCTCACCATCCTGCCGATCAATCGCTATCCGGAGATCTCGCCCCCGGTGGTGCAGATCAGCACGTCGTATCCCGGAGCGACGGCGCAGGATGTGTCGCAGACGGTGGCGGCGCCGATCGAGCAGCAGCTGGCCGGCATTCCCGGCCTGCTGTACTTCAAGTCGACCAGCTCGGCCGACGGCTCGATGAGCATGCAGGTGACGTTCGACATTTCGCGCGATCAGGACCTGGCCGCGGTCGACGTGCAGAACCAGGTGCAGTTGGCGCTGCCGCAGCTGCCCGAGGAAGTGCGCCGCAACGGCGTGGTCGTGACCAAGGCCCAGACGCAGATACTCCTGCTGGCCGTCTTGAGCTCGAGCGATCCGCGCTACGGTCCGGAGTTCCTCAGCAACTACGCCAAGATCTACGTCGAGGACGAGGTCAAGCGCATACCCGGCGTCGGCAACGCGACGACCTTCGGACAGCTCGGCTTCGCGATGAACCTCGATCTCGATCCGGATCGCATGTCGCAGCTCGGCGTGACGGTGGCCGAAGTGGCGGGCGCGGTGCGCGAGCAGAACACCACCAGTCCGGCGGGTCTCATTGGCCGAGAGCCATCGCGTGCCGGCACGCAGCTCACGCTCCCGGTCACCACGCTCGGCCGCCTCACGAGTCCGGAGCAGTTCTCGAACATCATCGTACGAGCGCGGCCGGATGGATCGGTGCTGCGGCTCTCCGACATCGGCGCCGTGAATCTCGGCGCGCGCGACTACGGGCTGGTGAGCAAATTCGACGGCAAGGCCGTCGCGGCGATCCTCGTCTACCAGCGCACCGGGGCCAACGCGCTCGAGGTCCGACGCGCCTTCGAGAAGCGGATGAACGAGATGCAGGGCACCTTCCCCGCCGGCATCCACATGCAGGTGGGATTCGACACCACGCCCTTCATCACGGCGTCAATCGACGAAGTAGTGCACACGCTGGTGATCGCGATGCTGCTGGTGTCGTTCGTCGTCTTCGCGTTTCTCCAGAACTGGCGCTCGACGCTCATTCCGCTGCTGGCGGTGCCGGTGTCGATCGTCGGCACCTTTCTCGGGCTGTGGCTGATGGGTTTCACGATCAACCTGTTGACGTTGTTCGGTCTGGTGCTGGCGATCGGCATCGTGGTCGACGACGCGATCGTGGTGATCGAGAACGTCGAGCGAATAATGGAGCAGGAGAACGTGTCGCCCGCCGTCGCCGCAGACCGGGCGATGCATCAGGTGAGCGGCGCGCTGGTGGCGATCGTACTCGTGCTGTGCTCGGTGTTCATTCCCGTGGCGCTCGTCGGCGGCATCACCGGACAGATGTATAAACAGTTTGCCGTGACGATCGTCTTCTCGGTCGTGCTATCCGGCATTGTCGCGCTCACGTTGACGCCCGCGCTGTGCGCGGTGCTGCTCAAGCCGGGCCCGCACGCGCCCAAGCGCGGACCCTTCGCCTGGTTCAACCGTGCCTTCAACGGCACGCGCGAGCGCTACCTCGGCATGCTCGGCAAGCTGCTCGTCCGCCCGAAGACGGTGTTCGCATCGTTCGCGGTGATCATCGCGCTGGTCGTCGTGCTGATCCGCATCGTGCCGACGGGATTTCTCCCCGCGGAGGACAAGGGATTTTTCGTGGTGGCCGTCGATCTCCCGGGCGGCTCATCCCGGCAGCGCACGGACAGCGTGGTCGCGCGCATCGAGAATTATCTGCGGGCGCAGCCCGCCGTGCGGCATACGGTCGCGCTGGTCGGGTTGAGCTTTCTCCAGGGCGCGAGCCAGCCGAGCTCGGCCACCATCTTCGTCGGGCTCAAGCCGTGGGGCGAGCGCAAAGCGGCTGGTGACCAGATCGATGCGGTGCTCGCCAAGGCGAACGGCGAATTTTTCGGGATCAAGGAAGCGACGGCGTTCGGTTTCAACTTTCCAGAGATCCCCGGACTCGGGACCACCGCCGGACTCGAGGTGAATCTGCAGGACCGCGGTGTGAACGATCTGGTCAAGTTCGCCGGGCTCGCGCAGCAGTTCGTGCGCGACGCGAATCAGCTGCCGGAGCTGCAGCGCGTGACGACCAACATCAACGTCAACGTGCCGCAGATCTTCGTGACGGTCGACCGCGAGAAGGTAAAGGCGCTCGGCATCAGTCTGGCAGAGCTGTTTCAGACTCAGCAGGCGATGCTGTCCACGCTCTACATCAACGACTTCAATCTCTACGGCAAAACGTTTCGCGTGCAGGCCGAGGCGCAGCCGCAGTTCCGGCAGCGGCCGGAGGACATCGGGCGGCTCCACGTTCGTACGGCCGCCGGCGGAATGGTGCCGGTGTCATCGCTGGTGAAGACGGATTTTCGCGGCGGACCCAACGTGGTGGCGCGGTTCAACGGCTTCACCGCGGCGATCGTCAACGGCTCGCCCGCGGCTCGCAAGAGTTCCGGCGAGATGCTCGCCGCGGTGAAGCGGCTGGCCGACGAAAAATATGCGAGCCAGGGCGTAGGCTACGCGTTCAGTGGCCAGTCCTATCAGGAGATCAGCGGCGGCACGGGATCCCTCATCTTCATCCTCGGCATCGTGATGGTGTTCCTGGTGCTCGCGGCCCTCTACGAGAGCTGGTCGATTCCATTCGCTGTGCTTTTCGGTGTTCCGTTCGGCTTGCTCGGCGCGCTCCTCGCCGTGTATCTGCGCGGCATGCCGAACGACATCTACTTCCAGATCGGTCTGATCGTGGTGATCGGGCTCGCGGCGAAGAACGCCATCCTGATCGTCGAGTTCGCCAACACGCTGCGGACTTCCGGCATGTCGATTACCGACGCGGCGATCGAGGCGGCCCGCGAGCGATTGCGGCCGATCCTCATGACCTCCTTCGCGTTCATCCTGGGCGTCGTGCCGCTGCTGCTGGCGAGCGGCGCCGGCGCGGGCGGACGTCACTCGATTGGCACCGGCGTCTTTTTCGGGATGCTGCTCGCGACGACGGTCGGCATTTTCTTCATTCCGTCATTCTTCGCCGAGATCCGCATGCTGAGCGAGCGCGGCCTGTTCAAGCGCTCGCGCGCTGAGGCGCGGGCATCCGCGCCGGAGGGCGACGACTGATGCGTGGCGCACTGGTGGCATGCATGGCGCTGGCGGGCTGTGCCGTCGGCCCCACGTATCATCGCCCCGACGTCGCTACGCCGGCCGGTTGGCGCGCCCCCTCGGCCGCCGAAGATTCGCTGCGGCCATTCTTCGATTCGCTGTCTCGCGGCGCCGATCTGATTCCGCCGCCGGTTGGCGTAGCGGCCACACCGTCGGTTGCACGCACCACCGATGCCGCGCGCTTTCGCTCGCGCGACATCGACTCGGCCACGGTACTCGGTTGGGCCGAGCTGTTTCAGGACTCCGTGCTCCACACGCTCGTCTCCACCGCGGTGCGCGAGAATCGCGACGTGCGCGTGGCGCTCGCGACGATCGAGCTGTTTCGCGCCCAATACGGCGTCGCGCGCAGCGATCTCTTTCCGCGCATCACGGCCAACGCGCTGGGCGGTCCGATTCGTACGCTCGGCTCGGGCGGAAAGACCGTCGCGCTCACCGAGGTGCAGCTCACCACCGGATTGCAGTGGGAGCTCGACTTCTGGGGACGGTTGCGTCGCGAGACGCAGGCGGCGCGCTCCGAATTCTTGGCGAGTGAGGAGAGCCAGCGCGCGGTGGTGCTGTCGCTCGTCAGCGATGTCGCCATCTCATACCTGCAGCTGCGCGAGCTGGATCTCGATCTCGACATTTCGCGGCGCACGATGACGTCGCGACAGGAGACGCTCAGGCTCGCGCTGCGCCGCTACCAGCAGGGCCTCATCTCCGAGCTCGATGTGCGGCAGTTCGAGGCGGAAGTCGCGAGCTCGGCCGTGCGCGTCGCCGACTTTGAGCGACAGATCGCGCTGCAGGAGAACGGCATCAGCGTGCTGATCGGTCACGCACCAGGAAGCATTCCGCGCGGCCGCGCGCTTCCCGACGTGCTCGGCACGTTCACCATACCGACGACGCTGCCGTCGGCGTTGATCGCCCGGCGTCCCGACCTGCGACAGGCGGAAAACGAGCTCGCCGCGGCGACGGCGCGCATCGGCAGCGCGCAGAGTGCGCGGCTTCCCGCGCTCACGCTCTCGAGCCAGATCGGCACCGTGGCCGACAAGCCCGCCAACACATTTCGCGGCGCCGGCGAGATTTACCAGCTGTTCGGCGGAATCTCGATTCCGCTCTTTCGCGGAGGCGAGCTGACCAACCGCGTGCGCGCCGCGGAAGCGCGAGAAGCGCAGGCGCGCTACGGCTACGAGCGCGCTACGCTGGTGGCCCGCCGCGAAGCGGAGGATGCATTCGTCGGCGTGCGCATCACGCGCGATCAGGCCGCGGCGCAGTCGCGCCAGGTCGCAGCGCTGCGGCGGGCGCGCGATCTCGCCAACCGTCGCTACGAAAACGGCATCTCCAGCTACCTCGAGGTGCTCGACGCCGAGCGCAACCTGTTCTCGGCGGAGATCGCGCTCACGCAGGCGCAGCGGCAGGAGCTGGTCGCCGGCGTGCAGTTGTACAAGGCGCTCGGCGGCGGTTGGTGAACCAGGCGAGGAGACCCGCCTTCTAGGCCTTCTTCGGCAGGTGCTCCGCCCACCAGGCGATCGCGCGATCGGATGTCCACGGATCGGGCATCGCGATCTCCGATAGACGTCGCCCCAACTCGGCGGCGTTCGCGGGGCGCTGGTCGGGCTTCTTTGCCAGACAGGAAAGAATGAGCGCCTCCAACTCGTTAGGCAGCGAGTAGCCCGCCGCGGCCGACGGCGACACCGGCGTCGCCTGAACGTGCTGCGCCATGATCAACGCCGCGCTCGTCGCGCTGAAGACGAAATGCCCGGTGAGCAGCCAGTAGGCGAGACAGCCCAGCGCGTAGACGTCGGCGCGCGCATCGACCGGATCGCCCGTCACCATCTCGGGCGCCATGAACGCCGGCGTGCCGGTCGTGATTTCGGGCATCGTCAGCATGGTCTGCTTGCCGCCGCCGAGCAGCTCGCTGTGCCGGTCGCGCTTGACCAGCCCAAAGTCGAGCACCTTCACGAAATCGACCTCGAGCCCCATGCGGCACGAGAAGATGTTCGACGGTTTCACGTCGCGATGGATCAGGCCGGCCGCGTGCGCTTCGCCGAGCGACGCGCAGCTCTGCCGAAGCAGGTGTACCGCCCGCTCCGGCGGCACCGGTCCGAACCGTTCGACCAGCTGCTCCAAATCGATGCCGTCGAGCAGCTCCATCACATAGTAGAAGGTGCCATCGGACGACGATCCGAAATCGTAGAGCGAGATGGTGTGCGGCGAGCGGAGCGTCGCCGCCGCCTCGGCCTCGCGGCGAAAGCGCTCGACGGTCACGCGCGCCGACTCGGCCGACCCGCCGTGCAACGCTTCGGGGTTGATCAGCTTCACCGCGGCCGGCCGGGCGAGCAGCCGGTGCGTGGCGAGATACACCTCGCCCATCCCGCCGCGGCCGAGCTGTGCGCCGAGCCGATAGCTGCCGAGCTCGCGCGCCTTGCGCACCTGCCGTCCGAGTCCGCTGATCACCGTCGCCGGCACGACGGCCACGAACGCGACGAGAAAGGGCGGGATGTACAGCCACATCGCTTCGAACGGTGTGAGCGCCAGATGCTCGCCGCGCAACAGCGCGAAGGCGACGCCCAGCAGATTCATCGACGCCGAGGCGAGTCCGGCGGCGAGCGTCTTGCCCGGCGTGGTGGGCGCGATGGCGGGATAGGCGAGGATGACCACGCACACCCACGAGATCCCGTTCAAGTCGGTGCGCGGATGCCACTCGGTGACCAACGCGACGAGCAGCGCGGTCGCGATCTGATAGACGAGTCCGAGCTCGATCACCAATTCGGGACGGTCGCGCAGCTTGTGCGCCGCGTATGCGATGACGAGCGACAGGATGAGTCCGATCGCCGACAGCACGCTTTGGGCGGACTCCCAGCTCCATGCCGTCGCCGCTCCGCGACCGTTGTCACCGAAAAGGCGGCGCACGCCTTCGTTCATGATCAGCACGAAGAACCAGGTGCCGGCAATGACGAGCCCGGCGATGCGCACGCGTACGCCGGCGCGCTCGAGCAGGTCGCGCGGCATCGAGCGCGCGGCCGAGGTGAAGTCGAGCGCTGTCTGGTCGGCCTCGGCCGACGTATGAGCGCGGGCGAGAAGCTTGTCGGTTGTCATCGACCGACAAAACTACTGATAGCAGTCGCCAGTCGTCAGTCGTCGGCTCCTGACAAACGAGCCGGCGACTGACGACTGCCTTAAGAGGAGGGACTCAGTGTGGTAGCAGCCTACCGTGGCGTCGAACGAGTGGCGGCGGAATGTTGCCGGCCGGTGGCGTGAACTGAACGCTCGGCGACGCCGATCCAATGAACGACGAGTTGCCGCCGTGACTAGACCACGCCGGATCGATCAGCGTCTGATACTGACCCGGCTCGGTGAGGAGCGCCACTTTGCCGCTGCCATCGTAGTTCGACAGATAGAGATGGCTGCCGCTCGCCGAGAGCGCGCTGGGCGTCGCGTCGGTGAAGAGGATCTTGGTCAACGTCGGCGAGAAGACCGGCTCGAGGCCGCTGCCGGAGAGCTGCTGACCGGAGCCATCGGCGTTGGCGACAATGAGGAGGCCGGCGTGCACCCAGGTGATCTTCGTGCCGCTCGGTGACCAGTCGGGGTAGCCATCGTCACCGCTGAGGGTGGAGATCTGCGTGACGTTGCTGCCGTCCGCGTTCATCACCCAGATGTTATAGTCGCCACCGCGGTAGCTCTCGAAGAGGATCTTCGTACCATCGGGCGACCAGCGTGGATGGCCGTTGTCGGAGACTGAGTTCGTTAGCCGCAACAGGCCGCTGCCATCGGTGTTGATCGAGTAGATGTCGTAGTTCACCGTCGGCTGGCCGGTCGGGCCAGTACCGCCGACCATTCTGGCGAACGCGATCTTCGCTCCATTCGGGGACCAATCCGGCTCGGTGTCTTCCATGCCCGTGGGCGGCGTGGTGAGGCGCGTCGGACTGCTGCCGTTCGCGTTCATGATCATGAGGTGCTCGGCGTTGATCGCCGCGTTCGCATCGCCGATGCGCGAGAACACGATCTTGGTGCCGTCCGGCGACCACCTCGGCCAGTAGCTGAAGAAGTTCTGCGGCTGGCCGGGCGTGAGGTTGGTGAGATGCGTGCCGTCCGCCCACACCGTGTAGATGTCCCAGTTGCCGCTTCCATTGTAGAACGAAGTCGCGATGATGCCGGTCGGGTTGGTCGTGATGCAGCTGACGGTGAAGGCCGCCGTCGCCGTCGCGCCCGCCACAACCGTGACCGCGCGTGGATTCGTGGCGGCGACCGTGCAGTTCGACGGCACTGTGAGGGTCACGTTGTGGCTGCCCGGCGCGACGCTGCTCACGGACGCCGACGCGTTGGCGCCGATCGATGCCGCCGTTCCCGCGTCGAGCGCGTAGCTGAAGTTCGCCGGAATGCCGGTCCCGGTCGTCACCGTCGTGACGGTGATCGTTCCGACGGTCGCAACGCAGGTGATGGTGAAATTGACCGTGGCGGTCGCGCCCGTCGTGACGGTCGCGGTGGCCGGACTCGCCGGCGCCACGGTGCAGTTCGCGGGCACGCCGCCGAGTGTCACCGTCGCCGATCCGGTCGGCACGTTGGGCACGGTGACCGTTGCGGCCAGTCCAATGTTCACCGGCGCCGCGGCTCCTACCGTGACCGTGTAGCCGGCGGGCTGCTGCGGTCCGTTCGTCACCGTGGTAACGGCGACCGAGCCGACCGTCTGAACGCAGACGACGGCGAAGCTGGCGGGCGTCGTCGTGTTCGCGACGACGGTGACGGAGACCGGATTCGATCCCGTCACGGTGCAGTTCGCGGGCAATCCGCTCAACGTCGCGCTGTACGTGCCGACCAGAATGCTGGTCAACGCCTGGGTTCCATTGATCGGAACGGTCGCTGGCGGGAAGGTGCCGACGGTGACGATGTAGCTCGCCGGCAGGCTCGCGCCGGTGGTCGTGATGGTGGCTTGCACGGTGCCGGTCGGTGCGATGCTGGTCGAGTCGCTCTTGCACGCGCCGGCAATCGCCGCGGCGAGGAGCGCTGCGTAACCAAGGAGCCGCGGACGAAGCCCGCGTAGTGTCACGTCAATTGAAGGCATGATGAGGATTGTGGTGGGAGCGACCGGGTGGATGCGGCGAGTGCAATGATGACCCGGGAACGAAGCGAAGCGGTGATGGCCGTCACAGTCGCTCATCGCGCGCGCAGACGAACTCTCACACCGGGAGCCGGGCGAACGGTGATCGTGGCGACCGGCGTCACCTCGTTCGGCGATCCGATGAGCTCGACGCGAAAGCGCTTCGCCATCACCGCCAATAGCAGCACGGTCTCGATCATCGCCAAACGATTCGCAATGCACCCCCGCGGCCCGCCGCCGAATGGGAAGTAGGCGAAGCGAGGCAGGCGCTGGGCGAGACCGTCCAACCACCGCTCCGGCCGAAACTCATCGGGATCGTCGAACCAGCGCCCATCGCGATGCACGACCCATTGGGGCATCAGGATCGTCGAGCCAGCCGGGATGTCGTAGCCACCGATGACGCAGTCGTTGATCGGCTCGCGTCCGAGCGCGTAGATCGGTGGATAGAGCCGCATCGACTCCGTCACCACCGCCTCGGCGTACGGAAGGCGTGCCACGTCGTCGAATGACGGAGAGCGATGTCCGAGGACGCCATCGAGTTCGGCCGCGAGCGTATCCGCGACTCGCGGATGCTGCGCGAGAAGAAACCAGGTCCAGGCCAGCGCGATCGCGGTCGTCTCGTGGCCGGCGAGCAAGAGCGTGATCGCCTCATCGCGCAGCTGCTTGTCGCTGAGCGCCGAGCCGTCTTCGTCGCGCGCCTCCATCAGCATGGAGAGCAGGTCGTGCGCGCCGTGCTCGCCGCGCTTGTGCTCGGCGATGAAGCGGTCGACCAACCGGTCGAGCCTGCGCACCGCCCGGCGGTAGCGAAGATTGCCCGGCACGGGGATGACGTCGGGAATCGGGAAGGGCCGGCGAAAGCGCGCCGTGACCTCGCGCATCGACGTGTCGACCGCGTGCCCGACCTCCTCGACGTCGCGCGACACGTCGGCATCGAACAAGAACTTGGCGACTATTCGCAGCGTCAGATCGAGAAACTCGCGCATTAGGTCGCGCTCGTCACCATCCCGCCATGCGGCGACCGCGCGCTCGGTGTACTCCGTCATCGTCGTGGCGTAGGCGGCGATGCGGTCGCGGTGAAAGGCGGGTTGGGCCAGCCGGCGCTGCCGGAGCCAGAAGTCGCCCTCGCTGGTGAGCAGCCCGTTGCCGAAAATCTTGCGGACGTGCCGCCAGAAAAATGTGTGCTTGATGAAATTGCGCGCGGTGGTGACGCAGACGTGCTCGATCATCGCGGGATCGTTGAGCAGAAACGTCTCGTACCCGCCGAGCTCGAGCTGCACGACGTCGCCGTATTCCTCCTTGCACTGGAGAAGGAATCCCAGAATGTCGCCGCCCATCTCGGGCAGGTGTCCCACCAGGAAATGCGGGGTTGGTCCGGGCGCGCGTTTGTGATTGGCGGTGGTAGTCAGTCGGGCCTCAGCGCGCGCGTGCGATCGACGATTATTTGCGGGCCGGCGCCTGCCCGTGACGCGGTAAACCCGCTCTCGTCATGCCAATACGGGCTGCTCGCAGACCCAATCTGCTGGATTCGCCTACCGCATCCGTGACCGGTGTCACGGTGCGGCGCCCGCGCAGTCTCCACCGTGCAGTCCATCCCCGCTCGGCGTCCTACCATATAGATCACGTGGTCGATTTCGCTCTCAAGACGTTGGTGCACGACAAGGTCCGCTTCGCGATCGCCGTCATCGGCGTGGGCTTCGCGGTCGCGCTCGTGCTGTTGCAGACCGGCCTGTTCCTGGGACTGCTCGACAACGCATCGGTCACGATCGCGCACATCGATGCCGATGTCTGGGTGACGGCGAAGAACGCCGAGAACGTCGACTTCGCCACGATCTTTCCCGAGCGGCGGGTGCAGCGCGTGCGCTCGACGCCCGGGGTCGAGCGCGCCGACAATCTCATCGTCTGGTTCGGGTCGGTCTCACTCCCGACGGGCGCGCAGGAGCAGACGCTGCTCTACGCGCTGAACGATTTCGCGGCGTGGCGCATTCCATGGGCCATCGACACGGGAGACGTCGAAGACCTGCGACGCGGCCCGTACGTCTTTTTCGACGAATCGGCCGGAAAGCGCCTGGGCGAATTCGCCATCGGCGACTATCGCGAGATCTTCGGCAAGCGCCTGCGCATCGTCGGACGAACCCAGGGCGCGCTCTCCTTCACCACCAGCCCGATCACCTTCATCGATTACCGGCTGATGCAGTCGCTGGTGCCGGAGAGCCTGACGGGACAGACGACGTACATCCTCGCTAAGCTCTCGCCGGCCGCCGACACCGCCGCGGTGATCGAGGAGCTGCGCCATCGCTTGCCGAACAACGATGTCTTCACCCGCGCCGAGTGGTCGGCGCGGTCGCGCGACTACTGGGTCGACAACACCGGCATCGGGCTCAATTTCGTGCTCACCGTCTTTCTCGGCGGTCTCGTGGCGGTGGTGATCGTGGCGCAGACGCTCTATGCGTCGACGATGGAGCATCTGCGCGAGTTCGGCGTGATGAAGGCGTTCGGGGGAAGCGACGCGCTCGTCTACCGCATCATCGCCAAGCAGGCGACGATCGCCGCGCTGGCCGGCTTCGCCCTCGGCGTGCTGCCGGTTGTGTTCGCGGACCGCCTCGTCGAGTCGTTCGGCCTGAAGCTTCAGGTGCCGCAACTTTTTTACATGGTGGTGCTGCTCGCCACCCACGCGCTCTGTCTCGGCGCGGGAGCCATCTCGTTCCGACGCGTCGCCCGGCTCGATCCACTTCTGGTCTTTCGCACGTGAGGCACGATCGTGAGTGACAATGGGCGCGAGGCGCGCCTCGGACCGGGCGCGCTGCTCGGCCTCGTCGTGCTGCTGGCGTTGATTACGGTCGGCGGGGTGTACGCGGCGGTCACGCGCGCCCGCCGGACGCCGGCTGCCGCGTCGCCGACGCTTCGCAGCGCGCGAGACTCGAGTGCGCCGGTCGCCGGCGCGACGACGGGCGCCGTGGTGCGCAGCGAAGGACTCGTCGCCGCGTATCCGGGCGCCGACGTCACCATCGGCACTCAGCACGGCGGACGAATCCTGCGATTGGTCGTCGCCGAGCGAAGCGCCGTCGCGCGCGGCGCGCTGATCGCCGAGCTCGATGCGAGCGACGATCGCGCGCGGCTCGACGAAGCGCGCGCCCAGATCACCGAAGCGAATGCCGCCGTCGCGCAGCTGGAGAGCGAAACGGCGCGGCTCGCGGGACTGGTAAAGGAGCGCGCGGCGACGTCGCAGTCGCTCGAGCGTACGACGCGCGAGCTGGAGGGCGCTCGCGCCAGACGCGCCGCCCTCGACGCGACCGTGCACCGGCTCGATCTGTCGATCGGCAAGAGCGAGATTCGCGCGCCGTTCGCCGGCACGGTGACGGCGACGTACGTATCGGCCGGCGAGATCGCAGCGCCAGGCGCCCGGCTGGTGCGCCTCACCGATCTAACGCGCCTTCGCGTCGAAGCCGAGGTGGACGAGTTCGATGCATCGCGCATTCGCGTCGGCGCGCCCGTCACGCTCCGGGCCGAGGGGCACGCGGGACAGCGTTGGAACGGCGTGGTCGAAGAGGTACCGATGGTGTTCGTCGCGCGGCGACTGACGCCGCAGGACCCCGGGCACTCGGCCGATGGCCAGGTGCTGCTGGTCAAGATCGCGCCGCGGGAAGCGGTTCCGTTCTGGCTCGGGCAACGCGTTGACGTCGAGATCGGCGCGCCGCGCACGTCCGAGTCCGAGCCCGATGCGCGCGCACGCAAGCAGCCATGAGCGTCGCATGTTGACTCGCCGATTCTCGCTGCCGCTCCCGGCGTTGGCATTGCTCATCGCGTCGCCACTCGCCGGCCAGCAGAGCGCGGTGCGACTCTCGGCGGACGATGCGGTGCGGCGCGCGCTCGCCACCAGTCATGCGCTCCGCGCGAAGCAGAACGAAACGGACGCCGTGCGTTTCGGTCTCACCGCCGAGACCGCCGAGATGCTTCCGCGGCTACAGCTGGTGGCGCAGCGGGCGGCACAGCAGGTGTTCGACACCGCGGGCCTGAACGTGCCGAAATTTCTCGACTTCCCGGCGTTTCCCACCAGCCTCATCAATCGGCTCTATACTCGCGCGTCGCTCATCGTGCCGCTCACCGACTATCCGTTGCGGCTGAAACCGCTGCAAGCGGCGGGCGCGTGCACCGTCGATGCCGCGCGCCGGGCCGAGGAAACCACGGCGCTCAGCATCGAGTCGACGACGCGCACCGCCTACTACGAGTTGATCAAGGCCGCGCTCCGCGCGAGTTTCGTCGGCCAGCTTCAGCATCGAGCCAGCGCGCATCTTGCCGTCGCGCTCAGCGCCCGCCGCGCCGGAACGACGCTCGACGCCGACGTGCTGAGATTGCGTGCCGACTCGGCCGCCGCCGCCGCTGACATCGCGCGCGCTGCCGGCGATGTCGACATCGCCATGGCGGCGCTGCAAGCGTTGACGCACGACCCCGCCGGCACGGTCTACGAGCCGGCGATGTCAGCCGATGATGCGAGCATTACAGATGAGTCGTTGCCCGCGCTCCTGGCCGAGGCGCAGCGTCGCCGGCCTGAACCGCGCGAGCTGGAGGCTACGGCATCGGCACTGTCGAAGCAGTCGCGCGCCGAGCGCGGCGGCACGCTCCCGCAGATCGAAGGGTTCGTGGAGCTGGTGAGCGCGAACCCGCATCCCGATCTGGTGTCGATCACCAACAATCGCTTCACGACGTGGGAGTTCGGTGTGCGCGCGGTGTGGTCGACGAGCGGTCTGTTCGCGGGCACGGCCACGGCCCGAGCGTTCAGCGCGCGCGCGGCCGGCGTGAGCGAAGAGGCGGCGGTGATGCGCGATAGTCTGCGCGGCGAAGTCGTGCGCGCGCACGCGATGCTCAAGCAGACCCGCGCCATCGTCGCAGCGCTGCATGCCGCGAAAGATGCCAGCGCAGAGGCGCTGTACGTGCGAGCCGCGCAGTCGCGCCGCGGCGACGTGACGCCGGCGCAGCTCGCCGACTCCGAAGTCGAAGCCGCGCGCTCGATGGTCGAGCTGCAGTCCGCCGCGGCCGACGTTCGCATCGCCGAAGCGCGACTCGCGCGCGCGGTCGGGCGGGGCAGCGCGCTCGCCCTGGCGTCGGGCTGCGGCCGGTAGCGGGGCGGGACGGTTGAGTCACTTCGGGCTCGTCTGTCCGCCCGTCGCGGGCCATCTCAATCCGATGCTCGCGCTCGGTCGCGAGCTCCAGCGGCGCGCGCATCGCGTGACGCTGTTCGGCATTCCCGACGTCGCGCGGCAGGCACGCGACGCGGGGGTCGGCTTCGCGGAAATCGGACGCGCCGAGTTTCCCGATGGGTCGGTCGCCGCGTTTACGAATGAGCTCGGCGGGTTGTCGGGCACACGCGCGAACATCCGCTGGCATGGCAACGATCGTCGCCTAGCTGAAGCGATGTGCCGTGATGGCATCACGGCGATCGGCGCCGGCGCGGCTGATGGGTTGATTGTCGATCAGATGGACCCCGCCGGGAGCAGCGTCGCGGACGCGCTCGAGATTCCATTCGTGACGCTCTGCGGCTCGCTGGCCGTGAACTGGGAGCCCGGCATCCCGCCCGTCTACACGCCATGGATGCAACACAGTGCCGGCTGGGCTAGGCTCCGCAACCGCGCGGCATTCATGATCGCCAAGCAGACGCTGCGGCCGGTACGTCACGTCGTCGACAGCTATCGCCGCCGATGGGGACTGCCCGAGCGCCGACTCACCTCGACCTATTTTCACGAGTCGCGCCTCGCGGTGATCGCGCAGCTGTGCGCGGAGCTGGACTTCGATCGGGCCATGCTGCCGCCCTGGTTTCACTACGTCGGGCTCATGCGTGACAGCGCGAATGCGCAGGCGAGTGTTCCCTTTCCGTATTCGCGGCTCACCGGCGCGCCAGTGGTCTACGCATCGCTCGGCACGCTGCTCCAGGGCGCGAAGCCGCGCTCCTTCGAGGCGATCGCCAAGGTCTGCGCGGGCCGCGGTGCGCAGCTCGTCATCACACTCGGCGGCGCGGCCGGTGCCCGAGATGCGCTCCGCGCGTTGCCGGGCGATCCGATCGTGGTCGACTACGCGCCGCAGCTGGATCTGATCTCGCGCTCCACGCTGGTGATCACACACGGCGGGCTCAACACCGTGCTCGAATCGCTCTCGTACGGCGTGCCGCTGGTGACGATGCCGATCGCGTTCGATCAGCCCGGCGTCTGCGCGCGTGTGAAACGGAGTGGCGCCGGCGTCGTGGTGCACCGCGCGCGGCTGGCGTCGGAGCTGCCGGAAGCGGTGCGGACGGTGTTGGAGAACGAGCGATTCGTGCAGAGCGCGCAGCGGCTGCGCGCGTCGCTGGCCGAATGCGGCGGCGTGTCGCGCGCCGCGTGGATAGCCGAGCGCGCGCTCGCGTCGCGCGCGCCGGTGATGCGCGAGTCGTATCGCGACGCGTCGTCGAGTGCAGCTGTGCTCGACATCACCCATCGCATCCGGCGCCGCGCGCAGTGATGCCTGGAATGGTGAAAGAGGTGGCGAGCCACGCCACGTTCACATCGGTGAGCGAGCTGGTAAGGGCTTGGGCAGTGCGCACGCCGCAGGCGACCGCGATCTCGTTCGGCTCCGAGTCGCTGACGTACGCGCAGCTCGACTTGCGCGCGCAATCGCTGGCGGGCGTGTTGCGAGCGAAAGACGTGCGGCGGGACGTCGTCGTCGGCGTGTGTCTCGAGCGGTCGATCGATGCGGTGGTATCGCTCCTCGCGATCCATGGCGCGGGCGGCGCCTATCTGCCGCTCGATCCCGATTACCCGAGCGCACGGTTGGCGACGATGATGGGGCAGGCCGGCGCATCGCTGGTCATCACTCGCCGGTCGCTAACTCGGAAGTTGGTGTCGCCGGGCGTCGAGCTGTTGGCGCTGGACAGCGCCACGCTAGACACAACGGAAGATGATGGGCCTTCGCGCGCGGAGGCCGATGCGCTGGCGTACATCATTTTCACCTCCGGCTCGACCGGCCGCCCCAGAGGCGTGATGGTCGAACAAGGCGCGCTTCGCAACGCCATCGATGGCGTTATCAGCGCCTATGGAATCACGCCGGGCGATCGGGTGCTGCAGTTCACCTCGCTTTCGTTCGACATCAGCATCGAAGAAATGCTGTCCACTCTGGCGGCCGGCGCGACGCTCGTGCTCAGAACCGAGCGCATGCTGGCGTCGCTATCCGATTTTCTTCGCCTGTGCGACGACGAGCGCATCAGCGTGCTCAATCTGCCCACCGCATTCTGGCACGAGCTGGGCGACATCGTACACTCGCGCGCCATGGCGCTGCCCGCGTCGCTGCGGCTGGTGATCATCGGCGGGGAGCGCGCGCACGCGGCGCGCGTCGCGCGCTGGGTGGAGCGCGTTGGCACGCGCGTGCGGCTCATCAACGGCTACGGTCCCACCGAGGCGACGATAACCGCCACGACGTGCGATCTGAGCTCGACCCAATTCACCGATGACGTTCCGATCGGCCGCGCGATCTCCGGCGTGGGCGTACACGTGCTCGACGAGGAAGGCCGCGCCGTTGCCGCCGGCGCCGAGGGCGAGCTGTATCTGTCGGGAGCGTCGCTGGCACGCGGGTATTGTCGCGACGAGGTCGCCACCCGGGCACGATTCGTCTCGGTCGTCACCGCGGCTGGCACCGTGCGCGCTTATCGCACTGGCGATCGCGTGCGCGGCCGCCCCGATGGCCAGCTGGAGTTCCTCGGCCGCCTCGATGCGCAGGTGAAGGTGCGTGGTTACCGCGTCGAGCCGGCCGAGGTCGAGCTCGCTCTCGAGGCGCTGCCCGAGGTGGCCGAGGCGGTGGTGGTACCGAGCAGCTCCGGATCGGGCACGACGCGGTTGACGGCTTTCGTGCGGCCCGCCGTTGATGCATCGCTTGCCGGAGAATCGTTCCCCGACGCGCTTCGCGTCGCGCTGGAGCGAACGTTGCCGCGCTATCTCGTCCCCGCGCTGTTCGTGCCGGTGCTTGCGTGGCCCTTCACGACGCAGGGGAAAATCGATCGCGCGGCGCTGCTCGCCTTGCCCGCGCGCGTTCCCGCGCCGGCCGAGTCCGGCGCCGCGACGGAAGTCGAGCAGGTGATCGCGCGCATGTGGCAGGAGTTACTCGACATCGCGCAGGTAAACCTGTCGGACGACTTCTTCGATCTTGGTGGCCACTCCCTGCTCGCGATGCAGCTCGTGGCCCGCATCGAGGATGAGCTCGGGGTATCGATACCGGTGCACGCGCTCTTTACCGCGCGCACGGTGTCGTTGCTCGCGTCGCTCGTCGAGACGGATCGCGGTGTCGTGCACTCCGTCCCGTCCTCGGCGCCGAAGCGCGAGCGCGAGCCCGCGCTGTCGATCGAGCAGGAAGCGTGGCTGATGCGCGAGCGGTGGGAACGGTTGCACGGCGTGAATCGCAAAGCCTTCCACATTCATAGCGTCTGCCACTTGGCCGGTGCTGTAAACGCCGACATACTCGCCCGCGCCTTGAGCGAAATCGTGCGCCGGCACGAGGCACTGCGCACCACGTTCGCCGTCGTGCCCGGCGTGATGACGCACGATGCGCTGGCGCCGCTGGCGCGCCTGTGGCTTTCGATACCGGGCATGGTGCAGCGCGTCTATCGCGGCATCACCGCGCGGCCACTCACCAAACGGCCGCCGCGCATCGTCGGCGATTTTCGTCCGGTGATCGGGCCGGCGACGCAGATACCACTGCCGCTGATCGACCTCCGCGGCACGGACGCCGCCACTCGCGATGCGGAAGCGATGCGGGTGATCGGCGAAGAGTACGAGCGCGGGCTCGACTGGCAGACCGGGCCGATGCTCCGGGCACTTCTCGTCCGCACCGGCGACGAGGACTACGTGCTGAGCGTGCTCATGCACCATCTCGCGGCCGATGGCTGGTCGATCGACGTGCTGCTCGATGAGATCGGCGCCCTCTATCGCTCGCTCGCTGAGCGGCGTCGCTCACCGCTGCCGGACCTCGCATGGCAGTTCCGCGATTTTGCCTGGTGGCAGCGCGAGTGGCTCGGCGCCGAGGTGACTCGCACCCTCCCGCATTGGCGCGAACACTTCAAGTCCATCGGTCTCTTTCCCGAGCTCACGCTTCCGTTCGCGCGGCAGGGGCGACTGGGCGCGGAGCACTATGTTCGCGGACGTCGCTTCACGTGCGATCTGACCGCGACGCTTTCCGATGGAGCCCGGGAGCTCGGCCGCCAGTACAGCGCCACGCTGTTCACGGTGATGCTCGCTGCGCTGCAGGCGCTCGTCCATCACTACACCGGCCGGCGCGACCTCGGCATCCTGGCGCCGATGGCCAACCGCAAACGCCCGGAGACGCGCCGGTTGATCGGTTGGGTCGACAACGTGTGCGTGCTCACCACGCACGTGGGCGAGAATGCCACGTTCGTCGATCTACTCGAGCGAGCGAAGCGCGAGGTAGTCGAAGCGCTGACTTATCAGGAAATCCCGTACTCGCTCGTCCATCTGATGCTGTTGCCGCATCAGACCGAATACCGCATGACCGCCGAAGCAGTCGATGCCCCCTTCATCTATTTCGACGTTCGGCCGCGCGCGAGGCCGGTACAGCACATACCCGCGATCGCCATGAATCCCGTGGAGGTGCCCGATACCGCGGTCAACAGCGGCGTCGAGTTAGTTGTGATCGAACACACAGATCACCTCGAGCTCAGCATCCAGTATTCGCTCGACCGTTTCGAGCCGCCGGCGATCGCCGAGATGATGGCGCAGTACGCGCTGGTCCTCGAGCGCGCCGTCGCGCGGCCGGAGCAGTCGATCACCGAGCTGTTGTCGTCGATCTCGACTCCGATACTCAAAGAATGACAGCCGCCATTCGTACGCTGACTCCGGTCGCTCACGCCGATGAGGTTCACCTGTGGTTCGTCGATCTCTCCGGCCCTGAACGCGACGTGAGCCTCCTGTCGGCTGACGAGCGCGAGCGCGCGTCGCGCTTCCACCGTGCGATCGATGCCCATCGCTATTCCGGCGCGCGCGCCGCGCTTCGCACAATCCTGGGCGCGTACCTCGGGCGCGCGGCTGCTTCGCTGCGCCTCAACACGAGCGAGATGGGCCGGCCTACGTTGATGGATGATCGCGCAGGGGATCTGCGATTTGGCCTCTCGCACACGGGCGATCTTGCATGCCTGGCCGTCGCGCTCGGGCGAGCGGTGGGAGTCGACATCGAGCCGCGCTCCGATGCGCTTCCGTCGCCGACAACGATCCGGCGGTGCTGTTCGCCCGTTGAGCTAGGCGCGCTGTACGCGATGCCGGAGGAGCGGCGCGGATCGGCATTCCTCGACATGTGGACGCGTAAGGAAGCTCTGGTCAAGGCGACGGGCGAAGGCTTCTCTGTCGCGCCGGACTCCCTCTGCGTTCTCGATGATGTCGTCGAGCTCGGTGAGCGCTTCACGCTGCTGGGCGTCGCCGGCATCGATGGCCACGCGGTCTCGGTCGCCGCGCGCGGTGCCGGTTGGCGGCTCCGTCACTTCGAGTTGGAAATGTGCGCATGAGCGCAAAGCGCCGATTGCTGCGGTTGGCCGAGGCCTGGCTGCCGAAGGCATTGGTTCGGCCGTACTACATGCGGCACGTGTGCCTAGATACCGCTGAGGTGGATGGAACCGTGTTCAAGCTCGCCTCCACGTCGGAGGAGCGCGAAGGCGCCTTTCGGCTGGTGCACGACAACTATGTGCGAAAGGGACTGGTCGATCCGGCACCGACCGGTCTGAAGGTGTCGCCGTTCGACATTCTGCCGTCCACGGCCGTGTTCGTCGCCATTCGGGATGGCGAGGTGATCGGCACGCTCTCGCTGATCGAGGATGGGTCGATCGGCCTTCCAATGGACGACGTGTTTCCCGAGGAAACGCGGCGGGTGCGCGAGCGCGGCGGACGGCTGGCCGAGCTGAGCGCATTCGCCATTCATCCCTCGGTGCGCGGACGTGGCGTGTCGCTCATGCTCTACAACCTCATGTTCCGTTGGGTGTGGTGGCACCGCCGCACGCAGGACATCGTGATCGCCGTCCATCCTCGCGTCACGCGCTTCTATGAGGTGGTGCTGCTGTTCGATCGCCTGCACGCGCGCCGCTCGTACCGCCGCTTCAACAATGCGCCGGCCGAGGCGCTGCACCTGAACATGCGCGGCATCTGGCAGCGATATGAGCGACTGTACCGCGGAAAGTGCTGGGGAAGAAACGCGGCAGAGTCGGCGGCGCTCATCGACCTATATGATTTCTTTGGGTACGCGGAATTTCCGTCGCTGCAACTTCCGCCGAGTCCCGGGCCCGAGCATCAGACGTTGCCGCCGGCATGGAGCGGCGACGAGATCTTCGCGTTCGTCAGTCGGAACCGATCGCACTTCGAGGCGCTGCCAGCCGACATGACGGCGGCGTTGTGCGAGCTGCACCCGATGCTCTCGTCGCTGCTTCGACCGATGCCTCGCCTCGTGACAGCGTCGAGCGTACCGGAGCGCCGCGCGGCGCCCGCGCTCGGTCGCGCATTGCCCGCATCGTGACGACAGCACTCCGCGCGGGTTGGTCGCCGGGCGCGCCCTCGCCGCGCGATGATCTGCGGCGGGCGGTCGAGATGATCGTCGGACGCATCCACGTCAGCAACGACGAGAGCGCGCTCGACGATGCCGCGCGCTCAACGGTGCCGCAGTCGGCGAGGCCGGCGCTCGTCGTGCGGCCGGCGGACCGAGAGCAGGTCGTCGCCGTCGTGCGCGTCGTCGCGCGCCACGGCGGCACGGTCTATCCGATCAGCGGCGGCCGCAACTGGGGCTACAGCGATGCCTGCGCGCCGGGCGACGGCGCGGTGCTGCTCGATCTGTCGCGCATGAGCCGCATTCTCGAGGTCGACACCGCGCTCGCCTACGCCGTGATCGAACCGGGCGTCACGCAGCGCCAGCTCGGCGAATTTCTTCGCGCGCACAGACTCAAGCTGCGCATCGAGGCGACCGGAGCCGGACCGGACGCAACGCTCGCCGGCAACTTGCTCGAGCGCGGCATCGGCTACGGCGCGTACGGCGACCGCGGCGCGCAGATGTGCGCGCTCGAGGTCGTGCTCGCCGATGGGAGCGTCGTCAACACTGGGGTCGGCGCGTACCCGCATGCGGCGGCGGAGCACGTTCGCGCCAACGCCATCGGACCCGCGCTCGACGGTCTGTTCACCCAGAGCGGCTGGGGAGTCGTCACCCGCATGACCGTGTGGCTCGAGCCCGAGCCCGCCTGTTCGGCCTACCTATTTCTCACGCTCGCCGACCCCGCGTCGATTGGAAAGTTGGTGGAAGCGCTGCGCGAAGCGCGTCTAAGCGGATCCTTGGCCGGCGTCGCGCATCTCTACAACGACATGCGCCTGCTTGGCGCGGCGATACAACGGCCAGCGGCCGATGCGGACGGCTCCCCAATAGCACGCCTCACCGCGCTCGAGGTAGGCTATCCCGAGCTGACTCGCCGCCTGCTCGAGAAACACGCTCTCCCCGCCTGGACCGGAAGCGCGGTGATCAACGGCGGCAGTCGGGCCGAGGTCGCGGCGAAGCGCCGAGCAATCAAGCGCGTGCTGCAACGCGTGGGCGGCGGCATCCGCTTCGTGTTCATCAACGATGCGGTGGTGCGTCGCGGCGCGCGGCTTCGAGCGTGGCTACCGGAGTGGCGAGCGCTGACATCGCTTCGCGCGACCTGGGATCGTCTCATGCTCGGCGTGTCGATGCTGCGTGGCGAGCCGGCGTACGAGACGCTGCGCGGCGCCATGTGGCGCGCGCACCACAGCGCCGCGCCGGCGCCCGCGCGCGATCCGATCGAGGCGGGCGCGGGCATTTCGTGGGTGGCGCCCCTGCTGCCCGCCAGCGCGGACGCGGTGCGCGAGGTGGGCGCGATCGCGTGCGCCGTGCTGCACGCGCACGGCTTCGAGTATCAGGTCACCTTCTCGCTCGTGTCACCGCGCGCCGTGACCGCGGTGGTGAGCATCTGCTTCGATCGCGCGAACGTGGCCGAGTGCGCGCGGGCTGAGGCGTGCCACGATGCGCTCGTGCGCGCGCTGCTCGAGCGCGGCTATCCGCCGTACCGCGGCTCCCATCGCGCGCGCGAGCTGGCTCGCGAAGCGGCGCCGGCGTTCTGGGCGGTTGCCGACCGCGTGCGCGCGGCGCTCGATCCGAGCCAGGCGATCTCGCGCGGCCGCTGACCGCGATTGCCTCATCGAAAGGCTGCGACCCATGAAACCACAGATTACAGAGATTGCACGGATTTCTTTCAAGGCATGCTGCTTGTTTCTGTAATCTCTTAAATCTCCGGCTTCATTTGAAAAGGCCGTTCACGATCTCTCTTCACCAGGTGAGCGGCGGTCGGTAGCTTCGACGCGTCATTCCTCCCGACCCGAGGATCTCACACGTGCGTCGCTACCTCGTCATTGCCGCTCTGCTCGCCGCCCCTCTCACGCTCCACGCGCAGCTCGACGCCGCCACCGCGCGCAAGGTCGACGCCGTGTTCGCCAAGTATGACGACCATTCGCCTGGCTGCGCGGTCGCCATCAAACAGAACGGGGCGATCGTCTACGAGAAGGGCTACGGCATGGCCAACCTCGACCTCGGTGTGCCGATCAGTCCGACCAGCGTGATGGACATCGGCTCCGTCTCCAAGCAATTCACCGCGACGGCCATACTGCTGCTCGCGATCGACGGCAAGCTCTCGCTCGACGACGACGCGCGAAAATACTTGCCCGAGCTGCCAAACCTCGGCCCACGCGTGACGCTGCGGCACCTACTCACGCACACCAGCGGATGGCGCGACTACAACGACCTGATGGTGGTCGACGGCTGGGACACGCGCGATCACACCGATGACCGCGACGCATGGGAGTCGATCAAGCGCGTGCGCGCTCTGAATTTCACTCCCGGTTCGGACTTTCGATACAGCAACACCGGCTACTTCCTGCTGGGGCAAGTCGTCTCGCGCGTGAGCGGCAAGCCACTCCAGGATTTCGCGCGCGAGCGCATCTTCCAGCCACTCGGCATGGAGCACACCCGCTATCTCAACGACACGCGCTCGATCGTGCCGAATCGTGCCACGGCCTACGAGCCGGATCACGGCGGCTTCGTGATCGATATGTCGGACTGGGACCAGCTCGGTGACGGCGCGGTGCAGACGAGCGTCGAAGATCTCGCGAAGTGGGAATCGAACTTCGATACGCCGGTCGTCGGCGGCGCGAAGCTGCTCGAGATGCTGCTGGCACGCGGACGGCTGAATGACGGCACCCAGATCCAGTATTCGGCCGGACTCTTTCAGGACAGCTATCGCGGCGCCGATCGCGTGCAGCACGGCGGCGCGTGGGCCGGCTACCGCGCGAGTATTACGCGCTATCCGAGCAAGCATCTGGCCATTCTGATGACGTGCAATCGCGGCGACGCGGGCACGGGCGGGAAATCGCAGAGCGTCGCCGACATCTTTCTCCCCCCGGGCGGCGCCGCCATGCCGGTGTCCGCCGCCACCGGCGTGGTCGACAAGGATCTCGCCGGTCTCTACGTGAGCAACGCAGTCGGCACGCGTGTCGCATTCGAGCTGCGCGGCGCCTCTCTCGCCCGCACCGGCGCGAAGAGCGCGCTGATCTTCCTCGGCGGCGGCCGCTTCGCCGATACGAGCGCGCGCGCCGAGTGGAAGTTCATCGGCGGCTCGCGAGTGGTCGCGTCGCCGACTGGTGGCGCGCCGGACACGCTCACGATGGTCGCCAAGGTGTCGTCCCTCACCGCTGCGCAGCTGGCCGAATACGCGGGCACGTACGCGGGGCCGGAGGTGTCGATCGAGTATCAGATACTGGTGAAAGACGGCGCGCTCGTCGCGCGGCTCCCTCGCGGCGGGGACATCGCGCTCAAGCCGGCGTTCACGGATGCGTTCGACTCGGACGCGCTGCTGCCGATCCGATTCATCCGCGACGCCGGCGGGCGCGTGGTGGCGATGAGCTTCACGAACCGCGGGATGCGGGACGTGAGGTTGGAGCGAAAGTAGGAGCGCGAACGTCTAGTGCGGAACGGATTACCCGGCAGCCGCGGAGCGGGTGTGCCTGCGCTGCCAGAATAGAGAGGCGGGCCAGCGTTGCTCGCGCGCATAGTACATGGCGCGGGTCGCTAGATAGTTCTGAAAATCCTTCTGTGCCGACTGCGCGAACGTCGCCAAGGCATCCGCTTTCCGCGCACGCCAACGTTCGATGGCGTTCGCCGCCTCGATACCCGAATTCAGCGCTTTACAAATTCCGTAGGACGAGAGCGGATCATACGTCATGGCCGCATCGCCCACGGCGAGCCAACGCTCTCCGCTCACGCGATCCAATATCGAGCTGTTAGCCGACACGGTGGTGAGGGTTGTCCCGACGCCATCAGCGATCGACGCGCGTTCGCGCGTGTGCGGCGCCTGCGCCAGCTGCTCGTGCCAATGCTCACGTACGCGCGCAACGCCGCGCGGAAGCAGATCGGCATCGCTCATGTACGCGAGAATGAGCTGACCACTCGGCAGCTCAGCGGAGTACCACCAGCCAGACGCGCCCGCCTCGACCAGTGTGCGTGAGTCGAACGACTCCGCCGGTCGCTCGCTCGAGAATCCGACGATGCCGACGAGCCGGTCGTGGTTGATCCGTTTTCGTCCCTGCCGCCGCGCGAACGACGAGGTGCGACCGGTGGCATCGACCACAAAGGATGCGTGCAACAGCACCCGCGCGCCCTCGAGCTCGAAGGCGATTTGCCAACTCCCGCCCGTGGTCGCCGCGCACGATGTCACGCGGGCACCGCGGCATACGCGAGCCCCCGCGTCTTCGGCCGCCGTCGCCAACGCCGCATCGAAACGCGTGCGATCCAGATGCCAGCCGTGGCCGTAGACGTTGAAGATGAAGTCCTCCTCGTACAGATCCGGCCGTCCCCATGCGGAAACGCTGCCGGGCACCGCGGCGTGAGTACCGTCGACGAGAACGTCGCGCACGCCCAGGTTGCTCAACGGCAGCTGGGCGATGGGCGGCAGAGTCTCCCCGATGCGCACGCCGTCGTACCGCGACCGCTCCAACAGGATCACCGTTCGGCCGAGCCGGGCCAGTGCGATGGCGGTGGCCGATCCTGAAGGCCCGCCTCCCATGATTGCTACATCATATCGATGCATCACGGGCTACACGTTCCGCTCGGTTTCGAGGTAGCGATCCTGCCCGTCCACAGTGTGCTTGACGACGAATCCCAGCTCCGACCAGCGGGTGATCATCGTCTCCCGGCGCCATGTGGTCGGAACCCAGTGCCCGGTATGCTGCCCCTCGCGAAACACTTCGTTGGGTCGTTGCGCCGGCCACCAGTTGGTGCTGCACTCGCGAAAATCGGCCTGCCACGGCACCGACATGCCGCGCGTCAATGCGCCGGCTTTCAGCTTGGAGGAAATGCGGCAGGGTCGCTTGGCATCATAGGTCGTTTTCTCGAGCATCATCGCGCCCGCTTCGATGCCCGGGTAGAACGCGGCGCCGACACAGGCGTCGAGCGCCGCCCGATCCAGGGCAGCCGGCTGATCCTTCACGGGCAACTGGCCGAGCGAAGGCGCGATCGGCTCGGATCCTGGCCAGTCCGCAACGAAATCCCCCGCTGCCCACCGCTCCATCAGCTTGTACTGCAATTCGGTGAGCGCCGGAGCACCAGGGCCGCGCTGCGGATTGAGCATGGGCATGTCGCCGCCGCCCCCCTTCGGATCACGCAGATGCTCGAGCGTGTGCGCTCGGATGCCGGCCGGCGTCGACGTGTCCCCGTGGTCATGATGTCCGTGCGGCATGGCGTGCGCGGCTTGCGAATTGTTCGACAACAGGTCGAGTAATGCCGGCGCGAGAAAATACGCGTTCGTGTCGGGCCCATGGCCGCGGCGCGCCAGGTAGTTCACCCAGATGTTCAACGTCGCGCGCTTGAGAATCGGATAGATGTGTTCGGTGAACGACACCGGCATCTTCGCCCGGATGTCGAACGAAGGGTGTACCTTCGCGGCGACGTTTCGGACGACATCGTACATCGTGATGACGTTCCCGATCTCCGGCGCGAAATCGGGGGGCCCAACGATTACCCAGGCGCCCTCGGCCTCTACGGCTTTCGCGACGCCCTTGAACTTGATGGTTGCACGCACCGGCCCATCCGACGTGTCGTCGCACCATCCGTCATTGTTCGCGAAATTGATGAGCATTCTGTCCGGCGGCACCGATTGCGATTTGCCGAACCCGCCCAGCACGACCAGCCGTCCCGCCTTGTCGGTGAGCAAATCGCCCAATGGCACAGTGACGCCCATGAACTTCCCCTGCAGGCGCTTCATGCCCTTACTGGCGCCGCTGATGTTCTGCGGCTTGGCATCGATGATGAGCTTCTCGGCCGCCACTCCGCTGTTTCGGCGGCCCGTCGCCTCGAATCGCGGGCCGGAAGCCTTGCTGTTCGCCAGGTGCACGGTCCAATCGATGCGGGCGTCCGCCGCCGTGATCTCGCGCACGGACTGCAACACCTTGGCGCTGTTGTAGACGTACTCGTATACGCGAAAGCGCGCACCCTGCCGCTTGATGCGATGCGCCTCATCCTTGTACTTGCCGGGCACGACCGCCGGTTCATCCACTTTGCCAAGCGAGGGCAGCACGTCCGGCGCCTCGGCTCCAATGAAGTAGTCGGTCGGACTGTCGCCGAGGCGCGCGATCCCGATCGCGGGGTGGATGCGATAGGTCGTTGTCATCACACGTACGTGTAGCCGAGCGTGTGAATGTCGCGCGTGTCGGGTTCGGTGGAGGACCACGGATTCATCACGGCCGACGCGCCACTCAGCGGCGGGTTGATGGTCGGGTGAGCCAGGTGCCATTGCCACCAGAGACGGTCGAGGTTGCAGTGATGCATCCAGAAGATCGGATCCGCCGCCGCGGTGGCCGGATCGGACATCAGGCCGCCGACCCACACGTGCACCGAGCCGTGCACGCCGTTGATGCTGGACGAGAATGGTCCCCACGATCCGTAGCCTAGGATCGTCGGAACGTTCGATGCGATCAGCGCGATGTCCGCCGTGGTTCCCGGCGAACGCGTGACGTGCAGCGTCCGCGTGGGGGTGACCACCGTCGGGAGCACGCCGGCGAGCCACGCCGGAATGGATTCTTCGCTGGGCTGGGTCCAATCCCAATATGGCAGACTGACGTCGGGGTGAATCGCGCGCAGCGCCTGCTCGAACTGGAGCAGGAAGATGCGATGCCACGGCAGCAGCCGATCGTTCGTGTGCTGCATGTAGAAGCCGGCGTGGACGTCGACGAGCTGGCCATAGGTGCCGTTGGCGATGAGCACATCGAGAGCGCAGAGAAAGCGTTGGCGCTGCGTATCGGTTAACGTGGCTTGATCGCGCCGCTGATACGTCAGCGCGAAAAGCCACGGCGGCAGCTTGAGCCGTACCAGCTGCTCCTTCTGCAGCCGCACCATCTCGGCGAAGGTGAAATGGTGCTCGGACTGCATCATGATGCGCTCGAGCTCGCGGTCGTTGCCCTTCGCAGATCGCGGCTTTGCCGCGCGCGACATGGTGCCACCCTTCTTCATGGTGGGCATGCTGGCCTCCTGGTGATGGTGGAGTCGGCGTGGTGGATGCACGAGGCATCCACCACGCGACGTGGAACTAGGCGGTCACGACCAGAGTGCCGAGCATGTCGGCGTGAAAGCCGCAGTGGAAGCTGTACGTCTTCGCGCTGGTCATGACGACCGACCAGTCGGAGCCACCGGTGAGCGCACTGGGTGGTGAATTGATCGGAGAGCCAGGCGTGTCCCACACAACCGAGTGCTCGAAGCCATCCTGGTTGTGGAACTTCACCGTGTCACCAACCTTCACCGGCGGGCTGCTCGGCGCGAGAAACTTCGGGTACTGCACATTGATCGTGTGCGTGGTGGGCGTGGTACCACCACCGCCCGTCGGCGGTGGCGGCGGGGTATTGATGGTCATCGTCGGACAGGGCTTGCCGGAAGGTAGGGGAATCGCCGCATTCTCGCCGCCGTTGATGATGAGCAGCGAGCCCATCATGCCGTCCATCATGTGCGCCATCACGTGACAGTGCATGTGCCACTCGCCAATCGGCGGCGAGGCGCGCATGAAATGCAGTCCGCCGCCCGAATTTTCATCGATTGTAAACGAGAAGGAGTTCGCTGGTCCAAACAGGCGCGTGTCTTCGAACTGCGACACCGCCGTGTCCTGCGATCCGCCTTGCTGCAACGCAGCGGACCCCGTGCCGCTCGGTCCAGGAATCACCCAGCGATGGCCGTGAATGTGGAACGTGTGGGCCATGGACCCCATGCCGACCACTCCGAACTTCATCTTGGTGGTCGGGCCCGCGATGACGGTTGGCGTGTTGCCAAGATATTTGCGTCCGTTGACGCTCATGCCGATGTTGGCGAACTCGTGATACAGCTGCAGGTAGAGGGCCTTCGTCGGCGGTGTGCGGAACACCTTCATGCAGAGCTGGGAAATGGCGTTCAGCTTGTCGTTCAACTGGAACGAAAACTCGCCGACGTTCAGAAAGTGCGCCTCCTTGTTCGCCGGCATTTCCTCGGGCTCGGCGTGGCCTCCGCGCGGGTGCTTGCTCGCTTTCGTCGCCTTGCCGCTTTCCGCGCTTTCGTCCGAGGGACTCATGCTCATTGGCGGCTTCACCGCCTTGACGACCCGCGGCTCCAATTGCGCGAGCTGATGCGGCAGCACGCCAATCGGCGTGTTGCCCACGCCAATGCAGAAATTGTCGATCGGACTCCCGTTCTCTGAGCCGCCAGGCAGAAATGCCGGATCGAGCTTCACGAACGTCGAGTCCTGGTCAGCGAGCGGAAGACGAACGTCCACATCCTGGTCGGCGACGGAATCGCCCAGGGGCGGATGAATCACCACGATGCCGATCGCGCCCAACGCGACGTTGTCCGTATCGCAGACGGAATGGTCGTGATAGAGCCACACGCCCTGCGTAGTCGGCCAGCCGAGTGTGTTCCACTGATAGGTGAACGTGCCGCCCGGGGGAACGCGGTCGCCCTGCTTGAAGTCACCATCCCATAGTCCTGATTCGCTGCCCACTGGCTGCGCGGGGTCGATCGGCGTCAGCGGATAGGCACCGTCGAACTGCGGCGCGAACACAAAGCCGTGCGTGTGCAAACTGTGCGTGCGCTGTAGCGTTGGGAGAAGTTGAAGGAGGTTGATTGGAAGGGCGGCGCCGATGAGCTCGAGCAGGCTCTGGTCCCGGATCGTGAACTGCGACGCAAGCCCGGGCGCGTCCATCTGCGTCATCGCCCCCGCGGTCATCTCGTTCGTGATGCCGCCGGCAATCATTTGCGCACTCATCCCTTTGGCGGTCACGGCCTTGGTGGCCACCTTGAAGATGGACTGCGTGCGCATGTCCATGTTCTTGAAGTGCACGATTACCGAATCGCCTACGTTGCACTCGATGACGGGACCGGGGATGGTGCCCATGGTGCCGTTGTCGGTCGGATCCTTCTCGTTGATGTCCCACGGATTGACTTTGCGATCGGCGGGCGCTGCCCAGTTCGCGGTGTAGCGGCGCAGAATGAGCGCCTCGGTGACCTCGCCGTCGGAGTCGCGTACGGGCGTGAACATTTTCTGCTTTCGAGTATGACCTGTCACCGGCGATTTGAGCGAGAGGGTGACCGGTGGCTTGCCCTGCGACGACACTTGCTCGACGGTCAACCCGGTCATGCGGTCTTTGCCTGAAGGACAGATGTCCCAGACGTGATTCTCCAGCTGGATCCAAAACTCGATGGTCGCCATTGATCGTGCCCTAGGTTGGCGTCGTACCGCTGACCGCACCGATCGCGCGTAGTCAATCCCGACCGGTGCTCGGGAGGTGAGAGACCAAAACGCCAACGCTGGACTACCAGCGATGGCGTTGTTGGTGTCGAATTGCGGAGACCATATCTCGCCCGTAACGCATGAGCAAACGCTAAGATCCCGAGCAACACCCGCGGCACGGGCCGGGAGAAACGAATCTCGTCCAGCCCGGGTGGTGGCGGTACAGGATCAAACGATTGAGCGCACGAAACGCTCGGCGCTGGTCGGCGACGGACTACGACGCGTCCGTGATCGGCGGGCTTCTAGTAGAACTGGCGCAGCTCGATCCGTGAGTTATTGAGCGGAACGCCGTAGAAACGGACCGAGTCTCCGGCGCGCAAATTCTGGAATCGATCCACGTCCGACCTGCGCACGTTGTACGGCAGCGACACGAGCACGGTCGAGCCATCGCCCGCGTCGAGCGAGAACGCCCCGTTGTTCCGGTCGATCTGGCGCACCCTGCCCTGAAACGTCTGCAGGTTCTCGCCACCGTTCACGCCGCCGCCCGCCCCGCCACGCCCGTTGGACACCGATCGGTTCACCTGGACCAGATCCGTGTAGTAGCCGCCGTTGTTGTCGCTCTGAATGCGCGCCGTCACCTCATCGCCGCGCTCGAGCGCCGTGACGGCATAGCCCTGGTTCTGGTACGAGACCTGGGTGCGATTGTCGAACATGAGCGTGACAGTTTGTCCGTTCGACTGCTGAATGCCGATCTGCTGCGCACGCGCATTCACGCCGAGCACGGTCCCGGTTACCTCACCCTGCTGTTGCTGCTGTTGTTGTGGTGAGCCAAGTACGCTGCCGAGGCCACCGAGCCCGTTGCATGCGGTGCTCGCGAGCATCACTACCATCGCGAGTGCGGGCCAACCGCTACGAAGTACGCGCCGACGCCATGCCATAGTTCCCTCCAGGGGAGGGAGCCAACTAGAGCAAGCACGGTGCCCGCTCAGGAGTCAGTGAGTTTCCCAGCCGGGCGGCGGGAGCCGCCCGGCCGCTCTGATCACATCGTGATCTTGGGCGCCGCCTTCTTTCCCACGATCACGCCGTCGACCCCCGCGTCCCGCAACAACTTGTTGAACGCCGGCACATCCTGTAGCTCGAGCACATCGACCTGGGCCCGCAGCGCCGCCCACAGCTTCTCCAGCTCCGCGAAACGCTCGCGCATCGGTTGCGTCACGACGTCATTTCCTTCCACGTTGCCGAGCAGGAAGACGTACTGCGCGTTCATGCCATTTCGAAAATTGATGATGTCCTGCCCGTTCGCCGCCTTGCTCGACATCTGCGGCTCGAGCGTCTCCGCCTTGCCGACGATCTCCTTCCCCTTGGCGCCGAGCGCCGCCGCGGCCGCCGTCTCCTTCGTGCGCTCCACGAACTTCGATACCTGCTCGTGCATGTCGCGCGTGCGGATCAACGCATCGTGAATCTCACCCACTCTGCTATTGATGGCGCGCGCCATCGAATCGCGCGCGGCGACCTCGGCCGCGACGACGACGCGGCGAGGATCGGGACGCACCTCGACACTCTGCGTCTGGACATCGGAGCCCACGGTGAGTCGAACCTGGTAGCGGCCCGGCGCGACGAGATATCCAGTGGTTGGTCCGCCGAAGATGTTGACGTTGCCCGGGAGCATCGTCGGCGGCTCGGCGCGCAAGTCCCACTGGAACGCGTTGAGTCCGGCTTTCGGATTGATCGTCGCCCGCGCTGCCGGCCCTCCGAAACCGCCGCCGCCAGTCGCGGGCGTCGCGCCGGCGCCGGGCGTCGCGCGCGCGTAGCTGCGAAGCACTTTCCCCGCCGCATCGAGAATCTCGAGTGTCATCGTCTGCGCCGAGTCGGGCGCTTTCGCGACCTGATAATAGATGTTCGCGCCGGCGGGCGGATTGCGCCCGTCGGTGGTGGTCGCCGGCGACGGTCCGCCGGCGAGCAGCGCGGCGCGCGGCGCGAAGAGATGCACGCTCGCTCCAACAATCTTGTCGTTCAGCTGCCTGAGCGGCGAGAGATCGTCGAGCGCCCAGAAGGCACGCCCTTCCGTGGCGGCGTACAGATCGCCGTGCCGCACGTCGAGGTCGGTCACCGGCACCACGGGAAGATTGCGCGAGAACGGCTGCCAGATCCCGCCGCCATCGAACGACACGTAGACGCCCGTCTCCGTGCCGGCGTAGAGCATTCCGCGCCGCTCCGGATCCTCACGAATCACCCGCACCGGCTCGCCGTCGCGCAGGCCTCGCGTGATGCGCGTCCACGACTTCCCGTAGTCAGTGGACTTGAACGCGTAGGGTGCGTCATCGCCGCGGCGATCCATGCGAAACGCGAGATATGCTGTGCCCGCATCGTGCGCCGACACTTCGACCTTGTTCGCCAGCCCGACACCGACGCCGGCCGGCGTCACGTTCGTCCACGACTTACCGCCGTCGCGCGTCAGCTGCACCAGTCCGTCGTCCGTGCCCACGTAGATCGTTCGCGCATCGTGCGGCGATTCGGCGATGCTCACGATCGCGCCGTACACCTCGCCCCCTGCGCCTTCGTTCGTGAAGGGAACACCGCCGGCGCCCTGCGTCGCCTTGTCGTTGCGGGTGAGGTCCGGCGAGATGGCAGTCCACGTTTTGCCGCGGTCGCTCGTGCGGAAGAGCACGTTGCCGCCGTGATAGATCACGTTCGCGTCGTGCTGCGACACCACGGCCGGCGAGGTCCAGTTGAAGCGGTAGCGAATCTTGTCCGTCGGTTCGGTGAGCGACAGCTCGGGCCACGCCATGATCTGGCGCGACAGATCGGTCTGCACGTCCAGCTCGTCGAAGATTCCCTGGTAGCAGCCGCCATACACGTAGCGCGGATTCTTCCGGTCGACGCCGATGTTCGCGCTCTCGCAGCCCGGCCCGTTCTTCCAATCGCGCGCGCCGATGGTCGGCCCATCGCTCCGGCTCTTGATTATGACCGACGAGTTGTCCTGCTGCCCGCTGTACAGGCGATACGGATACACGTCGTCCGCAATCACGTGATAGAACTGCGCGGTGGGCTGGTTGTCCTGCGTGCTCCAGCTCTTGCCGCCGTTGAGCGACACGCTCACCCCGCCATCGTTCGCGTTGGCCAGATAGCGCGCGTCTTTCGGATTGATCCACAGCTGATGATTGTCGCCGTGCAGGGAGGGGAACACCGCGAAGGTGCGCCCGCCATCGATGGACTTGGTGATTGGCGCGTTCATCACATAGACGACGTCCGCGTTCTGCGGATCGGCGGTGACGTTCATGTAGTACCACGAGCGCGTCACCGCGAGGCGGTCTTCGCTCAGCAGCCGCCAATTCTTCCCCGCATCGTCCGATCGGTACATCCCGCTCTTCTCGGCTTCGATGATGGCGTACACGCGCTCCGGATTCGCCGACGACACCGCGATGCCGATCTTGCCCATGAGCTTGGGCAGTCCTTCGCCCAGACGGTTCCAGCTGTCGCCGCCGTCGGTGCTTTTCCAGATGCCGCTGCCCGGCCCACCGCTGCGCACCTGCCACGGCAACCGCTGATGATCCCAGAACGCCGCGTAGAGGATGCGCGCATTGGTGGGATCCATCGCCAGCTCGCTCGCGCCGCTCGTGCCGTTCGCGCCCTTGAGCACGAGCGTCCAATTCTTTCCACCGTCGCTCGAGCGATAGATGCCGCGCTCGGCGGTCGCCTTCCATCGGTCGCCCTGCGCCGCCACGTACACCATGTCCGGATTCGACGGATGAATGATCACACGAGAGATTTGCTTCGTCGCCTCGAGACCGATGTGCGTCCACGCCTTGCCGGCATCGGTGCTCTTGTAGACGCCGTCGCCGAACGACGATGACTGCCCGCGCACCGCGTGCTCGCCCGTTCCGACATAGATGACGTTCGGATCGGACTCGGCCACCGCGATGGCGCCGATCGAGCCGCGCTTGAAGAATCCGTCGGAGATGTTCTTCCAGCTCGCGCCGGCATCGTCGGTCTTCCACACGCCACCGCCAGTGTAGCCCGCGTAGTAGACGTGCGGCTGCGACGTGACGCCCGCGATGGCGACGGCGCGTCCGCCGCGAAAGGGGCCGACGTTGCGCCACTGCATCGCGCGGAAGAGCGACGAGTCGTAGACCGCGGCGGCGGTGGCGACGGCGGGAGCGGCCGGCGTGCGTGGCTGCGCGGCGAGCAGGTGCGGGAGCGCGCCGGTCGCGGAGAGCGCCAGCGCCAGGCGGGAGAGGCGGGACATGAGCACCACGAGCTCCGGAAGGAATGGGACGATGCGGTCGCGCTATTGTAGCCGCGCCGCATGCTCGCCGCTATCGCGGCTCCTGCATCCGGGCGCCGGCGAGCGCGCCGAGTCCGACGAGCGCGGTGCTGAGCAGCGGGCCGACAGGGCTCGACAGCGTGTTGACCGCTCGCGCTGCTATTGCTGGTTGCTACTCCCCGCGCAACGCGGAGAGCGGGTCGGCGCGCGCCGCGCGTGCCGCGGGAACGAGCGTTGCCACGAGCGCGACCGCGATCATCGTCGCGGCCACCAGCGCGAGCACGAGCGGATCGCGCGCGGACACCTGAAACAGCAACGCTTCGATGAGCCCCGCGAGGCCGAGTGAAATCGCCACGCCGAGCAGCGAGCCCAGCCCCACGATCCACAAGCCCTGCCCGACCACGAGCGCGACGACCTGCCGGGGCAGCGCGCCGAGTGCGACGCGCACGCCGAGCTCGTGCATGCGCTGCCCCACCATGTACGACGTGACGCCATAGAGGCCCACCGCCGCGAGCACCAGCGCGAGCAGTCCGAACAGCGCGAACATCGTGGCGCCGAGCCGCCAGGGTTGGATGTCCTCCGCGAGCAGCGTGCGCATCGGCACGACACTCACGTACGGAAGATTTGGCGCGGTCGTCTGCAACAGCTGCTGAACGCGCCGCACCGCGACCTCCGGATCGTTGCCGGCGGGCCGAATCATCAGCGCACGCGCAGCGGCAAGATGGATTCCCTGGGTGAGCGGCACGTATGCCTGAGGATCCACCTTGGTGCCGTCGGTATGAAGGGTTCGCGTTGCCGCGGCGACGCCGATTACCTCCGAGCACGCCTCCTTCGGCCCGCCGATCTTGATGCACTGCCCCAACGGATCGCCCGATGGCCACAGCAGTCGAGCGAGTTGGTCGTTCACCACCGCGACTCGCGTGGCCTCTCCGTCAGATCGGGTGGAGAAGTCACGGCCGTGAAGAATCCGGGTGCCTGACGTGGCGAAATAGTCGCGGGTTGCGGCCACGACGCGCACGGAGCGCCCGCCGAGCGCTGCCACCGTATCGTGCCCCGGAAGCGATACAGGCTCTTGGACCGTTGACTGAAAAAACGGCGCGCCCTCCGCCACCGTTGCGTGGGCGATGCCTGGACTCGTTGAGAGACGCTCGAGCATCTGCCGATACGATGCGTCCATCGCGGAGTTCGAGAATCCGGCGCCCTGAAGATCGACGGTTGCCACGAGCACTCTGTCGATATCGAGCCCGAGATCGATCGACGTCGCGTTGCGAAAGCTCCGCACGAACACACCCGCGCAAGAGAGCAGCACGACCGACAGCGTCGCCTGCGTGAGCAGCAGCGCGGTGCGCAGCCGCGTGCGGCTCACTCCACCGCGCGTGCCCGATCGCAGCTCGAGCGAGAGGTCCGCAGGGATGCCGTGCATGGCGGGCACCAAGCTGGCCAGCAATCCAACGACGATCGTCGCCAGTGCCGCGTAGCCGAGCAGTCGCGCATCGAACGCCGCATCCGGCCAGGCATAGTCGGCGAGGAGCACGCGCTCGATGACGCGACCGCCCAACGCCACGACGCCGAGCGCCGCACATCCGCCCATCAACGCCATCGCCATCACCTCCATGGCGAGCTGCGCGCTGAGGCGACCGCGCGAGATGCCGAGCGCGAGCCGCACCGCGAGCTCGCGCCGCCGGCGCAGCGTGCGCGTGAGCAGAAGGTTGGCGACGTTGGCGCAGGCGATGAGCAGCACGAACGTGGACACCAATCCGAGCAGCAACGCGACCCTCGCCCCAGGCGACACATGCGATGCGCGCGCCGGAATCACCGGCTCCAGTCGCACGCGCGCCAGCGAATCTGACTCGGCGTGCGCCGCCCCGTCCGCGCGGAGCACCGACGTCGCCTGCGCCTCGGCGGCAGCAATGGTCATCCGCGAACGAACCCGTGCGAGTACGGTGAGGAGCTGCACGTTGCGGGCGGTCGCCCAGGTGGGGAGCGGGAAGGGCGGCGCGTGCGGTGCGAGGAGCGGGATCCAGACATCGATGCGCTCGTGATCGAGCCCGTTGAAGCCGGCGGGCGCGACGCCGACGATCGTGAATCGGCCGGTGCCGAGCTCGACCGTCTGGCCGATCGCGTTCCGCCTCGCACCGAAGTCGCGGCGCCACACGCGCTCGCTGATGACGATGACATCGGCCGCGGTGGATGGCGCTTCATCGGCGGGCTGGATGCCGCGTCCGAGTAGCAGTCGTACGCCGAGCGTGGGGAAAAGGCTGCCGCTGACCAGAACACCGTTGATGGTGCGAGCGCTCGTGCCGCGTCCGAGCGGATACTCCGACGCGTAGCTCTCCGCGGCGACGCCCTCGAACGCGCGGACGTTGGCGAGCATCCCCTGGTAGACGGGATACGACCACGACTTTTGTACAAGCCCTTCGCCGGCGACCAGTGTTGCAGCCGGCCCCAGCATGGGCGGCTTGCGTTGGGCGGCCGCGATCAGCTGCAGGGTGAAGATCCGATCGGGTGCGGCGACGTGCGCCGGCGGCCGCAGCAGCAGGCGATCGACGATGCCGAACATCGTCGCGTTCGCGCCGATGCCGAGCGCGAAGGTGATGACGATCATCGCCGTCATCCCCGGCGTGTTCCACAGCTGGCGCAGGGCATAGCGCACGTCGTAGCGGAGCGCCTCCATGCGTTCGCGGAGCGACATCACTTCCGTCCGGTGGCGCGCGGCCGCGCGCAGCGAGCGCCGCACGTCTGCGCTCCCGAAGCGGCGCTCGGCCTCGGCCGCGGCGCCGTCGGGCGTCCACCCCTGGGCGACCAGCTGCGCCACGCGCAGCTCGAGATGGCTGCGGATCTCTTCATCCATCTCGTCGCCCGCCAGCTCCCGCCGGTGCAGCGGCAGGCGGAGCAGGCCACGAATTCCGGGGCGCAGGAGCACGGGGCGCCGCCGTCAGCTCGCGCGCGGCTTCGGCCGCGCGACGGTGAGGATATCGGTGATGATGCCGGTGTACTGGAGCCACTTGGACGTCTCGGCCCGGAGTACGGCTTCGCCGGCAGACGTCATCTTATAGTAGCGGGCGCGGCGTCCATTCTCCGTCTCGCCCCAGGCGGCGGTGATCGCGCCGCGCGACTCGAGGCGGACGAAAGCGTGGTAGAGCGCGCCGTCTTCGACATCGAGCACGCCGCCGGAGCGCTCCTCGAGCCAGGTGATGATCTCGAATCCGTGCATTGGGCCCCAGCTGAGGGCGCGCAGGACGAGCACATCGAGCGAGCCACGCACCAGCGGCAGCGTTTTCGCCACGATCGGCATCCTCCAAGGCTCTTGGGACAAGATACTTGGGGTAAGATGCGGTCGGGTCGGAGATTGTCAACTATCCGCGGATGGACCTGGGCCGAGGGTCGCGACGCGGCCCTAGGGATCGTAAGATGCGGTCACCGTCAAACGAGTTCGTGCTCACCGCGCTCGGGTTCGCTGTGGTCATGTGGAGGTCGACGCGCTGACGTGTCGCGCGCCCATCCGAGCCGCTCAACGAATCCCGGTGTCGAACTCGAGGTCGGCCAGCGTCAGAAGGCCGCCGCCCGAGACAATCACAGTCTTCACCTGTGCCGAGGGGTTTATGATCGGCGCATCGGCCGCGGGCACGATCGTGTACGTGCCGGGCCCTATCAGCAGGAGGAAATTCCCCGCCGCGTCGGACCGGAACGTCGCGACCTGGCTGTTCCCTCTGCGCACCGAGAAGCCCGCGCTGAAGGGCGCGTCGCACGCCACGTTCAGCCGACACACCGGCGTGATCGGACCGCGGCGAACGGTGCCGATGATTCCGGACACGCCGGCAAGAGCATCGGCCCGCGCGAATAGGGCGGGCGCGGACAGGTTCTCCGCGGACGGCGTATCGTACTGCATCGTGCCTTGCAACGTCGCACCCACCAGTGTGCCGGCGAAGTGCTCCGTTCTCGTCCCGACGATTGGAGGGAGCGTCGTTGTGAGCGTGAAGTCGAGTTGCACCGCGTTTCCCGTCCGTGTGCCAACAACGGCCACTGTGCCGCTCGGTCCCGCCTCGCCCGCGAAGGTGCCCGCGCCGGAGACGGCCGAGCCGTTCGTTTGAAGATTCATCGTGAGCGAACTGCCGGCGAACACTTGTACCTTCGCCCAAGATCCCTCCAGCGGCGCGGCCACGGCCGAAGGCTCCGCGCAGTTGGCGAGGGAGAGCATCAGAGCGCTGACTAGAGCAGGAGAGGGTCGCATGATCCGCGGATGGTGAATGTCGAGAGCGCACGGGGACAACGGATACAACCTCGCCTGCGAGACCACGGTCACCGCTCTCCGAACGCGAGACATGAGTCGCGGTCAATCACCGTCCGAAGGTTTGTGCAATCTTCGCGTCAGGTTGGGGCAACGAGGATAGAATTCAAGGTGTGCATGTGCCGTGCGCCTCAACAGGACGCGAACGCGTGATCCACCAGACCGACGACGATCGCAGTGCCGTCATTCGCGTCACCGGAATCCGGAAGACGTACGGCTCGCTCGTCGCGGTGGACGACGTGTCGCTCGAGGTGTTCAACGGCGAGATCTTCGGTCTCATCGGCCCGAACGGCGCCGGCAAGACCACGACGATGGAATGCGTCGAAGGCATTCGCACACCGGACCGCGGCACGATCTCCGTGCTCGGCCTCGATCCCTTCCGCGATGTGTATACGCTGCAGGAGCGCATCGGAGTGCAGCTCCAGCAGGCCCAGTTGCAGAAGCGCATCAAGGTGCGCGAGGCGGTGCAGCTGTGGGCGTCTCTCTACAAAAAGAAGCGGGCCGTCGGCGACCAGCTGCTCGAGCAGCTGGGACTCTACGAGAAACGCGATGCCTGGTTCATGACGCTGTCGGGCGGGCAGAAGCAGCGACTCTTCATCGCGCTGGCGCTGATCAACGATCCGGAAGTCGTTTTTCTCGACGAGCTCACCACCGGCCTCGACCCGCAGGCCCGACGAGCGATCTGGGATCTCGTGCGCGGCATTCGGGACCGCGGCAAGACCGTCTTTCTCACGACGCACTTGATGGAGGAAGCCGAGCGGCTCTGCGATCGCGTCGCCATCATCGAACGGGGACGGATCATCGATATCGACCAACCCGAGCGTCTCGTCGCGCGGCATTGCCCGGAACGCAGTGTGCTCCTGACGACAGCCGACGCCGGCGCCGCGGAATCCTTCGCGCGCATTCCACATCTGTCGTCCGTGTCGAGTCACCAGGAACGATTCACCCTCGCGGGCACCGGAGACGAGTTCGTGACCGACGTGATTCAAAGCCTGTCGGAGAACCGGATTCGCGTCACCGAGTTTCGGACCGTGCTCCCCACGCTGGAAGACGTGTTTCTGAAGCTCACCGGCCACTCGATCCGAGATTGAGAACGTGATCTCACTGCGCGGACTTCCCGAACTCACCTGGCTGGAGACGAAGATCTTCCTCCGTGAGCCGATGGGGGCGATCGGCACGATAGCCGTGCCGGTGCTCACTTTCATCGTACTCGGCCGGATTGGCGTTGGGAAAACTGCCGAGGTCTCGGCGTCCGTAGGCTCGCTATTCGGTGCGGGCGGAGTGCCGGTGCTCGTCTCGATTCTCATCGCGAACAGCGCCGTGCTCTCGCTCGTGACGATCATCTCCATCTATCGCGAGGGCGGCATTTTGAAGCGCCTGCGCGCCACGCCGCTTCGTCCACTGACGATTCTGTCCGCTCACGTGATCGTGAAGCTCGCGCTCACCGCGGTCACTATGATCCTGATGATGCTCGCCGGCAGGCGCTACTACGCGGCCGGTCCCGAGGTGCCGCTCCTCGCGTTCGGCCTCGCGCTGCTCCTCACCACGTGGAGCATCATGTCGATCGGGTTCGTCATCGCGAGCATCGTCCCGACGGCGCGCTTCGCGCAACCGATCGGCGCAGTCGTTCTCTATCCGATGATCGGCCTGTCGGGACTGTTCGTGCCCCTCGCGGCACTGCCACCCGGATTGCGCGCCGTTGCGAGAGTGCTGCCGATGACTTATGCGGTGTCGCTGCTCGAAGGGATTTGGCGCGGAGAAGGGTGGATGGCGCACATGGGCGACGTCGGCGGGTTGTTTGCGGTGTTCTTCATCTGTACGGCGATCGCGTCGAGAGTATTTCGCTGGGAGTGAATTTTCCGTGACCACCATTCGCATCGCCCTCGCCAATCTGTCGTTCCCCGCATCGGCGGACGAATCCGTTGCGCTCGCCGAGCACGCGATCACAAGCGCCGCGAGCGACGGCGCGTCGATCGTCTGCTTCCCGGAGTGCTACGTGCCCGGCTATCGCGCCGGCACCACAGCTCCGGCGCCGAGCGCCGAGTTTCTCGAGGGCGCCTGGCAGTCGATCGCCGCCGCCGCCAAAGCCGCGAAGATCGCCGTGGTGCTCGGCACCGAGCGGATAGTGAGCGACGCGGCGCGGATCACGACGCTCGTGATCAATGCCGATGGAACGATCGCCGGATTTCAGGACAAGGTGCAGCTCGACCCGTCGGAAGATTCGATGTACGCGCCGGGCAGTGAACGCCATGTCTTTCGCGCCGGGTCGCTCACCTTCGGCGTCGCGATCTGTCACGAGGGGTGGCGGTATCCGGAGACCGTCCGCTGGGCGGCGCGTCGCGGTGCGCAGGTCGTCTTTCATCCGCACTTTCACGCCGCGGAGCCCGGCAGCTTCCGTCCGACCGAGTTCGCCGATCCGGCGAACAGCTTTCACGAGAAGGCGATGCTCTGTCGCGCGGCGGAGAACAGCGTGTACTTCGCGAGCGTGAACTACGCGAGCGAGGGGTCGCCGACGACGTCGGCGGTCGTGCGGCCGAACGGGACGGTGCTCGTCCATCAACCCTACGGCGTTGCAGGACTTCTCATCGCGGACATCGATCTGAGCACGGCGACCGGTCTGCTGGCGTCACGGTGCCGCACCACGTAGTGGGCGTCGGCGAGACGATGGGGACCGCGAGGGGCTATACCGTAAGCGTGGCATCCCCTCGTCCTGCCACGGACGCATTCGGTCACTCACAGGTGCGTGCGGTCCCGTCGCCGACTTTCGGCGGGGCCACGGGAGTATCCTTCTCAGCCACGTGGAATACCTCGACGTGCCCAACTCGTAATTCCTCCACCCGCATCCATCGCCGAATGAAGAGTGTCGTCCTCGCCGCCCTCGCCCTGGCCGCCTGCGCCCCCGCCACCCCCGCCGACCACTACGGCTTCCTCGCCAAACTCGGCACCGACACCATCTCGGTGGAAAGCGTCACACGCACCGGCACCAAACTGACAACTGACGAACTAGACCGCTTCCCCCGCGTCCGCCGCCGCCACACCGAGATCGACCTGAACCCAGACGGCAGCATCCGCCACCTCGTGATGGACATCCACACCCCGAGCGAGCCCGCCAACCAGCGCGAACGCCGCGTCGTCGTCGACGTGACGAAGGACTCCGTCCACATCTCGAAGAAGGACGCCGCCGGCACCGTAACCCGCGACTTCGCCACCAACGGCGGCACCGCGATGGCGCACCTCCCGCAGATGTACAGCCTCTACGAGCTCTACTTCGACGCCGCGCTGAACCGCGCCGCATCATCGAAGCGCGCACCCGGCGCCGCGACGACGGCAGACTCCGTGATCATGCGCCAGTTCTACATCGACCGGGAATTCGACCGCTTCCCCCTGCACGAAGGCATCGTACACCCGCTGCCGGGCAACAAGGCCGACATCACCCACGACTGGCTCGCCGGCACCGGCGCCGCGACGTTCGATTCCGCCGGCCACATGCTCACCTACTCGGGCGCGCGCACGACCTACTTAGTAGAAGTGACCCGCCTCGCCACACCGCCCGACATCCGTCCCATCGCTGACCGATTCGAAGCGCTCGAGACGAAGACCGGCATGACGCAGCTCAGCGTGCGCGACACCGCGCGCGCCAACATCGGTGCCGCCACTTTCTCGATCGACTACGGCCGCCCACTCGCGCGCGGCCGCGTGCTCATCGGTAGCAGCATCATGCCGTACGACCGCGTGTGGCGCACGGGCGCCAACGCCGCCACGCAGTTCACCACGTCGGCGCCCATCGTGCTCGCCGGCATGCAGCTGCCCGCCGGGACGTACACACTGTGGAGCGTTCCGCGTAAGGACGGCGCCGAATTGATCGTGAACAAAGAGTCCGGGCAGTGGGGCACCATGTACGACGCTACGCACGACCTCGGCATGGCCCGCATGAAAACCGAGACGCTGGCGACGCCGGTCGAGAAGTTCACGATCTCGATCATCCCGATCGACAAGACGCATGGCACGCTCGCCATGGAGTGGGGACCGTTCCGCTGGACGGCGCCGATCGAGGTGCGCTGAGCACTCCGGGGCGCCGGCGATGTAAAGTCGCGCGACCCACGCTTTCCGTTGCGCCGCATTGAGTTGACGCCACTGTTGACGGTCGTTTCGCGCGCGTGGCCTACCTTGCCCGCCGTTGACGAGCCGCGCCAGACGACACCCGTCAGGTCCGCGCCCGTCGTGCGCCCCAGGAGGCGGAGATGCGCCGGATCCCGATGCTCGCCATGGCCGCGGCAACGTTCGTCGTCGCAATCGTGCGGGCGCAGGGTAACAGCGCGCCCATTCACCTCCCGGGTCCGGGTGAGGGCTATCTGATCACGAGGAGCGACCCCAGCCAGACAGCCCCGTCCGGCTACGAGGGCCGCACGGACAACTCGACGGTGACCGCCGTCGGCAACACGCCGGCCACGGCTGGCAAGCGCGTCGTCGCCCGCTTCACGCTCGGCAACAAGGTCAAGACCTGTCCGAAGGCGGATGGAATCGCCGAAGGGGAGGGGGTGTTGTCTTTCAGCATCGAGAGCACCGATGCGCAAGCCAACGGGACGAGCAGAACCCACATCGAGGGACGCGCGGTCGGGACATACAAAGGCCAGGTGAGTGATGACGGATTTCTGCACGACCCGGTCAAAGCCGACATCGACTACACGTACACGCTCGCGGGCACGATTCGCGACCCGAGCGGCGCCATCGCCACGCCCGCCGGAAGCAACGTCACGCAGCACGTGACGATCGACTTCCATGTCGGCGGCCTCCTGACGGCGCCTACTCTGGGAACCTTTGCCGGTGGTGACCCGACCAAAGGTCATTACGCCGAGGCGTACGGCGTGGGCATAGCACTCACGTATTGGGCTGCCGTCTGGTATTCGATCGCCATGACCCAGTGGCAGCAGAATGGCAAGTGCGTCGACATCGCGTTCGATCCGCCGTCCAATACGGTGACGCTGGTGCCAGGCGGAAAGACGACGGTGAGCGCGGAGGTGAAGACCAAGAGTGGCGAGACCACGAAGGCGCGCTTCTCGGAGGCGCGTGCACGCTCGAACTTGGGCGGCGTCGCTCCGCAGGAAGGTCCATCCGACGTTGGCGCGCCGATGCGGTTCATCTTCACGGCCCCCGATCAGTCCGTCGCCACCGCGGGGTTCTTCGTGAAGGCAACGTCGCGCGCCGGCAACGCGGAAGGACAATGGAATGCCGGTGTCGGTCCGAACTGGAGCGGCCGGATCAGCTTTACCTTCGAGAGCTCCGGCGACCAAGGCGAAAACGAGATGCAGAGCTGGTCGAATTCCTTGACGACGCGGATCACGGTCGACCTGAGGAATGGCGCCGGAACCGCCACCGGCTACACCGAAGTGCACAACATGACGAGGAGCAGACAAAAGGCACTTCGGGGCGGAGCGATAACTCTGATCACCGCCCAGAGCACGACCGTTGAAGGAAAGGTAGAGGACTCATCTCCGGCCACAGTGGAGATCGTCAACCCGACCGCCGGGACGTATGCGATTCGCGTGAGCTATGCCTTCACGCACGAGGGAAAGGCGCACGCGCAGATGTGCGGGCGGGACAGCAATTGCCGAGAGTCCGATCAGCAGCTGCTCATCGCGCCGCTCTTGGCGGCCATGGATGGACCAGTGGACGATCCCAACCATCTGCGCGGCTCGAAGAGCATCGTGGCAACGGGCCAAGGGTATCGAGGCGGCGGCAAGAGCACCTCGACCGTCACCTGGAACCTGGCACGACGAGGCATCGGCCGATGATGCGCTGACCGTCGTGTTGTGCTGGCTGTCGGCAAACCGTAATCTCCGAGTTGTCCAGAGAGCCCAGTCGCGGTTGCCGTCGCTGTCCCTCAACACGGGTGTCGTCGCCATGTATCGACGCGTCTTCTTGCCGGTCGCCGTGCTTGTCACGCTGGCGACACAGGCGCTCGCTCAAACGCCCACGCGTAACTCCGGTGTAAGCCCGGCCACCTTCGACCCCGCCCTCTTCCCCGACCTCAAGTACCGCATGGTCGGCCCGAATCGCGGCGGCCGCGTCACCGCCGTCACCGGCGTCCCGTCGCAGCCGCGCACCTACTACATGGGCGTCGCCTCGGGCGGCGTCTGGAAAACCACCGACGCCGGCGTCACCTGGTTTCCGATCTCCGACAACGGCCAGATCCCACTCGGCTCCATCGGCGCGATCGAAGTCGCCGAGTCCGATCCGAACGTCGTCTACGTCGGCACCGGCTCCGACGACATTCGCAGCAACGTCTCCACCGGTCGCGGCATCTACAAGTCGACGGACGCCGGCAAAACGTGGCGCTTCGTCGGCCTGCGCGAAGCGGGACAGATCGGCACCATACGCGTGCACCCGACCAATCCCGAAGTCTTATATGTCGCAGCTGCAGGTAATGCCTTTAAACCCAACGCCGAGCGCGGCGTCTTTCGCTCGAAGAACGGCGGCCAGTCGTGGGAGAAAGTCCTCTTCATCTCCGACTCCACCGGCTCGAGCGACGTCGAGATCCAGCCGGGCAATCCCAACGTCGTGTATGCGTGGATGTGGCGCGGCGAGCGGAAGCCGTGGACGATCATCAGCGGCGCGCGCGAGGGCGGATTCTACAAGAGCGTCGACGGCGGCGATCACTGGACGAATATTGTAGTCGCGACCCAAGCCGAGTTCATCGGCAAGGCGAATCTCGCGGTCACGGCCGCCAATCCGCAGCGGGTGTACGCGCTCGTCGAGGCAAAACCAGGAAGCGGGTTTTACCGCTCGGACGACGCCGGCGCGACCTGGTCGCTGATGAACACGAATGGCCAGCTCGTCACGCGCCCCTTCTACTATGTGACGCTCGCCGCCGATCCGACCAACGCCGACATCGTCTACGGCGGCGCCGAGGGATTCTTCAAGTCGGCCGACGGCGGCAAGTCGTGGCAGACGATGCGCGTGCCGCACGGCGACAATCACGACATGTGGATCAGTCCGCGCGATGGCAACGTGATGATCCAGTCGAACGACGGCGGCGCCAACGTCTCGATGGATGGCGGACGCACCTGGTCCTCGCAATACAATCAGCCGACGGCCGAGATCTACAACGTGGCGGTCGACAACCAGACTCCGTACCGCCTCTACGGCGCCCAGCAGGACAACAGCACGGTGATCGTGCCGAGTCTTCCACTGGGGTCCGGTCAAGCCGAAGAGTGGCGCACCGGTCCGGGTTGCGAGACCGGACCGATCATGCCGCATCGCACCAATCCCGACACAGTGTACGGCGCCTGCAAAGGACAGTTCAGCCGCATGAACGTTCGCACGGGCCAGGAGAAAAACTACTGGGTCGGCGCGCAGTCGCTCTATGGGAATCCGGCCAGCGATCTGATCTTCCGCTTCCAACGCGTCTCGCCTATGGAGACCTCGCCCAATGATCCGCGCATCGTCTACTACGGATCGCAGTACGTGCATCGCACGCGCGACGAGGGCGTGACCTGGGAGAAAATCTCCCCCGATCTCACCGCCAACGATCCGCGCTACCAGGGCGTGAGCGGCGAGCCGATCACGCGCGATGTGACGGGCGAAGAATTCTACAGCACGCTCTACGCGATCAAGGAATCGCCGCTGCAGCGCGGGCTGATCTGGACGGGAGCCAACGATGGCCCGGTTTTCGTCACGCGCGACGATGGCAAGTCGTGGACGAACATCACGCCAAAAGATCTGCCGCCCGGCGGGCGCGTCAATTCGATCGAACCCTCGCCCTTCCACGCCGGCTCGGCCTACATCGCGGTCTACCGATTCCTGCTCGGCGACTTCTCTCCGTACATCTACAAGACGACGGACTACGGAAAGAACTGGACGAAGATTGTCGGCGGCATCGGCGCCGATGAGCCGGCGCGCGTGATTCGGGAGGATCCGAACCGCGAAGGATTACTCTACGCGGGCACGGAGTTCGGCATGTACCTCTCCTTCGACGACGGCGCGCACTGGCAGCCGTTCCAGTTGAACTTGCCGAACACGCCCATCACCGACTTCACGATCCATCAAAAGGATCTGATCGTGTCGACGCAGGGCCGCTCGTTCTGGATTCTGGACAACCTCACGCCGCTGCATCAGTGGCGCGACCAGGTGGCGCAGGCGCCGGCGCATCTCTTCAAGCCGCGCGATGCGGTGCGCATGCGCTACCAGGGCGGCGGTGGATTCGGCCGAGGCGGCGGGCCCTCGTCGCCGCAGTACGTGCCCGCCGGCGCCATGGTCGACTACTACTTGAATGGCGATGCGACCGCGCCGGTGACGGTCGACATCCTCGACGACAAGGGCGCCGTCGTGCGCAGCATGTCGAGCGAGAGTGGCGTGGCCACCGATCCCAACGCCGACGCGGCGATGGACGAAGATGCGGGCCCGCGTCGCGGGCGCGGTCCGGTGCGGCTCACTAAGCACAAGGGACTCAACCGCATGACCTGGGATCTCTCCTATCCGGGTCCGGTCAACGCGCAGACGCGCGTGGCCGGCGGCGGTGGACCGACGGCGGTGCCCGGTAACTACAAAATCCGCTTCACGGCGAATGGCCTGACGGAGACGCAGCCGCTCGTGCTCAAGATCGACCCGCGCGTTGCGAAGGATGGAGTCACGCCCGCCGATCTGCGCGAGCAGTTCGATCACAACGTAAAGGTACGCGACCTGGTGAGCGACGCGAATCGTGCGGTGGCGCAGGTTCGCCAGGCGCGCACTCGCCTCAAGGATGCGACCGGCGCGGCGGCCGACACGCTCAAGCAGATTCAGGACATCGAGTCTCACCTGGTCACGCCGCCGATTCGCTACAGCAAGCCAGGTCTGCAAGCGCACATCACCTACCTCGCGGGAATGACCAACTCGGCGGATCAGAAGATCGGCCGTGATGCGATCGCGCGGTACAAGGTTTTGCGGGCAATGCTCGACGTCGAGCTCGCCGCGATTCGGCGGCTGCTTGGCGAGAAAACAACTACAGACTGAACCGCGAATGCGCAGCACGCGGCACGCAGCGATCTCCGATGCCTGATCAAACTCTCTCCGAAACCACCAGAGTCGAAGCGTTCTCCGATGGTGTCTTCGCCATCGCGATCACGCTGCTCATCCTCGAGATCCGCGTACCGCCGCCGGCGGTGTCGGACACCATGGGTGGGCTGCAGCATGCGCTCCTCGCGCTCTGGCCGTCGTACGTCGGCTACGCGATCAGCTTCATCGCGATCGGGATCATGTGGACGAATCACCACGCGATGTTCACGTACATCCTGCGCAGCGACCGCTACTTCCTGATGATCAACGTCGTGCTGCTGATGTTCGTCGCCTTCGTCCCCTTTCCCGCCGGATTGCTCGCCGCCTATCTGGCCAAGGAGCCGGGCAGAACGGCGGCGGTCGCGGCATACAGCACCACGATCCTCATCATCGCGATCGCGTTCAACGCGCTCTGGTGGTACGCGATCAAGGGCGGTCGGCTGCTCGACCCGAATGCGGACCGGGTCGCCGTGCGCACGCTCACCCGCCGCTCCGCGCTCGGTCCGCTCGCCTACGCCATCGCGCTCGCGCTCGCGTTCGTCTCCGCCTGGGGCTGCCTCGCCCTTCACGCGGCGCTCGCCGTCTTCTATCTGCTCCCCGAAAAGCGCGCCGCCGCGAAGAGCATCTAGTCTGTGCATGCTCCGCGCGAAGATCAATCGTCGTTCCTGGGGCTTACATCGCCCGCCCGCCTAAGGCTCCCAGCCAGCACGGCGGTGAGGGATGTGCAAGAGGGTGTCAGATCACCCCGGCAACCGTTGTCGCGCGCGAGGGATGGCCGCTGATTGAGTCAGCGTTCGGAATTGCGCCGCCAAAGCCCTAGCGGGCTTCCCCAGACTTTCGTGAAAAACGTGAGTGCCCAGTCCTTCGCAATTCCCGACTCGGCGTCGGTAGCAAGCGACATCGCGACGGTGTCGGCGACTCCGCGCGGCCGGCCGGCGCTGCTCGACGCGGCGCGCAGCGCGCCGTGGCGCTGGGCGCTCTACGATGTGCTCGCCTGGACGGGACTGGCGATTCTGTTCGCGGCGCAGGAAGCGATTACGAGCCCGCGTCCGTTCAGCCATCTGTTCGCCAGCAACTTCGCGAGCTTCACGATCTGCATGTTGTTCACGCCGATCATCGCCTGGGTGACGCTCCGCTACCGCTTCAGCGAAAACACCACCCGCGCGCTCATCGCGCAGGGTGTCACGCTGGTGCTGTTCCTCACCGTCGGCAGCGCGATGATGGGCGCTGTCGAGTGGCTGGAGCCGTTCGCGCTGCCGGCGATGTTTCGCAAAGGGATCGTGGCGTCGATGAATCGCGCCGTCACCAGCTACGTCGCCTTCGACACGCTCTTCTACATCGCGATCGCCACCACGGCGGCGGCGCTCGCCTATGGGCGCGAATCGCGCGAGCGATCGGTGCGCGCGGCGAAGCTCCAGGCACAGCTGGCCGAGGCGCAGCTCCATGCGCTGAGCGCGCAGCTGCATCCGCACTTTCTCTTCAACACGCTCCACGCCATCTCCGCGCTCGTGCGTCCGGACCCGAAGCGAGCCGAGCAGCTCATCGCGCGGTTGAGCGAGCTGCTGCGGCAGATGCTCGATGCCGGCGACCGCGTCGAGATCACGCTCGAGGAAGAGCTCTCCTTCCTCGAGAAGTACGTCGACATCCAGGAAGCGCGCTTTGGAGCGCGCCTCCAGGTGAGATTTTCCGTCGCACCCAACGCGCTCGGCGTGCACGTGCCGCGGCTCGTGCTGCAACCGCTGGTGGAGAACGCCATCCGTCACGGGATCGCCAAGCGGTCGGGACCCGGCCGCGTCGAGGTGAGCGCCGAGTGCGTGGGCGGCAGGCTGACCTTGATCGTGAAGGACGATGGCATCGGCGTGCCGGCCGGCGGTCCGGCGCGACAGGGCGTCGGCCTCTCGAGCACGCGCGCGCGCTTGGCGCAGCTCTATGGCGACGAACACCAATTCACGATCGCACCGATTGCAGAAGGAGGCACGCTATGCACCATCCGCATCCCATGCCGGCACGCAGCGGCGGCGCCGGCGTGACCGAGACCGCCGCCGGCCCCGTCGCGCGCACGTTGATCGTCGACGACGAGCCGCTGGCCCGTCTTCGCCTGCGCACGCTGCTGGCCGAGCACGCCGACTTCAGCGTCATCGGTGAGTGTGGCGACGGCCGCGAAGCGCTCGACATCATCGCGCGCGACCATCCCGACCTCGTCTTTCTCGATGTGCAGATGGCCGAGACGAACGGCATCGAGGTCGCGCGCATACTCGAGGAGGGCGACAACGCTCCGGTGATCGTGTTCGTCACCGCGTACGATCAGTACGCCGTACGCGCGTTCGAGCTGCGCGCGCTGGACTATCTGCTCAAGCCGTTCGACGAGGAGCGATTCGCCGAGACGCTCGAGCGCGTGCGCATACAGCGCGCGACTGTCCAGACGCGCGAGTCGCACGCCCGTCTGCTCTCGCTGCTGCGCGATCTCTCGCGCGGCGACGTACCGGAGTCAACGAACGCCGACGGCTCGCGCCCTCGCGGCGCCAACCTGCAGGTGGCCGACCTCGAGGTCGATGTGCGCGCCCGCCAGGTGCGCCGCGCCGGCCGCACGGTCACGCTTCGCCCGAAGGAATTCGATCTGCTGCTCGCCATCCTCAAGCGCGCCGGCGACGTCGTTCCGCGGCGCGAGCTGCTGCACGAGGTGTGGGGGTATAGTGACGATGTTGTCAGCCGGACGATCGACACGCACCTCGCGGAGCTGCGACGGAAGTTGGGGCATACCGCGGGTGAGAGAGGGTACATCGCGACGGTGGCGCGGTCGGGGTACCGAATGGAGGTGTGAAGCAACCGCGGCTGCGCTGCAGTAGCACGCAGCACGCAGCGCAGTCGCGGTTAACGTCGTATGACGGTTCCCCCCTTCATCACGAATCTGGCTCCGGCGGCCAGCAGTCCAATGTCCTTCGTCGGATCTCCATTCACCGCGATGATGTCCGCGAGTTTCCCCACCTCCAGCGCGCCAATCCGATCGCCCCATCCGGCGAGATCCGCCGCGTTCACCGTGGCCGACTGAATGATCTGCATCGCCGTCATCCCCGACGCCGCGTAGGCAAGCAACGCCTGCAGGCTCGATAGTCCGCGCGAGCGCCCGCCCATGTTGTAGTACTCGTCCGAGCCGTAGGCGATCGGTACGCCGGCTTTGACCGCGCGCGCCAGCCGCTCGCGGCTGCCTTTCGTGAATCCGTTGATGTCCTTGAGCGCCTGCTCGCGCTTGTCGGGCGTGATGTTGCCCGGGAGATAGAACTCGTCCGGGTAGTCCGTCGGCACGAGATAGATGTGCTTCTCCGCCATCATCTTGAGCACGTCGTCGGGCACCGTGTAGGCGTGCTCGATCGAGCTCGCGCCGGCCTCGGCTGCGATGCGCGTGGCGACATCGCCGATGGCGTGCGCGGCGACGGTGCGGTTGACGCGATGCGCTTCTTCGACGATCACCTTCATCTCCTCGAGCGACACCACGCGCGGTCCCGTGTTGACGATGACCTTGATCAGATCGGCGCCGTCGTAGAACGCCTGGCGCACCGCGCGGCGCGCTTCGTCGACGTTGCTGATTACCACGTACTCCTGCTCGATCAGCTTCTGCACCTCCGCCTGCATCGGACCGAACTGTCCGCCGGCCGCCGAGAGCGCGCGTGTCGACGCGCGGATGCGCGGGCCGACCACCCATCCGGCGTTGATCGCATCGCGCAGCGCGACGTCGCCGTTGTAGCCGGAGTTGCCGAGGTCGCGCACGGTGGTGATGCCGGCCTCGAGATCTTCGCGTCCCATCGCGGCGCCGAGGAGCGCGCGCTTGGCCGCGCTCATCGTGGCGACGGTCAGTAGCATGTTGGGATCGTCGCCGCCGATGGTATTGTCGTAGTTCTGCAGCAGATGCGTGTGGCTGTCGATCAGTCCGGGAAGGATCGTGGCGTCGCCGAGGTCGATCACGGTGGCGCCGGCTGGCACCGCGACACCGGCGCCGACGGCGGTGATGCGCGAGCCCTTCACGACGACCACGGGATTGGCGATCACCACGCCCTTCTTCACGTCGACCATTCGCGCCGCGCGAATGACGGTGACGGCGCCGGCAGCGGGGGCTTGCTGCCCGTACAGCGGCGATGCGATCGCGAACGCGAGCAGCGCGAAGAAAATTCGAGTCCGCATGGATTCTCCGAACGAGTTGAACTGGCTCTACCAGATGCCGACACACTTCGTGCGCGGCAAGGGGCTGCCGCCCGATCACCTGGCACAATGAAGAGCTCGTCTGCATCGTTGCGGGATGACGATGCCCAACGAAGCGCCGGTTCCGGCGCGCGTACGAAGTCCGTTACTCGCGGCCGTGCTCAGCCTCTACCTTCCCGGACTCGGCCAACTGTACGCCGGGAGGCGCGCGCGGGCCGTGCTGGTCTATTTCCAATGGGTGATTCTCGTCGGGATTGTGATGAAGGCGATCTTCGAGCTGCGGCAGCCGCTGAACATCGTGCTGCCGATCATCCTTGTGATCGGCAGCTACGTATTCTTCGCGGTCGACGCTGCGCGTCTCGCGAGCCGCGCACCTGACGTTCCCGCCAAATGGTACTCGCGTTGGTACGGGCTCATTTTTTTCCTGATCCTCGGACACGGAGCGGGCACCGAGCAATACGACTCTCGCAGCAATCGTAAGGTCCGCGTACTCACGGCATCGATGGAGCCGTACATACTCAACGGCGACAGACTGCTATGGCGGGAAGATGTGAGCGGTTCGGCATGGCGTGGCCATGTCGTGGTGGTCAATTTCCCCGACTACGACTCACAAATCCTGCAACGCATCGTCGGTATTCCCGGTGATACCATCTCGATGCGTGGCGACTCGTTGCGCATCAATGGCCGCCTTGTCGACGAGCCGTATGCGGTTCGGAACGCCGACGCGCCAAAGGTGAAGCCGGAATTCAGTTGGCAGCTGGGGTTTCTGCTCCCCGGCGTAGATCGCCAGCGCTACGCGCCCAGCGACCGCGACTGGGGTCCTCTCGTCATCCCGGAACACAGCTACTTCCTGCTCGGCGACAACCGGCACAACAGCTACGACAGCCGCCAATTCGGCTTCGCTGATGCCGGACTAATCCGCGGAGCGCCACGCCTCGTGTATTGGTCGCGAGGGGCCGGGGTGCGGTGGTCGCGGATCGGATTGAAGTTTTAGTGCGCCTGCCGGATCGATTTCAAGTCTGTCGTCCTGCAGGGCGCGGTTCTCTGCTTGGCCGCTGCCGTCTTGCCTACGATGCCCCGATCTCGAATGCAGTGTTCTTCGCCGGCAAGTAATCGCTCAGCTTCATGGATCCGCGCGGGCGAGAAGCAGCGCTCGAGAAGCATCTCCAACGGTACTGGTTGGCAATCCTGAAGTAGTGGCGCTGGCACGTGACGCGGCCGAGCGAATGGCGAATCCCGGGCACCGGATCGCCGTCGATCATGCGAAGCCCGATCTCAACGGCAGTGCAAGCAGTGAGCTGCTGACCGCCTGAAGGGCGCGCTTGCCGAGTGCATGGCGCGACGCCCACCTTACGAGGCCAATCATTTCCTCGCCTCGAAGGATGCACCAGATGATGAATCGACATTTCGCACTTCGCCTCGCGCTCTCGTCAGGCATCTTCGCGATGGCAGCGGCCGCGCACGCGCAGACACCCGCGCTCACGCCGGTGCAGCGCGAAGGCCGCGAGATCTTCAAGCAGCTGATCGAGATCAACACCGCGCACGGTACCGGAAGCACCGCGCCCGCCGTGGCCGCGATCGCCAAGCGCTTTCGCGCCGCGGGATTTCCGGATCGCGACATCCACGTCATCGGCCCAAAGGGCGACAAGGATCCGAACATCATCGTGCGCCTTCCCGGATCGTCGAGCGCGCTCAAGCCGATCCTGCTGTTGGCGCACCTCGATGTCGTCGAAGCGAAGCGCGCGGACTGGTCGCTCGATCCCTACACCTTCACCGAGCGCGACGGTTTTTTCTACGGCCGCGGCACCAGCGACATCAAGGGCGGCGCGACCACGCTCATCTCGGCCATGCTTCGCCTCAAGCGCGAGCACGTGATGCTCAAGCGCACGATCATCATGGCGCTCACCGCGGGTGAGGAGAGCGGCGGCGGCTATGTCGGTGTCGAGTGGCTGGTGAAGAATCACCGCGAGCTGATCGACGCCGAGCTCTGCCTCAACGTCGATGGCGGCGATCCGCAGATCAGACACGGCAAACGCGTGCTGCGCGCGGTGCAGACGAGCGAAAAGATCTACACGTCGTTCCGTCTCGAGGTCACCGACCGCGGCGGACACAGCTCACAGCCACGGCCGTTCAACCCGATCTACCGTCTCTCGGCCGCGCTCGGCCGACTGTCGCGCTACCAGTTCCCGGTGCATCTCGATGAGACGACGCGCGCATTCTTTCAACGCTCGGCGCCGCTCGAGTTGGGACAGACGGCGACCGACATGGCTGCCATCGCAGCCAATCCAGGCGATTCCGCTGCGGCCGGGCGTCTGTCCATGACGGCGTACTTCAACGCGCAGCTGCGCACCACCTGCGTGCCGACGATGCTCGAGGGAGGTCACGCGCCGAACGCGCTGCCGCAGCTGGCGCGCGCCGTCGTCAACTGCCGCATTCTGCCGAGCGAGACACCCGCTCAGACGAAGACCACGCTCGTGCGTCTGATCGCGGACGACTCCATTCACGTGGTTGCGCTCGACACCGTTCCAGCCGCCGCGGCGTCGCCGCTCTCGCCGGCGATCATGGAGCCGCTCGAGCGCGTGACAAAGATGTTGAATCCGGGCGTGCCCGTCGTTCCGGTAATGGAGACCGGCGCGACCGACGGCGCCTATCTGCGCCCCGCCGGCATCCCGACGTACGGCGTGAGCGGCATCTACCTCGATCACGATGACATCCGCGCGCACGGGCGCGACGAGCGGATCATGGTCAAAGAGTTTTACGATGGGCTCGAGCACATTTACCAGCTGGTGCGGGCGATCGGAGGGTAATCCCGTTCAGCGCGTTTAGCGGGCGGCGGCGAGAGGCGATGGCGTACGGCGTCGTGCGGCGTTTGGCGAGCGCGTGCGGCGACCTCGTGGCGCGTGTGGCGCGCTTTGCGCTCACGACCGTCTAGTCGTATAGGGAGCGTCCCATTTGTGTATGAGCCGGTTGTCGGAAAAGCCGGCTGTCACTCCTCGAGCACCACGCGATTCGCCGAAGAGTAGGCCGCCGCACGCATCACGAGGTCGCCGTACGCGCTCGCCAATCGCCGCACGACGCCGTACGCCTAGCGCCTTTCGCCGCCGCCCGCGAAACGCCGCCGCCCGCGAAACGCCGCCGCACACCTCGCGACTAATCAGCTCTGCCGTCAGTCGCCGAGATCAATGCCGAATCACCCGGCGTGATGAGCCGCGCCGTGCAGTATCGCACCAGCACGACCAGCCCGACGATCACGCCGACGATGATCGCCGTCCGGATCGCGTCGCGCAGCCGGCGATTGCGGCGCGTGGCGACCACCGCGGGCGTGGAGGCGGCCGGCCCGCCCATCACCGACGGATCATCGAGCGCGCGCACGACCTCGTCGGCGCTGCGCGGACGGTGCGCGGCATCCTTCTCCAGGCATTTCATGATGATCGCCGCCAGCGCTTGCGGCACATCGTAGCGGCGCGTCGCCAGCGGCGCGGGCGGCTCGGTGAGCTGCGCGGCGAGCAGCGCCTGCGGTGTCCGTCCCTGAAATGGCGGCGCGCCCACGAGCATCTCGTATGCGACGATGCCTAACGAGTAGAGATCGGCGCGGTGGTCGGTGTTCGGATCGGCCGCCACTTGCTCGGGCGCCATGTAGGCCGGCGTGCCGAGCGATGTGCCCACGCTGGTAATCGTGCTCGCGGGCGCGCGCGGCCCGCTGGTGCGCACCGGCCCGCGCGCGGCCGAGATCGCCTTGGCCACGCCGAAGTCGGTCACCGTCGCCGAGCCGGCGGAGAACATGATGTTGTCGGGCTTGATGTCGCGGTGAATCACGCCCTTGTTGTGGGCGTACGAGAGCGCGCGCGCCACGTCCTTCATGATGCTCACCGATTCGCGGATCGAGAGCGGTCCGCGCGACAGCCGCTGGCGCAGCGATTCACCGTCGACGTAGGGCATGATGAAGAAGGGGAGGCCATCGGTCTCCCCCGCGCTCAGGACCGGAACGATGTGCGCGTGTTGCAGCGCCGCCGCGAGCATGATCTCGCGGTTGAAGCGCTCGATCGACACCGACGCCGACAGCTCGCGCGGCAGTACCTTCACCACGACGTCGCGATCGAGCGCGTTGTCGCGCGCGACGAACACGCGCGACATCCCGCCGCCGAAGAGCTCGCGCTCCACCGTGTAGGCGGTCCCCAGCGTCGCTCGTAGTTCGTCCGCGATATCGGCCACTGACCACCTCTATAGATCCACGCGCTTTCAACTGACGTCGGACGACAGCTGTCAGTGGTTATCAGGCGGGAGTGCGGTGTCTGACATCTGACATCTGACGTCTGACATCAGTTGAAGAAAGTAAGACTCAACCCTACGAAAAGACACCGACCCCGGACGCAAAGTTGCGCTCCTGCACAGCTCTCCCCCACTTCTTACCAGATGCGCACCTTTCTCACAGCCCAGTGGCGCTGGTTGGCCATGCTGAACTACGCCGTCGACAGTGATGCGCTGTTTCCTCTGACACCACCAGGCACCGAGCTCGACCTCTTCCGCGGCACGGCATACGTCAGCGTCGTCGGATTCCGTTTTCTCGACACTCGCGTGCTCGGCCTCCCCGTTCCGCTGCATCGCAACTTCGACGAAGTGAATCTGCGTTTCTACGTGCGGCGCATCGGCGAGGATGGCGCGTGGCGGCGAGGCGTCGTGTTCGTGCGAGAGGTCGTGCCGCGCGCCGCCATCGCGCTGATCGCCCGCACACTGTACAACGAGCCGTACATCGCCCTGCCGATGCGCCACGAACTGCGTCCGCCTGAAGGGAGAAGCGCCGGACAGATCGAATACGCGTGGCGGTATCGTAATCGTTGGAACACGATCACCGCCGCGATCGCCGGCGCTCCCACTCCGACGGCCGAAGGCTCGTTCGAGGAGTTCATCACCGAGCACTACTGGGGCTACACGCGCCAGCGCGACGGCGGCACGATCGAGTACCGCGTGGAGCATCCGCGCTGGCCCGTCTGGCGCGCGACCTCCGCTTCGCTCGACTGCGACGTGCGCGCGATGTACGGCGACGCGTTCGCCGAAGCGCTGACCGCGCCGCCGCGATCCGCGTTCGTCGCCGAGGGATCGGAGGTGACGGTCTTTCGGGGACGGCGGGTGTAGGGTGTGGGTGTAGGTGTGGTCCACTCCAATCTCTCCGCCCAGCAATACCCTCCACCACACACCCGACACCCTACACCCGCGCGTCCGTCAAAATCGTTCCCCGGCACCGGCGGGCGCCGCAGCTGCAGGGATACTTCCGCTTTGCCGCCGCGGTATGTGGCTCGTCGAGCTCGTAGGCGTAGTCGTATGCCAGCTCTTCGCCCGGCTCGATGACGCGAATGGTCTCGATCCAGATGCGCCCGTCGTCGATCACCGCATCGCAGTTCGGATCGCACGAGTGATTGATAAACCGCGCCTCATTCCCGCCGACCGCCGCGTCGACCACGACATCATCATCGATCGCGAAGAGAAAGGTGTGATGGGTCTCGCCCTCTTTCTCGGGATACCGCGCGTCCGACTCCGCCGGGGTCAGCCGTTCACCGGTGTATTCGATCAGCCGCATGCCGCGCGGAATCCGCCGCGTCGCAAAGGCGCCGAGGCCGTGAACTGGAGATGTGCGAACTGTGAGCCAGGGGGCGGGCGTCGGGTGTGGGACGTGGGGTGTGGTCGAGGCAGGCATTTTGATGTATCTACACCCTACACCCCGCACCCCACACCCCGTCTTCATGATTCGCAAACTGACATTCGGCGAATTCCGTCTGTATTCCGCAAGAAGAATCCAAAGGCCTGAATGACTTCCCCTGAGCCCAAGGACGGAAGTCATCAGCTCACTCGCGCCCTCTCACTGCGCGACCTGGTGCTGTTCAATCTCGTCGCCGTCCTCGGACTGCGATGGCTTTCGACATCCGCGAAAGCCGGACCGAGCGCGATCGCGCTGTGGGTGCTCGCCGCGCTGCTCTTTTTCGTGCCGCAAGGACTCGCCGTCCTCGAGCTCTCGTCGCGCTTCCCCAACGAGGGCGGCGTCTACGTCTGGACGAAAAAAGCGCTCGGCGATGGACACGGGTTTCTCTGCGGCTGGTGCTACTGGATCAACAACGTTCTGTACTATCCCAACCTGCTCATCTCCACCGCGGCGATCGCGCTCTACGTCGTCGGGAAGGGCGATGGTCCGCTGGCGCACGACTGGACCTACATCATCGCCGCCACAATGGTCGCGCTCTGGATCGCCGTCTGGCTCAACATCGTCGGGCTTGGAACGGGGAAATGGCTGCAGAACCTCGGCGGCATCGGCACCTACATCCCGGGGCTCGTGCTGATCGCCGTCGGGATCATCGCTGCGATGTCGCACCACCCCTCCGCCAATCCGATCACCGCGAAGAACGTCGCCCCCGACCTGACGAATCTCGGCACGCTCAATCTCTGGGCGTCGATCGCGTTCGCCTTCGCTGGGCTCGAGCTGTCGTCAACGATGGGCGACGAGATTCGCGACCCGGCGCGGACGCTGCCGAGGTCGATCTACATTGCCGCCCCGCTCATCGCGCTCGCCTACATCGCCGGAACGAGCTCGCTCCTCTGGCTCGTGCCGGTGAACGACATCAACATCGTCTCCGGATTCCTGCAGGGTATCAGCGCCGGCACATCGGCGATCAGTCCCGCGCTCTGGTGGATTCCGGCCGCGGCGGCGGCGGCGTACACGGTCGGCAATATCGGCGGGGTCGGCGCCTGGCTCACCGGTCCCGCGCGCGTCGCCTTCGTGATCGGACTCGACCGCTACTTTCCTCCGGCGTTCGGCAAGGTGCATCCGAAGTGGCGCACGCCCTACGTCGCCATCCTCGTGCAAGCGTCTCTGGCGTCCGTCTTCTTACTCATCTCCCAGCTCGGTCACGGCACGAAGATCGAAGATGCCTATCTCGCGCTGCTCGATACGCAGCTGCTGATTTACTTCATTCCGTACCTGTATCTGTTCGCGAGCTTCCTGATCCATCGCCGCCGCCTCGGCGCGCATTCGGCGCCGGTGCGAGTGCCGGGCGGCCCGGCGGTCGCGACAGTCGTCGGTGTGAGCGGTTTCATCGTCACGGCGTTCGCGATGGTGGTCGCCATGATTCCGCCGGGCGGTCAGGCCGCGCCCTGGCTCTTCGAGGCAAAGGTCGTCGGCGGAGCGGCGACGTTCATCCTGCTGGGCGGTATCATCTATTGGCGCGCGTCGAAACGCGGCACGCGCGGCGAACGGTAGCAACGAAGTTGCAGCGGCCGCTGCTTCACGCCGGTGATCCCTCCGAGGTGTCTCGTGTCGTCTGATACATGGCAACCGATCTTTAGTTTCTTGGAGCACGAAGCTCGCTTTCAGGCCGCCGCCGCGGCGGCCACCGGCGCCGGGGCCGCGTGGTGGCTGAAAGGACTTCTCGCGCCCGGCAAGGACGCGCCGCCGCTCGCGCATCCGACGGCGAGCCGCGTCGCGGCCGGATTGTTGGCGCTCGTCGCCTTCCTCTTCCTCGTGACCGAGGGGCGCATCTCGGCGAGGTACGGCGAGCTGGCCCGCCATCTCGCGCTCGGGGAGGAAGTGCCGCGAGCATGGCTGGCCGTCCTCGTCCGTGACGTGTACGACCCGACGGTCCTGTGGGCGTGGTGGCCTTACTACACGGCGCGCCTCCTGTTGCTCGTGGTCGCGCTCATCGTGGTGTGGTCGCTCTTTCCATGGACGCCGCGGCGCCGCCACGGTCCGACCGCGCCCTAGCGCGCCGCGATCAACCGGCCGAGTCGAGCCGGTATCCCGCTTTGCGAACCGTGATGATGTGTTTCGGCGCGGCCGGATCTTCCTCGAGCTTGCGTCGAAGCTCCGCCACGTGCGTGTCGACGGTGCGGCTCACCACCGCCGCGTGATAGCCCCACACTTCGCGCAGCAGCTCGTTGCGAGACGCGACCGCGCCGCGCCGGCGCAGCAGCGCGAGCAGCAGCTCGAACTCCATCGGCGTCAGATCGACCGGCTCTTCGCGCCTCGTCACGACCCGCGATGCCGGATGCACGGCGATGTCGCCGAAGCGCACGTGCGCCTCGTTCGCATCCGCGGCGGCGCGTCCGCCGCGGCGCAACAGCGCCTGCACACGCGCCAGTAACTCGAGCACACCGAACGGTTTGGTCACGTAGTCGTCGGCGCCGAGCCTGAAGCCGCGAACCTTGTCGGCCTCCTCGCCCTTGGCGGTGAGGATCAGCACCGGCGTCTGCACCCCTTCATCGCGCAACGTCCGCAGCACGCGATAGCCATCGATGCCCGGGAGCATCAGGTCGAGGATGATGACGTCCGGCCCTTTCTCGCGCGCGAGCGCCAGGCCGGTGAGGCCATCCTCGGCCAGCATCACCTCGTATCCCTCGATCTCGAGATTGTTGCGGAGACCAAAGGCGAGATCGGGATTGTCTTCGACGACGAGTATGGAGGGCATTGTCTCAGGGCGTCTGGCTTCGGGCGTCGGGCGTCGGTCTTCCACCTGCGCGGTCACTGACATCTGACTTCTGACATCTGAGGTCTCCTACTGTCACAGTAATGACGACTCGGCTGACACCTCGTGAGCCGCCGTCGAGAGGTCGGCCGCCGTAGCGCGGCTCGCACCTGGTAACTCCACGACGAAGCGTGCGCCTCCGCTCTTGGAGCGTTCCACCCAAACTCGGCCTCCATGCTGCGTTACCAGTTCACGCACCACCGCCAGCCCGATGCCACTCCCGGCCACGGCCGAGTTCGCGTCGCGATCGAGCCGGTAGAATGGATCCCAAATTTTCTCGCGCTGCGCGATCTCGATGCCCGGTCCCTCGTCGTCGACCCACAACCGCACCAAGCCGTGCTCGAAGGTCATCCCCACGGTGAGCGCTTGCGCGTTCGGTCCGTACTTGACGGCGTTGTCGAGCAGGTTGAGCAGCGTCTGCCGGAGCGCGCTGCGGTCGACGGGCGCGATGATGCCGCGCTCCAGCTCGGCGCGCACCGATACCTTGCGCGCCTGCGCGATGGGCGCGAACGCCTCGATCGCGTCGCTCACCTGTCCGGCGATCTCCGTCGGCTCGGGCGACAACCGCGTGAGATGCCGCTCGCTGCGCGAGAACTGCAACACGTTCTCGACCAAGTGCGTCAGCCGGCGCGCTTCCTGGTCGATGATCTCCAGCGACCGGTGGCGCTCTTCCTCGTTGCGCACGCGACCGAGCAGCAGCGTCTCGGCGAACATCCGCACCTGAGCGAGCGGCGTGCGCAGCTCGTGCGAGATGCTCGAGATGAAATCGGAGCGCAGACGACCAAGCTCGTACTCGCGCCGCAGCTGCTGTACCGACACAGCCACCAGGCCGGCCGACACCGCCACCAGCGACAGCAGCAGCGGCAGACGCGAGCGGGGAAGTCCGCCGATCAACAATCGCTGCTCGGCCAGCTCGGGACGAAGCGCGGTGTGGATGATCATGCCGCCGTAGGCCGCGGGAAGCTTCGCCTTCCCCATGTAGTTGGACGAGTAGGTGACCGCCGACTGATAGAGCGGCCGGCCCGCCGTGTCGCTGACGTAAACGGAGATGAGTGAGTCGTTCGGCGTTTTGCCGACGAGCGACGGCGGCAGCAGCGGATAGTTCTTGTGCACCGCACGGAAGACACCCTTGGCAAAAGAACGGAAGGGCGTCACGAATCCGATCGCCGACACCGCCTGCCCGCTCTCGTCGCGCTGAACCAGGAATGCGGCGAGCCGAGGCTCGCCATTCACGCGGCCGACGACGCGCCCCATGTAATCCCAGTACGACTTCGACATGTACGCCCTGACGTGCGACGGGATGGTATCGCGAATCCAGTTCCGCACCGCCTCGGACGAACAGCCGCGCATCAGCGGCATCTCGCCCGTGGCCATGTCGACGCGAAAGTAGAAGTACCCCGAATCGACGCGCTCGCCCGTGCACGGAGCGTGCGCCTCGCCGCTGTCCGACGCCCACGGCATGCGGCGCGGGCGCGTGGAGGTGTTGTCGCCGAAGTCCGCCGGCACGAACAGCATGCTCGACACTTCGTTGCTCAGCACGTCCTTCACGTACACGCCGTACTCGTAGGCCGAGAACGCCGCGTAGTCCCGCAACGTCCGCTCCGCGATGTCGCGATGCGACCGTGCGGCGACCTGCGCCTGATAGGCGAGGACCGTGGTCAACACGAAGCTCAGGACGAGCAGCCCGATCAAGAACAGCAGACGGGGCTGCCGGGTACGAAGAGAGGACATCGAGCTCGGCGAGAGGCGAGGCTTTCGCTTCGAAATTACGTCTGCGGCTCGGAGCCTGCCGGTTTAGTTTGGCTGTCCTGACAGTGCCCTGACAGCGCGGAAAGGCGCGCGATGCATCTCATTTTCCCTGAATGAACGCGTCGTACACCAGTCGCTGAAACTGCGCCTCGAGCGGAAAGGGCCGGAAGGGCCATACCTGGGTCCAGATCATCGCCACTAACTCGTTTGTTGGATCGATCCAGAAGTACGTGTTGTACGCACCCGCCCACCGGTAGATGCCCGGCGCGCCGCTGCCGGGTGCCGAGTCGACCAGCACCGCTCCGCCGAGTCCGAAGCCGTAGCCGGGTTGGCCGGCGATCGCGCGTGAGAGGCGCATCGACCCCGGGAGATAATTGCGCCGCATCAGCGCCACCGTCTCGGGCTTGAGAATGCGCGCGCCGTCGAGCGTGCCGCCGGCCGCGAGCATCTGCGCGAATCGCAGGTAGTCCGCGACGCTCGACACGAGGCCGCCGCCGCCGGAGAGGAACTGCCCGTCGGTGTAGAGTCTGTCCAACTTCGCATCTCCGGCCAGACGGCCGTCGGCGCCGCGCGCGTACACGCTGACGACGCGCTCACGTTGCGCGGCCGGAACGTGAAAACCCGTCTCCGTCATCCGGAGCGGTTTGAAGATCCGCTCGTCGAGATACCTGTCGAACGGCACTCCCGCCGCCACTTCGACCACGCGTCCCAACACGTCGAGCGCCATGCTGTAGTTCCAGCGCTCTCCGGGCGAGAACATCAGCGGCAGGCCGGCGATGCTGTCGGCGAACTGCGCGAGCGTCTGCGCGGAATTCATCACGTCGTTCGAGGCCATGTAGATCGAATCGACGGGCGAATTGCCGAAGAAGCCGTAGGTCAACCCGGCGGTGTGCGTCAACAGGTCCTGGATGGTGATCGCACGCTTGGGCGCGATGAGCGTCGGATGCGCGGCGCCGCCGCCGGCGTAGACGCGCACGGCTGCGAAGCGCGGGATGAACTTCGACACGGGATCATCGAGGCGAACCTTCCCATCCTCGATCAGCCGCATGACGGCGACAGCGGTGATCGGCTTGGTCATCGAAGCGATGCGGAAGAGCGCGGTGCTGCTCATCGCGCGGCCCGATGCGATGTCCGCCATTCCAACGCTCTGCACGTACACCACGCGTCCGTGCCGCGCAACGACCGCCACGGCGCCGGCGATCTTCCCCGAATCGACATAGCTCTGCATCAGCGGCGCGATTCGCGCGAGCGCGGAACTCGAGAGCCCAACGGCCTCCGGTTTCGCGGTCGGAAGGCCCTGGGCG
>JBBROY010000023.1:0-76336 GCA_038228795.1 Gemmatimonadales bacterium
CAGCCGGGCTCGACGAGGTGGCGACAGTCGCTGAAGCGGCAGTCGCCAATGTGCGGGCGAAATTCGCGGAAGCAGCGCTCGAGGTCGCCGGAGGTCAGGCCCCACACGCCCATTTCGCGCAGGCCCGGCGTGTCCATCACGAAGCCGCCACCGGGCAGCGGATGCAAATCCGCGCCGACGGTCGTGTGCCGCCCCTTCTGCACGGACTGGCTGATCTCCCCGACGCGAAGATCCAGGCCAGGGTACATCGAGTTGAGCAGCGATGATTTCCCGACGCCGGACGGTCCGGTGAGCGCCGAGACGCGGTCGTGCAGCGTATCGCGCAGCGCTTCAAGTCCGACGATGGCCTTGACGCTCGTGTAATGCACCGTGTAGCCCGCGCGGTCGTAGGCGCTGAATCGCGCGCGCGTCGCCGCCTCGTCGGCCAGCTCGATCTTGTTGATCACGATCACCGCGGGGATTTCGTTCGCTTCGGCGATCACCAGAAAGCGGTCGACCATCCTCACGTGCGGCTCGGGCTGCGCGGCGGCGAAGACGATCAGCACCTGATCGATGTTCGCCGCCACCACGCGCTCGCCGTACGCATTGCCCGGCGCGCGCCGGACGAGGGTGCCCCGCCGGGGATGGATGGTGATGATGGACCAGCTTTCGCCGTCCTCGGACTCGACGTCGACGTCGTCGCCGACCGCGAGCTTGAGCTTGCTGTCCTGCTTCACCTTCCCGCGCAGCGAGGCCGAGATCAGCCGGCCGTCCGCACCGCGCACCTGCCATACGCCACCCGTTCCACGAAGCACTACGCCGCGCACCCGCTCAGTCACGAATCATCCCGCATGGCGTCCCACCATTTTCGCGACGGCTCGCCATCCTGATTTCGCACGAGCTCGTCGAGCACACGCTTTACCTCGGCCAGCGGTAGCGCGCCGACGGCACGCTTCGCCTCGTCCTCGGACGCCGCTCGGGCGAGGAACGCCGACTCGAGGTGTCCCTGCACCTTTTGATCGCCGACGCGCGCCCAGCGCAAAAAGAGCAGGTACGCGCCGACCGGTGCGGCGGGATCGCCACTGTCGTCAGCAAGAATCTCGACGCTGTACGAAAGTCCGTCCGGCCCCTCGAACGCGGCCGGCCGATCATGCACGGCTTGATAACCGCCGAGTGTGCCGGGGTCGCCGAGTGAATAGTTCGGGGGAATGAATTTGGCCATGGGAAGGGCAGAGGTCAGATGTCAGAGGTCAGATGTCGATGACTGCACTGAACGCCCGCTCTTCTGACATCTGACACCTGACGTCTGACATCTAGTGAACAGTCGGTCATCTGACGTCTCTCCACTCTAGCTTTTCCCACTCATGAGCTCTCTGACAACGTTGCCAGTCATGAAGGCGATGTTCGCCGGCCGCTCGGCCAGCCGTCGCATCAAATATGGATACCACTGTGTCCCAAACGGCACATACACGCGCATACGGTATCCATCCCTGACCAACTTGTCTTGCAAGTCACGTCGTACTCCATACAACATCTGAAACTCGTATCTGTCCGCCGGGATACCACGCTCGTTGGCGAACCGCTTCGCTTCGGCGAGCATCGCTTCATCGTGGGTGGCAAGACCGGGATAGTTCCCCTCGACCATCAGCTTGTGCATGCAGCGGACGTAGTTCGCGTCGACGTCCTTCTTGTCGGGATACGCGACGGTCGCCGGCTCCTGGTATGCGCCTTTGCACAAGCGCACGCGACATCGGAGCCGCACCGCCAGCTCGACATCGGCCTGGGTGCGATAGAGATAGCTCTGGAGCACGATGCCGACGTTCTCCGGGTATGACGGATACAACCGGTTCTCGAACATCTGCAGCGTACGCTCGGTGTAGTCGCTCCCCTCCATGTCCAATCGCACGAAGGTGCGGTACTGTCGGGCGCGCTCGAGCACGTCGTGCATCACCTCGGCGCACAGGTCCTCGCCGAGGTCGAGTCCCATCGCGGTGAGCTTGACGGACACGTTGGCGTCGAGCTTGCGCTCCTGAATGCGGTCGAGCATCCGGACGTACTCGCGGCCGGCCGCGCGCGCCTCCTGCTCATTGCGCACGCTCTCGCCCAGCAGGTCGAGCGATGCGGTGATGCCGCGCACGTTCAGCACCTGCACGGCGGTCAGCGCCTCCTCCAACGTCTCACCGGCCACGAAGCGTGACGCGAATCGCTTCGCCAGCGAATTGTGGCGAATGAAATTGAAGAGCTGCTGCTGATTCGACAGGTAGAGAAAAGTTTGGCGAAGCATGTTTGATCAAATACGGGCGTGTGGTGTGGGGTGCGGGGCGTGGGTCAACCCACTGCCTCTAGCGCGGAAGGGCATCGAGAACTCTCAGCACCGGGAACTCGCCGCCCTTCCGGATGTCGGCGTCGAAGAAGTTCCAGGTGACGAGCCCATCGTCGCTTTCCGGCTCCAATAGATAGAACGCGACGAGACCGAGCGGTTGCGAAGTGTCGACGATGTAGGAGCCGGCAGCAATGGCGCGGCGGTCGCTACGCCAACGGCCGGCGAGCGACACCTCGCGGTGATTCTGGAATGCGCGCGGCGAGATCGCGATGGAATCGATGTCGAACACTTCGGTCGCCAGAGTCATCGCCGTCGCGACGCGTAGCTGGACGCCATGCAAGCGGAGCACGCGCAACGCCGCGGTGTCGCTCGCGGGCACGATGTAGCCACGCGGATAGCTGCGACGAAGGGTCGGCGTGAACTTGTCGAATACCGGCATCACCACCGGCGTCACCCGTCCGGTACGGCGGTAGCCGCGACGCACGCCCGGCTCGCTGCGCATCGTCGTGTCGGCCAGGCGCGCGAGCTGCTCGACGACAACCGCTTCACTGTGCGATGGCTCGCTCAGCGCGGAGCGCAGCGCGACGCCCCCTCCCTGCTCCCCACCCGATCCACGCCGGCTGGCCGTGAGATCCCCGGTCATCGCGCTCTCCACCCGCCCGCGCTCGGCGCGGATCGCCGACGAGCGGTCGCCGGCCAGCGCCAGGATTTCCCGCACGAAGTCGTACGTCGATCGCACGCGGCGCTCGAATGGGTCGTGCGAGTACGCCTCGCTGAGAATCGAGATTCGACCGCGCAAGCCGTAGTAGTTGGTGCCGTATCGCGGCAAATGCTCATAGCTGTACCAACCACGCGGCGCGGAGTCCTGCATCGCGGAGAATCCGCGATCGAAATTGCCGTAGTCGAACACCTCGGTGTGATGGCGGTCGCGCATGCGCGTCCGCAGCGTGCGCAGCATCTCTCGTGTGAAGTCGCCGAGCGGCGCGGCGGGTGACAGCGACGGCGAATAGGTGAGCGCGTAGCCGTGATAGCTGCCGTCAGTCGTGTGCAGGTCGACGAAGACATCGGGATCCCAGGCGTTGAACGCCGCCAGCGACGCGCGCGTCTCCGGCGCTTCCGCTTTCACATAGTCGCGGTTGAGGTCGAGTCCCATGCCGTTCGGCCGCTGGCCGACCAGCTCCGGCCCGTTCTGCTCGCCGCGGCTCCGCTCCTGCGTCGCGAACTTCTCGTTGCCGTCCGCGTTGTAGATCGGCACGGCAATGAGCACGATCGAATCGAGAATGCCGGGCGACGACTGCAGCGACAGATCGCGCATCAGCATCTGCAGTGCTTCTTTCCCCTCCACCTCGCCGGCATGAATGTTCGCCTGCACGTACACGATCGGCCGGCCGAGCCTGTGCGCGAACTCCGCGTTGGTCACGCGGGGCCGGGACAGAACAATGAAGGGAATGGCGCGCCCCTCGGCCGTCGTGCCGTAGGACGTATCCCACATCGCGATCTTACGCACTTTGAGAGAATCGATGAACGCCATCACGTCCGCGTAGCGCGACGTCTCGGTGAATTTCGACCGTTCGGCCCGCGTCTGCAGCGCGGGCCGCCCGACGGTCTCGTTCACGCGCATGATGGCGGGCGACGGAGGACAGCCGAGCGCGGCCGTCAAGAGCGTCGTGATGATCGCGGCAGTCAGTGTTCGATGCATGGTCACAGTTGAGTCTCGACGAAGCGCGTGAGCATCTCGTACAGATGTACCTGCGTGGTGCCGCCGCCAATCGAGTGCGTGCGGTTGGGATAGAGCATGAGGCGGAACTGTTTCCCCGCCGACTCGAGCTTGTCGACCAGTTGCATCGTGTTCTGGGGATGCACGTTGTCGTCACCGGTGCCATGGACGAGCAAAAGGCTCGCCGTCAATCCATTGATGTACGTCAACGGCGTGCTCTCGTGATAGCCATCCGGGTTGTCCACCGGCGTCGACATGTAGCGTTCCGCATAGAGTGCGTCGTACAATCGCCAGTCCGCCACCGGGGCCACGACGATGGCCGCCTTGAACACGCTGCCGCCGCGCGACGCGGCGAGCATGGCGAGATATCCGCCGTAGCTCCAGCCCCAGATGCCGATGCGGTTGGCGTCTGCCCACGGCTGCTGGCCGATCCATCGCGCGGCGTCGATCTGATCCTGCGATTCGAGCCGGCCAAGGTGCAGATGGGTCTGCTTCTCAAAGGCGCGACCGCGGCCGCCAGTCCCGCGGTTGTCGACGATCACGACGACATAGCCGCGCTGCGCCAGCATTTGATGCCACAGATAGCGGTCGCCACCCCATTCGTCGGCCGCGGCCTGCGACCCTGGCCCGCCGTACGCATACATGAGCACCGGGTACTTCTTCGTCGAATCGAAGTCGGCCGGCACGATGCGCATCGCATTGAGCTGGTCGCCACTCGGTACCGGAATACGGCTGAGCTGCGGTGGCCGGATCGCCAGCGCGGCCACACGCCTGTGCAGCTCGGCGTTGGCGAAGTGCGAGCGCAACCGCTTCCCCGACGCCAGGTCGTACACGACGCCCGACGGCGGCACGCCGGCGGAGGAGAACATCGCCGCTAGGTAGCGCCCGGTGGGAGCGATCGATGCGCCTCGATGCGTCCCGGCATCGGTCGTCACGCGCAGGCGCTCGGGATTGCGAAGCAGGTTGTAGCTGAACACTTGCCGCTCGACCGTCGTCGGCGCCGTCTCGACCGTGTAGATCGTGGCGCTCGTGCTGTCGACTCCGACAATTTCCGCCACGTCGGTCCCATCGCTTGTGAGGCGCCGAACGAGCGAGCCATCGCGCTTGTAGAGGTAGAGCTGGCGCCATCCGCCGCGCGTGCTCAGCCACAGAAACATCCGCCCGCCCGCCAGCCACACCGGCCCGTCGTTCACGTCGACCCACGCCGCATCGCGGTCGGAGACGAGCACGCGCCCGGTACCGGTCATCGCGCTCAGCATCAGCACGTCGAGCTGGTTCTGCCGGCGCGGCATCCGCTGCACCACCACGCTGTCCGCGCCCGCCCATTCCATGCGCGGAACGTAGGTCGCGGCGCCGGAGTCCGAGCCGGTAGCCAACCACACCGGCTGCGCGACTCCGGTCACCTCGATCACGCCGATCTTCACGCGCGAAACTGGCTCGCCGGCCTTCGGATACCGCAGCGGCGTCAGCTTCGGATAGAGCGACATCTCATCGACCATCGTGAGCACCGGCACCGGCGACGTGTCGAAGCGCCAGTAGGCGATACGGCGCGAGTCCGGACTCCATCGAAATCCATCGCGAAGCTCGAACTCTTCCTCGTACGCCCAGTCGGTTGCGCCGTTGATCGTCGTCTCGCCGCCGTCCTCGGTCAGCTGGCGCTCGTTCGTTCCGCCGGCGTCGGCAACGAAGAGATCGTTGTCGCGCACGAACGCGATCGAGCGGCCATCGGGCGAGAACTTCGCGTGCATCTGCAAGCCCGGCTTGCGCGATATCGGAAGAACGCGCTGCGATTTGAAGTCCACGATGTGATATGCGCCGCGCGTATTCGCGCGCCAGACGCGCACCGAGTTGTGGAAGATCAGCGCGCGCGATTCGTCATCCGACAGCGCCAAATCCTCGATCTCTATGCGATGGCCGTCCTCGCCGACGATCGATGCCGCCCCGGCCAGCACGGTCGTGCGGCCGGTCAGCACGTCGACGCGGACGATGTCGCTGCCGCCCCCCCGGCCGGCCCGCACATCGACGTACGACGCGCTGTCCTTGAGCCAGTGGATGGTGGGGGACGGAGCACCCGCGAACTCGTGCTTCCCGAAAATCCGCTCGACGGAGAGGCGCGGCACCTCCTGCGCGGCGAGCGGCACGGCGAACACGAGCCCGACGATTGTACTGCGGGCGCGAGCCCAACCACCCATGCGCGGTCCATCGGTCGAGAGACCGCGAATGTTATCGCGCCCGCTGACGGCTCTGCTAGGCTACCGCCCCGCTAGCGCACCACGATCAGCCCGACCTTGCCGTTGAACTCGTCATCCGTCGCCGGATAGCCGGGCGGCACGCGCCACGCGCCGCCGTCTGTTCTCACCACCACGTGGTAGGTGCCCGGTCGCAGCGGAAGCGCGACCGTCCACTCTCGGCCATTCGCGCTGGTGAGCACCACCGGCGTCCAGTCGGTGAAGTCGCCCATCAACTCGACGGTGTGCGCGCCGCGTAGCTCGATGCGAATAGTCGACTCGCCGCGGTCGTCACCGCCGAGCACGAAGGCGCGCGGCGCCGACATCTGCTCGCGCGGCAGCACCCGGCGGCGCGGAGCACGCGAGCCGATGCGCATGCCGAACGAGAGTGACGCCCCCGCACTCAGTCCGCGGGTCGGATCCTCGGGCGACTGGGCGAGCGCGACGATCAGCGCCGTTTTGCGGTAGAGCCACAACGCGGCGGTGACGGTACCCCACGCGCTGAGCGAGCTCTCGGTCGTCGCCGTGCGCGCGCCGGCGCCGGCGTCGAGGTCGATCGTCCCTCGCGACCACTGGACGCCGGCGCCGACATCGGTGAACGCGTCGCGCGGCGTGGCGAGCGATGGGTCGAGTTCAGTCGGCCGCAGATTGTAGCGCGTATGCGTGAGAGCGAGCGTCAAAGTCGCCGTGCCAGTGCGCCACCACGCGCCGAGACCGCCGAGGAGAAGCGCGCCCGAGGCGTCGTCTCGCCGCGCATGGCCGCCGCCCCCCTCCAGCCACACCCCGCCATCTTCCTGATAGAGATGCGCGCGCGCCGACGCGCTCTCGTGTCCGGTGTGAAAGCTCTGGGCCGAGTAGCCATCGGCGCCCGCGGCAAATTCACCGGCGACGCGCGCACCGCGCAGCGACAGCGCCGGAGTGAAGGCCGACGCGCCGACGAACCATTGCAGATTCGCCGCGCTGTTGCGGCTGAATGAGGCGATCGATCCGCCGGCATCGAGTGTGGCGTGGCTCTGTTGCAAACGGAGCGCGGGTGCCAACACCGCGCCGCCCTGTGTCTCGCCACCCGCGTACCGCGCGCCGATGACGCCGGCGTCGACGGTCGAGGTCACCTGCGCCGCGATCGGCGCGATCGCAACGGCGGCAAGCATGGTCGACCCCAACAGGGAAGCCGGGCGCACTCAGGGCTTCTTGCGCGGCGTGTTGGTCAGTCCCGTCCCCGTTGCATCGGCGGTTGTGCCGAGCACGCCCTGCGTGCGCACCGCGGCGGCGACGAGCGGCGGCGCGCCGGCGACGATGTCGCGCGCGACATCGCGGCGCAGCGCGTCGAACGCCTCATCGCCCGCACCCTTCGTCGCCACGGCGAGAATCAACTTGCCGGCGGTGTCGGCCGGCACGCCGCGCGATACCAAGTCCGCCAGCACGACCAGCGCGACCGCGAGCGGATCCTTCGGCCGCGCGGCGCGCAGCCGCGTCAACGTCGCGGGCTCGATACCGGCCTTGAGCGCGGCCGCTCCCGCGACGAGATCCGACGCCGATGCGGAACCGAGCACGGCACGGGCGGCGCCGAGCCGTTGCCGAAGGCCGCGAACCGCGGTCATGATCCGCGTGCCGTCGGCCCCAATACTGGCCCCCTCGAGCGCTTTCGACACCAACGGTTCGGTCGGCAGGCCCTCGGCGCGCGCGGAGTCGAGGAGCGCGGCGAGCGCGACGCGGGTGTGGGCATCGACACGCGCATCGAGACGCGCATCCACCTGCTGCGCGCGCAAGGGGGCGGCGCACGCGGCAGCGACCGCGAAGACAACGGCGCCGGCGGCACGAAGAGCGACTCGCATCATTGCGCCCCCTCCGCCACGAGCACCACCGAGCTGGGCGCGCCAAAATCGTCGGCCGTGGTGCGCGCGGCTTCAGGGTCCGCGACCCAACGCTGGCCGTCTACCACGAACGCATACTCGTGCCTGCCCGGCGCGAGCGAGACGGCGATCGACCACACGCCGGCGCCCGATGTGCGAAGCGGCGTCGTCGAGCGATCCCACGAATTGAAGTCGCCCACGAGCGCGACCGTCGACGCCGATCGCGCAACGAGCACGAAGTGCACGAGCTTCTCGGTCGCCACCGCGGCGCGCGCTAGCGCGACGACGGGACGCCCCGGCACGATCGCCGGTGCGGACGGTTGTCGCGTCGCCACCGCGATGATCACCACCGCCGCCGCCGCGAGCGCGACGAGCGGAGGAATTGGCACGAGGCGAGGGCGCATCAGCCACGACCAGCCGCCTCGGCGTCCCACGGGCCGCGCTTCCTCGAGCACGGTCTGCATCACACGCTCGCGCGCGGCGGGATCGAGCGGCCGGGGCTCGCGCAGCCGGGACGCTATCAGCTCGATGAGCGGATCGGGGATCTCCGCCTGCTCGAGATGTCGGTCAGACACTGGGCACCTCCCGTAACAGCTCGCGCAGCCGCGCGCACGCGCGCTGCACTCGCATCTTGAGCGCCGAAACGCCGGCACCTGTCATGTGGCTCATCTCGTCATAGCTCATGTCTTCAACGTGTTTGAGAAGAAACGCCTCGCGCTGTTCCGGCGGGAGGCGAAGCAGCGCGCGATCCAGCTCGTCGCGAAATCCGTCGAACGCCATCGCGTGTTCCGCCGCCGGCTGCACGGCGGCGATGTTGGCGTACAGCTCGTCCCCGGCCACGATCACCCGCTCGCGCGTGCGCCGCCGCACCGCCGCGGTACGGCACCGATTCACCAGAATGCGAAAAAGCCAGGCGCCGAAGCGCTCCCGATCCTCGTACCTCGCCAACGAGCGATACGCGCGCACGAAGGTGTCCTGCAGCGCCTCTTCGGCATCCTGCTGGTCGCCGAGCATGTTCACCGCGAACCGAGCGTACCTGTCGTAATACCGGTCGACCAGCACCCGGTACGCATCCGTCTCGCCGTCGAGAACACGCTTGATGAGGGCACTGTCGGACTGCATAACGGGATAACCCTCCGAGGCGAATTCAGGTCACTTCCAGCCGCGGCACCCGGCGCTCGAGTCCCATGGTTCTCAGCGCGTTGCTTCCCGGCCTCCACGCCGGACTCTATGTTAGTATCGTCTATGGATCTTCGCCCGCGGTTGCAGTCTGTCTTCGGTTCGGCGTATGTGCTCGATCGTGAGATCGGGCGCGGTGGTACGGCCATTGTCTACCTCGCCGAGGATACGAAGCATCGCCGCCCGGTCGCGCTCAAGGTGCTGCTGCCGGAATTGGCGAACGCCGTGGGCGCCGACCGTTTTTTGCGCGAGATCCATCTCGCGGCCAGCCTCACCCATCCGCACATACTGCCGCTGCACGACTCCGGGAACGCCTCCGGAGTGCTGTACTACGTCATGCCGTACATAGCAGGCCAGACGTTGCGCGAGCGGCTCGACCGGAAGCCGCAACTATCGCTCGACGAGGCGCTGCGGCTCGCCGGCGAGGTGGCGGGCGCGCTCGACTACGCGCACGCCAAGGGCGTGGTGCACCGCGACATCAAGCCGGAGAACATTCTGATCACCGGCGATCACGCGATGGTCGTCGACTTCGGCATCGGCAAGATGATCAGCGCGGCCGCGGCGACGACGTCGATCACCACCTCGGGCGTCACGATCGGCACGCCCGCCTACATGTCGCCCGAGCAGGCCGCGGGCGAGATCTGGCTCGACGGCCGCAGCGACATCTACTCGTTAGGCATCGTGTTGTACGAGATGCTCGCCGGCCACCCGCCCTTCACGGGCGCCACCGCGCAAGCGGTGATTGCCGCGCGCTTTGTGCAGCAGGTGCCATCGCTCCGCGTCGTGCGGCCCGACGTACCCGTATCGGTCGACGAGGCGCTGAAGACGGCGCTGGCCCGCGCGCCCGTCGACCGCTTCGTGACCGCGGCCGAGTTCGCGCGAGCGATCCGCCCGAGCGGCGTCGCCACACCGACGAGCGTCGCCGCCATCGGTTCCACACAGACCCATCCCCTGCCGGCGCAGAACTCGATCGCGGTGCTCCCCTTCGCCAACATGAGCCCCGACGCCGACACGGAGTATTTCTCCGACGGGATGACCGAGGAGATCATCAACGCGCTGACCAAGCTGCGCAGCGTGCACGTGGCCGCGCGCACATCGGCCTTCGCGTTCAAGGGAAAAAACGCCGACCTCGAGACGGTCGGCAAGAAGTTGAACGTGCGCCTGGTGCTCGAGGGAAGCGTGCGCCGGCAGGGCAACAAGCTCCGCGTCACCACACGATTGGTCGACGTCGCCAAAGGCGTGCCGATGTGGTCCGAGCGCTTCGACCGGCAGATGGAGGACGTGTTCGCGATCCAGGACGAGATCTCGCAGGCGGTCGTCGACACGCTGCGGATCACCGTGCTGCGCGAGCCGGAGGAGAGCGGCCCCAAGCGAAAAAGCGAGAATGTCGAGGCGTTCGAGTTCTACCTGAAGGGCCGCTTCTTCTTCAACCACGGCGGACTCGGCCGCGCCCTCACCTTCTTCGAGCAGGCCGCCCGCCGCGATCCCGCCTACGCCGTGCCCCACGCCGGCATCGCCGACTGCTATTTCGCGCTGGCCAATCTTTCGTACCTCTCCCCGCGCGAGGGGTACGAGCGCGCGCGCGCCGCCGCGCAGGCCGCGCTCGCGCTCGACGAGACGCTGGCCGAGGCACATGCCGCGATCGCCATCATCAAGTGCAACTACGACTGGGACTGGGAAGGCGCGCGGCGCGAGTTCGAGCGCGCCCTCGAGCTCAATCCGGGACTCGCCAACGCGCACTACCTGTACTCACTGGCTCTATCTTCGCACGGCTTGCACGAGGACGCCCTCGCGCACGGCGAGCGTGCCTGCAGCCTCGATCCGCTCAACCGCCAGATCGTCACCGGCATCGCGCGAGCGCATTTGGTTGGGCGCCGGTTCGATCTGGCGCGCAAGGCGCTCGAAGATTCGCTCTCGCTCGAGGAGCCCGATGTCAGCGCGACGCACGGCTGGCTCGCCGTCGCGCACATCGAGCTCGGCAACTTCGACGCTGCCCTCGCCGAAGCGAAACGCGCACTGGCGTTGGCCGAGATCCCGATCTACGTCGCGCTGCTCGGCTACATCAGCGCCCGCGCCGGCTTCCGTGACGACGCGCTCGCCGTGCTGGGCAAGCTCAAAGAAAAACCACTCGACGTCGCCGTCTTTCAGGCCTGGATCTACGTTGGACTGGGCGACATCGAGAACACGCTCGAGTGGATGGAGAAAGCCTACCAGGAACGCTCCGACTGGCTCGTCATCATCGCCGCCATGCCCGTCTGCGACCCGCTCAGAAACGAGCCACGCTTCACCGCGTTGGTGGAAAAACTGGGGATCGAGCTGAAAGCGGCGACGGTCACGCGGACGGGAGAGCACATTGTCTAGGTGTTAGGTGCTAGGTGTTCGGGTAGCGAGTCGAGATCCTTCGGGCGACCTGACACCGAGCACCTCACACCCAACCCCTTTCTCATGTCTGAGCTCATCTCCCCCCGCGTCGCGACCTACCTCGACGCTCTCGTTCCGCCGCGCGCGCCAGAACTGGCGAGGATGGAGGGCATTGCCGCCGAGCAGGATTTTCCGATCATCGGACCGGCGTCGGGACAGTTGTGTTACGTCGTGGCGCGGATGATCGGCGCGCGGCGCGTGTTCGAGCTCGGGTCGGGCTACGGTTACTCCACGGCGTGGTTCGCGCGGGCGGTGCGCGAGAATGGGGGGGGCGAAGTATTTCATGTGGTGTGGGACGAGGAGCTGTCGCGGCGGGCGCGCGCGCATCTCGACACGCTGGGGTTGGGTGATCTCGTGCGCTACGAAGTGGCCGAAGCGGTCGGCGCGCTGCGCGCGGTCGGTGGCGTGTTCGACATCATCTTCAACGACATCGACAAGGCGGGCTACCCGGCGTCGCTCCCGGCGATCGAGGAGAAGCTACGGCCGGGAGGCGTGCTCATCATCGACAATATGCTCTGGAGCGCCCGCATCTTCGACGACGCCGACGACTCGCCGAGCACGGAAGGCGTCCGCGAGTTCACCCGTCGCATTACCGCGAGCGCGCGATGGGCCACCTCGATCGTGCCGATTCGCGACGGCGTCATGATCGCGTATTACCTAGGTGCCAATGAGGCACCTAACAGCTAGGCTGCCGAATTTCCTCGAGCGCTCACACGGAATGCCCAGGTGGCCAGGCCTCCTCCGATCAGAGCAGCGATGCCCGATGCCCAGAGCGGGATACCTACACTGGCAACCGTTACCGGCCAACTGAGGATGAGCCGAAGCAGTTGCAGGCACGTGAGTAGGGCCAGGAAGAGTCCGGATACCAAGGCGTATCGACGCATCATTCCTCCTTGATCTTGCGATTGCCACGAAGCCTAGCGCCTGGCACCTAGAACGGCATCCCCTCGGCGGGATAAAACCGTTTGGCGCTCTCGGCCATCTTGGCGAGGAGCGGAGCCGGCTCGTACCGCGGCGCGTAGCGCAAGTGCAACGACTCCAGCGCGCGCACCGCGTTGGTGACGCCCATCGTGTCGAGGTAACGGAAGGGCCCGCCCCGGAATGGCGGGAAGCCGATGCCAAACACGGCCCCGACGTCGCCGTCGCGCGGTTGCCTTAGGATGCCGTCCTCCAGGCAGCGCGCGGCTTCATTCACCATTGCGAGCACGCACCGCTGCTGGATCTCCTGCGCGGCCATCTCACGCCGGTCGGCGCCCGCGGAAATCACGGCGTACACGGACTCATCGACGTCGCCTTTCTTTCCCTCGTCGTCGTAAAGATAGAATCCCTTTTTTCCCTTTCGACCCGTGCGCCCCGATTCGATCACTCGCTTGATCGATTCGCTGGGCGCCATGCGCTCGCCGAACGCATCGAACATCACTTGGCCAGACTTGCTGGCGATGTCGAGTCCGACTTCGTCGATCAACGTGATCGGCCCCACCGGAAATCCGAAGTCGACCAGCGCGCGGTCGATCGCATCGATCGCCACCCCTTCGTCGAGCAGGCGGCCGGCTTCATTGACGTACGGCGCGAGAATTCGGTTGACGTAAAAGCCGGGCGCATCGTTCACCACGATCGCCGTCTTCCCCAACTTCTTGCCGAAGGCCACGGTGGTGACGACGGTCTCCGCGCTCGTACTCTTGCCGCGAATCACCTCGAGCAGCGGCATCTTGGCCACGGGCGAAAAGAAGTGCATGCCGATCACGTTCGCCGGATCGCGGCTCGCCTCAGCGATGCGGCCGATCGGGATGGTGCTGGTGTTGCTGGCGAATATCGCGCCCGGTGCGAGGACCGCCTCGGTTTCCTTGAGCACTTTGTGCTTGACGCCGAGATCCTCGAACACCGCCTCGATCACCAAATCCGAGCTCGCGAAACCGGAGTAGTCTGTCGTCGTGCCGACGAGCGCCATCTGGTCCTCGTACTGGCGCCGCGTGATCTGCCGCTTCTTGAGTCGCTCGCGCAGCACGTCGCTTACCGCCTTGAGTCCCGCGGCTACGCGCTTGTGCTCGGCGTCCTTCAGGCGGACCGGCGTATCCTGCATCACCGTGATGGCGGCGATCCCCGCGCCCATGAACCCCGCGCCGAGCACGCCGATTTTCCTGATCGGCTTGGGCCGGGGCGCGGCGCCGTCGACGCCCGGATCTTTCTTGAGCGCCGTCGTGGCGAAGAAGAGGAAGAGGAGCTGTTTGCTCACTTCCGTCGCCGCCATCAATCCAAAAAGCCTTGCCTCTTCGGCGAGCCCTGTCTCGAGATCGTGCTCAATGCCATAGCGAATCGCGTCGATCGCCGCGAACGGCGCCGGATAGTGTCCGCGCGTCTGCTCCATCGTCTTCTTGCGCGCCTGGCGGAACACCACGCTTCGGCCGACCGGGTTGTCCTCGAGCACGACATCGGTCGGCCCGTGAGATGCCCGCGCACGCGTCCGCTTGATGTCGCCCGACGCAAGCGACTTCGCGCGCGCCATGGCGACATCGCGCAGAATCTCCGGATGCACCATCTCGTCGACCAGCCCGATCTGCAACGCCTTCTTCGCACGGATGTTCTTCCCCGTGAGAATCATGTCGAGCGCGTTCTGCAGCCCGACGACGCGCGGCAGCCGCTGTGTTCCGCCAGCGCCGGGAATCAGACCGAGCTGTACCTCAGGCAGCGCCAGCACCGTTTTGGAATGGTCGGTACAGATGCGGTAGGCGCAGGCGAGCGCGGTCTCGAGCCCGCCGCCCAGGCACGAGCCGTGGATCGCCGCGACCACGGGAGCGCGCGAGCGCTCGACGCGGTCGAGCATGCGCTGTCCGTTGCGGCTCAGCTGCTCGAATTCCGGCGCGGTCTTGAGATTCAGGAACTGCTCGATGTCCGCGCCGACGATGAAGCTGTCAGGCTTGGCCGACATCAACACCACGGCCTTCACGCTCGTATCGCGATCGAGGGTATCGAACAACGCCATCACCTGTTGCCCGATGGCCGTATCGAGCTTGTTCACCGAACCCGGCATGTCGAAGGTGACAATGACGACACCGTCCTCAGTCTCGGTGCGGAAGGCATTCGACGACGATGCGCCAGTCTTCGTCTCGCCGGTGGCCGTCATGTCGCGGCCTCCACCACCATGGCGAATCCCATCCCGCCCGCGGCGCAGACGGTCATCAGTCCGTAACGCCCCTTTCTGCGGCGCAGCTCGTTGAGGAGAGTCGTCGTGATCCGCGCGCCGGTCGCGCCGAACGGATGCCCGATCGAGATCGAGCCGCCCATGACGTTGAGCCTCGATCGGTCGACCTCGCCCACCGGTTTTGCGAAGCCCGCGCGCTCGGCCCAGTATTGCGACTCGAATCCGCGAAGGTTGCTCAGCACCTGCGCCGCGAACGCTTCGTGCATCTCGACCAGATCCATGTCGGCCAGGGTGAGCCCCGCCCGCTGCAGCGCGACCGGTGCCGCAAGGACCGGCGCCTGAAGCAGCTGCTCTCCCGGATCGAGTGCCGCGTACGCGTACGACTTGATGAAGCCGAGCGGCGCGTAGCCGAGCGCCTTCGCTGCCTCTTCACTCATCAGGAGCACAGCGGCGGCACCATCGGTGAGCGGCGATGCGTTCCCGGCGGTGACGCTGCCGTACCGTTTGTCGAACACCGGCTTGAGCGCGGCCAGCTGCTCGAGCGACGTATCCGTCCGAACGCCGTTGTTGCTCGTCACCACCGTCTCGAACTTCGGAGGTACGTAGAGCGGCATGATCTCGGCGGTCAGGCGGCCGTCCGCCGTACCGGTCGCGGCGTTCTTGTGCGACCGAAGCGCGAACTCATCCTGCTCGGCGCGCGCAATGTGATTGATCTTCGCCATCTTCTCGGCGCTCTGCCCCATCGACTCGCCGGTCGACGGTTCGGCGATCGCCGGCGTGATGGGGATCAGATCTTTCGGCCTGATGCGCGCCAGCGCGGCGACGCGCGCCCCGATGGATTTCGCCTTCGACGCGTTGACGAGCGCGTCCGAGAATCCGGCCGAGTGGAGAATCGGCACGTTGCTCAGCGACTCCGACCCGCCGGCGATGGCGACGTCGGCGTGGCCGAGCGCGATCTGGTCGGCCGCGTCGGTGATGGCCTGATTGGCCGACGCGCAGGCACGGCTGACGGTGAAAGCCGGAATGCCCTTCGGCAGCATTGGCATGAGCGCGATCTCGCGCGCGATGTTCGGCGCGACGACCGACGGCACCACGGTACCGAAGACGAGAGCGTCTACCTCGTTGCCGTCGAGGTTGGTGCGCTGAATCAATTCGGCCACGCACAGCTTACCGAGCTCCTGCGCACTCATCGACTTCAACACCGTCCCGGCCCGCGCGAAGGGCGTTCGCACCCCCGCCACGATCGCGACGCGACGATTGTTCCCGAAGGTTGGCATGGGGGGAAAGCTAGGAGCGACCACGGGGTGTGGCGAGGGGAGAACAGCGCGGGACGGCTGGCTAGGTACCGGCCTCATTGCGTAGCGATTCGTGATGTATGACCATGTGCGATGACGCGTCGAGCCTGCACAGTTCGTAGGCTGATGAGCGATGGTTTCCGCGGGAGGGGCGCAGGGTCGTGGCAATTCACGCAGGCAGTCGTGTTGGCGCGGCGGGGGCGCAAGCCCGCCGCGCCGCCGCGATCGGCACGCTAGCGACCAGCACCTTCGACGTGCTGGTCGTGGGTGGGGGGATCACCGGCGCCGGAATCGCGCGCGACGCCGCCATGCGTGGACTGTCGGTGGCGCTCGTCGAGCGCGACGACTTCGCCAGCGGCACCTCGAGTCGCTCCTCGCGACTGATCCACGGCGGCGTGCGATACCTCGAACACGGACACTTTCATCTGGTGTTCGAGGCGAGTCGCGAGCGCAGGACCCTTCTGCGCATCGCGCCGCATCTCGTGCGGCCCCTGCCCTTCGTGTGGCCGGTGTATCGCGGCGCGCGCGTGCCACGCTGGAAGCTCGGCGCAGGACTATTTCTCTACGACGCGCTCTCGCTCTTTCGAAACATCGCCAATCACCGGCGCATGAGCGCGCGGGCGGTCGAGCGCGTCGAGCCGCAATTGCGCACGGCCGATCTCGTCGGCGGGGCGAAGTACTACGACGCGGCGACGGACGACATTCAGCTCACGATCGCCAACGTTCGCGCGGCGGCGGACGCCGGCGCCACGGTGCTCAATCACGTCGAGGTCGCCGCGATCTCGGTCGACGACCGCGTCATGAACGCCGCGATGGCGGAGGACCGGTTCACCGGGCTCACCATACCGGTGCGTGCGCGCGTGGTCGTGAACGCTACCGGCCCCTGGTCTGATGAGCTGCAGCGTTTGGCCGATCCCGGCGCGCCGGCGGCGGTGCGCGGCACCAAGGGCGTGCACGTGCTCGTTCCGCGCGACCGCATTGGGAACTTCGGCGCCATCACGCTCATCTCCCCGATCGATGGCCGCGTGATGTTCGTGCTTCCCGCCGATGGCGCGTTCACGGTTGTCGGCACGACGGACACCGACTATGGGGGCGATCCGGACGAAGTGCGCGCCACGGTCGACGACGTGACCTATCTCCTTCGATCGGTCAATTCCTTTTTCCCGACGGCGCGGTTGTCGATGGAAGACGTGGTGAGCGCGTGGGCCGGTCTCCGTCCGCTGACTGCCAGCGACATGTCACCCGACCCGAACAACGCGACGCGCGAGCACGCGATCAAATGGACGGCGCCAGGACTGCTGACCGTCACGGGTGGCAAGCTTACCACCTACCGTGCCATAGCCGCCGACATCGTGCGCCAGGTGATGAAGCACCTGGGCGATGTGGGCCGGCGGCGCGCGCCGACGGATCGCACTCCCCTTCCCGGCGGGGTGATGGCATCCCTCTCCGCCGAGTACGACGCGGCACGCGGCGCGATCGGAGACCAGACGTTGGCCGATCACCTCGTTCACACCTACGGTGGCGAGTGGACGGAGGTGTGGGCGCTCGCCGAGAGCGACAGCCGGATGGCCGAGCGGCTCGCGCATCCCTTGCCGCACATCGCCGCCGAGTTGTGGTTCGCGATCGAGCATACGATGGCGATGACCCTGTCCGACCTGCTCATCCGGCGCCTGCGCCTCGCCTTCCTCACCCGCGACCACGGCTGCCTCGCCGCGCCGGCGATCGCGACGCTGGTGGCGCCGATGCTCGGGTGGGACGACGGCGAAGTCGAGATCCAGCTCGACCGCTACGCGCGCGACGTCGAGCGAATCTTCACCATCGACCGCGGAGCCGCGGATCAACCGTACAAGACGCCGCGATCATCGTCGGCTGCGCGCCGGGCCGCGGATCGCTGACTGCACGAAAAGCGTCCGCGGATCTACGCGGATGAACGCGGATAACCCCTTGCCTGTCGCGCGAACTGACGCCTTTTGCGGCTCGATACAAATGATCATTGGGCGCAAGAACCGAATCGCACATCGAACCTGAAAACTGAGCACGAGACAAAAAAATCGGCGATCTCCGTCGGCCTGACGGAGCTCGTCTTGCGCGCCGATGCGATCTGCGAAAATCTGCGTAAATCTGCGGCTGCAGTTGCCGTGAAAAGAGTCGATCCGCGGCTTACCCGGCGTCCTTGTCGTGAATGGTCTTGAGATCGGTGATCTTGAGGTGTCTCGTGCTCTGCGGCAAACGCAGCACGACGACATCGCCGACCGTTTTGCCGACGAGCGCGCGGCCGATGACCGAGGACATGCTCACCTGGCCATCTTCGAAATCCACCGCGTCACCGAAGACGAGGTTGAATTTTTCGCTGGTCTTGGTCTTCTGGTCCTCGACCTTCACGCGTGAGCCGAGCCCGATCTTGTCGGTGGGGATCTGCGTGACGTCGATCTGCGAGAGCTTGCTCAGCCGCGAGCGCAGCTGGCCGAGGCGGGCCTGAACGAACTGCTGACGCTCGAGCGCGGCCTTGTACTCGCTGTTCTCGCGCAGGTCGCCCATCTCGACCGCTTTGCGGATCTCGTTCGGCAACGTGACGTTCAGCTCGTGCTGCAGGACTTCGACCTCGGCCCCCAGCTTTTGCTTCAGCTGTTCGATCATCTGATGCGGTCCCGCTACGGGAAAAGGGGAGCGCCCGACCTGGAAGGCCGGGCGCCGGAATTTTCTCTCGCTCTCCAATGGTAGGCAGAAAACAAGCTACCCGCCAGCGGGCGAAGCCTTGCTTAGCTTTCGCGAATGATCACGCTCGAGCAGCACGGCGACGTCACACGCGTCATCATGTCGAGCCGCGCCAGTCGCGCCATCGGGTACTCCGTCTCAGCGTACCTCACGCGAAGCATGATCATCGACACCGGGTTTCCGAGCGTGCGCCGCGAGTTGGGCGCGCTCGTCGATCGGGAGCGCCCACGAGGCGTCGTCGTCACGCACTACCATGAGGATCACGGGGGCAACGTCGCCGACCTCGCTCGGCGCGGACTGCCTATCGCGCTGGCCGACGCCACGTTGGCCGCATTGCGCGCCGGCCGCCGCATCGGTCTGTATCGCCAAATCATCTGGGGACCGATCGAGCCGCTGGCGATCGCGATCGAAGCCTGGATGCCGGACCGGATGGCGTTGTTGCACACGCCCGGCCATTCGGCCGACCATCACGTCGTGTGGGACGCCGAGCGCGAGACGCTCTACTCGGGAGATCTGTTTCTCGGCGTGAAGGTTCGCGTCGCGCACACCGGCGAGCAGCCGCGTCGGTTGGCCGAGAGCGTGCGGGCGGCCGCGGCGCTCCGCCCCCGCCGGATGTTCGACGCGCACCGCGGCCTGGTCGACGATCCCATCTCGGCGCTCGAAGCCAAGGCGGATTGGATGGATACGACCATCGCCGCGATCGACACGCGCATCGCACAGGGATGGGAGGACCGCGCGATCACCCGCGAGGTGCTCGGGCGCGAGGAGCCGGCCAACTACATCTCGAAGGGCGGACTGTCGCGCATCAACTTCGTGCGCGGCGTCCGCGACAGCGCGCCGCTTACAGCCGCGCCCCGCGCTGCGTCAACAGCACCGTGACTCCGATCAGTCCCGCCAACCCCGAGGCCGCGCCAAGGCAGACGGCCATCACGCGGGCGACATAGAGGCCGCGGCGAAACCGCGATCGTTTTTCGTGGGCGAGATCGAGTAGATACGTGCGCTGCGCCAGAATCCCATAGGTGCCGAAGCAAGACAGGCACACCAGCGGCGTCGCGCCAACCCAGAACTCCGGCCAGAACGCCACGATCGCCGCGGCCGCGGCCGCGGCCGCGATCGCAATGCGCACGAGTGACTCCGGCGCGGCCTGTCCGACGCCGGTGGCCATGAAGTTCTGGCGCGTGCGTCGCGGAAGTGGAGCTGCGGGATCGAATCGTGGGGACAACGTCGGCTACCGGGTGGGGAGCGGAAGATGGATCATCTCACTATCTGGTATCGACGCGGGACGACGGAATCCTGAGGCGTGCGGCGTGCGGCGGCGTGCGGCGGCGTGCGGCGGCGAGAAGCGGCGTGCGGCGGCGAGAAGCGGCGTGCGGCGGCGAGAGGCGCAGGCGTACGGCGTCGTGCGGCGTGATGCGAGCGCGTACCGCGACCTCGTGATGCGTGCGGCGGAGCCGTTTGAGTATTTTTTCCTCACGCTGCACGAGGTCGCCGCACGCGCTCGCGCATCGCCGCACGACGCCGTACGCCTGCGCCTCTCGCCGCCTCCCGCCTCACGCCTCCGCCTCCCGCCGCGGCCTACCGGTGCCGCTCGAGCACTTCGCTCGTCTTCCGCGATTCGACCGGACGCGAATTCGACGCCGCGAACTCCGAGCGCAGCAGGTCCATCATCTCACCTCGCCGATCGTAGAGCCGGCGCAGCCTGCGCCTCTTCACGCGCGACAGCGCGTACGACGTGATGAGCGGCAGCGCGATCGTCGAATCGACGTAGCACACTACCGCATCGGGCAGCCGGTCGGGGTCGATCTTGCCCCAGCTCACCGCCTCGGCGGGCGTCGCGCCAGAAAGGCCGCCGGTGTCGGGGCGGGCGTCGGTGACCTGGAGGAAGTAGTCGTGGCCCCGCTCGTCGATGCCGAGCACTTCCTGAATCTGCGGCTCCGTCTGCAGCATGAAGTTCTTGGGGCTGCCCCCGCCCATGATCATCACCGCGCTCTTGCCGCCGCCGCGCTTGGCGGTCAGCACGATCGCCGCCGTCTCGTTCACGTCGAGATTGGGGTCGATCACCAGCTTGTTTCCCTCGAGCGCCAGCGCGGCGATGTTCATGCCGATCGACGAGTCGCCAGGCGACGATGTGTAAATCGGAACGCCGCAGGCGTAGGCCGCGGAGATCAGCGAACGCTGTCCGATCCCCAACGAGTCCTCGCGCGCGCGAACGTACTTGCCGCACAGGTAGTGGAACTCGGCGCTCGACATCGACCGTTGGAACTCCGGTGCGCGCAGGATTTGCCGGAAGAAGGCATCGGTCGAGAGCAGTACGTCGTAGTCGAAGAAAATGTCGTAAATGCGCACGACGCCCTCTTCGCGCAGCACCACATCGCTCTCCTGCGGATTGCCGCGGTGCATCGCCAGGCCGAGCCCGAAGTGCGTGTCGTGATACAGATTCGCGCCGGTCGAGATGATCCAATCGACGAAACCCGCTTCGATCAGCGGGATCAGCACGCCGATGCCGAGTCCGGCCGGCGTGAGCGCGCCGGTGAGCGTCATACCGACCGTGCTGTCGGCGGCCAGCATCTTGTTCGTGAAGAGCGCGCACGCCTCGCGCAGCCGCGCCGCGTTGTAGGCGAGGAAGGTGCCGTCGATCAGATCGGCAACTGTCTCGCCACCGGCCACCGGTGTTGGTGAAATGCGCTGGCCGCGCAGGAACCGGCTCGTCTCGTGCGACGTATGCGCCGCGCCGGCGCGCTCGCGCTCCTCGGCTTCGCGCTTCTGCTGCGCTTTTGGCGCGGCGGCGCTCGGTCCTCGCTTGCGCGAACCGGCATAGGACGATGACGCTTCGGCGGCCGGCTTCTTTGACTTCGCCGGGCTGTTCTTACCCTTGTCGTCGCGCTTACGAGCCATTGTGGTCGCGCTTTCCTTTTGGTGAATCGGGAACGGCATCGGCCGCGATGCCCGCCTGGGTGGTCGTTGCGCCCCAGGCGGAGATGACGGCGTTTGCCGCCTCGGCCGGATCATCGGTCACGATCAATAGATCCATGTCACCGGGAGATATTTTTTTCTCGAGCAGTACCCGCGACTGCAGCCAGCGGATCAGGCCCGCCCAGTAATGGCGGCCGAAGAGAATCACTGGAAACTGCGAGATCTTTCCCGTCTGGATCAGCGTCAGTGCCTCGTACAATTCATCCAGCGTGCCGAACCCGCCGGGAAAGATCACGAAGGCGTTCGAGTACTTGATGAACATGGTCTTCCGCACGAAGAAGTAGCGGAAGTTGATCAGCGTATCGACATACGGATTCGCGCCCTGCTCGAAGGGCAGCTCGATGTTGCAGCCGATCGAGCGGCCGTTCCCCGCCTGCGCGCCGGCATTGGCGGCTTCCATGATTCCCGGCCCCGCGCCGGTGATGATCGCGAAGCCCGCCTCGGCCAGGAGGCGAGCCGTCTCCCGCGCGGCCAGATACATCGGATCATCAGGAGGCGTGCGCGCCGATCCGAAGATCGCGACACCGCGCTCGACCGACGCCAGCGTGTCGAAGCCCTCGATGAACTCGCCCATGATGCGCATCACGCGCCACGGATCGGTGAGAGTGAAATCGGGGGCGGCGCTGCGGCCGGTGCCGGGCCCGGTGGCGAGAAGTTTTTCGTCCTCTGTCATGATCGGTGCGGCGTTGCGGATCGATTGGTCGACCGCGACCGCGCCCTTCTGCACGATGGCCGTCTGCTGTGACGGCGGCACGCGGCCGGCCGCCATGTGCCCAGACTCGGTGCGCTCGCGGAGTCCCTGCCGAGCCTGGTGCTCGGCCTGTGCCTGCTGCGCGGGGCCGGTTTTGCGACCGCCGGCGGTTCGCGCCGGTTTCACGCGGGCGGCTTTCTCGCGCGCGAAATCTTCGCGCGGAGCGTCGCTCTTTTTCTTCTTGGTCGATCGCTTGGGTCGCTTTTCTGCCATGGGCGAAAAACTAGAGGTGTTGGGTGTCGGGTGTTAGGTGCTAGGTCGGCGGGCCGCCACCGCGTTAACTTCATGTATGCCCGCATCTCGCCCTCATCAGCCAAGTCCGAGCGTCATCATTTTGCTCGCCGACGGCGCGCGGGCGGACACCATGACGGCGGCGATCGATGCCGGAGCGTTGCCGGCGATGGCGCGGATGCGCGACGAGGGTGGCATGCACACGGTGACGACGGCATTTCCATCCGTGACCGGCCCCGCGTACGCGCCATTTCTCATGGGGCGGTTTCCCGGTGACGTCGGGCTGCCGGGCCTCCGCTGGTTCGATCGCGCGCGCACGGGGCCGACCGCGCCGGACCACTGCCGGAGCTACGTCGGCGTAGAGATGCGCTACGTCGATCGCGACATCGATGCCGACGCGCCAACGGCGTTCGAGCTCGCGCCCTCCTCACTCGGCGCGATGAACATGATCTCGCGCGGATTGCCGGAGGAATCGCGGCTTGGCGCAAGCGCGCTATTCGCGCTGCGCGCGGCCGCGGTGCACTTTCGCGGCGACGTGCGCGGATGGCTCGCCATCGATCGCGACATCGCCAGCGGCGTCGCGCGCCACGTACGCGAGCATCGGCCCGCGTTCACCTTCGCGGCACTCACGGGCGTCGACAAGAGCTCGCACGCGACCGGCCACGACGGCGCGGCCGTGCTCGAGGCGCTGCGAATCGTCGATGGCCTCGCGGCCGAGCTTCGGGACGACGCCGAGCGTGCGGGACGGTGGGAGAACACCCATCTGTGGATCGCCAGCGATCACGGTCACTCGCCGGTGAAGCATCACGACGACCTCGCCGGCGCGGTGCGGGCCGAGGGTTTCGGCGTGATCGCGCACCCGTGGGTGTACGGGCATCGGCGCGACGTGGCCGTGATGGTGAGCGGGAACGCCATGGCGCATCTTTATGTCGAGCTCGCCAAGCGGCAGCGCGGATGGTGGCCAACGCTGGCAAAGAGTTGGGAGCCGTTGGCCGCGATGCTGCTCGAGCGCGAATCCGTCGACCTGCTCCTGCTGCCGCTCGATACCGATCGCTGCGAGGTGCGCGCGCGCGGACGCGGGCGGGCGCAGATAGCGCGCGAGGGACGCGGCGCCGGAGCGCGCTATTCGTACGAGCCGGTCGATGGCGATCCGCTCGGAGTCGGCGAGCTGCGCGATCTGACGGCGGACGAGAGCTACGACGCGACGATCGAGAGCGATTATCCGGACGCGATCGTGCAGATCGCATCGCTAGCCGGATCGGCGCGCGCTGGTGATCTGATCCTGTCGGCGGCGCGCGACTGGGATCTGCGCGCCAAATGGGAGCCGATCCCGCATCGGTCGTCGCACGGGGCGCTGCACCGCGAACACATGATCGTGCCGCTGCTGTTGAACCACGCCGCCGTGGATGCTCCGCGACGCACGACGGACGTGTTCGCGAGCGCCCTGCATCTGCTCGGCGCGCCGGTTCCGGCGGCCGCGGATGGATCATCCTTCGCGCATGTGCGAACGGCGGCCGTCGAGATCCTGAACGGCATTTAGCCGCGGATTTTCGGGCGGGGAAACCACAACTGCCAGTGGCCGCGGATTTACGCGGATCGATCAGCCTGGCGCGAGAAGCCCGACGCGCACCCAGCCACAGATCCATCTGCGATCATCTGCGAGGATCTGCGGCTGCCTTTTTCTCGTGAAGAGCGGCCGCAGATTTCCGCAGATGAACGCAGATAGAGCGACCTCCACTTGCGTTGCGCCTGCGACCGGTACAAGAAATCCGCGGCCATTCTCGGAATCCGCGGCGCCTTTTCGACTTTCCGCCGCTACGGCGACGCTCGCTTGGAAACGACGTCGTCCTCCGTGCCGAGCTTGCCGTCGGCTCCGACGGATCGCAGCTCATAAACTTTGGGGCCGACGAAGATCGTGAAGGGACGACCCCAGCCGTCCATCAGCCACATGCCATCGGGCCGCGGGTAGCGGGTGTATTCAACCGTCATCAGATCTTCGAGCTTATCCGGCACGCGCCCTCGCACGAGGCGGAAGCGGGAGATCATCTCGTGCAGGTGCTGCGCGTTGATGATCGTCATGCCGCGGCGGATGCGGTCGGCATCCACTTGTGCCTCGCGGCGGGCGACCAGCGAATCGTCGGCGGTAGCGATCACCGCTCGCGGAGGCCGCTGGTCGGACGCGCAGGGCACGCGAGTGCCGACGACGACCGCGCGCGGCTGCTGAAACGGGTCTGGCGATTCGCCGACGGAGCGAGCCAATCCGCGCAGTGAATCGGCCTCGATCGCGACGCGCAGCGTGACGTCGCCGGCGCTCTCCTTCCATGTGATGCCTAACGAGTCGTCGCCGATCATCTCCCAGGCGGCGCGCGCGTCGCGCGCTGCGAGCTGGGTCATGCTCGGCGCCGGCTTGATGACGCGGAAGCGCGAGCGGTAGAGCATGGGAGTGGTGTCGAGCTGCACACGGCGCGGCAGCACCGCGGCCGGATCCTCGGCGTGGACGGGGCCCATGAACCACCAGCGCGCGTAGCTGAGATCGTAACAGCCGGCGACCGTCGCGGGGGTGAAGCGCGCCGGCCTGGGCTCGGGCCGCGGCGCGCTCATCGTGATGCGCGACGAGCGCTGGGCGGCGAGCTGGGACGTAGAGATGAGCGCCGGAAGAAGAAGCAGCGGCGCGATGCGGCGAAGTCCCAAGAGGTGGTCCTGCACTGGCGAGGTCGCGTCTTGCGGAAAGGCGGCGCCGCTCCGCGGCGGCCGGAGATGATCGGCTACCTGTGCATGGTGTCACCCTGCGCGCGGGGCGTCAAGCGATTGACAGGTGATGGGGCGGCATGGCGCATGAGCGCGGTGTAGTGACCCCTGGACCTAGTGCCGAAGCGCCGCCATCGCTCGGTCGGCCGCCACGCAACCTCGAAACTGCGCTTCCTCGAACAGAGAAAGCCCGCTGATATCCGAGTTAGCGTAATACAATCGCTCTGCGCTCGGCCTTCCCTGCACGCGGCCCGGCGCCGAGAGAAATCCGGCCGTCGGCCGCACCATCGCGTGCCCCATTCGCATGATGTCGATGCGCGACACGCAGTCTCGAATATCGGGATGCGCTTGCGCGAGATCCGCCAGAATGAGATCCCGCCACTCGTTCCAGCTCCGCCGCAACAGCGTCGCGCGCGCCACCGCGGGCGCCTCATCCGCCATCGCCCAGTAGTACGTCCACACGGTGCGCTCCACGTGCGTGCGCAACGTCTGATGCGTGGCGTTCACGTAGCCGAGCGCGGGCGAATCGTAGAGCACGTTGTCCCACGCCGGCGCGAATCCCTTCTCTTTCGGCCACCGCTCCAGAGTGAGATTCGCCGTCATCCACGGCGAATACACAAATCCCGGATCGCGTGCGCCTTCGACGACGTACGGCGCGAGAAAACTCGGCGCGGCGAAGATCACCGCGTCGGCGAGATAATCCACGGTGCCGGCGCTCGCGCTCGTCCGTACGCGCCAGCCCCGACCCGCCCGCTCCACGCGCCGCACGGCCGCGCCCGTCGTCACATAGCGCGCGAGCTTGCCGAGCAGTTGGCGCAATATCCAGCCGTTGCCATCCGGCCACGTCAGCGGACCTCGCTCCTCCGCCTCGCGCGCGGCGAAGTAGTGCACACCAGCCCACGCGGACGCGTCACGCGATCGCGCTCCATAGTCGTCTCGGCACCCGTAGTCGGCGTACCAACGAAGCTGCGGCGTCGTGAACCGCTCGCGCCGCATCCACTCCCCCATCGAGATCGCATCGAACGATCCCGTTTGGCGGAGCGCCGTCGCGCCCGGCGCCATCGGAATGGTGAACTCGCCCGTCGCGCGCAGCTCCGTCATGCGATCGGCGAATCGCTTGTACTCGGCGCGTGCCGCGGCGGTGAGTCCTGCCGATCCCTCGATCCCCTCTACCCATTCCCCGCGAATGAACAGTCGCTCCTGCGGCGCGAAGCACAGCGCGCGCTCATCCCACACCCCGTCGCGCAGCACGCCGAGCTCGGTGAACAGCTCGCGCACGAGCGTGGCGCTCTTGTTCGGCACTGGCACGTAGTGCGCGGCCCACGGATAGCGCGAGACGTCGTTTTCACCGGAGCGCGCGTTGCCGCCCGCGTCGTCAGACAGCTCGAGCACCACGAAGTCTTTCACGCCGTGCCGGTCGAGCTGCCACGCCGCCGAGAGTCCCGCGATGCCGCCGCCGACGATGACGATTGGCGCACGGACGGTCCGCTGAACGGCGCCGATAGGCGCGCGGTCGCGAATCAGATGACCAGAGGCGCCCCCATCGTCGACGAAGCGGCCGGCAATCGCGCGGTCGGTCTTGCGCGACAGTCCGACCAGCGCCGCGGCGCCGAATGCGGCGCTCCGCAAGAACTCCCGGCGGTTCGGCGTCATGCCGTAGCGAGTGTCAGCGCGCGGAAGCGGAAGCTGGTCGGCATGTCGCGCCTCGGAACGAAGTGGCAGCGATGTTCGTTCGACGAAGACCCGGCGCCGCGTCTGGCGGACAATCGGCGTGCGACGCTGGAATGGACTCTGGCGTCACTTTCCCCAAGCCGCAAGCACGTCCTCGGCGATGCGCGCCTCGGTCGCCTCGAGATCGGCGAAGCGGCCGGTGTTGCCGTTGGTAAAGATGGCGATGACGATCGGACCGGCCGGCGCCGGCACGTACATGATCCCGACATCGTTGCCGAGAAGAGGCGGCCAGTCTCCGGTCTTGTGCCCGATCGCCACGCGATCTCCGACGCGCTGCGGCAGGCGGGATGCGTAGAACTGCCGCCGCAGCGTACGCCGCATCTCGCCGGTGGACTGTGGCGTTGCGAGAACGCCGCGCTCGAGCTGCTCGAGCAGCCGCCCGATCTCGCGAGCCGTCGTGCGGCCCAGCCACTTTGTGGAGTCGAGCACGAAGGCGACGTTGCGCCGCGCGGCGCCGGAGTCGTTTGGAAAGCCGCGTTCGAACACCACCCGGTCGCTGAGCGATGCGTGCTTCTGGTCGAGCGACTCCCACACCGCGCGAAAGGTCTGCCCGACGGTCATCCTGAGCCGGGTCTCGCGATAGCCTAACGAGTCGAGCATGCGGTTTACGTGCGCGAGCCCGACTCTGCCGATGACCAGGTCCGTCGCCGTGTTGTCGCTCGTGATGATCATCTGCGTGACGAGATCGCGCAGCGTGGGCTGGAGCCCAACGGCGAACGTCTGGAGTAGGCCCGAGCCACGTCGCAGATCTCCTGGCCGGATGGTGTAGCGCGCGTCGAGATCAATGCGTCCGGCATCGGCCTCGCGGTAGGCGCGGATCATCACGGCGAGCTTGATCACGCTGGCGGTGTTCATCGGCTCGTCGGCGCGAACGGCCACCTCGCGGCCCGTCGAGAGCTGCTTCGCGTAGAAGGTGCTGTGGGCGGGCAGCGAGTCGAGGCGGGCGCGGATGGTGGACTCGAGCCGCGCGATCGATTGATCAGCCGGCGGCGACGTGGTGCGCGCCTGCGCGAACGCGCGGGCGGCGCCGAGGGTTGCGATGGTGGCGACGAGAGTGACGAGACGTACCGCGACGCCCGACATGGGCGAGCAGGGTTTGGGCGCGGGAGGCGCGACAGAGACGAGCGCGAACATCGGTATCCTCTGGGTAGCGCGTCGGTCCGACGTAACTGAGGGAATCATCGCCTTTTCGGTAACCAAGCGCAGACGAAATGGCCAGCGCTGGCGTCAGCGGTTGATGCGGTCCCATTCGTCCGCGTAATAGCGCACGATCGCCTGCGTGTTGAGCCGGTTCGGCTCGACGGCGACGGGAAGCATGTCGATAGGAAAATCGAACATCTGCGGAATCGTGCGCGCACTCAAAAAACGCAGTCCGGCGGGAAGCGATTCGGGGTACACGTAGTCACCGGTACCGGCAAGAACGAATCCCCACTCGCCGAACGACGGCACGTACAGGTGATAGGGATACGTGCGCAGCCCCGCCTCCTTCAACGTGGCCGCGATGCTCCAGAAGGCGCGCGGCGCGAACAGCGGCGACGTGCTCTGCACCACGATCATCCCCGCCCGGCTCACGTGATGCGCGAGCAACCTGTAAAACGCGCTCGTGTACAGTTTGCCGATGGCGTAGTTGTTCGGATCGGGAAAGTCGACGACCACGAAATCGAACATCTCCTGATTCTTGTCCAGCCACACGAATGCATCGTCGTTGATCACCGTCACCCGCGGATTGCGCAGCGAGTTGTCGTTGAGCTTGGTGAGTACCGGATGCGAGGTGAACAGCCTCGTCATCTCGGGATCGAGGTCGACCAGCGTGATGTGCTCGACGCCCGGATACTTGAGTATCTCCCGCACCGCCAAGCCGTCGCCACCGCCGAGCACGAGCACGCGCCGCGCCGCCGGCAACGACGACAATCCCGGATGCACCAGCGCCTCGTGATACCGATACTCGTCGCGCGAGCTGAATTGCAGGTGCGAATTCAGGAACAATCGGAGATCGTCTTTCCACACGGTGAGCACGATGCGCTGGTATCGCGTGTCGCGCGCGAAGATGACGTCGTCGGCGTAGATGCTCGACTCGGCGGCCTTCGTGATGCGCTCGGCGCCGAGCAATCCCGCGCCCAACAGCGCGATCACCGCCACGCACGACGCCTGGAGCGCGCGGCGCCCGCCGAGCACGTCGCGGAAGAGATGCGTCGACCACAGCGCGACCAGCGCGTTGACGAGCCCGAAGAACATCGCCGAGCGCACCAGGCCGAGCTCGGGCACCAGCACGAGAGGAAAGAGCAGCGACGCGCCGAGCGCACCCAGATAGTCGAAGGTGAGCACGTTGGAGATCACGTCCTTGAACTCGAAGCGATCGCGCAGAATGCGCATCAGCAGCGGGATCTCGAGGCCCACCAGCACGCCGATGATCACCACCAGCGCGTAGAGCGCGAGCCGGAACGCGCCGGTGTACGCGAAGGCGAGAAAGAGCAGCGCGCTCGAGAATCCTCCCACCACTCCCACCAGCAGCTCGATCGCCACGAAGCGCGACGCGAGCCCGCGCGTCAGGAAGCGGGACAGCCAGCTCCCGATTCCCATCGCGAAGAGATAGGTGCCGATGACGGTCGAGAACTGCAGCACGCTGTCGCCGAGCAGGTAGCTGGCGAGCGAGCTCGCCACCAGCTCATAGATGAGCCCGCACGCGGCGATGAGAAGAACGGTGAGAAATAATGCGACCGGCACCTAGTGAATCGCCGCCGCCACGATGATGCTGATGCCCAACGCCGTCGCGCCGACCACCACGCCGAGCGCGAGGTTGCGCGACTCGCACAACTCCTTCCACAAGTCGTAGGGCGTGAGCTTGTCGACGATCGCGAACGATGCGGCGAAGATGAGGACGCCCATCACGGCCCAGACCAGCGCCATCAACATGCTGTTCAATACGGGTGGCATTTTACTTCCCTCGCAGGTAGCGGCCGGATCCGTAATAGTGCGACCGGTACGCGCCCGGATTATCGCGTACCGACTTGGGAACGATTCGCGCTTCGCTCGGGCGAACGAAGCTCCACCCGCGATACTCGGCGGTGCCGAGGAATGCGAGGACGATGATGCCGTACACGAGATACGCGCCGTAACGGAAGCCCATTATTCGTCGCTGTCGTCGGAGGAGCTGGAGATCGAGAACGCGTGATCGCTCTCCTTCCACCGTTGCGACTCGAACGCCGCCGCGCGAATGGAGAGCATGACTGGCGGCAGAAGCAACAGGAGCAGCGCCACGCCGAAGAAGAGCGCGTTCGGAACGTCCCGCCGAACGCGAATGTTGTACGTCACCGCTTGTCCATCCGGCGCGACTTCGGGAGCGACGCGAAGGAAATAGCGGCCCGGCGGCACCGACGGAATCATCGCGCGGTCGCTCTTGCCCCCCTCGCTCCAGTTGCCGTCGCTGTCGCTGCCGTAGTAGTAGCTCGCCTCGCGCGCCACTTCGGTCGAGACGCCGGTTTCCTCGTTGATCAACGCGTAGTCGACGAAGATCCAGCTGTTGTTGAGATCGCCGGCCGTGGTCAGCTCCACGTTCGACGTGTGGCCCTTGAGCTCGAACGGCGCCGTCACGAACGCCGTCGAGTCGCCATTGGCGCCGGGCCGCGCGACGAATTGGCCGCTGAACACCTGCTCGCGTCGCGCGCTTACTTCGCGGCCTAGGAACATCACCGCGAGCGCGATGAACAGGAGAACGAACGCCTTCCAGAGGCGGCCGATGCCGCCGTACGGTGAGGGCTGATTGGCGAAAATTCCGACAGCCGGAGGCGCGCTGCCTGGCAGCTTGAAGGCCTTCCAGACCTCGTCGCCCGCGATGTACTCGCTGCGCGACCACGTCGTCTCGTCCGCCGTCGTCTCGGCCGAGAGCAAACGCGGCGGGGCGACATAGTCCTGCGCTTCCACCGTGTCGCCTGTCCGAACCTGCCACGGAAACTCGCCGAGCACGAACGTGGTCCGCGCGCTCGCCGATTGGAAATGGCGATAGGTGATGCCGTCGAGCTTCGCCGTCGACAACACCACCTGCTTTTGCATCGTTGGCACGGCGTGCACCGTCACGACGGCGTTCCAGTGTCCCTGATATTCCGTCAGGTAGCGGAAGCCGCGGTACGGATTGAACAGCAGATACTCGTGCCATGAGTACGACACGCCTTCGACCACGATCGTGCGTACCTGGAAGCCGATCACCTGATACGTGCCGCCCATGATCGTGCCGCGCGTCCCGAGCGGAATGCGTGGCTTCACACGCATCTTTTCCTCGACCGTCTGCAGCACGCGGAAATTTGGATCCTTGGCGTCGAGCACCGAGAGGCAGCTCGGACACACGGCGGTGAGCGCGTGCTCGCCCGCGCGCAGCTCGACGGCGCTGCCGCAGTTCGGACAGTTGAGACCGCGCGCCAGCGGCGTTCCGGAGCCGGTCATCGCAGCGGCCAGCCCTCGAACTCGCGCACGTTCGTCAGGTTGAGATCATCCCATTCGACGAACTCGCCGAGATAGAGCGTCGGCGGCGTGTCGCTCCAGTCGAGGGTGGCGAAGCGGCCATCCCGGCTGCGCAAATCGATGAACGGTACGTCGCTCTTGTCCCACGTCTCGAACGGGAGCTCGCCCTCTACGCCGCGATAGTGCGCGACGGTCCGCGTCGCGACAGTGTAGTGGTTGCCGTTCCACTCGACATCGTTTCCAACCTTCAGATCGTTTGGCGCGGGGAGGTTGCCGGGCGTCGGCACCCGATGCGACATCGCGTACTCGGCCTGCGCATCCGACAGCCAGCCGCTCTCGCCATCGCTGTAGATGAGGTGCCACTCGTTCCAGCCGCCCCGCTCATACTCGTACAAGATTCGGCCGACGACCAGAAAGTTGCGGCCCTTGTACTTCCCTTCGGTGCGGATCTGAATCGGCGAGCTGTCGACGGGAAGATCGGCCGCTTCACCGACCTTCAACAGATTGACGTCGTGCCGAACGAGCACGGTCCGACAGAATGGACAGACGGTTTGCACCGCGCTCGACCACAGGAATGTGATGGGCGCGCCACAGTTGGGACAGTTGGCGGTCGGCTGCGTCATCCGCGCCGTACCAATTCTGGCGGCGCGATGCGTGGCGCGACGAAGGATCGCTCGACGCGCCGGACAGACACTTCAGTGGCGCCGAGCAGTTCCGACAACCTGCTCTCCCATTGCCACTCGGGACGCGGCCGGCAGCAGAACAGATTTATCGAGATCGAGCCGTGCTCGGGAAAGGTGTGGCAGGCCAGGTGCGACTCGGCCAACAGGCAGAATCCCGTGATGCCCGCCGGCTGCGGAAACTGATGCCATACGGGCTCCGCCACTGGGCGAAGCCCGAGATCGCCGACGATGCGGGCGAACAGCGCGCGCATCGCCGGCAGGTCGGCGAGCGCGGCCGGGTCGCAACCGTGCGCATCGACGATCCATTCCATCCCTGCCACTGAGATCCCGGCCAAAGGCGCGCTCAGGCGGACTGTGCCTTGCCGCACTCGGGGCAGAATTTCGCGCCGCGGTTGATGCTGACCCCGCACTCGGAGCAGAACTTCGTCTCCCCCTGCGTGCCCGCTGCCGCTGCTCCACCTCCGGCAACTCCGCCGCCGCCCCCGGCGCCGCGCTGCTGCTGGTTACCCATGGCGTTCGCCATCGCGTTGCCCATCGCCATCCCCGCACCGAGTCCGGCGCCAAGCCCGGCCGCGCCACCCTCGTTCGCGGCCGCGATCGGAATCGATTGCGCGACCTGGAACTGCGTGTATTGCCCCATGTCGCCGACCATGTTCATCGAGATCCGCTCGTCCAGCCGCTTCTGCAGCTCTTCCGGCAGCGACAGGTTCTCGATCACGAACGACTCGAGCGACAAGCCCAGCTCGCCGAACACGGGCGCCATCATGTCCTTCATCTTGGCGCTCAAGGTGATCATGCTGGCGGCCATGTCGATGAACGGCACGCCGCTGTTGGCGAAGATGTCACTCACCTTGCCGACGATCGTGTTGCGCAGATGCGGCTCGAGATCCGCGACGGTATACACGTCGCGCGTGCCGCTCAGCTCCTTGTGGAACGTCGGCGGAACGGCGACGGCGTACGAGTAGATGCCGAAACCGCGCAGCCGCACCATGCCGAAATCCTTGTCGCGGATGGTGATCGGATTCTGCGTGCCCCAGCGCTGATTCGTCTGCAGCCGCGTCGAGAAAAAATACACGTCGCTCTTGAACGGGGAGGCGAATGCCTTGTCCCAGTTCTTGAGATTGGTCAGCAGCGGAAGCGTGCGCGTGGTGAGCGTGTAGTTGCCGGGCGGGAAGACGTCGGCGATCAGCCCCTCGTTCACGAAGATCGCCATCTGCGACTCACGCACCGTGAGCCGCCCGCCGTTCTGAATCTCCATGTCGCGCATCGGATACCGGTACGCGAGCACCCCATCGCCATCCTCGGTCCACTGGATGACGTCGATGAACTGTTTCTTCAGGAAATCGCCGAGCGACATTTTCTACTCCGGTCTGCGAGGCGTACGCCACAATTGACTACGAGTTGACGCTCATCTCTACGTGGGAATGTGGGGGCGGATTCGAGGGAGCGCTACGCGTGACGGCGGCCGCCCCCACCCCCCACACCCCATGCCCGCTCTCATGGCACGACGCGCTTGGGCTCCAGTCTCACGATCCACAACCCGTTATAGAGATCGTTCACGTACGCCAGCCCATTCTTCACCACCACGCCCCACGTGAACGCCTTGTTCGCCACCTTTCCGTCCGCGTCGGCCGTCTGCACGTGCGCGATCTCGCGGCCTTGCGAGCGAAGATCGCCGCGTAGCTCCCCGCTCACGTCGAATGCGTGGAAGCCCCCATTGTACGCGCCGATGTAGAGCGTGTCACCCGCCGCCCACACATTGTGCACGCCGCCGTACTCGGGCTCGTACCAGGCTACCGACTTCGGGTGCTCAATGTCGCTGACGTCGATCACCTGCAGCCTGCCGTAGGCGCGAAGATTCGGAACGTCGAAGCCCATCGGGCCGGGATTCGGAAAGACCTCGTCGCCAACGAAGACGTAATTGTTGTGGCGCCAGGAGGTGTGCGTGCCGCGAATGAAGCCCGGCCCGTACTGCGCCTCCGCCTCCTTGTACATCGAGGTGAGGTCATACTTGTACTGGCTGATCAGCTGCGGCTTGCTCGGCGTGCCGCCCTTCATGCCGTTTCCGACATCGAGCATGACGAGCCCGTCGTTCCAGTAGCTCACGTAGGCGATTCCGTTCTGCACGTCGACATCATGCAGCATCCTTCCGGCATCGCTGCGCGGCGTGCGCCACTCGCCGACCATCTTCGGATGTAACGGATCATTGATGTCGACCACATCCAGCGCGCCGGTGCCATCGTTGGTGAGATAGACGTGCGTGCCATACTTCGGCTGCGTGAACACGAACGCCGAGTGCACGCCGCTCGTCACCGCATCGGTGAAATCGGCGACCGGCTTGGGGTGCGCGGGGTCGTCGAGTGACGCGATCACGATGCCGTTCTTGCGGTCCGATGCATTTTCGCGCGTGAACACCATCCACTTGCCGTCGGCCGTCGTCATCACGTCGTTGATCCCGCGCGCGTTGGCGATCACTGAATCGGTCACCACCGGCTTCGCCGGATCGCTTACGTCAATCGCGTAAATCCGGTCGCCGCCCAGCTCTGTCGTCAGATAGACGTGCTTTCCGTCCGGGTGCGCCCACACCTCGCCGGTCCAGAACTCCGTCCTCGGCAGGCGTCCGACGACGGTCGCGTGCCGGCGCACGTCGCGCGGCGCGAGCTTCACCACCGTCTCCGTCATACGGGCGCCAAAGCTCGCGGACACGACGTAGTCCTTCGCCAAATAGCCGACGAATGCGCCGTCGGGATCGATGGACCCTTCGCCGGGCGCCAGGCTCCACGTCGGCCGCAAGCCGCCGATTGCTTTTCCGGTCGAATCGAGCGGCGTGGCCATGAAGCTGATCACATCACCTTGCCGCGCCGCGGGATGGTCCGGCGTGATGCGCACCGAGGCGATCGTGTTCGCGATGACCGCAATGGTCATCGTCTTGCTCGCGCCGCCCGCGGTCGCCGTGATGCGTGCCGTACCCGCGCCGACCCCGCTCACCATCCCATCGCTCACCGACGCCACCGACGGCGCCGAGCTCGTCCACCCGATGACGTCGGACCGTTCATCGCCCAACGAGGAGAAGGAGCGCGCGCCGAGCCGCACGTGCTGTCCCACCACCAGCTTCGACACGCTCGGCACCACGTCGACTCGCACTGCCGGCCCCGGCACGATGCGCAGCTCGACCCGCTCGATCTTTGGCTTCGCGCCCGGGAGGAGCGCGACGACGGTCACCGGGATCACGCCGGCAGAACCGGCGTGCACCACGCCGGTCGAATCGACGCGCCCCTCGAACAACCCGCCCGCCGCGACGAACCGGAACGTCACTCCCGACATCCGGGAGCCAGACGCATCCATGGCCTGAGCGATCAGTTTCACCGAGTCGCCGGCGACGACGCTCCGCACCGGCGGAGTAATGACGATGCGCGAGATGACGGGAGCCTGGGTTGGCGCCTGAAAGAGAACAAAGAGGGAGAGGAGCATGTCTCGCTTAGTTAGATGAAAGCGGTGCTAGGCACGTGTCACGGCGTCAGCTTCTTCGGTTCGATCCGCACCACCCACAACCCATTGTTGAAATCGTTCACGTACGCCAGCCCATCTTTCGGGTTGACGACGACGCCCCAGGTCATGGCGGTGTTCTTCTCCACGCCGTCCATGTCGGCCGTGTTGAGCGACGCAATCTCACGGCCCTGCGCTCGAAGATCGCCGCGCAGCTCGCCTGAGATGTCGAAGGCGCGGAAGCCCGCGTTGTAGGCGCCCATGTACAATGTGTCGCCCGCGACCCACACGTTGTGCACGCCGCCGAATTCGGGTTCGTACCAGGCGACCGACTTCGGATGCTGGAGATCGCTCACATCCACGACCTGTAGCCGGCCGTACATCCGATCCGCGGCCGCGTCCTTCGCGCCCTTCACCGGCGTCGCGCGATAGACCTCGTCGGCGATGAAGACGTAATTCTTGTGACGCCACGCCGTGTGCGTGCCGCGCGCGAAGCCGGGCCCCGACTCATCCTCCACCTGCTTGTACATCGCGTCGAGGTTGTACTTGTACTGCGTCACCAGCTGCGGGTTCGACGGCGAGCCGCCCTTGATGCCGTTGCCGACATCGAGAATGATCAGACCGTCATCCCACCAGCTCGCGTACAGCAGTCCGTCGCGAACGTCGATGTCGTGGACGTAGAGCGGCGTCCCTTCCGCCTTTCTCGGCCGCCATTCGGCCACCTGCTTGGGATGCGCCGGATCGTTGATGTCGATCACGTGCATCGCCCCGGTGCCATCGTTGGTCAGATAGACGAAGGTGCCGTACTTGTCCTGCTTGTTCACGTAGGCCGAGTGCACGCCGGCGGTCACGCCGTCGGTGAACTCGCTGATCGCCTTCGGATGCAGCGGGTCGTGAGTGTCGGCGATCACGATGCCATTCTTGCGATCGGCCGCGCCCTCGCGCGTGAACACCATGTAGTTGCCATCGGGCGTCGTCATCATGTCGTTGACCAGGCGGGTATTCGCCTGGATCGAGTCGACGATGATGGGCTTCGCCGGATTCGTGATGTCGATCGCGTACACGCGGTCGCCGCCGCCATGCGTGCCGAGGTATGCCACCTTGCCGTTCGGGTGGATCCAGACTTCCGATGTGAGGAACGCCGTGCGCCCGATTCGGCTGACCACGGTCACCGGGCGGCGCACGTCGCGCTGCTCGAGGTTGAGCACCGCGTCCGCGCTCTGCGTGCCGAAGCTCGCGCGCACGAAATACTGGCCCGGCTCGTAGCCGACGAAGGCGCCGTCAGATTCCATCACGCCCTTCCCGGGCGAGAAGGTCCAACTCGGCGTCAATCCATCGATGACCTTGCCGGTCCGGTCCTTCGGCACCGCCTTGAAGCGCACGACATCACCCTGCCGCACACTCGGCTTGTCGGGCGTGATCTCGACGGAGCCAATGGTGTTCGCCAATACGTCGATGGTCATCGGTGTCGACGCCGGTCCGGCCGTGGCGGTGATCGTCGCCTTGCCCGGTGACAGCGCCTCGAGCAGTCCGTCGCGGTCGACGCGCAACACCGCGGGCGCGCTCGACTTCCACAGAACAGCTTCGCCGCGGCGGTCGTTCGACTTCGCGTACGCCGCGCCCTCGAGATGCAGCCGCTGACCGACCACGAGCTTCGCGACCCTGGGGCTGACGTCGATTCGTGACGCCGGACCCGGCACCACGTGCATGTCGAATTGCTCGATCATCGGCTTGCTGCCCGGCACGATGGCGGTGATGGTGACGAACATCTTCCCCATCGATCCGCCGACGACGAGCCCGCTCGTGTCGACGTGCGCCGCGCTCCCTCGTGCCGCATACAGAATCCGAACGTTGGGCACTGGCTTTCCCGCCGCGTCGAGCGCCTGCACGTGCAGCTTCAACGAATCGCCCATTGCCACCGTCCTCACGGCCGGCGTCACGACGATGCGCGACACGGGCGAGGGGGGGATGGTGGGGAGTTGGAACAGTGTGAAGAGAACGGAAGCGAGAATCATGTAGGGTCCGGAAGAATGTTTTCTAGAGCGGGTGTGGGGTATCGGCACCCGCCCCTATGGCGTCAACGCCTTCGGCTCAATCCTCACCACCCACAGTCCGTTGTACATGTCGTTCACGTACGCCAGCCCATTCTTCACCACCACGCCCCACGTCATGGCCGCGTTTTTCACGAAGCCGTCCATGTCGGCGGGATTGAGGTGGCCGATCTCGCGGCTCTGCGCGCGAAGGTCGCCGCGCAGCTCGCCGGAGATGTCGAACACGCGGAAGCCGGCATTGTAGGCGCCCATGTACAGCGTGTCGCCGGCGATCCAGACGTTGTGCACGCCGCCGAACTCCGGCTCGTACCAGGCAACAGCTTTCGGATGTTGGACGTCGCTGATGTCCACCACCTGGAGCCTGCCGTACGCGCGGCCCGCGGCCGCATCCTTCGCGCCGGTCACGCCCTTGGAGGGGAACACCTCATCGGCGATGAAAACGTAGTTTTTGTGACGCCACGCGGTGTGCGTGCCCCGAATGAACCCGGGACCACCGGTCGCCTCGACGTCGCGATACAGCTCGTTCAAATCGTACTTGAACTGCGAGACGAACTGCGGATTGTTCGGCGATCCGCCCTTCACGCCGTTGCCGATGTCGAGGATGACGAGCCCGTCGTTCCAGTAACTGGCATAGAGAAGCCCATTCTGGATGTCGATGTCATGCAGCGTGCGCCCCGCGTCGGGACGCGGCGTGCGCCACTGGGCGACTTCCTTGGGGTGATACGGATCGTTCAGATCGATCACGTGCAGCGCCCCGGTTCCGTCATTCGTGATGTAGGCGTGCGTGCCGTATTTCGGCTGCGTGAAGACGAAGGCCGAGTGCACGCCGGCCGTGACGCCGTCGGTGAACTCGCTGATCACTTTCGGGTGCGCCGGATCCTCGAGCGATGCGACGACGATGCCGTTCTTCCTGTCGCTCGCCCCCTCGCGCGTGAACACCAGGAACTTCCCATCGGCCGTCGTCATGATGTCGTTCACGCGGCGCGTGTTGGCTAGCACGGAATCGGTCACCACCGGCTTGGCTGGATTGGAAATGTCGAGGGCGTACATCCGATCGCCGCCGCTGCCGGTCCCGAGGTACGCGTGCTTACCGTCGGGATGCACCCACACCTCTTCGGTCGTGAACTGCGAGCGCCCGAGCCGTCCCACCACGGTCAGCGGCCTGCGCACGTCGCGGTGCTCGAGCTTGACCGTCGCGTCCGCGCTCCGGCCGCCGAGTGTCGCGGTGACGACATACTCGCCGGCATCGTAGCCGACGAAGGCGCCATCGGCGTCGATCGAGCCCGCGCCCGGAGCGAAGCTCCAGCTCGGTGTCAGGCCGGCCATCACCCTGCCGCTCGCATCCTTCGCCGCGGCAGAAAAACGAATCACGTCGCCCTGCCGTCCCGAGCCGCGCGCCGGCGATATCTCGAGCGTCGCGATGTTGTTGGCCACGACCTGCACTTCGACCGATGCCTTCCCCTTTCCCGCCGTCGCCGAAATTTCGGCTTTGCCGGCGCCGGTGGCGGTCACCATGCCGTCGTCGCTCACGCGCGCGACGGAGGGGGCCGAACTCGTCCACGTCACGCGGTCGCGCGAGCGGTCGCCGGCCGCGCTCCACGCATCGGCGCCAAGCTTGAAGCGCTGCCCGACCACGAGTTTCGGCGCGTCGGGCGAGATGGCGATCTTCGCCACCGCACCCGGCACCATCTTTACCTCGACGCGCTCGATCATCGCCTTGCGGCCTGGCACGAGCGCGATGATCGCGACCGGCAGGGTGCCCGTCGCGCCCGAGCTGACGAGCCCCGTGGTGTCGACCGCGCCCTCGAAGCGGCCGCCGGCGGCGACAAAGCGCAAGACGACATCGCGCATTGGCCTGCCGCTCGAATCCATGGCTTCGGCGTGCAGCCGCAGCGTGTCGCCCGCGGTCACCACCAGTGGCCTGGGCGTCACTTGAATGCGCGCTACCGGCGATGCTTGAATCGATGCGGCCGGCGCCTGCGATGCGCCTGATTGAGCCTGGAACAGCGCCAGGATGGCGAAGGTCGTGATCATCATGTGAGTGGGGTTGGGAGACGCTGGATGCTGACCGCCACACGGGGAGGTGTCAATGGGCGCGGCGTCGGTTGCGCGTCGCAGTATTGTTCAGGTCATGAGTTGGTTACGCCTCAGCTCCACGCTCGCGCTGCGTTCCCTCCGGCGGCCCTCGCTCGCACTCGATCTCGCGCGCGTCGCCTGGCGCTTTCGCTCCCGGCGCTGGTGGATCCGCGCGCCATTTCTACCGCTTCCGGACCGCGATTACGTGCGGTGGCGTATGCACACCGCGTACGGCGATCACGACGCCATCCCACCGGCGGAAGACGTGATTCGCTACGCCCGGTGGGTCGCGGACCGCCGGTGACCACGCCACCACCCGACGCCGCCGCGCTCGCCAACCGCATCAAGGCGCAAGCGTTCGGACTCGGTTTCGACCTGGCGGGAATCACCACGCTCGGCCCAATGGAGACCGCGCCCGACTTCGATCAGTGGATCGCCGCCGGCTACGCGGGCGAGATGCACTATCTGCCCAAGTGGGCCGAGAAGCGGCACGACAGCCGGCTCCCCTTCCCAGGTACGGTGAGCGCGATCTTTGTGGCGATGAATTACGGCGGCACGCGGCCGGCCGGCCCGATCGCCCGCTACGCCCGCGGCGACGACTACCACGACGTGATGATAGAACGATTGGACACGCTTCACCGCTGGATCGCGGCGGCCATCGCGGCCGAGGTGCGCGGCAAGGCCTACGTCGACACCGGCCCGATCCTGGAACGCGATCTCGCGCGGCGGGCCGGCCTCGGATGGTTTGGCAAGAACACGAATCTGCTGCATCCATCGCTCGGCAGCTTCTTCTTTCTTGGCGCGCTATTGGTCGACGTCGAGCTGCCGGCGGATGCACCCTTCGAGGCGGACCGATGCGGCACCTGCACCCGCTGCCTCGACGCCTGTCCTACCAACGCATTCGTGGCGCCGCGCGTGCTCGATGCGACGCGCTGCATCTCATACCTCACGATCGAGGCGAAGGGCGCGGTGCCGATCGACCTGCGAGAACCTATGGGCGAGCTCGTTTACGGCTGCGACGTCTGCCAGGATGTGTGCCCGTGGAACATCCGATTTTCGCGCGACCTGGCCGAGCCGGCACTGGCGTCCCGTGCGGACCTCGACGCGCCCGACCTTGCCGCACTGCTCGCGCTCGACGACGAGGGATTTCGCGCGCTCTTCCGCGGCTCGGCCATCAAGCGCACCAAGCGACGCGGCCTGGCGCGCAATGCGGCCATCGCGCTGGGTAATCGCGGCGACGCGCGTGCCGTGCCGGCACTCATCGCCGCACTCTCGGACGCCGAGCCGCTCATACGGGCCCACGCGGTGTGGGCATTGGCTCGGATCTCGAGCGCGGATGCGCTCGACGCGCTTCGGGCGGTCGCGGTTGTCGAAACTCATCCGTCCGTTCTCGAAGAATTGCGGATGACGGATAGTTCGACCGGCGTTTAACACTTTTTTTTCTGAGTTGCCAACCCGGCAACTTCTTCCTGTGTCATACAAATAGAGGCCGGTACGACACTTCCGCCGCGCGGAGTTTCGCGCGCGCAGCGGAGCGTTTGCAGACCGGTCCAGTTGTGCCGTTGACAGGCCGATACTCGTCATGCATGGTGAGTACGACGAGCGAATTTCATCGCTCACCCGCGTGCTCATCGTTTCACGAATTGCCAGACCAGCCTCGCCCGGTGCACGGGTAAACTCCCGCACATCGGTGGGCCCGGACCGTCGTCATCTGGATTCCATGAAGCGCATCGATCTCCTCCCGCTCGCCCTCCTCGTACCCGTCATCGCGTTCGTCGCTGTGCAAGCGGCGCAGACGCCGCGCATCACGGTCGCGACCAGCGGCGCGGTCGCGGACAAGGCGCACGGGACGGTTGCGCTGCCGGCTGAGACGGAGAGCATCAGCGCGGATGCACCCTCCGACGCCGCCGGCCCGAACCCGGATGCCGCCGATGTGCGACGCCGGCTGCAGCAGGGCGAGCGCGGCACCTACATCGGCGAGATCCTTCGCCAGCGGGATTCGGCACTCGCCCGTTGGCCCGAGCGCGTGGGGCAACCGGTTCGTGTGTGGGTCGCGCCCGGCTACGGCATGAAAGATTGGGATCCGGCCTTCGGCCTCCGCGTCCACGACGCCTTCGACGAGTGGGCGGGCCTCGGCATTCCCGTGCACTTCACCTTCGTCGTCGACTCGAGCGAGGCCGACGTCCACGTCATCTGGATCGATCACTTCAAGGAACCGATCAGCGGCAAGACCCTGTGGGCGCGCGACCGCCGCTGGTGGATCGTCGATGGCAACATCACGCTCGCGCTGCATCACAATGGCGGCGAAGCGCTCGACACGCGCGCGGTCCAAGCCATCGCACTCCACGAAGTCGGTCACCTGCTCGGCCTCGACCACACGTCGGATACGACGAACATCATGACGCCCCGTGTCCGCGTCCGCGATCTCTCGGACGCCGACCGCGCGACGATGCGGCTGCTGTACACGCTCCCGGCGGGATCGATAAAATGAAGCGAGGGTCTGGCGTTAGGGCGTAGGTGCTTTGGTGGCGGCACGGGCTTCGCGATATTGCGAGGCCCGATTTGCATCCATCACCCTCGTCAACCTTCACGTGACTCACGCTCCGGCAGCTGAAACAGACGCGCACACCACGTGCGACGTCGCGATCGTAGGTGGCGGGCCGGCCGGCCTCAGCGCGGCGATCTGGCTGGGGCGGTACGGCTGGTCGGTGGTGCTCGTCGACTCGGGCGATCCGCGCAACTGGCAAACGCGCGGCATCCACGGATATCTCGGCCGCCCCAACTGTACGCCGGCGGAGCTCCGGGGCGCGGGACGCGATGAAGCACGCGGCTACGGCGCATCGCTCGTCGACGGATGCGTCAAGACGGTCGAGCGAATGGACGAAGAGCGGTTCCGGCTCACGCTCGATGGCGGAGACGTGATCGAATCGCACCGCGTGCTGCTGGCGTTCGGCATCAAGGACATCTGGCCGAACATCCCCGGACTCGATCCCTGTTACGGCGACACGGCGCACCACTGCCCGGACTGCGACGGCTACGAGGCCCGCGGCAAGAAGATCGTGGTGATCGCGTCGGGGCGAAAAGCGGCCGGGATGGCGCTCTCCCTCACCACCTGGTCGCGCGAGATCGTCATCTGCACCAACGGCCAGCCGGCCGACATCGAGGCCGCCGATCTCGCCAAGCTCGACCGGCTCAACATCCCGGTTCTCGAGGCAAAGATCACCGCGATACGGGCGGACGAAAGCGAAGTGCGCAGCCTGGACATCGAGGGCGGGATGTCGCTCGACTGCGAACGCATCTTCTTCGCCATAGGGATGTATCCGGCGGACGATCTTGCAATGCAGCTCGGCTGCGAGCGCGATCACGAGGGACTGGTCGAGGTCGATGCGCACTATCACACCTCGGTGCGCAACGTGTTCGCCGCGGGCGACATCGTGCCCGGTCCGCATCTCGCGATCGCCGCCGCCGCCGATGGGGCGATGGCGGCGATCGCGATTCACGCCTCCCTCGTACCGGAGGAGCGCAGGGTCACCAGCTGAGCGTGGTCGTCTTCTTCTCGTGCTTTCGTAGATACTCGATCTTGACCGAGCGATCGTCGGCGCGCTCGAGCACACCCTGAAAAATCCGGATCGACCGAATGTCGATGCCATCGGCGGTGAGAATCACGTCGCCAGCGCGAAGACCGGCGCGTTCGGCCGACGTGCCCGACCCGAGGCGTACTACCAAGAGTCCGTGATCGGTCCCGAAGTACTCCGCCAGCTCCGGCTGCATCGGCGTGAGCTCGGCGCCGGCGAGACCCATGGGGCCCATCAGACTCATGGGCGGCATCGGCGGCATTGGCGCCGCCATCGGCGGCAACGCTCCTCGCGGCAGAAGACGAATCGTTCCGCCGCGCGGCATATCGGGTGTCGGCGGCGGCGGCGGACTCCCCGGCACCTGCGGGGCAACCATGAACACGAAGTCGTCCGGCCGTCGACCGACGTTCACGACCACCGTCTTCACATCCCCGGCGCGTCGCACACGCACGGGGAGCGCGCGGCCCGGCTGCAGCAGCCGCTCGAGCGACACCGATCCCGTCGTCATGTCGATTCCGCCGAGCGACAGCAGATGATCGCCGGCCGCAATGCCGGCGCGCTCGGCCGGCGAGCCCGGCTCGACCGACACGATGACCGGATACGCGCGGTACCGCACCGTCTTCTGTCCGTTCACCACAGTGACCTCATCCGGCGCGCCGGAGAAGTAGACGCCCATCCAACCCGGCGGCTCCTGATCCATGCGCATGGCCATCGGTGCTCGCGCTTCGGTGCGCGCCATGATCCGCGGCAGATCTTCGCGCATCAGCCGCGTCATCTCGAAGTTCGCGCGGCGCTGCGCATCGAGGAGATCGCGCTTCATCTTCGCCATTTCTTCCCGCGCCGCGCGCGACGTGTCCTGCAGCAGCTCGCCGTGCTCACGAATCGCCTGAATCGCCCTCTCGAGATCGCGCTGCGCGCGCTCGAGCTCCGCGCGGCTGCTCTCGAAGATCGCGGTCGCCTGCGCCGCCGCGCGAGGCGTCGGCGCTCGCAGCGTGTCGCAATCGCGGCACCCGCTCGAGGCGCGCTGCGCCCGGAGCGGCGTGGCAGCGACCGCGGCACCCGCCACGGTGAGTGCCATCGTCATCCACTTCATCTCAGAATCCCGCAAGCTGTTGGCCCGACGGCAGCGAGCCGTTGAGTTGTTGAAGAGCGACCTGCCGCGCATTGATCGCGGCCAGATAGTATTGGTTGATCACCGGGTCCTGCGGCGCTTCGTTCACCGCCGTACGGGCAATGCCCGCCACCGCATCGAGCGCGGCCAACCGGGTGCGATACATCTCGGGCTGCGATCCACCTCGCGCCGTGGTGTCGAGCGCCGACAGGTACTCGGCCGCGAGCTGATACTGCCGGTTGGCGCGGTCGAGCATCAGCCGCGCATCCTTGGCCGAGGCGAAGGTCTTTGCGATGCTGTCGGCGCTCAGCGCGACCATCCCTGAATTTGCCCCGACGCTCTTACGGCCCGCGAACACGCCTCCGGCGACCAACAACACTGCCGCCGCGCTCTGCCCCAGCGCGCGCATCCACATCGGACGGCGGTGCGCCAGCGGCGGCAAGAGCATCTGCTGCTCACGCAGCTCTCCGGCGATCGATTCCCAGGTGGTCAACGGTGGCGAGAGCTCGGCGCGCGCATCGGCGGCCATGCTCACCAGCGCGCGATGCGCCTCGCGCTCGCACCGGCATCCGGCGCAGTGCGCGAGATGCTCCGCTTCCTCCGCGGTCGGGTCGCCGTCAGCCAGCGCGGCCAGTCGTTCAGGATCGAGGTGTAGCATAGGACTTTCCTAGAGCCGGCGTTGTGTCATCCACCAAGTGCGCGAGCAGCCGGCGAAGCTTCGCGCGTGCCTTGAACAGCTGTGATTTCGATGCGCCCGTGGTGATACCCAACTCACGGGCGATGTCTTCGTGCGTGTATCCCTCGACGTCGTGCAACACGAACACCGTTCGCGCGCCCGGCGGAATCCTGGCCATCGCTTCATTGATCGACGCCGCCACGAAGCTTCGATCGCTGTCGTTGGTGACCGTCGCGCTGTCGTCCTCGATGTCCACCTCGATCTTCGCCAACCGGCGAACCTTTCGCAGCGCGTTCAACGTCCTGTTCACCGCAATGCGATGCGCCCAGGTGCCGAACTGCGCATCACCCCGATAACCCGGGAGCGCCTTGAAGATCTGGATCCAGACATCCTGCGCGATGTCGGCCGCGAGATCGGCGTCGCCGGCCAGGCGCCGCACGACGGCATCAATGTGCGGTGCATACTGCGACCAGAGTAGCCGCAGCGATCGCTCATCACCCTCGATGGCGCGCCGAATCAGAAGATGATCTGTTTCCATTTGCTCATTGAATCAGTCACATCGGCGGAGGCAAAGGTTGCCGGCTTCGGAAGTTGCGAGATACCGAGTTTTCGCGCTCCCTTGCCGTACGCTGCCGATACTTCTAAGATGAATTGTTCACCGCGCGGATGTCGACGCGGCGCCCGCTCGGGCGGCCGCGGCACGGTGGAACTTCCTGCCGGTTGGCCCAGTACGCTTTCATTGTAGACGATCGTCGCTTCCGCGGGAATGCTGGAGCTTGGGCGCACACGTGCACCCGAGTCCACGCCCTCAGTAGTCGCGAGGTAATGTCGTGCTGACAGTGTTGATTGCGGCGCTGACGCTGGGCGTCGGCGGTGGCGGACTTCCGGTGAAAACACCGGCGGCCGTAGGCATGTCAGCCAAGCGACTCGCCGCGATCGACCGGGTGGTCATTCGCGGCATCTCCGCCGGCGGCTATCCCGGCGCGGCCGTCGTGGTCGGACGCAAGGGCGCCGCCGTGTGGAAGAAGGGATTCGGCCGCCTGAGCTGGGACACCTCGGACGAGCGCGTGACGGCGGACGAGACGATTTACGATCTCGCCTCGCTGACCAAAGTCGTCGGCACGACCACGGCGATCATGGTGCTGTTCGACGAGGGGAAGCTCGACCTTGACGCCCCCGTCAGCCGCTACCTCCCGGATTTCCAGGGCGAGGGGAAAGACGCCGTGACGCTACGGCTCCTGCTCGAGCATCGCTCGGGCCTTCCCGCCGATCGCGATCTGTGGCGCCTCCCGCACGATCCCGCCGCCACGAAGCTCTCCGTGCTCGGCACTCCGCTCGTCTGCAAGCCGGGCGATTGCTACATCTATTCCGACCTCGGCGCGATCACGCTCGGCATGGTCGTCGAGGCGGTGTCGGGTCGGAGTCTCGACCTGTTCCTCGCTGAGCGGGTGTACGAGCCGCTCGGTATGCACAATACGTTCTTCCGTCCAGCCGATTCGCTCAAGGCGCGCGTTGCGCCCACCGAGCTTACGCCGCCTCGCGGCTATCCGCTGCGCGGCGAGGTGCACGACGAGAATTCGTACGCGCTCGGCGGAATTGCAGGACATGCCGGTCTGTTCAGCACCGCTGCGGACCTCTCGATTTTCGCGCAGATGATGCTCAATGGCGGCGTATTCAACGGCACGCGCGTGCTGAGCGATTCGACGATCAAGTACTTCACGCAGCGCGCGGCCGGCAGCCGCGCGCTCGGCTGGGCGATGGCCGATGGCCAATGGGGCTCGGGCCGTTTCCTCGGCGACCATTCCTACGGCCACGTCGGCTACACCGGCACCTCGCTGTGGATCGATCCCGACGCCCAGATGTTCGTCGTGCTGCTCACCAATCGCGTGCACGCCGCGCGCGCGAAGCGTCCGGCGCAGGTGATCTCGGACGTTCGCGCGGATCTGGCTGACGCGGCTTCGCTAGCGGTGATGGACCGTGGGGGGGAGCTTGCCGCGATGCCCGCCCACTTCCGCGCCGACATCGCGCGTAACTGGAATCGCCCGGAGCGCCACAAGCGCCGCCATCACGCCAAGATCTCGTCCCGCGGCAAGCACGGCAAAGTGGGCAAGGCGAAGGCAGGCAGGCCGCGCACGAAGGCAAAGGCACACCCCGCCAAGTCGATCAGGAAGCGCGCGCACCGCTGATCCCGCTTCCGGTGTTAGGTTGCGTTGTATGACGACCCCAGAGTCGACCATGGCGCACGACGACCATAACGACGAGCAGCCAACCAACGCGCCTGTGCCGGCCGTGGCGGGCAACATCACCGCCGATCAGATCAAGGCGGCGCTCCGCAAGGTCAAGGATCCAGAGCTCAACCTGAACATCGTCGACCTCGGTCTCGTCTACGAGGTGAATGCGCACGAAGGCTCGGTCGCGATCGACATGTCGCTGACGTCGCCCGGCTGCCCCTCGGGCGCCGAGATCATGACGAAGGCCGAAGAGGCGGTGCGCGCGGTTCCCGGCGTGACCGACGTCGCCATCAATCTCGTCTGGTCGCCGTTCTGGACGCCCGACCGTATCGAGCCGCGCATCCGTTCCTATCTGGGGATGTAGGCCTGCTAACGGTACGGACTGAGCGCATGCACCATCTCCTCGCCCAGCAACCCGATCTGCCAGCGGCGTAGCCCTTCGATCTCGCCAAGGTCATCGACCGTCCGGGGCTTTCGCCGGGCGATCAACTCGAGCCGCTCGCGCGAGCAGAGCACGCCGGGATCCAGCTCGAGCCGCGTGGCGACGGCGTCGCGGATTGCCTTGAGCCGATTGACGTTCTCGTCGAAATCGGGGTCGCGGTCCCAGCGGGCGGCGCGAGGAAAGCGGGGCAAATCGGCTTCCGGCACGGCGAGGCCGCGATCGATGGCCGCGATCATGTCGCCGCCTTTTCGGTCGACCAGCGCGCGCGGCATCCCCTTCACGGCGGTCAGCTCGGACGCGCTTCGCGGTACGGTGCGCGCGGCTTCGAGCAGCGTGTCGTTTCCGACGACGCGAAAGGTGGCGCGATCCATCTCGCCGGCGACTTCATCGCGCCACTTCACCAGCTCGCGAAATAGCGCCAGCTCCCGCCGTGTCAGGTCGCGCGCGCCCTTAATGCGTAGAAACGCATCCGCATCCTCGGCCTCGCTCCATTGCGTCAGCTCCAGCCGCTCGAATTCTTCTCGGGCCCATTCGATTCTCCCCGCGAGCTCGAGCTCGTCTCGCATCTTATCGCGCAGATCGAGCAGATAAACGGTGTCCTGCACAGCGTAGTCGAGCATCCCCTGGGTGAGGGGGCGCATCGACCAATCAGCGCGTTGAAACTTCTTTTCCAGCTTGACGCCAAAGTAGCGCTCGAGCAGCGCGGCGAGACCGAAGCTCTTGATTCCTAAGAGCTGCGCCGCCACGCGCGTGTCGAAGATGCGTCGCACGCGCCAGCCATAGTCCTGTCGGAGCAGGCGCAGATCGTAGTCCGCGTCGTGAAAAACGATCTCGACATCCTGCGACTCGAGCAGCCGACCAAGTTCGGCGGGCGCGGGCACGGCGAGTGGATCGATGATGCCATTGGCATCGCGGGTGCTCAGCTGGAGGAGATACACGCGATCGACGAAGCGATGAAAGCTCGCTCCTTCAGTGTCGACGGCGAGCTCCGGCGTGCTCGTGATCGTAGCCAACCACTTCGCCGCATCGTCCGGCGTGTCGAGAAAGGCCGCCTGGTGCGAGGTGGGCGCTTTGTTCTCGGAAAGCGTCATCGCGCAAGCTAACATGGTGGAATGCGTTGACGGTGGACAATGGCTGCCGGCGTCAGATGGCAGATGGCAGATGGCAGATGGCAGATGTCAGCACCGGCAACCAACTCGTGAGGCCGTACCGATGCGCACTCACTGACATCAGACCTCTGCCACCCTACGTCCGATCTTCTGACATCTGAGGTCCGATCCTTTCCGTGCCTTCTCCGCCCGGCGTCGAACCGCTGCTTCGCCTTTATCCGGCGCTCGCCAAGCTCCGGCGCGTGGCGTTGGGGCAATTTCCCTCGCCGGTGCAACGCATCGAGCATCCGTCGCTGCGCGGCGAGCTGTGGGTGAAGCGTGACGATCTCAACGCGGTCGCCTTCGGCGGCAACAAGGTGCGCGCGCTCGAGTGGCTGCTTGGAGACGTGGGCGCCGGCGACACGGTTCTGACCGTCGGCGGCGACGGGAGCACGCACGTGCTGGCCACCGCGGAGCACGCGGCCGCGCTCGGAGCGCACACGCATGCGCTTCGCTGGAAGCACGACATGCATCCGACGGCGCACTCGGTCGCCCGACGGACGGCGGAGCGCGCGACAATCGAAAGCCATCGCAGTGCCGTGACGGTGATCGCCCGCGCCTTGATGCTCCGTCAGCGCGGCACCGCGCGCTGGATTCCACTCGGCGGCACCTCGCCGCTGGGGTTGCTCGGCCACGTGAACGCCGCGCTCGAGCTGGCCGATCAGATCGCGGCGGGCGCAATGCCGACGCCGAGCGCGGTCGTCGTGCCCGTCGGCACCGGAGGCACGGCGGCCGGCCTCGCACTCGGATTGCGCATCGCCGGGCTGGACACGGTAGTCGTCGGTGCACGCGTCGGGCCCCGCATCGGTTCGAACGGTTGGCGCGTACGATGGCTGGTGCGTCAGACCGCGACGCTCATCGAGCGGTTGACGGCTACGCGGGTACCACGACCGCGGCGGAATGCCGTACGGATAGTGCACGACGTCTACGGCGGCGCGTACGGACGACCTCTGGCCGCGGCCGCAGAGGGCATCGCGCTCGCGCGCTCGACGATCGGACTGGATCTCGACGAGACGTACAGCGCGAAAGCGTTTGTAACAGCGTTGGCTCTGGCGCGCAGCGACGAGCCGGTTACGCTTTTCTGGGCCACCTTCGACGCACGCTGGATGGAAGAACGGCAGACGACAGATGTCAAATGTTAGATGTCAGTCGTTGTCAGTCGGGTTACAGTTCTGACATGTGACGTCCGACATCTTGCGCTTGTAGGAGATTCCAAATGTCCGATTTGTCACGTGCGTTGCCTCGGTTCACAGTCCACATCGATCCGACCGATTGTGACGTCCTCGGCCACGTCAATCATGCGCGCTATCTGGTGTTTTTCGAGCGGGCGCGCTGGGCGGTCGTGAAGGAGGGATTCCCGGGCGCGAGGCTCGAGCGTGGCTCGCGATGGGCCGTGGTGCGGCACGTCGACATCTCGTATCGCGCGGAAGCGGTGCCGGGCGATGCGCTGGTCATCCGCTCGGGACTCGAGCGTATCGGCACGACGAGCTTCACCATCCGCCAGGAAGCGCGAAAGGCCGACGATATTTTGGTGTGCGAGGCGCGCGTGACGATGGTGACGATCGGCGCGGGCGTCCCGGTGCCGGTGCCTCCCGAGTGGCGCGAGCTCTTTCCGCGGTGGCCGGAGGCCGGCGCGTGAAGGTTCGTATTGGTGACATCACGCTCGCCTATGACGACAGCGGTGGAGGAATGCCGGTCGTGCTGCTGCACGGCTTTCCGCACGACCGCTCGATTTGGTCGGCGCAGCTGCGCGGGCTGAGCGGCCAGTGCCGGTGCATTGCGCCCGATCTGCGCGGCTTTGGCGAGAGCGACGTCGCCCCTCCGTACTCGATGGATCAATACGCCGACGATGTCGCGCTGCTGCTCGACGCACTCCGCATCGAGCGAGCGGTGATCGCCGGGCTGTCGATGGGCGGCTATGTGACGCTCGCGTTCTGGCGCCGGCACGCCGAGCGCGTGCTCGCCCTCATCCTGGCCGATACGCGCGCACCAGGTGACACGGCCGAGTCCGCCGCGAAGCGCCGAGAGCTCGCCGCGGTGGCGAAAGCGCACGGCGGCGCGGCAGTGGCCGACGCGATGATCGCCGGCATGATCGGGAAGCGAACGCGTCAGCGGCATCCCGAGCTTGTCACGCATATACACGGGATGCTCGCCAGCGCGCCGACCGCCGGTGTGATCGGCGCGCTGGATGCCCTCGTCGCGCGCCCCGACTCGACAGCCACGCTCGCGACAATCGACGTGCCAACGCTGATCGTGGTCGGCGAAGACGACGCGCTCACTCCGGTCGCCGACGCGCGCGCGTTGCACGCGGGAATCGCCGACAGCGCGCTCGAGATCCTCAAGGGCGCGGGCCATCTGTCCAACGTCGAGCGGCCCGCGGCGTTCAACCATGTGGCGATCGAGTTTCTGCGCGAGGTTGCTGGAAAATAGGAATTGGAGGTTGGGGGCTGGGGGCTCGGCTCAGGTCGTCGCCCCAACTCCTAGCCCCTAACCCTTCTCTAGCTTCCGCCAATGATCCTGCCGTCACGATTCGGCCCCGCCGCGGCAATAGCGGCTGCATTGGCGATCCTCGCCCTGCTGTCCATTTGGCTGGGAGCGCACCATTCGTTGCGCGCCAAACTGATCTGGACCGCGATCGCCCTATTGGTGCCGATTCTCGGGCCCTTGGCCTGGTTTGCGCTCGGTCAGGAGCGACGGCGCAAACCTTGAACTAGAGATTGCCGTGCGTCGCCGACGCGCCGATCTCCAAGGAGGTTTTCATGCGTTCTCTTCGCGTGCTGGTATTCGTCGCGCTTTCTCTCGGCGCCCTTGCCGCGGCCGGATGCGGCGTGCAGGACGACTTGATCACTGGAAACGCCACGTCGGGCGGCGGCGGCGGCGGCTCGAACGGCAACCTTAGTCTGGCGATCGCCGGCGGAAGCGGTCAAACCGGCACCGTGGGCAATTTTGTCGGGGACTCGCTGGCCGTGAAGGTCACGACTAATGGCGCGGCGGCGGAGGGCGTCACCGTGAACTGGACCGTCATCCTCGGCGATGGCTCGTTGAGCGCCAGCAACTCGACCACCAACTCGCTCGGCCTCGCGAAGGTTCGCTATGCCCTCGGCGCGTTCCCGGGCCGCAACACCGTTCGCGCGAGTGTGACGGGGGCCGGCTCGGTTGATTTCACGGAGACGGCGCAGTAATCGGAGAACCTCTCGATTCGCAAAAAACAAAGCGGCGGTGCTCAGTCGAGAGCACCGCCGCTGACTTTATCGAGGGCCGCTAGCGCGTCGGCCGCGCCGGAGGGCTATCGGACTTGAACACCTCGCGATTGATCTGCACGAACTCACGCATATTGGCCGGTACGTCTTCCTCCGGAAAAATCGCGGTCACCGGACACTCCGGCTCGCACGCGCCGCAATCGATGCACTCGTCGGGATGAATGAATAGCTGGTCGGGACCCTCGTAGATGCAGTCGACGGGACACACGTCCACACACGCTTTGTCCTTGACGGTCTTGCACGCTTCGGTGATAACGTAGGGCATTGGCTCGCCTCAAAGTGGTCCAACGGGCTCACGCTCTGCTTCGGATAAGATAATGAGATCGTTCCACGCCAACAGGGGAATTCGCGTCCCCGATTTCCGCGACATCTCCGAATGATCCTAACGGTCAATGGCATCGCGCACGAGCGAGACATTCCGCAACATGAAACGTTGCTCGGCGCCCTGCGTGATACGCTCGATCTCACCGGCACCAAGCTCGTGTGCGACCGCGGTGAGTGCGGCGCGTGCACCGTACTCGTCGACGGCGAGCCACACTACGCTTGCCTCACGCTCGCCGCGGCCTGTGAGGGCGTGAGCGTGACCACCATCGAGGGATTGGCCCACGGCGATCTGCACGCGCTCCAGCGCGCGTTCATAGAGCACGACGCGTTGCAGTGTGGATTCTGCACGCCGGGCCAGATTGTCGCCGCGTCCGCCCTGCTGGCGCGCAATCCGAGTCCGACCGACGACGAGATCAGGCATTGGATGAGTGGCAACCTATGCCGCTGCGGCACGTATCCGAAGATCATCCGGGCAATTCGCGCGGTGGCGGATGCGAGGAGGGCGGGCCATGGCGGGTAAACGATTCACCAGTACCACCGTCGACATCGAGGGACGGGAGGAGACACGCGTCGTCGAGCTGCCATCGTTCACGCCCGATGCTTGGGGCGACGGCGCGGGCCTGAGCATCGTCGGAACGAGCGCCCTCCGCGCCGACGGTGTGGAGAAGGCGACGGGACGCGCCCGCTACACCTCGGACGTGCGGCAGAGCGGCATGCTCCACGCCGTGATCCTCCGTTCGTCGATCGCCAGCGGCAAGATCACCTCACTCGACATCGGCGGCGCGCTCGCGGTGACCGGCGTGCGCGATGTGCTCACCGCGCTACCAGGCATCACGCGCGGCGGCCTCCCGCTCTTCGACCGCACTATTCGCTACGCCGGGCAACCGATTGCCGCCGTCTGCGCCGATACCGAGGAGGCGGCCCGTGAGGCGCTGCGCGCCATTCGCGTGACGTATGAGCGTATGCCCCACGCCGTCACCGCCGCCGATGCCCTCGCCGACCACGCCCCGCGAGTGCGCGGCGACAATGACAACCGCCCGGACGACTCCCCGCGCACACTCGAGCGCGGCGACATCGACCGCGGTCTGGCCGAGTCCGATGTGGTGGTCCGCGCCGAATACCGTACGCCCGTCGCGCTGCACACCGCTCTCGAGCCCCATGGCTCGGTGGCCGAGTGGGAGGATGACCGACTCACTGTGTGGGAGGCGACGCAGGGGATCTTCATGATCCGCGAGCACCTCGCGCGCGCCTTTGCGATTCCGATGTCGCACGTGCGCGTGATCATGCAGTACATGGGTGGCGGTTTCGGCGCGAAGAACGGCGCCGGCCCGCACAGCTACGTCGCGGCGGCGTTCGCGCGCCGGATCGGACAACCCGTGCGATGCATCAACGATCGCGAGGCGGAACAGATGGATGCCGGCAACCGGCCGGCCACGGTGCAGCGCGTGACGATCGGCGCCAAGCGCGACGGCACGCTCACGGTCATCTCGGTCGATGCCGATGTGCCCATCGGCATCGGAGGATGGGAGGGCGGGCCAGGACAGATCTACCACGAAGTGTATCGCTGCCCGAACGTGCGCACGGTCGACCGCTACGTGTACATCAACGCGTCCGCGATGGCGAGCTTCCGCGCGCCCGGTCACGTGGAAGGCGCATTCGGCCTCGAGCGGGCGATGGATGAGCTCGCGCGCGAGTTGAAGCTGGACCCACTGAAGTTGAGAACGATCAACTACGCGACACTCGATCAGAAAAAAAATAGGCCGTACTCGGCCAAACATCTGGACCTCTGCTACGACCTCGGCGCGGAGCGGTTTGGCTGGAGCAATCGTCAGGCGTCGAACGAGACGCACCAGGGCGCTCGCTCATCTTTGCGGCGCGGCTTTGGAATGGCGACGCAGATCTGGGGCGGTGGCGGCGGCCCGCCAGCGTACGCGACGGTGCGGATCAACAGTGACGGGAGCGCCGACGTACTCACCGGCACGCAGGATCTAGGCACCGGAGCGCGAACCATCTTCGCGCAGATCGCGGCCGAGTCGCTCGGATTCGCGCTGGATCAGGTGCGGGTGGTGCTCGGCGACACGGAACGCACGCCGCTGACCGGAAATTCCTGGGGGTCGATCACCACCGCGTCGGTGGGGCCGGCCGTGCGAATGGCCGGTGAGGACGCGCGACGCTCGCTGCTCGAGGCGGCAGGCGAATTGATGAAGGCCGAGCCGTCCGCGCTCGACGTGCGCGACGGTGTGATCCGCGCGCCCGGAGGAACGCAGACCATGACGGTCCACGACCTGATGGACTCGTTGGGCGACGTGATGATCATCGGCAATGGATCTCGCGGGCCAAATCCCGATGGGATCTCGCTCTCGGCATTTGGAGCGCAGTTTGCCGAGGTCGAGGTCGATATCGAGACGGGCATCGTTCGCGTGCTGCGCATCGTGGCGGCGCACGACTCCGGCCGGATCGTCAATCCGGCGCTGGCCGAGAGCCAGCTGCACGGCGGCATCATTCAGGGGCTGGGCTACGCCCTGTTCGAGGAGCGCGTGATGGATCGTGCGCTGGGGATCCCGATGAATCCGACGATGCACGACTACAAGATTCCGACGATGATGGACATCCCCGACATCGATGCCTTCTTTGTCGGCGGCGCGGACACGATGGCCAACCACATCGGAGCGAAGGGGCTGGCCGAGCCGCCGATCATTCCGACGGCGCCCGCGATCGCGAACGCCGTGGCCGACGCCATCGGCCGCCCCGTGCGCGAGATCCCGTTGACGCCGTGGCGAGTGCTCTACGCGATGAGGGACGAGCGCCCCTAACTACTCCGATCAGATGCGCTCGTCGCTCGCCGGCGTCGTGGGCTCGCCGATCCTCGCCATTGCGAGACGGTAGCGCTCCTCGCTCAGATCCCACGAGATGCGCGCGCTGATGAAGATCAACGGCGGAAAGGCGATCATCAGCGGCACCGCCCAGCTGAGATATTCGCTGGTGAGCATCAGGTCGAGCGGGAGGCGCGCCACCAAGAGGACGATGGCCTGGGCCGCGATCATGATAGCGGGATAGAGGCAGGCAGCGCCGATCATCAATCGGATCGTGTGCTCGCGGCCTTCGCGGCCTTGCTTGGCCCGGCCGAGCATTGCGGACGCGCCGCGCATCAGGAGGGAGCGCAGTCCCGAGGCCTCGGGTTCTAGGGGGACTGCCCGTTGCGCGAAGGACATGGCATTGCCTCGTACGATCGGTTCAGTGCATCGATGACGCGCTCAGCGCCTCCATGGCGGAAGCGCGCCCGGCTTCTTTTCGAGATCCGGGTTCTCCCTATAGAGTGTCGTCGTGTTTCCGATTATCTGAACCACATCGGCGCGAACTTTCTTCGCCAGATCGTTCACCACGTCGCGCAGCGTCTCGTTCTCGCGCTTCACGACGTGCAGTTTTACGAGTTCTTTTGTGCGCAACGCGTCATCAACCGCCTTGCGCACCGTTGGAGTGACGCCGGAGTGGCCGATGTGGATGATTGCGCTCAAGTGGTGAGCCTCGCCGCGGAGGCGGGCGCGGGTGCGCGAGTCCATTGGGGGCTTGGGGGTAGGGGTTGGGGGTTGCGGCGCCGGCGCGGGATGCTGACAAAGTTAGCGGGCGCTCCAATCTCCAGCCCCAACCCCCTAGCCCGCAGTTGTCAGCGCGCCGAGCTCTGCTGCCGCGCGAAGAGCGGACGGGGGTCCACGGGCGTACCCCCAAACCATTTCAAGTCCGCGGCGGCACGCAGCATCTGGAAATGGAGGTGCGGAGTATCGGGTGAGGCGTTGCCTGTCGTGCCGACGAACGCGACCGTGTCACCGCGCGCCACGTGCTGCCCCTCGGCGATGCCGCTTCGATAGCGGTCCAGATGCGCGTAATAAAAGATGAACTCGCTCGCATCGTCGAGCAGATACAGCGTGATGCCGCCAAGGCTGTTGCGATGCATCTTCAGCACGTGACCGGCGACGGCGGCGAGCACGGGAGTGCCCCGGGGCGCGACGATGTCGACCGCCTGATGGACTCGCTTCCCCTCGCGCTCCGCGAAGTAGGTGTCCGGAATGTTCTCCGCGAGCACGCCGGCGACCGGAACGAGCAGTTGCATGCCGACCGGCAGCCGACCTCCGCGCTCATCCCAGATCGAAGACGGGGGCAGCGTGTCGCGCGCGGGTGCTGGCGCCGTCGCGACCCCGGGCGCGCGAACGCACGCGGCCGCGAGGGGCACGAGAAGGGTTGATGCCAGGCGCCGGAGGTGATTGCGCTTCACGCCACATGACGAGGGAGGTGGTTCCCCGTTACGCGCACAGGTTGCGCCCAGGGGTCGCCACGCTATGTTGGCGCACCCCCGTCTCCCACCGAGCACGCTGTGTCGACAGCACTCAAGCCGCGCTCGCCCGTCGAGATCATCGATGCGTCGATTCAGATCATTCGACTGTACATCGTGCAATTCGCGACGATCGCGGTGGTGTCGCTCCTGCCCGCGACCGTGATGCACCTACTGTTGCCCGCCGTTTGGTCTCCGCTCGTGTCGATCGCGGAGCGGCTCGGCTACCTATTCGCGAGCGCAGGCATCGCCTTCGCGGTCTCGGAGGCGTATCTCGGCCGCGAGCCCAGCGCCGGAGCCGCGCTGCACCGCGTTGGCCAGCGGTTCGGAAGCGTGTTTGGAGCATCGTTCATCCAGGGATTCCTGGTTTTCATCGGGACGATCTTGCTGTTCATCCCGGGAATCATCGCGTTCGCCTGGACGTTCGCGATGCAGCAAGTGGTGATGATCGAGGGGATCAATGCCAGCGAATCCTTCACGCGCTCGCGAGCGCTCGCGAAGGGCTACGTCGGAAAAATTCTGGTCACGTTGGGCGTGACGTATATCGTCTTCTTCATTCTGGTGTTCGGTGTCGCCCTGCTGTTCGGCATCTTCGGAGACGGCAGGATAGTCGAAACCATCGCTTCGGTGGTCGGGATGGTGATCTACACCGTCGTCGCGACCGTCAACACGCTTCTCTACTACGATCTCCGGATTCGAAAGGAAGGATTCGACATCGAGATGATGGCGGCCGAGCTCGGCAACGCGCCAATGCAGCCTCGATAACTCAGCGACAAGCTGGGGGCGTTACATCGCTTCCCAGCTGAAGCCGCCCGTCAGCCGCTCGAGCCGGCCCGTCTTCCGGTCGAGGCGGAGAATGGCGGTGTCGCCAATGCGAATGCCCTTCCCCTTCACCACGACATCGTCGACGCCATCGCCGTCGGCATCGAGCGCGCCGGTGAGCTCGTGCACGCGAAAGCGCGAATCGGCCATCTTCACCGTCGAGACGATACCCGTCGAATCGATGAGCGCGACCACCTCGCGGCCATACTCGTAGTCGCCGGCGACGAGGGCGACGAGCACCATCGCGTTCGCGCCGCCGAAGCAGCCGTACGCGATCGAGCTCTGCACGTGTCGCGACCTGGCCAGCCGCTCGGGAAGCGACGTCGTGTCTGCCAGCCTGATCAGACGCCCAATCGAATCCTTGACCACTTTCGCGCGGGCGACGAGATCGGCGCTCGCGACGCGCACGCAGCTATTCGCCTCGTCGGCCTGCGGGTTGGTTTCGCGCGTCGCCGCGGCGGTGACTGGGTCTTTGCCCTTCGCGAGCGAGTCGATCGCGGCGGGCAGCGTGAGCGTCGCGGCGATGCGGTTGTTGTACACGTCGAATCCGCTGACCGTCGCGTCGACGGCCCCCCAGGGGCCACGCACGCGGAATCGCTCGCCGGTGCGTACGGGCGCGAGCGCGGCGACCGCTTCGCGAAAGGCCTGCAGCCTCGGCGGCGTCGCGATCTTGGTGTCGACGCGTCCAAGGTCGAGCAGAAAGCGTCCTTCGCGCGACGCGACGGTGAGCGTACGAAGATTCTGCGCGTGAAACACGAGGAAGCGCGCAATCGAATCCGCGAGCGGCGAGAGCTTTGGCTTGCGCGGCACGAGCACGCGTGGTCCGGTCGTGATGGGCTTCCGCGCCGAGTCGCGCCGCGTGGTATCGGTGCGGGCGACGACGGAGGGCACCGTATCGCGCTTCGATACGGACTTCGTCTCACCCGCATCAGCGCAGGCGGCGAGTGCGAACGCGAGCGCGGCGATGGGCGCGCGGCCGAATCCAAATGAGAATGTTGAACGAGACGACATCGGAATATTCGTAAGGCCAGAGACGCCGGTGATGGCAAGGATCGGGCGAGAGGCGGCGACGAAGGATCGTCACGAAGGCGTTCCAGTGGTGGCTCACCGGTGCAAACCGCTGCTCACTGGTGGTCAGTTCGTCGGCGCGCTAAGCTAACGGCTCCCGCTCGTTCATGTCAGATACCCCGCCGCCGCCGTGCTGTCCCCCTTCTCCTATCACCGCGCGCAATCGCCCGCCGATGCCGCCGCCCATCTGGCCACCGGCGGTGCGCTTCCGCTCGGTGGCGGCACCGACCTGCTCGTTCTGATCAAGGAGCGACTGGCCGAGCCGTCCGAGCTGGTCGATTTGCGCGCCGTGCCGGGCGCGCGCGCCATCGACGAGCGCGAGGACGGTACGCTCGTGATCGGCGGCGCCGCGCGCGTGAGCGATCTGGCGGGCGACGAGCGCGTGCGACGCCGCTTTCCCGCTTTGGCGAGTGCCTGCGAATCCGTCGGGACCACGGCGCTGAGGCACATGGGCACGATTGGCGGGAACCTCTGCCAGCGCCCGCGCTGCTGGTACTTCCGGCGCAACGTGAGCTGCCTGAAGAATGGTGGCGACTCCTGCCCCGCGATCGAGGGAGAGAACGAATATCACGCGATTCTCGGTGGCGGCCCCTGCCACATCGTGCATCCATCGGATCCGGCGGTGGCGCTCACGGCGCTCGAGGCGGTGGTCGTCGTGTACGGATCGAGCGGCGAGCGCCGCGTACCGATCGACCGTTTCTTCGTGTTGCCATCGGATCGGCTCGACCGGGAAACGTCGCTGTCGAGCGATGAGTACGTGATGGCGGTAGAGATCCCCGCCGCAAGCGCCGGCGGCTGGCAGCGGTACGATAAGCTGATGCAACGTGGGAGCTGGGATTTCGCGCTGGTGAGCCTCGCGGCGACGAAGCGATCCGACGGCGACGTGCGCCTGGTGCTCGGCGGCGTCGCGCCCAGACCGTGGCGCATCACGAGCTCGGTCGAGGAGGATGTGGCGTCCGGCTCGATCGATCCGGATGATGTCGCCACGCTCGTGGATCGCGCGTTGTACGACGCGGCTCCGCTGTCGAAGAACGGCTACAAAATCGACCTCGCCGCGGTACTGCTGAGACGGGCGATTGCCGCGATCACAGTGACGTGACGCACACTCCCCGGCACCCCTTCGCATGCATCATACTTGCAGCCGGCGCGGGTACGCGGTTCGGCGAGCCGAAGGCCGGCGCGACGCTTCCCAACGGCGACAGCTTTCTGGCCACGGTCGTTCGTCTCGCGTTCGATTCTGGCGCGGAGCCGATACTAGCGGTGGTGGCACCCGGGGTTACTTCTCCGGCGCCGGCGGTTGCGATCGTGAACGCGAACGGGCGCGGCGAGCAAATTGCTTCGGTCAGGCTCGCGCTGACGCGCTTGGCGAGTACGCGGGCTGAAGGTGTGCTGGTGTGGCCGGTCGATCATCCGGTGGTGCAGGTGGAGAGTGTGCTGGCGGTGGTGGATGAGTTTCGGCGCAGCGGCGCGCCGGTGGTGGTGCCGGTGTTTGGCGGACGACGGGGTCATCCCGGTTTTTTCGCCCGTGAATGCTGGCAGGACTTGATGACGATCGAAACCGGAGGAGCGCGCGGGGTCATCGCGCGGTTCGCATCGCGTCTTCGGGAGGTCCCCGTAGACGACGCCGGTATTCTTCGCGACATTGATACCAAGGCGGACATTCCACATGACGGCTGGAGAACGACCGATGCCCTTTCTTGAGCTCGACGGAAACCCCGACATCGAGCCCCGCGAGATCGCGGGCGAAACAACCGTGGGGAGCGGATCGCAGGCAACGTGGCGCATCCCGAGAATGGATCTCGCGGCGCGTCATTTCTTGATTCGTACCGAAGGGCAAGGGAGCGCGACCATCGTTCCCGCCTCGCCGCAAAACGTGGTGATCCTCAACGGTCGGCAGGTGCCGACCAACGGCTCGCCGATCGGAAGCGGCGACATCATCGGCGCCGGCTCGGCCCGGTTCTACTATCTGAGCGATCTGAGCCAGAAGCGTCCGGTGGCACCCGCGGCGCCCGATGCGTTCCTGATCAATCAGAACGAGAAGAAGGGCTACCTGCTGCGCAAGCGCGTAATCCAGATCGGACGCGAGATCGGGTGCAGCATCGTGCTGAAGGATCCGACCGTGTCCCGCTTCCACGTCGACGTCCGAGCGGAGGGCGGGGAGTTCGTCCTGTATTCCATGGGCTCGGCCGGCACGAAGGTGAACGGCGAGACGGCCACCGTGCCAAAGATGCTCAGTGAAGGCGACTCGATCGAGGTCGGCGCGACGACCTTCATCTTCTCGCGCACCGAGCTGCCGATCGGCGTGAAACCGACAGACTTCGAGGATCACACCGACGACTCGTTCAGCCGGAACAAGACGCAGATCTACAATCAAGCAGTGACTGGGAGCGTACCCGCGGTCCGGCGCACGATCGGCGGCGCCAACCCGATTCTGGTGCTGATCACCGTGGTCGGGGTGGTGGTGTTGGTGTATTTCCTCTTTCAGCTGTTCGCCAACTAGGGTCAGGGGCTGAGGGCTTAGGGTTGGGGGTTGGGGGTTGGGCGAATTCTTGAATTTGATGCGGCGTCCTGCCCTTGGCGGACGCCGCTTTCGTTGGCGCCCATCTTCAACCGTGCGAATTGGGATCATCCGCATGGCCATTGGGATCCTACGCGCGCTTTTGACGCAATCCCGATAGATTACCTAGGAATTGAAATCCGCCGGGTGGCGGGTCGTCGCCGGGAGAGAAATGAGCTCACAGATCGAGACGTTGGTCAATCGAGAGTACCGCTTCGGCTTCGTGACGGACATCGAGGCCGACGCCATTCCGCGCGGGCTCAGCGAGGACACCGTCCGGCTCATCTCGTCGAAGAAGAACGAGCCGCAGTGGCTGCTCGACTGGCGCCTCAAGGCGTACCGCCGGTGGCTGACGATGAAAGAGCCGCACTGGCCCAACGTCAAATATCCGGCGATCGACTATCAGGATTCGGTCTATTACTCCGCGCCGCGCACGGCCAAACCGCTGGGTTCGCTCGACGAGGTCGACCCGAAACTGCTCGAGACGTACGCGAAGCTCGGCATCCCGCTCAACGAGCAGAAGATTCTGTCGGGTGTGGCGGTCGACGCGGTCTTTGATTCCGTCTCGGTCGGCACGACGTACAAGGCGGAGTTGGCCAAGCAGGGGATCATCTTCTGCTCGTTTGGCGAGGCGGTGCGCGAGCATCCGGAGCTGGTGCAGAAATATCTCGGCTCCGTGGTGCCGCACAGCGACAACTTCTTCGCCGCGCTCAACTCGGCCGTGTTCAGCGACGGTTCCTTCGTCTACATCCCAAAGGGCGTGAAGTGCCCGATGGAGCTCTCGACGTACTTCCGCATCAACGCGGCCGATACCGGCCAGTTCGAGCGCACGCTGATCATTGCCGACGAAGGAGCGCAGGTCAGCTACCTCGAGGGATGTACGGCGCCCAAACGCTCGACGACGCAGTTGCACGCGGCGGTGGTGGAGCTGATCGCGCTCGACAACGCGACCATCAAGTACTCGACAGTGCAGAACTGGTTCGCCGGCGATGAGAACGGCGAGGGCGGCATCTACAACTTCGTGACCAAGCGTGGCAAGTGCGCCGGCGTGAACTCGAAGATCTCGTGGACGCAGGTCGAGACCGGCTCGGCGATCACCTGGAAATATCCGAGTGTGATTTTGCAGGGCGACAACTCGGTCGGCGAGTTTTACTCGGTTGCCGTGGTGAACAATCACCAGCAGGCCGACACCGGCACGAAGATGACGCACATTGGGCGCAACACGAAGTCGACGATCGTCTCCAAGGGCATCTCGGCCGGCCAGGGTAACAACTCGTATCGCGGCCTGGTGAAGGTGCTTCCCAAGGCGGACGGCGCGCGCAACTACACGCAGTGCGACTCGATGCTGATCGGCAACCGCTGCGGCGCGCACACCTTTCCGTACATCGAAGTCCAGAACCAGACGGCGCAGGTGGAGCACGAGGCGTCGACGTCGAAGATCGGCGAGGACCAGCTGTTCTATCTGCAGCAGCGTGGCATCAGCCGGGAGAACGCGGTCTCGATGATCGTCGCCGGGTTTTGCCGGGAGGTGTTCAAGGAGCTGCCGATGGAGTTCGCGCTGGAAGCGCAGCAGCTGTTGGGCATCACCTTGGAAGGAAGCGTAGGCTAAGAACTGCGGGTGTGGGCTGTCGGGCGTGGGGTGTGGTTGAAGTCACCACCCCACACCCCACGCCCGTCACCCCACATCCGCCTTTGAGGCAACATGCTCGAAATCAGTGATCTGCACGCGTCGGTCGGGGGCAAGGAGATTCTGCGAGGGATCACCCTGAACGTGAACGCCGACGAAGTGCACGCGGTGATGGGACCCAACGGAAGCGGTAAGAGCACACTCGCCCAAGTATTGGCCGGCAATCCCGCTTTCGAGGTCACGCGTGGCACGGTGACCTACGAGGGCGGGAACTTGCTGGAGCTGGCGCCCGAGGAGCGCGCGCAACACGGTGTGTTCCTGGCCTTCCAGTATCCGATCGAGATCCCCGGCGTTTCGAACGCCTACTTCCTGCGCTCGGCGTACAATGAAATCCGGCGCTCGAAGGGACTCGAGGAGCTGGACCCGATGGAGTTTCTCGACGTGATGGACGAGAAGCTCAAGATCGTGGACATGAGTCAGGAGATGCTGGACCGCTCGGTGAACATGGGCTTCAGCGGCGGCGAGAAGAAGCGCAATGAGATCATGCAGATGGCGGTGCTCGATCCGAAGCTGGCGATTCTCGATGAGACGGACTCCGGTCTCGACATCGACGCGCTCAAGATCGTCGCTAACGGCGTGAACGCGCTCAAGCGGCCCGACAAGGCGACGATCGTCGTCACCCACTACCAGCGCTTGCTCAATTACATCGTTCCTGACTTCGTGCACGTGTTGGCCGGGGGCCGCATCGTGCGCTCGGGTGGCAAGGAGCTGGCGCTCGAGCTCGAGGAGCGCGGCTACGATTGGCTGCTCGAGCCGGCGGAGCTGGCACGGTGACGATGACCGCAACATCCTCGACCGTGTACCAGGACGACTTTGCGGCGTTCACGTCGGATGAAGGCGGCGAAGGCCCGTCGTGGGCGCGCCGCATGCGCCGGGACGCGTTCGCCAAATTCGAGCGGCTCGGATTTCCGACCCCGCGCAACGAGGACTGGCACTTCACGAGCGTAGCGCCGATCAGCGAGAGCGATTTCCGCCTGGCGCAGCCGACGTCGACCGTGCGCGCCGAGCAGCTCGCGCCATTTACCTTCGGCGCCACCGACTGGTGCACGATCGTCTTCGTCAACGGCCGGTTCTCGGCCGCGCTGTCGAGTGTGGGCGCGCTGCCGGCTGGCGTTCGCGTGGTCGACCTGGCGACCGCCTGGCGCGAGGACGAGCTGTTGCTCGAGCGCTTCCTCGGCAAAATCACCTCGTTCGACGAGCACGCGTTCACCGCGCTCAACACCGCGTTCATGTACGACGGCGCGCTGGTGCACATCGGCAAAGAAGTGGTGGTGGGCACACCGATCCACATTCTCTTCGTCGCCGACGCCACGACCGCGAAGTCGGTGCAGCACCCGCGCAACCTGATCGTGGCCGAGCGGAACTCGAAGGCGTCGGTGATCGAGAGCTATGTCTCGTTAGGCAGCGCGACGTACTTCACGAATGCGGTCACCGAGGTGGAGGTCGGCGCAGGAGCGACGCTGACGCACATCAAGCTGCAACGGGAGAGCGAGCGCGCGTTCCATGTCGGCACGGTCGACGCCCGGCAGGAGCGGGACAGCCATTTCGTGTCGTTCTCCTACGCCGCCGGCGCGGAGTTGTCGCGCACGAACATCTACACGCTGCTGGCCGGCGAAGGATGCGGCTCGACACTCAACGGCTTGTACATGGTGGATGGCGAGCAGCACGTGGACCATCAGACGCGCATCGAGCACGCCCAGCCGAACTGCTTCAGCCGCGAAGTCTACAAGGGGATTCTCGACGGCTCGTCGCACGGCGTGTTCAACGGCAAGGTGTACGTGCATCCCGTGGCGCAAAAGACGGACGGCAAGCAGTCGAACAACAACCTGCTCCTGTCCGACCGCGCGCGTATCGACACCAAGCCGCAGCTCGAGATCTTTGCCGACGACGTCAAGTGCACGCACGGAGCGACGATCGGCCGCCTGGATGACGCGGCGCAGTTCTACATGCGCTCCCGCGGCATCTCGGCCGACAACGCGCGCCGCCTCCTGACCTACGCCTTCGCGGCGGACGTATTGGAGACGATCGAGGTGGCAGAGGTGAGGGAGGAGTTGGAGCGGTTGACGCTGGAGAGGTTTACGGAGGAGGAGCGGGTGTAGGGAGTAGGCTGTCGGGTGCGGTCAGCTCGGAGATTTCTTTCCCAACCACACCCCACGCCAACACCCCCCCCTTCACCCCCATGTCCGATCTCTACCAATCCATCATCCTCGACCACAACCGCCGCCCTCGGAATTTCCATGCAATGGACTCGGCGACGGGACGGGAGCAGGGGGTGAATCCGCTTTGCGGCGATCAGTTCACCGTGTTCGTGCGCCTGGATGGCGAGGTGATCGCCGAGGCGAGCTTTCAAGGATCGGGCTGCGCCATCTCGAAAGCGTCGGCGTCGATGATGACGGCCATGGTGACGGGGAAAACGCGTGGCGAGGCCGAGTCGTTGTTTCAGCAAGTGCACGCGCTGTTGATGGGAACGGGTGATCCGACGGCCGAGTCGTTAGGCAGTCTGCGCGCGCTGGGCGGCGTGTCGCGCTTTCCGATGCGCGTGAAGTGCGCGAGCCTGCCATGGCACACGCTACGCGGTGCGATCGCGGCATCACCCCACGCATGACGGATGAGGGGGCGGCCGACGTCTGGGAATTCGTGGCGATGCTCGGCGACATACCGGAGGGCGAAGTGCTCGGCATCGAGACGGTGCGCGGCGAGCGGATCTGTCTCGTGAATCACCGCGGCACGGTGCACGCGGTGGCGAACAATTGCACGCACCAGGAATTCGCGATGTCTGATGGACATCTGCTGCCGAAGGAAGGGCGCTGCATCATCGAGTGCGCGTGGCACGGCGCGCAGTTCGACTGTACGTCCGGCGCGGTGCTCAAGCCGCCGGCCGAGCAGCCCTTGGCGGTTTATCGGGTCAAGGTGGAAGGCGAGGAAATCTTCGTCGGGGGGAGGGTGAGTTGACGCCATCGCATGCGCTGGTGAGCCGCGCGGATTTTCCGTTATTGAGCGCGAACCCCTCACTCGTCTATCTCGATTCGGCGGCGACGGCGCAGAAGCCGCGCGCGGTGCTGGACGCCATGCGGCAGTTTTACGAGACCGACTATGCGAACCCACATCGCGGCGCGTACGCGCTCTCGGCGCGCGCGACAGAGCGCTACGCGGATGCACGACGCACCGTCGCGCGCTTTCTCGGCGTAGCCGATGCCGACCGCGTCATCTTCACTCGAGGGACGACGGAGTCGATCAACGCCGTCGCTGCCGCGTGGGGACGGGCAAACGTCGGGGCGGACGACGAAATCATCGTGACCGGCGCGGAGCACCACGCGAACTTCGTCCCCTGGCAGCAGCTGGCGCGCGAGAAGGGCGCGCGCTTCCGCATCTGCGCGCTGCGGTCGGACGGGCGCGTCGATCTCGGCGCGCTGTCGGCGTGCGTGAGCGCGAGAACGAAGGTGGTCGCCTTCAACCACGTGTCCAATGCGATCGGCGGAATCAACCCAGTGTCGAGCATCGTCGCGATCGCCAGGCGCGCGGGGGCGATCACCGTCTGCGACGGCGCGCAGTCCGCGCCACACCTGGGCGTGTCGGTCGACTCCTTGGGCGTCGACTTCTACGCCGCCAGCGCGCACAAGATGGGCGGACCGATGGGCATTGGCGTGCTGGTCGGCACGCGCGCGCTGCTCGAGGCGATGCCGCCGTATCAAACGGGCGGCGACATGATCGAGCTGGTCGGAGACGAGGAGACGACCTGGAACGTGCTGCCGCACAAGTTCGAGGCGGGTACGCCAAATGCCGCCGGCGCGGTCGGCATGGCGGCCGCGTGCGATTATCTCAGTGCCATCGGCATGGACGCCGTGGCGCGGCACGAGCGCAGGCTGGTCGCGCTCGCCTGCGCGCAGCTATCGGCGATTCCCGGCGTGACGGTGTACGGTCCGACCGACGGCGAGCGCAGCGGCGTCGTCAGCTTCACGGTCGAGGACATTCATCCGCACGACCTGGCGACGATCCTCGACGAGGCGGGCATCTGCATCCGTGCCGGCCATCACTGCGCGCAGCCGCTGATGCGCAGGCTCGGCGTCGGCGCCACGGCCCGGGCGTCGTTTTACCTTTACAACGATGAACGAGACGTCGCGGCGCTCGCGCTCGGCGTCGAGAGCGCGCGCCGCGTCTTCAGCCTTTCGGAGCACTCATGAACGGCATTCCCGGCGTCTCGTACGAGATGCTGATGGCCTACACCGGCGGTGAGACGCGCCGCTGGTACGACTGGTTCGAGGCGCACGATGCCGCCGCGCTCGACGTGGTGATCGGCGAAGGACGCACCGAGACCATCCGCGGCATGCTGATCCACATCTTCGCCGTCGAGCTGCGCTACGCGCAGCGGCTACTCAGCGAGCCGGCGACGCCGTACGAGCACCTCAAGACGACGACGCTCCACGACATCTTCACCATCGCCGGCGACGCGCGCAACAAACTGGAGTTCTACATCGCGTCCGCCGCGCCTGAGGATTTGGAGAAGGTGCTCAGCTTCGAGACCATCTCGATGGGCGTCATTACGACCCGAGCCACCACGATCGTCTCCCACTTTTTCATTCACGGCATCCGCCACTGGGCCCAAGTCGCGACCGCGCTGCGGCGCGCGGGATACCCGGACCAGTGGCCGCACGATTTGTTGTTCTCCTGACGGCGTGCGGGTTGAATAGGGGTTGGGGGCTGGGGGCTGGGGCGCCAAAAATGGATCGGCGCCCCAGCCCCCAACAGCTAGCCCCCAACCCCTTCCCTCCTAACAGAGATGCACACCGAGCGCCTTAAAACTCGCCCACACTTCGGTGCCCATTTTCAATCCGAGCTCGCCGACGGAGCGGGTGGTCAGGGCGGCGACGAGTGGCGTGCCGTCGACCTCGACCGTCACGCGGGTCAAGGCGCCAAGGGTGGCGATCTCGGTGATCGCGCCGCGGAAGCGGTTGCGGGCGGAGGTTGCCCCCGGCTCGGCCGACAGGACGATCTCGTCCGCGCGAATGACGGCGTAGGCCGCGCCGTCGGCCGCGTCGCCGACGGTGTAGAGCGTCAGCGATCCCGTGGTGAACTCGATGGCGCGGTGTCCGCGCGAGAGCTCCGGCGGAGCGCCTTCAACCCAATCGGGCGCGAAGTCGGCCAGCACCTTCACCGTGCCGGCCAACACGTTCTCGGCGCCCAGGAAATCCGCGATGTAGGGCGAGGCGGGATGACGAAACACGATATCCGGCGCGCCCCACTGCAGCACGCGCCCGCCGTCGAGCAGGATGGCCAGATCGCCCAATAGGCCCGCCTCGGTGAAGTCATGGGTCACCTGCAGCACCGTCATCCCCCACTCGCGGTGCAGCGCGCGCACCTCGCGCCGCACCGCCACGCGGCGACGCGGGTCGAGGGCGCTGAAGGGCTCGTCGAGCAAGAGAATTTTCGGACGCGTCGCCAGGGCGCGGGCGATCGCCACCAGTTGGCGCTCGCCGCCCGAGAGCGAGCGAACCATCCGTCCGCGCAGATGCTCGACGCTGATGCGCGCTGTTACCTCCCTCGCGCTCTCGGCGCTCGCCGCGCCGTAGGCGACGTTTTCCTCGACCGAGAGATGCGGAAAGAGATAGCCGTGCTGATACACGAAGCCGAGCGAGCGGCGCTCGGGGGGCAGCATCGTCGCGTCGGCGCCGCCGAGCATCACCGTGCCCGAGCGAAGGGGCAACACGCCGGCGATCGCCTCGAGCAGCGTGGTCTTGCCGGAGCCCGCGGGGCCGATGACGACTCCGTACTGCCCGGCCGGGACGGCGAAGCTGATGTCGTGAAGCTCGAACGCACCAACCCGTGCGCTCAGGGCACGGAGCTCGATCACACGTCCAGCCCTCGCTCGTACCGGAGCGCGCGCAGGATGATGAGCGGGATGAGCGAGAGCAGCACCAGCGCCGCCGCGACCGGCAGCGCCTGCGGCAACCCGAAGCTCGTGAAGCGGTCATAGCTCAGCACGCTGAGCACTTTCGGATTGTATGTCAGCACGACGATGGCCCCGAACTCGCTCACCGCGCGCGCCCACATCACCACCGCCGCGGCGACCAGTCCGCGCAGCGAGAGTGGCAGCGTGACCCGGCGGAAGGCGCGCCACGGCGGATCGCCGAGTGTGCGCGCGACGGCCTCATACCGCAAGTCCACGCGAGCGAACGACTCGCGCGCGGCACTCACATAGAGCGGCGCCGACACGAACAGCATCGCGCACACGATCCCCAGCGTCGAGCCCGCGACGCGAATCCCCATGCTCAGCAGCGATCCCCCCACGGCGCTATCGCGTCCCAGCACCAACAGCAGCGCGATGCCGGCGACCGGGTGCGGAATGAGCAGCGGCAGGTCGACCAGCGCGGCGATGATCGCGCGGCCGCGAAATTCGTGGCGCGCAAGCAGGTACGCCACCGGCGTTCCGCCCAGTACGCCGAGGATCGTCGCCGCCGAGGCGGTAAGCGCGGTGAGGCCGAGCGCGCGCCGCAACTCGCCGTCGGTGCCGAGCTGCTGCACCCCGCGCGCTCCGGCCGACGTCACCAGCTCGGCGATCGGCGCGACGAGAAAGAGGAGGAAGATCGATGCGCAGAGCGCGACGACGACGCTCGCCGCGCCGTGCACCACGCGGCGCGATGGCGACTGTTCGGTCATCGCGTCACGAGGGCCCCGGGTATCGCACTGCCGATGATCGCCGGATGATCCAGCGCATCGAGCTTGCTGGCGCGCAGCACACGGATGCCGTCGGGCGAGAGCAGCCACCTCACGAATGCTTCGGCGCGCGCGCGATGCGGCGCGTTGGTCGGAATCGAAAGTCCGTACACGATCGGCTCGCCGTGAAAAATGACCGTGTCACCCGGCGACGTGCCGCGCACGCGCGTGCTCGCGACGGCGTAGACGGCCGCCTGATCGGGATCGCTGAGGTCGATCTCGCGCGGCAGCACGAGGAAGCGCAGCGATGCGCCCTGCGCGATGGACTCGTACGACCAGATGTAGTCGAGCTCGCCCGCCTGCAGCAGTCCGACCAGCTCCGACTCCGCGGGTCGCACGTTGCGTGGCGGCACGCGGGCGAGCAGGCGCTCGAACAGGCCCGGCTGCGCGTAGAACGTCTCGGCGAGTTGCAGCGTGAGCAGCGTGCGGTATCCGTTGGGATCGGTGTTCGGATCGGCGCGACCGGTCTCGACACCCGCGCGCTGGAGGATCTGCCACCAATTCCGCGGCGTGATCTCGGACGCGAAGCGCGAGCGGTCGCTGTATGCCAGCACCATGCGGTTGCGCGCGAACTGTGCGTACCAGGTGGTCTGGGCCGGCATGAGCATGCGCGGAAAGAGCTCGTAGTCGGCTAGCGCGATGACGTCGGGGATCTTATGCAGCTCGGTGAGCTTGCGCGCTGTCTCCAGCGAGCCGGCGTTCTCCTGCTCGGCGCGGCCGCCTTGGCGCGACGCGAAGGTATCGAGCGCCGCGCGCATCGGGCGCGCCAGACTGCCGGCGGCGAAGACGATCAGCGGGTCATCGGCCGGCGCGGCCACACCGCAGCCGACGAGCAACGCGGCGAGCGTGGCGAGCACGAGCGGCGCGCGAGAGTGAGTCAGCATCGGGAGGCGAATGTCAGTCGGTGGCGTCGACGGAGCAAGCGAGGTATGTAAAGGAAACTTGACATGTGACGGTGGCGCCCCTAGCTTGATGTCGACCGAATGATGTCATCGCGGGAGTAACAATGGCGGGCGAAACGCAGAACAACAGAACTTCGAAAATGCAACGCATTCAGCTCGAGGCGCTGGCCTTCTCATTCGCCGCGAGCGCGCTGGCGTCGATCGCGCACTACTCTCTGCGACAGGGCGGCTTTCTGATGCAGGCGGAGTTTCCGCTGATCGTGGTGATGACAGGCTTCTACATCGCCGCACTCTTCGTGGGGCAACGGCGCTACGCGTGAACAATCGCGTGCGCGCATTGCGGGCCGAGCACCAGTGGTCGCAGCAGGAGCTGGCGCGCCGCCTGGGCGTTTCGCGCCAAACCGTGAACGCGATCGAGACCGAGCGCTACGACCCGAGTCTCCCGCTCGCGTTCAGGATCGCCCAGACCCTCGGCAAGCGGATCGATGAGATCTTTCACCCGAACGGTGATGGAAAATGAATCCACGATTACGGCGGTGCGTAGTGCGACAATCCCACATCGAGACTCATGACTGACCTCGCAATCGACATCCGCCACGCCGTCAAGGCGTACGCCGAGCACGTGGCGGTGAAGGATCTGTCGCTCAGCGTGCCGTGCGGCGCGGTGTACGGCCTGCTCGGCCCCAATGGCGCCGGCAAGACGACGACGATCCGGATGATCCTGAACATCATCGCCCCCGACTCCGGCACGATCAGCATCTTCGGGCAGCCGAACTACGCATCGGGTGTGACCGACCGGCTCGGCTACCTGCCCGAGGAGCGCGGACTCTACCCGAAGATGCAGGTGCGGCGCGTGCTCAAGTTCCTTGGCGAGCTGAAGGGCTTGTCCGGCAAAGAGTGCGAATCGCGCATCACGCACTGGTTGGAGCTGCTCGGCCTGCGCACGCCCGAGAAGGACTGGGGGTTGTCGAAGGTGAACGAGCTCTCGCGCGGCATGCAGCAGAAAGTGCAGTTCATTGGCACACTGTTGCACGATCCGGATCTGGTCATTCTCGATGAGCCATTCAGCGGGCTCGACCCGATCAATGCGCAGGCGCTCAAGGACACCGTGGTCGACCTGAAGCGCCGTGGCAAGACGGTCATCTTCAGCACGCATCTGATGGACCAGGCCGAGCGACTGTGCGACTCGGTGTGCATCATCGCGCGCGGCGAGAAGGTGCTCGATGGCGGCGTGGCGCAGGTGAAATCGGAGCACGGCGGCAAGAACATCGCGCTGTCGTTGGGCGGGGTCGCCGGCAACGGGGTGTCGGCCGTGCTGGACGACCGCACGCTCATCACTCGCGTCGATGACAACAATCGCTTCTTCGACATCGAGCTGGCTCCGGGGGCGGACGCCCAGGTGCTGTTGCGTCGACTGATCGCCGCGGACGCCAACGTGCAGCGCTTCGAGCTGGTGCAACCATCGCTGCACCAGATTTTCCTCGAGAAGGTCGGGGCCACCAACGTCGAACCGGGGATGAGCGGCCATGGATAAGCGCATCGCGAAGCTCGTCACGGTCATCAAGCGCGAGTACATGGAGCGTGTGCGACAACGCTGGTTCCTGATTTCGTCGCTGCTCGTGCCCTTCATGATGGTCGGGCTCTTCGTCCTGCCGGCGTGGATGGCATCGAAGAGCGCCAAGGTGTCCGACGTCTCGCGCATCGTGGTCATCGATGCGTCGGGCAGCGATCTCGGCGCGCGCGTGGCGAGCGCGCTGCTCGACACCAATCACACCAACCCGGTTGCGGCGCGCTCGCACCTTCGCGTCGTAGCGCCGGCGGCGCTCGTCCAAGCCGAGTCGGTCGCCACGCGCGAGGTGATGGAGAAGCGCACCAGCGGCTATCTCGTGTTCGACAGCGCGTCGGTCCGCAGCCACCGGGCGCGGTACGAGGGCAGCGATGCGACGTCGATTCCGGTGAACGATGTGATCGAGCGCGCGATCAAGAACGCGGTCATCGCACAACGCCTGGCGAAAAGCGGCGTCGATGCGGCGCAGATCGATTCGATCACCAGGCTGCGGGGCTCGGTATCGATGCAGCGGCTAGACGAGCACGGGCGGGGGGGGTCGGGCATGGCCGCGACGGCCGTCGGTTACGGGCTCGCGTTTCTGCTTTACATGTCGATCATTCTCTTCGGGCAGAACGTGCTGCGCGGCGTGATGGAGGAGAAGACGACGCGCACGGCTGAGGTGATCGTCTCGAGTGTGCCACCGGAGACGCTCCTCGCCGGCAAGGTCATCGGCGTCGGCGGGGTCGGGTTGACGCAACAAATGATCTGGTACGCCATGGCCGGCGTGCTGCTGACGCAGCTCGGCCCGTTACTCATCAGGTTGAATTCGGGGGCGAATAACGCGGCTGTGGCCGCCACTGCGTCACCGGCATTCGCGCTGCCGAGCTTCAGCCTCACGTTCATCGTGATGGTGATTCTGTTCTTCGTGCTCGGCATCACCTTCTACTGCACGCTGTTCGCGGCGGTGGGCGCGATGGTGTCGAGCGAGCAGGAGGCGCAACAGGCGGCGGCGCCCGTGACGATGCTCGCGGTGCTGTCGATCATCTTCGTTGCCCCGATCACTCTCAACCCGAGCAGCACGCTGGCGCACGTACTGTCGTGGCTCCCCTTCTCGGCCCCGGTGGTCATGCCGCTGCGCATGACGCTGCTGAGCATTCCCTGGTACGAGATCGCGGGCTCGTTGCTCTCGGTGTTCGCCGGCTGCCTGCTCGCGACCTGGGTCGCGGCACGGATCTACCGCGTTGGGCTGCTCATGTACGGAAAGAAGCCAACGATGGGAGAGCTGGTGCGCTGGATCAGAATGGCAAACTAGCAGACGTCAGATGTCAGATGTCAGATGTCAGTCAAGCGATCTCATACGAGGGAGAGAGTTGCCAAGGCAAATTCTCCCCGGATCTTCATCGCTTGACTGACATCTGACATCTGACCTCTGTCGTCTGCCCGTGATCACCTGACGTTTGCCCGTCAGCAATTTTCGTTGAAGGCCTCGACCAGATCCTTCGCAATGGCGTCGGCGCTGCGGCCTTCGATCTGGAATCGCTCCAACATGAAGACGACCTCGCCCTCCTTCATCAGCGCGATTGATGGGGAGGACGGGGCATAACCCGTCAGGTAGCTTCGGGCGCGCGCGGTGGCGGCCTCGTCTTGTCCGGCGAACACCGTCGTCAGCGACGCCGGAGTCTTCTCATTCTGCAGGGCCGCCGCCACCGCGGGACGCGCGTTGCGCGCCGCGCAACCGCACATCGAATTGACGACGACGAGCGTCGTCCCCTTCGCACTCTTCAACTTGGCGTCCACCGCTTCGGCGGTCCGCATTTCTTCCACACCCAACCGCACCAGCTCCTGGCGCATCGGGGCGATGAAGCGTTCGTCATACATCGTGAACTCCTATTGAAAGGGCGGGTGTGGGACTCATGCTCTCACCAACGCCAATATCGCGCCCTGCGGCACCACCAGGTATCGTTCACTCTCGAACGTGATCTCGACGGCGGCGCGTCGGAAGAAGAGCGCGTAGTCGCCGACGCGCGCCTGCATCGGAACGAACTTCGTGCCGCTGTGGGGCGCGCGCCACGGTTCGTCGCTCGCGACGTCGCCCAGGTCAGGCATGGGCATTCCGGGCCCTGTCGCGACGATCCGCGCGCCCTGCACTTGCTGGCTGTCCACCGCCGTCGGCGGCAGATACAAGCCGATTTTCGTTCGGTCCTCGCCGTCCTCGAGGGCCACCAGCACTCGATCCCCGACGACGATCAACTCCTTCCCATTCCGTTCCATGGGAAGAAAGATAGCGGAGAAATACTCCGCCCGCAGCACGGTCTGCGGCGCCACGGCGGTCGCATTCTTCCTCCGACTCAGAGGCTCAGCCACTGATCACTTTCCGGGACCCGGCATTCGGCATTCGAAATCCAGTTGGCGGTTTGGAGACTGCCAAGTGCCGAATGCCGCCCTACGCAATGTGTCAGTCACGTGGGCTGTCCTTTCGCTCGCAGCACCTTGCCGACCGCGTCGACGAAGTCGAGCCAACCGGCCGTTTCCTCGCTCAGCTGCCGGCGTCCGGCGACCGTCAGCTGGTAGAACTTGGCCCGACGATTGTGCTCGCTCAGCCTCCACTCGCTGGAGATCCAGCCTCGCTCTTCCAGACGGTGCAGCGCCGGATAAAGCGATCCTTCACCGACCTGGAGCACCTGCCCGGTCAGCTGTTCCAGCCAGCGGGCGACGGCATAGCCGTGCGCGGGTCCCCACGACAGCGTCTTGAGCACCAGCAGATCGAGCGTTCCCTGCAACAGCTCGCGTTGCGGTTTTGCCATGATCGAATGCCCGGAGGAGACGGCCGATTTCCCATCGAACGTCGATGTATGAACGCACATTCACCTCCAATGCATCGAATGTCAAGGGGAGCGTTGCGGCGTCGGGGAGGGCGCCTGAAAGACGATGACCTGGCGGAGGATCTGCCCCACCGGCCTACCGCCCTTCTTCGCCGGCGTGTATTCCCACTTCGCCATGGCCGACTTGATCGCGTCGACGAAGGGAGCAACCTGGCCAGCCGCCACGCTCTTGGCCGTGCGGAGCTGCGCACGGCCCGCCGTGTCCACCAGGAATTCAACGATGAACTCCCGGTGCACGCGCTCCTCGGGAGGGATGTCTGCCGGGTACCGTGGATGCTCCGGAAAAAGCGTCGGGGCGGCGAAGTCGTCGACCTCGGTCGCTTCGTACCAGTCCTTCTTGATCGCCTCCGAGCCGCGAGCGGTCGTCGCCGGCGCTCGGGCGACAGCGCTCGTATAGCCCGCGAGTGTCAGGCGCGACGCATAGTCGCGCAGCGCGGCGAGGTTGTCCTCACTCAGCACGATGCGAAAGCCGCCGGCGATCACGATCACCGGGCCCGTCGTCATCGCACCCACGACCGCCGTCGGCATCCGAAACGCGACACGCTCGATGGTGCGGCCCTCGGTCGGCGATCGTAGCCGCAGCACCTCCTGCGCCGGCACGTGATGCGCCCGCACGCCGTTGGCGACGATCGAGACGTCGAGCTTCGGAGGAAATCGCGGCTGATCGGACTCGGCCACCAGCGCGACGCTCACATACTGCGGCGTGGCGAACACCCGCCCCTTGAACACAGCGATGATGTGCAGCGACAGCGCCGACGTCGAATCACCGATCGCCATCGGCCGCAGCTCTATTGTGCTGTAGCCGCTCGCAGCGTCGAAGGCCATCCAGATCTCACCGCGATGCGTTGGCGTCGCCGGCTCCTGCGCCGCTGCGGTGGCGGAGGCGAGACAGAACAACGCGACGAGCGCGCGGCCGCGCATCACGGACGTTGTGACGCGGCAGATGGCCGCACCAGATGGAACTCGGTCTGCCGCTTCCACGCCCAACGCGGCTTGCCGTCGGCGCCGATGATCATGTCCTCCTCCTGCG
>JBBROY010000024.1:0-75923 GCA_038228795.1 Gemmatimonadales bacterium
ACAGTAATTTCCTCTCTGGCTGGAGCATCGTTGGGACGCCGGATTTGAATGGCGACGGCAAGGCGGACATTCTCCTGCAGAACCAGAATACCGGGGCCGTCTATTACTGGTTGCTCAACAATCTCTCCCTCGGCGCGAACGCCACCCTCCCCCCTAGGTCGTCGTGGTCGGTGCGCGCTAGCGCGGCCATGCCGAGCGCGAGCGCGCGCTCGACGAGCGCCTCGGGATGCGACGCGCCGTCGAGGAGCGAAAACGCCGAATGGCAGTGGAGCTCGATGTACTCGGTCAGTGTCCCGCCATCGCGCCGCCGTCCACCACCAGCGCGTGACCCGTGACGTACGACGCGGCGTCGGAGCAGAGCCAGACGATCGCTTCCGCCACCTCCTCTGGTTTTCCGACGCGGCCGCGCGGCGTGCGGCTGCTCCACCATGCGCGCGTCGTCTCGGTGCGTTCGGACACCACCGGCGCCACGGCGAGCACGCGGCTCCACTGCGATGTGCGCACGACGCCGGGACAGACGGCGTTCACCCGCACGTCGGCGCGCGCGTATTCCACCGCGGCCGAGCGCGTGAGTCCCACCACGCCGTGCTTGCTGGCCGAATAGACGGAGGCGCTGGCACTCCCCGTCATTCCGGAGATGCCGGCGACGTTCACAATCGCGCCGCCGCCCTGGGCCATCATGCGCGCGAGCTCGTACTTCATGCAGAGCCACACGCCCTTGAGATTGACGTCGATCACCTCGTCGAACGCGGCTTCCGTCTGGTCGGCGAGTGGCGCGACCATCCCCTCGACGCCGGCGTTGTTCACCGCGCAGTCGAGCCGGCCGTAGATCGTGATCACATCGCCGATCAGCGTCTCGACTTCGTCGGCGCGCGACACGTCGGTGCGGATGAAGCGCGCCTGTCCTCCTTCGCCGCGAATCGCCCGCACCGCATCCTCTCCTTCTTCGGCGCCGCGGCTGGCGATGACGACCTTCGCGCCTTCACGCGCCAGCAGCATCGCCGTCGCCCGCCCGATCCCGGCGCTCCCTCCCGTCACGAGAGCGATCTTTCCCTGTAGCCTCACTGTCATCATTCGATCCTCGAGTCAGTCGTACCATCCATGTAGAAACCATCCGGCATCCGCGCCGAAGATCAGGAACTCCCCGGTCTTTCCTTCACATCGCCAGTAATCGCGGCGGTAGTCGTCCTTCCACCAATCGCCCGACAGCAGCTCGGGCCCGCTCGCGCGCAGAATCGGCGAGCGCTCGCCGCGCCACCACATCGCGCACGGCACTCCGTCGGCGCGCTCGATCTCGATCGCCTCGGGCGTTTCGAGCAATCGCAACGAGAGTTGGGCGACACGGGCCGCGGTGCTCGGCGCTCGCTCTTCGCCGCTCGAGCGCTGCTCCTCCTCCCAGGCGCCGGCGTGCTCGGGTCGGTGCTCATCGCGGCTCGCCGGCCGCACGACGACATCTGGGCCGAGCTCGGCGCGGAGGCGCGCGAAGGCGGCGTCGGCCGCGGCGGGATCGCGCCATCGCGTCACCAGTAAATCGCCCTGCTCACCGGCGGCCGGCGCGGTCGCCACGATCGCGACGCGCACCGCGCACACCGGCGCGGAGAGCGCGCCCGTGTCGCCGCCGCCGTTCATCCATCGGTCGAGCAGACCGCGACAGTGCTCGAACAGTTGCGGCACGCGCGCGACGGGGCGGGGAAGCCGTGCCTCGCGCGTTACCGTGTGCGGCACACCGCCGCCCGGCAGCGCGGAGCGCGCATCATCCAGTGTCAGCGTGATCGCGATCGCGGCGGCGGCCCGGCCATCGCGAACCAAGTCACTCGTGAGTCGGTCGAGCGCGGCGTGCACGAGAAAGAGCACGGGCTCGAGCGAATCGCTCGGCGACGGCAGCTCGGCGTCGACGGCGCGCGGCGCATCGGCGCGCGCCAGCACGGGACGGCGCGCATCCTCGCCGCGCGAGAGACGCCATGCCATGAGACCCTCAGCCCCCCAGCGCCGCTCGACATCTTCCGCCTCGAGCGCGGCGAACCCGCCCGCGCGCAGGATGCCGAGCGCGGCGAGCGTGTCGCGCAGCTCGGCGTCCATCGGGATGAGCGCGAGTGGCGCGCCGGCGAGGTAGGGGGCATCGCCGCCGGGCGCGATGTTGCAGGGCCGATGCGCCGAGCTCCAGGTCGCCGCGCGCGCGGCGACGCACGAGCCCGCAATGGCGATGCGCGGCCGCGGATGCCACGCGCCCGCGATGCGCATCAGCTCGCGCGCGAGCTCCTCCTCGCCGCCGAGCGCATCGAGTCCGCCGGCGCCGATCCACCAGAGGCCGGGCTCCCCCTCGGCCGGCGTCACCTGCGGGCTCGCGGCGAGGAGCGCGCCCGTCACCAGGACGAGCCCGCGGCCGAGCGCGGCGTCGTCCCAATCGAGCAGATCGATCTCGGTGCAGAGCGCGCGCGCTTCGGGCACCGTCATCCCGATGCGCACGCGGCGCCGCGCCGCCGCGCTCGAGACCGCGCGCAATCGCTTGGCCGATGCGTCTCCGTGTATGAGCGCGATGGGCGTGTCATCCCACACCGGCGCCGGCGCGCTGGTGGGAGGCGCCGATGATGCGCTGTGGCCGCGGCGTCCGTTCGTCGAAGGCGTCGGGCTCCGCGCAGCGGCGGGAGCGGGGTGCGACACGAGAGACGATGATGGCGGCGGGAGGAGCGAGAGGAGATCGAGCTGGAACGGCTTCCGCTCCGCTTCGCTCGCTCGTCTTCGTGCCCGCTCGCTCCACACCGCGCCGATCGGGAACCTCGGGATGCGCACACAGGCGACGCGCCACACTGCACTCATACATCACCTCGACGGTTCGACGATTGCCTCCTTTCTCGACGGTGATCATCACGCGGGCGCCGGGTGGCGGCTGCCGGGTGCCGATCGTGGTGGGTCTTCGTTTTCGCTCACTCTCTCGGGTACGCGCCACGCGCAGCCGCAGCGCGCCGGCGACGTGGGTCGCGCTGCCGTTTCCATCGGCGGTCACGACGAGCGCGGCACCGGCATCGCGCGCCAGACGCGTGAGCCGTACCGCCGCCGAGCGTGACAGCGGTGGCGCGCCATCGATCACTACCAGGCCGAAGGCGCCGCTGCGCAGCAGCACATCGGCACTCCACGCCGCGCGCGCGGCGGCGCGGGGGCGCACCATCCAGAGACCATTGTCGTGCAGCTCCGAGAGAATGGCCCAATCGCGCGGCGCGAGCGTGCGCGATGCATCGACGTACGCCACCCACTCGCCGCGCTCCATCGCCCGCGCCACGATTCCCCGTACGAGCGTCGTCTTGCCGCCGCCGCGCTCTCCGATGACTTCCGTCATCCGCCCGCGCGGAATGCCGCGGCTCGCCAGCACCGCATCGAGCGCGGCGACGCCGGTCGAGATCGCCTGTTCTGGGCGGTCCGTCTCGATCACGGCCTCAACGAGCTGCCGCAGCTCAATCAGCGCGGCAGACATGATGCCCGAATAAACACCGAATCAACTGACGACAGGAAGGGAGGATTCATAGGAAAGGTGCGGGATTTCAGTGCCCGAAGAAAAACCGAAGTACGGGGCGGGAATATGCGAGGCGGGAAGACTCGCCGCAAGACGGCACGGGACTCGGCATTCGGCATTCGCAATGCCGCCTTTTAACGGAGCATCAGCTCCGTCTGCGCCGCAGGCGCCACTTCCGACTCCTCGTCCTCCTCCCCCCCATACGACCAACTCCGCACTCCATACTTCGCGCACAGCGTCTCAAAAAATTCGGCCAGCTGCGCTCGATACCTCTCACTCACCTGGTGCCCGTTCGCGTACGATTTTCGGTAACGCCCGGCCAGATGCGGGAATTCCTGATCAATGAAGGGGAGGTAGCGCTTTCGCGCTTCGTGCTGCAGCCGCAGCGCGCACGCGGCGACGTAGGTGGCGCCGGCTTCGGACACGCGCTTTACCAGCGCCTCGAGCTCGCGCGGGTCGTCGGTGATGCCGGGGAGCACGGGCATGCAATTGATCCCGGCGTCGATGCCGGCGGAGCGCAGACGCTCCAGCGCGCGGATGCGCGACTCCGGTGTCGGTGCGCGCGGCTCGAGCTGGCGAGCCAGCTCGCGGCGAAGCGTGATGAGCGAGAGATGGACCTGAATCGACGAGTGCCGCGCGATCTTCGCCAGCAGGTCGATGTCGCGCGTGACGAGCGGGCTCTTGGTGATGATCACCACGCGCATCCCCGCATGCTGCGACAGCGTCTCCAAGATGCCGCGCGTGATGCGAAAGCGTCGCTCCGCCGGCTGGTACGGATCGGTCGCCGTGCCGATCACGATCGTCTCGCCGTGGATGAGCTTGAGATGTTTGTCGCTGCCCTGCCGCAGCGTTCGGCTGAGCACCGCCGGCGCATTCTGCTTGACGACGATGTGGCGCTCGAAGGCGAGCCAGGGCGGCATCGACTTGGCGTCAGCACGCAGCGAGTCGTCGACGGTCTCGGTCGACGCGAGCACACGCTCGAGCACGTAGCGGTGCGCGTAGCGCGCGTAGCAGTATGCGCATCCGAAGGCGCAGCCGACGTACGGGTTGATCGACCAGTAGCCCATGCCGGTCGCCTCGGGCCCGTTCAACACGCTCTTCGCGCGCGTGCCGTGATAGGTAATGTCCTTCTGTTCGCCGATGGTCGGGAGCGACCGGCTCGATACGTGCCCTGGAAACAGTACCTGCTGCTCGAAGCCCATCTTCGATACTAGCCAAACAAACACCGAAGCGCTACGGACGCGGCAGCCACCGTATTTTTTCCTGTAAGGATTTCGCCAATCCCGCGCCGATCGTTGGAACGCGGATTGCTCGAGGTCTTCACGGAGACCGTTCCACCACTCGGAGGAGTGATGATCATGCGTAACGTACAGGCTGTAGCCCTCTTGCTGGTTCTCGCGGCGTGCGCGAGCACTGGCGGGCCGCTGCCATATTCGGGCGAAGCGGGAACGACCTACATCGACGCGCAGCGCCGCATCGAGGATGCGAAAGCCGCCGGCGCCGACTCGCTGGCCTCGGATGCGATGGTGAGCGCACGAGCGCATTTGCAGCTCGCGCAGACCGCAATGACGAACAAGGATGACAACCGTACGGCGCTCAATGCCCGACTCGCCGCCGCCGACGCCACCTACGCGCGCGCGCAGGCCGAGCGCGTGAAGGCCGAACGCGTCCGCGATCGCGCCGCCGCGGCTCTCGCCGCGCTGCCCCCTGGAGGTGCACAATGACCGCTCGTCGACTCATCGCGTTCGCGGCGCTCGTTGCCGCCGGCACCGCGTGCGCGTCGGCTGGACCACCGCCGCAGCTCGCTCAAGCAAAGCAGATGTACGCCACCCTACAGCAGCAGGGCGCTGAACGCCGGGCCGAGGGTCCGATGATTCGCACGCAGCAGGCGATCACCGCCGCCGACAACGCCGAGGCGGAAGGACGCGCCGCGGAATTCGTGTCGGGTCTCTCGCAGATCGCCTTGCGCAACGCGCAGGAGGCCGAAGCGGAAAACGTGCGCGTACTGGCGAGCGCGGCGGCCGACAGTCTTCGCGCCGTTCGCGACCGCCGTTTGATCTCGCTCACACAGGCGCAGCGCGATGCACTCGCCGCGCAGAACCAACTCTCGCAGGCCGAAAACGCGTCCTTGCGCGACAGGAACGCCACGGTCACCAAGGCGCTGAGCGCCGAGCAGATGCGCTCCGACTCGTTGAAGGCGGTGGCGGATTCGGCGAACGCGCGGCTCAACGCGGCGCTGAACCAGCTCCGCTCGCTCGTCGTCGAAATCACGAATTTGCAGCAGACGTCGCGCGGCCTCGTGGTCAGCCTGAGCGACGTGCTGTTCGACGTCGACAAGGCGAACCTGAAGTCGGGTAGCGAGGCGAAGATCCGTCAGATCGCCGCGGTGCTGCAACAGTACCCGAACAATCAGATCTCCGTGGAAGGCCATACGGACGCGACGGGCGGCGACGCCTACAACCAGAAGCTCTCCGAGGATCGCGCCGCATCGGTGCGCGCCTCGCTGGTCGCGGGCGGTATCGACGCGTCGCACATCAGGTCGAGCGGCTACGGCAAGACGCAGCCGGTCGCGACGAATGCCACGCCTGAAGGACGGCAGCGCAATCGCCGCGTCGAGATCGTGGTGCTCGGCGCCGGTACGGTGGCCGATGCCGCGAAGGCCGACTCGCTCGTTCGGCGCGACACGACCAAGCCACCGCAGTTCTAGCGCAGCTCGACAGAACACCGCATTACGGGGAGGAGCGTTCCGCTCCTCCCCGTCTTGCGTCGGTCCGCTTCCAACCCGCTTCATGAATCGTCCCCGCTTCATCGCCGCGCTCGCCCTCGGCGTCGCGGCCTTCGGCCTGACGCTTGCCGCGACCGAATCACCGGGACCGGGCCTCGATCCCGATGCGGTGTCGTATGTGCTCTCGGCGACGACGCTCGTGCATTCAGGCACGCTGCTGGCGCCGACGTACGACTGGGACTCCGAGGACGAGACGGTGCCGCTCGCGCATTTTCCGCCGGGATTTCCGGTCGCGATCGCGGCGGGTCACGCGCTGGGCATGACGACCGTCCAGTCGGCGCGGATGGTGGTGGCGCTCTCGGCGCTGCTCACCGTCGCCACGATCGCGTGGCTCGTCGCCGATGCGGTCGGACTCATCGGCGGATTGCTCGCCGGCGCGTTGGTCATGATCACGCCGGCGCTCGTCGACACGCATCTGGCGATTCTGAGCGAGCCACTCTTTCTCGCCTGTCTCGCTCTGACCGTGCTGGCGATGACGCGCGATCGCGACCGGCCGCTCATCTACGGACTGTTCGCCGCGGCGGCGTGCATGGTGCGCTACGCCGGAATCGCGGCGCCGGCGGCGGTGGTGCTTTGGGCGCTCGTGCGCGCCGGCACCGCGCGGGAGCGGATTCGGCGCGTCGCTTTCGCCGGAGCGCCGAGTGCGATCGTGCTCGCTCTGTGGGTGCTTCGCGCGCTCACGCTCGAGCGGGAGCGCATCCGGCAGTTCGGCGTCTACGCCGACCTCGGCGCGACAATGGCCGAGGGCGCCAATACCGTCAGCCAATGGCTGGCGCCGGTGCTCGCCGAGGGTCCGCTCTGCTCCGTGGTCACGGTGGCGATGCTGCTGCTCATCGCGGCGCTCATCACTGTGGTGCTCCGGTCGTCGCGCGGAATACCGGCGCGCGACGTGCCGCGCCGGGTGATCGCGGCGTGCGGATTGATGAGCGGGCTGTACCTGATCGTGCTGGTGGTGGCACGCGTCGCCGCGGACCCGGGCATCCCGTTCGACTTCCGGCTCCTCGCGCCAGTGCTGTTGATGACGACGGTGGTGGTCTCGGTTGTGCTCGCGCTGTGGTGGCGCGAGCGCGCGTGGTGGCAGCGCGCGGCGGCGGTGGCGATCATTGGCGCGTGGTCGGTCGGGTCGGCGTACATCGCAATGGCCGATGCGCGGTACGCCTTGCAGGTGGGCGTGGACTTCGCCGACGAAGATTGGCGCGGCTCGCATCTCATCGATTGGGTGCGAAAGAACGGCGGCGGCTACGCGCTGTTCACGAATTTTCCGACGGCGCTCTATTTCCACGCGGACCGGCTGAGCTTTCCGATGCCGGGCGAGGCGTCGCCGGCGATCGCGCGCGCGCTGACCGACACGATCGCGCGGCGCGGCGCGCTGATCATCGCGTTCAATCGGCCGAGCGATTACAGCGAGCCGACGCAGCCGCTGCTGCGACTGCTACCGGCGCACAAGATCGCGAGCTTTCCGGACGGGGACGTGCTGGCGCTCGACGACTCGGTCGTCGCACGCGTCGGACCGCGGCGGCCGAGGCGTCACGAGTGATAAGCGTGAGGTCAAAGGTTCGAGTCATACCTGCCCCATCGTGCGGCCATGATGCTTCGCATGATTGTATCGGACTGCGATGCTCTGCAAGCCGTCGAGATGCAGGTTCGCTTACGGTTCGGGGAATTGGGCGGTTTGACAGTGTCTAATACGGCGACGATTTCCGCGGCTGCGTGCGCCCGCTTGCTTCACGGTAGGATGACACGCGTCGCTGCGACAACGAACAAGGCGGGCCACTGCGCGCTCTTACCTTACTGCGATTCTACGGCGGCAGTTCGTCTCCTTACCTTCGCAGGGTTGACCGCTGCCGACATTCGAAATTGGCGGGCGTCAACAGTGCGGAACGGCGCAACACGCAACACTTCCGAACTTGCGAGATCGAAGTGTGGCCTAGAGCGGCTGGCGGACGTCCCCTTTGACACATCCCGGCAAGGCTCCGTAAGGCCGCAGCGGCGCGGAGACGAGACCGGTATGAGGGCTAGTCGACGGGCTTGGATCGAGTTCCTTCCTTGGCTGCAGTCCGTCGCGATGCACTTCTCCTCCTAACGAGCCTCCACAGCAATGGCCTGGAGCAAGAGCGGTGTACATCCTTACATTCCCGATCACCCTCCTACACGAAACTCCGGGGAGATCGGTGTCTCACTCGTATTGGCGGAGAGGGTCGCGTTCGAGCACTAGCGGGCCGTGAGCTTGGAGCAGCGGCTCAGGCACTAGGCATCGGTGCGCCTTGCAAATTCTTCGAGCGTCCACCCCACCGCGACACTCTCCCAGACACGACGGAAATTTTATTCGCCAAAGCCAACGCCATGCCGTTAAGCAGCAATCGGCGCCGCGCGAATTCGCGTTCTTTCGCGCGGTTGCACAGACCAGCGGCTAGGACGGCGACACGCAAGAAACAGAGGCTCGAACCTCGTGTCGCTCACTTACAGCTTCGCACGACGACTCAAGCGACACGACGATCGCACTGGATCCGCCAATGTTTCCGGCCCGTGCCCGAACGGCTATCACGGCCAGGGCTCGGGGTGATCTACGCCGGTCAACTTCGCAGAATGGATCTCGAATACATTCTTGAAGAATGCGACACACTCCTGCTCAAGCCGAACACCGAACACGTCGTCGAACAGGATTCGGACGATCTGGTGGGCCGATTCGATGTCGCGGATGAAGTCGATCTTCAGGCAGGATTGTCCGGCATTGTCGCTGCTCTGCTCATACTTGGTGCCGCGCGCTGCAAGCGCGTCTCGAAATGACTCAAAGGCCTCCGTTAGTCCTGGCTGTTCACAGAAGATACCGACGAATCCGACGTTGTTCTGTGCGACGATGTATTTCACGAATTTAATGCTTCGAGTGGGGTCATGCCGTACCTGGATCCGGGCTTCGGCATTCTCGATACCTCGATTTAGCAGGAATCGCAGCGTCGCGGGCACATCGTCCGGCAGCGTCAGCGTATTGGCCGTAGGCCTCATGCCGGCACGCCAGAGCCAAACTACCGCGACGAGAATGAGTGTAGAGATCAACCACAACATGCCCAATCCCTCCGTATGGACTGCGCGCTTAGAGTATGACTAGTGAACCACTTCTGAATTTCCCTTAGCAGGAAATCGGACGCCGCGATAGCACCAACGTGCGCTGTCCCATCAGCGATTCAGAAGTGGTCCACTAGTGATCGAGCTTAAGGAGGGCTTTCGCGATCTTCCCCAAAAACTCACCGCCAGCCATGGCGTCATCAACGGCTTGTATGGATGTCTTCGTGGAAGCTGATGGTGCGCCCGACGCAGCCTTTACAAACCCGGCGACGAATCCTGCAGCGGCTCCCAATACGGGATTTCCCATCACGGCGATTTGCGCTCGTATGAGCTGACGCGCTAGAGCCATTTTCGTCGCCGGGATTACAGCACGCAAGCCCTGGCTGGCAGCGACGCCCGTGCCCACTTCGGTCACCGCAACGACAGCAACGGGAATAGCCACCGCAATCGTTGCACCTTCGATAACTTTTTCGATCGCGGGCGCCATTTTGCCCAACTCCATCGCGGCGCGAATCGATGATGGGCACGGTTTGCCATCATCCTTGCCGTCTCCGATCGGACAGAGCCCAAACGGATCGGAGTAATTGATCGGATCCCCGGCCGCGAACCCATATGCGTTCAACCCTCCCGCCAACCCGATCGGATCTTCCTGCGTGAACCGCCCCGTCGCCGGATCCACGTACCGGTTGCGCCGGTACAGCGATCCCGATTGATCCCGCTTCTGCTCGACGATCGTGCCGAGCCACATGAAGCGCTGGAAGGTGTTCTGTTTGTACAACGTGAAGCCGTACGGCCAGAAGATGAACTTGGCGCACTGCGTCGCGGCGCCGCTCGGCTCGCAATATTGGCCGGCTCCCTGGGCGTAGGTGCCAACATCCGCTTCACCCCGGTAGTTCCAGTGCGGAACGGCGGAGAACGCCTGGAAGCGTCGGAGCGGCGGGTTGCCGTCGTTGTAGTTGAAGTCGTCCTCGACGTACGCCATGCGGATGACGGTGACGGGTTGGTCGGTCGCGCCTCCTGACGTATACGCCACCCGGCCAAAGAACGCGTTCGGGTCCTTGTACCCGTTCGATGTGTTCGGCGCGAGCAGCGGCAGCACGCCGACATCGTTCTCCATGTCCGCGTCGCTTGCCGCGGGCGCGGTGGTGTTCCGTTGCGGATTCGCAGCATCGCTGTAGCCACCCGGCATCTGAATCTCGTACAGCTCGCTCGACCCGTCCCAAACAGTGCGGCGTACCAGGCTGATCAGGCACTCGAGCGCCCACGTGTCACTGCCTCCCGTGTTGCACCAGCGACGCGACCGCACCAGCACACGCCGGCCGAGGGCGTCGTAGCGAAACTCCTCGAAGGTGAACTCAGCCGGCCGCGTCACGCTCGGGCCCTGCAGCGTCGTCAGGACGCGGTGGTCCACCGCGCGCAGCTTGTTGTCCGCTCCATAGAACGACGCGCGGTCATCAAGGGTGACTACCGGCTGCGTCGTCAACGACTGGTATGTGAACTCGGTGTTGCCAGCCGCATCATAGAGAAAGCGGTCGGTCTTGGACGTACTCTGCACCGTCTGCAGCCGCGCCGTCCCGTTCGTCATGTACTGAAGCGTGCGCGTCCCGCTCGTCAGGTCCCACGACGCGGAGTTGCCGCCGCTGGTGGTGGTCGTCGCCCGGAAGGTGTTGCCGAGCGCATCGAGCTGCATTTGCTCGCTGTTGTTGAATGCCGTGCCAACGCCCCTGTAGTCGAGCGAATAGGACAAGAGCGAACTGGTGACCACATGCCCCAGGCCCGAATACGACGAGCTCATGTTGTCGCGGACGCCGACAGCGTTGATGGCGTTGAGGAGCTTCCCTCGCACATCGTATCCGAACGTCGTGGACCGCAGTGGATTCGCCGTGAAGCGACGCGGTGACGTGCTCCCATTGTTGATCAGGTCCTGCTGCAGCTGGCCGTCATCATCGTAGGTGAGCTGGCGCGTGAGGCCGCCCGGTATCGTGGTCGTGGAGAGCTCGCCGCGGTCGTTGTACGCGTAGGTGAACGCCATGCCGAGCGGGTCGGTCACGCTCTGGAGATTGCCCGTTCCGGCGACGTCGTAGGTGTACAGCGCGCTGTCGGCGACGCCGCGCACGTCGGTCGGTGCCAGCTGGGTCGGATGCTTGAGCATCGTACGCCGGCCGTTGAGATCGTAGAACCACTTGAGGGTGTAGACGTGCGCGGAGAAGTCGGCCCCGTTATACGTACGAACGCGCTGCGTCTCGATGCTGTCTCGGCCGTTCGTGTAATAGCTCCGCGCTATCCGCGCATCATTGTTGTCGGCCGTTAGAACTTGACCGACGGAGTTGTACGTGAACGACGCGATGTCCGCCGGGATGGTGTAGCTCCCATCCGTTCCCGTGGGATAGCGTGGATACGGCGTGTCCTCCGCCGTGCGCCCAAACGGCGGAAGCGCGGCGATGCCGGCGATGCGCTGGGCGTACGTGACCGCCGGTGTGCTCCGTTGCATCAGTCGATTGAGCGCGTCGTACTGCATGGTGATCCGATAGGGCTGCAGCTGCGCGTTCTTTCGGCGCGTGACTGCCGTGATGGCGTTGCTCGCCGGATCGTATTCAGTGCTGTCGATCGCGCCGTCGGGAGCGATCTCGGCTACCGTCCGGCCCAGCGCGTCGTACCGGTATCGCGTGGTCACCGTGCCGATCGGCGTCTCCGCGGGCGACACCGATCGTGCCACCGAAAGCACCTTGCCTTCAAGATCGTACTGATTCACGACGATCAATTTCTGATTGACACGGTCATACGCGCTCGTATTGAGCGCCGGACCGTAGCTCACTTGGCGGACGGGTTGATCGTTGACGTCGAAGCGCGTCGTGTCGTCCCGCCAGACGCCGGACGACGTGATGAGAGTGCGAACGAGCGTGTCGAGTCCCAGTCCGTCCTTGAACGACACGCTGCGCTTGCCCAGCGCCGACTGCGAGCTCGCCAGGTTGCCGAGCACGTCGTACGTAAGGGTGCTCGTCGCGCCGCGCGGCGCCGTCACGCTCTGCAACAGGTTGGCACTGACACCGCTCGTGAAGTATTGGAAGGTCACACGGCTGGAGGGACCACGGCCATCCTGCTGCCATATCCTGTTTCCAGTGACCTGGTCGTACGCCATGTCCGTTGCTTCGCCCTCTGGCAAGACGGAATGGGTGACCATGTCCCACTTGGAATCCCAGCCATATGTGGTCGTGGCATACATGCGTGTTCCGTTGACCGTGCGGTACGTGCTCGAATCGGTCGTGGACGAGACGTTTCCGCGTCCGTCGTAGGTCGCGGCGGTCACGCGGCCATTCGGCGCCTGCAGTCGTGTGACCAGCGATGGCCAGCGCGTGTCGGCCCGGGCGAGCAGCGTCGTGCTGCCGAGTGCATCCTGGATCTTGCTCGGCGCGCCGAATTGGTCGAGCCAGAACTTCGTGATGTTGATACCGACGCGCGGGCCGTTGACGAGCGTGTAGTCGGCCGAGGTATCCACCGCGGGCGTGCCAACGAATCCGCGGCTCTCGGCGGCGGTGAAGTTCGTGACGATCGCCGGATTCGGTGTGCGCATGTCGACACTGGACTGGCTCAGCTTGCCGGCGGCGTCGAAGGCGAAGCGTATGACATCGCCGAGCCGGTTCGTGCGGCTCGTGATCCGGTTCGACCACGCGGCATCGTAGCCGAAGCGGACGATCGTGTTGTCGGCGTCCGTGAAACTTTGGATCTGGCCCGACGACGGCATGTTGACCGTCACCCTGCGCGTGGCGTTGTTCGCCATGGGCGAGGTCACGCTCACGAGCAACGGTTTCAGGCAGGGCGGTGAGCCACCGAACTGCCCGTACGCGAACAGATAGCTGCCACTCGTCGGCGGAATGACGATGCCGGTGAGCATCCCGCACGTGGCGTCGTACGTGAATCGCGTGACGAAGCCGAGTCGGTTTACCGTCGATGTGTGCTGGCCAGCCGCGTTGAAGTGCACGCGAAGGCCGCGCGGGAGATACTGCACCAACTCTCCGCCCTCGGCGACGAGCGTGTCCGGGCGGTCGATTTGCGGCGCGGACCACTTGGTCGTGCTGCCGGCCGCGGGCAGGTATACGCGAGTCGACCCGTCGCCGCCAACGAAGAGGTAGCCGTTGCTGCCGTCGCTCAATGGCAGAAGCTGGTCGAGTCCCGCGAGCCACCAACCGGCGCCGAACGACGAAGCGGCCCGATTGACGACGACGAGCTTACCATTGTCCGTCTTGAGCGAAGCCCCGGTGCTCGCGACCACTTGAAGTGTGTAGTTGTAGACGCCGGTGGCGTCGCCGATCGCGTCGTAGCCAATCGTGATCTTGCGCGTCTGTCCGGCGCTGGCCCAATCGCTCGCGTTCCAGGTCGCGGTGCGGCGCGTCGCCCCATTCACGATGAGCGTGGCGGTGATCGTCGCCGAGAGCGGCACTCCCGATGGCAGGGTCACTTGGGAGCTGACGAGCGGATACGGATGCGCGTGCTGGCTGTTGTAGAGGAGCGTCGGTGTGCGCGTTCGCCCCAGCGTGCGCATGGTCGGGAAGGTGTGAGACAGGCGCAGGTCGCCGCATTCGTACGCTGCGCCGTGTCCGGTCGCCAAGATGAGGCAGAGGTCGCGCTCGATACCCGGGCCGGCGACCGCCGCAGACCCCGGAGCCGAGATGTGGCTGGTGCCGCTATCGGCGATGGACGGCAGGTACCAGTCCCAGACCACCATCTTCATGGTGCCCGTCGTCCCTGCCGGACCCACGGTATAGGGAAAGCTGAGCGTCGTCCGGGCGCCGTTGCCGGGGATACCGACATCGGAGTCGGTGCCACAGTTCGTCAGAGGCGGTGTGCACGTCACGCGATACGGCCAGTCGATTTCTTCGGTCGTGTTGTTCGTGATCGTGAACGATTGCTGTTGTACCGACCCTGCCGGAAACGTCACGGATGTATCGTGTGGCGTGACGACCACGCGGGGCGGCGGCACGCTGGCATCGGCTAGCACGTTGACCCATGCGCTGTCGATTTTGATCGACGCGGAACTGAGCACGACCTTGAGCACGCCCCCGGTGACGCCCGCCGGCCCCGAGACATAGGGGAAAGTGAGGGTGGTGTGCGTGCCAGCGTCGAGATAGACGTCGGACGACCGGCTGCATTGCGTCAGAGGCGCCGTGCAGGAGACGGCATACCAGAAGTCGACACCGGTCGAGCTGGTGTTGGTGATGACGAACGACTTGAGCTCGGCCGTCTGCGGCGTCACCGTGATGGTGAGATTCTTCGGCGCGATCGTACCTGGGCCAGTGACCGGCTCCGATGTCGCCGTGATGTGACTCGTTCCGCTGTCGGCGATGGACGGCAGGTACCAGTCCCAGACCACCAACTTCATGGTGCCAGTCGATCCTGCCGGACCCGCGGTATAGGGAAAGCTGACCGTCGCCTGGGCGCCGTTGCCGGGGAAGTAGACGTCGCTCTCCGTGCCGCAATTCGTCAGGGGCAGAGTACACGTCACGCGATACGACCAGTCGATGTCTTCGGTCGTGTTGTTCGTGATGGTGAAGCTTTGCGTCGTCGTCGCGCCCGCGGTGGCCAACACGGACACATCGTGTGGCGTGACGACCACGCGGGGCGGCGGCACGCTGGCATCGGCCAGCACGTTGACCCATGCGCTGTCGATCATTGTCGAGCCGGAGGTGAGCACAACCTTAAGCACACCCCCGGTGACGCCCGCCGGCCCCGAGACATAGGGAAAGGTGAGGCGGGTCTGGCCGCCGGGGTCGAGATAGACGGCGGATGACCGGCTGCACTGCGTGAGAGGCGCCGTGCAGGAGACGGTGTACCCGAACTCGACACCCGTCGAGCTGGTGTTAGTGATGGCGAAGGTTTTGAGCTCGGCCGTCTGCGGCGTCACCGTGATGGTGAGGTTCTTCGGCGTGATCGTTCCTTGGCCTGCAATGCCCCGTGTAGCGCCGAGGCCGAAGGCGAGCATAGCGGCCATACTCACTCGGGCGACGAGACCTGAGTGGCGATATGATGGTGAGGCGGCGTTGCCTTCGAGGCACGCGTGTCGAGCAAACATCTCTCCTCCTGGTCCCGGCATCGGGAGCACAATGGAATTTCAAGTGGTCGCCATACCCGCTGGCACGCGATTGCCGCCTGTGAAGCGCTGGCAAACTGGTGCGCTGTCAGTCAATCCCTGTCGGCTTCGGTTGTGCTCGGCGCGGATGCGCGAATCGCGCCGATCTGCGCGCGCTGCGCTCGCGGCGTGAACGAGATCGTCGGCGCCTGGGTGTCGGGGCAGGAGATGCAGTTCTGTGCCGCCCCCGCCCGCGGCGTGGCGGAGGTGGCGACCGCGACGAAGAAAACGGTCGCGAGCGGGGCGAGAATGGCGCGGGTGAACCAGCGGAGGGGCGCGATCACCGGAGCTCCAAGTAGGAGGGGAGGCCGTTTGGTCGCGTAGTGCTATAGCATGTCGCCTGCCATGCCCGTGCTTTTGACTAAGCGGTGCTGCTGTGGCGAGTTACGATTTTTCGGCGGTCGCGCCGGAATGCGAATTCGCACGGATTCGCATTAGAGAAACGCGAATTCGCATTTGGACCGGTTGGTCTAGAGGATGGACACGGCCATTCGGACGCGCCCCCCAACGCACGACAAAGAGGTCGGGATGCCTCCCCCGGAGCCGCAGTCGACCGCGTGACCTTCCAATGCAGAGTCGGTCCCGCCAGTGCCCACACTCCCATTCGATACAACGAGGCCCGAGGCGCGGTGCGCACCTCGGGCCTGGCATCATGCATGGCGTGGCTCCTGGGATCCGGATGAGACGCTCGCCCCATCGCGACCTCGAAGTTGAGACATGAGCACGCCGTCGAGTTCGCAATTCCGACATGTAATGTCGCAGACAGATCCGATTATCGATTGCGATGATCTCTTCGCACTAAATTCGCTTCGGCAGTGCGATGTACTGGACCGACCAGCGTCCACCTGATCGGACGAATCGCATGTCGAGTACTTCAGTGTTGCCTTTGTACGGGAATGAGAAGGACACGTACGCCGAGTCCGGAGTGAACAGGTCACCGTGAGCGAGCGCGAGTCCCTTTGCCGCTGACCTGAGGAGTGCGGGCTCGCTGCTCACCATTTTCGATAGCCGTTGCACCACTTCTTCACCCGTCGTAAGGCTATGCACACTAGCCCAGTCCTCCCGGGCTGCTGCAGTGACGAGGCTATCGGCAACTGTAGTCTGCGCGTTCCACCGCGCCACGTCGGTGCACGCTTGCAATGCAGCTGCGGCAACGATGAGAAGTACCGGTCGCCATTTCATCAGCTGCCTCCGAGACAGCGGTTCGGCTAATTGCGCGCAATGGTACCGATTCTCAACCTTACGAGCCGCGGTCTCCTGACGAGGACCAAAACCGTGTCCAAGCAATTCGTGCGCGACTAGCCCCCCGAGGTCATGGGCACGCTATGGATTCCTCCCATCAGGCCACACGTGAACCAATTGCCCGTCCGGTAATAGAATCCGCCCACATCACCACGGAGAATCGTCGTCATTTTCGTGTTGGGGTCAAGATGGGAGTGGAATCCGTCCTTGCCCCCGTCAGCCCCAGCGGGTCTTCTTGCGTGAACCGACCGGCCGCCGGATCGTACTGGTAGCGGCGCCACCTCGGGTACTCCCCGGCCGGGTGTCGCGCAGCAAATCGGGCGCGACTCACCTTCGCCAATTTTCACATTCGTCCGGTCTGCTGCCAGATCCGGTTGCCCGCGCCGTCGTAGCCGAATGTCGTCACCGGTTCGACCGGTGGGGTGACGTTGGCGATCAGGTCGTGGGGACCGGTCCAGGCGTATTGGCTGACGGCCTTCGCGCCGTCGTAGGGCGACATACCCACCGATCGAGTCAGATTGCCGCGCGCGTCGTACTCCGCGGAATCCACGCGCGCCAGGGGATCGAGCACGGCCGTGACCAGCGCGGGGAAGTTCGCGTCGGTTCGGAAGAGCCGAGTCCTGTTCCAGGGCGTCCCGCGCGCGCGTCGCGCGCCGATTGCCTCGTCCGTCCACCACTGGGCCATCTGCGTCTCTTTATCGATCTCGTCAACCCGGTTGCGCTGCGCCGGCGCATATCGAATTCCGGCTCGCCATAGTCTCGCGTGCGTCGCTTCGTGGAGGATGCCTTCCATCAGCCGTCCCTTGCGGTGGCGGGTGCCGTCCTCAAGAAGTAGATCAGCACCGCGAACGGAACCAGGTTGATCCCAACGATCGAATCGGTCGAGCTGCGATGCACGAAGAACGCGAACTCACTTAGGAGATCAAACCGCGCTCCGAGAGTTCCGGCGCGGCCATCGAAGCTGATCACCGCCGACACGCCGGACTCGTAGAGCCAGGAGCATCCCGCGATGCTCACCTGGAATAGTTGTGGAATCTGCGCGAAGACGGTGAGGACGCGTCCGAATCGGTGATTCCTAAGCAGCCCAACGCCGCCGGCACCTCCGAGAGTGAAGAGCGCAGCGCCCAAACACAGGAAACTCAACGTTTCCCAAGGCGCGCCGGTCGTGTCTGTAGTTCTAAGCTCACCGAGCACCGCGATGATGCCGGTAACACTGCCCCAAAGCTGAATGGCGGCGATCGTCCGTATGAGTGAGCGTCTCACGAATGAGCGCTCCGGCGGCGTAGCTTCAAGGTGTCGATCTCAAGAGCGCTATAGCGGCGCCCAGTGAAACGAGACTACAGCAGATCGCGAGTACGCCCACCGCGCCAATTCTCGCGTCCAAGACAGCGCGATAAGGGTCGTTCGGGTCGACGAACACGTGTATCAATTCCCCACGCGGATATCGCTTCTTGGCATAAGTCAGCGCCGCCTCCTCCGAATTGAATTCCAAGAGCGGACCGACTGCAATACGATCACCCACAAAGGGTTCATCGTTGACCCGGTAACCGTACGTCACCGCGAGCCGATAGCGCACCGTCATGTCCTGCATTCCAGTCGGCTCGGCACGTATCGTATTGACGCGGCCAGGCACGCGGACCCAGTGCTTCACTCGAAACACACGGTAAAGCAAATATCCACCGTAGGTCATGGAGGTGACACTCAATCCAAACAGGCACACCATCCAGGTAGTGTTCATAGGTAACGTCTCAAGTATTGCTTGGCGCATCTCTAGTCGAAACCGGGCCGTCCGGTGTGCGGGCTATGGGCGACCCGGCCTTACGCGACCGCTCGGGAACTTTGAACAATCGCTATGGATGGAAATTGGGGAGTGCCTTCAAGAGGTCTACGTAACCATCTGCGATTTTATGGGCGCCTACTTTGAATATGTCGACCACGTGAAGATCCACGCCTACGCTCAGCAATCCCAATTTAGCCCCTACTCCGAGCGTTGACCCACTTGCAGTCCCTGCGCCAAACTTTCCCTCTGCCTTACATCCGGTTGCACCGCTCGTCGACGCCTCGCACCCGATTTTCCCTTCGGCTTTTACGCCTCCTACGCTACCTGAAGCCTTCGCGGTGAGACCGCCTTTGAGTTCCGCCTCGCTCTCGAATCTGCCATCCGCCATGAAGGTCAACTTTCCGCCCACACTCAAATCAGGGCCGACTTCAATGTTCACCTTTGCTACTACTATGCTCACCTCGGCGCCGACCTTCGCGAGTCCCACATTTGCCTTCACTGTCCAGATCTTGCAGTCTTTGGTATCGTTTATGGTGCACGCGGTCAGCCCAAACGGATCTGAGTAGTTGACGGGATCCCCGGCCGCAAACCCGTAGGCGTTCACCCCTCCCGCCAACCCGATCGGATCCTCCTGCGTGAACCTCCCCGACTTCGGGTCGTAGTACCGGTTCCGCATGTACAACTGTCCCGATCCGTCCTGCTTGTTGCCGATCAGGCTCCCGGCCCAGTAGCTCGGTCCGGTCTGCTTTCGGATGAACAGGTAGGTTTCCGATCGCGCGCCGGGCCAATCCAACTGCGGTCCGCTCCCCGGGAAGCCCTCGCCGCCGTCGTACAAGCCGCGCCAGTTCTGGTGGGGCAATAGCACGAAGCCTGCATGCGTCGCGGTCTCGAAGCCGTATCGCTGCAACAGAAGCGGATGGTCGATGCCGCCGCCGTGGAGATAGCGTACCTGTCCGAAATACTCCGAGTAACTCGGCGTCATGTTCTTCCGGATGACATTCGGATCGCACGGCAGGCCGCTTCCGGGCGGGTCGAAGCGGATGCACCTGCTGTTGCTCGTCGACGTGAGCACCGCCGTGTCCACTTCGATCGCGGCTCCGGTGGTGGTACGGTTGTTCGCGTAGCGGATCTCGTAGAGGATCTCGTCGCCATCCCACACCGTGCGCAGGATGTTGCCGAAGCAGTCGCCGGCACCTACGCCGTTGGTGCCCTGACCGCCGCACTGGTCGCGCGACGAGCGGGCGAGCACCCGGCGCCCCAGTGCGTCGTAGCGGTACTCCTCGTAGATCCAGCGCTGGTAGCCGCCGTTGTCGCCATCGCATCCGTTGATGTAGGAGCACGCTCGCGTGTCGGCGACGCGCAGCTTGCCATCCGCGCCATAGTAGTACGCCTCCTTGCTGAAGGATGTCGTGGTGCTGTTCGTCCGCTGCTCGCGGTCGCCCGCCGCGTTGAAGAACGACGAGTCGCTGAAGGCTTGATACGTGTTGTCGAACTCCTTTACCTGGCGGCCGGTCTTGGGCTGGTAGACCGGCGAAACATCGTCGTTGATCACGTCGAGTAGACGACGTCCACTTGATAAACGCCGGACTTGGTTGCCGAGCGCGTCAGTGGTCCACGACTCGTATAGCTTCTCCAGCGACTGTGGGCGAGTCTCCGTCGCGTTGCCGATCACCGCGCCGAGTCCCGAGTAGCCGGTGACGATGTCCTCGAACAGCGTAGTGACCGAGAGACTCTTGCCGCGCGCGTCGTACGTGTATCGGTCGTCGTGCGTCGGCTCCCAAGCAAACCCGCTGCCGACGGGGTGGTAGGTGTTCTCGAGCCGGCGCGTTCTGCGGCCATCGTCGTCGTACTGATACGTTTCCGAGATCGACGTCGACGCCGACAAGAAACCCAGTGTCTGGGTCTTCGCTGGTCGGCCGGCAGCGTCGTAGTCGAAGGTAAAACGACGCTGTGTCACGTCCGTGATCGCGGACAGGGCACCGACCATCTGGTCGTACTCGTATGTGACTGTGCTGTCTTGGCCGTCGAAGAGAAATTGCTGCGGAAGAGTCATCGCTATGCGCCGGCCACCGATGTCGTAGCTGTAGCCCAACACATAGATGTGCTTCGTGAAGTCGTTTCCGCTGTACGTCCGGATGCGCTGCGTCTCGGTCTTCAGTGCGCCATTCGGATAGTAGCTCCGGTCCACCTGCGCGTCGCCGTTGTACGCGCCGCGCGTCGCGCCCGCATCGTCGTATGTGTATCGAGCCGTGTCGGCCGGTATGAGAAGACCCGTCCCGTTGTTCGGGTAATGCGGGAACGTCCACTGCACGACGCCTACGGGTGTGCTCCACTGCGCGTACGTCGCTTGCGGCGTGATGCGCTGCTTGAGCCGGTTGAGCGTGTCGTAGGCCATGCGAACGACGAGATTCCGCCGCGTCGTCCACGCCAGGAGGTTGCCGGCCTGATCGTACGCGTACTTGTCGACGGCGTTGTCCGGCGCGGTCTCGGTCAGCTTGCGGCCCGCCGCATCGTACGTCCAACGCGTCGTCGCCGTGTCCATCCGCGCCGGATCCGGCGTCGACCAGCGCGATACCGCCAGCGGCTGCCCTTCGGCGTCGTAGCTCGTTCGCACACCGAGCATCTGCTGACCGGAGCTCCAGATGGGCGAGAGCCTGACGGACTGATAAAGCTTCGGCGCGCCAGTGGTGGTGGACAGGACCGGTTTGTCGTCGAGATCGTATGTCGTGCGCGAGATGGTGCGTGTGGTGAGGTCGAGGCCGTCCGCCGTGTCGGCCGAGTCTACCGGCGCCGCCACGAGCGTGTCTCGGCCCAGATTGTCCGTCAGTGACCAGGTCCAGTAGCCGAGCGGACCCTTGGCGCGGAGGAAATTGCCACGGGCGTCGTACTCGACGGAGTCGCGCGCCACGAGCGGCGCCTTGGTGGCGCGGACGAGCTTCGTGCCGCTCGCGTAGTAGTCGATCGTCGCGCGGCGCGTGAGATCCGTTCCGGCCTGTTGCCAGATACGGTTACCGTCCGAATCGTAGCCGAAGGATGTGATCTCGCCGGTCGCGGATACTGTGGTCGTCACGAAGTCCCAGGCCTTGTTCCACACCGCCATCGTGACCGCGTGCTTGCCGTCGCCGTACGGGTTGAGCACGGAGTCGATGAGCACGTTGCCATGATCGTCGTACACGGCGCGCGAGATCTGCCCGCGCACGTCTGTGACTTGGGTGACGAGCCCGGGCCACCGCGCATCGGCCCGCTCGACGACGGTCGCCTTGCCGAGCGCGTTCTCGACACGCTGCACGAGTCCCTTGCGGTCGAGCCAGAACTTGGTGACGTCGGGGACGTCGGTACGCGGACCGTCGTACAGCGTGAAGCACGACGCAGTGTCGGAGGCGACGCCGCTCATGCCTCGCGTTTCTTGCGGCGTGAAGAGCGAGGTGAGCATCCCCGCGCCGCGCATCTTCATCGACACCTGCGACAGCTTGCGGCCGGCATTGTAGAAATAGAGCGTCGTGTCGTTGAGCCGGTTGACGCGCTGCGCCACGCGATTGACGATCGACGGATCGTAGACGAAGCGCACGGTCGTCGTATCGGGATCGGTGATGGCGCGGATGAGCCCGCTCGTGTCCGCGATCGTGACGACGCGCGGGATTGACGCGCTCGCGGTCACGAGCGGCGGCGCGATCACCTGCGAGAGCCGGCCGGCCGGATCGTAGACGAAGCGGTACGTGGGCGAGACGTCGCTGTACGGCACCGCGATCGACGCGAGCCGGCCGGACGACGGATCGTAGTCGAACGTCGTCGTGTGCCCCACCCGGTTCACCGTCGTGACGTGCTGCCCGCCGCTGTTGAATCGCGCCGTGACGCCGTGCGGCAACAGCAGCACGTACTGCCCCGTCGAATCTCTGCGGACGAAATCGCGACGATCGATCTGCGGCGCTTGCCAGAGATCGGTGCGGCCGGCGACCGGCGCGTAGAAGCGCAGCGAGCCGTCGCCGCCGACGTACATCAGCGAGCCGTCGCCCTGCGGCACGAGCTGCTCGAGACCGGCCATCCACCAGCCGGCGCCGAAGGCGCTCGCCTTGCGGTTGACGATGACCAAGTGCCCGGTGTCGGTGCGGATGACGACGGGGCCCGCGGTCGTGTTCTTCTTCAGCTCGAGCGTGTAGGCGTACGAGCCGGTGGCGTCGGCGAGCGCGTCGAAGCCGATCGCGATGTGCTTGGTCGCGCCGCCGACGAATTGGCTGCCGGCCCAGGTTCCGGTCGCGCGCGTGACACTACCGAGCTTGAGCGTCGCGGTGATGCTGGTCGTCGCGGGATCCGTCGGCGCGAGCGCGACGTTGGCGCCGACGATCGGGAAGGGGTGCGCGTGCGCGGAGTTGTAGAGCAGCGTGGGCGAGCGGCTCTTGTTGAGCGTACGCACGGCGGGGAGCGAGTGGGCGAGGCGCAGGTCGCCGCACTCGTACGCGCCGCCGTGTCCGGCGCCGATCGTCAGGCAGAGCCCACGCTCGATGCCGGCGCCGGCGACGGCGACGGACTGTGTCACCGGCAAGTCGTCGACGACCCTGATCTGATACGTCCATCGCATCGCGGCCGTCGGATCTTCCAGCGACTGTGCGTTGACCTTCATCAACCCATATCCGCCGCCTCGGCCGCTGCGGTACGACACGGTGAACGGCTGGGTCGCACCCGCCGCCAAGGGGATCGATGTTACGCTCGGCACGCAGTTCGAGATCGCGCCAATGCATTCCACCGACAGCAACACGGTGCTGGGCAGTGTCCCCTTGTCCCACGCAATCCAGTTGGATGTGGTGTCCTTGTTAGCCGTGACGCTCGGATACGATCCCGTCGAGTACGCCTGGACCGTGATGAAGCCCGGAACCGGTCCCGGCTCGCGAACGGCCGTCGGAATGTTGCGGGGCGTGAGTGTTCCGTCGCCGAGCTTCCCGTAGTCGTTCGTCCCCCAGCAATACGCCTGCTTGGCGTCGCTCAGCGCGCAGTGGTCACCGCCGCCGCCGACGATCTGCGTGAAACGATGGCCGCCGGCGACCGCGACCGGCACATCGCGATGCGCCCACGTGCTGTCACCATTCGATCCGAATTGACCGTGTCCCCAGCACCACGCCTGGCCAGCACCGTCGAGCAGACAGGCGCCACTCGCGCGGGCGGCGATGGTGGTGTAGACGCCCGCGGCCGCGACGCGCTGAGGCGTCTTGGCGCACCAGTTCGGCGGGTAGCCCGTGGCATTGAAGCACCGGTCCGGCGCCGCCGACGCGAGCCCCAGCACATGGAAGAGATCGACGGTCGCTTCCGAGTAGTCCATCCCCCAGCAGTAGGGAACACCGTCGACGGACAGCGCGCAGGTGTGACTGTAACCGAGCGAGACATGACTGAAGCGAATGTTACCCGCGACCTTGACCGGCACGAGCGAAACTTCTTGCCTCGTCACGCCACCATTGCCATCGCCGAGCTGCGCGTCGCCGTTGGCTCCCCAGCAGTACGTGTCACCGCTCGTCGTGATCCCACAATGGTGGTTGCTCGCGTAGCCGTCGCCGAGACTGGCGAAGTGGAGCCCGCCGGCCATCGGAGTCGGCGTCGTCACGTTGGTGGTCGTGCCGGTGCCGAGCCGGCCGCCGTTGCCGTATCCCCAGCAGTACGCCGTCCCGTCGCTCGTCAGGCCGCAGCTGGTGCTTCCGTGTGTCGCGACGACGTCCGTGAAGACGAAGCCGCCGCCGACGCGCACTGGCGTATAGCGGTCGATCAGCGTGCCGTCGCCCAGCTCACCGACGTCGTTCTGCCCCCAGCAGTACGCCGAGCCGTCGGCGACAAGCCCGCAGTTGTGCGTCCACCCGGCGCTGAGCTTGGTGAACGTGAGACCACCCGACACCGCGGTGGGCGCGAGCATGCTGCCGCCGACCGTGCCGTTGCCGATTTGCCCGCGTCCATTCCACCCCCAGCAGAACGCCTTGCCCGCCGCGTCGAGGCTGCACGTATGAAACCCGCCGGGAGAGATGCCACCCCCCGTGATGCCCTGCGACACGACGAGGATCGATCCGACATCGAACACAGTGTTGTCGCCCGCGAACGTCGCCTTCAGCGTCACCGTTCCGGTCGAGCCGGCCGCGCCGGAGGTGTAGGGAACGGCGACATCGCGCTGCTCGCCGGGGTCGAGATCGATCGACGTATCGGTAAAGCCGCACGTTTCGGCGCCGTCGCACGTGGCTGTGAGCGCGAACGTCGCCCGCACAGCCCAGCTGTTCTTGACGTGGAACGGCTCCGACTGCGCGGAACTCGCGGAAACCGAGCGCGTCGCCCCATCGGGGGTGACTTCGGGAGGCTGGGCGAAGGTCCAGCTCCGATGCATCGACCCGGTGTGGAACGCGTAGTCTTGGATCGATGCGTCGAGCGAATATGTGCCCGGCGCCAGAGGGATCGAGAATCTCGACTCGCCGTAGTCCCCGCAGGCGCCGTTGCTCGAGCGGATGAATCCCGGCGCCGGCGTCACAGGCGCGCCATTCAGCAGGATCTGCCGCGTGGTCTCGCGCAGGTTGTAGTCATCGCACCAACCGATCACGACATCCACCGTCGGTGTCACGATCGCGCCACTGACTGGCGTGACCGAGACGGTCGGCGGATGATCGTTGGGGCACGAGAGACACGGATTCTGTGCGGCCGCCAACCGCGTCGTTGCGGCGGTGGCGAGCGCGACGACGAGAACGGTCGCGAGCGGGGCGAGAATGGCGCGCATGAACCAGCGGAGGGGCACGATCACCGGAGCTCCAAGGAGGAGGGGAGGCTGTTTGGTCGCGTCGGCGGGCTGGCCCAAGCACTGGCGACGATGTCGCTCTAGGGTCGCGCGACGTGCGTCTACATCTCCTTCAGCAGCTGTCGACGGCCGGTGAGTTGACGGAATCGGCTCGAGCATCACGCCAAGCTCTCGGTCGGCGGCGTGACGGGATGCGATGCATCGACGCCGCTCGGCACTTCAGGTACACGGACGCCGAGCTGGCGCATTTGCCGGTACAACGTCGCGCGGTGCACGCCGAGCCGCTCGGCCGCCTTCGCCGTGTCGCCCGACGCGGATTCGAGAATCTCGATCAAGCGGCGCCGCATGAACGACTCGTCGTCGCTGAGCGAAAGCCGCCCGGGGCGCTGGGAAAGCGCGATCCGAATGTCGTCGGCGCCGAGCGCCGGCGAGCCAGCGATCAACAGCGCGCACTCGATCACCCGCTGCAGCTCGCGAACGTTGCCCGGCCAAGGATGGCGACGAAGCTCGCGCAACCCGGCTTCGTCGATCCGCCCTCGCGCGCCGGCGCCGCACGCATGCAGAAAGTGCAGCGCGAGCAGCGGCAGATCCGAGAGACGGTCGCGCAGCGACGGTACGGTGATGCGAACGCCGCACAACCGGTGCGAGAGGTCGGCGCGGAATCTCCCGTTCCTTACCATCACGTCGAGCTGCTCGTTCGTCGCCGCGATCACACGGAAATCGCTGTGGCGGTCGCGGCCGGCGCCGAGCGGGCGGTACTCGCCGGTCTCCAACGCGCGGAGGAGCTTCATCTGCAGATGCATCGTCAGCCCGCCGATCTCATCGAGAAAGAGCGAGCCGCCGTCGGCCTCCGCCAAGAATCCGTCGCGCGCGCCGAGCGCGCCCGTGTACGCTCCGCGCACGTGGCCGAAGAGCGCGTCCTCGAAGGTGCCGTCGGAGATCGCGCACACGTTCACCGCGACGCACTTGCCGCGGCGCCCGCTCGCCGCGTGCAACGCCTGCGCGACCAGCTCTTTCCCCGCGCCCGTCTCGCCTTCGATCAACACGGGAATGCGCGACGGTCCCACGCGCGCGATCATCTCGCGCACGCGGCGGATCTCGAGCGTCTCGCCGAGCATCAGGGTGCTCCGCGTGTCGTCGCTCACGGCTGCTCCTTCTCGGCGCGCTTTTCGAGCGGGCGCGTGAGACGGTCGGCGTCCTCGTCGCTGCGGATGACGCGAGGCGTGAGGAAGATGAAGAGCTCGGTCTCCGTCGTCCGCCGGCTGGCGTGGCCGAACAACCCGCCGAGAAACGGGATGCTGGACAGGAACGGCACGCCGCCCTGATTCACATCCCGCTGCTTGTCGCTCAGTCCGCCGAGGACGACGGTCTGGCTATCGCGAATCAGCAGCTGCGTCTGCACGGTGCGGGTCGAGATGATGGGCGCGTTGAACTGCGTCTCTGTCGTCGCGCTGTTCACTTCCTGCGTCACCTGCAGCATCACGTAGCCATCGGCGGAGATGGTCGGCTTCACCACCAGCCGCGTGCCGACGTCCTTGTACTGCACCACCTGGTCGCGCGCCGCGTTGTCGGTCGGCAGCGCCCGCGACACCTGCACGAATGGACGCTGCGAGCCGACGAGGATCTCGGCTTCCTGGTTGTTCGTCGTCAGCACCACCGGCCGGCTCACGATCGACACGTCGCCGCGCGCCGTCGCCGCTCGGAGCGTGGCGTCGAGGTTGAGGCCGCCGCCGGTCATGACGCGGACGACGAAATCGCCGAGGCCGACGTTGCTCGTCGTGCTGCCGCTCACCACCGCGCTCGACCCGCGCAGCCGGCCCGGCCCGGCCTTCGCATCGACGCCCAGCTCGAAGCTGCGGTCCTTCCGCACCTCGGCGATCAACACCTCGATCAACACCTGCAGCGGACGAATGTCGAGCTGCCGGATCGCCGCCTCCATCACCTCGTAGTCGGCGCGCGCGGCGCGGATGAGCAGCGCGTTGGAGCGCGTGTCGGGGACGATCGTCACCTCGCCCTGCAGGTTCGCGCCGCGCTGCTGCGCGGCGGCCGGCGTCGCGACGGCGCCCGGCGGCGGTTGCGGCAAGCCCAGCGGCACTTGGTTCTGCCGTAGTCCCTCATCGAGCGTCGGCGCGCGCCCGCCGAGATCGCCGAGCGCGCTCGATCGGCCGAAGAGCGCGTTCACCGTCGCCGCGACATCCGCCGCGCGCGCGTGCCGCAAGCGAATCACGAACAGCTCGACCACGCCCGGCGCGCGCCGCGCCGTCGCCACGCCGATGCCGTTGTCGACCATGGCAGGCCGCGCCGCCTCCTTCATGCGAACGCGATACAGCCCTGAGTCGGCGACGAGCTCGAGGCTCTGGCTCTCCAGCACGCCGCGAAGCAGCGACAGAATCTGCGAGCGCGGCACCGGCGTCGGCGTCTCGAGCGTCACGCGCGCCGCGGTCACGGCGCCGAACACCCCCGGCCGGTCGAGATAGCGGCTCAGCGCCTGCACCGCGGCGCGCACGTCGACATCGACCAATCGCACCGAGACGCTGTCGTTGCGGACGCTGATCGTCGAGTCGGTGCGCTGCGCCCGCAGCGGGCCGGCGAGCGACAGCGCCGCCACGATCGCGAGGGACATCGTCGAGCGTCTCATTGCCACGACCGCTTCATGGTCAGCTTCCACACGGTATCCGCTCCTTGGACGATGACGGTGTCGCGCATCACCGCGCGCACCTTGAGACCGCCGAACACGTCGCCGGCGCGGACGAGTGTCGCGCTCGGCCGGTCGGGCAATCCCTCGAGCAGCGCCTCCCATGGCGGACCGCCGAGGATTCCCGCGAGCGCGAGCTGCGGCCGCGGCGGCCGCGGCGGTGGTGGCGCCGCGGGCACGCCGATCTGCTCCGTCGCGAATGACACCGAGGCCGGACGCCGCGCGATGCGGAAGGGATCCGACGCGACGATGCGCGCCACGCTGCGATCGAGCGAATCCCCTTTCAGCGCGCGCGGCTCGGCGGGACTGGCGAGCAGCGATGGCACGACCGCGGAATCGGCGGCCATTCGCGACGACGAACGCCAGCCGGACACGGCGAGCGCGCTGCCGGCGATCGCGATGCTCCACGCCGCGAGCTCCATCATCGCGTAACCGCGCTTCATCGCGCGCCCCGCGTCGTCTTGCGGTTGAGCGCCAATCCCTCGACGAGAAGCTCGGCGCGCAGCGCCTCCATCTGCGTGTCCGGCGCGGCCGGCTCGCTCTGCGTGATCGACAGCTGCCGCACCGCGAGGAGCGTCGGCCCGCGCTCCAGCGCCGCGATCAGCGCCATGATCCCCTTCACATCGCCCGTCGCCTCGGCGCGCACGGCGATGCGGGTGAACGAGCCGCCGCTCGCCGAATCGCCGCGCGGCTGCAGCGCGCCGAGCTGCACGCGCGACAGCGCCGCGGCGCCGGAGACGATGCCGGCGAGCGACGCGGCGGCCGCCGCCGGCGTATCGCCGGAGAGGAACGCCGGCGCGAGACGGATGAGCCGCGCCGAGCGCGATGCGAGACTGTCGCGCACGGCGCCGCGCGCGCGCACGCTCGCTTCCGCGAGCGACGCTTCGCGCACCGCCTCGCGCGCCGCGGCGCGCGACTCGGCCGTCGCGCTCGACCAGAGCGGCACGGCGCGTACCGCGAGCAGCGCGAGCATCAGCGCGCCGCCGCCGCCGATCGTCCGGCGCTCGCGTCGCGAGATCGACGAGAGAATCATCGGCGCTCCGGCGTGGCGGGCGACAGACGAAAGCGCACAGTCACCCGCTCGAGCGGCGCGGCTCCGGCCGCTTCGCGCGTCACCGGTCCGGCCATCTCTGGAGCGACGATAGACGGCGACTTCTCCAGCCGGGCCAACAGCGCCGCGCTCTGCGGCGCGAGCACCACCGCCGTCCCCGTCGCCGTGTCGGTGCGCAGCGCGACCAGCGCGCTCCCCTCGGGCAGCGCGCGCGCGATCGCCGCGATCAGCGTCGTCGCCGGCCGCCGCGTCGCATCGAACGCCGCCACCTCGGCGAGCGCGCCGGTGACGCTCGCCAGCTCGCGCTCGCCGCCGAGCGCGACGGCGCGCGTGCGGGCGAGCGTCGCCACCCGCGCGACGGCGGTACGCTCGGCGCGCCGCGCCGCGAAAATCGGCGCGGAGAGCGCGGCCAACACGGCCAGCGCGCAGGCCGCGCCGGCGACGACCGGACGCCACGCGGCGACCGGCGCCCGCGTCTCGCCGCGATCGCGTCGCACCGCCATCGCGTCGGCCGGCGGATGCACGGCGGCGCCGTACGCGTCGGCGTAGCGCCATGCGCCGTCGCCGAGCGAAGCGAGCGCGCGTACCGGCGTCGGCGGCGCCGCCGGCTCGTTGCCGGCGTAGCGCGTGGTGCGCGCGAGCACGCCGCGATCGAACTCGGCGACCGAGCGCGCGTCGCCGTCGCCCCAGACGATGTTCCGATCCTGCAGTGCCCGGCCGAGCACGACGAGCGCCGGGACGATCGAGACGAGACGCAGTCGCGCCGCGTCGCACGCCTGCTCGATCTCGGCGACCGCGGGCTGCTCGATCGCCGCGCTCCAGGCGATGCCGGGCTCGACCACGCGGACGCCGGTCGTCACCAGTGGAATGCCGTTGCGAAGAAAGAAGCGGCCGGCGCCCTCGCGCACGACGGCGGTGAGCGCACCCATGTCGGTCAGGGGAGGGAGGCCGCTGATCCGCTTCACCTGCGACACGCTCGGGCCGACGGCGACGACGACGCGCGGGCGCGGCCACCGCCGAACCGGCAGCGTCGCGATCAGTCGCGCGAGCTGTGACGCGAGCGGCGATTCGTCGCGCGCGCATTCCCCCGCCCAGATCACTGAGCTGCCGCGCACCGCGACGAGGCGCAGCGCGCTCGCCGAGACGGCGAGTCCGAGCGTCATCATGGGCAGCACGTCCGGCGGCGCACGATCGCGGCGCGCGATCCGGCGCGAACCAAGCGCAGCTGCAGGGTGGCCGCGGCCGCGGGTTGGCCCGCCTCGGAGGTCGACGTGAGAATCCAGGCGTCGGGCTCCGTTGTCACGACGGTCGCGAGCTTCGCGTAGCGCTGCATCAGCCGCGCGCGCGCGTCGGCCGACATCGGCCCGGCGAGCGCGATCAGGTCGCGCACGTGCTCGCCGCGCTGGCGGGCGAGCACGAGGCGCGACACCGACTCCGACGAGAGACCCGGCAGCGCGGCCACGACCGCCGCCGGCGCGTGATTGATCGCGACGCGTCCCGGCTCGACGTCGACGAGCGAGTCGACGCCCGAGAGTCGCTCGAAGCCTCGCACCCGGTGCAGCTCGCGACGATCGGCGAAAGGGCCGTCGCGCGGCGCGAGCCTGTGGCGCGCGACGTACCACGCCGACTCGGCGCCGCCCGCGCGGGGGAGCGTGTCGGCGTCGCGCCAGTCGAGCAGCGCGTCGGCGAGCGAGTCGGCCTCGTTCGGCGACGGCGTCGCGAATCGGAACAGCGCGCGCAGCATCTCCTCGTCCGCGGCATTGATGTCCAGCCGCGATCCGGCGGCGGCGAGATGGATGCGGCACTTCGACTGCGCGATCGTGGCGGATTGCGCGACGAGCGTGTCGAGGTCATCCCAGACAGCGGCGCCGCGCGCCGGATCGCTCGCCGCGCCGCGCAGCGCGTCGTCGATCACCGCGCGCGCCACCTCGGCGCACCCTTCCGCGCGCCACGCGGCGCGCGTCAAGTTCACGCGATTGCGCGACGTGTCGATCGCCCGATGCGCCGCGAGCGAGCCCGCGGCGCCGAGCGCGGCGAGCGCGATGACGACCCAGAGCGTCGCCAACAGGGCGAAACCGCGACGACGCTCGCGCATCAGCCGCGCTCCCCGATGCGGAAGATGAGCGTGTCGCGCGGCGAGACGACGCCGATCGCGAGAGGCGCCGTCACGCTGGCGCCCCAGAGCTGAAACCATTCCAGCCCCGACTCGCCGCGCTTGAGATAGCGAAGCTCGGCGCCGGCGGGGAGCGACCGCAGCACGAGACGCGACGACGTCGTGAGCGCCAGCAGCGTGCGCGATCCGTCGTGGTCGATCGAGAGCCGCACGTCGCAGCGCTCCTGCCATCCGCCGGGCACGTCGCACCACGAGCTGAATCGCGCGCCGGCTCGGTCGCCGGCGAAGGCGCGCGAGGAGTCGGTGCCGACCTCGAGCCGCGTGGTGAGCGATCGGATGAGCCGCTCGCCGTTCGCCGCGCGGTCGGCGCTCTCGGCGCTCGACGCGATGGCGGCGCCGCCGTCGGCCACCGCCTCGAGCATCATCCGCGCGCCGAGCAGCACGACGCCGCTCACCGCCAGCGCGACGACGACCTCGATGAGGGTGAAGGCGCCCCGGACGCTACGGCGCGACATTGGCCGTGTCGGCGCGGAAGAGCGCCGTCTGAAGAATCGTCGCGGCGCCCGACGAGTCGGCGAGCGTGACGAGGTACACTGTCGTGAGCGGGCGCTCGACGCGCATCCGCCACGGCCCCTGCCGCCGGTCGCCGATGTGCCGGTCGAGATCGTCGCGGCTCCAGAGCGCGACGGCGTCGAGCAGCGCGCTGGCGGCGCGCGTCTCGCTGTCCGTTGCCCGCGCGCGCGCCACCGCGCGCGCGGACTCCGCCGACATTGTCACCGCGGCGGCGCCGGCGACGCCGAGTATCGCGAGCGCGACGATCACCTCGAGGAGCATCGCTCCGCTCCTAGCGCGCGTCATGGGGCGCCCGGCCGGAGAGCTGGTCCACGTGCAGCGCCGAGTCGGCGACGACGCGGCCGTCGGGGAAGGCCGTGACCGTGACGAGACGTCCGTCGACGGCGACGGTGTCGCTCAGCGGCGTCGCGCGCGCGAGCGCCGCGCCGCGGAGCGCGGCGACGCGCGCGTCCGGCGAGCGATCGTCGCGCCCCGAGGCGGGAGCGGGGCGCATCGCCAGCCCCGCGGTTCCGGCAATCACGGCGATGATCGCTATCGTGACGATCAGCTCGATCAACGTCGCGCCGCCGCGCGCCCGCATCGCGTTGCTCATGGCGTCGGCCGCACGCTGTAGACGGCTTGCAGTAGCGCGGCCGCGACGCCGGCGACGATCGCGCCGAAGCAGACGATGAGCGCCGGCTCGACGAGTCGCACGGCGCCGCGCACCAATTGCTCGGCGCGCGCCGCTTCAAGACGTGAAGCGTGCGAGAGCATCGCGGCCAACTGTCCCGTCTGCTCGCCCGCCCGCGTGAGACGCACAGCGGTCGGCGTCATCGCCTGCTCGGCCGCGAGCGCGTGCGCGATGCTGGCGCCGGTGGTGACCGCGCCGCGCGCAGCGAGAATGCGCCGCGCCACGGCCGCATCGCCCGACGCCGGCGCGGCGTGCAGCAGCGCCGCGGCGAGCGGAACACCGCTCTCGAGTAGCGCCGACAGGGCCGCCGTCGCGCGCGCCGTCGCCGCGGCCAGACGCGCGTGGCCGATGAGCGGAAGCGTCAAGAGCCAGCCGTGCCACCGCGCGCGTCCCGCCTCGTTGGCGACGACTGCCCGCCACGCGGCGAAGCCGAGCATCGATGCGATGAGCGCGGGGAGCGCGACGCTCTTCGCCAGCGCCGCCGCAGCAAGCACGACACGCGTGCTGCGCGGCAGCTCCTGCCCGAGGTCTGCCAGGATGATCGCGAAGCGCGGAATCACCACGCCGACGAGCAGCGCGACGGCGCTCGCGCCGGCGATCGCCAGCATCGCCGGATAGGCGAGCGCGGACTTGAGCGCGGCACTGGTTGCGGCGGCCATCTCCATTAAGTCCGCTGCGCGGCGCACAGCGGTCGCGAGACCACTGCCCGCCTCGCCCGCCCGCACCATGCCGATCACCACCGGAGGAATGCGAATCGGCGCGCTGTCGAGCGCGGCGGCGAGCCCGCGTCCCTCGCGCACCGCATCGCGGATGCCCGGCAGCGACTCCTCCCACGTGGCCGGGACGAGGTCGTCCATCGCCGCGAGGGCGCGCGTCATCGGGAGGCCCGCGTCGAGGAGCGAGCCGAGCACGCGCAGACCGAGCGCGACGTCGGCCGCCGAGGCACGGCGGCCGCGGATCTCGCGCCGCGGCTCGGCCCGCAGCTCCAGCGGAAAGAGGCCGCGGCCGGTGAGGAGCGCCGAGGCGGCGTCGCGGCTCTCGGCGTCGAGAGACCCCGATTCGAGAGCGCCGTCGCTCCTCGCCGCGCGGTAGGCGAATGCGGTCGTCGCTCGCATATCGCTCACGGCCGCACCGCTCCGCCCCACGACGTGATATCCGCATCTTCGTCGGCGCCGCCCGGCTTGCCGTCGCGACCCAGTGAATAGAGATCGTATGTCTGCGGATTCTCGCGCCCGGGCGACACATATGTGTACGGCCTGCCCCAGGGGTCGTTCGGCACAGTCTTGCGCAGATATGGGCCGCGCCAATTGCGCGGCAGCTCGCCCGAGGTCGGCATCGTGCGCAATGCCGCGAGGCCTTGATCGGACGCGGGGTAGTGGTCGTTGTCAAGCCGGTACTGGTCGAGCGCGAGGGCGAAGATCTCGACCTGGCTCTTGGCCGCGCTCGACTTCGCGTCGCCGACGTTGCGGAAGACCATCGGCGCCACGACGGCGGCGAGCGTCGCGATGACGGCGATCACGACGAGCATCTCGAGCAGCGTGAACCCGGTGCTCGGAGCTCGGTGTTCGGTGTTCGGGCTGCCCGGCCTCTGAGTCCGGCGCGCCGACCATACCCTTCGCAGCTTAGTCTTGGACGACACGGAGCACCTCCTCGACCGTCGTCAAACCGGCTTCGACCTTCGACCAGCCGTCGGCGCGGAGCGGCACCATCCCCGAGTCCACGGCGAGCGTGCGCAGCTGTGCGCGCGTGGCGCCGCGGGTAATCGCGTCCTTGATCGCGTCGGTGAGGAGCATCAGCTCGAAGACGCCGACGCGGCCGCGGTACCCAGTGTTGCGGCACGCCGCGCAGCCGGCGCCGCGGGCGAGCGACATCTTTCCAACGGGGCGGCCCGCCAGCAACGCGACCTGCTCCGGCGGCGCCGCGCACATCTCCCGGCATTCGGCGCAGATGCGTCGCACGAGACGCTGCGCGAGAATTCCTTCCACCGTCGCCGCGACGAGGTAGTCGGGAACCGCGAGGTCGAGGAGCCGAGGCACCGCGCTCGCCGCGTCGTTGGTGTGGAGCGTCGAGAAGACGAGGTGCCCCGTCATCGCCGCCTGGATCGCGATCTCGGCCGTCTCGTCGTCGCGCATCTCGCCGATCATTATGACGTCCGGATCCTGCCGCAGAATCGAGCGCAGCGCCGAGCCAAAGGTGACGCCCGCCACGCGGTGCACCGGCACCTGCGTGATCGATGGGAGTTGATATTCGATCGGATCTTCGACCGTGATGATTTTTTCCGCGCTCGCGTTGCGCCGCTGGAGCGCGGCATAGAGCGAGGTGGTTTTTCCGCTGCCGGTCGGTCCCGTCACTAGCACCATGCCGTGCGGCCGCGCGGCGAGGCGCTCCATTCCCTCGAGCACGGTCGGCGACATGCCGAGCTCGTCGAGGCCGACCGGCCGGCCACCGCGGTCGAGCAGGCGGAGCACTACGCTCTCGCCGTGGATCGTCGGCACCGTCGACACGCGCAAGTCTAGCTCGCGCGTCTCCAAGCGAACGCGGATGCGTCCGTCCTGCGGCCGCCTTCGCTCGGCGATGTCCAGCTCGGCGAGGAGCTTGATGCGCGAGACGACGGCGTGCTGCAATTCGGCCGGCGGCTCGGGCGCAGCGCTCAGCACGCCGTCGAGCCGAAAGCGCGCGGCGAGTCCAGAGCGCGTCGCCTCGAGATGGATGTCGCTCGCCGCCGCATCAAAGGCATCGCGCACGAGGAGGTTGACGTAGCGGATCACCGGCGGCTGGTTCGCCAGGTCGCGCACGTCGGTGGTGCGCTCGTCGGCCTCGTAGCCGCCGGCGTCGCCGCGTGCCAGCTCGATCGTGCGCTCGGAGTTCGTCGTGAGGCGCTCGATCAGGCGGTCGACTTCATCGTCGGTCGTCTCCTCGAGCGAGACGCCGCAGCGGTAGACGAAGCGCAGGTCGTCCACCGCGTCGAGCCGGGCGCCGGACGCCGCCGCGATCACCAGCGTCCCGTCGGCGGCGTAACGCTTCGGGCAGACGCGGTGGTGCAGCAGGTACTCGCGCGAGATTCCCTCGGCGAGCGCCGGAGAGGTCGCAGGTGTGGTGTGCATGCGACCGTCTAAGGCACGCGGCGCGCCATGCAATGAACAGATACGCCGATCGACGCCAAGCTTCGCGCGCGCAACGACATCGGTGAGCAGAGATCGGCGCGGTATGAGGCGCGCGCATGTGTTGCGCTACAGTGTTGCGGAGTGCAGCGAGGTGTAGCGCTACAGCATCACTGATGTGGTGACCGCGCGCTCACGATGGCGCGGGCGACGATCGAGGAAGGCTAGGCGATCGCCGCGTTTTCCAGCCTTCTCGCATGGCGCACTCACGGAGCGAATCGGGAAGACGCGCGGCCGCGCCGCTTTCGTCGTGACGCCGCAACGCATAAGCTAAGCGCATGTCCTGGCCATCGATCAGTGCCGAGTGCGCGCGCCTCGCCGCGGGTGGCGGCAGCGGCGCGCTCGCCAGCGTCGCGCGCCGCCGCGGCTCGCTGCCGATGAGCGCGACGGCGAAGATGTTGGTCACCACTGAAGGTGCGCGGCTCGGCACGGTCGGCGGCGGATGCCTGGAGGCCGAGATCATTGAGCGCGCGACGGAGGTCGCCGAGCGGCGCGTACCGGCCGTGACGGAGCATACGCTCAACGCCGAGCTCGCCGGCGATTACGGACTCACGTGCGGCGGCACGGCGGTGATGTTCATCGAGCCGGTCTTTCCCGATGCGACGTTGAGCGCGGTGTACGGCGACGTCTCGGCGGCGCTGTCGCGCGGCGAGCGCGCGGTGCTGGCGACGGGTGACGACTGGTCGAATGGGATCGAGAAGCTGCTCGTGGGCGAGCGCGCGACGGTCGGGAAGGGGAGCGCACGGCTCGCACTCGCCGCCGAGATGCTCGATGTGCTTCGTGAGGAGCCCGAGATGCGGGAGGGGATTCTCGTCGAGCCGGTGGTTGGTCCGCCGCGTCTGGTGGTTTTCGGCGCGGGACACGTCGGCGCGCGCGTGGCGCAAGCGGCGTCATTTGCCGGGTGGCGGGTGACGGTGATCGACGATCGAGCGGAGTTCGCCGATCCCGCGCGATTGCCGTTCGCGGAACGAACGCTGGTGTGCGACTATGGCGCCGTGCCGCCGACGGTCGGCGTCGATGCGGCGACGTACGTGGTCATCGCCACGCGCGGACATCAGCACGATGCGCTGATTCTCGAGCAGGTCGCACGCATGGACGCGCGCTACATCGGGATGCTGGGCAGCCGCCGGAAGGTCGCGCTCACGCGTCGATTGTTGGAGGACTGGGGGGTCGCCCCGGACATGCTGTCGCGGGTACATGCGCCAATCGGTCTGCCCATTGGCGCGGACACGCCCGAGGAGATTGCCGTCAGCATCGTGGCGGAGATGATCGGCGTTCGGCGCGCGGGCACGCGCCGGCGCGGGGGCGTCTCACCCGAGGCCGAGCGCGGCGCGACGGCGGGCGTGGACGCGGGCGATGATTAGGAAGGATCCCGAGCCGACAACGTTGAGCGGGATGGATCGGGAGATGGTGTTGCGCGCGCTCGATGAGCGCCGCGTGATCCAGCTCGTGTACGGTGTCGGCAAGCCGCGCATCGTTCAGCCGCACGCGATCATCCGAAAAGGCGACGGAGCGGAGCTGCTGCAGGTGTTCCAAGTGCGTGGCCAGAGCGACAAGGGCGCGGAGCACGGCTGGAAGCATTTCGCCGTCGCGCGCGTGTCGGCCGTCGAGCTCCTGCCCGACCACTTCGAGCCGCGGCGGGATTTTCAGCCGGCGAGCAGCGCCAGCGGCCAGGTGGTCGCGCAGGTCAGACGGTAGCGCCGCTCACCCGTTGGTGCGTTTGATGAGGTCAGCCAGCGCGGCGAGCTCGAAGGGCTTGAGGATGACCGGACGTTTGGTGCGCTGAACGAACTCCGCCATCTCGGGCGAGGTGACGTCACCGGCGACGAAGATAAAGCGCGACAGAATTTCGGGACGCGCGCGCTCGAGCCGGTCGTGCAACTCAGCGCCGGACATGTGCGGCATGCGCAGGTCGCAGATGACGACGTCGAAGTCTGGCGTGGGCGTGCCGGTGAGCAGGGTGAACGCCGATTGTCCGTCGACCGCTTCGGATGCGGTCCACCCAAGGCGCGCGAAGAAGCGGCGGAGCGCCTCTCGAATCGTTGGCTCATCATCGACGATCAGCGCGCGGGGCGGCACGCCGCCTGGCGCATTGGCTTTGTCCTGGTCCGGCACTGACACGAGTCCCGCAAGAGAGGGCCGATAACATAACGCCCCCGGCTGCGAACCGCAGCGCGGGGGCGTTGTACCGGAGTGCGCGAGTCTCAGTGCGCGGCGGTCGCCGCGGGTACGACGGTGGGCACGGGCTGCGAGCGCCTCAGCGCGACATCGCCGGTGACCGTCGACATGCGGAGGTGCCGGCTGCCGGTGCCGATCGTCGCGCGCAGACGGCGCGGGTCGATGCGGCCGGAGGCCTGCAGCTGATAGTCCGAGCGCAGCGCGCCGGTCACAGTCCGCGCGTCGAGATCCGCGTTGAGCTCGGCAGGCAGCTCGGCCACGACGTTGCCGGTGACCGTCTCGAGCCGGATGTCGCCGCCGGATGCGGGGAGGGAGTCCATATGGGCGATGACGTCACCGTTCACTGTCACCGCGCGGAGCGAGCCACCCGAGGTGACGGCATGCACGTCTCCGTTGACCGTCTTGGCGATGACGTCGGCGCTGGCGCCTCGCACGTCGACATCACCGTTCACATCCTGCACGTCGATCTTGATGCCGTCGGGCACGCGAATGACGAAGTCCGCGCTGATGTCCGTGTGCGAGCGGCGCCAGAATCCCCACGTCGGGAGGCGGAAGAAGCGGCGGCGGCCCGACGCCGACCTATTGTCGCAGCGGCCCTCGTTCCACACCGCGCAGATCGTGACGTCGCCGCCCGAGTTGACGACCTGAAAGCGCACGTCGTCGGGATTTCCCTTTTGCCACCGCTTGACGCCCGTGACTTCGACGTTGCTTCCCGTGGCGCGCTCGATCTTGACGCTGCCGCTGAGGTCCCGCACGCGAAGCCAGTTGCCGGCCTTGATGGGCCCGTTCCAATCGAGTCGCGTGGGCTCGCTCGCTTTGCTTCCGTGACAGCCGACGAGGAGCGGAATGAGCAGCAGCAAGCGGCGCATGGTGACCTGGACTGAGGTGGGGACTACGGCATCAGTGATCCCGCAATCCCCCTACGGCTCTCGGTCAGTTCAGTTTCCGAAGCGCGATACTACCGTTCACCGTGGTGAAGCGAATGTGGCGTCCGCCGGCGCCGATCTTGGCGCGCAGGTGCTTGGGCGATATCCGGCCACCCTCGATGGTCATCGGATAATCGCTGCGGATGCTTCCGTTCACCGTTTCCATCTCGACGTCGGCATCGAGCTTCGAGGGCATGTCGACGGTGATCGAGCCGTTCACGGTGGTGAATCGGAGATCGCCGGCGCCGGGTAGCTGCTCCATGCGCGCGGTCACGTCGCCGTTCACCGATGTGCCGTACACTGGGCCGCCGGTGCTCGAGGCTTCGACGCGTCCATTGACCGAGGAGGCGTCCACTTCTGACGTGGCGCCGCGCACGTCCACCGAGCCGTTCACGGATGAGGCGTCGATCTTCACGCCTTTGGGCAGCTTGACGGTGAAATGCACGCTGACGTCGTTGTTGCGTCGCTCGCCGCGGTCGTTGTGGCCGTGCGAATGGATGCCGCGCTCATCGCACGAGTCGTTGTCGTTCCACAGCGCGCAGAGCGTGACGTTGTCGCCATCCTTGACTACCTCGAAGCGCACCCAGGTAGGATCGCCGCGACGCCACTGCTTTTCGCCATGCACGCTCGCCTGGTCGCCGCTCGCCGCTTCGACGTCGACCGATCCGTTGAGATTGCGCACGCGCAGCCACGCCCCCGCGGGAATCTTGCCCGACCAATCGAACTTCTCGCCGTTCTCGACCGCCTTCGACTGCGCCGGCAGTGATGCCGCGCCAGCGATCAGGGCAACGCCGAGCAGAACATGTGCACGTATCATGGCTGGTCTCGCTAAATGAAATGTCGTTTCGCGCATCTATCGATCCCGTCGTCCGATCTTCTTGATCTCGACATCGCCGCTAAAGGTCTCCGCCGTCAGGCGCGCGCCGCCGGCGCCGATGGTGAATTCCATGTGCCGCCCGCGGCGATCGCCCGGATTCAACACCATCGGAAAATCGCTCTGCACATCGCCGTTGAAGGTGTCGATGCTGAGCGTCGCATTCGCGTTGTCCGGCAGCGCCAGCCGAATGCGGCCCGAGTGCGCGCTGAACAGGTAGCGGCCCCCGGCGTCGATGGTGCCTTCGTAGTCGATGTCACCGCTGACGCTCTTGAGCCGAACCGATTTCGCCCGCGCGCGGGTGAGACTGACCTCTCCGCTCACCGTCTCGACATCGATTTCGCCAATGCCGCCGTCGAGCTTGAGGTCGCCGCTCACCGTGGTACCGCTGAGCGTGCCGGCAACGCGCGTCGCCTCGACGTCGCCCGAGATCGCATCGAAGGTGACGCGCTCGGCGTCGTCGATGTGGATCTCGCCGCTCGTGGAGTGGACTTCGACTTCGCCCTTCGTGCCGCGCACGGTTATGTCGGCCGATGTGCTGTGCGCGATCACCCGCGTGCCGATGGGCACGCTGAGCTCGAAGCGGACCTCGCCGCTGCCATGGTCCGACCTCGACGACAGCGTCAGCCGCGAGCCGGAGCTCTCGAGCCGGGGCAGTCCGCGGTCGCTCGACGCGCTCACTTTCACCTCATCGCGCGCTCCGCCGCGGACGATGATCGTTCCCGTGACGGCCGAAAGGTCGACGGTGCCTTTTGGGCCGAAGGCGACGGTGGTGTCGATGCGTCCGCGAGTATCGTCGCGTCCGCGATTGCGTTGCGCGCTCAGCGGGGCCGCCGCCACGACGCCGAGCGCCGCCAGGCTCCAGATGCTTCGCGTGTGCTTGCTCATGATGATCATCTCGTTTGCCGGTGGTTCGAAATCGTCTATGACCGCGAGGGCAGCTGCGCCGCCGTGCGGAGAAGCTCGACTTTCTTGTCGAGCGCATCATTCAACTTCTCGAGGAGGAAGTGACTGGCCGGATCTCTGGCCAGCGCGGTCCTGGTCTGACCGATTGCTCCCTCGATGACTTTGATGTTGTAATCGATGATCGCCAACGTCCGCGGATCGAGATCGGCGCGTCTACGCTCGATCACGTTCTGCAGCTCGGTGATCTCCTTACCATAAATACGTTCGGCGTGGCGTGCTCCGAGATTCACGAGCTGGGCGTTGCCGATCGTCTTCGATTCGCCGGCGACGACGAACCGCGTCACGATGACCGTATCCGTCTTGGCGGCGGCCGTCGCGACCGTACGCGCCGGGTCGACGCGCCGACTCTGGGCCAGCGGCCTCCGCGTCAGATGCGATGTCAGCTCGTAGGTGATGCCGGAGGTGGCGATCACCAACGCAGCCGCGGCCGCGCCGAGCCACACGATCGGCCGGCGCCCGCGCGGCGAGCGCGCCGCCGCGGCCGAGGGGAGTCCGAACACGGGTGCCTGAATGCGCGCTTCGATGCCGCTCCACAGGTCGCGCGATGGTGTCAGCTCCGGCAGCGCCCGCGACTGCACGGCGAGTGCGCCGAGCTCGGCGAGGATCTCGCTGCAGCGCGTGCACGCCGCCGCGTGCGCCTCGAGCTTGGCGCGCGACGTGTCGTCGAGCTCGTGCTCCAGATAGTCCTGCAGATGCGCGTCGAACGCGACGCATTCGAAGCTCGAGTTGTTGATGTTCGTCATCGGTCGAGTGCCTCGCGTAAGAGGAGTCGCGCGCGATGCAACTGCGCCTTGCTCCCACCAGACGTCACGCCGAGCATCTCGGCGATTTCTTCGTGTTTGTAGCCTTCGACATCGTGTAAAACGAACACGCGCTTTGCCCCTGGCGGCAGTTTGGCGATCGCCGCCTCCAAATCCATTCGCTCGCCTGGCCGGGCCACCTTGTGCGACGGCAGCTCGTACGTGTCCTCATCGCCTTCGCCGCCTCTCAAGCGCTCGCGTCCATCGACCTTGCGAGCGTTGAGCACCACGTTCACCGCGAGCCGGTGCAGCCAGGTGGAGAAGGCACTCTCTCCACGAAACAGCGGCAGCTTCTCCCAGGCCCGCACGAACACGTCCTGCGTCAGCTCTTCGGCCCGAGTGCGACTGCCAGTCATCCGCGTGCAGATCGAGAAGACGCGATTCAGGTTGAGCCGGTAAAGGCGCTCGAATGCCCGGCGGTCCCCCGACGCGGCGAGAGCCACATCGGCGTTGCCGCCGTCCTGCATTGCGTGCGTGTCCTGAGCGATTGCCGCCAGCATCTTCTCCGAGTCGTCCGAATCACGTCGCAAGAGTAGATACTCCGGGCAGCCGAAAGGTTTGAACCGGAGCCGGGGCTAAGGCGTGCGGCTTGAATTGCTTCCGCGTCAGCCCCCGGAAGGCGCGCGCGCGGTTTCCAGCTTGCCGATCAGCGCCGCCAGCTCGGCGACGCGCGTCACGATGTACGTCGGCCGAGCGCTCGACAATGCGACCTCGCCGAAGGCGCCCCAGGTGACCGCGATCGTCGTCACTCCGGCGGCGCGGCCAGCCGCGATGTCGTGTGGCGAGTCTCCAACGAAGATAGCGTCAGCGGGCTGGCGGTCGAGTAGGGCGAGCGCGTGGAGCACCGGCTCGGGCCGCGGCTTGTGGTGCTCGGTCGACTCGAGGCCGACGAGTGCATCGACGTGACCGCCGAGACCCGTGAATTCGAGCGCGCGAGTGGCCAGCGCGAGTCCCTTACTCGTGACGACCGCGACCGGATGGCCCGCCCGCCTGAGCTCCCCGAGCAGGTCGCGAATTCCAGCGTACTCGCGCAGGAGGAGATCGTGATGCTCGCGCTGAAAAGCGCGATAGCTCTCCATCAGCGCCGCGAGATGCGCGTCGTCGCGCGCGTACGAACGGAATTGCGCTGCGAGCGGCGTGCCGATGCCGGCCGTGATCTCATCGAGGCTCGGCTCGGGAACTCCGTGAGCGGCGAATGAGTAGCGAAAACCGCCGAGAATGAGCGCGATCGAATCGACGAGTGTGCCATCGAGATCGAAGAGGATGGCGACGGGCTGTGGCATGGCGAAGGGTATTGGCCGCGGGCGAGAGCGACAACCGACGCGTGTCGCGGAGAGTGCATAGCGCGTGGACCTGCGCGGGCGTCCGGCTCTGGCGGCGCGGGCGCTTACTCGCTGCCGACATCCGAGTGCGCGATGAGCAAGAGGATCGCGACGATCTCCGACTCTCCTGGTGGCGCGGCACCGACGTTCGAGTCGACGCGCACGTCGCTTGCCATCAGCCATTCGGCGCCGATGCTCGTGTGCAACGCCGCGGAAGCCAGTGCCCTTCCGGATCGATCCGCCAGCTTGGCCCGGCAATGAAATGGCGTGGAGTCGAGCGCGGACGCGGCTTCGCGCGCGGTGCTTCGTCGCGCGGGAGATGACGCGGCGAGCTCGACGCCTGCGCGGCGCGCGGCTTCGCGGCGAGCGAGCCATCGCTCGGCCGCGGCGAACGCAGCATCAACCCGGCTTCGATGCAGCCCGACGTCTTCGCCGCTGGCGTGGTGAATCAATCGCTCGACCAGCACAACGCTATCGGACGCGCATCCGTCAGCGGCGACGGCGAGCAGATGCGAGGCGGACGCTTGCCGCACCGCGATCAGCGCGCCGCTCACGTGCGACCGTACCGCGGCAATCAGTGGCTGATGAAAATCCGCGCGCCCTCCGTCCAACCAACCTGCCAGCTGCTGTGTGATGCGCGCGTGTTCGCGCGCCTCACCCGCTTCCGCGCTCGGCTGATTTGAACGGAGCAACACCAGATCACCGCCGAGCACCGCGCGCGCGCGGCCGAGCTTCCGCGCGATTCGGGATTCTACGCGCAGCACGCGCTCGGACTCGGCCGGCGGCGCCACGGCGTAGACCGATGTGATGGAGTGGAGCGCTCCCATGCGCCGCGAACGACCGACGCGCTGCTCGAGACGGGCGCCAGTCCACGGCAAATCGAGATGGAGCACGACCGATGCGTCTTGCAGATTCACTCCTTCGGCGAGGAGGTCGGTCGCGAGGAGCAGGTCGATTCGCTCGGAGGAGCTCGGCGCGCTCGCGCGCGATCCGGACGGCGCGAACCGCGCCAGTGCTTCGGACCGTGAAAGCGCGCCACCGGCGACGCGCGCGCCGCTGCCGGTGAGCGCGCAGACGCCCGCAACGTGGCGAAGCTCACCGAACATCGCGTGAATTGTATCGGCGTAGGCGGAGAACGCCACGATCTTCTCGCCGGCGTGGTCGCGACGCAATTCGAGAATCCGCTGCGCGCGACGCGCATCGATCGTCGGATCGGCTCGCACGAGCATGAGCAGAGCGCGCACCGCGCCGACGTGTGTGAGCAGCACGCGCAGCAACGCTTCACTGTCGCTCGATACGGGCGCCAGTAGTTCGGCGAACCCGAGCTGTACCGCACCCTCGCCAAGCAGCCACGACGACAGCTCGGCCCGCGACGGATACGTGCCGGCCTCGAGCGCCGAGCAAAGCGCGAGGCCGCGCTCGAGTCTGCGGCGCAGCGCTCCACTCAGCGCGGCTCGACTCGACGCCCACTGCTTGAGGAGCGAGATGGTGAGCAGCACGCCGCCGTCGCCCGCGCCTCGCGGCGGCACCGGCGGGGGAAGCGCGAGCAATGGATCGAGCAGCGCACCGTCATCGCCTACGTCGAGCCAGCGGATCGGCGTGACCACGGGGATGCTCGCGCTCCGCGCGATGTCGGTACGCGCGCGGCGCAGCACGAATCGCGACAGCGCGGCGTCGTCCATTGACCAGGCGGCCGAGCCGGCGACGAGCGCCACGAGCGAGGCAAGATCGCGGCGCGTGTTGTGGATTGGAGTGGCCGAGAGAAACAGGACGCGCGCGCGAATGGCGAGGAAGGCGAGCGCGCGGTAGCGGCGCGTGGATGGCGAGCGCGCGTGATGCGCCTCGTCGAGCACAATCAGGTCCGGCTCCGGCGTACGGGGCGACCGGCCACGGCTGAGCGATTCGTAGCTCGCAAAGTCGGCGGCGACGCGTGCCGTGGCGAGCGCGTCGCGCCACATCGGGCGCAGGGATGCCGGCGCCACGACGAGCGGACGCTCGGCTTCTCGCAGCAGCGCCGCCGCGACGAAGGTCTTGCCGAGTCCAACGTCGTCGGCGAGAAGCGCGCCGCGCAGCTCGCGCAACATCACGCGCAGGCGATCGATCGCGATGAGCTGGTGCGGTCGCAGCGTGACCGCGCCCAGCGCGCTGGACGTGCACGTCTCGCCGAGCACCGTCCGGGCGATCGCGGCGCGCACGTCGCGCGCCGAGCCCGAGCTCAGCCGGCCGTCCATGTGAGCAGCGGAGCGATGTCTCGCGCGCGGAGATCGTAGGCGCAGAGCGTCGCATCGAGCAGTTCATCGCGATGGGGCGGCAGGCCCAGCGCGGCGCGCTCAGCGATCGGCGCGAGAATGTCGCGGGCGCGAGGCCACTCGTTAGGCATCGGAAGCAGTCCCACGGTCCATCCGAGATAGCGGCGGTAGCCGCCGCGCGCCGGCTCGGCGATCACATCGAGCCAGGCGGCGGCGAGGGGACTGTTGAGGATGGCGGCGACGGCGTAGGCGTCGCGCGTCTCGCGGCAGGGGAGCACGTAGCAGCTGTTGAGTGGCACCGAAGCATCGCCCGGATCGAGCACGAGCGCGCGCGGCTCGCGCCCGACATCGGCCCACACGACGCGCGCAAGGCGATCGCTTGCCGCCGCGGTGCGGAAGAGCGACCACCATCGAGAGTGGCGCGCGTCGGTGCGGTCGGTGAGTCGTGATCGCCACTGCCCGAGCCAGCGCTCCGCATGCGGGGGGAGGTTGACCATCGCGGTGCCGGTTGGTCCGTGCGTCCAGAGAATGAGCTCGCCGCTCTCGTTGGCCGTCCACGGCGCGATCGACTCGCCTCGCAGCAGCGGGCGCAAGATGGCGTGTTCCACAGCGCCCACACGATCCCCCGACCGCACTGTGGCGACACCGCTGGCGCATCCGCCGAGGCGCACGATGAATGCCTCGTTACAGCCGCATTTGACGCCGAGTTGCGGCGCACCGAGAGCGCTGTCCGCGAGCGCCGGCCCAGCCGCACGGACGCGGTCCCACGCCTCGCGCACCGCTTGGGGCACCACGAGCCAGGGGCTGGCCGCATCATGCGCATCGAGCGTGAGGTCGGTGTTGGCGATGCTCCACGAGAGCGGACCGGAACGGCGGTGGAGCGCGGCGGCGATCGGCGCATCGTCTTTCGACGGCGAGCGGCGCGCGATGAGCGTCGAGGGATAGACGGCGGCGTCGAAGGCGTTCGGAGATTCGGACCAGTCCTCGAGCGTCAGGAGCCGCGTCTCGTCCGCGAGCAATCGGCGCACACCACCGGCGGCGAGCGCGTGCCAGAGTTTGGAGGGGACGAGCAGCGCAACGACGCCTCCGCTATGGTCGGCGCCGCCTTCCCGCGCCAACCGCACACTCCGCTCGATGAAGAGCGATGCGACGTCGATCTGCGCCGCGAAGCCCGTTCCCGCGCGCGACGCGTGCGCTCCGCGCGCCCAGCTGGATCGCGCGAAGACGGAGAAGCGGGCGCGCAGCTCAACGCGCGCCGCCGGAGGCACGCGATGCAGCCGCACCCAGGGCGGATTGCCGACGACGAGATCGAATCCGCCTGCCGCGGCGACGTCGGCGAAGCGTGTTGACCAGGAAAAGGGAAGGGCGCCCCCGGCCGCGAGCGTGCGCCGCCGCGCGCGCAGATCGAGTGAGCGCATGCGCGATTCGGCGAGCGCGATGCGGTCGGCGGCAGTCGGTGCCCGCCGCGCCCCGAACAGATCTCGGCCGCGCAGCGCCGAGAGCAGATCGCGCCGGCGCGTCGCGCACAGCTCGAGCTTGCTGGTGAGCAGGTGCATGGCCACCGCGCGCTCGCGGCGGTCGAGCTCGCGCTGCAGCCGATGCTTTCGTGCGCCGGTCGCGCGCGCGTAGCGCTCGCGCAGGCGGCCGAGCGCGAGAGCGGCGCCTCGTTCCGGCGGCGCATCCCAGCCGGCGCCGCCTAACGAGTCCCCAACGCAGATGTTGCGGTCGAGGTTTGGCAGCGGCGGAACGGCCAGGCAATCGACGGGCTCGCTCTCGATCACCACGGACAGCCAAAGGCGAAGCTCGCACAACCAGACCGCGGTTGGATTGATGTCGACTCCGAAGATCGACCGGGCCAGGAGCTCGCGCCGGATCACCGCCGGCGCTCGCGAGTCGCCGGCCTGTGTCGCAAGCGCGGCCAATCGCTCCAGCGCGTAGACGAGGAACGCGCCGGAGCCGCAGGCCGGATCGAGCACTCGCACGCACGAGAGCGATGCGCGAATCGCGGCCGCGGCGTCGGCGTTGGCGATGGCCTCGCCGCGCAGCGCGCCGGCGACGACGCCGGCCGATGCACGGTCGCCGGACAGCGTCTCCGCGAGCGCCGCATCGGCGAGGCGAGCGACCAACGGCTGCGGCGTGTAATACGCGCCGGTGACTCGCCGCTCGCGCGATGCCATCAGCGACTCGAACGCCTTGCCGAGCATCTCCGGATCGACGGCGGCCTCGGACCAGTCGCCATCGTTCTCTCTCGCGGTGAATCGGTAGCGCGTGAGCAGATCGCCGAAGACGACGCCCAGCGCGTCGTCCGGGAAGCGAAGCGTTCGGTGGCGCCGCTCGACCGGGGAACGCGCAAAGAGTCCGCCGTTCAAGAATGGAATCTTGCCGAGCGCGCGGGCGGCCGCGGCGCGCTTGCACACCGGCGTGTTGAGTGTGCCGAACACCAACGGCTCGATCACGCGCCGGTGATATCCGCCGCCATTCACCATGCAATCGGCGAATCCACGCTCGAGAAAGCGCGGATCGCCGTCGAGCCATCCCTTCGACTCGAGGAATGAGAGGAACATGAGCCGCGACACCGTGAGCAGGGCCAGCTCGTCGCGCTCCGGTTCGGTGGCGCTCGGATCGCCGGATGCGGCGAGTGCGCGCACTACGCGCTCGAGCTCGCGGAAGAATCGGCGAGTGAGCGCGTCGCGGCCGAGCACGTCCAGCCATCGCGCGTGCGTGAGGACATCATGCGCGCCGGCCGCCGCCGCGAGATGGCGGATCGTCTCGGCGTCGCTCGGAAGGACGCGCGCGCGATCGACCAGCAGGGCGGTGATGCGCGGCCGTGGACGGCGCGGCGACCAGGTGGCGATCGCGACGTGGTCGCGGCCGCGGTCGAGCGCGAGCACGAGCCACAGAAGCTGCGGCGCGCGAGAGGACAGTCGTGCGGCAATGCGCGAGACGCGCTCACGAACCGGAGCGCCGTCGGCGAGCGAGACGATGAGCGCGCGCAGGACGCCGGGTCCGGCGGCGATGCGGGCTCTGGCGATCTCGTCGCCGATGCCGAGTGCGTCGAGTGACGCGCGGTCGAGCGGGAGGGCGTCGGACGTGAAGCCGAGGCGGCGGGCCAGGGCGCCGAGCGCTATCAGGGAGTCGGCGGCGGCGAGCTCGTCGGCGATGGCGCGGAGCGAAAGCATCCGGCGACGGTAGCCGGCACGGAGGCGCGCCCTGGCATCGGAATGATGCACCGACCATCAATAGTCCGGCGGCCCGCATATGACCGGCGGGCGAAGGGCTCCTTCGCCGCGGATTCCTACACGAGGCTCGATGGCGTCATCACGCAATCCGACACCGAGAAGAAAGCCCGCTCTGTCGCGCTCGATGACTCCGGCCGAGTTCGACAACGGCTACTGGTATGCCGTCCAGCTGAAGCGCTTCGCGAAATCGCTTGGCGTGCCAATGGCGAGCGCGTTGCGCAAAGACCAGCTGGAAGAGCTCATCAAACGCTTTCTGGCCGCCGGCAGGATCGATGCCCCGGGCCCGAGGACGCCTGCGCGGGGCGGAGTCAGAGACGTCGAGCGCGGGCTGACGCTTCAGCTTCCAATCGCGAAGTACACCAACGACAAAGCCACCAAGGATTTTCTCGAGCGCGAAGCGCGGAAGATCGCGCCCGGACTGGGACGGCGGTCGGGCGCTCGTTACCGGCTCAATCGGTGGAGAGAGCAACAGCTTGCCCGCGGCATTCCAATCACGTACCGCGATCTGGTGGTGGAGTATGTTCGACTGAGCCGGACCGAGGGACCGTTCAAGCATATTCCGCACGGGCGGTACATCAATTTCGTGAGCGACTACTTCGCGGCGGAGCAGGGCGCCACGAGGGCGGAGGTACTTCGGGCCTGGAAGACGCTCAAGCGGTTGAACATTCCGAAGACCTATCAATCGCTGGTGCAGTCGCGACGCCGCGAACGCTGAATGCGGGCCAACCCGTAGGTGCGTCCGTGCGCGCAGAGACCAGGCATGTCACCCGACGCCCGAGAAACAGGTACCCCCGCCTACCTAGCATCAGGTAGACGGGGGTTTCCCACTCGGAGGTGGAAGCGCAAGCTTCCGATCAATCAGACAACGGCATCACGAAAATGGTTGCCATCGCGCGTTGGCCGGCCGATGATGGCCGCCGCGGTCAGGTTCCCTGTCACGTTGACCGTCGTGCGAAACATGTCGGGAATGGTGTCGAGCGCGAGCAGAATCCCGAGGCCCTCCAAGGGCACGTGCGCGCTGATCAGAACCGGCACCATTGCGATGATCGAGCCGCCCGGTATGCCGGGGACGGTGAAGCTGGTCAACACGACGGTGAGTACGACCGAGGCCAGCTGCATGGGCGAGAGCGCCACGCCGTACAGTCGCGCCAGAAACAGGACGCCGATCGTCAGCGCCACGCCGGCTCCCGTGCGAAATACCGACGCGGCGAGGGGAAGAAAAAAATGCGAGATCTCGCGTGGCAGCGCGAGCGTGGTCGTCGCGCCTTCCATCATCGCGGGGAGCGCGGCGAGCGAGGAGCGCGCGCTGAAGGCCACCGCCTGCGCCGGTGCCGCGCCGCGCGCGAACTGCCTCAGCGGAATTTTTCCGATCAACACGGCCGCCGGATACAGCACGACGACGGCGAACAACGCCGATATGAGAGAGACCACGACGATGTACGAGGCGACCAGTCCCGCCGCGCCGAGTCCGGTGCGCGCGCCGAGTCCGATGGCGAGGGCGAACACGCCGAGCGGCGCGAGCGCGAGAATCCATCGCACCAGTACGAGCATCGCCTCGAACGTGCCAGCGAAGAACGCGGTCACCGAGGCTCTCCGCTCCACTGGCACGCGCAGGAGCGCGAGCGCGAACGCGAGCGTGAAGATGATCAGCGGCAGCATCGTGCCGTCGGCCGCGGCCTTGACGGGATTCACTGGCACGAGCTCGGTCAGCCACCGCGCGAAGCTCGGCGCGTTGGCGGCCGACTGCGCCGCGGTGGCGCCCGCCGCCCCCGCGAGCTTCGCGACGCTCGCCGCGTCGATCGGAATGCGCGCCAACACCGGCGCGCCGAGCAGGATGGCGAAGAGCGCGCCAGCGAGGAGCATTGCGAGCAGCAGCGGCAGCGCGCGCTTGCCGACGCGGCCGATCGAGGCCAGATCGGGCGCGCCGGCGACGCCCGTGATGAGCCCCGCCATCACGAGTGGCACGACGGTCATGCGGATCGCGTTCACGAAGAGCGCGCCCGCCGGATCGCTGATGGCGAGCGCCGTCGTAACAGCGGCAGGCGCGTATGCCGCGAGCGCGGCACCGACCGCGAGGCCGAGGCAGAGCGCGACGAGCACCTGAGTCGTGAGCGAAACGGACGGACGGGGCTTGATGGCCATACCCAATGATGCGAGAAAGGGCGCCCTCTTTCGAGAGCGCCCTAGAGATCGATTGCTAATCGCCGCAGCTACTGCGAGCCGCCGCGCGAACCACCGGAGCCACCTGATCCGCCCGATCCGCCGGTGCCGCCGGAAGAGCCGCCGCTGGCCCCACCGCTGCCACCCTGCGACCCGCCCTTCTGTCCACCACCCTGCGAGCCGCCCTGGCTTCCGCCCTGCGTGCCGCTCATTCCACCTTCGTTTCCACCGCGGCCGCCGCCCTGGCCGCCCGTCTGGCCGCCCGTCTGGCCACCGCTCTTGCCGCCGGATCCACCCGTGCTGCCCTGATCGCCGCGCCCACCCGTTCCACCCGAACCGCCACTCGTGCCGCCAGCGCCCGACATCCCACTGTTCTTATCCTTGTTGGGATCGGTCTGGCCCTGCTTGCCCTGATTGTTCTTATCGGGCTGCGGCGAGGTGGAACCCTGGTTCTTGTCTTCCATGGTACGTCCTCCGACAAATGTGTAGCGTGCGTCTTGACTCTGGCGCGACGCCGAACTTTCGGGATCGCGCCGCTCATCTGTGACAGTGACTATTCGCACAGCGCATGCCATTGGTACGATGCGGAATTCGTGGACGAATGCGTGCGCCCCCTGTACGCTGGCACGATTTCTCGATTGCGGCATTGAGAGCGATCAACTCATTAATTCAGTCACAGAATGAACATCTCACCTCCGCATCTCGCCCCCGGTGCGCGTGTCGCGCTCGTCGCGACGGCCGGTCCGTTGCGTGACGAGCACGACCTCGAGCGCGCAGTGGCGAACGCGCACTCACTCGGCTGGGAGCCGATCGTCGGCGCGCACGCAATGGCGCGCCAGGGGTATCTCGCCGGCTCGGATCGCGACCGCGCCGATGACCTGAATCGGGCGCTGCGCGACACGCGGGTCGACGGCGTGTGGTGTTTGCGTGGCGGCTACGGCACGATGCGTATTCTCGAGGCGATCGAGTACGACGCGCTCCGGGCGAACCCCAAGGCGATCATCGGCTATAGCGACATCACGGCGCTGCATCTCGCGATTGCCGCGCGCTGCGGCATCGGCACGTTTCACGGACCGACCGCGCGCGCGACGCTCACCGACTTCTCGCGGCGATCGCTCGCGCGTGCGGTTGGCGCGAATGGCGAGCCCTGTGGCGTCGCGGCCAGCGCGCGCGTGCTGCGCGCCGGCGTTGCCCGCGGACCGCTCGTCGGCGGCAATCTCGCGCTCCTCACCGCGCTCATCGGCACGCCGTACGCCGCGCGCTGCGACGGCGCTATCTTGGTCTTGGAGGACGTCAACGAGCCCGCGTACCGCATCGACCGCATGCTGCGCCACCTCCGCCTCGCCGGCATCCTGGGCAAATGCAGCGCCCTGTTGCTCGGCGATTTCACCCTGAGAACCGACAGCGACGATGACCCGATGATGCTCGAGACGTCACTGCGTGAAGCGGCCGATGCGGTGAACGGTCCGTGCCTCGCCGGCATCCCTGTCGGTCACATCGACGATCAGTGGACCCTGCCATTGGGAGCGATCGCCAGCGTAAACACCGATGCCATGACGCTGAGCACCGGCACGGTAGACTGACCTCTGACATTTGACATCTCCCACGATGAACCCTGACGACACCGCCGTCGCCGACGCCAAGTCGCGAATCCAAGAACTGCTCCCACCAGCCGCCATCGCCGAGCGCGCCGAGGGCGACACGCTCTTTCTCGATGTCCGTGAACAAAAGGAATGGAACCTGTTTCGAATCCCCGGCGCCGAGCACATACCGCTCGCCGCCCTGGTGCAACGGGTGAGGGACGAGATAACGCCGGAGCGTCGCGTGATCGTCTACTGCGCGAGCGGCAATCGCTCCGCATTGGCGGCGGATCAGATGCAGCAGCTCGGCTACGCCGACGTCGTCTCGCTTGCCGATGGGATCCGCGGCTGGATGAACGCCGGGGGCGAGCTGGAGGAGTAAGACGGTGACAGAGGTCGGTCGCGTACGGCGCCATCCATTCGAGCTGATGGGCAGCGAGGGTTTCCCGATTCGCGGTGAAGCGATCGTGCCCGCGCATCCCTCGGCGGGCGTGATCGTGTGCCATGGGTTCAAGGGCTTCGCCCGCTGGGGATTTTTCCCATTCGTGCATGATGCGCTCGCCGAGGCGGGGCTGGCCGTCGTGACGTTCAATTTTTCCGGCAGCGGCGCCGGTGCCGATGGCGAATCCTTCACCGACGCGAGCGGCTTTTTCGGCAACACGTTCTCACGAGATCTCGACGACATCGCGCGAGTCGCCGCCGAGGCAGGCGCGCGCTCGTGGATCGGCGGGCGATACGGATTGTTTGGCCATTCGCGAGGGGGTGGCACCGCCGTGCTGCACGCCGCGCGCGACGAGCGTGTGGCGGCGCTGGCGACGTGGGCGGCCATCTCCCGCGTGAGCCGATGGTCGGCGACGGACGCCGCGGCGTGGCGCGCCCGAGGCTATACCGACGTGGTCAACAGCCGTACCGGTGAATCGCTGCGTATGGGGACGGCGATGCTCGACGATGTCGACCATCTGGCCGGGGGACAGCTGGACATTCCAGCGGCCGCCAGTCGCGTGCGCGCTCCATGGCTCATCGTCCATGGGACTAGCGACGACACCGTGGCGGTCCAAGAAGCCGAGCTGCTCGACCGCTCGCGCGGCGGAGATCCGGCGCGCACGTTCATCATCGAGGGCGCCGGCCATACCTTCGACGTGCGCCATCCAATGCTGCTGCCCTCTCCGGCGCTCAAGTCCGCGACGGCGCGCACGGTCGATTTTCTGCGCGAGCACCTGGCTTGAGCGACGCGGAGGTGATGCAGCATCCGCTGGTTCGGCGGCTTCGCGACTCGTTAGGCAGACGCGCGCGTGTTGTCGCCACGCCGGGCGCCGATGACAAGCACGCCGCGGTCGCGCTCATTCTCCGGCTGGGTGAAGGCGGCGAGCTGGAGATGCTGATGATCAAGCGCGCCACCTTCGAGGGCGACCCGTGGAGCGGCCACGTCGCCCTGCCCGGCGGGCGCCGCGAGGACGCCGATGCGTCGCTCGAGGCGACCGCGGTGCGCGAAACGCGCGAGGAGACCGCCATCGATCTGCAAGCGCACGGGAGCATTCTCGGAGCGCTCGACGATCTGCAGCCGCGCACGCCTCGGCTGCCGCCCTTGGTGATTACCCCGTTCGTGGCCGTGCTGGAGCACGGGGCGCCGCTCGTGCTGAGCGACGAGGTGGCATCCGCGTTTTGGGTGAGGCTCACCGCTCTCCAGTCGTCAGGCGCTTCGCGCGATGTCGAGATCGAGCTGGCGATGGGGCGCGTGACGGTGCCGTCATTCTCGTATGACGAGCATGTGATTTGGGGACTGACCGAGCGCATTCTCCGGCAATTCCTGGCGTTGCTCGGCTGAACGGGCTCGGCTTGGCGGAACCACAGATTGCACAGATTTCTCTTTATAGCCGCAGAGACGATCCGTGTAATCGGTGAAATCTGTGATTGCATTGTGTGATGGCGCCCGCTTGCGCCACGAATGACGGCCCCATAATTTAGTCGAGGCTAAATTATAGGTTAGGTAATCCGAATGGCTGTACGACTGATCAAACCCGAGGACGGATCGACCGGCGAGCACGGCTGGCGGCGCGCGCGCGTCACGCCGAGTCTGGTCGAGGTCTATCGCAGTGTTCCCGTCGGTGGCGGCAAGCTGAGAAAGCTCCTCGCCTTCGCCGGCCCGGGCTATCTCGTCGCCGTCGGCTACATGGATCCGGGCAACTGGGCAACCGACATCGCCGGCGGATCGACGTTTGGCTACTCGCTGCTCTCGGTCATCGTCATCTCGAATCTCCTGGCCGTACTCCTCCAGGGACTCGCCGCCAAGCTCGGCATCGCCACCGGGCGCGATCTGGCGCAGGCCTGCCGAGATCACTACTCGCGCACGACATCGATTTTCCTCTGGATCATCTGCGAGCTGGCGATCGCCGCCTGCGATCTGGCCGAAGTCATCGGGTCTGCGATCGCGCTCAACCTGCTCTTTCACATCCCGATCCCGTGGGGCGTCGCCATCACGGGACTCGATGTGCTGATCGTGCTCTTTCTCCAGAACAAGGGATTTCGCTTGCTCGAGGCGCTGGTGATCGCGCTGATCGCCACCGTCGGACTCTGCTTTCTGTTCGAGATCATCGTCTCGCATCCGGATTTCCCAGCGGTCGCGCGCGGCCTCGTGCCGCATCTCGACGTCGTGACCGACCCGCGCAAGCTCTTCATCGCCATCGGCATCCTCGGCGCGACGGTGATGCCGCACAATCTCTATCTGCACTCGTCCATCGTGCAGACGCGGCGGTACGAGCAAACGCCGGCCGGCAAACGCGAGGCGGTGCGCTACGCCTTCATCGACTCCACCGTCGCGCTCTCCTTCGCGCTCTTCATCAACGCGGCGATTCTGATCGTGGCGGCGGCGACCTTTCACCGCGCCGGCATGAACCAGGTGGCGGAGATCCAGGATGCGTACAAGCTGCTCACACCGCTGCTCGGCGTCGGAGGGGCCAGCGCCATCTTCGCCCTCGCCCTCCTCGCCTCGGGACAGAACTCGACGTTGACGGGCACGCTCGCCGGCCAGATCGTCATGGAAGGATTTCTCGACATCCGGCTGCGGCCTTGGGTGCGGCGCCTCATCACGCGGCTGATCGCGATCGTGCCCGCGATGATCGTCGCCATTGCGTTCGGCACGAGCGGTACCGCGAAACTGCTCGTCCTCAGCCAGGTGATTCTCAGTCTGCAGTTGAGCTTCGCCGTTTTCCCCCTGGTGCGATTCACCTCCGAGCGAGCGAAGATGGGGGAGTTCGTCAATCCGCCGTGGCTCAAGGCACTGGCGTATCTGGTGGCCGTCTTCATTGCCGCGCTCAATCTGTGGCTGCTGTTCGACACGTTCCGGAGTTGGCTGGGAGGTGGCGCGTGATGTACCAGAAGATTCTCGTCCCGCTCGAATGCTCGGCGTACGATGAGGCGATTTTGAACCACGTGCGCGAGTTGGCGCGCGTCCATGGCTCGGCGCTGCTGATTATCCACGTAGCGGACGGCTGGGCCGCGCGCAACATCCACTCGCTCAAGCTGCGCGAGTCGGAGGAGATGCACCGCGACCGGGAGTACCTCGAGAAGGTCGCTGACGAGCTGGAAGCCGAGGGCTTCACTGTCGACGCGCTGCTGGCAAGCGGCGATCCCGCCGCCGAGATCACCTCGGCCGCCGAGCGCGAGCAGTGCGATCTGATCGCGATGTCGACCCATGGACACCGCTGGCTCTCCGATCTGATATACGGAAGCGTCGCAAACTCGGTTCGTCATCGGAGTCTCGTGCCGGTGCTCCTGGTGCGCGGCGCGCCCGAGGCCGCGCATGGTCCCGATTGGCGCCGCGGCGACGTGCCGCCCGGCGCGGGCGCGTAGGCCGATGATGACACTTGCCCGCCCGGACGAGCTGACCGCGCCGGTCGAGGACTATCTCAAGGCGATTTACGAGCTCGAGCGGATTTCGGGAGCGGCGGCGACGACAGAGATCGCCCATCGTCTGGCGATCGCGCCGGCGTCGGTGAGCGGCATGGTGCGCCGTCTCGCCGACCAAGGGCTGCTGGCGCACGAGCGCTACCGCGGCGCCAAGCTGACCGACGAAGGACGCCGCGTCGCGCTGCGCACGATCCGGCGCCATCGCGTGATCGAGGCGTATCTCACTCGCGCGCTCGGCTACGATTGGGATCGCGTGCACGACGAAGCCGAGCGGCTGGAGCACGCCGCGAGCGACGACCTGATCGACCGCATGGCCTCGGCGATCGGCGAGCCGACGGTCGATCCGCACGGCGCGCCGATTCCGACACGCGACGGGGCGATCGATGAGCGCGACTTCGTGTCGCTGGCCGATCTGGAGAGCGACGTGCCCGCGCACGTCGTGCAGGTGCGCGACGACGATGGGTCGCGCCTTCGATATTTGGCGCAGCTCGGGCTCGTGCCCGGCGCGGCGGTCGCGATCATCGAGCGCGCGCCATTCGGCGGCCCGATCAGGCTCTACGTCGGCGGGGCGAAGCGGCTGATTGGACCGGCACTCGCATCGGCGGTGCTCGTCGAGCGCGTGGCCGATGTGAAGCCGAGACGGCGCCGCGCAAAGCACCGTGCGCGCTGAGCGCGATCAGCCTCCGGCTGACCGCTCGATCCGCGCCAAGGTCTCCGCCCACTCGCACTCGTCGCGGCCGTCGCTCGCCCGCATCTCCGCGAATCGCGCCAGCAGCGCGGCGCGGCGCGCGTCGTCCAGCTCCGTCCACTGAGCGAGCGATCGCCAGATCTCGGCCAACGGGTCGGCGAATCGTTCGACGAACAGTGCCAACCCTCCCGCGCCTGCTCCGACCGCCTCGGTTCCGAGCGCGCCGGCCGCTGTCCACCCCGTCGCAACACCGCGCGCGACGATGGCGTCGAGTTCATCGGCCGTGACCGCGCCGGCCGCCACCAGCTCGAACGCCTCCCGTAGCAGCGCCGCCGTCAGGCGATTGGCGACCAGGCCCGGCAGCTCGCCGCGTACCACCACCGGCTCGCGTCCCAGTGCGCGCAGCACATCGACGGCTCGCGACATTGTATCGGCCGATGTCTCCGGCGACGCGCACAGCTCCACGATGCGAACCGCGTACACCGGCTGCAGCGGATGCGCGATGAGGAAGCGATCCGCGAATGGTCGGTCCTTCCCGAGCGTCGAGGCGAGCATGGCCGAGGTGCTCGAGGCGACGATCGCTCCATCGGCGAGCGCGTCATCCATCGCGGCGAGGGCGCCGCGCTTGAGCGCTTCGGATTCCGGCAGCGACTCCTGAACCCAACCAGCGCCGTCGAGCGCGCCGGCGAGCGTGCGGCTGATGCGAATGGACCCCGGCTTCGTGTCACCGCCGACGCCGATGCGCCGCGCACAATCGAGCGCGGAGCGCGCGCGGTCGATCGCGCGGCGCGCCGGGTCGAGTAGGCGCACGTGTGAGCCGTGCGCCGCGAAGAGCGCAGCCCAGCCACTCCCGATCTCACCCGCGCCGATCACCGCCACACGGTCAGGAATGCTCATCGATCCTCCACCGGATTCTCCTCCAACCATCGCTCGGCGGCCGCCGCGCCAGCATCGAGCGCGCCATCGAGCCACTTCCCGAACAGCTCGTGCTCGATGAGCCGTAGCACATCGCGCGCGCGAACGTCCACCGCGACCTGCACGGGCACTCCGTCGTGCGCATCGAGCTCGATCGCGCCGCGGCGTTCGTCATCGCCTAACGACACCGACACGATGCGCTCGCGCCAGGTGGCAAGCGAGGGGTCGGCGGCGAGCGCGACGGCCAGCGGGTCGTTGATGACGCAGCCGTCGAATGATTCGTAGCTGCCGTGGAACTCGGCATAAAATCTCAGCGCGTCGGCCCAGAAACGCGCGTCCTGGTCCCGCGTGCCGGCACGCTCCAGCGCACGAATGGCCGCGCCCGGCATGGCGATGCGGCGCGTGACGTCGAGGGGGACGAGGCGGAGATCAAGGCCGGCCTGTACCACCCTGTGCGCGGCTTCCGGATCGCTCCACCAGTTGAACTCACTCCACCGCGTCTGCGTTCCGCGCACCGCGAGCGCGCCGCCCATGACGAACAGCGGTCCCAGGCGATCGCGCAACGTGGCGTCGGCGCCGAGTGCGCGCGCGATGTTGGTGAGCGGACCGACCGCGCAGATGGTGAGATGGGGATGCACGCGCGACATCTCGACGATCATCTCAACTGCGCGGTCCGCTTCACTGACTGCAGCCGCGGCCGGAACCACGTATCCCAGTCCTTCGTCGCCGTGCGTCTCGCGCGCGGGCGATGCGGCTCGCGCGAGTGGCGCCATCGCGCCGGCAACCACCGGGCAGCCGAGCCCCGCGCGGCGCGCCACCTCGCGCGCGTTACGTGTGGCGCGCGGCGTGTCGGTGTTCCCGTGCACCGTCGTGATCGCCACGAGCTCGAGCGACGGCAGTCGCGCCGCCAGCGCGATCGCCACGGCGTCATCGATACCGGTATCCGTGTCGATCAACAATGGAAGTCGGAAACTGAGAACCACGGCGTCCTCACCTCGCGTAGATTGCCCCGGCACAACTTATGACTCCCTGGCACCAAGCACCTAACAGCTAACGCACGCCCCTTTGCTCCTTCTCCTCCTCGCGCTCCAGCTCCCGACCATTGCCATCGATCAACGCCTCGCCGCCGATGCCAAGCTGCGCGTGGGTGACGTGGTGGTCGTCAGCGCGAAGCCTGGCGGAGAGGGAGACAGCGTCCGTGTTGGCGCCATCATAGGGCGGCCGGCGGATCCGAGCGAGGTGGCGCGGAGCGAATACCGCGTGCGGATGCATCTGGAATCGCTCCAATCGGCGCTCGGTTACGGCGACCGGGTCGACCGCTTCGCCGTGGCGACGCGCGACAGCACGGCGACGACGGACGCGTTGAAGCGCATCAACGAGGCCGCGTTCGGATTCCACGCGCATCGCTCGCGCGATATCGCCGTCGGCACGTCGGAGACATTTCATGTCGTCAGCCGATTTCACCGCGCCATCGGCGTGATCACGATCGTCGCCAGCGCGATTTTTCTGCTGTGCATCCTGCTGCTCAAGGTCGATGAGCGCCGGCGAGATGTCGCGGCGCTGCGGTTGCTCGGCATCTCGCGCGCGTCGGTGATGCGTTCGGTGGTGATCGAGGCGGCGTTCATCGCGGCGCTCGGCAGCGCGGCGGGCGTCGGCATCGGCTGGGCCGTATCGGCCATCGTGAACTGGCACTACCAGAGCGTGTACCGTACGCCGCTGCGCTTCTCGATCGTCACGCCCGAGATCATCCTGCTGGCGGTCTCGCTGTCGCTCGTGCTCGGTATCGCCGCTGGCGTGCTCGCGGCGCGCCGGCTGGTGCGCACGCCGCCCCTCGCACTGCTCGGACGCTGAATGCGGCTCTTTCTCGCCCTGGCGTCCCTTCGCCGCCATCGCTCGCGTACCATGCTGGCGACGGCCGGCGTCGCCATCGCGGCCGCGCTGCTGCTGGACATGGTGATGCTGTCCGGAGGGATGCGAGCGTCGTTCGGGAATCTGTTGACCGCGCAGGGATTCCAGATGCGCCTGCCGCCGCGCGGCACGCTGCCCTTCGATACCGAGGCGACGATCGATGGTGCGGGCGAGATCATCGCCATGCTCCGGCAAAAGTCCGAAATTATCGCGGTGAGTCCCGTGCTCGGCGCAACGGTTCGCACGACGCGCGACGAGCATCCGGTCACGGCATTCGCGCTCGGAATCGATCCATCGGTGCAGGGCGACTACAGGATGGAGAGCGGTCGCGACGCCACCGACTCGTCGAGCCTCGTCGCCAACGTCGAGTTTCTCCACGCGGCTGGCCTCCAACTGGGCGATACGATCACGCTCGCAGCGGGCTACAATCCGCAGTTGCGCGCTTTCACCGGCACGCGCGCGCTCACCATCGCCGGCCGTGCGCGCTTCATTTATCTGAGCACGGGTCAGCCCGCGGTCGCGATGCCGCTGCGATCGCTTCAGGCGATGAGCGGTCACCTCAAGGATGACGCGGTGTCGGTGTTCATGGTGCGCACACGGCCAGGTGCGGACGTCGAAGCGATCGCGCGATGGATACAGGGCACGATCCCAAGGGTCGACGCGGTGAGCACCGCGCAGGCGCTGGCCAAGGTCGATGAGCGGTTAAGCTATTTCCGCCAGCTCTCCTTCATCCTCGGCGCGGTCAGCCTCATCGTCGGATTCTTGCTGACGACGACGCTCGTCACCGTCTCGGTGAACGACCGCGTCGGCGAAATCGCCGTCATGCGTGCGATCGGCGTCTCGCGCGCGCACGTCGTGCACCAGGTACTGCTCGAGGGCACGGCGATCAGCCTCGGTGGAGCGCTACTCGGTCTCGCGCTCGGGCTCGTCACGGCGCGCTGGCTGAACACCATTCTCTCCAGCTTTCCGGGACTGCCCGCCGCGATCGATTTTTTCCTGTTTCAACCGCGCGCGGCCTGGACGGCACTCGGCCTTCTCGTACTCTCGGGAATCGCGGCCGGCATCTATCCGGCGTGGCGAGCCGCATCGCTTCCGGTGGCGCGCACGTTGCGCGAGGAAGCGGTCGCATGACCAAGCCGCTCATCGCGGGGGATGCCCCGATCGTCAGCGCGCGCGATGTGCGGCGCGACTATCCGCTCGAGGGCGAGGCCGTCCACGCGGTTCGTGGCGTGTCGCTCGATGTGGAGCGCGGCGAGTACGTGGCGATCGTAGGGCCGTCCGGATGCGGCAAGTCGACGCTGCTCAATCTCATCGGCGCGATCGACACGCCGAGCGGCGGTACTGTGTCGATCGCGGGGCGCGATCCGAGCGCGATGAGCGATCGCGAGGTCACGCGCTTTCGACTGGAGCACATCGGTTTCGTCTTTCAGCGATTTTACCTGATGCCGATCTTGAGCGCGGCCGAAAACGTCGAGCTGCCGATGGCTGAGCGCGGGTTGGACAAACAAGAGCGTCGCGCCCGCGTTCGCGAGCTGCTCGCTTACGTCGAGCTGGCCGGCCGCGCCCGCCACCGGCCCACGCAGCTCTCCGGCGGCGAGCAGCAGCGGGTCGCGATCGCGCGTGCGCTGGCGAATTCGCCCGATCTCCTCTTGGCCGACGAGCCGACGGGCGAGCTCGACGCGCGTACCGGCACAGATATCATCGCGCTGTTCGAGCGCCTCAATCGCGACGGCACCACGATCGTGGTGGTGACGCACGATGAGCAGCTCGCGCGCGCGGCACGCCGTGTGATCCACATGCGGGATGGAATCATCGTTCACGACGAGGTGCTTCGTGCCATCGCTTGAATCGCTCTCGGTACGCGTGCAGGACCTCGAGCATGGGGCCGCCGGTTGCGTTTCCACGCGTCAGTGGCCCTTGCGCACGCTGATCGCCTACCTGTTTGACGGTCGCGAATGTGACGAGGTGCGCGCACTGCTCGAGACGGGCGTGGGCGTCGCCCACAGCACGCGCCTCAGCTGGCCCCCGACAACGATCACCGCCGCGGAGCTCAGCGAGATCGAGCATACATTTCCACCGCCAATCCCGGTGCGGCAGCTCACTCCCGCCGATGTCACCTCCGCCGAGCTGATCATCCCGGCGGACACGCCGAAGCTCGCCGTTCTTGTTCGACCAACGCACCCCGCGGTCGCCGCGGCACTACTTCACGCCGTCTACGATCGCTTCGACTACGGTCCCTGGGCCGATCTCTTCACCGCTTCGCTTAGTCGCGATCAGGCGCAGGCCCTTCTCGCCGACATCTCACTCGGCGTGACGGAGAGCGAGCACATTCAACGCGCAGCCATGCTCGTCGAGGATCACTCCGCCGCGGTTCGTTTGACCGCTCGCCGGCCGGAGGAAACGGAACCGTGGAAATGAGTGCCATGCCCGCCACCCGCCCTAGCACCTGACACCTGGCACCCAGCCCCTCTATTCTCCTTGTTCACCGCCCTCGCTCTGCGCAACCTCTCCCACCGACCCGCCCGCACCGCCCTCCTGCTCGGCGGGTACGGGCTCGGCGTCGGCGTGATGATCGTGCTGCTCGCGATCGGCGAGGCGCTGTTGACGCAGGCGCGTGACGAGAAGCTCGTTGGCGGCGGCGCGGTGACGGTGCTGCCCGAGGGGCTCGACATCGAAGTCATGAAGACGGGCGGCGTTGGCGGACTCTTCTTCAGCATCGATCGCGCGAAGTTCATCTACCGGCAGCTGCTGGCCTCGCCGAGGCTGGCCAGCGCGGTGACGAGCGTTGCGCCACAGATCGACGGCAAGCTCTTGTATTTGCGATCACGGGATCGCGTCATGCCCGTGCGCGCCAGCGGAGAAATTCCGTCGCGATCAGCGGGTGTCGGCGCGGCCGCGGCTGTCCTTGCCGGGCATTGGAGCGATGACGAATCCGATCGTCGCTGGATGTCGCCGACGCCGCCGCAGCTCTACGCCGAGATCGATCGCTTTCACCTGCCCCCGGACGAAGTCGAGCACCGGGAGAGCTGGGGTGAGTGGCACTATTTCAATGTGCTGTCACCCGACCGCAAGCGTTGGGCGTTCATCTCGTTCATCGTCGGCGGCGACGTGTCGAAGGGCCCATCGGCGGACGCGGCGTGGGGCGGGCAAATCGCGATCAGCGTACGCGAGCAGGGTGGTGTCACGCGCAAGTTTGTCGCGCGATCAACAGCACGGGACGTCCGCTTCTCGACGAGCGATGCCGATCTCAGCATCGGCGCGTCGACCGTGGCCGTGCTGCCGGATGGCCGCTACGCGCTGCACGCCGTGGCGCGTGAAGAGAAGACCGGAGCGCCGCTGACACTCGATCTCATCGTGTCGCCCACACCGCGCGCGTTTTTTCCGGGCGCGGCACTCTCGAGCGGCGCGTTCACGTCGGGCTATACCGTGCCTGGCCTTCGCGCCGCCGCGACCGGCACGCTGTGCATCGCCTCGACGTGCGAGCGATACAGCGCAGCGCAGTCGTATCACGATCACAACTGGGGCGTGTGGCGGGGGGTGACGTGGGAATGGGGGGCATCGCGGGCAGGTGACTACACCTTTCTCTACGGCCGCGTACGCTCGCCGGACGGATCGACGGCCGCCGCGCCGCTCTTCCTCTATCTCATCGACTCGCTCGGCTTCCGCTCGCTGTTCCGGCCGAAGGAGATCAGCTACGTCGACGGCAGGACGATCACCCTCAACGGCGCGACCATCCGCGTTCCATCGCGCGCCGTGATGGAGGACGCGCGCGGTAGCGACACGCTACGCGTCGAGCTGGAGATCGAGGATGCGATCGGCACAGACACTCGGCGGCCACTCATCGAGCGCGGCGACGCAAGTGCCGCGCGCGCGCTGGCCACGCCGTATTTCATTCAGATGAAAGGCACCGCGACACTGAGTGGACGACTCAGCGGAGCGCGCGTTCGCGGAGCGGGAACCGGATTCTTCGAGACCTACCGGTAGCGCCCGAGGCTGGATTGCTCCAGCCTCGAGCTCCAAGCGTCAACCGACGGTGTCGTCCGAGGTCAGGCCGCCCTCGGCCACGCGCGAATGCGCGGTGAAGGTGCTGGCCGCGCTCGAGTGCCGGCTGCTGGTGCGGCTGTAGGCATCGTTCACGTAACCCTTCACGTGCTCCCAGCCGCCGTGCGCCTTTTGCTCCGTGGCGTCCCATCCCTTGCGTAGGTCGCCCTCGATCTCCTCGAAGCGCCGTCCCTTGTAGTCGGGGTTTGCACCAGCGATGTGGCCGAGCTGGTACGCGGGACGAACTTCGTCGTAGTTGCGGTCGGCCAGCTTCGTCGGCGACGCGTCGTAGCGGTCGCGATAATAGCCATCATCGTCGGGCGAGTAGCCCGAAACGGCTTCGGAGACGGTACGGCCAGCCCACCAACCACTCACCGCGCCGGCGATTCCGCCGATGATCGTGCCGATCGGGCCGGCGATCGAGCCGACGCCCGCACCGACGAGCACACCGGACACCCCGCCTACGCCCTCGCCGACAAGATCACCCGCTGTCGGCTCTTCGTGATGTCGTTCGCTCGAGGCGGCGCCCGCCAGCTTGCCCGTTCCTTTCGCCAACTCGTCGCGCACGTCGTCTTTTTGGTTATCCATGTTTTTGCCCCGCGTTGCTGTGGACCAGCAGCTAAAGCAAAAACGGTGCTCAAAGTTCGCCTTGAAGAAATTGATTCGCGGTTGTGGCAATCTTGACTGGCGGTGCGCAGGGCTGCCGATTGTCTTGATGGACGTCCGCATCGGCACCCAGGGCTGGAACTACAACGCGTGGGTCGGACCGTTCTTTCCGGTCGGCACGCGGCCGGTGGATTATCTCACCGTTTACGCCCGCGCCTTCGAAACGGTCGAAGTCGATTCGACATTCTACGCCATCCCGCCGGAGCGCACGGTTGTCGGCTGGGCCGAACGCACTCCGGCGAATTTCACCTTCGCGCTCAAGCTGCCGCAGGAGGTGACCCACGAGAAACGGCTTCGCGAGAGCGAGGAAATTCTCTCGCTCTTCGTGCATCGCGCCCGCAAGCTCGGCGACAAGCTCGGGCCGGTCCTGATTCAGCTCGGTCCCGATTTCGCGCCGACCGAGCTGCCCGCGCTCGCTTCGTTTCTGCCGCTGCTCCCGCGAGATATCCACTTCGCCGTCGAATTCCGGCACCGTGGTTGGATCCATGATGGCATCCTCGCTCTGCTCGCCGAGCACAACATCGCCGTCGCGTTGAGCGACGGCCGGTGGATTCCGCGAAAGACGATGCTCGCCCTCGCCGAACGCCCGACGGCGAACTTCGCGTACATCAGGTGGATGGGCCCCGACCGCGACATCGTCGACTACTCGCGCATCCAGCACGACCGTACCCGTGAGCTGGAGATCTGGGCACAGGCCATGTCGATTCTCGCCAAGCGCGTGCAGACCGTCTACGGCTACGTCAACAATCACTTCGCGGGCCACAGCCCCTCCTCGGCCAGAGATCTTCAGCGCCTGATGGGACAACGCACCGTAGATCCGTCGGAGCTGGGCGAGCAGATGTCGTTATTCTAGGGCGTCGGACGTCGGGCATCGGACACTGACAGAACTACCTTGGCGCTCCACGCCCGACGGCCAGTATCTTCCCTCCATGAGTCGACGAAATCTCCTCGCTGCGCTGATCGCGGTTGTCAGTGCGGTGTTCTGCATCAAGCTGGGACTCTGGCAGCTCGACCGCCTGGCCGGACGTCGTGCGCAGAACGCCGTGGTGCGCAGCCGGAGCGCGCTCACGCCGGTAGTGCCGGCCGAGTCGCTGCCGCGCTATCGCCGAATCGTATTCGGCGGAGCGTGGGACTTCGAGCACGAGTACGCGATCGCGGGCCGGACGCACGGCGGGTCGCCGGGAGTGAACATCATAACGCCACTCGCGCTCGCGCACTCCGATCGCGTTTTGCTCGTCAATCGCGGGTGGGTATACTCTCCCGATGCCGGCACGATCGACCTCGGCAAGTGGCATGAGCCGGATCCAGTGGCGATGCCGGGTTACGTCGAGCGGCCGTCGGAGCGGAAGGCGGCGTCGGCCGCGATGGGCTCGCACGTGCTCGTTTCGCTCGATCTGCCGCAGATCATCTCGCGCCAGCCCCGTCCCTCGGCAGCGTTCGACTTTCTGGCGGTCGCACTGCCCGAGGCCGATAGCTCCTCCCTTGCACATCCGGCGCGACTGGCGCTCCCGGCGCTCGACGAAGGACCGCATAAGAGCTACGCCGTTCAATGGTTCAGCTTTGCAGCGATCGGAGTTGTGGGGGTCGGAGTTTTGATATACCAGGAAGGGAAGAGGCGGCCGGTCAACTGAGCTGCGTGCTGCGTGCTGCGTGCTGACTGCGTCTGCCAATGCGATCTTTGACAGGGTGCTCGGTTCAGGCACGCGCAGTCGGCACGCAGCACGCAGTACGCAGCGTCTCCGATGTAACGCTGTCGAGAGCGCCGCTCGGTCGATAGTATGAAGGAACGACGCGCTCTCATGGCGCCGGCCGCGCCCCAGAGGCAGGCATCCCGACGCATTCCCGCGAAACGCGGAGCGAGATCAACATGGGCAACACCCCGCAGGGACTCGCCACGGAAAAGGAAGCTCGCGACGTCGCCGAGGGCGCGCGCGAGAGCGAGTGGAAGGAGCCGAGTTTTCTTCGAGAGATGTTCCTCGGCCGGCTCAAGCTCGACCTGATCCATCCGCACCCCGAGTACGATCCCGCCGAAGCCGCTCGCGCCAAGCCCTTCATGGACAAGCTGCGCGCGTTCATGAACAAGGTCGACTCGGACGAGATCGACCGCGCGGGCAACATTCCTGAAGCGGTCGTGCAGGAGCTGCGCGAGATGGGCGCCTTCGGGATCAAGATCCCGACCGAGTATGGTGGGCTGGGCCTGTCGCAAACGAGCTACGTCCGCGCGATGGAGCTCGTCACCTCGAAGGATGGCTCACTCACCGCGCTGCTCTCGGCGCATCAGTCCATCGGCGTGCCGCAGCCGCTCAAGCTCTTCGGCACCGACGAGCAGAAGAAAAAGTTCTTCCCGCGCCTGGCGAAGGGAGCGATATCGGCCTTCGCGCTCACCGAGACCGACGCCGGCTCCGACCCCGCGAACATGCGCACCACCGCCGTGCCGACGGAGGATGGCCTGCACTTCATCCTCAACGGCGAGAAGCTGTGGTGCACCAATGGCACGCGCGCCGAGCTGCTGGTGGTGATGGCGCGTACGGCCGATCTCGTCGTCGACGGCAAGTCGAAGAAGCAGATCACCGCCTTCATCGTCGAGACGAGCTCACCAGGCGTGGAAGTGGCGCATCGGTGCCACTTCATGGGACTCAAAGCGCTCGAGAACGGTGTGATCCGATTCACGAACGTGAAGGTGCCGCGCGAGAACATCCTGTGGGGCGAAGGGAAGGGATTGAAGCTGGCGTTGATCACGCTCAACACGGGACGGCTCACGCTGCCGGCGAGCGCCGCCGGCGGGGCAAAGGCCATGCTGCGCGTGGTGCGCGAATGGGCGAACGAGCGCGTGCAGTGGGGACAGCCGATCGGCAAGCACGAGGCGATCGCGCAGAAAATCGCGAAGATGGCGGCCAACACCTTCGCCATGGAGGCGATCGCAGAGCTGGCCAGCGCCCTGGCCGACAAGGGTGGGTACGACATCAGGCTCGAGGCGGCGATCGCCAAGATGTGGAACACCGAAGCGGGCTGGCGCATCGTCGATGACGCGCTGCAGATCCGCGGAGGCCGGGGGTACGAGACGGCACAGTCGCTCGAGGCGCGCGGCGAGCGTCCGATCGCGGTCGAACGCGCCATGCGCGATTTCCGCATCAATCTGATCTTCGAGGGATCGTCGGAGATCATGCGGCTCTTCATCGCGCGCGAAGCGGTTGACCACCACTTCAAGACGGCGTTCGATGTCGTGAACCCCGAGGCGAGCAAGGCGCAGAAGTGGGACGCTCTCATTCGCTCGGCCAAGTTCTATCCGGCGTGGTACACCAAGCGGCTGCTTGGCGCCGTCAACCCGTTCGGCGGTTTTGGTGAGTTCGGCAAGTTGGCCGGCCACATGCGGTACGTCGAGAAAGCGACCGGAAAACTTGGCCGCGCGATCTTCCACGCGATGGTCAAGCTCGGTCCCAAGCTCGAGCGGCGGCAGATGGTGCTGTTCCGCGCCGTCGACATCGGCGCCGAGCTGTTCGCGATGTCCGCCGTGTGCGTGCGCGCGCAGATGCTGGTGAAGCATGGTGACGCGAACGCGGTCGACCTGGCGGATCTCTTTTGCCGGGAAGCGAGGCTTCGCATCGCCGACCATTTCCGAATGCTCTTCGGCCCGAACGACGCCGCGCTCTATCGCATCTCGCAGCGGGTACTGAAGCACGAGTTCCCGTGGCTCGAAGAGGGCATCGTCGACGAGACGGCGACGCCGACCTTCACCACGACGACGAGGCGTGCGGAGCCGAAGCGCGCGCTGAAACGCGAGGCCGCGGGCGTCGGAGACTGAATGGGAACGACGCGCTGAAAATGAGAAAGCTCCTCGCGAATCGCGGGGAGCTTTTTTCGTCCAGAGCAGCGGAGATCAGTCGCTCTGCTTCGTGGTCAACTGCCGCATGAGGCCAACGCTGTCGAAGGTGCTCCAGAGGTCGACCGAGCCGTCGGGATTGGTGGCGCGGGCGGAGTACATGTCGAACTGGACTTGCCGCCCAGTCGGGGCGACGCCAAGGAGCTGGGCGACGTGCGTGCCGCTCACCCGATACTTGCTGACGCGATATTCGCCGGCCGCGATGCTCTCCTTCCACTCGACTCGCGGGTCGTCGAGCGCGCGAAGATATTCGTCGTTCCACGGCCGCGACTCGGCGAACACCGGCACGGCGCTGTGGGTGACATCGCGCTCGATCACCTTCGAGCGCACGGCGCGGTCCGCGATCAGCCGGCGCGCGCCGACCGGAGGCGGCGCCGCAGCCGCCCGGATCACCTTGAAATCGCGCCCAGCATCATCGAGTCGCATGTATGTGGTACGAGAGATAATGACGAATTGGATCCACGAATCAGTGCCCCGTCCGCTCGACTTCTTTCCCCGTGAAGTTTTCGGTCGAGGGATTCTTGCCCTTTTCTAAGGTTCGAAGATACGAGACGAGCCGCCAAATGTCAGTATCAGATATTTTGCCGCCCCAAGCGGGCATCCCGTCCGGCCGCCCCTCATAGATCGACTCGAAGATCTCGCCGGGCGTTCCGCCGAAGTGCCAGCGCCCGTCGGCGAGGCTCGGGCCCATGGCGCCCGAGCCGTCCGCGCCGTGACAGTCCATACAATTGTATGAGACGAAGAGGACGGCGCCCGCTTTCGCGGCGTTCGCATCGCCCTCGAGCGGGTTGGCCAGCACGACGCCGACCGACTGCGGCGTTCCGAACGGCTGAACGTGGTCAGGGTGACGAACGAGCAGGGCGGGCGGCGGCTGCTTGGTGCCGCCCGACTGCGCCGCAAGCAGCGGGAGCGCGGCGAGCGCGAGAAGCGCGGCGAGTCGAATTGGGGGCATCGGTCAGCCTCTCTCAGGGAACTCGGGGCACCGCATACGATTCAAGGATCGCGCCTATCTCGGCCTGCCGGTGCACGATGATGCTGTCGAGCGTGGCGCGCAACGCATCGTCCTTCTTGCGCACGCCCATCGCCATGCCGAACCGCATCGGCACGCGGGCCGAGTCAGCGCCGGAGGGCGCGATGGGCGCGACTACCAGGGGAGCGCGGTCGCGACTCGCCCAATATCCGGCGGTCGGCCCCCAGACGATCGCGACATCGACCTCGCCGCGCACGACGGCGCCGATGAGTTCAGGCCGCGCCCCCCGCCGCTCGTAGTCCCCGTAGACGGGAACGCCCACCACGTTCGACACGATCCCGCGCGCGGCCAGCGCGTCTCCCGGCGGCGTGTTCTGATAGTGGCTGCCGATGAGCGACACACCGACCTTGAGGGTCCGGAGCAACGTGTCGTCGAGCGAACGAAGCGAATAGCGGCGCTCGCGCCGCGAGAGAAATACGTAGGCTGAGCGATAGTAGGGGTGCGTCGTCATCACCAGGTCGTAGCCCACGGGCACGCCGATCACGACATCGCAGTCGTTCGCGCCGAGCGTTCGCTTGACGAACCCGCGCCGCTGCGGCCACCAGGTATACTCCACCGTCGCGTGCATGTCGCGGGCGACGAGCCGGGCGATCTTGTTCTCGAATCCCGAGCCGCGATTGTCCGAGAAGGGAAGGTTGTTTGGATCGGCGCAGACGCGAAGGATGCGAGGCGGCCTGGCACGCGTGGCTGATTGAGCCGCATTCCCAGTCGACAGCATTCCGAGCGCGGCGAATATTGCGATGCTTCGCATGGCGGAGTCTTACCGGCGCAACGCACCTCGCGCCAGGGCGACATGAAAAACGAAGCCACCGATTGCACAGATTAACGACAAAGCGAAAGTCAATCTGTGCGATCTGTGCAATCTGTGGTTCGCTCTCAGCAGTTGACCTTTTCGACAAAAGCAATCTGATGCGCTTTCTCCGCCTCACGCTCGCGGCCGCCGCGCTGGGCTGCTCATGGGCAACCGTCGTCGCGCAAGCTTCCCCGAAGGACACCACGCGCCTCGCGATGGCGCCCGGGCGATCGCAGCACGACAGCGTCTCGTTCCGCGCCGCGATTCGTGCCGGGACAAAAAATTCGCGATGGCCGGTCAAGATGCCCCCGCCGCTCACCGGCGCCGTGCTGCCGGCGCAGCGCATCGTCGCATTCTACGGGAATCCGCTCTCGACCAAGATGGGCGTGCTGGGCGAATATCCGCTCGATGAGATGTTGGCGCGTCTCGACCGCGAGGTGGCCAGCTGGCGCGCGGCGGATCCGCAGACGCCGGTCAAGCCGGCGCTGCACCTCATCGCCGTCGTCGCTCAAGGGGACCGCGGGCGTGATGGGATGTACCGCCTGCGCATGGACTCGGCGTTCATCGAGAAAGTGTATGGGTGGTCGCGGAAGAAGAACGCGTTGCTCTTCCTCGACGTGCAGGTAGGGAAGAGCACCGTGCAGGCCGAGCTGCCGCATCTGATGAAGTTTCTCGAGCGGCCGGACGTGCACCTCGGGCTCGATCCCGAGTTCTCGATGCACTACGACCGTGAAGGGCTCGCGCCCGGTAAGAAAATTGGGACCATGCGCGCCGCGGATGTGAACGCGGCCGTGCAGGCGCTCGCCCGGCTCGCGGCGGAGAAGAAACTGCCGCCGAAAATCATCATCGTGCATCGATTCACGAAGAAGATGGTTCCGGACGCCGAAGAGATCCGGTTCGACCCGCACGTGCAGGTGGTGATGGACATGGACGGCTGGGGACCGCCGTGGCTCAAATTCGATTCGTACAACGCCTACGAGGTCGCGCACCCGGTGCAGTACACGGGCTTCAAGATCTTCTACCACAACGACACCAAGAAGGGCGGCACGCTCATCACGCCCGACGAGCTGATGCGCCTTCGCCCCCGGCCATCCTACATCCAATATCAATAGTCGCTCTTGCGCGCGCCGCGCGTCCCGAACATTATTCAACCATTCAGTTGAATGTCCACGGCAACGAGAGAGCGACCATGGGTGCGATCACGAGCACGGTACGGTTCCCGGGAGAGAGCACGGCCTATCGAACGGCGAGAGATGAGCTGCTGGCAGCCGAGGTCGAGCTGCGGCGCACCATCGAAGCGGTTGCCGCGAAACGGCGGACATTGCCGCTCGGCGGCGCGATACCACAGGACTACGAGTTCGGCGAGGCCGACACGCGCACGCGGCTCTCTGAGCTGTTCGAGGGCGGAAAAAACACGCTCATCGTCTACAGCTTTATGTACGGGCCGGCGATGAAAGAGGCCTGCCCCGCGTGCACATCGATTCTCGATGCACTCGACGGGGAGGTGCCACACATTGCGCAGCGGGTGAATCTGGTCGTCGTCGCCAAGTCGCCGATCGAGCGGATTCAGAGTCACGCACGGGAGCGCGGCTGGCGAAACCTCCGCCTCATGTCATCAGCCGCGAACAGCTACAACCACGACTATCACGCTGAGGACGACAAGGGGAGCCAGTTGCCGATGCTCAACGTTTTTGTGAAGCGCGATGGGCGCGTGCACCACGCGAGCGGCACCGAGCTGCTCTACGTGCCGCCGGAGCCGGGACAGAACGGCCGGCACGTCGACATGATCTGGCCACTGTGGAATCTGTTCGACTACACACCGGAAGGCCGCGGCGAGAACTGGTACCCGCAACTCAAATACTGACCGCCCACGCGGTCACGGCAGAGCGAAAACGTAGACGGTGCCCCCCCAACTCGTGTACTTCGCCAAATCGGGGAGGGTCGTGCCGCGCTCGCGCACGTCGTACGGCATGTTCGCCGCGACGTCGCCGGCAATGAGCAGTCCCATGTCGCCGCCGATGCCCGAGTAGACCGCGATGTACTGCTTCTTGTCCGGACCGAGAAACGTCATCGGATTGCCGATGATGCCGGAGCCGAGCTTCAGCTTCCAGAGCTCGGCGCCGGTCGTGGCATCGACGGCCTTGAACCAGCCGTCGAGCGTGCCGTAGAAGGCGAGATTGCCCGCGGTGGCGAGCACGCCACTCCAGACGGGGAACTGCTCCTTGATCCCCCACCGCTTGGTGCCGGTCGTCGCATCCCACGCCATCAGCTCGCCGCGATAGCCGCCAGGCCCCGCTTTTTCCGGCGCGTTCGCGCCGATGTAGGGGGTGCCGGCGATGTACGACACGGAACGGACCTCGAAGTCCATGCAGAGGTTGTTCGTCGGCACGTAGAACAATCCCGTCTTGGGCGAGAAGGCGGCCGGCTGCTCGTTCTTGCCGCCTTCCAGACTCGGGCAGATGTCCTCCGTTTTCTTCCCCTGCGCGGTCATCTTCGCGGGCACGAGCTGGGCGCGGCCCGTCTTGAGGTCGAAGCCGCTGGACCAGTTCACCGGGACGAATGGCTTTGCCAGCAGCACCTCGCCCGTCGCGCGATCGATCGTGTACTGATAGCCATTGCGGTCGAAGTGGACGAGCACCTTTCGCTGCGCGCCATTCATCGGGAGATCGGCGAGGATGTTCTCGTTGACGCCATCGTAGTCCCACATGTCGTGCGGCGTGATCTGATACGCCCACACCACCTCGCCGGTGTCGGCATCGCGGGCGAGAATCGCGCAGGTCCATTTGTTGTCGCCCGGGCGCGCGTCGGGATTCCACGGACCGGGATTCGAGGTTCCGTGATAGATCAGATTGAGCTCCGGATCGTAGGAGAGCCAACCCCACACCGCCCCGCCGCCCGTCTTCCACGATGTGCCGGGCCAGCTGGTGGCGCCGAGGTCCGTGCCGCGATCCGTCGGATAAAACGGCTTGTAGCGCGAGCCGATGCGAACGTCGGCATCGGGACCGGTGCTATAGGCGCGCCAGAGCTCTTTGCCTGTTTGCAGATCGAGCGCAACCAGCCATCCGCGCACGCCCATTTCGCCACCCGAATTGCCCACGAAGACTTTCCCCTTGGCGATCATCGGAGCCATCGTCATCGTCTCGCCGCGATTGATGTCGCCGAGCTGCGTGTCCCAGAGCTGAGTGCCATCGGCGGCGCGCACCGCGACCGTGTGTCCATCGAGCCGGTTGTAGACGACGATGCCGTTCGAGTACGCCGCGCCTCGATTGACGACGTCGCAGCAGGCGATACCAACCGCGGCCTGCGCGGTGTTCGGCCTGAATTTCCACTTGAGCGGTATGCCCGGCTGCGTCAGATCAAACGCGTAGGCGACGTTCGGGAAGGGCGTCACCACGTACATCGTGTTGTCGACTACAAGCGGCGCCCCTTCGTGGCCGCGCAACACGCCGGTCGAGAAAGACCACGCCACCTTGAGACCGCGCACGTTTTCCGGCGTAATCTGCGACAGCGCGCTGAAACGCGAGCTCGAGTAGTCCTTGGCCGGCATCGTCCATTGGCCCGAATCCGCGGCGGGGGCGGGCGCGGCTATGCGAGCGCCGCTGATGGGAGCCGCGGATACGCTACGAGGGGGCGCGTTCGGAGGTTGCTCGCGATTGCAGGCGAGGGCCGCGGATAAGATCAATGAGGTGCAGAACGGGCGAGCGTTCACAACAGCCTCTCCGTGAAAGCGACTGCACAACTAGCCGCAGATTTCCGCAGATGGACGCGGATCGATCGGGACGGACAGAGAGCGCAGGCACGCGGCGCTTGGCTCTGAGATGTTGTCGTAAAAAACAGACGAGAATGGCGTGCGACTCGGATCACGCCTTCAATCTGATCCATCTGCGTTTATCTGCGAAAAATCTGCGGCTGCTGTTGTAGTTCAGCCGGAAAGAGAGAGCAGGCGTGGCCGCGCCACAAGGCCGCGCGCGCGCGCGCGGGCTTGACAGCGAGTGCCGCGGATATCTCCGTTGAGCGTCGCCGTCTCCCCGATCAGTCGAGGCCCCATGACCGCGCCGGAGAAAACCGAGTTCCAAAAATATTGCCACGAGTGCGGCGCGATCATTCCGCGCGGCGCCGATCTCTGCCCGAAGTGCGGCATTCGGCAGCCGTCGCTCGAGGCAGGAACGTCGGGCGGGACCAAGTTGCTCTTCGGCTGCCTGATCGCCATCGCCGTGACGATCGCCGCGGTGGTCGTGATCGGAATTCTGGCCGCGATCGCGATTCCGAAATTCGCGAACACCAAGGAGAAGGCATACATCGCCGCGATCAAGACGGACCTACGCAATCTCGCGACGGCCGAGGAGGGGTATTTCGCCGATCACAAGCGATACACCGGCCACCTCGACTCGCTGACAGCCTTTCAGCTGTCGCCCAACGTCACCGCGACGCTGGCCGCCGATAGCGTGGGATGGTCGGCGACCGCCAAGCATTCGTCGGCGGCCATCTCCTGCACGATCGGCGTCGGAACGAAGGTCGAGCAGGGCTTCGCGGACGGGCAGGTGCATTGCCGGTGAGTCGCGCCAAGCTCACGCCGGATGCAGTACCAGGATCGCGATGTTGAAGTAGATCACAATGCCGACGACGTCGACCAGCGATGCGACGAATGGAGACGAGGCGATCGCGGGGTCGAATCCGAGCTTGGTGAAGACGAGCGGCAACATCGCGCCCACGACGGTGCCGCTCAGGATGACGAACACCAGCGTCGATCCGATGACCGCCGCGACCGACGGGCCGTTTCCCCACATCAGCGCGCGCGCGAACCCGACGATGCCGAGGAAGAGGCCGAGCAGTATCCCCTGACCGGACTCGCGCCAGAAGACGCGGAGCGCATCGCGCATCTCGACGTCCCCGACCGCGAGGGCACGCGTGATCAGCGACGCTGACTGCGAGCCGGAGTTGCCGCCGGAGCTGATGATCAACGGAATGAAGAAGGTCAGCGCGGTCACCGCTTCGATCGTCGCCTGGTAGTGACGCAGCGCCGAGCCGGTGAGCATCTCCTCGACGAACAGCAGCACGAGCCATCCGCCGCGCTTCCGCAGAATGGACCAGAAGCTCGCGGCAAAATACGGCTCTTCCAGCGGCTCGACGGCGCCGAGTTTCTGCGCGTCCTCGGTCTGTTCATCGACGATCGCGTCGATGATGTCGTCGACGGTGACGACGCCGAGCAGGTGTCCGCGTTCGTCGAGCACAGGAACGGCCACCAGGTCGTACTTCCGCGTGAGATCGGCAACCTGCTCGCGATCCGCCGTCGGCGGCACGGAGACGACCTCGGTCCAGGCCAGGTCGGTGATGCGCGTGCCGGTGGGCGCGGCGAGCAGCTCGCGCAGGGAGAGTACGCCGCTCATGCGTCCCTGCTCGTCGGTCACGTAGATCGTGTACATCGATTCGCGTCTTCCCGCGCGCGCCACCGCACGCACCGCGTCAATCGCCTCGTCGACCGTCAGTGTCGCCGGAACGGAGACGAACTCCGTCGTCATCAGACCGCCGGCGGAGTCCGGCTCGAAGGCGAGCAGCCGCTCCGTCTCCCCGCGTTGCTCCTGGGGGATCTTGGCAAGAATCTCGTCCGCGCGCTCATCCTCGAGCTCCTCGAGCGCGTCCGCGCGATCGTCCGGCGTCATCGCCGTGAGGAGGCCCGCGGCCTGCGTCGAGGTCATTGCCTCGAGCACTTCCGTGCGGAGATCCTCGTCGAGGTACTCCAACACGTCGGCGGCGCGGTCGGCGGGGAGCGCGCGCAGAAATTCGGCGACGCGCCCGCGCGGCAGCAGCTCAGCGACATCCGCCAGATCCGCCGGGTGCAGCTCCTCCGTCTCCTTCGCGATGTCGGCCGGCGAAGTATCGAGCGTCTCGATGATGTCAGGCGCGAGCAGCGTGGCCAGGTCGCGCTCGGATCTGCGCTGCGGTGGCGTCATGGTGCCGTCCTGGTTGCGGCGTCGCCGCCGCGCGAACGCGAGGGAGAGGCGCTCCGTCGCCTGCGCGGCGCGTCAACTTACCGGGACGGCCGCGGATAGGTCAACAGCAAACGCACCTTGTACAACATCAGCAACACGCGCCGCCTGAGCGATTCTCGTCTAGGGCCGAGGCCGTATCTGGCGATCTCTTAGAGCAGCGGTAGGGCGCGCTTCTCTTCGGTCGCGCTGACAACGTCGAACCCCGCCATCGCGATCGCTGCGCGCAGCATGTTCTCGGTTGCGCGGCCGTCATGCTCGATGGTGGCGCCCGCGAGCGAGACGTCGGCGCGCAC
>JBBROY010000025.1:0-74972 GCA_038228795.1 Gemmatimonadales bacterium
GTTCGATTCGATGAGCGAGCGCGTGTAGAAGTGCTGGTCGCGGAGCCGCTGGTCCAGCTTCGTGCGCTCGTCCTCGACCTGCTTGCGCGCGGTGTTGTCCGTGCCAATGAGCAGGTAGCCGATGATGGCATCCTGCGCATCGCGCAGCGCGGTGACCGAAACGACCGCGGGGAAGCGGCTCTTATCTTTGCGGAAGTAGGTCAGCTCATAGATGTCCTCGATGCCGCGCGAGGCTTTGAAGACGAGTGCTTCGAAGCCCGGCGCGATCGGCGTGGAGAACTCGAGGCTGAGCGCCGTGGCGCGCGCAATGATTTCCTGCGGATCCGAGATGTCGGCCGGGGTGATCTTGTTCATCACCTCGGCGGCCGTGTAGCCGAGCATGCGCTCGGCGCCCACGTTGAAGATCTGGATGACGCCTTTGGCGTCGGTGGCGATGCTGGAGAAGTTGGCGCTGTTGAAGATCGCGCTCTGGAGGGCGCCTGTTCTGAGCAGCGTGTCTGCGTGCCGGACGTCCAGGGTCAGATCGGCGCCGTCGGACGAGCGTTTCTGAGCAGGTGGCATAGGTCCCTCGATCCAGCAAATCCTGAATTTACCCGCTTGCAGCGCGGTGAGCGGGGTCGAGCGCGAATAGGCGGATGTCTGGAGCGAGAAGTCGGCGGGGCATGGGCTCGGGCCGACGGTAAGGAGAGGGCTTCTCGCGGAGACACTACCGCAAGGAACCGGCCGGGCCGGGTCGGCGCTAGGTCGTGGCCGCAATCGAGTGCATCGCGCTTGGCCGGTTCGGGCGTCGAGTTCTTCGGCGGCGCCCGGAGTGTCGGGAACGCGAGCAGAATCGCGCCTATCGCACGAACTGGCGAATGGCGCGGGCGACGTCGCGGGGATGCGTGAGGAAGACGTAGTGACGGCCGCCGGCGATTTCTATCACGCGTGAATTCTTGACTTCCGCGTGGAATCGGGAGCGCTGGTGGGCCATGCGCTCGCGCTCGACCGCGAAGCGCCGCTCGGCTTCGCGTTTCTTGTCGGGTGAGAGCCGCGCGTACCACGGATATTTCTGATCGACCGTCGCCGGCACGCCGTAGATCGCGAGTGTCGGGAGCTTGATCTCACTCAGCTGCGCCGGCGGAGTGCCGCGCATGAGCCAGACAGCGAGCGAGTCGGCGTGGAAGGCGGGCGTGCGCTGGAGCGCGGCGATCCAGTCGGCGTTCGAACGGACTTCTGATTCGGGATAGTTCGGGCCTGCCATCTCGCGCGAGAAGGCGAGCTCGGATTCGCGGGTCGGTGGCTTGGGGAAGGGAGTGCGGAGCCACACGGTGTCGGCGTAGAGCTCGGCGAAATCGAAGCCGGCGTCGAGGTAGATCAGCGCGCGGGCGTTGTCGGCGTGATGAGTGGCGATCGCATTGAGCTCGGCGCCGCCGAAGGAGTGGGCGACGAGGATCGGTTTGACTAGGTGGAGTGAGTCGAGGACGGCGATGATGTCGCGAGCTAGGGTTTCGCTGTCGTAGCCGGAGGTGGCGAGGCTCGACGCGCCGAAGCCGCGGCGGGTGATGCCGACGACATGGAAGTGGTCGGTGAACCGGGGGGCGAAGTTGTCGAAGACGTGGGCGGAGTTGCCGAAACCGGCGAGGAAGACTACAGGTTGGCCGCGGCCGCCCCAGTCGATTACCTCGAGATGGACGCCCGGCGCGACGGTGACGTGCCGAATCTGACGCGTCGTTGAATCTGCCTGCCGTTCGACGCGATACTTCCAGACGACCTTCGGACCGGTCAGCGGTGCCGTCAGCGTTGCGAATTGAGTTGCGACAGAGCGCATGAGTGGCGCGCGGAGAAATGCCATTCCAAGCATTGGCAAGCAAATGGCAATCGCCATCATGAAAATGCCTTTGGAAATACTCGTTGGCGCGCACCAGACAGCACGGCGAGCAAGCGCGATGGATCAAAATTCCGCCAGGGCGTTACTTATGGTAATCGTCTTTCAACGGTTTTACTGTGGTGTCATTGGCTCAAGAATTCACGTAGCTAGTGCGGGGATGTGATTTGCGACTGACTCCACCCATCGCCGTCGTCGTAACGATTTTGGTTCTCGGCTGCGCGAAGCATCCGTCCGTGACGGGCGATGGCGCGTACATCGATGCATCCGGCACGCTCCCGGCTAGTTGGTACGCCGGGGGCGCGGAGTGCGCGGGGCGTGACGACTTCCAAGTCCACGCCTACAACGACGACCTCTACATCCTTCGCCAGTCCGCCTGCACCAACTTCGAGAAGCCATTCCTCTACCTGATCTTCGGAAAAGATCGCGCACTACTACTAGATACCGGAGCGGGGAAGGTCGACGTCGCCGGCACGGTCGCGCGGATCATGGACAAGTGGCTCGCCCGCAACGGACGCTCGTCGCTCCAGCTGGTCGTCGCCCACAGCCACGGCCACGGCGATCACGTCGCCGGCGATGCGCAGTTCGCTTCTCGGCCCGGCGTCACGCTGGTCGGCCGAGATACCGCGTCGGTGCGCGCATTCTTCAACATTGCGCGCTGGCCGGACGAGATCGTCCAATACGACCTCGGTGACCGCATCGTCGACGTGATCCCGATTCCCGGACATCAGCCGGCGGGCATTGCGGTGTACGATCGCCGCACCGCGCTGTTGCTCACCGGCGACACGTTCTATCCGGGACGTCTCTACGTGCGCGACACCGCGGCCTTCGCGCGCAGCATTCGGCGGCTGGTCGACTTCACGCGCGACCGGCCGGTCGCGCACATCCTCGGCACGCACATCGAGAACAGCAGCACGCCCGCGCGCGACTATCCGCAGGGCACGGTCGACCAGCCCAGCGAGCACGCGCTGCAGCTCACGCGCGCGCAGCTGGTCGAGCTCGACAGTGTGGTGCAGCGAATGCGAGGGAACTTCGTGCGCACGGTGATGGCGGACTACACGGTGTGGCCGTGAGCGACGCGGTCGTCGTGGCTGCCGAAAAGGGAAGGTCGGCGAAGAGGGCTGCGCTCCGGCCAGCACCACCGCGTCCATCGATCGAACGATGGAGACTTCGGAGAATGCTCACTCTCGTGGCGGCCGCACCGCAATCGGCGTCGGAGATACTGATCCCATAGATGTTCGTTGACGCCGCTAGCATCGCGCGGCCGCCGGCGAGGAGCGCCGGAGGCTCGCGATGAAGCATCTCCAGCTCCAGCAGCAATGAGCGACAACGGTCGAGCAGCGCGCGGAAAGCGGAGCGCGCTCGCTCGTCTCGAGTGGTCGCATCCAGCCGGAGACCGACGTACTCCATCGACGCAGTGTCGACCAGCTGGGGAAACTCGCGAACGGGTCGGGTGACCGCGGCCGGCTCTGCATCGGATTGCCGTTTGCTGGCGGAAGACATCGTCAAGACCCTCGGTTGATCACAACTGCGGCGCTGCGCTAACCCTCGGCGCGCGGGCTCTTCAAGACGATGACACCACGTACGGCACGCCCGATTCTTCTCACTCGGAATTGGGCCGCCACTATCCGGCGGCCGGCTTGCGTGCCACTCTGTGCGCGTACGATTCGCTCCCCAACTACACTCCGACGCCGCCGACATCGCGCGACTGCCGCGCCTGCGCGGCGCGTCGCTCAGCAACGGGCTCGTGACTTCAACCCTCGCAATCGCGACGATCGCGGCGCCATCGCTATTCGAGCGGCTGCTCGGCGCGCGCTTCGCCGAGTTGCCGGTGGTGCTTCAGCATTTTTTTTGTCGGGGTCACAGGCGGGCAAGCGGCACCTTCGATGTGGAGCGCGGACCCGGCGCCTTGGGAAGGTTCGTCGCGCACCTTCTACGGCTCCCCCATTCGGCGCGGGACATACCACTCGCGCTCGACATCGCGCGTGTCGGTGAAGGCGAGCGTTGGACCCGCACCTTCGGCTGTACGGAACAGCTGCGCTCGACCAAGGCGTGTATCAACGGATCACTCGTCGAGCGCCGGGGCGCGACGACCGTCACCTTCGCCGTCGAGACCAGCGAGCGAGGGATGCATTTTCGCTCGACGCGCGTGGCGCTCGTCGGCCTGCCGCTGCCCCGGGCGATTGCGCCGCGCTTGCGCGCCGACGTGGTAGCGCTCGACGGTGCGTGGCGCGCCGAGATTGAGATCGCCGCGCCGATAGTCGGGCGCATCCTCCGGTTCGGCGGCATCGTGAGGCCAACGTTGTGAATCGCTCGATCTATCTGATCCTCCTCATGGGCACCCTCGGCGCCTTCGACACGCTCTACTACCACGAGTACAAGCTGCGCCTGCCTCATACGCACAGCGCCGGCTTCGAGCTCAAGCTGCACGCCACGCGTGACGCGGCGTACGCGCTCATCTTCATCTCGATCGCCTGGCTCGCCTGGACGGGCGTGCTCGCATGGCTGTTTCTCGCGATCCTCGCCTTCGAGATCGTCGTCACGATGTGGGACTTTTTGGAAGAAGACCGCACGCGCCGGTTGCCGCCCGGCGAGCGCGTCGGGCACGCGACGATGGGGATCGTGTACGGTGCGTTTCTCTACACGATCTTCCCGACGATTCTCGAATGGGCTACCCGGCCCACCGGCATCGAGGTGATGGATCACGGCTGGGCGAGTTGGCTGCTGACGGCCTTCGCGTTCGGCGTGGCGGGTTCTGGCGTGCGGGATTATCTCGCGAGCCGGGGGCTGGCGGGGAAGGCGGGTGTCGGGCGCGGGGTGTAGGGTTTGGCAAGGCTCGAGGATCGTTGAGCCAACCACGGCGTGCAGCCTACCGAGCGAGCGCGCCAAAGACCGGAGTCGCACCCCGTCATCATTTCGTCGTGCTGCTCGAGTACTTCCGCATCGCCGAGGATGCATACGTCACTTGACGTATCGCGAGCGACCGGCCTGCCCGCAACACTCAAGGCACGTTGCGTTGAGCCTTTCAAGTTTGCGCACCGATTCGCCGGAGCACCGAACATGTCGTTGTCCGTTCCTGACTTGAACACCCGGGGCATGCGCGCCTTTCGCGCCGGCCTCGCGCGCGAGCTCGACAGCTGGGAGGCGAGCGGGCTGATAACTGGGCCGGCGCGAGAGGAGTTACGCGCGCGATACCAGCTCGATGCGCACGGCGCGGTAGAGGCTACCGCGGCGTTCTACGCGCTGGGTGCCGCACTCATCCTTGGAGGCGTCGTCTCGTTCATCGCCTGGCACTGGGCGACGATGTCGCCCGCGGCGAGGCTCGCGACGATGGGCAGCGTCATGGTGCTGTGTCACGCCGCGGGGTTTTGGCTTTGGCGGATCGACGGGCGCTTGCCCAAGCTCGGTCACGCCCTGTGGGCCATCGGGACGCTCGTCTTTGGCGCGAACATCGGGCTCGTGGCGCAGGTCTTTCACATTTCGGGGCCGTGGTATCGCGGCGTCGGCACGTGGGCGGTTGGCGCCCTCGTCGCCGGCGCGCTGATGGGTAGCGTCCCGGTGCTCGCTCTCGCTACTGCCGGCGGCGTCGCGTGGGAGATCAGCTACACCCAGGAGCATGTGACCCAGGCGGTCTTGCTCCCATATCTGATCCTGGCGATCGGGCTCGCCCTCGCACGATGGGCCAGATCGCGCTCGCTCTTCGGCATCGCGGCCGCCGGATGGATGGCGATGGTCTTCAGCGGGGCGGTGGTGTCGAGCACGCCCCCGGACGCGCCGTTGATCTGGACGATGCTCGCGGCCGGAGCGCTGATGATCGCCGTCTCGCTGCTGTTCCCTGGCGACGCGGATCGGCCATCGGGTGCGTCACCGGAGACTTCGCTGTTTCTGGTCCAGTCGGCAGCGATCGCCGAACGGCTGGGGACGGTCGCCATCGTCGTGACGGCCTATGTCTGCACGTTCATCTCGCTCCACAACGAGCGGCTGCTGGCGCCGCGGATGTGGGTGCCGGCGCCATGGTGGGCTTGCGTCGCTCCGGCCGCCATCGCGACCCTGGCGTTTCTCCTGCTCGGTGATCGCCGCCGGATGCGACTGCGAATCGACGCGGCGCCGGTGCGCGCCGTCGCCCTTGCCGGCGCTGCCGCGACGGCGCTCGCCGCCACGTGGGCGGGAAGCGTTGGCGGCATCGCGATAGTCATCGCGGCCAACGCCACCGTGGCCGCCATCGCGCTCACCGCCATCGCGTCGTCCGTGCGCACCCTCGAGCGCGGTGCATTCTGGATGGGCGTCACGTTGAGCGGCGTACTGATCCTCTCTCGGTTCATGCAGTACGAGACGACGCTCTGGCTCAAGGCGATGGCGTTTCTCTCCTGCGGCGTCGCGGTGATAGCGGCGGCCGGTCTGTTCGAGCGCCGCCTGCGCGCACCATCGCTGGCCGGGGAGGTGCCTCGTGTTGCGTGACTCCGCACCTCGCCGGCTGCGGCCGGCGCGCGCATGGCAGGCCCTCGCCGCGCTGCTGATGCAACTACTCGTGCTCGCGGCGATGCCGCGCGAGCAGCTACTCGCCCGCCGCCGCGGCATCGACGTAACGCTTCGCACAGCGCCGATCGATCCGTATAGCGCCGCGAGCGGATACTATCTGGCCCTTCGGTACGCCGTGGAGAACGAAGCGCGACTACAGCTACAGCGCAGCGACATTGCGGCGGCACGCGAAATCTGGGTCACGCTGCGGCGCGCGACGCCGGCATGGGAACTCGTATCGGTCAGTTCGGTGCATCCGGCGCCCGAAGTCGACCGGGTGTCGATTCGCGCACATGCGATGTACGGCGCGGTGAGACTCGAGGGGCTCTCGCGCATCTACGTGCCTGAGGCCGAGCGTACTCTCAGCGACAGCCTGTTTCGCGTTGCCTCGCGTGTGGGAGCACGACGCGACGGCGCCGATACGACCGATGCGCCGCTTGTCGATCTGCGCGTCGATCCCGCGACCGGCGCTGTGGCGCCGCTTCGATTGCGCATCGGGCGGGCGGCGTTCGGAGCGCGGTAGGCGCGCCGACGGCCAGCGCGCTCTTGGTCGCCGGCAGCGCCGTGGCCGGCACGGCGACAATCCCGCCATAGCGCACCATCAACTCCCATTGTGCCTGGAGTCCGACCTTTCGGCTTATCTTACGGCACGACCGAGAGGAGCCTCGTCTGATCCCATGCGCCGTGCAGCCGTGACGCTTGACCCCACCTTCGAGCTTGCACCCGTCGGCCTCGCGGAGCTGTCGCTCGACGGGCGCTTCACGCGCAGCAACGGCCGACTCTGCTCGATGCTCGGCTTTTCCTGCGACGCTTTGCTCGCCCGCGATCTCGACTCGCTCACCCACGCCGATGATGCGGAGGTCGCGCATGGCTGTCTGCGGCGGCTCAGCGCTCTCGAAGCGACATCGTGCGCATGGGATCAGCGTGTGCGCCACGCCGATGACAGCTGGCAGTGGATGCACGTCGCCCTCACCCTCGTCGAGAGCGCCGGGGCGGTGCCCGCGCGCTTCATCGGCGTGTTCACCGACGCCTCCACTCGAAAGGAGCTCGAGCAGCGCTTCTCGGTGCAGTACGCGGTGAGCCGCGCGCTGGCCGAATCGGAGAGCGCGGAGGATGCGGTGCCGCGCGTGCTCGAAGAGCTGGCGCATCATCTGGGCTGGCGCTTCGCCGCGTACTGGACGATGAACGAGGCGGAAGGCGCGATGCACGCGGTCGATAGCTGGCACGTGGGCGATGCGGATGTCGAGAAGTTCGCCCGAGCCACCGCGGCCATGCCCCTCGCTACAGGCGTCGGTCTACCCGGGCGCACCTGGCAATCGCGCTCGCCGCACTGGTGCGCCGACGTTGTGACGGACGGCAACTTTCCGCGCGCCGCCGACGCCGCTCGCGCCGGACTGCACGGCGCATTCGCGTTCCCGATTTGCGCCGGCGAACGGATGCTCGGCGTGATCGAGGTGCTCGGCGACACGGTGCAGCCGCCGAATCGCTCGATGCTCGAGACGGCCGAGGCGATCGGAAATCAGATTGGCCAGTTCCTCGCGCGCCGGCAGCTCGCGGATGCCGAGCGGGCGTCGCAGGCGCGCAACACCGCCATGATCGAGTCCTCGCTCGACTGCGTGATCACGATCGATCATCACGGACGCATTCTCGAGTTCAATCCGGCGGCCGAGCGCACCTTCAGAACTCGCCGCGCCGACGTGCTCGGACTGGCGATCGGCGACGTGATCGTGCCGCCCGCGTTGCGCGAGGCGCATCGCAACGGAATGGCGCGCTACCTCGCCACGCGAGAGGCTCACGTGCTCGGGCAGCGACTCGAGCTTCCGGCGGTGCGCGCCGATGGCAGCGAATTCCCGGTGGAGATCACCATCACGCGCGTGCCGCTGCCGGGCGATCCCGTGTTCACCGCCTACCTGCGCGATGTCACCGACCGGAAGACTCGCGAGGCGCGCGATCGCGTTCTACTCGAGGCCAGCGAGGTGCTCGGCTCGTCGCTCGACTACGAGGCGACGCTCCGCGCACTGACGGACATCGTCGTTCCGTCACTCGCCGACTGGTATGCCGTGGACCTGATGGAGAGCGGTACGCTGCGCCGGCTCGTTGTGTCGCACCGTGATCCTCTGAAAATGGTTTTGGCCGAGGAGCTCGAGCGGCGATATCCGATGCGGCCTACGGACGCGACCGGCGTCCCGAACGTCATCCGGACGGGCCAGACCGAGGTCGTCGCACAGATCGACGCCGCGATGCTCGCCGCAGGGTCGCGCGACGCCGAACATCTCCGGCTCGTGCAGCAGTTGGGTCTCGTGTCGTACATGGCCGTGCCGGTGCGCACGAGCGAAGGCACGGCGGGGGTGATCACCTTCGTCAGCGCGGAATCGAATCGCCACTATGGGGCGGACGACGTGCTGTTGGCCGAAGAGCTCGCGCGACGCGCCAGCCACGCCATTGACAACGCGCGCCTCTTCCGCCGGGTGGAGGACGCCCGGCAGCTGCTCGAGCAGCAGTCGATCCAACTCGAGATGCAAGCCGAGGAGCTGCGCACGACGAATGAACAGCTGGAAGGTCGCACGCAGGAAGCCAACCGAGCCAACCGTACCAAGAGCGAGTTCCTCGCCTCGATGAGCCACGAGTTGCGCACGCCGCTCAATGCGGTGCTCGGCTACGTCCAGCTGATGGCGGAGGGAATCCGCGGGCCGGTGACCGAAGCGCAGCTGGCCGACCTCGACCGCATCGAGCGGAGCGCGCAGCACTTGCTCGGCCTGATCAACGACATCTTGAACTTCGCGAAGCTGGAGGCAGGCCACGTCCGCTACCGGATCGTCGACGTGTGGGTGGACGACCTGTTGTCGGGCGTCGGCGATCTGATCGGTCCGCAGCTCCGCACGAAGGAACTGCGCTACACGTATGAGCCGGGCGATGCTGCGGTCACGGTGCAGGCGGATCGCGACAAGCTGGTTCAGGTGATGCTCAATCTTCTCTCGAACGCGGTGAAGTTCACCGAGCCCGGTGGCGAAGTGCGTGTGCGCTGGACGGCCGACACCGAGCGCGTGGATATCTTCGTCGTCGACACGGGGCGTGGCATCAAGCTGGCGGAGCTCGAGACGATCTTCGAGCCGTTCGTGCAGGTCGGCCGCGAGCGCGGCGAGCTGGCGCACGGCACCGGTTTGGGGCTGGCGATCAGCCGGGAGCTGGCGCGGGCGATGGGCGGCGAGCTGAGCGTCGCGAGCGCGCCGGGGAACGGATCGACGTTCACGTTTTCGCTGCCGAGATGAAGAGGGAAAGGCGACGCACATAATCGCGCGTGCTCGACATCCTTCCGGGACCCACGAGAACGGAGCTAGGTTCACCGGCCACTCCTCCGCAGAGATCTCAGGATACCGAGCAGCAGTGAACGAAGGGACGACGTAGCGCCCGCGCCCCGAGAGCGGTCCTCGGGAGAACCAGCCCGTATCTCCGCGCCCGCGGTCTCGCTTCCCAAGGGAGGTGGCGCCATCCGTGGAATGGGCGAGAAGTTCGCGGCCAACGCCGTCACCGGTACGAGCTCGATATCGGTGCCCATTCCGACGAGCGCCGGCCGCTCGGGCTTCGGACCGCAGCTCTCGCTCTCCTACGACTCGGGCTCGGGCAACGGTCCGTACGGATTCGGCTGGTCGTTGTTCTCGCCCGCGATCGTCCGCAAGACGGACAAGGGTCTGCCCCGATATCTCGACGACGAAGAGTCGGATGTCTTCGTCCTCTCGGGCGCCGAAGATCTGGTGCCGGTGCGTGTGGCAAACGGCAAGCTGTTCGAGGACTTCACGAGCGCGCCAGGCTTTTCGATTCGCCGCTATCGCCCGCGCATCGATGCTGCCTCGTCGCGGATCGAGCGCTGGACGAACATCGCCACCGGCGAGATGCACTGGCGCTCGATCACGCGCGACGACATCACGACGTTCTACGGCAAGACGAACGAATCGAGGATCTTCGATCCGGCGTGCGCCGATCCGAAGCACCCAACGCGCATCTCCGCCTGGCTGATCTGCGAGAGCTTCGACGATCGCGGCAACGCCGTCGAGTACGACTACAAGGCGGAGGACTCCACCGGGGTATCGGGCACGCTCACGTGCGAGGCGAATCGTACGCCGGAGCAACGCGGCGCGAATCGCTACTTGAAGCGCATCCGATATGGGAACACGATCTCCCGTCTCGACTCGGCGCGCTTCGCGTTCACGCAGTGGCTGTTCGAGCTCGTGCTCGATTACGGGGAGCACCATCCGCTCACGCCAACGCCGGGCGACTCCGGCCCGTGGGCGTGCCGGAACGATCCCTTTTCGTCGTACCGCTCCGGCTTCGAGGTGCGCACGTATCGGCTCTGCCGGCGATTCTTGATGTTCCACCACTTCAAGAACGAGAGCGGCGTGGGCAACGATTGCCTGGTGCGCTCGCTCGATCTTCGATATCGCAGCACGCGCGGAATTCCATCGGACGCGGAATTGGGCAACCCCGCCGCGTCGTTCATCGACTCGGTGTCCTCGGCAGGATATCGACGAAACGGCGCCGGCGGCTACGTGCGGCGCGCGCTCCCGCCGCTCGAGCTCACCTACTCCGATGCCGTGGTGAGCGACAGCGTTCAGGCGATCGACGACGAGAGTCTCGAGAATCTGCCGGCAGGTCTCGAGTCGCCGACGTACCAGTGGTTGGATCTGTTCGGCGAAGGGGTGTCGGGGATGTTCACCGAGCAGGCAAACGCTTGGCTGTACAAACGAAATCTCAGTCCCATCAATGATCCGCGGTCCCCCCTCGAGCCACGAGTGCGATTCGCGCCGGTGGAGCAGGTGGGGCAGCGGCCGAACGTCGCCATGGCACGGCAGGGCGCGCAATTGATGGATCTCGCCGGCGATGGGCAGCCGGACATCGTGGTGCTCGATGGCCCGATGGCCGGATTCTTCGAGGTGGAGGAAGACGAGCAGTGGGCCTCCTTTCGGCCCTTCACCTCGCGTCCGACGGTCTCGGCTGACGATCCGAATCTCCGCTTCATCGATCTCGACGGCGACGGCCACGCCGATCTGCTCGTGACCACGGACCGCGTCTTCACGTGGTATCCGTCGCTGGCCGAGGACGGTTTCGGCGCGCCGGTGAGAGTCGCGCAGCCGCTCGACGATGACGCGGGACCGGCGCTCGTCTTCGCCGATGGCACGCAGTCCATCCACCTGGCCGACATGTCCGGCGACGGACTCACCGACATCGTCCGCATCACGAATGGCGGCGTATGCTACTGGCCGAACATGGGCTACGGTCGATTCGGCGCCAAGGTCATCATGGACAACAGCCCGTGGTACGAGGCGGCCGGCACCTTCGATCACCGTCGCATTCGCATCGCTGACATAGACGGCTCCGGTACGGTCGACATCATCTATCTGAGTGCTGAGGGTGCGCGGCTCTACTTCAATCGATCGGGCAACGCGTGGAGCGATGCGCAGCCGTTGAAGGGATTCCCGCGCATCGACGATATCGCGTCCGTCGCGACGGTCGATCTCTTCGGCAACGGTACGGCGTGCCTGGTCTGGTCGAGCTCGTCGCCCGGTGACCGCCGGCGGCAGATGCGCTACGTCGATCTGATGGGAGGGCAGAAGCCGCATCTCCTTCTCTCAATGGAGAACAACCTCGGCGCGGAGGTCCGCGTCCAGTACGCGTCGTCGGCCAAGTTCTATCTGCGCGACAAGCTTGCCGGCGCACCGTGGATCACCAAGCTCCCCTTTCCGGTGCACGTCGTGGAGCGCGTCGACACGCTCGACCGCATCTCCGGCAACGCCTTCGTCGCGCGGTACGCGTACCACCACGGTTACTTCGATGGTGAGGAACGCGAGTTTCGCGGCTTTGGCATGGTGGAGCAGTGGGATACCGAAGAGTTCGCGTCGCTGGCCGATGCGTCAAAGCCGGCGCCGACGAATATCGACGAGGCGTCGCATGTGCCGCCCGTGCATACCAAGAGCTGGTTCCACACCGGCGTGTTCATTGACGGCGACCGCATCTCTCGGTACTTCGCCGGCCTCGCGGACGGGTTCGATATTGGCGAGTACTATCGTGAGCCGGCGTGGCGCACGAACGATACTGAGGCGAAGCGGCGCTTGCTCGACGACACGATTCTTCCCGACTCCGTCTTGCATCAGAACGGCAGTCGTACCGCGTACACGCTGACCAGCGGCGAGGAGCGCGAAGCCTGCCGCGCCCTGCGCGGCTCGATGCTGCGCCAGGAGATCTACGCCCTCGACGGCTCGGCGCTGGCCGAGCATCCGTACGTGGTCCGCGAGCAGAACTTCACCATCGAGATGCTGCAGCCGCGCGGCGACAACCGGCACGCGGTGTTCTTCTCGCATGCGCGGGAAGCGCTGGAGCATCACTACGAGCGCGATCATCAGGACCCGCGCGTTGGCCACAGTCTGACGCTGGATGTCGATCCCTTCGGCAACGTGCTGCGCTCGGCCTCGGTCGCCTATGGCCGTCGGGCGCCCGACATGTCCATCACCGACGCCGGCGACCGCGCCGAGCAGACGCGGCTGCACATCACCTGCTCCGAGCATCGCGTCACGAACGCGATCGACGTCACTGATGCGTGGCGCACGCCGCTGCTGGCCGAATCGCGCAGCGTCGAGCTGACGGGACTCGCGCTGGCCGCCGCAGATCTGCGCTTCAGCTTCGCCACGATGGCGGCCGCCGTCGCCGGCGCGAAGGAGATCGGCTTCGAGACCGAGCCGACTCCCGGTGTGCAGCAGAAGCGCGTGCTCAGCCACGCTCGCACGCGCTACCGTCCGAACGACCTCGGCGCCTCGAAGAATGATCCGTTGGCGCTGCTGCCGTTGGCAATTCTGGAGTCGATGGCGATCGGTGGCGAGAGCTATTCTTTGGCCCTCACGCCGGGACTGATCGCGGACGTTTATGGCACGCGCGTCACGACGGCAATGCTGCAGGGCGAGGCGCGCTACGTCCACAGCGAAGGCGACGCGAATTGGTGGATCCCCTCGGGTCGCGTGTTCTATTCCCCAGGCTCGGCCGACAGTGCGGCGCAGGAGCTTGCGCAGGCTCGGCAGCATTTCTTCTTGGCGAGACGCTTCCGCGATCCGTTTCATACTGGCGCGCGGCCGACGGAGATCTCCGTCACGTACGACGCGTACGATCTGCTGCTGCTCGACACGCGCGATGCACTCGGGAACCGCGTGACCGCGGGCGAGCGCGATGCGGCGGGCACGATCACACTCGCGGGGAACGACTACCGCGTGCTCCAACCGAGCGTCATGACGGACGCGAACCGCAACCGCTCCGCTGTGGCGTTCGACGCGCTCGGCATGGTCGTTGGCACGGCCGCGATGGGAAAGCCGCTACCATCGCCGGCCGAGGGCGATTCGCTGACCGGCTTCGATCCGGATCTCGCCGACGCTGTCGTGCTCGCCCACTTGGCGGCGCCGCTCGCGAACCCGCAGGCGGTATTACAGCGTGCGGGCGCGCGCCTGATGTACGATCTGTTCGCCTTTCAGCGCACCAAGGCCCTGCCACAGCCGCAGCCGGCGGTCGTCTACGCACTGGCGCGCGAGACACACGACAGCGAGCCGGTTCCGGTTGGGGGCGTGAAGCTGCACCACAATTTTTCATACTCTGATGGATTTGGGCGCGAGATCCAGAAAAAAATGCAGGCGGAGCCTGGCGCGACGCCGAATCGGCCGGCGAGCGGCATCCGCTGGGTGGGGACCGGGTGGACGGTGTTCAACAATAAGGGCAAGCCGGTGCGCCAGTTCGAGCCTTTCTTCAGCGACACGCATCGCTTCGAGCGCGACGTCCGAGTCGGCGTCAGTCCCATTCTCTTCTACGATCCCGTCGGTCGCATAGTCGCGACGCTGCATCCGAACCACACCTGGAGGAAGGTTATCTTCGGCCCGTGGCGGCAGGAGACTTGGGATGCGGCCGACACGGTCTTAATTGCGGACCCCAAGTCCGATCTCGATGTCGGCAATTTCTTCGCGCGATTGCCGAGCGCGGAGTATTTGCCCACGTGGCATGCGCGACGCGTGGGCGGCGCGCTTGGGCCGGACGAGCGCGACGCGGCGCTGAAATCAGCCGTGTACGCGGCAACGCCCGCGATCGCTCACGCCGATTCGCTCGGGCGCGGCTATCTCACCGTCGCACACAACAGAGCGAAGTACAGTGATACGCCGGCGGCCGCGCCGCCGATCGACGAACTGCTGCGCACGAGAGTGACGTTTGACATCCAGGGCGGACAGCGTTCGGTAATGGACGCCAAGGGCCGCGTGGTCATGCGCTACCTCTATGACGTCGTCGGCAACCGCATCCATGAGACGAGCATGGAATCCGGCGCGCACTGGGTTTTCGGTGACGTTGCCGGCAAGCCGCTCTATACCTGGGACAGCCGCGATCATCGCATGCACTCGACGTACGACGCGCTGCGTCGCCCGACCGAAATGCTTCTCCGGGACGGTGCGGGCGCCGACCAAGTGGTCGATCGAACTGTGTACGGCGAAGGAGCCCCAAACGCCGAAGCGAACAATCTGCGCGGCAAGGTGGTGCAGCGGTTCGACCAGGCGGGCGTCGTCACCAGCACTGCATATGACTTCAAGGGCAACCTGCTCAGGAGCGAGCGGCAACTCGCGCGCGTGTACAGCGCGACGCTCGACTGGTCCAACGCAGTGCCGCTCGACGTGCCGATCTATCGGAGCCGGACACGCTTCGACGCAGTCAATCGTCCGATTCAGCTCGTCGCGCCGCACGGCAATCAGTCCGGCGCGATGCTGAGCGTGCTCCAGCCGACATACAACGAAGCGGGCTTGCTCGAACGGGTAGACACGTGGCTCGATCAGAGCGCCGAGCCCGCGGCGATGCTCGCGCCCGCATCGGCGAGCGTGCATGCGGTAACGAACATCGACTACGATGCCAAGGGACAGCGTACCGCGCTCGAGTTGGGGAACGGGGTGCGTACGACGTATGCGCACGACGCGCTCACCTTTCGGCTCACGAATCTGGTAACCAGGAGCGCCGGCGTTTCAGTGCAGGATCTGCACTACAGCTACGACCCGGTCGGCAACATCACGCACACCCGCGACGATGCGCAGCAAACGGTGTTCTTCAGCAACCGGCGTGTCGAGCCGAGCGCGGAGTACACGTACGACGCGCTCTATCGTCTGATCGAAGGGACGGGGCGAGAGCACTTGGGTCAGGCAGGGGGCGCGCCGCGGCCATCATCGTATGACGACTCGCCGCGGGTGGGCATTTCCTTCGCGTCGAGCGACGGCACGGCCATGGGGCGCTACCTCGAGCGCTATGTGTACGACGAAGTCGGCAACTTCGAAACGATGCGACACGTGGGAAGCGATCCCGCGAATGCCGGCTGGATGCGGGCGTACGCGTATGCTGAACCGAGCCAGCTCGAGCCGGGCAAGCGAAGCAACCGACTCACCAGTACCACGTCCGATCCGCTCAAGCCTGAGGTGTATAGCGCTGGCGGCAACGGCTACGACGCGCATGGCAACATGCTGCATATGCCGCAGCTGCAGGAGATGCGATGGGACTTTGGCGACCGCCTTCGGATGACGCGCCGGCAAGCGGTGAGCCCCGCCGACGCCGACGGTACGACGCACAGTGGTGAGCGCACGTGGTACGTGTACGACTCGAGCGGACAGCGCGTGCGCAAGGTGACGGAGGGGTCGCCGGGTGTGATCGTGGAGGAGCGGATCTACCTTGGCGGGGTCGAGATCTTTCGCCGCGCAGGCGTGAATGCGATCGAGCGCGAGTCGCTGCACATCATGGATGGCGCCCGAAGGATCGTGCTCGTCGAGACGCGAACGGCGGGGAGCGAGCCTGGCGTAGCGAGGCGGCTCGTTCGCTACCAGCTCGACAATCATCTCGGTTCGGCGAGTCTCGAGCTCGACGAACTGGCGAAGATCATCTCGTACGAGGAGTACACGCCGTACGGGAGCACGTCGTATCAGGCGGTGCGAAATCAGACGGAGGCGGCGAAGCGCTATCGCTTCACGGGGAAAGAGCGCGACGAGGAGAGCGGGCTGTACTACCACGGCGCGCGATACTATGCGCCGTGGTTGGGGCGATGGACGGCGTGCGATCCTGTATTCGACGCCGGATCCAGCTACGCCTATGTGCACGACAATCCGATCAATCGATTCGATCCCGATGGCCGCGACGACAGCAGCTTCGCGCGCGAAGGATTTTACGAGCGACACGAGTTCTGGATCGAAGCCGGGAAGCAATTCTTTCGCAGGACCATTCCCGGCATTGCGGAGGCCGAAGAGGTCGGGCTTCTCGACAAGCCCGCCGACTCCCTGACCGCGAAGCGCGCGCAAAAGGTGGGCGACGATTGGGCGGCGATCGTCCTTGCGACCGACGTACTGTCTCATGGCCCCGGACAAATTGGAAAGGGGCCGGGGGCGCACGGAGGACTCGAGCCTGCGCCCGCGACGGGTGCGGTTCCCCCGGGTGCGCGCGCGGCACCCGCCGCCGCGCCACCACCGGGCTACTTCGCGCAGAACAAGAGCGCCGATGAGGCCAAGAAAGCCGCTGAGCCGGCAAAGGCGCCTGAGCCGGCGCCGGGTCCGCCGGCCGGTGGAGAGCCGAACGGCCCTCCGAAGGCGCCTTCGGCAAACGAGCCGCTTTTTACGGCAGACCCGCGCAGCACCCAGGACACGCGACTGCTGGGACCCGGCGGCAAGACGACGAGGACGCTGGATCAGGTCCAGAGAACGAAAGGCACCAATCAGGAACGCGGCGCCGCTGGCAAGAAGCATCAGGCCGAGCTGGGCGGCGGGAACCCGAACGAAACGAAGACGGAAACGACAAAGGGCGATCGCTTCCATGACGTCCGCGACGAGCCGACGGCCGGTGACACAAACCTGCGCCGTGAGGTGAAGAACTACAGGATCTGGGTAAGGGCCAAAGGCGGCCCGTCAGTGCAGCAGAAGGTCAGACTCAGCAAAGAGTTGCTCGAGCAAATCCAGAAGGACGAGGCGTGGGTCAAGGCAGGGCGACAGCAGGGAATACACAGAGTCGTTCAGTGGGACTTCGTGGGCGCTGGTCCGGACGAGGCGTTCAGCGGCACGCTCAGAGCCGCGGAAATGCCATTTTCGGAGAACGTCGCTCCGGGCAAGAAACCCGGGACTCCCTAGGTCATTGAGGGAAAAATGGAACGCATCGTAGCCCCAATCATCCGCAACGACCGCGGCGCGGCCGTACACAATCTGCAGGCCGCCGTCCTGCTCCTGCTGCCGGCCAACACCTCGCTGTCGGACGATGCGAATCGGCAGGCGTTGGTCGACAAGATCATCGCCGAGCAGCGAAACGATTTCTACGGCGATGCGACGACAGAGGGCGTAGCGCGATTTCAGCGCGTGCATCGTACAACGTTTGATCTTCCGCTCGACACCGGTGAGCAGGTGGACGAGCCCACGGCCGCGGCCATGAATCGCATGCTCCAACAGCTCGGTCTGTTCGAGCCGGCGCGTAGCGACGCGTTCCTGATCACGGGGCGCGTCGAGTTCGAGGATGGCAGCCCAGGCAGCGGCCTGCGCGTCGATGTCTTCGATCGCGATCTCGGCCGGCAGCGTGTGCTCCTCGGCGATACCGAGCGTCCCGTGCTCACGGCCGACGATGGCGCCTTCCCGGCGATCCGCTATCGCGCGAGCGAGTTCGCCGTCGGAGAAGGGCGGGCCGGCCCGAATGCCGATCTTGTCTTCGAGGTCACGACGGCTCAGGACCAGAGCGCGCACCAGATCGCCTCGATCTACCGGCGCTTCTCCACCGCGGGCGAAACGCGCGAGAGTGAAGTGGCCGATCTGGTGCTCGGCTTCGAGGCCACGCAGATCGAGGACGTTCGCATCGTGCTCGCCGGCCGTCCGGCCGAGCGCGGGCTATCCGAATACAAGCGGTTGACGCTCGCGCTCGAGCCAATGCTGCTCGAGGGCGCGACGCCGGCCGATTTCGATCAGGAGCGCTTTCGCGACATCGATTTCGCGGCGCGCGAGACGGAGTGGGACCGTGCGCTGATCGACACCATGGCGCTGGCGTGGCGGCTCGCTCGTAGCGCGAGCCGCGAGCCGCAGCTCCTCGCCGAAACGATGTACGGTCTGCTGCGGCACGGCGATCCGACCGAGGTGGCTCCGCTCGACGCGACGCTCGCGGAGCTGCTCGATCAGGATGCCCTCTGGCGCGCGAAGCTCGACGATTCGATCGCGCATCGAATAATCGACGGGGACAGTGCCCCGCACCTCGGGCGCCTGCGCGATCTCGGTACCGACGCGGCGGCGGGCGCCGGCGATGGACGGCGAGCGACCGTCGGCGATGTGCTTGGGGGCGCGGGGATCCCGGAGGCCGACCGGCGCACGCTTCTCGAGGCGTATCAAGCGCACGACGGACCGATCGAGGAGTTCTGGCGCGACGTCGCCGCTCAGCGACTGGGTTGGGGTGCCGAGAAAATCCGCGAGGCGCAAGCGGCGCTGCAGCTCGCCGACATTCTCGCCTACGACGCGCCGCTTATCGCGCGCGTCCGCGAGCAAGGGATTACCGCGCCGCGGGAGTTGGTCGCGCTCGACCACGCCGCCTGGACCGATCTCGTCACACGCGTCGGGCCGTCGCCCGATGCGCGCGGTAGCACGCCCGAAGAGCAGATCACGAGCACGGTCAACGCGATCGCCTCCGTCGTCGACGCGACGTATCCGACCGAGAGCGTAGCGCGCATGGCCCTCACCTCGCGCGATCCGTCGCTCGCGCAGGCGCGCGACCTCCTCGCGCGATTCTTCGAGCGGGAATCAGCCGCGGAGAATGGCGAAGGGTTCGACATTCGCACCACGCCGGTCACAACGTATCTCGAGGCGAACGGCGATCGCGTCTTCGGCCCGCTCGCCGCCGCCGACAAGACGCTCCTCACATCCCAGCTGCAGCGGTTGCAGCGTGTCTTCCGGCTGGGCACCGACCGCGCGCAGACCGAAGCGCTGCTCGACCTCGGCCTCGACTCCGCCTTTCACATCGCGCGATTCTCGCCCGAGCAGTTCGCGTTCGAGTTCGGCGAGCGGTTGGGCGGGGCGGCCAAGGCGGCGGTCGTGTATGGGCGCGCGGAACAGATCGCGGGCACGGTGCTCTACATGTACACCGATCTGTGGCAGGGTATACACGATGTGAAGCCGATGGCGATGATGTCGAGCTCCGAGCCGGACAAAATTCCCGCGCTCAAGGAGCTGCCCGCGTACCGCGCGCTGTTCGACAACATCCAGCTGTGCGACTGCGGACACTGCCAATCGTTCTACAGTCCCGCGGCGTACTTCGTCGATCTGCTCCACATGCTCGACCGGCCATCGCTCGGCGCGGCGGCGAATCCGGTGGAGGTGCTGTTCCGGCGGCGTCCGGATCTCGGACACATCCAGCTCACGTGCGAGAATACGAACACGCTCATCCCGTACGTTGACCTGGTCACCGAGGTGTTGGAGAGCTTCGTCGCCAACGGAGCCCCGACTCCGTTCAACGTGCCGCCGGGCAAGCCGAATCAACGGCTGCCCCAGCCGTCCGCCGACGAGCTGCGCGTGAATCCCGTCTACCTCACCGCCGCGTCGACGACCTTCGCGGATCATGCGTACGCGACGCTGCAGGAAGCGGCGTTTCCGCTGTCGCTTCCGCTCAACCTCCCGCTCGAGACGACGCGCATCTACCTCGACAAGCTCGGCGTGAGCCGGGCCGAGTTGATGACGCTGCTCGATGGCGACGCCAGCCTCGAAGCGCTGATGGCGCGCGCCGCCGAGATCCTGCTTCTATCGCCTGAGGAGTTCGAAGTCGTCACCGCGTCGACGTTCGGCGGCGTTGCCTCATTCCGTCCATCGACGCTCGCCGAGCTGTTCGGTCTGACCATCGCGCTCCCGCCCACCACTGCCTTCAATCACGCTGCGCCCGAGTTGGTGTTCAACGCGGCCAAGCCCGACCAGCGACAAGCGTTGATCCGGTCGCTACAGAACATTCTGTCGATCCTCTCCGCGGCTCCGATCCCGACCAGCGGCGTGTACGACAAGGCGACCGAAGCGGCGGTGAACGCATTCCTCAAGAAGAAGGGCCTCCCGCAGAACGGACGGACCGATGGCGCGTTCTGGAGCGCGCTCGAGGCCGACGCCGTGCCGCCGATCTCGGTGATGGTCTGTCCTGTTCCGATGCTGCTCGACCGGAGCGGATTGACGTACGAGGAGCTGGTCGCGCTGGTGAAGACACGCTTCGTCAATCCGGCGCTCCAGGGCGAGGGAGATCTCGACTATCTGGCGCGGCTCGGCATTCCGGCATCGGACATTCGCGCGTGGATCGAGGCCGGCCTTCCGGCGATACCGGCGCCGATCAACGCGGCGGTCGTCGCCGCGGGCGAGGATCCGGGGTTCTTCACCACCTGGGTCACCCGGCGTACTCGCGCGATCGTGATCAACGTCGCGGCAAACTCGCCGTGCGACCTCGACCGCGCCACGCTCATGCATCTGGACGGCACGCTCGTGACTCCAGATGAGCTGGTCACGATCTTCCGCTTCGTCCGCCTGTGGCGGAAGCTCGGCTGGACGCTCGACGAGGCAGATCACGCGATCGAGCCGGGCGCGCTCGACAACGCGACGATCTTCGGCACGATGCTGCTGCTCGCCAACGTCAAGCAGCTGCACGACCGGCTCGATGCGCCGATCGCCGATCTCGTCTCACTCTGGCAGCCGATTCCCACGCACGGTAGTCCGGCACTGTACGACCGGCTGTTCCGAAACCGCGCGGCGCAGCTGATCGATCCCATCCTCGAGCTGAACCGCGATCGCACGGAGCTCAAGGCCGCCGAGGGCGCGACGCCTCCGGCGCTGTCCGATCACACCGGCTCGGTGATCGCAGCGTTCAGGATGAGCGCCCAGGATCTCGCCTTCGTGCGCGGCGCGCTCGGGTTGGACGACGATCTCACGCTGCCGCCGGCGGCGCGTCCGCTGCTCGACATGACGACGCTCTCCGCCATCTATCGTCCGGTGTCGCTCGCGCGCGCCTTGGGCCTGTCCGTGCGCGAGCTGCTCGCGCTCACCGAGCTCTCCGGGCTCGCGGTGTTTCAGCGCCCCAATCTGGTTCCGCGCGGCGACACGCTCGTGTTCGCCGACATGGTCGCCAAGGTGCGCGCGTCGGGCGCAAAGGTGGGTGTGCTCGAGTATCTGTGTCGCGCGGTGCCCTTGCCGCCGGCGCTATCGGGCACCAACCGCGGCGCGTGGAGCCGCACGATCGCCCTGCTCGTCGATGGGCTGCGCGCCATCGCGAACGAGGAGCCGATCGAGGATGACCCCGACGGCGAAGAGCTCACCGCCCGGCTGACGGCGCTGGTCGGCGCAGACGAGGCGCGCGCGACGGTGGCGCTCGTCTATGGTCGCGACGTGTACAAGGCGACGCTCGCCGGCCTGCCAGTACCCTTTGCCTTTCCCGCCGCCGTGGCCGCGCGCATGTCGTATGACGCGGCGCGTAAGGAGCTGCGCATTCGCGGCGCGATGACCTCCACCGATCGCGCCGCGTTGCTCGCCGCGGCCGGCGTACCCGCGGCGATCAAGATCGCGTACGACCGCGCGGTCAAGTCACTCGACGCCCAAGCCCGCGCGTTCGTCGCCCGGGCCCTGTCGCCGCTCTTCACGCCTGCCGAGGCGGAGGCGGCGCTGATCGATGTGTCCTCGCTCGATGCCGGCGGATTGCCGATTACCGGAGTCATCGATACGAAGATCGCAGACGTGCTGGCGCGGCGCCGTGATGTGTTGAGCCGCGGTCTGGTCAAGCAGACGCTGACGACGGTCACGGGGCTCAACGCCGACGTGGTCGGCCTGTTGCTCGAGAACGCCACGGTGCTGACGTCGATGTCGGGCGTGGGGTCGGCGATGGACGACTATCAGTCGCTGGACGGTGACGGCCTCGACGCCGAGTACTTCGCCAATCCCGATCTAAAGGTGCCGTCGGTGCTCCAGCGAACCGACGCGTCGGTCGGCTTCGACTTGAACGGTGCGGTGCCGGCGCCTGGAGTTCCTGCCGTCAACTTCAGCGTACGCTGGACGGGTCAGCTGTATGTCCCGGCCGCCGGGGAAGTCACCTTCCACTCGCGCAACAGCGATGGCGTTCGCCTGTGGGTGAATGGCACCCTCGCGCTCGACGAGTGGCGCGATCAGCCGGCGACGGAGTTCACCGCGACGCTCCGGCTCGATGGCGGACAGTTCTATCCGATCGTCGCCGAGTACTACAATAAGACAGGTGACGCGCTGCTCGGTCTGAGCTGGAGCAGTCCCGCAATTCCCGCCGCGGTGATTTCGCGGGCATCGCTCTACACGTCGGCGACGTTCGAATCGCTGCTCCAGCGCGTCGAGCGCATTTACAAGGTTGCGTTGCTGCTCGAACCGTTCACCCTCGCCGCCACCGACCTGCGCCGGCTCGCCGAGCACGGCGACGTCGCGCTCGATCTGATGCCGCTCACGGGGCCGGCGCCGCTCGTGTCGGCGCAGGCGATGTTCGCGCAGTGGCTCGCGCTCTACGACTTCTCGGCGCTGCGCGACCGCTATCTCTCCACCGACGTCACGGTCATGGACCTGACGAGCGCGCCCACGCGCGCGGAGGCGGTGGCGCGCTTTGCCACCCTCACCGGAGTCGCCGCCGACACGCTCGACGCGATCGTGGATGCATTCACGGTCCGCGCATTCGATGCCGTCGCCAAGACGTGGTCGACCGCGGAGCCGAATCTCACCACGCTCGCCTCGTGGGATCGCATCGCGCGCGCCCTCGCGCTGGTCGAGCAGACCGGCGCCTCGCCGGAGCAGTTGCTCGCCTGGGCGAAAGCGCGGGAGATCAAGGAGACGCCGACCGGTCCGGAGACGCTGTGGTTCACCTGGACCGCGGTCGATGGGGCCGCGACCGATCGGCGGGCCGACAACGCGCGGCGCGCGCAGGAGGCGAAGAACGTGGTGCGCGCCCGCTACGACGAAGACCGGTGGCGCGCCGAAGCGCAATCGTTGAACGACGTGTTGCGTACGCGGCGACGGTCGGCGCTGACCGCCTACGTGCTCGCCATGCCCGAGATGATGCGCGCGCGCGTGAGCGACAGCGGGCGGCTGTTCGAGTTCCTGCTGATCGACGTCGAGATGGATCCCTGCATGGAGACGTCGCGCATCAAACAGGGGATCTCCTCGGTGCAGCTCTTCGTCCAGCGCGTGCTGCTGAACCTGGAATCCGAGGTGCCACCCGCGCGCGTGGACAGTGGCCGCTGGAAGTGGATGAAGGTGTATCGCGTGTGGGAAGCGAACCGAAAGGTGTTTCTGTACGCCGAGAACTACGTGGAGATGGAGCTGCGCGATGACAAGACGCCGATCTTCAAGGAGCTCGAGTCCGAGCTGCTGCAGGATGATCTGACCGATGCGAACACCGAGCGCGCCTTCCGTCACTATCTGGAGAAGCTGGATGGCATCGCGAAGCTGATCGTCTGCGGCACCTGCATCGACAGCGATGCGGACTTGCTCCACGTCTTCGCGCGGACGGCCACGGCACCGTTCGTCTTTTACCACCGCTGGCTCGATGGCAAGCACGGTCCCTCGTGGCCGGAGGGAACCTGGTCGCCGTGGCAGAAGCTGCCGGTCGACGTGGCGTCGATCGTGGATGGCGGCCACAGCGGCGCGCACCTCATGCCGATCGCGTGGAACCGGCGGCTCTATCTGTTCTGGCCGCTGTTCGAAGAACACCCGGACGACCGGAACGCCGACCTACCGGACGGCTTCGACGGCGTCAACTGCTGGCACATCAAGTTGGCGTGGAGCGAATACAAGGATGGGCGGTGGTCGCCCAAGCAGACGGGCGTGCCCGTGCTCGTCTCGCCCGCGCTCTTGACGCACACGCATGAGGTGACGCGCGAGCCCAAGCACTACGAGGTCAACAAGGAACATCACGACGCGGTACGCGTGACTCGGAGTGTGTTTGGCGTCGTCTACTACGATCACACCTTCCCGGCGCACGATGATCCCATGCCCGGCCCGATCACGGGGAATCCTCTCCTCGACGGAGTGATCCTCAAGAACGCGACCGAAACGGCGCGCACCCTGCGCACCACCGAGACGACGACGGTCACGTCGATGCGGCCGCGGCCGGCGGACCACTATTTGGAAGCAAAAATCACCGCTGACGAGCTGACGATTGGCGTGTTCTGCCGCTGGCTCGGCGTCGCGTCGGGGCAAGTACGCACGGTGATCGATGATCAGGTCGTCATCATCCGCGACGGCCAACGGGCCGATCGCAAGGAACGGTCGCAGACCGATGAGCCGGCCACGCGCACCGCAAACAAGGGCTACGCGAGCCTCGGTGCCTTCGTCTTCCCGGCCTGCAGCATCGAGGTCATGGGATTGACGAGCCACCAAGATTTGAACTACGAGAGTTTTTCGCGGCCCAAGGCGACCGGCAACTCCTTCATGGGCGAGAGCTGCGATCTGAGGCCCATCTCGGGCGTCACCTTCGTGCTCCAGCTGCCCCCCATGACGGCGCCGCTGCTGAAGGCGGTGCCGACGCCGTTCGGTGTCATCGATTCCGACAACCGCGGCGGCTTCGACCGCAGCTCGCCCTTCTTCTATCAGGATCAGCAGCGCTGCTATCTGGTGACGCGTGAGACCTACGCGAAGATCTTCGACGCGCCGAACGTGTTCTCGGTGAAGCCTGACAAGCGCGCGGGGATGGTCGAGCGGGCGCTCGGCGTGGCGACGGTCACGGATCGGCAGTTGGGGATCGCGCCCGGAGCGATTCTGCGCACGAATCCGTGGGCTTCCGCCGCGCTCGCCGATTGGGCTGTCGGCCCGGGGATGCGTGCCGGCCTGCGCGTCGATCCCGCGCCGGCGCTCCCGTCGCTCTCCGGATCGTTCGAGGACAAGTTCGGTTTGCTCAAGGATAGCGTGAAGAATCCGATCGATAAGCGCGCCGTGGCGCTGCAGCCCGAGTACACCTTCACGCCGCATTGGCATCCGTATACCTGCCCCTTCATCGCCACGCTCAACAGCGGCGGATTGCCCGCGCTCTTTACGCTCGACAACGAGAGCCGCACCGATCTCAAGATCATCTTCGGCGGCGTGATCGGCGGACCGATGCCGATCTTCGTGATCGACAACTTCGAGACGATTTACAAACCCGACCCGGCGCAGGTGGTCCAGCCGTACCCGCTGGAGACCGTCGACTTCAGCCGAACGGGATCCTACTCGCAGTACAACTGGGAGACCTTCTTCCACGCGCCGATGACCGTCGCCGTGGCGCACAGCCGCGCGGGCCAGTACGAGGACGCGCTGCGGTGGTTCCATTTCGTATTCGATCCAATGACCGCCGACGGCGATCCCGCCGCGAAGCGCGTCTGGCGTTTTCTCCCCTTCCGCGACGCCGACGCTTCGCGCATCGAGGACACGCTCGGCCTGCTCACGTATGCGGGGAGCGATCCGGCCAAGCTGAAGCAGCGGGCGAATCTCCAGGCGTCGATTCAGGAATGGCTCGACAATCCGTTCAACCCGCACATCATCGCCCGGCGCAGGCCCGTGGTCTACATGAAGTACGTCTTCATGAAGTACCTCGACAACCTGATCGCGTGGGCAGACCAGCTGTTCCAGCGGGACACGATGGAGTCGATCAACGAGGCGACGCAGCTCTACGTGCTCGCGGCCAACATGCTCGGGCCTGTGCGGCAGCGCACGCCCATGCCGGGGCCCGTGGCACCGGAGACGTATCAAACGCTGCGCGGCAAGCTCGATGCGCTCTCGAACGCCCAGGTCGATCTCGAAACACGGCTGCCCTTCACGCAGCTCTTCAGCGCCAGCACCGGCGCAGTCGGCCAGCTGAGCGCGCTGCCGCAGACGCTGTATTTCTGTCTTCCGCAAAACGACCACCTGCTGTCGTACTGGGATACCATCGCCGACCGCCTGTTCAAGATTCGCCATTGCATGAGTCTGGATGGCACGGTGCGGCAGCTTCCGCTGTTCGAGCCGGCGATCAATCCGATGCTGTTCGTGGAAGCGGTGGCGCAGGGGCTCGACATCGGCAGCGTGCTCAACGACCTCTACGCGCCGCTGCCGAGGTACCGTTTCACATTCATGCTCCAGCAGGCGCTCGCCATGTGCAACGAGGTGCGCTCGCTCGGCAGCACGCTTCTCTCCGTGCTCGAAAAGCGCGATGCCGAATCGCTGCAGACGCTTCGTGCTGGACAGGAAACGCAGCTGCTCGACCAGGTGAAGGCGAGCAAGAAGCTGCAGATCGATGAGGCGGAGGAGCTGCGGAAATCGTTGGAGAGCACCGCGCGCATGACGACCGCGCGCATCGAGTACTACGAGGGGTTGATCGCGCAGGGGCTGATCTCCGAGGAGACCGACCAGCTCGCGCATCTCGACCTGTCGAACCAGCGGCAGGAGACGGCCAGCTGGATCGAGGCGACGGCGCAGCAGCTCAGCCTCATACCCAGCCTCACCACCGGCAGCGAGCAAATGGCGACGTTCGGTGGTCCGCAACTGGGCGGCGCCGTATCCGCGGTGGGACGGAGCTACTCGTATCTGGCCGCGTCCCATAGCTACAAGGCGGGCCGTGCGAATATCACCGGCGGCCACACCCGCCGCGCCGAAGAATGGCGATTCCAGCGCGATCAAGCCAAGCGTGAGCTGAGTCAGGTGGAGCGGCAGCTGGCCGCGGCACGCATTCGGCGAGAGTTCACCCAGGCCGACCTGCGCAACCACGAGACGCAGCTCGAGCACTCGCGAGCGATCGAAGATCTGCTGCGCTCCAAGTTCACTAACGATGGTCTGTACGGCTGGATGGAAGGACAGCTGCGGGCCGGCTACTTCCAGTGCTACAAGGCCGCATACGAGATCGCCAAGCGCGCCGAGCGATGCTGGACGTACGAGCGCGGCACCGATGCCAGCTTCATCAAGTATGGGGCATGGGACAGCTCGGTACGTGGATTGCTCGCGGGGGAGCGTCTGTATCTCCAGTTGAAGCAGATGGAGCGCGCGTATCAGGAGCAGCAGGTGCGCGAGTTCGAAATCTCGAAGGACGTCTCGGTGGCGCAGCTCGATCCGCTCGCGCTAATCGCTCTGAAGGAGACGGGAATGTGCGAGATCGACGTGCCGGAGTGGCTGTTCGACATCGACTATGCGGGCCACTACTTCCGTCGTCTCAAGACCGTCAGCATCTCGATTCCGGCGGTGGTCGGTCGTCCGACGAGCCTGAGCGCCACCTTGACGCTGCTGAGCAGCACCGTGCGCGTATCGAGCCGGATCGCCGGCAGTTACGGCGCGCAGGAAAATTATCGGGCCGATCATCTCGCCGTCGAAGCGATCGCCGCCAGCACGGCACAGAACGACAGCGGCCGCTTCCAGCTCGATTTCCGTGACGAGAAATACCTGCCCTTCGAGGGAGCGGGGGCGATCGCGCGCTGGCGGATCGAGCTGCCGCGCAAGTTCCGGTCGTTCGACTACGATACCATCTCGGACGTCGTGCTCCACCTGAAGTACACGTCGCGCCGCGACGGAACGCTCGCCGAGCCGGCGCAAAAAGCGTTGCAGGCCATGCTCGATTCCGCCGGCAACGGAACGCTGTTCCATCTCTTCAGCCTGCGCCACGATTTCCCGAACGAGTGGCAGACGCTACACGCCGGCAGCGCGCACACGGCGACGATCACGATCGGGAAGGATCGCTTTCCGATCCTGGTACAACCGGGCGCGATCACGGTGTCCGAGCTGCACGCCGCGGTGATTCTGAAGGAGACGCGGCCGGCGGTGACGTACAAGGCGACGATCACGCCGGGCGCCGGCGCGCCCGTCGCGATGCAATGGGCGGGCGGGCCGGGCCGCTATCGCAGCGATTCGAAGACGGTCACGATTCCCGTCACCGCATTGCCCGCCGACAGCGCCTGGCCGGTGCAGCTCATCGCGCCCACGCTGCCGGCGGATCTGGCGAACATTCGCGACATTTTGATCGCGGTTCGATATGCGGTGAAGCTATGAGGCGCGGATGAGAAGCATCGCGGTCACGCAATCATCACGAATACCTACCCGGAGTTTCGACGCATGAGACCCTCTGAGAGTCGACATCGCGCGCCGCGCCTGGTTCGTGCGTCGGTTGCACTCGCCGCGATCGCGATGCCGTTCGCTACGGCGCGCTCGCAAGCCGCCGCACCCATCAATCCCACCGAGCTCGACAGCATCATCCGAAAAGCCGTCGCCGACAAGCAGATGATCGGCCTCTCCGTTGGCGTGATGCAGAACGGCAAGGTGATCCTCGCCAAGGGCTACGGCGTGGCCGATCTCGGCTCGACGAAAGCGGTCACACCTGAGACGCTGTTCGGCATCGGCTCCGTCACCAAGCAGTTCACCTGCTCGGCGCTCTTGCTGCTCGCCGAAGAGAAGAAGCTCTCGCTGCGCGATCCGGTCTCCAAGTACATGCCCAACCTCACCCGCGCTCGGGACATCACGCTACTCGATCTCGGGCAGCACGTCTCCGGGTATCGCGACTACTACCCGCTCGACTTCGTCGACCGCGAGATGCAGAAGCCGGCGACGGATGAGGCGATCATCGCCGAGTACGCGACACGGCCGCTCGACTTCGACCCGGGCACGCGCTGGTCGTACAGCAACACGAATTTTCTGATCCTGGGTCGGGTGATCGAGCGCGTGAGCGGGCAATCGTTCGGCGCGTTCCTCACCAAGCGCATCTTCCAGCCGGTCGGGATGACGCACACGGCATACGATCCCGTATCATCGCCGGCGATGGCGAAAGGTTACACGTCGTTCGGGCTCGCGTCGCCGGTGTCGGCCGATCCGGAAGGGAAGGGCTGGGCGGGCGCCGCCGGCGCGATTTGGTCGACGCCGACGGATCTCCTCGCCTGGGACCGCGCGCTGCTCGACAACAAGGTGCTCTCCCAGTCGTCGTTCCAGACCCTGACCACCGCGCGCCGGCTCGCCGATGGACGTTCCACCGGATACGGATGCGGCCAGGGCGTGAACGATCGCGGGCCGGCGATCGTGCTCTCTCACGGCGGCGCGGTGAGCGGATTCGTGGCGCAAAACACGATCATTCCGGCGACGCGCTCGGCCGTGGTGATGCTCGCCAACACCGACTTCTCGGCGGTCGGCGCGCTCAACGCGGAAATCATTGCCAAGCTGATGCCGCACGCCGACGTGCCGGTCATTCGCGGGCTCGGCGCGCTCGAAGCGGGCAAGGCATTTCTCGACCGGCTGGTGAAGGGCGAAGTGGACCGCTCGACGTTGGGAGAAGACTTCGACTCCTACCTCACAGCCGCCAAGCTCGACGCCGCCGGCGCCGCTCTGCGCCAGATGGGCCCGGTCACCAACGTGCGCCTCGCGCAGACGGTCGAGCGCGGCGGGATGGAAGTCGCGGTAATCCAGTTCTCGGTCGGCTCGCAAACGGCACAGGCGTTGATGTACCGGACACCCGACGGGAAGATCCAGGAGTTCTTGCTGTCGAGACGGTAGCGCAAGAACCGGGTATGGGGTGTAGGGGTGTGGATGAGATAGGCTCACAGATCGTCGCGCTAACCACACCCCACACCGCCCCCCCAACCACACGCGACTCACTCGAACAGCTCGTGCGCCACTTCTGCGACGAAGAAGTGGTGGGCCGCGATGTAGCGCGTGAACAGCCCCGCTCCGAATCCGAGCAGGTCGAACGAATTGATGAAATCGAGCAGCCCGCCCTTCGCCGGATCGTTGTCGACATCGAGAATGGCATCGAGCGCCGCGGAGTTCTTGGTGATCCAGGTATTGAGATCGACGCCGAGCGTGCCGGAGCCGAACGTCATGAAGCTGCCGCGCGACGGGAGTGTGACCGATGCGAGCTGCTTGGTGATCTGCGGCTCGTTCGCCACCTGCGTGGCCACCGACGGCTTCGTCGCGACCAGATCGTTGAGCACGCGCACGTACCCGATCGCAGCGAAGTAGTCGGTGACGCTGTGCTTGGTTCCCGGGAGCGTTGCGCTGAACAGAATGCGCTGGTCGCCCGCGATGCGCGACCGCTGCCCCTGCTGGGTGCCGAGCGCGTCGACCAGGTCGTACTGGCGCACCTTCGCCTTGTCGATCCCCGCGCCGGCGATGGCCTTCTGCGTATCCTGATAGAAGGCATCGAGGATCACCACGCGCTCGATCAGCGACGTCGAGATGAGATTCTTCATCAACGTCTGCTCGAGTCCGCGGTGCCCCCGGCTATGCGCGGTCAGTCGAATCGAGGCGATGGTCGTGTTCGCGCGGCCGGCGGCGGTGAGACATGCCTGAATCTGCGCCGTGGTGATCGACTGGTAGCCGGGCTTGGGCGGCGCATCGAAACCCGGTACGCCGATCAAGATTTGGTCGTGCGAATCGGCGGCGGCGCGAAGGCCATGAATCATGACGTCGTTCGCGTTCGCGCCCGCGACGGCATTGGCCGCGAAGAAGATGTGCACCTTGTTGATGTCGGCCGCCGCGCCCGATGGGACGAACACCGAGAACTTGTCGAAGCCAGGCGCGCCGCCGGCGATGGGGACTTCAGTCGTGCGCGCGTCGAATCCTTTGCCGAGCTCGTCCGCGCGCACGGGTGGCGTCCAGTTGGTCACCGCGCGGTGAAGCGACGCGCCCGCGCCGGGCGCGCGCGACTGTTGCGCGACGTGCGCCAGCTCGTGGGCGAGCAGCTGCGTGCCCTCCCGGGACTGAGGCTGATACTCGCCCGCGCCGAACATCACATCGCGGCCGACGGTGTACGCGCGCGCGCCGGCCGAGCGCGCCAAATCGGCGGCGGCGGCGCCGGTGTGCAGGCGCACGCCGCTCAGGTCGCCGCCGACCTGCGGCTCGAAGAACGCGCGCGAGGCATCATCGAGCGCGTCGCCCGACGCAGGCGAAGCCCCCGCCGATCGCGCGGCACTGCCGGCGGGCAACCGCCCCACGCGCGCGGCGACGGCATCAGCGTCCCGCTCGTGCGTATCGGCGCCTTGCCGCGTGGCGAGCGTATGCCAGAGCGGATTTGCGAACGTCCGCGCGGGCGCCACGCTCTTTGAGCTGCCCCCGGTCGATGCGCTGTCGGCCACGCTCTTCGTCGCGTCGCTGTCCTTGCTCGATGTCATTCGAGTTCCTCGTGGTGCCTGGTGCGCGCTAGTCCGTCAATTCGTGAAGGTCGCCCGCCGCATCATAGAAGAGCACGCGCGCGCCGACATCCCGCAGGGGCCGTCGTTCGGAGCGCGCCATCGCTTCGTGCGCGAACACGACGCGCACCCCGCTCACGGGACGGCCGTCCTCCAGCGCGCAGGCCTGTAGCAATCCGAAGAGATCGTAGACCTCGTATCCTTGCAGATGCGCCGGCGGCCGCAGCGCACAACCGAGCTCGACCTCGCGCTCGGCGTCCGCATAGCCGACCAGGGCCAGCGCGGGCGAGCCCGCACGATAGATGGTCTGCTCTTCCGGCTGCACGACGGGCAGCGCGTACTCGCAGCGATGCGCCTTGGCCGCGCGCGCGAGCGCCCACTGTCTCGGCTGGACGTCCGCGAGATAGTCGACGCTCCCCATGGTGTGCATCGCGCGCTCGACCATCGCGCGCTCGCCAATCCACTCGGTGGCGCTCCAGCCCGAGCTCCAAAAGATGTCCGGAGCGTCGTAGGCCTCCGCGACGTCGCGCTTCGTGCAGCTCACGAGATACGTCCGCCCTCCGGCGATCGGCACCGTCGGGATGCACAGTGCGCCCGCGCCCTGAAAGGTGAGCGACGTGCGCGTGACGCGAGGCTCGGCGAGGAGCGCGCGACAGACGGTACGGAGCGCGGCCAAAATACGCGGCGCGCTCTCAGGATCATCCTTCGGAAGCTGAGCGTCGAGCGTGAAGGCCCATTCTGCCTCCTCATCGGGGAGAAAAAGCGAGCCCAGGCTGCCGTCCTGCAGCTCCATCGTCGCCGAGGCATGCTCGGAGCGCGCGGCCTCCGGGGCGAGCTCGTCCGGGAGCTGGCCGGGCATCACCTTTTTTCGCCGGGCGGTGTTGGGCACCGACCATTTGGCGATGCGCGGGACGTCCGCGCCGCGCAGCGCGGCGGCCGCGATGGCCGCCGCGTCGCTCAGCCCACCGATCGCCAGCCGCGCCTCGAGAGAAATGGCCAGAGGCGGATTGATCACCTGAGCCACACGAATCCTCCCTTTGCGTCGAAGAAGCCGACGTGGATGTTCTTGTTGAGGCCGCCGAGCGTCGACATCGCCGCGCGCGCGCTGCCTTCACTATCGAAGCTGTAGACGACGCCCTTGTACTTCTCACCATCGACGGTGCTGATCGCGTTGCCGCCCTCCCTCAGCCGGTCGTGGTACGCCTTCGCCTGATCCGGATCGAATGCGCCCGGCCCCGATTTGTCCTCGGCAAGATAGCGTCCCGCTTGCGGCCCGCCCGTCTGCTTGGCGGTGATGTTGACGGCGCCGTCGGCAACGCGATCCTTGCCGATCCGCGTCTCCGCGCCCGCGATCGGCTGCATGAAGCTGATCGGACTCCCCTTATTCGACGCGAGCTGCTCGCGGAAGCCGGTGAAGACCTCCCCTTGCGAGCGAGAGTCGGGGAGCGCGTCGATCAGCGTGCGGATGCGCTCGACCTGCGCCTGCGGGGTCGCCTTGGCCGTCGCCTGATCGACCATCGCGTTCCGCACCTCGCGACGGAACTTGCCATACGACGTGTCGGTCGTCGCGGAGCCGAGGTTGTCGAGCAGGCGATCGAGCAGGGCAGGGCCGCCTTTGCCGGCGCCCTCGTGCAGCGTCTTCAATGCGTCTCCCCAGCGCCGCGCGATCGCGATTCCACCCTGATCCGTCGCGTTCCCCGCGAACCGCCGCGCGAGCGCCGCCTCCACATGCGGATTGTCGGTGAGTGGCTCGCCGAAGTTCGCGCGCTGAACCTCCAGGAACGACTCGAAGCGTCGCGGCTCCTCCGGACGCTCGACCACGCGCCAGACCTCTTTGCCTCCTTCCTTGACGCGCGCCAACCGCTTCGGCTTCTCCGTACTCCCGGCGAAGAGTCGCAGCTCGTACGTGTTGGCAGGAGTACGATAGTAGTAGTGCCCGGGCGCCGCATTCGCTCCCGTGAGCGCCGGATACCCGGCGGCGAGCGCGTCCGCGTTCGACTTCGGCACCGTCTGCGCGACGAAGCCAACGCCTGCTTCTTCCTCACCCTGCGCGACAGTGCGCTCGTGGCGCTCGAGCTCCTTTTGCAGGTGGTCGAGATCCGCCTCGAGATCGCGCCGCACATCCGGCTCGAGCCCGTGCTTGCTCAGCTGCTCCGCGCGCTCGGCGATGATGAGCGGAAGCTTCTCCACCTCGAGGCTGGCTTCGAAGAGCTTCGAGCCGGGGAGGAACGCGCCGCGACTCCCAACGAGCGCGCGAATGCGCTCGAAGAGGATGCGAATGCGGCCACCGATGCCCCTGTAGCGCTGCATCGTGCGCACCACGCCGAGGTGCTGCTCGATCTGATGCGGGAGCGCGTCCGGGCCGGCACGGATCTCGATCTCCGTGATGAGGCCGAGGGCGTCGGTCTTGTAGTGGACCTCGACGCCGTGCGCTTCCGGCGGCGGACCGCGCAGCACCGGAATCTTTCCCTGCAGATCGGCCGGCAGCGCGCGCGCGAGCACCGGATCGCTCGCGGCATGCACGCCCCCGCCGCGCACCGCTTCGTCGGGCGCTCGGACAATCCCCGGTTCTCCTTCCGGCTTACCACCGCCGGGACGCCCCTCGTCGCCGGGATGCGGGCGTCCTTCCTCTTCTTCCGTGGCGGGGCGCGATCCCGACGCGCCTTCAACGTGCTTGGCGACGGCGCGGGTGATCGCGTGCTGCGCCGCCATCGTGATCCCCTGATGCAGCGCTGCTTCGGTGAAGATGTCGACCGCCGCGGTGCGGATCTTTTCCTCCAGATCCTTCGCCTCGCGCTGCTTCTCGGCCAGATGCGGATCGGACTGGTTGGTCGCCTCGAGTGACGCGATCTCCTCGCGCAGCTTGGCGAGGTCCGTCACCATCCCGTCGCGCAGCTGGCGCACCTGGAGGTAGGTGCTCTCGATGAACATGTACGCCATCCCCGCGTGCTGGCCGGCGCTCAGCACGTGGTACCCGGTATTGCCGATTTTCAGGACCTTGCTGGCTTTGCCCAGGAGCGGAATGACGTCGAGCGCCACCAATCCGATGTCGATGTAGTTGCTCGCGTGCACCGTGTCGGTGCGCATGGCGTCGGCCATGTTGAGGCCGGCGTTGAGTCCGTTGTACGTCAGGCTGATGGCGATACCGAGCGGCGCGGTGGGCGGGAAGATCGTGAGGATCGCCGCGGCGATGTTCACCACGATGCTGACCGGCTCGGAGAACGCCACGTTGCGGATGTCCTGCATCGGCGTGTCCGTCACGCGCTCGAGGCGAATGAAGCGCTGCGAGGCCTTGAGCCCGTCGTACAGCTGGAACGCGAAGCTCATCGTGCCGTTCGGGTAGGTGCGCGACAGATCGAAGAACAGACTCTCCATCATCCGCTCGTAGCTCGAGTCCGAGGCGCGGAAGTGGAAGTCCTCGGTGCGGACGATCTCGGAATGATCGAAGAGGTGGCCGTGGTACGTGCCGCCGTTGCCCGACGCATCCGGCTCATACGTGAACCAGGCCGCGAGCTTGAGGGCGCCGTTGCGCTGGCCCGCGGTGCGCGTGACGTAGCTTCCCTGTACGGCGATCGGCTTGTTGTCGGTGGAGCCCGAGATCTCGCCCAGCTTGTCGCGCGTAGCGACCAGCCGGTCGCGGCGGTTCGTCGCCCATTCCTTCATGTCGTCGCTGCCGCCGGTGGTGCCGTACTGCGTGATCAGACGGTTGAGCGAATCGATCTCCTGTTGAATCGCGCGGCGGCTGGAGGCGAGACTGCCGCCGGGAGTGCCGAAGGTCTCGGCGCTGAGCTTGCCCTCGGTGCGCAGTCCTTTCGCTTCCTCCTCGGTCAGCTTCGGAACCGTCAGTTTGATACGCGGCGCCGACGCACCGAGCGCGATTCCGCCAATGCCGGTCGCGATGTCGACCGTTGTCTGAATGCCTTTCGCCTGCGCTTCGACGTCGGCGAACGTGTATGGCTTCGCGGCGGTGGTCGTCTTCCCGAACGCACCGGCGCCGCTCTCCTGCTCCTGTTCGAGCAGACGCGCGTGCTCCGTCTTCACCTCGACCGGAATGGCGAAGTGGGCGGGCAGATAGAAATTGTGATTGACGAAGGCGTGGATCTCGTAGGTGCCGATCTTGTCGAACGTCGCGGTGAACTCGCGATCGTTGAACACGCCGTCCCCGTACAGCTCCATGTACGAGGTGCGCTCCTTGTCGACCGGCGCCGCGCCCGCCGGCGCTCCCGACTTCACCGCGTACCACTGAATGTTCACGTGTGGGACGCGGAACGCGTCGACTTGGTCCAGCGTCTCGAACTCGAACTTGCCCTTCATCCCCGGCACGAGCTTGCCGCTCTTGTTGAGGATCTGCCCGTGCACCGGACGCGATGCGATCGGAACGATGTCGGTGACTTTGTCGGGCAGCTCGTACCCGACCTGGTTCGCCGCCTGCTCGATGTCGCCCTGGGCCGTGGCGATCTCGAGCAGCTCCGACACGCTCTGCGGTTTGTCGAGATTGGCGGCGTGGCGCCCGCTCTGCATCTGCGCGATGATCTTGTCGCGGATGGGGGGCGGTTTCTTGGCCAGATCGAGCAGCGCCTGCACGTCCGAGTGGCCGAGCGTCAGCGGCTGCTGCGGCGCGGGCGCGCCGGCCGGAGCGCCGCCGATGATCTGAGTCAAGAGCTTGGTGACCGTCTCTCGATCCTTCGCCGAGAGGTCGCCCGGCAGCACGTAGCCGCCGCCGACCACGGTGAACACGGCGGCGGGTCCCGTTCCCTCCTCCGGCTCGCGACTGGCGAGCGCGGCGGTCCACCCCCGCTCACCGAAGAGCGCGCGCAGGGTGCCCTCGGAGAGCGGCGTGACGAAGGTCCTGCGGGTCGACGGGAGAAACTTCTGCACCGTGGTGACGAAACGCAGCCGCATCCCCGCGGGCATCGGTTGTTTCGCGTGCGCTTCCAGCGCCTTCGTGATGCGCTCGGCGAGGCCGGCCTTGATCGCCTCCAGTGCGTCGGCCTTGGCGTCGGGAGGAATGAAGTGCCGGAGGTCGGCGTAGATCTCCACACCACTCTTGCTCGGATACACCTGGATCGGTGCTTCGGGCGGCATGCCGATGCGACCGAAGACACTGTGCGACAGATTGACCTGCTGCTCTTCGTCCTTCGCCCAGTTGGTGCCGAGGGAGACTTGAAGAGTGCGAACGTCTTTCAGCGTCTGCTCCCGCTCCGCGGCGGCCCACGGATAGCGGTCGATGAGCGCGGACAGCACGGCCGTCATGAACTTGGGATGCGCGGAGCCGTCGACCGTTGTGGCGCCGCGCGACACGCCGACCGTCTTGATCAACCAGCTCGTCCGCACGACGAGGATTGGCGCGTTCACCGCGCCAATCCACTTGAAGTTCTCGCCGTCGGCGAGGAGATGCTCCACCGGCTTTGCGGGTGGGGGCGCGGTCTCCGGGTCGCGGAAGATGGTGCCGGCGCGGGCGGCGGCCGGCGTGTATCGCCAGTCCTCGCCGCGCGCCTCCTGCGTGGCCACAGCGCGGGCATCACCTTCGAGCGGATGCGATTCGTCGCTCACCGCGGCATCGTGCAGTTCCGACGACGGCGCTCCGGCGCGAGCAAATTGCGCCACGTGTGCCAGCTCGTGCGCGAGAAGCGCACGGCCGGTTCCACTTTGCGGCCGGTACTGTCCCGCGCGAAAACCGACGTCGCTTCCGATGGTGAATGCGCGTGCCTCGAGCGCGCGCGACGCGGCGTCGGCGTCGGTCCCGGAGTGCACTCGCACGTCGCCCAGCGACATTCCGAACCGCGCCTCGAACTCGCCGCGCATCTCGGGATCGAGCGGCTGGCCGGCGGCGGACGGCAGACGCATGGCGAGCGCCGCGGATCCACGGCTCTGCGCGGGCGCGGTCGGCGCGCCCGGCGCACTCGGCGTGCGGGTGGGTGCCGGCGCTCGCGATGCGGTCTTCGCCGTCCCGCCGCCCTTCGCTCCCGGTTTGGCGCTTGCGTGTCCGCCGTCGCTCATTGCGCGCCTGCCAAGTCGAACATGCTGCGTGTGGCGATCACCGCGCCGTGCGCCACCATGAGTCGCCGGCTAGTCCACGCGGCGGCTTGCACGCGCGACTCTCCAGTGCGTAGCTCGGCGGCGCGACCGTTGTCCTCTCCGCTGTCGTGACTCGCAAATCCTCTCTCCACGTCGTCCCTCGACTACGACTTCGTTTGTGATGCGCGCGACTACGGATTGAGCAGCCGTCCGCCGCGATAGATGTAAGACCGCGTGGTCCGGAGGCTGCGTACTTCGATCGTCAGCTCCGGGTAGCGCGCGCTGAATTGCTGGAGAATGCCGGGACGGCCACCGCCGGCCCCGGACGCACACGACGAGCATGGCTCCTGTTCGACCAGCAGAAATACCGTGCGGCCTCGCAGGCTTTCTCTCGAGATGGAGCCGTCGGCTAGTGCCGCATCGATCGCGGCGCGCAGGTTTTCGAGCGCCACGTGCTCCGCGTGGTCGACCGCGGTCGGGTTGGCGGCCTCGAACGCATCGCCGCCGGTGGTACCGGGCGTATGGCGCAGAGCTGGTGGAAGCGCTTCGCGCGATGCACCGGGGAAGTCCGTCTGGTCCAGCGTCGGAATGTCGGTCTGCGCGTCGGCGACCGTTCCGCCGCGCACGGGCGTACCGTGCGAGCCCGGCGCATCGTCGCGCGTCGGCACCTCCGGGTTGCGACGATAGGCGCCGATCGCATCGCGCATGCGGGCGGTGCGCTCTGGCTCGATCGCCGGCGGATTCTGCAGCCGGTCGCGCTGCATGTAGCGCGGCAGGTTACGCATCCATCGCGGCACGCGTAGCACTCCCGGCACCGGCTGGTCGTCGACCACGGGCGGCGCGGCCGGCAGATGCGCGGGCGCCGGTGGCGCGACGGGCTGCGCGTCGGTCGGGGGCACAGGTAGAACGTCTACCGGAGCCGCGGGCGCTGCAGGCACCGCGGGCGCGGGGGGCGCAACAGGTGTCACGGGCGCGGCCGGCGCGGGCGTCGCAGGGTCCACGGCCGGCGCCGGCGGAGTGGTCGTCGGCCCGGGCGTTCCGCCAGTGTCGCCCGGAGGAAGCTCCATGCCCGGCGCGCCGCGCCCAAAGATCCATCGACCGCCGGCGCCTACTGCCGTCTGAATGATCAGGACCACTACATCGCTCACCGCCTGCTCCACGCCGCGCGCCGAATGATCGATGTCGCGATCGAACTCATCGCGGTCGTGCTCTTCCGTCGCGCGCTCGAAGTCGCGGTACGCCATGTACAGTCCGACCGCGACCGCGGCGAGCACGAGGCCGCCGGCCACGATGGCGAGCGCGCCGAGCTCGATGGGCGCGCCGAGAATGATTCCAGCAACGCCCAGCACGAGCAGCGCCGCGCCGGCGAAGATCGCGCCGGCCTGCAGGAGACCCCGGAGCGCGGTGAGTGCCATCTCCGTGAACTCACCATGCTCCCATCGGTCCATCATGTCGCGCACGGTGGAGTAGATGATCATCCCGAGACCGATGACGGCGACTGCGAGTGCCGCGATGACGAGGCCCACCGCGAGCTCCGGCGCGCCGAGCACCGCCGCCGCGATCGCGCCCAACGCCAGCGCGCCCAATGCGAGCCCGATGACGATGTTGAGGAGGATGTTCGGGATGCTGAACTCATCCCAGAACGAGCGCTCCGCCTCGGCACGGCGCTCCTCGGGCGTGAGCTGGGAGAAATCGTCGTCCACCGTCTCTTCGTGCTGCGGCGCAGCCTGCGGCGTCGGAGCAGGTCGCGGGGGGGACGGCACGGTGTGGCCGCTGGGCACCGGCACGTGCGTCACGGGCGTACCGCGGATGGCGTCGACCAGACTCTGGACCTGGCGCGCGGGTGTGAGGCCGAAGTGGACGAACTCCGGCTGCGCCGCCGCGACCGCGCGCAGCGACTGGTGATCCGCGTCGCCCAGCCCCATCATCGCGATCGGTGTTCCATCGCCCATCGTCCCGAGAACGGTGAAGCCGATGCCGGAATGGGTCGCGACGTCTAGCTGCGAATCAATGCTTCCGCTCGTGCCCGCGGTGAGCGGCAGGATCGCTTCACCGTTGACGATCAGCTCGGCCGTGATCCCGTCGGCGGTATGGATCGATAGCGTTCGGTGATGCACCAGCCGCCGCTCGAACACCATGCCCAGCTCACCCTGGTGCGAATCCTCGATCTCGAGCGACGAGTTGAGCGACGCATCGACCTGGTCCGGACGCTGCTGGCGCGCGAATGTCGGCACGCGCGTCGCGGCCTTGGCCAGCATCGATCGCGGAACGCGCTGCCCCCGTGATACCGTGCGAGCCACGATGTCAGCCGCGCGTTCAGCATCGTCGCCCGGCGACGTGACGGTTGACGCGCCGCCGCTGGCCGCTGCTCCCTCTTGCTGCACGACGTGCGCGAGCTCGTGCGCTAGCAACTCCCGCCCTGCGGACTGATGCGGAGCGTACTCGCCGCGCCCAAAGTAGATGTCCGCGCCCGTGGTGACGGCGCGCGCCGAGAGGGAATCAGCCGAACGCGATGCGTCGAGGTCCGTGTGCACGCGCACGTGGTCGAGCGGACGGCCGAGCTGTTCCCGCATTCGTGCCTGCGTCGACGCGTCGAGTGGTTGCCCGGTTCCAGCCGCCGCGCCGGAGAAATAGCGCGGCCGGCTGATGCCGCTTTGCACATCGGTGCGCACTTCCGCGCCGAGCGCGAAGCGAGGCGCGGCCGGGTGCGGACGCGCCACCGGCGAGGCGGAGGGGCGCGTCCCTTTCGTCGGGCCACTCTCCTTCGCCGCCGCCGGTGCGGGACGAGCCTTCGCCCGGGCCGCGGTCCTCTGCGATCCCATCGGCGTCTGATCTCGGGAGCGTCCGAGAATCGCTACAGGTTGATGAGCTGGAAGACCGTGAGCACCAGCAGATCGTTGACCGTCTGATTGTTCTCCGCCAGCATCGGCCGCTCGGCCGTCGTGGTGATCCGGGGAAACGGAGGCCGCGTCAGTCTTAGCGGATCGATCACCGCCTGATTGCCGGCTTCGAGCGCGGAGACCAACGCATTCATCCGCACCGTATCCTCGGCGTCCACAAGGCCGCCGATCGCCAGATCCACGGTCGCCACGTGACTCAACACCGGTCCAAGTGTCAGCAGGGCGCGCAGCTCCTGGAGCAGCGTCTGGAAATTTGCGTCGGCCACGAGCGCGCCATTGACGAATCTGACCACGTCGTTGGCCAAGGCGATGCGGACGTTGTTAACCGCGCCGATCGCACCGGTGCGGAACGCAACCACGCGCACGGTGCGCACGGATTGCGCGACGATCAGCGTGATCACCGGACAGGTCGGTCCCTGTGGCCACAAGCTGGCGGCGACGCGATCCAATACCGGTGCGTTGGCCGTCCCGCCGAGCGCCGTCGACAACGCCTGCGCGCGCGCGTGGTTCGTCGCCACGTCGCCCGCCGAGCTGTCGGAGGGATTGTGGTAGACGAGCACACGGTCGACCGTACCGCCACCTCCCGCCGCCCACGCTTGCACGAGTGATGCGCTGTCGGCCGCGGCAGGCGCGTTCGATCCTTCGCTGAAATCGACCGACGACAGATGCTTGGTCTCGGGCGCCAGAACGAGCGCCGCCAGATTGTTCGCGTCGATCAGTCGGAGCGCGTTGGCGTCGAGCGCCACGCGGTACGCGTCATGACACGTCGTCTTCACTACGTTGATCGTGACGAGGAAGATCATCCCGTCGGTGCCCGGCACGGCGAGCGCCGTCGGCACGTCGGGGATCGTCTCGAACAGCGAGTTGGCCGCGCCGATCGCCGACGTGGCCGCCACACCCTCGGCGACGCGCGTCAATCGCGGACTGCTGAGCGGCGCATCGGCGGCCACGCTCGTGGCAATCGCCCCATAGATGAGCGTGTTGCCCGGCTGCGAGGCGCCCCAATCGCGCAGCAGCGCGTCGGGCGCGGTGAGCAGTGTCGAGAGCCCTCCAGAAAACTCCACGACATCCACCCGCTTGAACGGCAGCCGCGTAATGGCCGCCGGCGTACGGAGCAGCTGCCGGATGATGACCAGGTCGCGCGGGCCCTCGGCGCGGTACTCATAGAGCTGATACCGGCGCGGCGGCGTGACCGGTGGGCGCTCGACCGGCGTCGCGCAGCGCTTGGTGCGCCGGCGATGGAAGAGCACCCAATCGAGCGTCGCGCGCACGGTGAGATCGTCCACCGGCGGCGGCGCGGGCGGGAAGAGCTGTCGCATGGCCGCATCGACGTACGCGGTGCCGCCCTGATTCGCGCGCGTCATCTCCTGTCCGATCAGCTCGAGCCCCGAGGTCGACAGCATGCGGAGAGCGCTCCCTTCCGTGAGCGCATCGTCGCTGGCGATCGCGCTCATGCTCAGCAGCTCCATCAGCTTCGCGTAGGGCGACGAGGTGCCCAGGTTCGCGATCGAGTCACCAACGGTGTTGCTGCCGGCGCCGACCGAGAGCTTGAGCGTCGCCTCGAGCGGCTGTCCACCCCACGACCCCTCGGCCAGCAACACGATGCGCGAGGTCTCGCTCCCGAATTTGACCTTGATCGTTCCGGCGTCGATGGTGCCGCCGCGCTGGATGGATACGTCAACCTCGAGCGAAGGGGAGCCATTATGGGTTTCGTTATTGTCGATCAGCGCTTGAACGGTGTAGCTGCCCGAGAAATGCCCCGTCATGCGCTCACCGGCGGTGGTGGTCACCGGCATCTGCGTCACGGTAAAGGAGCCGAGAATGCGGAGCCTGAGCAGCGCGTGAATCGGCGTCTGCGAGTTCGAGCCCGGCTCACTCGAGAGTACGAGCTCGAAGCTCATGGCGGTTGTGTCCGCGGTTGTCATTGCGAACGGGTCGCGCTCGCTTCGCACGGCCGACCACATGGACACCTGCGTGGGCATCACCGCGACCGCGCCTGGCGCGGCAGGCGTGGCGATACCGGACGGCGGGGCCGGCGTGCCGATGGAAGGCGATGCCGTACTGTTGCCGACCGCCGCGAACGCACGCGATTCACGTGCGCTCGCACCACTGGCCGCAAAGCGCGCGACCGTGGCGCCATCGAGCATCTCCACGCGAGAGAACGCGGGCGCCGCGCTAATGCTGCTGGCTAATCGGTTGATCATCTCGACGCGCGCCTGCGGTGCCGCGGCGTTGATCGTGCGAATGGCGTGTACCGTATCGATGATCTGCTGCGCGGCCGCCGCCTCCTGCACGCCGGCAAAGTAGAATGCGCCTCCACCGGAGGGGAGCAGTTCACCGCGCCCGGCGCCATGGAGCACGCGTCCATTCGCATTGGTGGTCGCCGCGTTCGACTCGGAGCGATTCAGGCCGGAGGTTCCGGAGCCGCCGCCACTCGCGACGCCGCCGATCAGGGTGACTCCACCCCCGCTGCCACCCGTACCGGTGCCGCCGGCTGTGCCACCGCCGCCTGTGCCGCCACCGCTACCACTTCCGCTACCACTGCCCGTCACGCCGCTCCCGCTCGTGGCGACGAGTGCCGCCGCGCCCGTCCCGGTCAAGCGCACCTGCGTGTCGAATCCCGCGAGCTTCTGCACGTCGGTCGCGCCGATCTCGCCGTACGGCACGAGAATGTCGACCTCCTGCTTCGCCTTCGGATCGTCGAGTCCCGTGAGGAGCGAGATGCGCTCCATGTGCTGGCACTCCTCGAGCGCGTGCGCCACGAAGTCGGGACGCACCACGCAGAAGCGCAGATCCAAGCCCTCGCCCAGGAGACGGCGCACCTGCGTGTTCACCGACACCGTGCCGGGCACGACAGGGAGATAGCCCGCCGGCGGCAGCTCGACGATTCCGCCGTTGATCAACACTCGCGATTTGGCGCCGCCGATCATGCCACGCAGCGCGCCGTCGATCTGCTGGCGGAGCCGCGTGAGATCGGCCGCGCCGCCCTGCAACTGGAACAGCGCGTCACTGTTGCGCAGGTTGGCGGGCACGTCCGTGATTCGCGCCAGCGCCGAGATGTGCCGCGTGTAGGTCTCGTCGAAATCACGCAGGTATTTCGACGCTTCGTCGAGCACGCCGCGCTGCGGCGCGCACGGATCCTCGCTCCCGGGATCGCCGCCATCGCCAAGCACTTCGTGCAGCTGGCACTGGAACTGGAGAATCTGCGCCAGATACGCATCCCAGGGGCGCATGCACATCCGCCACGCCCAGTAACGGCGCGCCGGCGCTTCCATCCGCTCGCGGCGCGCGGTCCAGGCGTCGAGAAAAATCGTTTGCGATCCCGCGCGCGCAACGACGGCGAGCGGAACGCAGCACACGCCGCTCAGCTCGGCGCCGACGCACCACGTGTCGAGTGCGAGACCGGCGCGTGAGATGAGACAGGCCACCACCTTGCGCTCGTCCTCGAAGTAGGCCGAGGCGACGAGCGATCGCATGTGCCGCCGGTCGAGCGCCACCGTGCGCGACGAGGCGAGCGCGGTGTGCAGCGTGAGGGGCAGCGCGCGCACGACGACTCCCTCGACGATCAACGGACGGTCGGTGGCGGTGATGCACGCCTCCTCGCACAGCCGACCGTAGACATCTTCCTGTCCGCAGAGCGATTCGGCGTGTCCGATGCAGATGACGTAGAGCGAGCCGCCCTGCGTCGGCACATCGCCCGGTGCCGACGTCGCATCGACGCAGCCGCCGAAATCCGCGTTGCCGTTGGTCGTCGCGCGGCCGTTGGTTTGCCTGATGCGACGGGTGGCGTCGATCAGCATCCCAATGTCGAATGCGGCCGCACTCTGGACGAGCAGCGTGCGTCCGGTGGAATCCATCGCCAGGCCCGGGCCGATGCTGACGCGTCCCTGCGAGTCGAGCACGGTGTCCATCCCGTACACGACGCCGGCGCCGAGTCCCTGATTGGAGAACTGTACCAACTGGCGCACGTAGTCCTGTTCGCGGCGCAGATCCTCGGCGCGCAGAAACTTGCCGTCGAAGTAGTTGAGGCGCGTCAGCGGCGACGGCGTCTGTACCAGCATCTGGCCGCTGGTAAGCCCGAAGCTCATGGCGAGATCGGTGCCTTCATTGATGAGTGGCGACATGGCTAGCTCCTCCGCAGCATGATGGCGAAGTCATGTCCATCGTCCACCGAGCCCGCGGGACCGCCGACGGCACCCGCGAGCGGAACGAGGTCAGTGCCGAGGATCGGCTGCGGCCCGGTGCCGCGAGCGACGAACCGGACCAATTGTCCGGCGGTCACCGACTCCTTGAGATCGATCGTGACCAACGTGCCCGCGGCATCCGGCCGCGAGTCGCTGATGTCGAGCGTGCTCCACCCGTCGTCGGTGGCGTAGGTGGTGATGCTGAACTGCTCCGGCCGCACGCTCTTCGCGTCGACGGGCTTGTTGGTCGCGAAGGTGATGCGTCGCCGCGACGAGACCTTCACCGATGTGGCATCGATGCGCGGCCCTCCCGCGTCGGCCGGCGCAGGCGGCGTGGTCGGCGGCGTGCTCGGTGGCGTGCTCGGCGGCGTAGTGGGCGGAACTTCCGGAGTCGGCGTGGGCGGCACTGGCTGCGGCGATGGAGGTGGGGCTGCCGCCGCGGCCGAGAAGATCGGTCCGCACAGAAGCTCCTGGATCGTCGCCGTCGCGACGTGCGAGCGTCGCACGCGCACGTTGGGCACCGGCAGGGGATCGACAATCACGAAGCCGGTCGTCGTCGTGCCGGCAGCGGCCGACGGGCGTACATCGATCCCCACCACATCGGCGAGTACGACCTCCGTCGGATCCTCCGGAAATAGCGATGACGTCGCGCCCGCGCTGTCGTGCTGCGGTGTGAGGTCGATCTCGTCAAGTGCGGCGAACTCGCGGAACGCCTTCAGGTACTCGCGCGGCTGCTGGTCGCTCGCCATGCCGAGAATCGAATCACGCCTCGTGTTCACCTCGGTGAGCGCCGCGTTGTCCTCGAGGGCGAAGAGCACGCGCAGGCGGTGGTACCCCAAATCCTTCACCGGCGACTTGCCCGGTCTGAGTAGCAGCTCGACCGTCTCCGAGATGCGCGAAAACGCCGTGTCGACCTCGGAGCCGGCGCACGGATCGCTGATCGCCGGCACCGGCCGCGCCAGGCAGGAGCGGAATTTCGCGACCACGTACGCGTCGAAGCGTTTGCCGCCGGCGCCGTCATCGCTGAACGCGGTGGCGAACTCGGGGTCGTCCTTGTGCTTCTCGTACCACTTGCCGAGGTCGACGCACGCGGTCGCGTCGAGATGCAACTCGTGGCCGGCGGCATCGAGCGCGAGCCCGGGCGCGACGGCGAGCTCGCGCCGCGCGTTGAACGTGACGTTGAATCCCCACACCACTCCCTCGCGATGGAGCCAGGCGTTGTGCAGGCGGATCTTCCCCCGCGGGTACGCCTGTGCGGTCTCGAGATCATCGACGCCGAGGAGCATGCCGAAGTGGTACTGCAGCGCGGTGAACGGACTGACCGGCAGCATGCCGTCGCCGCTTCCATTCGAGGCGTCGTTGCAACCGCAACCAGCCTTGTCGAGGACCGTGGTGGCCATGGGATCTCCTAGAAGCTGTCGCCGCGAACGGCGCTGAGCAGACGTCCTTGAAGCGCGGCGGTCGATGCATCGGCGCGCAGCGTGCGAAGCGCGATGACATCGGCGAAGGAATCAGCGGTGCGCTGTGCTTTTAGTGCTTTCCCGAGCGCGACGGCGTAGGCGTCTTCGGCCGTGTCGAGCGCGGTGCCGAGGGATGCCGGCGCGATGCCGGCGAGCTCGGCCAGCGCCGCCTTGGCGTCGAGATACTCGATAAACGTGCGCCACGCCGAGTCCTGCACCACCACTTCCCACTCGTCGAGCACCTTCTTGTCGCCGCTAGCGACGATTCCGTCCTGCGTCGTCTTGAGCGCGCCCGCCGCCGCCGTCACCGCGTCGCGCTTCGTCTTCACGGTCGGATCGGTGGCGAGCTTGTCGACATCAGTGCCGATCTGCGTCGCGATCTGCACGTCGAGATCGTTGCGCGCGGTGTAGAGCGTCCCGCGCTTCGTGTCCGCCGGCAGCGCGTTGGTCTGGGCCGTCGTGCGGCCGGCGTTCGCTGCGACGTCGAGCTTCTCCTGCGCGGTGAGCAGGTCGGGCGTCTTCGTGCCGGCCTTGATCGCCTTCAGATCGGTGAGCACGGCGACCGCGCGGTCGTACCGCCGCTTGGCGCCGGCCGCGTACTCGCGCAGCGCCCGCTCGGCGTGATTGAAGTCGATGTGCTTCTTGGCCGCATCGCCGCTGAACCCACCGGATGCGGCGAGCGACGTGCCCAAGGCGTCCTCCGCATCGGCGAGCGATTTCCTGAGCGCCGCGTCCCGCGTAGTGCGCGTCGCGTACCGCAGGCCGGCGATGTGTTGGATCTCGGCCGGCAGGTTGCCATCGATCTCCGCCTGCGCGTCGGTTTCCAGCGCGCCATGCGAGCCGGCATCGGTCTGCAGCGTGTCGAACGGGGCGAGCGTGAGCTGTGCCTTGAGCAGTTGGCGCTGCTTGTTGGCATCGTTCGCCGCGGCGAGCTTCGCCTCGGCGTCGGCTTTGCGCGCGGTGGCACGGGTGAGCATGGCAGTCGCGCCATCGGCGTCGGACTGGGTCCACGCGACCATGTCCTGATCGTCCATGATTCCGCCCTGCAGCGTGCGTTGCTGGATGATCTGGTCGCGAATCGCGTTGTTGAGCGCGGTGACCTCGCTCGGCACGGAGGTGGTGACCAGCTTGGCGCGGTTGGCCGCGATGGCAGTGTTGAGCGTGTTGAGCGCCGCGACGTCGGCATCGAGCTTCGCCTTGGCGGCGACGAGCGCGATCTGCGCGTTGGTCAAATCGTTCTGCGCGGCCGTCTGCGCCGCTTCGTGTGTGTCGCGCTCCTGCTGCCAGAACTGCACGAGAGTGATCGCCATGCCATCCTCCTAAGCGGTGAACGTTCCCGGGGGTGCGCCGGGAAATGCCCGTCCCGACTTCTCGTATTCGCGCCGGACGGCGCGCACGAGGTCGGTGCGTGTGATCGATGCATCAGCCGCCGACGCGAGAAACCCGGCGGCTACCGTGGCGTTGCGAATGAGACCGCCGACCATCGGATAGAGCGACGCGAGTTCGGCCAACCGCACGTCCTCGGCGAGCGGCGCGCCGGCGGGGATGTGGCAGCGCCAGAGCGCCTCGCGCTCGTCGAGCGACGGCTCGTCGAAGTCCACCACGAACTCGAGCCGGCGGGTGAAGGCCGAGTCGATGTTCTCGCGCAGATTGGTGGAGAGAATTGCGAGCCCGTCAAAGCGCTCGAGGCGCGACAGCAGATACGCCGTCTCGAGATTCGCGTAGCGGTCGTGCGCATCGGTGACCTCGGTGCGCTTGCCGAATAGCGCGTCGGCTTCGTCGAACAACAGCACAGCCTGCGTCCGCTCGGCCGCGTCGAACACCTCGGCGAGATTCTTTTCGGTCTCGCCGATCCACTTGGATACCACGCGCGCGAGGTCGACGATCAGCAGGTCGACGCGCAGTGTGTGGGCGAGCACCTCGGCGGCGAGCGTCTTGCCCGTGCCGGGCGGGCCCGCGAAGAGCATGCGCACGCCGCGCGCGCCGGGCCGGCCGGCCAGGAATCCCCAGTCGTCGAGTACGCGCGCCTGGTGCGTCAGGCGATCGAGCGCCTCGCGCAGCTGCCGCTGGCGGTCGTCGGAGAGAATGAGACGGTCCCAGCACGCCGTCGGATGCATCACGCGAACGCCGGCGGCGAGCGACAGGCTGGAGCGTGCGCGCACGCAGGCGGCCACATCGGCCGCGGTCGGTGCGCGCTGTTCGAGCGCGGCGCGGTCGCGCACATCCGAGGCAACCTCCACCACCGCGTGCGGATCGAGCGAGTAACGCGAGCCGAAGGTAGATGCGACCTCGGCCAGCTCGGGCATCGCTTCGCTCCACGAACGGCTGCGCGCGCGCACCGACAGCCGCTCGGCGTGCACGGTGATCACCGGCCGCGCGCCGCGCACGGTGATCGCACCGTCGCGCACGCAGACGATCACCGGACCCGGCGCATCGCGAAACATCGGTGGGTCTGCCGCGGCGCCCTCGGTCGTCGCGCTGAATCGGACGATCGGCACCACGCCGCGGGCGATGGCGTGCAGTGTGATCAACCGCTCCTGCTCGTCGCGCGATGGCGTCGCCGTCGCGAGCGCGACCGCGGCCACGCCCGCGTGCCGCGCGAGCGCAGTCGCCCGGTGCATGGCGAGCGTCTCGTCGTCGGCCGCGAGAAGCACGAGCGACGGAGTGCCGCGGGCGAGCGCGGCGCTGGCGCGCGCGACGTCGGCGCTCGCGAGCCAATCCGAGAGTCCGACGGTCGCGGCGGTCGACGCGACTGGCCGCACACCGGAAGGCCAGACGTCGACGCCGGCGAGCGCCGGCCACAACGCGTCGGCCACGTGCAGCGTGCGCTCGAAGAAGGGAGCGTCGTCGCCGAGCACGAGCGCCCCGCTGCGCGATGCGGCGCCCGTCGTCAACAGCTCGCGCATGACGAGCCGCTCGCGCGGCGTGGTACAGATGAGCTGCGTGGCGAGTCCGGCGGTCGGACGCGGCTCGCTTCGCGGGTGCAGCGTGCGAAAGAGACTGGCGAAGCCTTCGTGCTCCTCCGCCATGCCCGCGAGCAGCAAGAGGTCGATCTCCACTGGCGCCAGCGCGAATGCGGCCGCCAGCCGATCGATCGGATAGACGATTTCGTGCGCGCCGGAGGCCATGCGCTCGGAGAGCGACCGTTCGCCCGCCGCCGGCTCCGCCACGCTCCGCAGAAACGCGATACCGGCCGCGACGGGATCTTCGTTCGCCACCGGCGTCTGCCCGAGCAGCTTCGCCAGGCGGCCGGCGAGGATGGCCACCTCGCGCGCCAGCCGCTCGGCGGCGGCGATGCCGGCGCCCAGAGGCGCGCGATCCGTGGCGCGCTCAGACATAGATGAACCTGACGACGACGCCGAGCCAGGGAATCCAACCGGGATCGAAATCGAGCGCGGCGCGGCGAACGTCGGTCGTCGCGTCAGCGAGGGCGAAGCGCAGCTCGATCCAGGCGGGATCGGCCACGATCTCCGCCCTGCGCGTCACCACGCGCTGGACCAATGCGTCATCGCCCTCACCGGGCGGTGCGGCCATGCGCTCGCGAAGCGACGCCACGAGCGCGACGCGAAATGCGGCGATCTCCGCACGTTCCGCATCCGTCTCGGCCGGCTCATCCTCGAACGGCGTGCGTGAGCCAGGAGCAAGTCCGATGAAGGCCAGCGCGGCCGGATCCCCGGCATCCACCGGCGCAAAAGTGAGCGCGAGCCGGTACAGCGTCCAACGCAGTGGACGGCCCGCGAGCGTCGGCACTCCGAGGGCGCGCACGATGTGCAGGAAAAAGAGAAGGCCGCCGTGCGCCGTCACGGCGCGCACGCGTCGGTCGGCGCGCGCGTTGTCGTCGAACGCGCTCGAGTCCGTGTCGGTGGCGGTGCTTTGGTCGGCGACGCGCGCGCTTTGGCTTGCGTTGCTCTTGGCGCTCTTGCCGTTCTGGCCGCGATCAGCTCCTTCGCGGAAATCGCGACGCCGCCGCGCCGCGGCCGGCGTGGCCTCGGCGTTGCGCGCCTCGTTCATATCGGCGCGCGCGACGGCACTCTCTTCACGTCCAATGCGCTCCGCGAGCGCCGCGAGTAGCGCGGGCTGCGCCCGTGCGGCCAGCTCTGGCTCGCACTCGAGCATCGCGAGCGCAGCGAGTGCGCGTGAAGCGGCATGTACGTGTTCGGCGCGCCGCGCGGCGCGAAGGATCGACGAGGCCGCGGCGATGCGATCGACGATCGCGCGCGGCGCCGATTCGGTGTCGCCAGCCGCTTCGCGGAGCGCGGCGGTCATCGCGGCGCTCGCCCCCGCGACCGACAGCGCAACCCGCGCGAGCTGTGTCCACTGTTCGGCGCTCGCTCCGATAATAAGCGTGGCGAGCACGCCGGCGCTCTCCGCGGCACGCAACACCGCGGGCGCGGCGTGCGGCTCCCGTGCCAGCGCGCCAACCGCCGCAACGATCGCCGCCGCGGGCGAGAGCGCATCGCCCGCGTTCCAGATGCCGAGCTGCCGCCACGCCCACGCGCGCGTGAGATCGCCACGCGCGGCGGAGCACATCATGTCGACCAGCGCCTGGTGACGCGATCCGTAGCGTACGACCTCGGGTCCACCAGCGCGCAACGTTCCGGCGATGGCGTCGGCAAGCGCGATGCTCCACTGCACAGCCAGCCGTGCGTCCGGGTCGGCCGAGCGTAGTCTCGCGGCCGACGTAACACGACGGATGCAGATTTCGTCCGTCGCGGGAATGCCGGCGCGCTCGAGCGCGGCATCGATCAACTCGCCGTCGATCGCCGAGGCGAGCAGGCGATCGAGGCGCGCGCGATCGTCGTGAGCCGTCTCTTCCGGGAGACGGTATCGCTTGCGCATGCGCGCGACGCGGAGCTCGGTCATCACCGCACCCTCGAGGCCGAGCCGATTCGCGTCGCGCCGATCGTCGATCCTCCCGCGGGTTTTCCGATGATCGCGCCACGCCCGAGCGCGCTCCCGCCGAGCTGCAGCGTCGAGAATCCGCCGGTCGCCCCGATGATGGACGAGATGCCGATGTGGAGCCCCCGCCCGGCGCGCATGCCGGCACCCACTGTGCACACATCGAAAATCGTGTGCGCAGGCCGGTGCACGCGGAGTATCTGCCGCACCACGTCCAGCTGCTCTTCGGTCAGCGCGGCGGGAATGAGCACGGTGAAGCGGTGCGCATGCGCATCCGCGGCGTGCATTGCCGCGGCCGACCTGTCCCCGCTCATCGGCAGCACGCCGCCGAGCGCGTCGCCCAACCTGAATCCCCCGCCGAGCACTGAGGCCGAGCTGTTGCCGCCGCTGCCGCCGAGCATCGCTTCCATGCGGCCGCGCAGGCGGAAGTGCTCGAGGATGACGATCGGCACACCGACGTACAGCTCGATGAACTTGCGCAGCCCGGGCACCGTGCCGCGGAAGCGGAAGAGCCACGCCGCCAGCTCGATGATGTCGCGACGCGCATCCGCGGTGCGTCCGCCGGCGCGAGGCGCGCGCGCCCACCGCTCATCCAAGACGAGCCCGAGAAAGCTGGCCAGCCACGGTAGCACTTCGTCCGGGGCGGCGTGCGGCATGAGCAGAATGTCCCGGTCGACGCCGCGCGCTTCGGTCTCAGCGAGGAATCCCTCGAACATCGCGAGGTAGCGGCGCAGGAAGCTGGCGTCCGTCTCTTGCCGCGAGAAGAACTTTGGCAGCCGGCGCAGATAGTCGTGCGACGGATGCTCGGCTCGGATGCAGCGCACACGCGGCGTGACGCGCGTGTTGCCGCGCAGCTCGAGCGTGAGCCAGAGGTAGCGGCCGGCCGGCGCGGCGATCCAACCCTCGTAGGTGCGGAACGGATCGTCGCCCGTGGGCTGCGTCCATGGGAGCTCACGCCCGCTCTCACGTTCGTGCAGCCGGCCGACCACCTCGCTCGCGGCCGGAACCAGCGCATGCGGCGGCATTGGCGGCGACAGGTCCGGACGGAGGATGGTGACGAGCTCGAGATGCGCCGGGAGCGTGCGGCCGAGCGTGATGTCGTCGTCCGTCTCGTCGAGCACGATCGCGTGCACCCGCACCTCCGTTCCTTCTGGGATGCACGCGTCGAGGAAGACGCGCCCCCACTGCGTCTGGAAGGCGCCGCTGTCGAGGCGATAGGTAGTCACTCTACCCAAGCGCTGGTAGACGAGCCTCGCCGCGACGGCGAGCCGGAATCCGCGCGCGGTCCAGTAGCCGATGCGGAACGCGCCGCCCTCGCAGGCGCAGCCGACACCGCACCGGCACTCGTGGCCCGGCACCTCGGGCAAACGGTCCGGCGTACGCACGATGCCGAGCCCGTCGTAGCCGCGGGCACGCAGCGGTCCGAGCTCCTCGCGCGCCACGCCGCCGACGCGCAGCCGAATGAAGTCGGCGCCCGGCTGCCGCGCGATCACCAGCACGGTGTCCGACTCCCACTCCACGTCGCTGGCGAACGATTCGTCGAAGTGCTCCTTCGCCTTGCCGTCCGCGCCAAGAATCCAGATGTGCGCCGCGAGGCTACCCGCATCGGTCAGCACCACGATCGTTCCGCCGGGCGACGCCGCGATGCGCGACGGATTGTCGCAGCCCACCGGCAGGGTCACCGCATCGGGACCGCCGCCGGCCGTGAGCTTCACCACGCGCCGCGTTCCGGCGAGCACCGCCCACACGAATGGTCCGTGCGATGCGAGATCGGTTGGACGCTCGCTCGCCGCGAAGTGGACAGGCCGCAGCAGCCGTTTGCTCCACAGGTCGAAGATGAGAATCGAATCGCTCCCCGACTCGGCCACGTATAGCCGGTCGTTCTCGTCGACGGCCAGGCCGCGCGGCTCCATCAGCGCGCCGGATGTGGTTGGCGCGGTGAAATCCCCGAACGCGTCCGGCTGCGCGGCGACGAAGAGACTCACTGGCGCCGCGTCGCCGGTGCCTAACGAGAGCGGATCGCGCGCCGCCCAACGTACCATGTCGACCTCGCCGGCATCGGGCAGGCTGTGGTAGAGCCGGCATTCGTTGTCGAAGGCGAGTCCCGCGCCGAGCGCGGGCGACGGCGTGTCGCTGTCGTGGGTCGACGTCGACCAGTCGAGCTCGACGATGCCATTTTCGTAATCGAGCGCGGTGTGGTCGAACGCGCCGCGCACCCACTGGTCGCCGTCGCGCACCAGGGCGAAGGGGCGGAGCTCGCTCATCTCAGCACTCCTCGCGCAGCGTCGGGATCGGCACCGGCGCCTTCACCGGCGGCACCGGTCCCACGGCGTCGCCCGGATTGAGCGGCGCGCCCTGTACGACGGTGATCTCGGCGAGCTCGGGAACTTCCCACGCCTGCAGTAGCACCGGCTCGCGCCGCGGCGCATCCCAGCGCTGCGCCGCCTCGTTCCACGCCGACACGGACAATCCCTCGAGCAGCTCGACGCCTTCTACCTGAAGTGCCGCGGCTTCGAGCTCAGGTCCGTACACCGCGCGGCCGAGTGGCCAGCCATGACCGTCGGGACCATACGGCGGGAGCGGCGCGAGATATTGGCGCAGCACGAGCTCAACCCAGCGCCGCAGCGCCTCGATGCCATAGCCCGGCTTTGCCCGCAGTCCGACCGCCACGGCGATCTTGCGATACGTCGGAGGAATGACGTAGAGCTCGGTGGTGACGAGACGCCGCGTGTCGAGCCACTCGCACACTTCGCGCAGCAGCGTGCGGTCGGCCATCGGCGCGTTCGGCCGCTTGCGATCCTCCCGGGGCCAGACCACGACGCTCACAACTCCGGCAGCTTCCACGAACGGATGAGATGGATCGGGTGCCGGCAGCGTGCTGAGGTCGCGTGGAGGACGGAAGAGCGGAAGACAATCGGCGCGGCCGACATCGGCGCCCGGCGTCGCCAGCGCGAGCTCCTGAAAATCACCGGCGGTTACCGCGCGGTCGTGTCGGCGCAGCTCGCCCGGCACGCGCTCCAACGCTTCACCGACGGTCTCGGCGGGCGCGCCGCCGCGCGCGGGCAGCGGGTTCGATGCCTTCACCTGCGAGACATCGGAGATCTTCGCGATGGCTTTGGCGCCGACGTTTCCTTCGGCGCCGCCGCCGTAGCGGTATTTGCGAACGCGAATGCGCTGGCCGATCTGCGGCGCTTTGCCGCGTACGCCGTTGCCGAAGCGCACCGTGCCCGCCTCGGCGTCGAGCACATAGTGGCGCGAATCGCCGGCGCTCGACTCGAAGCCGTCGACTTCATCCCAGTCGACCCAGCGTCCTTCCTCTTCTACTTGTACCTGCGCGGTGCGCGCGAGCACCGGGTGGTGCACGAGCGCGTACGTCTGACCGGCGTCGCCAGTACCGGTGGCGAGGAATTCCGTCTTGGCCGTGCGCGCCTGCAGCACTTCGGTTGCGTTGATGCCGACGTACAGCACGCGGCCGATCGGACGCTCGGCACTTCTGCGCGATGCGCGAATCCAACAGATGACGTCCTTGGCCTGATCGGCATCCTCCAGCGCGGGCGGAAAATTGCCGGTGCCCAACAGATATTCGTCGCCCGGATCGGGCACGCCGATCTGCAGCGGATCCGCCGTCAGGCGAAGTCGCACCACGCCCTGCTGCGACAGACCGCGTGTCGTGTCGCCCTCCACTGCCAGCGGCAAAAACTTCGGCTCGCCCGAGACGACGGTCGGCGTGCTGATCTGCCACACCATCTCCGGCCCGTTCTCGGCCAGCGCGGTGCCGGGGCAGGCGTCGACGTCGGCGATTCCCGCGATCTCCTCGTCGGGAACGAAGCCGATGTTGATCAGGGCGCGGCCGAGCTTCGTCGGGTCCGTCGTCTTCGTCTTGAGGAGCGCGATCCAGAGCGCCCCGTCCACGGCCGCGCGCACATTCACCGGCAGCGCGTCGGGCGCGGCAGGGTCGGCCGGAACATGTTCCGTAATGTAGTACGCCGGCTCGCGCGTGTCGCCCAGTCCATTCAGCGCGTCGATCGATGCATTGGCAAAGTCGATCGCCTCCGCCTGCGTCGGCTCCGCGGCGGCGATGCGCGCGACGGCGACGACGGTCAGCGGCCAGGACTGCACCTCCGTCACCGTCTCGAACGAAAGATTGCCGGCCTTTGCCTCCGTCCCGAGGTTGATCAGCACCGCGTCGGCCGCCGTGGGTCCGGTGTCGATGCGCTCGAGCGTGATCAGCGCCTTGGCCGGAACCGCCGAGCGCATCGGGATACGCAGCAGCTTGAGGTAGGCGAGCTTCGTGGTTTCGGGAATCTGATTGAAGCGGAAGAGCAGGTTCTCGCCGAGAAATGCGAAGAGCTCCACCAGCGTGATGCCCGGATCGCTCGCGTTGTGGTCCGACCACTCCGGCGTGTAGACCGGAATGCGCCGCACCAGCTCGTCGCGGAGCTGTTGATACGACCGGTCGTCGAGAATCGGGGAGGGGAGTGGCACGCGCTACTCCAGGTAGAACGGAAAAACGAGATTGCCGGGCCGGTTGTCGCGCACGTGCACGTACGCGATGCGAATGAGCACGAGCGCCGGGTCTTCGCCCGGATCGACCCCGATGTCGGTGACACGAATGCGCGGCTCGAAGCTCGCCAGCCCGAGCTCGACGTCGTGCTTAATGAGCGCGCGCGTGGCGCTGGTGTTGGGGCGCATGAGATAGCGACGCAGTCCGCAGCCGAATGTCGGGCGCATGATGCGCTCGCCCGGCTCCGTCTCGATGATGATGCGAATCGACTGCGCGACCTTGTCCGGGCCGGCGGCGTACTCGAGCCGGCCGAGGTCATCCGGAAGCACCGGGTAGTTCCAGCCTTTGCCCAGGAATCGGAGGGTGCTCACGGAAACGAGACCTCCGTCTCGAACTCGACGCCGTCGGCGAGATCGGGACTGCTGGTCGAGGCGGCGCCGGTGACGGCGACCTCCATGCTCGCCGTGGCGATCGGCGAGAACTGATTCTTGAGCGCGTCGGCGACGGCGGGATCGTCGGGCAGTGATCCGTTCGCGCGTACGCCCGACCCGGGTCCGAAGTTCGCGTCGATGCTCGCGCTCACGTCGGCACTGATCGACGCCTCGGCCGAGACGGATGCGCCGCCCGGATCGAGCGAAAACTCCGCCGTCAGTCCCGCCGACAGCTCGATCTCGGGGAGGATGCAGAACTTCAGCTTGAGCATGAACCAGAGACCGAAGACCAGCATCACCACCGGGAGAAACAGCTCGAAGACGAACGACGCCACGATCGTGATCAGCGGGATCGAGAACGAGCAGATCTGGAAGGAGGGCGTTTGGCCTGTGTTCCCCATGCTGCCATCCGACTTGCCCTTTACCAGCAGCGACTTCGGCGGCTTGGCGAAGGACACGCCGAGCGTCGGCTTCGCCTGCGCGGCGAGCGCGTCGATGTCGGGCATCTGAATCGTCACCGGGCGCTTGCCGGTGCCGACGAAATCGAAGTGCGGCGCGAGCCGGTAGGGCGCGGTCGGTTGGCTCCAGAAGAGCGAGTCGGGACAGTCACACCGGCTCCCGCGATCGTGCGGAACCAGGTGGCGCGTGGCGTAGCACGTCACCTCGTAGAACTGCCGGTCGTCGAAGCGCGCCACGCCCTTGGAGTCCGTGTCGCCCGTGCCCGTGGGCAGCAGCCCGAAGTAGATCGTCCCGAAATTACCCGCGTGCTTCTTGTCGTCCTTCGGCACGATGAGCGGGTACATCGGAAACACCGCCTCGCCGCCGATGGCGTCGGGCTTTTCATCCACGGCCGCCCACGCGCCGACCTTGTCGAGCTTTGGATCGGCGAACCATCCCTGCAGCTGCGGCATCACCTTGAAGCGGGTCACCCAGTCCTGCAGCCGGTCGCGCTCGAGCGCGAGCAGGGCGCGCGTGCTCGCGCGCTGGCGGTCGATCGAGGTCACGCGCCCTTCGGTCACGAGCGTCGTGGTGAACGCCGGCGACATCATCGTCGCCATGGCGCTCACGCCGGGCTCGCACACGTTCACGGTCATCGCCTGCGACGCCTTCATGTCGAGAATGCCGAGCTTGCCGCGCGCCTTCGTGATGCTCTTGAGAATTCCGCGCACCTCGGTGGCGCCGGCCGCGGGGATGTCCGTCGTCCGGCGGCGCACCACGAAACCGGCCCCGCACACGTCCGCGCGGTCAGCGCGCGGAAAACCGGGCGCGTCGCAGTTGATCTGACAGACGACGAGATAGAAGCGCTTGTGCGTATCGAGAAAGATCTTCCGCGTCCGTAGCGGATCGATCGCGTACTCGAGCTCCGAGAAGCGCCGCGGCTTGCCGTTGCTGCTCGGCGGCAGCGCCGGCGCGTTCTGCACGACGTGGACGAGATCTTCATCCATCCACTTGAGGAAGTGCTGTGGATTCTTGATGAACTCGTCGACCAGCTTCGACGTCTCGTACTTTTGCAGCTCGGGGCGCGTGAGCCGGCCACCCTGGCTGTCGGCAGGGTTGGGCCACTTCCACCACGGCGCCACGAGCGCCCACGGATGATGAAACGCGGGCTTTACCATACATTCCCCGCGCCCGGCGTGTAGGAGGGCGAGACGACACCACTCGACGCGATGAGCGTCGTGCAGTTGATCAGGCCATCGAACGTCGACGTCGCGCAGTGGACGTTCAGCGCGCTGGCCGTGATCTCGACCGTCGCGTTGGCCGTGATCTGGATCTGTCCCGCGGAATTGAAGGTGATCACGCATCCGTTCGAGTGCGTGAGCTTGACCTCCTGCGCCGCGTTGTCCATCACGAGCTTGTGGCCGCTGTCGGTCGAGAGCGTGATCTTTTCGGCGCCCTGCGTATCGTCGAACTGGAGCAGGCTCTTCGAGCGCGTCTTCCACAGCCGCAGATTGTTCGCCGCCGCTGGCGATTCCGGGAGCGACTCCTTGCCGTTCCAGCACGATCCGATGATGTACGGCCGCCGCAGATCGCCCGCCTCGAACGCCGTGACCACCTGCGTGTCTACCGATGGCAGGATCTCGATTCCCTGATCGTCATCGGCGTACGGCGTACACAGCGTTGCCCACGCGCGCACGTCGGCGCCCGCTTCGCCCAGCCACGGGAAGGAGACTTGAATGCGTCCGATGCTGTCGGGATCGACGATGTCGGTGACGATCGCCGGATACACGCCGAAGTAGCGCGGCGCCTGTCCGTCGGTGGTGAAGTCGGCGATCCTCACGATCCGCCCTCGTTCACCGTCGGACGCTCAGCCTCGAAGTGCGTGCGGAACCCCTCGGTCAGATCGTACGTGTGGCAGACGCGCGTGACGTAGTAGCCTTCACCCGTGAAGGGCGCGCCAACGTTCTCCAGCGTCAGCTTGCTTCCCACGACCATGTCGGCGCTGCCGTTCGTCATTCCGGCGATCGTCACGAAGGCGCGCGCGCGCCGGAGCATCTCGGCCTTGGCCCATGCCGTCGCCTCATCGGAGACCAACGGATCGCCGCGCACGCGGTACGACACGCGCTCGCCGAACGCCTGCTGGAGCACCGCGATGCCGGTGCGGCCGCCCGTCACCTCGGATTGGATGACGTCGGAGCCCGCCTCTTCATTGATCTTGTCGCGCTGCGCCGCATCGTAGCCGCTCACCTTCACCGACGTGCGCTGGTGGGCGAGGTCGGCGCGCATCTGCGCCTCGAGCAGGTCGTCGCCGAACACCAGCGACAGAGTGGTGGCGGTGCGGTTGCCGCGCGTCGCGAAATGCAGCGTGTCGTCGGCGAACCAGACCTCGGCCTGCACCATGCGGGCGCGCTCGCGCAGAAAGGCCAGATCGCTCTGGTTCCACTGTTGAACGACCTTGTACGTCGGTCCGTCGGCGCTGGCGTCGGCGGTGATGCCGTGCTCTTGGGCGATGGCCGAAGCGATGTCGGCGTCGCTCACGTTCTCGTAGGTCTTCATGCGGCGCGTCATGCGCAGCGTCATCAGCTTGTCTTCCGCGAACGCCGTGACCGATGGCACGACGCCGTTCACGAAGCTCGCCTCGATCGCGCTCACCGCGCCGCTAAACACCACGCGCGCGGAATCCGCGGCGCCGATCGACACCTCGAGCGACTTGCCGAAATCGATCATCTGCCCATCGAGGTACAACTGGCCTTCGTCGGCTTCTCCCGAGCGAGGGCCCTCGGCCAGGAGCTTGAGCTCGAGCGTCTTGAGCCCGTCGGTCGCTTCTTCAATGCGCAGGAAGCTGACGTCGCGCGCGAGCTCGGCCTTGAGCTCGCCATCGACCTTGAACACCGGGGCAGTGGCCGCGAAGAACTCAGTCATCGAAGCCCTCCGCCTCGGTGCGGCGAGCGATGCGCGCCGCGCGCTCGCCGGCGCGACGCGCGCGCTCGCGATCGGCGGGCGAATCGTTGCGCGTGGCGGCGGCCGCGGCCGGCGTGGCGGCGCGCTCCGTCTCGACGCTCGTCGTCATTTCCTCGACGTGCACCGTCATCGCGACGCTCCGTGACTGCACGAGCCCATGCAGCCGCAGGGGCGCGTGGGCCGGCGCGTGCGCTGCGCGGCGTCCGCGACATCGCGCGAGACACCGGCCGGCAGATGCGTCCATGGCGCTGCGGTCGGATCGATCGCCGGATCGAGTACGTCGCTCGCGCGCACGTTCGGGCGCAGCGGAATCTGTCCGCCGAGCGCGCCGCGCCGCGCTTCGGCCGCGCCTCCGATGCGCGGGCGCAGCGGCACACCGAATCCGAAGGAGGTCGCGCGCGGGTCGGCCACCGGAGGCGCCGGAGCGGGCGGCGCCGCGGCCTGCGCCGTCGCCGACGGCAAGCCGGACAACGCGAGCGGCGTGCGCGATTGATCCGGCGGCGCCGGTGTCGCGCTCGGCGATTGCGCGCCGACGGTCGACGCTCCACTGGTCGCCGTTCCATTCGTCGTGCCGAGCGCGGCGGCGGCGGTGCTGTTGCCGGCCGGCGCACCGAAGGCATCCTTCGTCGCCGCCGCCGCGCTGCCCGCCTTGAGGATGTTCACCGTCTCCATCGCCGCGCCCACGCCACCGGCCGAGGCGAGCGCGAACCCCGCCGACGCGCCCGCACCGCCGAGCGCGATGCCGGCCGCCGTCGGAACTGCGCCGCGCGCATCGAGACCGAAGCTCGCCTCGAGCGACGCGGACGAGCCCGCCTCCAACCCGACTGCCACACCGACCCCCGCGCCCGATGAAATCGACGCGTTGAAGTCGACCTCGGCGCCCCCCTTGAGCGAGAGCGTGCTGTCGAGCCCCGCGGTCACGCCGCGCCACGCCGCCGGGTCGAGTCCCACGCGCGCGCTGAACTCCGCCGCCGATTCGCCTGAGAGCGCGAGCCGCGTGCTGTCGGTCAAGCTCGCGCCGATGCTCACGCCCGCGCCGAGACTGACGCCGACACCGATGCTGGCATTCACGCTCAAGCCGGCGCTAAAGCCAAAGCTGCCCGGACCCGCGCTGCTCATCCCCGGCGGCTTTGCCCCCCCCGCCGTGTTCGCGCCCGGGCCGAGCAGCCCGCGCTGATACTTGGCGTTCTGCTCCTGCATCGTGATCGACATCTTCGCGCGCAGCGGCGTGCCGTCGCTCGCGAAGAGATCGAAGTCGATCGACAGATTTTCGATGATCCCGTCGAGCTGCAGGTCTTTCCAGATGAAGCGCGCCTTGGGCGGCTTCTGCTTCTGCTTGCCTTCGCCCTTCGGCAGCACGAAGCGCTCGACCGCCGAGGTGCGCGTGCGCACCGACACGGGCTCTTCGGTGCTCCCTTCCTCACTCGTGTCGAACTGAAGATCGAAGGCGAGGGTGGTCGAGGTCATGCCGAGGTACTGCCGCGTCTGCTGGCCGCGCGTGTCCTGCGACTCCACGCGGTTGGCGAGCGAGAGCTTGAGCGACTGCGGATTGAACTGCACCGCGATCTCGTCGCTTTCGACGCCGTTGTCGTCGACCTCCATCAGCTTGGCTTTCTCGAGGGCGGGCATGGGTCAGATCCTCAGCCGGAGGCCTTCGTGGGCGATCGTCAGCTCTTCGATGGCGATCTCGCCCGTTTTCGCGTTCAGCGAGGGGCCCATCACCTTCGCCGGCAGCCCGCGGTCGAACACCCATGTGGCGACGACGCTGTTGTTCGAGGCATCGAGCACCTCGATCACGCCGTCGTAGCGCACCACCGGGCGCTGGCCCGAGATGATTCCTTGCAGCCATCCCCATAGGTCGTTCACCGCGGTGCCGCCGCGCGGATACAGCATGCCGCGCTTGAGCACGATGTTCGTGTACTTGCCCCGGCCAATCAGACGGACGACGCCATCGTTGCGCCCACCTTCGTTGAGCTCCTGCACGTCCATGTCGATCTGCAACCCGCTGCATTCCTGGAATCCGCCGTCGCCAAGCTGGCCGGATGCGCCGCCGACACCGACCCCGACGCCGATGCTGGCACTCGCGCTCGCGCTGATGCCGCCGCTCCCGATCGAGGCGCTGGCGCTGAGCGAGATGCCGGCGCTCACTCCGGCGCCAACGCCGCCGCCACCGGCCGTCCGGTTGAGCGCGACGCGGTAGTTGAACGTCGAGATGAGCGCGCGCTGCGGATCGAGAACCATCGTCAGCCCTGCACGCGGAGCGTGCCATCGCCGTCGCGGGCGATCTGCAGCACCAGAAACTCGAGCGGCTCCGCCGGCGCGACACCGACGTACGCGTACAGCCGTCCCTGATCGACCACGGGTTGCGGGTTCAGCTCGTCGTCGCAGCGGACAAAAAACGCATCCTCGGGGCGCGCGCCGGCGAAGGCGTCCGCCTTGAACAGTTGGCGGAGGAATGCGTCGAGCTGATTGCGGATGTCGCCGCGCAGGCGCGAGTCGTTCGGCTCGAACACCGCCCACTGCATCTGCCGGTAGAGCACGCGCCGCAGCATGGTCATCAGCCGGCGCACGCTCAGCTGTTGATAGCTCGGATCGGGCGAGAGCGTACGCGCCGCGGTGAGCCGCGCGCCATCGCGCTCGCGGATGTAGACGTTGATCGCGTTCTGGTGCAGCTCGTCGTGACGCGCCGGTGACACTCGGTCGGCAACGTCGAACACGCCGAAGGCGATCTCGTTCGCCGGACCGTACTGCACGCCGCGCATGATCTCCCGCCGCGCGATGATCCCGGCGGCGACCGCCGCCGGGTTCACGGCGATCGGCACGTCGCGCTTGTCGTCCGTGCGCGACACGAGCAGCCACGGGTGGTACGCCGCGGAGTACATCGCGTGAAGCTGCTCGCGCCAGTAGAGCATCCGGCGCTGGCTCAACCCAGGCGGCACGTCGAGCAGCACGACAAACGATTCGAGCGATGTCGCCAGCTCGATCAGCCGGCGCTGCAGCGCGACGATCGCCGCGAGGTCGGCCGACGGGTCGAGCAGTAGACCGTCCAGATTTTCCGGGGGCGCGGCTTGGACCTCGATCGCGGCCTCGATGCACTCGCAGAAATTCGCGCCCGCGCCGCCTTCGTCGATCACTGCCTCGACCGGCGCGATCGGCCGCGGCGAGTAGAGGTCGGGCGCGACGACGAGCGAGAGGTCGGACAGCTGCACCAGCGCGTGCACCCCGCTCCCCGGGCACTCGTCGCCCACCACCCACCGGTCATCGAAGAAGTCGGCCGGAATCAGATCCCGATAACGGTTCTCGGCGGGCAGATACTTCAGCGTTACGAGGTCGAGCACGGGCGACGCGAAGCTGTCGGTGGTGTAGGCGGGGAGCAGCGGATCGATCACCAGGTCGCGGCCGTCGTCCCACGCGCGCCGTGCATCGCCCGCGGGCAACTCGATGTTCTCGGCCGGGTAGAGCAGCGCCGATTCTTCGACCAGCACGCGTGCCAACCAGCGCGGATGCGAGGACGTGAGGCCAAGTCCTTCGTGGCGCTCGGTGCGACCATCGCGGTCGTCGACGTCGAGCGCGCCTTCCACCAGTTCGGCCCGCAACACGGCGAGCGGAACCGGCGCCTCGAAGGCCGCATGCCGCTCGATCACCGCGCGCTCCGGGTGCCACTCCTCCCACACGCGCGCCACTCGGGCAAGCGTGAGCGCGCCGAACCCGTAATCGAGACGCATCACGGCGCCCGCGACAATGTCGACACCCTTCTCGAAGACGAAGCCCGTCGCGCTGAACGCCGACGGCGGAATCGCGAGCGGGCGTGTGCGAAAGGAGAGCGTCGCTCGCAGCGCGTTGCCCCACGCTCCCTCGTTACGCGCCTGAAACCAAATCTCCGTGTCGCCGCCGGACGCCGAGGCGCGCAGCCCTTTCACGCGCGCGGTGGCTATCCCGCGAACATTGGCCGCGTCATCGTGGGAGCCGTCGGGCGCGAAATACTCGTGGACGATGCGGACGATGTAGGCGCGCGCGCCGCCGTTCTCGAAGAACGAGGCGACGGCGTACGGCATGAGGCCAGGTCCCTCGAAGGCGCCATAGAGTCGGACGTATTCATCCCAACTTTCTACGGGAACGGGAACGCTCCGCGTTCCCGTCACGCCCTCTTCACACGTACCCGGAGCCCAGCTCGCGCTGAAGAGCGGCACGCGCGCAGGTCCGCGCGGCGCCACGCCGACGAACGCGCACACATCCATCCGCTCGCCCGTGAGCGCGCGGATGGGATGCGGCGGTAGCCAGTACAGCCCCGGCGCACCGAGTGGCGGAATCGTCACTCCGGCGGCGGTCACTTACTTGTACTCGATCCCTTCGTGGACGAGGTGCAGCTCCTCCATCGCCACGTCGCTCCCGCCCTTGGCGGCGAGCGTCGGCCCCGACCACTTCTTGGGCTGCGCATTGCGCAGCGTGAAGGTCGCGACGGGGTTACGCGCTTCATCCATCAACGTGATGCTGACGTTGCGCCGGTCGATCGTGCCGTCGCGCACGCCCTTCAACCAGAGGAACAGGTCGTCCGAGCCGACCAGTCCGCGCTTGAGCGTGACGTCGTCATTCTTGTGCGTATTCGGAACCTTGCGAACGGTGTTGAATTTTTCGTTGCCGTTGCGGTACTCGGCGTAGCTGACGTCGTAGCCGAGGCCGCTGCAGTCGGAGAAGCCGCCGACGATCGTTCCTTCCGAGCCGTCGCCCTGGCCACCACCGAGGGCGACGATGAAGTTGAACGCGCCGTACGGCGTATCGCGGAACGTGGGCATGGGTGTCGTCGCCTCAGGTCGTCGGAGTGGTGTTCGCCGCGTCGCCCGTCCACTGACCGATGCGGAAGATCACGAACTCGGCCGGCTTGGTCGGCGCGACGCCGATCAGCGCGATCATGCGGCCGTTGTCGAGATCGTTCTGCGTCATCGTCGTGCGATCGCAGTGTACGAAGTAGGCATTTTCCGGCTTGTCGCCGATCAGCGCGCCATCGCGCCAGAGCGTGAGCAGAAAATCCTCGATCGTCTGCTTGATGTTCCGCCACAACCGCTGGTTGTTCGGCTCGAACACCGCCCACTGGGTGCTCTTGTCGATCGAGTGCTCCATGAAAATGAAGAGCCGGCGTACGTTCACGTACTTCCACTCGGGGTCCGAGCTGAGCGTGCGCGCGCCCCACACGCGGTTGCCGCGTCCCTCGAAGAAGCGCAGTGCGTTGATCCCCTCGGGGTTCAGCACGTCCTGCCGCGCCTTGTTGATGTTGATCTCGAATTTGGTGAGGCCGAGCACCACTTCGTTCGCGGGCGCCTTGTGCACACCGCGATTGATGTCGCTCCGCGCGTAGATGCCGCAGACGAAGCCACTCGGCGGCAGCACGATGCGCTGAGGCGGCGCGCCCTGCGCCGCGCGCTGGGTGGGATCGAGGATCTCGACCCACGGGTGGTAGAGCGCGGCATACTTGCTGTCGAACTGTCCGCGGAAGTGGCGGATCTCCGTCATCGAGCTGTTCTGCTGGCCGTCGACCACGGCAATGCGGTAGCGCAGCCGCTCGGCGTGCCCAATCAGGCGGTCGGCCGCGGCGAGCGAGAGGATCGTGTCGTCGTACGCGCCGCCGTCGGGCAGCGCCTCGATCGCGATGTCGTCGATCTCGCCCAGCGCTTCGAGTCCCGTCGCTTTGCGCGTGACGTCATCGGGATCGGCCTCGTGGCCGAGCAGATCGTCGGGCGACGAGATCACGCCGTCGTGTCCACCGATCAGGCGACGGTTCGGATTCGATTGCAGCGCCACGAGCAGGTTGGCGGCGATGTCGTTGCCGGTCGCCGTCGTGACATCCCAGTCGAGCCAGACCACCGCGCCTTCATCCTCGGGATCATCGCGGTCGAGAATCTTTCCGATGTAGCGCTTCTGGTCGCGCGTCATACCGAGCTCGCTGTACGCGTCGACGCGATCCTGATCGACGCGCACCAGCACGCGCGCTTCAACTAGCTGGATGATGTCGGTGGCCGCGGGCAAGAAGGTGCCGCCGCCGCGGCGAAAGAGCTGATGGCCATCGGTGGCATCGAGATCGATCTGGGCCAGGTTGGCGATGGTGAGCGGATCGTTGCCGGCCGGGGGCGTACCGCCCGTGATCACCTCGACGATCGCGCCCTTTTTCGCGCGCGTGACCTGCACGATGCCGCCAAACGCCGCGTTCGTGTACGCGATGTTCTTGCTGCGGACGACCTGCGTCTCCAGCCACACGTTGCCGAACGAGCCCGGCCAGCGCGCGCGCCACGTCGCCGTGGTGCCGCTCACCGGAATCGCGCGCGCGGCCACGCCCCAGCTGAACAGGCCGCCGCCGAGGTCGCGCGGCGTGAAGACGCGCGAGATGTAGAGCCGCTTGCCGCCGTTGAGGAAGAAGACGCGCGCTGCGTGGGAGCAGTACGGCAAGCGCTCATCACCGTCGGTCGGCATGTGCAGCACTTCGAGTCCGCCGTACATCCGCTCGAACTCAATGAAGCTCCCCATCAGCCGCGGCTCGGTCGACGAGGGACCGTCCGGATAGTGCACCGGACCGTAGCGCGTCATCCCGGCGAAGCCGGTCGTGCTCGTCGGCACGCCCTCGATGCTCTTCGAGCGGAAGCTCACTTCTTCGACGTAGACTCCAGGCGCCAAATACTCGGGCATTGATCGCTCCTGGCTCGCGCGCGCGGGCGCTAGGTGATGTCGAACGGCGGGACGCCGCTACTGATGACAAGGGAGTAGGTGAACGGGACCATCTGGGAAACGACGCCATCGTAGTCGGCCGGGATCGTGCGGCCGAGCGCGACCAAATCATCTTCGGGCGCAATGCTAGGAGCGCCGATCTGTTCGAGCGGGATGTCCCAGAACGGATCGGCGCGCTGCACGAGTAGCGGTGGTATCACCGCGGGGAGCCCGCGCCGGCCGTGCGCGGTGATCTCGAGCGTGAGCGTCTTCGGCAGTTCCACCATGGCCGCCGCGATCGCTTCCGGCGGCAGCACGAGCAGGAACTCGCCGTGCTGATCGCCGTGCGCCCAGGCGATCGGTTGGCCGCGATCGCCGCGGGTGATGAGTCGCGCCTCGATGCGCGCCCACCGTACCGGTACGAACTTCGGTGGAAGCGCGCCGTCGCTCACCACGACGCGCCCGCGCAACCCGGTAACGCGGTCGCTCACGTCGTACGTGGCGCCGGGATAGAACGCCGGAAAGCGCGACCGCTGGCCGACCGGCAGTGCGTCGAGCACCACCAGATCTTCCGGGCTGCCTAACGAGACGAGCGGCACCCGCAGCCGGCGCGGTACGATGCGCTCGCTCGTGTCCATCACGCGGATGTCCATGTGCGGCGTGCGTCCCGTGCTCGGCCCCGGCTCGTACGTGAGCACGAAGCGGTTGCTCGGGTGCCGCGACGCGCGCGGCCAGAGGTCGCTCAGCGGAATGCCCGAGTCGATGCGCGCGTTGAGCCATCGCGTCTGGTCGTCCGTCAGCGGATCGACCCACGGCCGGGCGGGCTCGACCGCGATGTCTACGCGATGCGCAATGCGCTGATCGCGCACGGCGTCCTCGGGTTGAATGCCGAGCAGGAGCCGGTCGAACCGTTCCACGAAGCGTGAGGGGAGCAGAAGGTTCATGGCGTCGCACTCGGCACCATGCCGGTGACGACCGTCGTGACGTCGGGCGCGCGGAAGATCTGCCGGCTGTCGATGCGTGTGATGCGCGCCACGTACGCCACGCTGAGCTTGAAGTCGGTCGGGAGTGAATCGAAGGTGCGCATCACCCATTCCGTGGGCACGTCCTCGAGGATGACCTGCACGCCTTCGCCCGGCGCCCAGCTCCCGCCCGGCGTGAGCAGCGGTCCGCTCAAAATCGGCGTGGTCTCGAGGCACTGCATGGCCCGGCCGATGATGCGGTGCTCGAACTCCGGGTCCGTCGCCCAGGGCGTGAGCATGTAGTGCAGATCGAGCGGGAGGTGTCCGCGCCCGTCCTGGCTTCCAACCGCCGACCACGCGGCGCGCATCGTCTTGTTGTAGTCAATGCGATAGAGGAAGACCGACAGGCACGGTTGGCTCAGATGACCGCTGCCGTTGTCGCGAAAGTCTTCCGTCTGTGCGAGGATCGCTCTCGTGGTGAAGCCTGCGACCGGCGGCGGCACCGCCGGATCTGTGAAGCAGGCCGAGAGAAAGCGCTCGAGGCTCTTGCCGACCGACGCGATCGCGGTGTAGTCCGCCATCTACCGCTGCCCTTCGTGTACGGGTTGGCCGCGTACGGCCTGCACCAGCGCGCCGGGCGACATCTCGCCTAGCGGCGTGCGCTGCGGCCGGAGCTCGTACAGACAAGCGCGGCGTCCGTCGTCGCTGATGGCCACGAGCCGAAGTCGCGGATGCGCGAAGAGCACGGCGGCGTATTCGTCGGTGCGCGCCTCGGGCTCGGCGAGGATGACGACGTCGGCGTCGCGCACCTCCGGCGACGAAGCGATCTCGCGCTCCGCTACGGTGGCGGCTTGAATCTGCATGTCCGGCTCTGCGGACAAAATCTTGCGAACGATGTCCTGCAGCATTCGCGGCATGTCGACGAGCACGACTCGGATGTGGCCCAATGGGGATCTCCCGCGTGACCCGCACAGTGTCCGTCCGCCGCGCAGCCGCGACAATGGACCGCTCGGCGCGAAAGAGATGCGGCGAGGATCCGGACCGGGATGCATCGCCCGATGCATCTTCCGGCGTTGGGGCGTATGGGCCGAATGGCCGCGCGCGGGCCGTCGCGCTACGTCAAGCGCGCGCGTCGCCGTGTGCGCGTGTGCATTCCGGCGTCAGTCCGCATCGTGGTGGCGCCCGGCGGCGCGATGCTCGAACTGAAAACAAACGGCTAGATCGAGGGGTCCGCCATTGGCGTCGCGCCGCTCGCGCGACGCGAAAAGGACGGAAGGACCGCCTGGCTCGCTCGCACGCTCGCCGCGGCTTCGGCGCGGCGGCTCACGTGCAGCTTCTCGAGAATGCTGTGCACGTGGTTCTTCACCGTGGCCGTGCCGATGCGGAGGCGCTGGCCGATCTGCTTGTTCGACAAGCCGCGGTCGATCAGCTCCACGACCTCCACCTCGCGCGGCGTGAGTAGCGGCGTCGCGTGCGTCGGTGCGCCCTGGGGCGCGCTCGAGGCCAGGTGCTTGAAGAGCGTCGCGGCCATCCGGGGGGAGCATTGCAGCTCGCCGCGCATCACGTCGTGGATCGCCATCGCCACGTCGTCGATCGAACCGTCGCGCGGAACGAAGCCGGCCATCCCCGCTTCACCGCAGGCCATCACGTCGGCGCCCTCCTCGGCGACGGCCACCCCGACGATCCTGATGGCGGCGTCGGCGCGCAGGAGCAGGCGCGCGACCTCGAGCGCGCGCCGCATGCCGGTGTCGAGGAGCACGATCTCGGGCACGGCCGCGGCGATCGCCGCCCGCGCGCTCTCGAGCGAATCGGCCGTGCCGACGAGCGCGACATCGCCGCGCCCGCCGAGACCGAGCGCGAGCCCTTCGCGAAAGAGACGCACGTCGCTGACGATCAGCGTGCGCGGCGCCGGCGTCCTCGCGTCATCGGGACGGCGAGGCGGCGACGCGCTCAACGATTGGGCATGCTGCGAGTCGCGCGTGGTTCCCATGCGTGCGGTCCGGCGATGAGGCTCACTCAAATTCGCGCTGTTCAATTCCCACCCGCGCGCCTCGTGTGATGCGCACGCGAATGTCGGATCGCCAAACTGCGGCGAGCAAAACGAGCGGTCAAGAGGAGCCGCGCGAGTGTGACGTGAATGAGAAGGGACTTATTTGAGAGAGGGGTGCGGGGTGTGGCCTGTATGGTGTGGTGGGCGGAGAGATCTTTGCATCGACCACTCGCGCCGGGATAGTGGCTATACCAAACTTGGGCTTCAAGAACTGGCCACGCATCGATACCGATTCCTCGAAGAAATACGCGCTGGTCGAAAACAAGGGTGGCTACGCGCACTTTAACGGCGTGTTCACGGGCACGTGGGAGACGCTGGATGGCTGGCCGACAGTGACCCACGGAACGGTCACCATGTCGCTCTCGCAATCGGGGGATCAGGTGAGCGGCACGATCAGCCATAGTTACGGCAACACGGGATACTCCGCCCCCATCAGCGGGTACATCACAACGGATGGTTGGTGGGGCGCGACAGCCGAGCTCACCTCCACCGCAAAGGAATACGCAAATAAGCAGTGTTCACGCGGCCCGTGCGGCTTCGCGTATTCGCTGGGCGTCAGTTCGGAGACGTCGATCCTCGGTGGAACATCCCAGGGCATCAACCGCGGCGCCGATCCCGTGGATGGGCGCTCCTGGTACCTGCGCAAGGTCACTCCGTGAAATCTTCCGTGCGCAGGCATTTGGCGAAATAGGCGAAAGGTGACCCGGTGAAATCCGATCCTCCTCCAAGCGGTCCCGACCTCGGCGCCGGCATTCAGCTCTCTGCTCTGGCGGACGGCGCAATGCTCGCCGGCCATTCGGGTGGAAAACCGGTGCTGCTCGCGCGCGTCGGCGACGAGATCTTCGCCGTCGGCGCGCAGTGCACGCATTACAGCGGCCCTCTCGCCGATGGTCTCCTCGTCCGCGACACCGTGCGTTGCCCATGGCATCACGCCTGCTTCAGCCTACGTACGGGCGAGGCAATTGGGGCGCCGGCACTCAAGCCGATCGCCTGCTGGGTCGTCGAGCGCCGCGGCGACACCATCCGCGTCATGCGCGAGCTCGACGCGTCGGATGGCGCGACGCCAGTCGGCGGCGTGGTGCGTGCTCCATTGGACCGCGCCGCGCCCAACGCGATCGTGATCGTGGGCGCGGGCGCGGCGGGCAACGCCGCGGCAGAAATGCTGCGCCGCCAGGGATATGAAGGATCCGTCACGCTCATCGGAGCCGACCCATCCCCGCCGTACGACCGACCGAACATCTCGAAAGACTATCTTGCCGGTTCGGCGCCCGAAGATTGGATTCCGCTTCGGCCGCGCGAGTTCTACGCCGAGCATCGCATCGATCTCCTCACCGGCACTCGCGTCTCGGCGATCGACGTCGCAGGCAAACGCGTCGTGCTAAACGGAGGCGCGACGCGCACCTTCGATCGATTGTTGCTCGCGACCGGCGCCGATCCGATCGTGCTGTCGATCCCCGGAGCGCGGCCACCGCAACAATTGCCCCACGTGCACTATCTGCGCACGCTCGAGGACAGCCGCGCGATCGTCGCCGCGATCGGGCACGCGAACCGCGCCGTGGTGATCGGTGCGAGTTTCATCGGTCTCGAGGTCGCGGCATCGCTTCGCGCGCGCGGTCTCGAGGTGCACGTGATCGCGCCCGATGCGCAGCCGCTGGCGAAGGTGCTCGGACCCGAACTCGGTGCATTCATTCGCGCGGTCCACGAGCGTCACGGCGTCGTCTTCCATCTCGAGCAAAAGCCCTCAGCCATCACGAAGGCGTCGGTGACGCTCGCGAGCGGAGCCTCGATTCCCGCCGATCTCGTGGTGATCGGTGTCGGCGTACGCCCATCGGTGGGTCTGGCCGAGCAGGCTGGCCTCGCGATGGACAACGGCGTCATAGTGGACGAGTATCTCCAGACCAGCGCACCCGACGTCTTCGCCGCGGGTGACATCGCGCGCGTTCCCGACTTCCACTCGGGGAATCGCATCCGGGTCGAGCATTGGGTCGTCGCCGAGCGCCAAGGGCAGGTCGCCGCCCGCAACATGCTCGGAGCGCGAGAGCCGTTCCGTTCGGTGCCGTTCTTTTGGAGCGCGCACTTCGATACGACGATCTCGTACGTCGGTCACGCCGAGACGTGGGACGAGACGGTTGTCTCCGGCGACATCGGCAAGGGAGACGCCTCTGTTGCATTCCGCTCGAAGGGCACGACACTCGCCGTCGCGACAGTCGGTCGCGATCGCGCGAGCCTGGAGGCGGAGGTTGAGTTAGCGGGGAAGCGTAGGGCGTAGGGTGTGGGCCATGGGAGAGATCTTTGCATCAACCTCACCCCACACCCTACACCCCACACCCACCTCCCTCACATCATGCCGACCGACCCACTCACGATCATCGAGCGTCAATTCCTGAACGACGTGCGCAAGCAGATTGAAAGTGCCGAGGAGGCCGGCGCTCTCGCGGAGCGCGGCCAGTGGACCAACGATCAGATGAAGGAGGCGATGGTCATCATCGACCGACTCGTCTACCTGCTGCCAGGGCAGGGACGGCGCGAGAACAGGTGAGACGCGGGGGAACTCATGGCCGGGCGCCCAGCGGGGAATATCCCACCCCATCCGACCAGGTGCCGATCGGCGCCAGGCCGGTGATCACGCCGCGGGCGAGGTCGATCGTCGCCAGCCGGTTGCGCCCCTGGAGCGTGACGAACGCCCACCGGCTGTCGGCCGAGATCGTCACTCCCTCCGGCGAGGGAGAGCCGGGCACCTCGGTCGTGGCGACGATGCTGTCGCGCGGCACGGCGATCAGGAATCGCTGCCGGCGCGTCAGGGCGTCGAAGATGCGCACCTCTGCCTTGACCGGATCGGTGATGACGGCCGTCCGTCCGTCGGGCGAGATGGCGAGACGATACGGCAATCCAAATCCGCGCAGGGTGTCGACCATCTGACCCGATCGCAGATCGACGACCACGACAATGCTGTCGCGATTGCTCCCCACCCACGCCGCGTTGCCGTCGGGCGAGATGGTGACCCCCTCCGGCTGCGCGGCGACGCGAATGACCGTGCCCGGCGCCGCGCCCGATGGCGAGAGCAGCGTGATCGTGCCGTCGGCGATGTTGCCCGCCACCAATCGATCGCCCCTCGCGGACACCGCCAACATATGCGTCGCGCGCCCCTGGCTCGGCAGCATCGTCACGACGCGACCGGCGCGCGGGTCGACCAACAGAATCGCCCGGCTCACTTCCGAGGTCACGGCCACCAGCGTGTCGCCGGGGAGCCACGCCATCCCGTGCGGCCGCTGGTGCGGTGAGAGATCGATCGTGCGCACGACAGTGCGCGTGCCGATGTCGATCATCGTCAGCGTACTGCCGGGCTTGCCGCGCACGCCATAGTTGCTCACCAGCGCCCAGCGTCCATCGCGCGAGATTGCGACCTCGTGCGGACCTTCGCCCGTCGGGATCGTCGCCAGGGTGCGGCCGGTGGCGGCATCCAGCGCGGTCGCCGTGTTGTCGTTCATATTGCTCACCACGATCGTGCCGGATGCGCGATCGTTCACCGCTCCACGCCCGCCGTCGATGACCGATGAGTGCGTGCACGAGGCCATGAGCATGAGTAGCGTTGCCGACAACGCGCCCGTACGATCGAGCATGCCAGAGAGTGGACGCAAGGGAGATCTCCGCGGTGAGGGTGTCGACTGCGCGCGTCGGTGAACGTAAGTCCGAGCAACAGAGCCGTGAAGAAACTCACCATACGCGCTCGCGCTAGCCTGGAGTAGGTAGCCGGTGGATGAGCATGGTCGCGAGCATGCGCGGCTCACTTGACGCGCGACCCAACAGTTCACTTGGAGCGCGACCCAAGAGTAGATTGGCGGGGTCCGTCTCACGTATCGATCGCTCCTCGCCAATTGCCATTCAAGTACATGACTATCTCTTCCAGCACGGCATCCAGCACATCACGCGAGTCTCTGCCCGCGCGCGCGAGTTGTCCAGAAGGACTCGTGCGATGGGAGCTGTTGGCGCGCAAAGGTCGGGGCGTCGTGGCGACCAAGGATTTGCCGGCGGGCACAGAGGTCGAGCGATCGCCGGTGATCATCGTGCCGGAAGCCGATCTGCTCGACAAGGGTGACGAGCTGACGGTGCTCGACCAGTATCTCATGTATTGGGATGATGAACCTGGAAGAGAGCTGTGCATGGGATCGGGTCTGCTGATGTTCTACAACCACTCGAGAAGCCCGAACGTCGAGCTGGATTCGGGCCCCGAACCAGAGACCATGTCTGTCGTCACGCTGCGCGACGTCGCGGCGGGGGAAGAGCTCTGCTACGACTACGACATCGACCTGTGGTTCACCCCCGCCGATCCGCGGGACGCGGGCCGCGCGCAGGGCTGAGCCGCCTCGGCGACGCATGCGTATCTTCGCATCACGTGGTCGACTGGTGCTGGGCGCCGCGCTCTTCGCGCTGGCGGCCCGCGGTGAGGCGCAGAGTACGGCTTCATTGGCCGATCAGCTCGCCGGGGCCGTTCATCTCTTCGAGACCGGACGATACGCCGCGGCCGAGGCGCAGTTGATCGCGCTCTCCCACTCCTCGCCTACGGCCGATGTCGAGTACTACCTCGGCCGCGTGTATTTCGCCGAGGATTCCGTCGACGGCGCGATCAAGGCGTTCGAGGCCGCATCGAAGATGGATCCGGGCTCCTCGGCCGCGCATGATTGGCTGGCGCGCGCGTACACCGTGCAGCTGTTGGCCAGCAATCGCTTCCGGCAGTTCATTCTCGCACGTCGCATCCGCGATGAGTTGAAGCGCGCCGTCGTCCTCGACGCGAACAACGCCCTCGCGCGATACGACCTCGCGCGCTTCTACATCCGCGCGCCCGGCATGGTTGGCGGCGACGTGTTGAAGGGAAAATCGGAAGCCGACGAGCTGGCACGCCGGAAATCGCTCTACGCGCACTTCGTCGCGCTCGACCTGGCCGAGCACGAGCGGGATACCACGCGCGCCATCTCGGCGATCGATGCCGCGCTGGCCGAGGCGCCCGACAGCGCGAGCGTGTACATCAATGCCGCCGCCTATTATCGCCGGGTCGAGCGGTGGGATGACACATGGCGCGTGGTCGAGGCCTACGCCGCGCGGCACGTGGATGACGCGGAGCTGGATTTCGAGATCGGCGCCACCGCGGCCCGGTCGGGCCAGCAGCTCGATCGCGGGGCGCAGGCGCTGACCGCTTATCTCTCGCGCCCATGGCAGGCAGGGATGCCGACGCTCGGTTCCGCGCACCTGCACCTGGGCTTGATCCACGAGCGCCGCGGCGAGCGCGACGCGGCGCGCCGCGAGTTTGAGGCTGCCATCAAGCTGCAGCCGCGGAATGAAGACGCGAAGTCGGCGCTGGAGCGGACTGCTCGATAAAAAGGGCAGATGCCAGAAGTCAGATGTCGGATGTCAGCTGTGGTCATCAGCGGTATGCGGTTACCAACATCTGACATCTGACATCTGACATCTGCCCCTTTCCCTTCCAACCTCGCGGCCACTCGCGGTGTCAGACTGCATTGGGATCAAGTCGTCCGTTCACCCGGCTCCGAGCATACCCAATGCGCCAGCTACGTTTGGCATTTCGCACTCTCTTCAAAGCGCCATTCTTGACCACAGTCGCCATTCTGTCACTGGCGCTTGGCATCGGCGCGAACGCGGCGATCTACTCGCTGTTCAATCAGATGCTACTGCAACCGCTACCGGTCCCGACGCCGGAGCGGCTGGTCAACTTCGCCGCGCCCGGCCCGCAGAACGGCAGCAACTCGTGCAATTCAGCGGGCGACTGCGAGCAGATTTTCAGCTATCCGATGTTCCGGGTGTGCGTTCTCTAAATTCTGTCGCTGTTTTTCTCTAAATTCTGTCGCATCGAGAGCGGGATTAGGCGGACTTCGCGCGACGGGATGGATTCTCCTCTTCGGTTAAGTGGCGGGTGCGGTACGAGCGGCCGCGCAGCGCGAA
>JBBROY010000026.1:0-73244 GCA_038228795.1 Gemmatimonadales bacterium
CATGACGGCGAGCCGGTGGTCATGAACGAGTACTACGCCGAGCATCCGGCGCGAATGCTGGGGGCGATGCGCCTGGTGCAACGCCAGTACCGGAAGGAGCCGACGTGCCACGCGCCGCTGGGCTTTGACGTGGGACGGGCGCTCGCAGCGCAGATCGCGACGTTGCCGCTCAACGGATGCCGCGTTGATGATCCGCGCGCGGTTACGCGTGACTGCGGCTCCGGCGACATCGCGCGTATCGCGCAGCCTGCCAGCCTAGCGAGGGTCACCGTCGCGTCCGATGACCTGAAGGAGGGCGCGTTCACCGTCAGCCACGGCTCGCTCATGGTGCAGCGAGACGGCGCGCTCGTCCCCGCGCCGTCAGTGAAGCGCGGCGACGCCGAACGCGTTGTCGGGATGATCGAGCTCCGCGATGCGACGCGCGCCACGCTCGCCGTACAGCTTGCCGACGACGCGGGTGCGATCGCGACAACGCGGGTAGTTCTGAATGACGCGTACGATCGCTTCCGGCTCGCGTTCGGCCCGATCAACCTGGCGGTCGCACACGGCTCGATCGTTCGTCATCCCAATCTCGATGCGTTCCGGTCCGATCCCGACGTGGCGCTCGTGGCAGCGCTGGAGTTGTATGACGCCGATCGGGGGACTGCAGAGAAGGCGCCGATCTTTACCACGCGCGTCATCGCGCCACACCGGCCGCCGACGCACGTCGAGCGTGCCGAGGACGCACTCCTCGTCAGTCTCGACGCCCGGGGATGCGTTGACCTCGCGTACATGAGCGGCCTCACGCACCGCACCGTAGCGACGTTGGCAAGCGAATTCGCCGGTCTGATCTACGAGGACCCGGAGTCTGGACGCTGGCTCCCCGCCGACGAATACCTGTCCGGCGAGATTCGCGCGAACCTGCGCGCGGCCCAAGGCGCCGCACAGATCGACGCGCGGTACGCACTGAACGTCGCCGCGTTGACTCACGTGCAGCCCCAGGACTTGATGCCGTCGGAGATCGATGTCGCGCTTGGCGCACCATGGATTGAGTCATCCGATGTCGAGCAGTTCGTCACTGCACTCCTCGATGCGCGTGCTGACGAGATCACCGTCGCGCACATCGAGCGGGAGGCCGAGTGGCGCGTCACCGCGCCGAGCTACGTCCGGACGTCGGCCGCTGCCAGCAAGACGTGGGGCACCGATCGCGTGACCGCGCTGACCTTGATCGAGGACGCGCTCAACCAGCGGTTGTCATCCGTCTACGACGTCGCCGCCGACGGGAAACGCGTATTCAACGCCGACGCGACGCTCGCGGCGCGCGAGAAGCAGAGCACGATCAAGACGCGCTTTGCCGAGTGGGTGTGGGAGGAGCCCGTCCGAGCCGCGCGGCTCGCGACGGTCTACAACGAGCGGTACAACCACCTCCGTCGGCGCGTATTCGATGGCGCGCATGTCACGCTGTCCGGTGCGTCGGAGGCGATCACGCTGCGACCGCACCAGAAGGATGCGGTGTGGCGCGTCATTAGCAGCGGGAATACCGGCGTCTTCCATCATGTCGGTGCGGGCAAGACGATGACGCTCGCGGCCGCCGCCATGGAAAGCCGTCGGCTCGGCCTGCTGCACAAACCGCTCATCGCCGTTCCGAACCACTGCCTCTTACAATGGGCGGCGGAGTGGATGGCGCTCTACCCGAACGCGCGTCTCCTGATCGCGAGTAAGGACGACTTCGCCCGGGAGCGGCGGAAAGCGTTTTGCGCGCGCATCGCCACGGGCGATTGGGACGCGATCGTGATGACGCACGCCTCATTCGCCCGTTTGCCACTCTCTGCCGCCTTCGAGCGCGAGATCGTGCAGGAAGAACTCGACGATATCGCGGCACTCGCCGCGTCGGCGAAGGAATCGGGAGATCGTGCATCGACCAAGGAACTCGAACGCGCCAAGAAGCGGTACGCCGTCCGCTTGGCGGAGCTGGCGAATCGCGAGGCGAAGGACGACGGCGTCACGTTCGAGGAATTGGGCGTGGACTGCGTGATGATCGACGAAGCCGACGCCTTCAAGAACCTGTTCCATGCGACCAAGGTCCAAGGCTTGAGCCGCGCCGCGTCGCAGCGGGCCTGGCACCTCTACATGGTGACGCGCTACCTGCACGCGCGAAATCCCGGACGCGGTGTCGTCTTCGCCACCGGGACACCGATCGCGAACAGCGTCGCAGAATTGTGGACGATGATGCGCTATCTCTGCCCCGCGCAGCTGCGCGCGGCGGGCATGGAGCATTTTGATGCGTTCGCGGCCCTCTTCGGCGAGACAGTGACGAACTATGAATTGTCGCCCGATGGCCAGACGTACCGCATCGCCTCACGCTTCTGCCGCTTCCGGAATCTGCCTGAGCTCTTGATGCAGTGGTGCCAGGTCGCTGACGTCCGGACCGCCGATGAACTCGGGTTGGACCGGCCGGCGATCGCGGGCGGCGCGCCGAAGGTGCTTGTCGCCGACGCGTCACCCACGCAGCGCGCCTATATCGGGACGCTGGTGAAGCGCGCGGAGGCCATCCGCAACGGGGGCGTGGACCCCGCGTTCGACAACATGTTGGCGGTCACGTCGGACGGCCGGCGGTCCGCGCTCGACATGCGGCTCGTGTCATCGGGCGCGGAGGACCATGCCGGGAGCAAGGTCAATCTGGCGGTCGCCGAAATCGCTCGCATCTGGCACGAGACGAGCGCGGAGCGCGCGACACAGCTGGTGTTCCGCGACCTGGGGACGCCACCAAGCAAAGGCACCGAGCGGGCGCGCTCCGCGAGCTTCAACGTCTACGCGGACATGCGCGCCAAGCTGATCGCGCGCGGAGTCGCCGCTCAAGAGATCGCGTTCATCCACGACGCATCGAGCGACGCCGACAAGGCGCGCCTGTTTGCCGCGATGAACGCGGGCCGGGTCCGTATCCTGTTCGGCAGTACCGAGAAGTGTGGCGCGGGCACCAACGTGCAGGCACGACTCATCGCCGAGCATTCGCTGGACGCACCGTGGCGCCCACGCGACGTCGAGCAGCGCCGAGGCCGGATCGAGCGGCCCGGCAACAGGCATGCGGTCGTCTATCTCTATCGGTACGTGACGTCGCGCTCTTTCGATACCTACGTGTGGCAGGGTCTCGAACGGAAGCAGGGGTTCATCGCGCAGATCATGAAAGGCGATCTCGCCGTCCGACGCGCGGAAGAGGTGGACGCGAGCGTGCTGTCCTTCACGGAGATCAAAGCCTTGTCGTCCGGTCATCCGCTGGTGTTGGAAAAGCACACGCTCGACGTGGAAGTGCAGCGACTCTCGCGACTGAAAGGTGCACACGGGGATCAGAGCTTCCGCGTCCGTTACGAGCTGGCGGAGTTGCCGGATCGGCTGGCGAGCGCACGCGGTCTCGTGGCGCGGTTGGAGCGGGATGCCGCGAGCCGCGTGGACACGACCGGTGATGCGTTCGCGATCACCCTCGACGGTCGCACTTATACAAAGCGCACCGACGCGGCCCCGGTGCTGACGGCTATGGTAGACCGCGCGTCGAGGGACGCACTCGCCGAGCGCGACGCCGTGCGGCGTGCACTCGGCGCATGCGCGGGGTTCGCGCTGTCTGTGGAGACGGCCGCATGGCACGCGCCGACTCTCGTACTGAGCGGGGCCGAGACCTATCGCGGCGAGGTGGAGCGTGAACTCACGGCCATCGGACTAGTACAGCGGGTCGAGCACCTGTCCCGCAGCGTCGAGCGGCGGCTGGACGATGCACAGACGCACGTCGCGCACTTGGAGAAGCAGCGCGCGGAACTGGAACGGCTCGCTACGATGCCGTTCGAGCACGAGGAGCAGTTGCGCGCCCTCCGGCTTCGGCAAGACCAAGTGATCGCCGCGCTGGAGGTGCACACAAGCGACGCCCAGGCGATGCGCGCCGATCTGAGTGGCGCGGATCGTGGAGACGCTGATGCGGACGACGAGCACGTAAGAACGCAGGACGAGGATGACGACGGCGGTCGGTGGAACGCGGCGGCGTGATGCGAACGCTCCGGAGCGGCACGCGATGCGTTCCATGCGCGCGCCGCTTTCGGAGCTACGCCGGACACGCGATAGGGTGATCCTCGCACCACTCGTCATTTCGAGCCAGGAGGTTCCTCTATGTTCGCCGAGTTGGTCCCACTTCTCACCGGACGCGTCGTGATGCTCACGATGAGCGCCGTGGACGAGCACACTCTCATCGTCAACGTCGTGCCGAAGCAGATCGGTCCGAGCGAGAACGCGGCGCGCAAGAGGAAGCGCGCAAGAAGGTGAAGGGTGGCAAGAGCGCGAGCAGCAGCACCGCCACAACGGCGACTGCCACGACCGGCAAGACGGTCGCGACTCCCACCGCACCGACCGAGGCTGCGAGCATCAAGGCGAGTCCCGCAACCGGCCGCGAGCCGGACCTGTTCTCCGCTCCGCCATCACCGGCGTCAACCGCATCAGGGGCTCCCGAGCGCGCCGCTCAGGGCCGTACCGCAGCAGTCCTTGAGACCTGGGCTCGAGAACAACTTCGCGCGCACCGCGAGGTCGATCTGGTGCTCGCTGGGCACAGCACGTTCCCGCGTGAAGCAAATCGAACCGGGCCGTTAATACGTGAATACCGGTGATTGGATCTCCCACATGACATCCGGTCTGCTGCCGAGCGCGCGCCCACCTGTTGTCCTTCCTTGGCCGAATCACGCCAGCGCCTTGCCGTCTGGGGAAGGCGATCGCGAATCGACCGGTCGTCGCGCGCACAGCACGGCCTTTCCGTAAACCGCTGCGCAGCTGAGATAGTTGACGCGGTCTACGCTTCGCGTCCAGCTCACACGATCTTGGCGGCCAGTTCGACTCCCTCAGCGACCAGTTGGCCCAAACGCTATTGTCGGGTGCCGCGTCGCGCCCTACGCTCGTTATCAGAACTGAGATCCGAGAAGAGTTCATCTCGCGTCTTGGTGCTCGACTGGTTGCACCTCAATGTGCGCGGTCCGATGCCGGCTCTCCGCTCTGACACCCAGCACCTTGCCGCTCCTGCCGACCTGTTTGCGGCTCGGAGCATAACTCGATTGGCTCACAGAATGATTCAGGGTCCACATCGTAAGCGTCGCAACGGGTTTGGGCTGTGGCGCCTCGCTGACAACAGGTTGTAGTGCGATCACGATCTGCCGACGCCAATGCGTGTCGGCTACCTCGCTCCTTTCGCTCGGAAAGGAGCACCGTCCTGCAATCGGAGGGTTACCATGGGCCATTACATGAGCTCGTCCGCCATCTTCGCAGCCGCGCTAGCCGCTGCGGGCTGCGGGCAGCTTCCAACCGACGCGCGACCATCTCCCGGCAGTACGCCCGACCCGCACTCGGTCGCTGATATCAGCGAATCGGTGTTTGGTTGTAGGACCAGCAATGTCCAACTCGCGGGTCCGCAGAGGTATCACTACAGCTGGCTTCGAGTCCGCCTCCCGAATTCCGTTATTGCTCGAGACGGGCAACTAATCCAGTATAAACTCATCGTCGCCAATGAGGGCGAAGCAGCAGTCGGCATCGCGAACTGTACCATACCGAATACTCCAGAGGCGATGCGATACGTTACGGAGCGGCTGCTACCGCTTCGCCAAGGGAGTAGCAGGACTATTGGTCGAAGCAGAGAGATCAGCGCGTGGGGTTCGATCGCCTCGTCGCAGGGTAATACCAACTCGACCGAGGTCGGGCCCGGATTGCGACTCTCCATCGCCGCCGCGCCCAGTGGAGTAGGCGCGAGCGCCGATGGTTGGCCACTGGGACAGGTTACCATCTGGGCGTCGCCCGACCCGTATGGGGTTTACACCGGGGGGTGGCAATGCAACGGCAACCCGAACTGCGCCGATGCCTCGCATGGGGATTCCGGGGGAGGAGACGCGCAGGACCCGGGCAACGATCCATGCAAGACCGGTAATCCTGTTATGGACTCGCCCGGAGTTCAGCAGGGGATGGCGGGGATGTGGGCCGCCTCGGATCCGGAGAAACCAAAACAGAGTGATCGAAAGGAGCGCGGCGGCTGGATAATCAAAGATCCTGATACGAACGAATTATCAATCCAAGAGCTCGGCAGTGACTGGGTCTCGGCCCCTTGCTCGATTACCCCGCCTCCTGGCTTTACCACCAATAACATACCTGACCATGCAATCGGCTGGATTCATACCCATCCGTTCGAAAATGGCGAGATCGCCACGACGTGTCCCAGCACGACGTGGAAGGGTATTACGGCATATTCTAAGTACATTGGCGGGCCGAGCGATGACGACGTACACGCCGCCGACACCTACGAGATTGCGCGGCCGACATTCCAGTCTTATGTCATAGATAAGAATCAAATTACACGATTTAAGGGAACCATCGCACCGAATCCTGGTGCCGATGTTCTGCTCGCGAACTACGGTCGATGTGGCTACTAGTACCTTCCTCGAGCCTTGGAGTCCCAATGTTGAACTACCCTTGGATCATTCTAAGCCTGGTCGGCTTGGCGAGTGCGGAGCCTGGCACACCTACAGCCTTCACGCACATGAAGCTGGCAAGCGTAGAAGTATGCCCGCCGGATCAGCCGCGCGCGCGTAGAATGCTCGAGCGTTACCTCACGGCGCCCGCTGCGACTGGATTGCGGCAGGAGCACGGAACGGAGGGAATTTCCCCGAGCGACGTTCATCTCCTGGTCGACTCAAGCGATTCTGCCGCCTGTCGCACATTGATATCGGGAATTGGGCTGCCAAACGACACGCCTCGCGCAATGACGATCTATTCCGCTCGAGGCCGCTATTTCGTAGCGGCGATCAATCAGGGGACCGTCGTCACGCAGAACCCGTTTATGGTCTTTGACGCGAATTTTAGCTTGCTCGGCGTCGCGGGTATGTAGGTACGCTACACTGGATTGGCCAAATTACCGCGCAACCGCGCGCAGCTGGAATGGTGACGTCTTGCGATCCACCGGACTCACTATTTCGACAAGCAGCATTGCCCGGTTGCGCGATAAGGTCCTATCTATCCCGTCTTCCGCGGCCCATGCGACCAGACGACGTCTCACTCACTATCACCGAACGCATTGTTAGTGCAGGTACCGGGCTGTTGCAGCGCGTACTCGTAATAGGCTCGCGGGCGCGAGGTAGCGCTCGGCCCGATAGCGACCTGGACATGCTGGTGATTGTCGATCCATGCACCGGCGACTGGCGAGCTCGCGACAACGTAGCTGAACGTCGTCGTTTGCAACGGAAGATCGGTCAGACGCCGGTGGCACTGGATCTCTGGGTGCGCACGATCGATCAGTTCGCAGAGGCTTGCGATGTTATCGGAGGCGTCGAACAAGTCGCCGCGAGTTGCGCTATAGAGACGTACAGACGACCTCCGGTTCGCGCTCCGTTGGTGCGGCGGTCTCCCCATCAGGTCAGATTGCAGCACGTCGCAGACTGGCTCGATGACTCATATCGCCTACTTGGACAAGCCATTCGAGGTGAAACGCCATACGCGCGCGCGCTTGAGAAGCGAGGCGTGCAGAAACCCGCAGAGTATTACGCGACTCGGTCGATTCACCACTCACTCGGCGCCGTGTTTGTGTGGCAAAGCATCGAGCCGCCGCAGAAAGATGATGGGCTTCAGGTGTGGTGGGAGGCGCTGTCCGGTCTGGACGCGCATGCCGTATCATCTATTGCTGCCGGAGCTGGGGAGGCACCTGCGACCGCAAATTCAGCGACGGTTCTCCTACGGCGCACCGTTCGCCATCTTCGGAAGAACGAAGAGCTACGCGAGAGACTCCTGCAGCTATCGGATCGAGTGTCAGGGCCGATGTCCGAGATCGCTTTGGCCCCGGCGCTCAAAGGATAGTTGGCACCCGTTTTAATAGAGACACCCACCGGTTGAAAACGAACACGGCTCCCCAGCCCAATTGTGCCGCGCGGTCTTCCAGATCGACCTTAGCGGCCTCGCAATCTCTCGCGAGTGAACCGCGCTTCGTATGTCCAACTTCCGATGCTATCCTGACATAGCACGACGAGCAAAGCGACCAATCCGTTCCGCACGTCTCGGTTCCACGCGCAATGGCGCCGGCAGGTTCAGCGGGCGCTCAACCTCGGAACCCTTCGGCACTGTGCTGCGGCGGGATGCGGTGGGTGGTCGATTGCGACGTACTGTCGCAGCTGTCGTGACCGCGGCGGGGTACCGCTGCCGTGCCGAGCCGAGCGCAGCGCCCTACCACGACCGGGTCCGCCCGTCCAAGAGCCTGGACACCACGCGTCCGCGCAAATTGGCGCGCGCTCCCCACACCTTACACGAGACACGGGCACATCGATGCGGCCGCGCGCTGTACCAGCGCCCGCTTAGTTCGGAGTCGCTCACCGGGTCAGCGGAGTCGCTCACCGGGTCAGCGGTGCTTGGCCGTGCGGGCCGCTCAGTCGCGGCCGAGGAGTTGTTGCGGAAGGCGCGCGCGCTCATCGCCGCGAAGACCTGTGACGCGAGCGGCGTCGCGTAATGGCTCGATCTCGGCAACACCGCCGACGCTGGCCAGTTTGTTCTTGGCCAATCACGGAACGCCGGAATCGCGTCCCGAGCGCGGCTTCGCACGATTGCCGAACTGCATCCGGAGACGATTGACCCGACACAGGACGACGATGGGCTTCCATCCTGCAGCGCCGTCGAGGCGCTCGACCGACAGGAGCCGTTCGTCAATCACGTCCTCGCGTTTCACGCGCTCGCCTTACTCGGTCGCCTCTTCCGGCACGGCCGCGTCGCGTATCATGGCGCCTACGTCAATCTCGCGACCGGGAGCATGGCCAAGCTCGGCAGGACCCAGCGGTGTGGCACCGCATGCGCGCACGTCGCTCGCGGACCCGGTCGCGGCCCTAACCACGGGCGACGGCGCACGCCCACGTTCACGGACTGCGGTCCCGCGTGCGATGACTGGCGCCCCCATGAGCATCGCGAAGTCCCCGCTCTCTAGATTCCGGCAGCGGCTACACGCGCCGCCGTGATCGGCCGAAGGCGTGGATTGGATTCGCATCGAGCGCACCATGGAGAGCGCAGGAACGCTGGACGAGCGGCGTCGAGACAAGACGACTGCGGAGGCGCGAGTTACAGCAGCGGCAATCCCGCCGTTGCTGAGTCTCCGCACGGTTCGCGCGCTGATTCTCTCCTGGACGATCGCGTACGGGTCGGGGTCGTGGTTGCTCGAGTGGGTCTATTCGCGGCTGGGCGCGCGTCCGCCGATGGCGTTCATGGAAGGGAGCAAGGCCGCGGTGTACGCCATCGTCTGGGCTCCGGTCCTCGTGCTCGCCGTGTGGCTCACCGATCGATGGCCAGTCCGCTCGCTGACCGATTGGCCGCGCGTTGCACTCCATGCCGTGACAGCGATCGCGGCGACCTTTGCGTGGGGCGCCGTCGCGTATTTCATCTGCGTAACGTGGGTGCCCGGATGGACGCCCTGGGGCGTGGGTCGGATGTATCTGAACACCGCCAATGGCGTGCTCTACGTGTATGCCGTCGTCGTCGTGATCTGTCACATCGTCAACGGGATCCGGCAGAATCGCGAACGCGAAGTCGCCGCCGTGCGTGCAGCTGAGGCGGCGACCCAAGCCCAGTTGCAGGTGCTCTCCATGGAAGCTCCAGCCACACTTCCTCTTTAATGCGCTGCACGCGGTCTCCGCGCTCATGCACGCTGATCCACCAACGGCGGTGCGCGCCATGCGCGAACTCCGCTCCATGCTCAGTGATGCCGTGGCAACCGCGGCCGTCGCCGAAGTGCCGCTCGCCGACGAACTCGCGGCCGTCGAGAAGTACGCGCGCGTGCAGCAGCTGCGCTTCGGCGATCGGCTTCAACTCGAGTGGGATATCGCGGACGATGTGCTCGGCGCCGCCACCCCGCACTTTCTCCTGCAACCACTCGTGGAGAATGGCATCAAGTACAGCGTGGAAGCCCTGTCCGGTACGCATACGGTGAGGGTCGCTGCAGTCCGCGAGTCGGGCGAGCTCGTGGTCCGCGTCACCGATGATGGCATCGGCCCAGCCTCACGCACCGCACACGCCGAACGCGGGTTCGGTCGCGGACTCGCGAACGCGCGAGAGCGCCTCGCGTACCTCTACGGCACGGCCCACGCGCTCACATTGCACGCTGCGACCGACGGACCCGGGACGATCGTCGAAGTGCGCGTGCCGTTTCGTGCGACGGACCGCGGCGCCCGTTACACGGTCGTCCATCTCCGGCGTGGGCGCGATAGAATGACGACCTCGACAACCGAGCCGGCGTCCGGCAAGCCGTTTCTCGTGCTCTCCGATGTGCATTTGGGTGCGGTGCCGCCAGCGACGGAACGTGCCTTCCTCGCGTTCCTCACGTACGCCGCGGAGACGGCCGCTGGCCTCCTGCTCAACGGCGACATCTTCGACGTCTGGTACGCTCCGCGTCAATTCGTGCCGCGACGCTATGTGCGCGCGCTGGCGCTTCTCGCTGAGGTGATCGAAGGCGGACTGCCCGTGTACTTCGTCGCCGGCAATCGCGACGTGGCGAGCTGGGGCGGGCGGATCCTCGAAGACGACATCGGTCTCCGCGTGCTCGATGATCCAGCCCGCCTCCGGATGGGGACGCGATCCGCGCTCGTCGCGCACGGCGACGGCGTGCGCGGGAGAACGGCATCACCCTACCGAAAACCCGCCGCGATGCTGCGGCATCCCGCCGTCATCTGGGCGGCGCGTCACCTCCTTCCGACGAACTGGTTCTTCGGCACGCTGCTGGAGAACAGCGGGACGCGCATCTGGGTCGCTCGGCACGCGCGCGGTGAATCGACAGGACCGAAGGCGCGGGCGAGCAGCATCGAAGCATGGGCCCGTCGCGAACTCGCAGCCGATGCTACGCTCGATCTCGTGATCTGCGGGCACAGTCATTTTCCCGCACTCGTCGACGTCGGTGGCGGACGCTTCTACGCGAACGCCGGCGATTGGGTGGGGCACCATTCGTATCTCGTCATTCCCGACGGACAGGCCGCCCCTGAGGTCCGGCGCTGGCCCTCACGCGAGTTCTTCGACTGGTCCGCCCTCGACAGCGGCATGGACGTCAGCATGGGTACGGAGTCGACGGCGGGGCCGTCGTCATCGCGCACCGTCATCACGGGCGACTTGGGCGCTCCATGACCGACGCGCGCGCCGATGCTCGGACCGTCGGCGAGCACGCCACCCGCGCGGGCGTCGCCGGAGGCGTCCGACCCACGGTCCCCTCGCTCCTCTCTCGTCGCGTCACGTGGCGGCTGCTCATCGTGTGGGCGATTAGCTTCGGCCTCATTACGTGGGACATCGAGGCGCTCTTGCTGCAGGTGGTGCCCAGCGCACCTCCTGAGCCATGGCACGGCGTTTTTCGGTTCGTCGAGGTCATCCTGTGGATCGGTGTCATCGTGATCGCAGTGAGCGTCGCGGAGCGGTGGCCGATCGACAACGCGCGTACGCAATGGCGGCGCGTCCTGGGCCAGGTCACGCTCGGCGTGGCGCTCGGCCCGGTGTGGGGCGCCATCGCATTCATGCTCTCGATCGGCCTGATCCCGTCATGGCGTCCGCGCGGATTCGGCGGGATTGTGGCGACGGAGGCGAAGGGCGCGCTCTTTGGGTACGGCATGACGCTGATTCTTGCCCACGTCATCCTTCGGACCCTGAAACAGCAAGCGAGAGAGGTCGCGGCCGCGGAGACGGCGAGACGCGCGACCGAGGCGCGACTCAACCTGCTCAAGCTCGAGCTGCAACCGGATGTGGTGCTTCGAGCGATGGACGCCGTGACCCATCTCATCCCGCGCGACGTCGCGGCGGCGAACGACGCGCTGGTTGTGCTTGCCGAGACGCTCCGGCACACGCTAGTCACGTCGCACGTTCGCGACGTCACGCTCCGCGAGGAGCTCGCCATCACCCAGACCTTCGTCGAGCTCCGCGAACTCACGCGATCGGAACCCATTGCCCTCTCGCTCGATGGTGCTCGAGACAGCGTGGACGTCCTCGTCCCGCATCTCATTCTCTGGCCGCTCGTGGACGCCGTGCTCGAGCATGCTGCCGGAAGTGGCACCGGGCCCCCGCGCGTGGTGACCATCGTGGCAGCACAGCATGCAGCGCGTTTGACGCTCACGATTACAACATCGGGTGGAGGGTCACTGCCCGACCGACCGCTGGCGGCGCGGCGCGGCGTCACACACACGCGCGAGCGAGTCGAGGGGCTGTTTGGGAACACCGCGGCGTTGCGCGTCGTATCGCTTGGACCGGACGATGAGGCTGTCACGATCGAGATGAGGCTTCCGATTCGCAATCCGTCGCAGCACGGATGGCCTCTCGATGGCGCCGACGACGAGCCTGTGTCTCGGCAGGGAGTTTCGCGCGACGTGCTGGCAAGCGAATAAGGACGCAGAGGACAAAGAGGACACAGCGGAAGCGGTCCCCGCAGGATTGGGAGTAGGGTGCCTCGGGATTTTGCACCTCATGACCAGGACCGCGTATGCCATGGCCCTCCGCACGCCCCGCGATCACGAGCGCCGTCGATGAGCGTCACTCCCTTCGCGTTCGGCTCATACCGCAGCTGCACTTTGACGCCGGCGACATCGCCCGGCTGCCGCACACGCTTCGTGCTGGGCTCGAGATCGTGATCGTCCTGCCGGATCGAATCGTCCACGCGTCACGATCGGCCGGCACGTGGTCGGCGAGGCCGTCGAACGCCGTGGACGTCGGCACATGGACGGCGGGTAGCGCGGCGTGTGCGCTCGCTGCACCAGCCGCGCTCCGACTGAGCGCGCATGTCCCGGCGCGGATGTCGCGGGACAAGTTCGTCACGTCGTTGACGGAGCGCCTCCCCACGTTGTGCGCGCTCCAGGAGCGATTGGCGGAGCGGTTTGCCCCGCGCGCCCCCGATCTTCCATCGTGACCGCGGCGCCCGCTCGCGCGTGGTGTTGCCACTATGGCGTCTGTGTGGATGTGACGACGTGCGGGGCGCCGCCGTCGTTCATGACAGGGCGGCGCGCCCGATCGCTCCAGCCCTGACACGGAGTGTCCCACCGGCATCCACGTCCCTCTTGCCTCCACGCGAATCGATGAATGTGAGATCGATATCTGCCGACGGCATGCAGCTCCGCAGCGCCCGACGGTGGCACACGCACCGGATGCTGTCGCGCACGACTCTGACCATATTGGCCACATGTAGCGTCATGAGCGTCGGCGCATGCCGGACGGAACGTGCAACGCCGCGCCCGTCGACGCTGGTGATCGCCACAGGTGCCGATGCCGACCTCTTCTTTCCTCCGCTCGTGCTGACGCTGTTGGGCCAGCAGGTCGTCGACCTCGTGTTCGAACGGTTAGCGGTTCCGGATTCAACGCTGAACACGCTTGGCGATCGCGGCTTTAGACCGCAGCTCGCGTCGCACTGGACTTGGGCGACGGACTCACTCTCGATCGCGTTCACGCTCGACCCCAAGGCGCGCTGGCACGACAGCCATCCGGTCACCGCGTCGGATGTACGCTTTAGCTTCGCACTCTACGCGGATAGCTTCGTTGCATCGCCGATTGCGTCCACTCTCACCAACATTGATTCGGTGACCGTGCGCGACTCGCACACGGCCGTCGTCTGGTTTCACCGGCGGCGCCCGGAGCAGTTCTATGAAGCGGTGTACTTCGTGCGGGTGCTGCCCGAGCACCGACTGGCAGCCATCGCGCGAACGGCATTGCGCACGGATCCGTTTGGCCGCGCGCCGGTCGGCAGCGGACCGTATCGGTTCGTGCGCTGGCAAGCCGGACAAGTCGTCGAGCTCCTCGCGGACACGGCGTCGGCGCGGGTACGGCCCAAGGTCTCGCGCATTCTGTGGACGATCACGCCGGATCCCGCTGCGGCCGTCACCCGCGTCCTCGTTGGTGAGGCGGACTTTGTCGAGACCCTACGGCCGGCCGACGTGGCGCGGCTTGCGTCGCATCCGGATGTCGAGGTAATTCGCTGGCCGTCTCTGACCAATGGGGTGTTGCTCTTTAACCTCCGCGATCCGAACGGCGGTGCCGGCACGCACCCGGTGCTGGCCAGCCGAGACGTGCGGCGTGCGATTGCGATGGCGATCGATCGCGAACGGTTGGTGACGAGCGTCTTCGACTCCAGTGCCAGAGCGTCTGGCGGGCCGCTGCCCCCACCCCTGTTGGTCGGTGTGCCGACGTCTGCGGGACCCGCGTTCGATCTCGCGCACGCAAACTCGCTGCTTGATTCGGCGGGCTGGTCTTTGGATGCGAAGACGGGCATTCGCCAGAAGGCGGGGCGGCGACTCCGCCTCCGCCTCACGGTACCGCCAAGTAGTAGCACGCGCATGCGACTCGCCGTACTCATTCAGGACATGCTCTTGCACGCCGGCATCGCCATCGACATCGAAAGCGTCGAGATGAGCGCGATGCTCGCGACGCTCGCCAAGCGACGCTTCGACCTCACGCTCGACGCCATGGGCTGGGATCCGAGTCCCGCACTCGCCCGACAACTCTGGACGAGCCAGAGCGCGCACGCGACGGAGAGCGAGAACTACAGTGGCTATGCGAGCGTCGCGTTCGATGGACTCCTGGACAGTGCGGCGCAAGCCGCGACGCCCACGATGGCGCGCGGCTACTATGGACGCGCCTGGTCGGTGCTCATGACGGATCTTCCGGCGCTCCCGCTCTATGATCTCCGGAATGCCGGAGCGATCCGGCGGACGGTGTCGCCCGGCGCGATGGCTCCTCAGGGGTGGTGGCTCGATCTTCCGGCCTGGCGCGTGGCGCCGTCGGTTCGTGGGCAGAGCTCAGGCCCGTCACACCCGACCGCGGATCGCGACGTCGCAGTCTCGCGATAGCGCTCGACATCCAGAACACGCGCGCGCTTTTCTCTTGCTGTGCGGCACGTCGAACGCTACCATGAGCACGTGAGCAACGCGGCGCTGCAATTGCGCGTTGTCCCACACAGAGGCGCCATCGGCGCCCATCCTATTTGATAATCGATTTGAACTTCCGTCGCGTACTTCCGTACCCAGGCGTTTGCGCGACCCGTAGTGCACCTGAGCGAACTCAGCAGTTGAGCGAAAGGGGTCTTCCGTAAGACCAAGAGCGAAGCGAGGCATGCGCACAGAGCGGAGCCAATCTGTGATCGAATGGTTGTTCTCATTCCACCCACTGAGAGGTCCCTATGTTAGCCATCTTCGCGAATCTGTTGCTGTACATCCACATTTTCTACTAGGCGCTCGTCGGCACACCGCCGCCCGAGCGTGCACGAACGGCGGAAGTTCATCCACTCGCGCGACAGCTGCGTTACCGACTGTCGCGGTAGCTCCCCGGGCTCGAACGGATCGTTCGTGATCGAGGGCCAACACCGGAGTCCTTGTCCACTTCTAATGTGGCGCGGGGGCTCCGGTGTTCGTGTTTATGTGCAGGGTCTGCGTCGGTCGCGGATCGTGTGGTTGCCTGCGCAGGATCACAGACCGACAGCAGCGCATCTGGCACGCCCTCACCGCGGCACGCCGCTGAGACGCGAGGAGCCGGACGGGCCGTCGGTCCCCATCCGCGATCAAGCATCCGGTAGTCTCGACCGATACTCGAGAGTGCTATGCGCCGCTCAGTCCCGTACTACATCGCCGGCATTCTGCTGGCCGCCACCGCCGCGGTGTGCATTCTGGGATTAACGCTCTCGTTGCCGCCCGAGCGTGCGTTTATCGCGAGCCTCACGCTGTGTCTCGCCGGCATGTTCGCGATGGTCTTGCGCTGCCAGCTCCCCGAAGGCTCAGGTCACGGAACTGTGGCCGGCCTTCCGTTCATGGCCGCCGCCGCTGTTGCGCCGACGTGGCATGTGCCGCTGCTCTTCGGGCTCGCCGTCATCATCGTGCACCGCTTCCAGGGCGCCGGGAGCCCGGGGTGGAAGATCGTGTTCAACGCGGGCCAATCCGTGCTCGCGAGCGCGCTCTCGATTTTGGTGTATCGCGCGATGGGTGGACGAGGACTGGTCGCGCTGAACCTCTCGGAGTGGGGCGCGGTGATCGGACTCATCGTGACCCATGCCTTGGCGAACACGATCCTGGTTCACGGGATCATCGCCATGAATGAAGGCAAGCCGTTCTTCGCCATGCTCCGTCGGAATGTGATCGGTATGGTCGTCATTGACGTGTTCGTGACGCCGCTCGTCTTCGGGCTCGGGATCGCCTTCACAATGTTGCAGATCCCGCTGGCGTGCTTGCTCACCCTGACGCTGCTTGGCGCGCACTACTTCTACGTGCAGGGTCAGCAACTCGCGAAGGTGCACCAGGAGCTCCTGCAGCTCATGGTGAAGGCGATCGAAGCGCGCGACCCGTACACTTCAGGCCACTCGCGTCGCGTCTCCTGGATGTCCGTGTGTATCGCCGAAGTGCTCAACGTGTCGCAGCGCCAGCGCGAGCGCATCAAGATTGCCGGCCTCCTCCACGATGTCGGCAAGATGCACGAGAAGTACGCATCGATCCTCGCGAGCACCGAGCGGCTGACGAAGGATCAGTGGATCACCATGCAGGAGCATCCCGGCGAAGGCGCAGAGCTCGTCGGCACAATCTCCCAGCTGCACGATATCGTCCCGGCTGTTCGACACCATCACGAAGCATGGGACGGCAGCGGGTACCCGGATCGACTCGAAGGCGAGGCGATCCCGCTGTGGGCGCGGATCATCGCCTTTGCTGACACGATCGATGCGATGACGACGGATCGCCCCTACCGGCGCGCCATGACCGAAGCGGAGGTCCGCGCGGAAGTCATTCGATGTGCAGGCAAACAGTTCGATCCGTCGATCGCGGAGACGCTGCTGGCGAGTCCGCGATGGCCCGCACTCTTCGGACCGATCGAAGCCGATGGGACGCGCTATGGGCTCGAGCTCGTCGGTTCGTCCGCGAGCGAGACCACACAAGCGAAGCGCGACGCCAAGGGCGCCTGACGACCGGCGCGCGGTCGCCTCTGCGACTCGCACGCAACCGCTCGCCTCGACGCAGATGTCGACTACTGATCGGCCACCGCGGTTTCTGACGGAGCGGTGAGCTCGTCCCATCGCGTGTCCGCGTACACAGCGAATCGCAGCAATTGAAGGAGCGCGATTGACGCCTCCATCTCGCTGAGGGTCTGCGCGCCATGCGCCGCGTCGTCCCGCCAGAACTTGAGCAGGTCGAGGAACGTGGGAAGTGTCTCGTGCACGTGGCTCGATCCCTGTGCGGTCAAGAGCCGCTCGATCTCTGGTCGACCGCGGGCGCGGCGGTAGCGTTCGTAGACGAGCGACGCGTTCCCTGTGCGTGCGAGTGCGAGCGCGAGCATGATGGACTCGGCGGCGGCGCCAGCCATCGCGCAGCACGCGATGTACACTCGCTCGATAGCATTGCACCGATTCCAGTGCACGCGCGCGATAGCCCTCGCCAAATCGTCTGGCGTAGCGCGCCAAGAGATCACCAAAGCGCCCGAATTCTGCGGGCAAGACGTCGTGTTCGGGCGCCCGATCGAGCCAGGCACGTCCGTACGCGGTGATGGCGTACCGGTCACCTGTGGGCGCGTTCGCCAGCGCCGGCATCGGCCGCAAGACGCCGGTTCGACAGAGCGTCCACACCGCATCGTAGATCGGCCCCGCGCCGGTGCGGAGGTCGAAGCTGAAGGTCCCGGCACCCGCACCGACTCCGCGAGCCGCCGCTCGGGATCGGTGCTTCTGCAGCACCGCGACAATCAGATCGGGGACCGACAAGACCGTCTCACCGGTGCTCGCTGCGACAAGCGGCGCACCAAGCTCATTGCGGGGGCGGCGGCGGAGCACCGCGAGGAGATGTCCCATCGCCTCGCCTTCGCTCAAGCTCGGAAGCGTCACGGGCTGCGGCATGGCGGAAGTTATCCGGCGCGCTCGGTCGCACGAAGTGTCGCGACGTGAGGCATGCGCGTAGCAGACGCACCGCTGTCTCCTCACCCTCCCGCTCTCGGTCCGGCTCGACGCACGGCGTACGGTCTCTGCCACAGCAGCGCCGAGCGCGCTGGTGTCCCTGCCGTCCAGTTGTGGCGGGCACGCCGAGGTCGATGTATGCCGAGAGCAGCAACGCACGTCGATGACGCTAGCCATCCTGATGGAGCGGCGACGACACCCGAAGTGCCCTGGTGGCGCGGGAAGCTCGCCGGTCTCGATTTCGAAGCGACCGGCACCGATCCAATGCATGCGCGGGCCGTGCAAGCCGCGCTCGTTGTCACGGAGAGCGACGGTCAACCGATCTCGTCAGCGGGGTTTGAGAGCCTGATCAATCCTGGCGTCGCGATTCCGGAAGACGCGACGCGCATTCACGGGATCACGACGGCGCGCGCGGAACGCGAGGGGATGCCGATCGCACACGCGATCGCGAGACTCAGCCGGCAGTTGGTGGTGCTCGCGCGCGAGGGCGTGCCACTCGTGATGATGAATGCGCGGTACGATTGGGTCATGCTTCATCAGGAAGCCGCTCGCCACGGTTTGACGATCCCGGCCGAGCTGCCGCTGTTGGATCCCGTCATCGTAGACCGCCGCCTATATCGCAAACGGGATGGCAAACGGACGCTTGGTGAGCTGGCCGTCTACCACGGCGTGGCGATGCCGGGAGCGCACGATGCGACCAGCGATGCCGCTGCTGCCATCGCCGTGATGCGAGCGCTCGGCCCCCATCCGAAGCTCGCTGGTCTTACACCGCGCGCACTCCACGAGCGGCAAATCGCGTGGTTCGCGGCATGGCGGAATTCCACTAACGCGTTCTGGGCGATCAAGCGAGAGCGGCGCCGCATCCGCGGAACGTGGCCCTGGGGCGAGATGCCGACGCCGGCCGAGATGGCGATCCGAGCGCGCGAGGCAGCATGCACCCCCGACTGGCTGCGCAACGAGGATCCACTCTTCGATGCAGCCGTGGGTGGAGCTCCGGCGCCCCCGATGGTACAAGCGACGCAGAGCGCGGTGACGCGTGCTGACGCGCGGGGAGCGGAGCGGTGACCTACGCTGCGCCGGTCCACCGTGACATGCGTCAGCCGCACGTACAGGCGCCTGACGCGCTTGTGACGCGCGATGGTATCCAGTGGGATGGAGCACCATCCACGCGCACCGCAGCGGATCACATCGAGGAGTCACGCGGCCGACAACGGTTGGGTCACGCGAACGGCGTACGGTCTACCGAGCGCGCAACGGGGCACCTACTCGGCGCCGCCGCTCGCGTCCCCGACGGCACGCATCCGACCGCTGGGTGACGTGTGGTCAATTGGCGGAGGAGAGATGAGACAGCCGACCTCAGGACGTACGCACGATCCGCACGACGACGACACGCCACACCGGCACGCGGAGGCCTCGCCTCCCGTCACGGCGTCCGCGCTGGGCGGATCGTCGCTTCAGGTCATCAAACACGCGCTCGATAGCGCTCAGCTCGGCAGTTCCGAGGCACTCACCGTCTTCGATGAGCTCGCGACGCGATGGTTTCACCAGTATTTCGCCGCACGTGGCGTACCCGGAGCCGACGCCGGCTCGCTCGTGCGCGTCGCGCGGAAGCGTGTGCTCGACGCGCACCGCGGCCTCCGGGCTGCGGAGCTGACACGGTACCTCACCAGCATTGCGCGACGCGTGTTGCGCCACCGTTCGACGACGCATCCGCCTTCCACGATCCGCGCATCGGCCGAGCTCGCTGACGTCAACGAAGCGGACGACCCATCTCACGACCGACCGCACGGGTTGGATCCACAGGGTACAGAACATCCAGCGTGGGACGATGGCTCGCGTCACGAGGAGGAGCATCGGTCTGACGCCTAGCCAGTGAGGCGATCTGAGGGCGCGAGAATGACCGACTTGCTCGACCGCCCGCGTGCGCCTGCGCATTTGGCCGACACACATCGTCGCTGACCGCTTCACGGCGTCTGACGGGAAGGGGCACGAGGGAATGAGTCGAGGCGAGTTTGGCGACGGCCGGACCATACGCCTACGGTACCCTTACCCCCCACAAGGACTTCCCATGCGATTCTCGTCCCGATTGCGCGCGCGGTTCCTCCCGTCACTCATCGCGATCGCAGTCGCGAGCATGACATTCCACGCGCCAGCGTCGGCGCAATTCGGCAAGCTCGGTGACGCACTGAAGAAGCACACTCCACTCGGTGCCCTCGATGACATCAAACAAGCGAAGGAAGCGGCGCGCACGCTGGAGCGCTTTCGCGCGGCGCAGGCCGCGTTGCAAACCACCCGAAGCCTCGTATCCGGGACGTATCGCGTCACGCTGGCACTCACGGGCGCGGGTGAGGGGACGAGCGGCGACAGTGCGATCTTCTACGTCCGCACCTTCGCGCACGGCAGCGTCCCGATCGCGATCGCACCCGATGATCCCAACGTCACGCACAACGCCGACCGGGCCGAGGAGATCGACTATCGCGGGGGGTACATGTTGAACGTTGTTGCGGCTGCGGAGCTCGCGACGCTGCCCGCGGCGTGGGACGGCTCGAAGGGATTACGACTCGATGGTGGCGGCATGTTCGTCGTCGTGCACAATCCCGCGGATGTCGGAACGGTCGCGCACTATCGCGGTAGCTTGTTCGCCGCGCTCGACCGCGGCCGCTCCACCTCCTTCGATCGCATCGCGGACGCGTTGTCCGTGATTCGTGAGCGTGCCGGACGGAAGACGGAGGCCGGCCCGTCGAAGGAGAAGCCGAAGAGCATCGCGGAATATCCGGGCTCGTTCAGCGTCAACGCGACGGGTACGATGACGTTCAGCGAATCGAGTCTCGTCGATGCCGGCCGACGACTAACCATACGCGCCGTGCGGATCGCATCAGACGCCTACTGAGTACGGGCGTACCTGCCGACCGCAGCGTGCGCGGCACGGTTACGCAACTGAACGCGACATATGACCGAGAGGGCGTGACGGCAAACCAGCCGAGACGCTTTGTTTGACTGCACGATAGACCCACGAACTACGACAACACTCCGAATTTTCCTCTATAGCGCGCGTGATCCGCCGTCTCACTGGGGATGGATTCCTGAACGAGCTGTCACTGCTGTTGTCCCAGCGAGCTTGTCTCACGACGCGACCAAAATCAAAAACTCGTTTCACCTCAAGAGTCAATGCGCGTGACACCCGGTTATCGCTTGATAGGCTGTATTGAGGTGACAAATTTCGGCGCCTGAAACCGTCGAGCACCGACCGACGTCGATCTAAAGCCGGCCCGCATTCGTGCTGTCGGCTATCGCCGGTCGAGCTTCAGTCGAGCTTCAGTCGACCACGCCACATGCTGAAATCGCACTCGCATCTCGCTGGTCTTTGTGAGCCCGCCAGTGAACTGTAAAAGCGAGCTCATGTACTTTACCTCACTCCGCTACTCAGGACGGACCAGGCGCGCTAAACCGACACCCGGAATCGGGTGCGGAGCAACTCCGACGGCCGCGCGTAGCAGCGCGGCGCTTTGGACGTTTGACTTCACGTTGGGTGACGACACCGTCTTGTGAATTCCGCGCTCGACTCCGTGCAACCGTGAGACACGTTCGAATCCGCCGTCGGTAAAAAGAGAAATCGAGACCGGTGAGGAGTCATCCTCATGCGTTGCCTCGTATTGCAATGCGATGAGCAACGCGCGATGATAAAGCTCATCGGTGAAACCGTCCCGCGAAAACACGAGATAGCGATTCACCGGGGCCTGTTGGCCCAGCCGCACAATTGCTTCCGTGCCGGCCGGCAAGCTTTGTTCTGAGAAGGCAACCGCTGGGATCCCGCGGCCGACAATGCGCTGTTGGCGCGCCTTTAGCTCCGCGAATCGTGGACTCGCTTTGATTGCCTCGAGCTGAGCGACTTCAGCGGCGCTAGGCTTCGGCTGTTTCGCAGAATTAGCCAGCGCAATGCGCGCGAGGGCCTCTATATCACTTTTTTTCGTCACCGGCGCGGTCGGGTTCAAGTCTTGGCGATTGCTTCTATCGTTACACGACGTCGCGATAGCCATCAACCACAGAACGGAAAGCGTCTCAAGTGCAATCGATATTCGGCGTGTCATGCTTGCCTCCAAAATATCAGTCATGTAAGAGGATTCATACCGTACGCGCACACACGTTCGTTGACCGCGATGTTGCCCCTCACTCAGCCGCCGCCAGGATGCTCAACCCATGTGACGGTGAAGCTGGTGAGCATGACAGAAATCTTCATGTCGATCAGAACCGCCTCAGCGACTGAAAGGTCGATGATTCCAAAGTACTCCGTCCCGTCCGCGGCAATTGCGTCGAATTCGTACGTGCTAGACGTACCGAGCCGTGCGGCGCTGCCGAAGACCGCCTGCCCGCTGAGTCTACCCACGAACTCAAAGTGCGTAGGCCAGAAATCTTGCGCATCACTGACAGGATCAGTATACGGATCTCCATCCCCACCTGATTGATCGGACGCCAGGTAGCAGTCGGCTCCTTCGAGCGTACAATCGAGACCGGTCCCGCCCAAGCTCAAGCTGATGGCACCCGGCGGCTTTGAAGTATTCACGGTGACGCGAGGTGCTCTGACCTGCTTGATCGTTTGTCCATGCGCGAGCTGCGGGGGACTCAGAGACAAACACATCCAAAGCGTCCATACCCATGCCGTCAGGACGTGCCGATTTCTTCTTCTCATGCCACGCTCCTTGCTGGGGTTGTGACGTCTGCTGTATGCGCAGGACTTTTCCAGATTTTCGTCACGCTAGAACATCGAACCCGGATGAGCAAGTTCTTATTCGGTGAGGGTATCACGATTGAGCGTGCGCGAGATACGCGTTGTTACCGTGCGGAGCGATTTGTTTCTTCGAGTCTCACCCGGCCCAACGTGGCGTGACTGAGCGTGGCGCAAACACTCTGACGATGTTTGCAGCCGGCGAGTGCGGGGAACAGCGAAGACCGCATTTCGCTCGAATTGCGAATCGATGCCGTGCTGCACGAGATTCTCGACGTCGCTCGCGCGTTCCGCTGATCGATGGCGCTGGAATGCCGTTCCTCGAGAGCCGCCGATGATCGCCAAAACATCCAGCAGCCGAAACTTCGCAGACCTCGCGCACTACTTGGAGAAAACGGAGGTTCGTCAAAAGCAGATCGCGTCGCCTGGAAGCTCTGTCCGACGCCGCCGTGTTGGCTGGTTGTCCTTTTCGGTCGGCTCGGCGCACGGCGCACCATAGAGCGACGAGGAGTTGTCTGCTCCGCTGCCATCGGGAGGTTTCATGGCATCGCCAGCCCGTCGCCGGAAGCATCGATCGCCCGCCGGGCGTCTACGCCGACGTTTCGCCCTCAAGTGCCGACGCGTGAGACTCGCGTTTCCATTTCGCGTACTCGGCGATCAGGGGACCGTCGTCCATGAATTCGCGCGACCAGCGGTCGGTGATCGGATCGAGATCGTGACCGATCCACGGTCGCTGGGTTCACGCCTGGTGCGCGGCTGCGGATTGATGCTCGAGTACGCGCGAACGGAATCCGCATCGGTGTAGGCCAGGGCGTCAGTCGCGCGGATGCCGATCCCGTCGCGGTCCGGCCGACGCGGAATCGCAATGAGACGATGGCCGCGCAACGAATCGATTGCGCCGTCGGATCCGCCGGCAGGTACACTGCGGCATCAGCGATGTGGGCATCCGCACCGCGATGCGCTCAGCACCACACCACGCGCCACGTTGAGCGCGCAAGGATCGCACTCCGACCGGACCCGCAAATGCAGGAAGTGTACGGTGACCTCTGGAGCTTTCCCGCAGCCTTGCACGTGATCACGACGAACGGAGACGTCACCCGACACGGCGACGCCGTGATGGGGCGCGGATGCGCCCGCGAGGCACGCGAGCGCTTTCCGTCGCTAGCGCGCGAGCTGGGTGGATTGCTCGAGCGACATGGCAACCACGTGCACTACCTGGGCGCGTGGGCGCCGTTCTCTCCAGCGAGCGGGAAGGCGGCCACACGTCTCGCCTCCTTTCCAGTGAAGACGCATTGGACCGAGGACGCAGATCCAGTTCTGATCGCGCGCAGCGCACGCGAGCTGGTCGCGATGGTCGACGCCAGTGGCTTCTCGAGCATCGTGCTTCCCCGGCCGGGGCGCGGTAATGGTGGCCTGATGTGGGAGGACATGCGACCGATGCTCACCATGGTGCTAGACGACCGGTTCTGCGTGATCACGAAGACGCAACGCGAGTGCGCATCGGAGAGGGTGGACGGCGCGTCGTCCGAGGCTCGGACAGGCGACTGATGACCACCGCATCGTCTGGATTTTGGCTCGGACGCGCGGCCAGCGTACGACAGATCAACTCGGACTGGATCGGCGGCTCCTCGTGCATTGGGCGTGTGTCGGGCATCGCGACTCTCGGTGGAACGCCTCGAGGAGACATCCATGTCGGCTGACGGCTCGCACTATAATCAGCGGTCTCGCAGCGAACGCGCGCGGGTTGGCAATCCGCGCCGCCTCCGCACCGCGGTGTTCGAAGTGCGGGAGCACGAGTTGCATCGGCTGCGTGAGGCCGTCATGCGGTTCATCGGCGCGTGGGACCTCATGCCAGATCTGACGTGCATCTGTACCGACAACTGCTGGGGTCGCTGCGTGATCGATCAGATGCCGGTGGACGAATTGCTCTGCGCCGTCGGCGATGATCTGCATGAGCGCTCAGGATGTTCGCACGAGAACGACGAAGAGCTGGCGCAACGCCGGACGGCAGCGAAGCGTGCGATCGCCGCCAACCGGCCGCTCACCGCCAAGTTTCTCGAGCGACTGACGCAGCTCGAGCCGACCTACGCCGGTATCGTCGTGGCCGACATGCGCTGGGCAGACGTAGGACCGCTCTGGTGGGAAGCACGCGAGGCGGTGGCGCATGGAGCAGAGGTGCTGTGCCCAGAGTGGTGGCACGAACACACCCCGCTGCCGGCTGACCTCGCAGTCCTCGCCGATATCGCGGCGACTCGCCTCGAACGCGTCGCACCGTCCTCGGTCTTCACGTCGCCCGATGACATGTCACGCGGGAGGAGCGGAAAGGATGGGCCCATGGCCGTGTCGGAGATGGTTGCCTATGCGGCCCTGGCGCTCCTGCTCCGCAACGTGGTGCATGGGTCTCTGTCCGTCGATCTGTACCGTCCGTTCGCGGCTGTTCTCCCACTGCATGAGCTGATCGTCGAGGTTAGTCACGCGCCGGCGCGGGCTGCGGATCGCGATCGGTTGCCCGGCGACCATCGTGCGCGATGAGCGTGATGCGTGGGCCCCGCTGCGCGCGGCGCTGCAGACATCGCGGCGAGGACCGGGGCATCGCGAGACCTCGCTCGCAGACATCGATGACTTCATGTACATGGGTACCCGCGACGTCGTGACAGACGATCGTGCCACCACGATCTGGTGCTACAAGCACGTGATGACCCGGCGGTATCTGAATCTTTCGACGGCCGGCGCCGCCTTCGCGTACGCGGGATCAGACGGGCGATACGTCGCCTGCGAGCTCGACATGGCCCTGGCTCACGCACTCTCCTAGCGCGGGTCGGGGCGCCGCGCTGGCGGCCGTTCCGGCGCGAGTGCGCTCCTGACGAGGACGAGGGCGCCGCGCGTCCCTCCTCGATTCGGCTCGGCACTCTGCGAACAGTCTGTGACACGCAGAGCTTCGACGAGGAGGAGCGATGGCCGTGCACGAGGCGTTCGACAAGGCCCAACACGACGGAGTATCGCAACCAGCCCCATCTATGACGGCACGGCGCGGGAGTCACGCTCTTGCCATGCGGCTCCCGGACCTCGCGCGGTCCCACGCGGAGACCGATGGCTTCACGGACGCCGAGATCCGCGCGCTTGCCTCGGCGCTCAGTCGTGAGGCCCGAGGCCGCGCGCTGACCGAGGCAGACCGCTCGATGCTCGCGCGCTACCGTGCGCGCGAAGCGTTCTTGGACGAGCTCGTAGGCGTACCGGACCTTGGGGGCATGCCCGAGGGACAGCAGCTCATCGCCCTCGAACGACGCTATCGCCGGACGTATCACCTCGCTCGCGAGGCTGAGCACGTGGGTGGCGAGCTGAACATGGAGCACTCGCCCCCCGAGGAGCGCGGCGACGAATGGAGGCGAGCACTACTCGCGCGTGCGGAGACGACGCGGCGCGCGATCGGCGAATTGTTTGCACGACGTCTTGGTGTTCCGTCGGCGCAGGAGCTCGCGGCGGAGCGGTTGGCCAATCATGCGGCGGCGCGCGAGGAGCTCACGATTCGGAGCTCTGCCGAGGCGCAATGCTGGTATCTCCGGCAGCTGATGACCGACGTCGCGCAGGAGCTCCAACCGCTCCGTCGAGTGCTCGCAGCCCAAGACGAGAAGATCATGCACACGAGGTGCGGCGGACACGCGCTGCTCGCACGCGAGCGCATGGCGGACCGCATCGCCTTTCTCGAGGAGCACGGCATCTGGGCGAGGACGGCATGGCAGCGCGCACGCGCTCTACTGGCTACACAGCGCGGACAGAAAACAGGGCGGCGTGTCGAACGACGGATTGAGCGAACGCTGGCGGCACACTCACCGACGCGCTCGGCACGCACCGCTTCCGCCGTCATGCGCGCCGCTGGATAGACGTGAGCTGAAGCGGTCGGATAGCAGCGCGTTCCAGAGAATGCCGGCGAGTTCGCTTGGGCTCGCGCGGCGGCGCACAGTCCCGACGGGATGCCTTCCGCGAGGGACTGCATGTGGCGACAGCTGGGAACCGCGGCGCTCGCCGCGCACTCGACTCCGATGACCGCCTACATGGCTCTGCAACTCGCGGTGATGCAGCGCTACGTCTCGCACGGCGGCTCGGCCGATACGTGGTGCACACGTCACGCCGAACGCTTCCGGAGAAAGTTTGGCTGGATGGTGACCGATCATGGTCTCGCGGATCGCGAGGACCATCCCGCACTCTCCGATTCGGACGTGGTCGATCAGAGATGAGCGCGGTGGGCAGTCCCCGGCTTTTCCGCATGTCATCCTGCACTGGCGAGCGCGAGCCAGGCGGCATTGACACTCGACTCCGAGAGATGCGCGACAACGGTGATACGAGACCGGGCGCTCGCCCCAGACACCGGCGAGCCGGGTGGTTTCCGTCCGTTGCGTCTGTTGACCCATGGTGAAGCTGCGACAGCAACACGGCTGTCGGCGATCGCTCGGATGACCACAACAGATGGGAGGACCCATGAGCCGAAGCCTGAATTGCGTCACCCTGATCGGCAATCTCGGCGCCGATCCGGAAGTTCGCTCAACGACCGGAGGGGGGCGCGTGGCCGCGTTCTCGATGGCGACCAGTCGCGTTTGGAACGGCGCGAACGGCGAGAAGCAGGAGAAGACGGAGTGGCACCGCTGTATCGTGTGGAATAGCAAGACCTCGCAGCTTGCCGACATCGTCGAGCGCTACCTCAAGAAGGGCGACAAGGTCTACATCGAGGGGCGCATCGAATACCGGCAGTGGCAGGACAAGGAGAACCAGACGCGCTACGCAACCGAGATCAACGTACGCGAGCTCATCATGCTGGGCGGCAAAACCGGCAACGCGGACGCTCGGGGGAATGGCTCGACGTCGGTGCCGGCTCGCGCAACTGCGACCACCGCCGCGAAGGAATCAACGAAGGGCACGAGTGACGGGGACTTCGAGGACTTTCGCGGGACGCTCGCCGATGAGGACGACGAGGACCTGCCGTTTTAGGGAGTAGTAAATGGGATGTGTCTAGTAATGGAGTAGAGAAGGGTCAAGCCGGTGGGTTCCTCCTGGGATCCCCACCGGCTTTTTCTTTCAAGCTTTCTCTTGATTCATTGCTGGGTGGGTGCGACGAGCGAAGCGCCGCAGGCGCGAGAGCGAGCGTGGTCGGCGAAGCGAGGGAACCCAGCATGCGCGGCGGTATCGGCTGGCTCACGGACGAAAGGAGGAATTGCGCCGGAGAGTAACGTGGCGTGATGAACAGATTCCACTCGGTCGCGTGAAAAGTTGCTCATGCGTGCGACGCGTTGTATGCTCGCATCGTAGAGAGTGACGGGTTTCCCAACATAGGGGTTCGCAGTGAAACGCGACCTCTTCCGCGGTGTCGTCGAGCCGCGCCGAGCGTCGCGTTCCGTTGCCGACCGGTGGAGCATTCTCCGGTCGCCGCACGACTCTGACCGATTCGGGAGGAAACATGTCACGGATGGTATCACCCCAGTTTGCGCACGATTCTGCGCCCATGCTTGTGCTCCTAGCCACCACGATCCTGATCGCAGCCTGCAGTGGCTCCAACAGCTCTGGCCGCACTCCGGTTGAGCCGAGTCAGTCACAGCAATCGGCGGACTATTATCGCGATGGCCAGTTCGTGTACGACGGCCAAGGATGCGCCTTCGTTCCTGCCGATCACTCGACACGCTATTCCTTCGAGTGCGGCCTCGTGCTCGTCGGGCTGAAGGCCGGACTTAAGCCGAGCGATGTCGCTGATCTGACCCAGGCTGTGTCAGCGGAGGTGTTGCCAGAGCGTGTGGTGTACACGCCTGATCGCCCCACTATGGTGGTGCGCGTCCCCGCTAAGAGCGAACGCGAGGCGATCCTCAGACTGAGCGCGGATGCGCGTATACGGTACGCGGCCCTGAACATCACCGGGCCGGCGAGTGCGAGTCCATAGCCGCGCCGACACGACCCGTCTTCTGGACCGTCTCGTCAGGCCGGCACGGCGAGGCGTAAGCGGATCGGTGGCATTTTCACCTTGACCGGGAGATCGAATGGGACGTCACGTCGCTCACCAACCTCAGACTTGGCAACTCCTTTCTCTTGGTCTTTGCGCAGCGCTGCTCGCCAACTGCAGCGAATCACCGCGCTCGACCGCGGTTCCGACGGAGCCGCGAAGTAACATGTCCGTGCAGTCCGGCCCGTACGTCACCGATGGAACGCCGCGCGTGCACATGACGGTCGCGAAGATCATGAGTGCTCTCGCTGGCGAGGGCCGGCGAACTGACGGCAATCTGATCATCGGGCTCAAGGAATCGGCTGCGACGCGTGGCGTCGGGACAGATGGTCGCGAGCTACCGGTCACTGCGCGGCTGGCGGCAGAGACGGAATTGCGCCGCGCGTTTCCCAACCTCGCGATCACGAAAGGTGTGCAATTCGTCCGACAGTTAGCTGGCGCGCAGGGAAATCCGCTGCGCACGGACACGATCTACCGTACCGCCGTGTTGGTACATGCAGCGAGTTACTCGTCCTCGCTCATCGCAGCGCTTCGCGCGCACCCGAATGTCGACTACGTCGCACCGAACTACGTCGATGGCATGCTCGCGACCGAGTACAAGCCGTGGGGTGTCGACACGGTCGAAGCCTCATTGCTCTGGGACGCACCGCCGAATCTAACGGGCGGCAACGTCAGCCTGGGCTTCGTCGATACGGGTGGTGATCTCTACTACAACGGCGTCGGTACGCATCCGGATTTGGCCTTCAACACATCCTGGTACAACTACACCGCGAGCCACTTCGACAACCCATGCACGAGTACGACACAGGTTTGCTATTGGGAAAATCCGTATCACGGAACCGGTGTGATCGGAACCGCCATGGGCGTGCGCAACGGCACCAACGGGATGGGTGCTTCGATCATCGCGTATCCTGCAACGCAAGCGGGCGCCAATATCCGCAAGGTGTTCTACATCAACTCGAGCGGGCAGAACGTGCTCAACGAGTTCGACTTTGGTGACGCGATTCTCGACATCGGGTACAACAATCATCCGGAGCTCGGGGCGCCGGTGCCGATCGGCGTCAGCAGCGTGGTCTACTGCGACACGACACAAGCGAACTACACCTATCTGCACGACAAGGTGACCGTGTCAACGAACACGTACGGCGTCTTGTGGTTTTTTGCCGCAGGGAATCATGGTGGTGGCAACTGTCCGCAACAGGAAGTCGTCATTCCAGCGCGCTTCCCGGAGGCGGTGGCGGTCGGCGCGCTCGATCAGGTCAGCGGACATCTCACGCTCGCGAGCTACTCCGCGATCGATTCGCGCGTGGACATTGTCGCGCCCGGTACGAACATGCGCATCCCATGGAATCGGGCTGATGCGGATGGGGGTGGCTACGGATACACCAAGAACGAAAGCGGTACGTCCTTCGCAGCACCGCTGGCTGCAGGAGTCGCGCGACTCGTATATCAAGCAAGTCCCGGCTTAACGCCGGCGCAGCTGAAGCAGCGGCTGATCAGCACTGCGCGCAACGTCGGCACAGGACTCGGTTATGGCGGCGGCATGGTCGACGCGGTCTGCGCGGTCAACCAGATCAGCCCCTGTACGCCCGCCGCCATCGTGAGCATCTCCGGCCAATTCCCACGTCGTCCGGGGAACTACACGTACACCGCAAATGCCAGCGGTGGCACCGGCTCGTATTCGTATCATTGGTACATCAGTTACGACGACATCACCTTCTATGATGCCGGCGTCACGACCCAGCAGTATACGACGTACGTGGGGTACAACGACAACTACTGGATTCGCGTGGTCGTGACGTCTGGGGCGCGCCAGTCGAGCGCTGATCGCCTCATCATCGGTCCATGCGATCCGAACAACGGCTGTTGAGCAGGCCACTTTCTATGGCTCGCCGCCGTGAGAGAGAGAATGTAGAGCAGGATGAGGCAGCGCCGCGGGAGGCGCTGCCTCAGTCTTTCTGAGGCCGATTGCATCTCTCATTGATTGATCGTGCTGCCCAGAGCATTGGCTCCGGTCCAGGTCACGCTCATCTGCTTGTGCCGAGATCTCAGACCGAGGACACCCTTCCAGAGTCAGGAGCCGCATGGCAAACCGCGCCGCTCCATTGACGGTGATCACCACGATTCTGCCGAGTGGAGAGCGACTCCCGTGCCTCGTGTATACGGACACGTGGGTCCCCGCTCGGGTAGCGACGCGATGGGCGGTGAAATACCGACGCTTTCGCGCCGCGGAGAGCACGCTGACCAACAATCTGCGGACGGTCGGCCGGATCTATGAGTGGGCGGCGACGGTGCCGCGCCTGTCGATTGCCGGCGCACGCGTCCGCGATCTCGACGACTATCTCGTGCAGGGTGGACTCCTCGACGCGCGACAACTCGATTCGCTGATGCTGTTTCTCCGCGTGCGAGGCGAACCTGCGATCGCAGGCGTAATCGCCCGGGGCGACGATACCAAGACAACGTCATCCCCATCGCGGCCCGCAGGCACGGTGAGTGCCGCAACGTACAACACGGCGCTCGACGTGCTCTCCGATTTTCTCTCGTGGGCGATTGATCCGACGAATCGCGGTGGGATGGTGGGGCATGACATGAGCGTGCTCGCGACGGAGCGCACGCTCCTCCGCGAGCAGATCGCGTGGCACCGGATCACCGGCGCTCGCTCAGAGCGACTCACCCCGCTCTCGCAGGACGAAATTGTGCGGGTCCGCGAGGCAGTCGGCCCGCTCCCGTCTGGGCGCTTTCGCCGCGGCGATCATCGCGGCCGCGGTGGGCCACTGCGCTTGCGAAACTGGCTCATGATGGAGCTCGCCCTCACGCTTGGTTTTCGCCGCGCAGAAATCTGCAAACTGCAACTCGGTGATCTTCCCTCGGGCTCGAGCGATCTGATTGCGGTTTGTCGTCGAGCCAGCGACCCGAACGATCCGCGCCGGCCAGAGCCAAACGTCAAGTCGCTCGCGCGAGCGATGCCGAGCGAGCGGTGGCTGCTCGACGCGCTCGACCACTATGTGACGGCTCCGCCGCCGATTGGCCGCTGTCCGCGAAAAGGTCAGCGGTACGTTTTCACGACGACGAGCGGCGCACCGGTATCACTCTATGGCGCAGAGCAGATTATGCGCACGATCCGACGCCAGAGTGCGGTCCCGGTCACCTGGCATCGCCTGCGCCATACCTGGGCCGAGGCGACGCGGCGCGCACTTGCAGCAACCGCAGCAACGGAAGCGCTCGCCCGCGATCTCTTTGAATATCTGGGTGGCTGGTCGCCGGGAAGCGGTATGGTGGACCCCTACACGAGCCAGATGCGTGCGACGATGGCACAGGCATCCCTCCGAGCGCTGATCACCGCGCGATACGCGGCTCCGGCCAGCGCTGTCGCTCCGTCGACGCCTGACGTGGACGAGATGCGGTGACGCGCGCACAATCTCGAGCACCGATAGCGCGAACCGACGGGCCGACACTTCCGCCCGTGCCGGTCACAATCGTGGCCTACGCGGGCGATGAGATCCGCCTGTGCGGCCCGCGATGGACCTTACGCGACAAGCCCGACTCGCGGCAAGTCGTCCACCTCAATTTCGGCCTCCTCGATCGGCTGGCGACACCTGTAGGTGGGGGACTGACGGCTCGAGCTCGCCATCTGCTGCTCCTCTTTCTTGCGCATCGTCTGCGGACGAAGCACGCGCAGACGGTGGAGGGCGACTACCGAGCGGTCCTCCACCTGCTCGTCTGGCGAGCGCATATGAACGCGACGGTACCGGCCCTCGACTGGGCGGCGCTCACCGAGGCGGAGATGCGTGCGCTGTTAGCACACGACGTGGCGCGAACGGCCAACAAAGGGAACGATTTCGCGCGGCTCCGGCACTTCTATCGATGGGGAGTGGCACAGCGCTTTCCTGATTTCGATCCGTCGCTGGCCGCCCGGCTGCGAGGCATCCGCGCCCAGGGATCACTCAAGGGGCACAACGTCTTGGGCGCGCATCCGACGCTCGGACCTTTTGATGCCGGCGAAGATCTCAGCCTTCGGCGTGCCATAGCCGATGGACGAGGTGATGACCGCGATCGCGCCATCGTCACGCTCTTCTATGAGACGGGTCGGCATCCGAGTGCGCTCGCGCGCACGCGATGCGGCGGACTTCGAAGGGAAGCGGTATCTGCCAGTCGGCACGTTTTCTATTCGATCGATGTTCCTCGCGCCAAAAAGCGGACTCCACACGTGGAAATGCGGCGGTGGCCGATTTCTGAAGTGCTGGGTGATCTGCTCGTCCATCTCTCTGTGGGGCAATCCGCCGACGCTCCGCTGTTGCACTGGCTCGGCGGTGATCCGGGCAACGCGATTCAGCGATCGCTTGCGCGCTTCGCTGAGGCCGCCCAGCTGCGAAGCGAGCGGTGTCCCGGTGGACGCCTACGGCTGAGCCCGCGCCGCTTTCGCCACTCCTTGGCGACTGCCGCCGCAGCGCAAGGCGCGAGCGACGCGATGATCGCGGATCTGCTCGACCACGAGGATACGCAGAATGTCAGCGTGTATACGGCGCGCACGCCAGCACTCGCTGAGCAAACTGCGCGCGCGACAGATCACGTCCTCGTCCCGCTCGTATGCCGTTTCCTCGGCCGCATCGGATCGGCGGAGGAACTGCGCGGTGAGCGCGCCCGAGCGCTGATCCCGGGCGACGTGGCAGACAGCGACGTCGTGCACGTGGCCTCTCCCTTCGTCGGCGCCTGCGGTCGCGACGCCGTCGCGGAGGGTCTGTGCACCTTCTTTCCACCTCGCAGCTGCTACGGCTGCCGCCGCTTCATCGCGCATCCAAACGGACCGCATACCGCGGTGCTTGCTGAGATGATGACGGAGCAAGACGCACTGCGTACGGCCGGTGCATCGGAGCGCATCGTCAGTCAGCTCGATGAGGTCATCCTCGCGGTACAGGAAGTCGTCGCGAGCTTGGCGGCAGCGGCACCGGCGCAGCAGGACTCGCCGTGCAACGCGTCACGCGGCTCATGAACAAGTCTATGCATCGCCGCGCACGAGTCGCGACCACTGCGGCGAGCTTGGCCGCCCGCGGCGACGATCCGCGGACGGCACTCGAGGAGACCGTCGCCCTCGCCCGTGAGGTCTTCGCGCACGATGCGCTTGGGGCGGGGATTGATCCGCGCACGCACCGCCAAAATATTTTCGACGCGACGAGCTGGTACGTCGGTCACCTCCGTGACCGGCTCACGGCCGCAGGCAATGTCCGTCTCTATTTCACGCCGCTCGATGCCGGACGGTCAACCGCGAGGAGTGATATTCGCGGCCTCGAGCACTCGATCGATGTCGTGATCAAGAGCTGGATTGTGCTCAATCGTCACGGGCTGACGAATATGGCGCAAAAGCTCACGGCTGCCCGTCTCCTCGACGCCGCGCTCGCCCGCCATCGTGCGCGGATGCACACCGACGCGAGCGCACTTTGGCGAACGCTCAGTGCAGATGACCTCACAATCGCCGAGCGTCTGGCGACAGAGCGCTGGGGAACACGAACAGCGTATCGGATCGCGATCCAGCTCGTGTCGCTGGTCGACTTCCTCAATAGTCGTAGCATCACACCCCAGCTGAGGTATCGCCTATCGATCGCTCGCCCGGAGGACTCGAGTCGCTACCGCGTCGCTGCCGATGCACAGGCCGAGAAGCTTGCGCGCTTACCCTCCTCCAGAGCTATCAACGCGCTTGCTGACGTCTACGCTGGTCTCTCGACGACCCCGACGGATCGCATCCTCATCTGCATCGTCGCAATCCTGCTAATCACTGGACTCCGCATCAGCGAAGTCCTCACGCTCCCCGCCGATTGCTTGGTGGAACAGATACATGCAGGCCACCGATGTATCGCGCTCCGGTACTGGGCCGAGAAAGCACGCGGTGGCGAACGGCTTTTTGCGACCTATCCGCTGTCCGAGTCGCAGGCCGAACTGATCCGAAGTGCCGTGACTGAATTGCTCGAGCACACCCGAGCAGCGCGCAGTCGAGCCCGGGTGCTCGAGCAGAATCCAGAGCGCGTCCCACTCGATGTCTCTCCGAGCGCGCGACTCTCTGGGCGCGACATGATGCGCCTTGTCGGCGGCACGACCGTGTCGGACATCTACGAGCGCTTCAAGGGCGTGCCGAGGCACGGGCGCTGGGGGAAGTACTACTATTTTGCGCGCAATGTGGAGATGAATCTGCTCGCGCAACGCAGTCCGCTCTGGACACTCGACGCCCGAACCGGCTACCGGCAATCACTCTCCGACTCACTCTGCATCGTCTTCCGCAACTTCTTTCATCCGCGCCGGGCCATGAATCGCTGGCTCGTCGATCCGGTGAAGTACACGGCGATCGCCGATTTCATCGTGGGCGGTCATAAAACGCGATCGATCTTCGACCGCCTCGATATCCGAGAGCCGATCGCGCATACTGACGTCGACAAAGGCGCGCGCGGTCCGATCTCTCGCGTGACAACGCATCAGTTTCGTCACTGGATGAATACGCTCCAGGCCGAGGGCGGCATGCCGCTGGATTCCATCACCCGCCTGATGAACCGAACGAATGCACGGGACACGCGCCGGTACACGCACATTTCGCCGTACACGCGCGCTGCGCAAGTGCGCGACCTCGTGCGGACGGGCAGCGTCGCCGGGCCCCTGAGCGAAGCATACCGGACACTACCGACGCCCGAGCGGGAACGTTTTCTTGAGACGCACGTCCAAGCGGCACACGTCACCGCGTACGGCTACTGCCTGCACAACTTCGCGATTGCACCGTGCGCGCAACATCTAAATTGTCTGCGAGATTGCAAAGACCATCATGTCCACGTCGGTGACCGAGCGGCGGAACAAGCGCTCGTGCAGCTACAGCATCGCACCGAACGAGTCCGCGACGCAGCCGTCATCGCGGCGAAGCGCGAAGACGCGGAACTGGCCCCGGCATACGTGACTCACGCGGATGAAGTGCTGCGCGGAATCGCGACGGCTCTGCACGCTGTGTGCGGTAATCTCGGCGGCGCGCATGGCCAACTGATCGCCGTCTTTCCCGAGGGGATGACGCGCTTCTCGCCTCTCTCCGCCGGCAGCGAAGGCTGAGTGAAATGGCCCGCAGGCCGGATGCCGACCTCGCGACGCGCTGTCGCGCGCTGCTCGTCTCGCAGGAAGAGCGGGATGCCAACCACGCTCCGATCTCGATCGCATCGGTCGCGCGCGCTCTCCGCTGCACGCGCCAAACGCTCTACAATCGGAAGCTCGACACGGAGATTGCAGAAGCCGGGCGGCGGCAGCGCCTGCGCTCCGCGCGAGTCGCACACGCCGATCGAGAGTCGCCAGTCGATCGCCTCACGCGACAGCGGGTCGATGCAGAAACACGCAACCGCGCACTGGTGCAGGAGCGGGCGATCATCGAATACAATGCGATGCGCGTCGGCATCGATCCGGAAGAGCTGAGGCGCGCGATACCAGACGCGGACCGGAGCGTCTCACGCGCCGGATCGCCACGTCGGCGCTCTCGGCGCTCGCACTGACAATCGGATCCGGGTGGCCCGTTTATGCTGGACAAGCGTCGGCTGGACAGGACTCCGGGTACTGCAACGCTTTCAGCGAGCCAATTTCATTGCTAAATCCAGGCGTAGTTAGACACCTGACATGCTACCCACTTCCGTTCTAGTCCAGAGGTGTGTACAGGCTGGACATTAACTCTGAGGAGGTGTTGGGGGTGTGAGAGTAAAAAGGCCGTGGGATCCCAGGGAACCCACGGCTTTTTGCTGTGCTGTTTGGTCAGTTTAATCCCCATATGGTTGCTGGGTGAGCATGATCGCTTAACTTGGTCTGCGCCGTCGCTGTGTGCAGCGCTCCGTCCCTCTGCCGCTCGATGCACGGCTGTTCGCGCACCGGTGAGATTGATGTCCACAGTGTCTGTCACCGGCCGGCCGCATCGCGCTGGCTCGCGTCGCGCCTGACACCGCTCCAGCAGAGTTCTGCCGACGCGTGAGCCGCGCCGGCGCCACGTCCCCGCCGCCGAGTTGTCCGTGGACCCTATCGATCTCTCAAGCGATGTCGGGCTCGTTGCTCTTGCGCTCTTGACGAGCAATGTGCTCCTGGGGCTCCTGCTCTCGACCAAGTACAACCCGGTCCGCCGCTGGCCGCATCGCCGCATCAACACCTTCAAGTTGCATAATTGGACAGGGTACACCGCGCTCGCGGTCGCGGCGGTACATCCGGCGCTCATCCTCCTGTCGCCGACCGCGCATTTCCGACTGCTCGATCTCCTGTATCCGGTGCATGCGCCGAAGCAGCCGTGGATCAACGCGCTCGGCGCGCTTGCCCTCTACGCGGTCGCGTTCGTGGTGGTGACGTCGTACTTTCGCACGGCACTCGGGCGAACGTGGTGGAAGCGACTCCACTTCACGGCGTACGCCGCGGCCGCACTCTTCGTCTTGCACGGGCTCCTCACGGATCCCAAGCTCAAGGACTCTCCCTTCGACCCGCTCGACGCGGAGAAGCTCTTCGTGGAGGCCTGCGCACTCATGATGCTGAGCGGCATCGTCCTCCGCGTGCGCTGGCAGCGTCGGCAGCCACCACCACGCGTGCATCGGCCGAAGGCCGCGCGTCCGCCGACGACCGCGGTGGGTCTCGTGCTCTGCGTCGTGGGTGCGGCCCTTCTCGCGCTCGCGCCGAATCCAGCGCACGCGCAACCGACGGCGCCAGAGGTCTCCTCCTCGAGCTGGAGTTACAACCCCGATGCGGGATTCATCTTCCAGCACGGCGACTTCCGCTGGACGTCTTGGGGCTTCGCCGAGCGCTACTGGGGGCCCCACACGACCGATGTCTCAGCCGATGCGTGGCGCCGCGTGCGGCAAGGCATGGAGCTCGACTTTCCGCACTGGGGCACCAGCAGTCTCCGTCCCGCGGTCGTCTACGAAGTCGATCTCACCGATAACAACTTCTTCCGCGCGGGACGGCGCTCGCAGGTCTTTGAGAACCTGTATCTCGCGCTGGAGAATCGCGAAGACGAGAACCGCTTCCGGGCTGTGCTCGGCGAGAACACGCACATTCTCTCGCGCGAGGACAATCTCTCCTCGGGCAACCTGCCGACGATCAACCGGTCGCTCGTCTTGGAAGAGCACGGCAGCGTCAATGCCTTCGGCACGCAGTGGGGCCTGCAACTCAAGCAGACGCTCGGCCGCTACACCGTCGCGCTCTCGGTGCAGGACAATCGCGGCTCGCTCAACACGGCCAACCCGCGCTATGAGATCGGTCACTCACTCGCGACCAAATTGTCGGCGCTCGTATTTAACGACACGGTGAGGCAGCGCCGTCTCGTGCTCGGGACGGGTGCCGACTACACGCGCGGGATCACGGACCGGACCTTCACGCTCGCCAGCGCCATCGGGGCGGCTGCCTTAGGCGGCACGCTCGCCGACGGCAACAAACTGTCGCTCGAGGCCGATGCCGCGTACACCGGGATCGCGGCGCGCCATCCGTACACGCTCGAGGCTGAGGGCCTCTTCTCCGACTTCTCGCGGAGCTTCACCGACGTCGCGGGCGGCTACCTCCAACTGCAGGTCTCCGTCTTTGACACGCCACGGGCAGGCGATCTGGACCCGTTCGTCCGCTACGATGTCGTGCGCCTCGGCCGTGAGGACGGCGACGGTGCGGCGGTGCAGCACGCCCTTCGGACCGGCGTCAACTACAACCTGCCAGGCACGCGCAAGCTGGCCAACTTGCATCTCGAGTACGCGCTCAATCGCGTGTCCGGTCCGCGCGACATCGTGCCGGAGGCTCGGACGTTTGGGGAGGTCCGCGTCGAGCTGCGGGTGAGCGCGATCCGCTATCTACGTCATTAGCCCACCCTTGCTCGCCGTCATCGTGCTGGTGCACGAGGAGGAGTGAATGGCCCGAGACCTAGCCGCTCGGCGACGATCGTTTGGGCGGCTTCGCGTCGTACTCGACACGGGGGAGCATCTCCCGACGCTGGTGGAGCGGGCCACCGGCCTGCCGCCGCGTCTCGCCCTTCTGCTGAGCCGTTCGCACGCGCCGGCTCTCGCGCGCGAGCTCCACGCTCGCATCCGATCTTCGCGCGGTGCGTCGACTCTACTGGTGGGCCGACGCGAACGCGATCGATCTCGATGGCCATCTCCTCGCGGGACATTCCTCCGATACCGCACAGCTAAGGTATGGATAATGTCTGGCGAGTACTTGTCCGCCTCCAGGATCGACTCACGCCTCCCCTCCCAGCGTATGACCAGTGACACGTAAATGACCGTCCAAGCACCTCGGTACTCCCGCTCGAGGGAGTAGTAAAAGGATGTGTCTAGTAATCGAGTAGAGAAGCGTGAAGTCGGTGGGTTCCTCTTGGGATCCCACCGGCTTTTTTCTTTCACGCTTTCTCTTCATCCGTTGCTGGGTGGGGCGACGAGCCAAGCGGCGGCCCATCGCCATCCCGGTCAGCACCGCATGAGGCCCCGGCCATCGAGTGCTAGCGCTCGCGCTACAAGGTCTGCGCGAACCGATCGGTCGGTGACAAGACGGAGTCCGATTGTCTGCGACGGCCAGCGCACCCCAGCGACCTCGCGCGCCTGTGTTCGCGTTCGGCACACGACGGTGCCAAGCGGCGTCGCCGTCCGCCAATCGGCGGCATAGGCGAGCACCACGTATGTCCGCTCGCGCGAAAGGGGTCGGTGCCAGGTGCCGAAGGCGCTCATCGATTACACGGTCGTGCTGATGTCGCGTGACTTTGCATCGGACCTCACATCCCATCGTGATACGTCGCGCGGGAAACCCTCGCAACCATTTTGATGCACAGCGGGTGCGATTTCTTCCATCAGCGCTCCGTCGCTGAAGGTAGGGAACCTTCAACGAGGAGTACTGATGCCGCAGGTTGCCGCCATCCATCCCCCACACGCCGGAGATCGTCGTTCTGATCGGCCGGTGCTTCGCCAGTTGCCGCGCGTGAGCACCTGGTTGACGTCCGCCGAGCAGCGCCGCGTCGCGATGGCCGAGAGTGATCGATTCGTGCTCACGCACCGCACGACGTTGGACCAAGTACTACGTGATCTACAAACCGAGAAGGCGGATGTGTTGTTGATCTCGGTCGCCTTGATCGACCGACTCGGCGCCGTAACGCTCGCGAGTGTTCGGGCGGGCATCCCGTCGCTCGCGGTCACCGCGATCATCTGCGACGCGAAGGAGGCGCAGGTCCTGAGCGGCGTGTTGTTGCTCGGCCGTGCGGGCGTGGAGCACCTGGCCGATCTCCGTGAGCCGCGCGGCTGGGAAGCCCTTCGCTCAGGGATCACGGCGTGCGCGAAGGCTGACGCGTTCGTGCGCGACGCGATCACCGGCGTTCTCGATGACATCGGCGACGCGGACGACCGATGCGGTCGCTTCGTGCGTGCGCTGTTCGATCCGCGAGTGACAAGCGCGAAGCAGCTCGCCTGGTCACTCGGCGTGTTGCCGACGACCCTCATCAGTTGGTTCTTTCGGGCCGGTCTGCCGAGCCCCAAGCAGTATCTCGCGCACGCGCGTCTCGTGCAGACGGCGCGTCTCGGTGAAGCGCCCGGTCTGACGCTCGGGGACATCGCTGCGCGCATGCACGCGTCCTCGCCGCAAGCATGGCATCGGTTCGTCAAGACGAGCTCCGGACAGACTGCGAACACCTTCCGACAGTCCAGCAGTGGCGGCGCGCTTCTTCGCGTCTTCAGGGAGCAGTTCATCCATCCGCACCGTGACACGCTGCGCGCGCTGAACGCCATCGGCCGCGTTCGGACGCCGAGTGTCCCTACCCTGCATGTCGCGGCGGGATCTCCCGCTCGCGACGGGATGCGCCGCGCCTCGTAGCAACCGGAGTAGCGGGAGCGCTCGACGCTGCGCAGGACGTCGTACCACGATCGGTTGAGCGAAGGCACGCGACCCCCGTGTGATCGCGTGCCTTCGCCAATCAGTCCTCACTGACGACGATCCGCGGCAGCGACTTGGTCTCGGCTGCGTGACCGACGTACAGGTCCACGAGCCGACAATGCGACGCGTCAGCCGATCGCATTCCGGCGTTCCCCGCACTCGCACGCGCGCGCGATCCGAGGCGATTCCGTTCCGACACAAGTAATGACTCTACGGTGGGTCGTCTCCACCGGAGGTCGCGCCGCATGCCACGCCCACGCCAACGCCGTCGGCACACGCAGCCACAGTCGCACGCGGCCTCACCTTCAGCGGTGCTCGCCGCGCGACACGCGCCACTCCCGCGCGTCAGTACCCTCTTGCTCGCTCGCGAGCGCGGGGCGCTAGATCGCGCGGCGGCAACGCACGTTGGGACACTGCACCGCGAAGACGTCCGGACGGTCCTTGAGGACTTTCATGCGGGCCGGTCGACCGCGGTCATTGTCTCGGAGCGATGGCTGCACGGCAGTCCTGACGCGCTCGCCACCCTCATCCGACGCGCGTCGGACGCGCGCGTGGTGGCGGTGACGGATCGTCGAGAAGCGAATGTCCACGGTCGCCCCTCCGCGCGGCAACGCTCCGCTCAGGCCCGATCCCGGAATACAGCCATAGTCGTGCGCTTTGCGGATGTCAGTACCGCGCACGGGTGGCGGAGCATCGTCGAGCGATTGTCTGTTCGCCATTTTGACGAGCCGCCTCCGCATGAGCTTGTGACGGCGACGTTGCGTGTCCTCGGTGACGTGTCGGCCGGCTGCGTTCGATTTGTCACGGCACTCTTCGAACCCACAGTGGCGGACGGTGCGCAGGTCGCGCGCGAGCTCGGGCTCGATCCGGAGGCGCTCGCGCGACGTTGCGAACGTGCCGGCATCCCGAGTCCCAAGCGCTATGTCGACGAAGCACGGCTCATCCGAGCGGCCTATCGCGGCGAAGATCCCGTCGCTCGCGTTGACGACATCGCGCGCGCGATCGGGTGCCCCACACGACAAAGCTTCAACCGCATGGTTCGACGACTGACAGGTAGCACCGCGAATGAGTTTCGGCATCGCAACGCCGGCAGCGCGCGGCTGGATCGCTTTCTCGAGGTGATGATCCTGCCGCATCAGCACGCGCTGCAGCAGTTCGATCCGTACGCGCGTGCCCGCCGTGACAAGCGACATGTGTCGCGCTAGACGAATCACCGTAGAGGCCGATAGGCCGGAGGTCGCGTGAGCGCCACACTGTGCACCAAGCCCGTGAGCCGGCTCGTTCGAGGACGGAGCTACGCGCTGGTGGTCACGGTCACGCCGGAAGGTCTGTACCTGCGGGAGAAGGGGCGGCGGCTCAAAGTCGGGCCCCTTGATCTTGGGCGGATCTATCAACGCGCGGTGGCGGACGGCGTCGCGAGAGCCCCGCGACAGCAGACACACACGCGGACGCACGGCATGCGGAGCCAGGCGTGAGGAGCAGACTCGCTCGACGGGATGGGCTTCCAACACATCCACAGCTTCGCACGGTGCGGTCGACCCTCGCCCGAGTCGCAGCGAGCGAGCGCGCGCGCCAGATGTTCCGAGACGGCGGCGTGCCGGCATACCACGTCGACATGACGATCAAGGCCCTCGACATCCTCCATCGCGACTTGCTCGACGACAACGCGCTGCTGTCGGTCGCGCGCGACGGAACCTGACGACGAGCGACAAAACGCCGACGCTCGCCGGAATAGCCCGATTCCTGTCCGGGACTCGGACAATCGTCTGGCCGTGCGATGCTCAGCGCGCGACGTGCGCTCAGAGAGCGATACGTGTGCGATCGATGGCGCTGTTATTTCATGGGAACGCGATTTCGGGCGCTTCCACGTCCGGGGATACGGTGGTTCACATCGACCGTGCCATCGCACGGCCGCCCGGAACCCACCGTCGCGGAGCAGCGCATGCCACTCTCAAACATTGCGTTTACTCTCTCACCCTCAGGCGCGGCGCTGTTTCTCGCCGGTCTGGCCATCGGCCTGGCCATTGGCAAGGCGACCACGCAGATCGCCATCACGGCATCGAGCTACGCGGCGATGCTCACATACGTCCTCCGGAACGGTCGAATGGCGTTCCAGGCTGAAGTCGCGGCGCGACACGGCGTGCGGGTGGGCCTCGATGGCACGCACCGCACCGTACCGCCCGCAACACCTGCGACGGAGCACGAGTCGGTCGGTCGCGCGGTGCCAGGTCATTCGTCGTCGCAGGCGCCGACGTTGGCCGTCGTGCGGGGGAATTCGCGATCACTCACTGTCTGTCGGTCACGGCGGCTTCGGCAAACTTCGCTGCGCTTGCTCACGGAGCAGCGAGCGCCGTCGTCCGCACCGGCCGGTCAGAGCGGTACCAGCGATGAGCGGGAGCGTTTGGGAAGCGACCCTCTGTCGCCGGTGAGTTGAACACGCGGGCAGCAGACGCCAGGCGGCCCGCCCGCACTTCGAGGCGCAGTCGCGGGCAGTCGCGGGCAGTCGCGGGCAGTCGCGGGAAGGTGCCCTGCCGGCGACGACAGCCCCTGAGACAACGGGCTGGATCAGAGCCCGGAGGCCGGCCGACAGTGACGAGCCCGCTGCTGAGTCGACACGAGGCACGTCTCAAGCGCCTTCAACGAGCTCTGCTGTTCGCCTCCCGATGCATCGCGACTGTGACCGTCCCACGTGATTGACCATCTCGGCGGCCGCACACTTACCCCAAGCGGCAGAGTCTTCAGCCCTGCGGCGGTGCCACACGCACCTGCCGGACAATCTGGTGGCTCCATGTCCTCCGTCGATGCGAAGCTATCGCAATCGGCGGGCTCTCACGACACGATGGCCGATGAGATCGCGCGCGTGGCACGGCTCATCGGCGCGCACGCGGAGCACATCGGGCTCCCGCGGCTTCGATCTGGGTGCGCGCGGGTGGACGGGGTGCGAATAGACGCGCTGCGCGCGTGGGAAATCGGTTCGCCATTCCAGTGGTCGACGTCACGGGGCGTGACGGTGACGAGTTTTCACTCCAGCGGCATCTGCGTGACAGGCGACGGCATTCTGCTGGCTCGCTGGGAGCGCGCGCCCAGGGTTCCGCTCTTCGCGATCGCGCTTCGCCGGCGGGACCCATTGGAACTCGCCACCTGGTGCCCGCGTGATGCGGACGCCTGCGCTCGAGTGCTGCAGCTGTTACGCGCGGCCGTCGCCCTCCTGCGCCCCACACGAGTGGTCGGCGACACCCACCGCTGACCGGCTCCGCGTCCTGCGTACGGTCGTCACAACGCGACTGACGCTGGAATGCATGACAACGATACCCGGACCGCACCGAGCGGTGATGGACGCGGGATTGTCTTCCCGACTGAGCATCGAGGGGGAGAGGAAGAGCGCCCGGCCTTCGCGACGCACATCCCATCGGTGGACCGAGACGGGCGCCGACGTGACGGCGACGTGACCGCGACGCACCGGATCCATGCGGCCGAATTCGTCGTCGCGACGCCGACTAGCCGCACAGCCGATTCGCATCCGACGCGCACTGCCCAATGTCGTGGCGACGGACGCGAGGCGATTTCGGCGTGTCAACGCACCACCGCTACCGTCGCGAGAGCCAGCCAGGTCCCGATCTGACCACGCACGCGGCGGGACCACCCACACGACCACGGTAGGACACCATGTCAAAACATCGGGAGTCGAGACATCAGATGCACCTTGGCGCGAAGACCCGTCATGACCGTCGTCATCGGCGCGATCCGCGACGCCACAGTGATCGGCGTGAGTCCGGATCGATGCGCAGTTCGTATCGTGCCGGTCCGCCGGCGCTGCAGGCGCACTTCGCACAAGCCCGACGGAAACGGAAGTGGGCCGTTCTCAGGGCCTGCGGTCATCACTGCGTGTATTGCGGCGAGCTGCTGTCCTACGACAACGCGACGGTGGATCACGTCTTTCCGGTCGCCCGGGGTGGCTCGGACGGACTCCGGAACCTCGTCGCAAGCTGCTCGGCTTGCAACAGACAAAAGGGCGCCAGGAGTCTCGACGAGTTTATTCGCTTCGCTCCAAGCGCGGTTCCCTACTTCCTCCAGTACGCCCGCGCTGTCCATCACATGTTCCAGCGAAGCGTTCGTGCCGTCGCGCGCGAGCTCGAGAGGAACGCAACACATCGGCCCTCCTCAGCCGGCGCCGATGGACGCCTCGTCGAATCGCTGCCAATCACCCAGGCTGACGTGACGGCCGCGTAGGACACGTAACGGCGACATTCCCCACCGACGCGTCCGAGTTCGGACCGGCTCGGAGGTCTACGAACAGTGTGGTCAGCGCCAACGCGTTCTGCTTCGACTGCGTGGCGCATCACACATCGCGCTGGAGAAAGTCATGGGAGCCGCCACCGATCATACGCGAGATGCGCAGTCGAACGGAACGCATCTGAGCACACCGCGGCCGCCATCGCTCGTTACTGGCCCCGTCATCACCGGTGCCGGCGTCCGCGAGCCCGAGATCTCCACCATTCGATTCCGTGGGTTCGCGCGACTGGTCACAGTGGCAGCGCTCGCACGGCCGGCGCACGACACGGTCGAACTGGTGCCAGCAATTGGTGGGACTGACATCGTCGATTCAGCGCTCCAGGATCTTCGGCGTTCCGCGATCGCGCTCGATGCGGGCGAATCCGCCGAGATTCGCACTCGTGCGCTTCGACAGACGGCCCGCGCGGCGGGACGGCAGGACGTCATCGACTTCGTTGCCGACCGTCGGGCACGCGGCCTCGCCATGGCGGAACTCGAGCGCGTGCTGAGTGAGGTGGACGCCGTGATCTCGCATGACCTCGCCCTGCCCCGTCCACTGCAGGAGGCTTATCGAGACGGCGTGGTTGGCGCCGCCGCGCTCCTCTACGTCCGCGTCGCCCACCCGAGCGCGTACGCGCGCTCGCGCGCGCTCGCAGCGTTCATCATCGCCTCCGACAGCTCCGCGCGCGCCGAGTTCGCGCTCACGGACGCGATCGCGGAACAGTCGCCGGTGGATCCGACCGTGGATCTTGATGCCTTCGCGCTTGCGGCTGAACACGGATCACGAATGTTGGAGACCGCAGAGTGGGTGGCATCGCGGCAGCTCGGGCGTCGCGTGGCGGACGTGGCCATGACGCATCCCGAACTCGAGACAGAGGTGCTCGTCAAGTTGGCACGTGCGAGTGCGCGCGTCGACGCGGCGGCAACAGATGGCGAGATGCTTCGTCGCGGCTACGAGCGCGAGGCATGGCAAGCGGTGCCCATGACCGAGCTCGAGGCATGCGCCATCGAGGGGCGCAGCCGCCACCTCACGTATCATCGCGCGACCGAAGACCGCGAGAGCATCGCCCCGGCGCGGGAGCCCGAGCGTCGCTGGGTTTGGCGCTAGGAGATCTTCTCCCAGTTCGACACCAGAAAACTGCGTCAAGCGCATCCGTCGCGTTTCGGTTGCCGCCGCACCTGCACGCTGGCGGAGCTTCCGGAGTCGCAGCGCGCGCTGCGTAGCGTGTGGCATCGCACTGAGCCCGGAGGCCGCGATGCACGAGCTCGTCGCCCATCACCATCACGACGCCGCGTCGTGGGACGGACCAGACCGCCACGAACGTCAGATCGAGGAAAGAAACGCGCACGAATTGCGGGCGTTCGGCGAGCGACTTCGACGGATCGAATCCTACCAGCGGCATGAGCGTGCGCTCCTCGCCATTGATCGCATGTCGCCGGCGGAAGCGGCGGCGCGGCAACGCGGCGCGACGCGCATCGGCCGTGCGGTATTCCTGGTCGTGGCCGCATGGGTGCTGTCATGGGTCACAGCGCTCTCCGTGACGCAGCTCCTCGCGATCGGGTTCGGACTACTACTGGTGCATCGAGCGTGGGGAGCATCCCCGCGGGGTGTGATGCGCGCGATCAGCCGCGCCACCGGACTTGTCGTCTGGTGGTCGGCGTGCGGTGCGCTCCTGCTCGGCGGACTCATCTGGCTGATCAAGGCATCGGGCAGCCCCGTGTTCGTGAGCGTGCCTGCAAGCGCGCTGGTCGGTGCGATCGTCGGCGCAGTCATTGGCCTGCTGCTGAGCTGCCTGTTGCTGCTCGTTCCGGAACCGCCGACTCGCTGACCCACGGACTCCGGCGGCGCGACGGTATTCCTCGCTTCACCAACGAAGCGACAAGAAAGAGCCGCCCCAAGGACGGCTCTCTCGCTCTTCGCGATGCCGTGGCGACCGAGGCTAGCGCGGCGATTCTGGACGAATGTGTTTCGTCGGCTCGGCAATCGCGCGAACCGCGAGAGACTCCGCGAGCCGGATCGTTGCGTCCGCGTGGGTGATCGTCGCGTCGAAGCCACGATGAAACGCCTGCGTCGCGGAGGAACGCTCCACCGTGCGGCTGGCGGCCTGCGAGCCGAGGACGAGCTGCTTCGCGACAGCGGGTGACCACGCATCGCCCAGCACGGCGTGGCCATGCATGGTCGCCGCACTGCGGAGCTCCTTGGCGCGCCGATCACAACGGGCCGCAAGCATCGGGTCCGTGCGGTGCACGACACGCCCAATGCCCTCCAGGAGTGCCGCTCGAGCAAGGTCCGCGCGCGCGTCCTGCTCAACGCCGTCCACCTGCTCAAAGCGATACATCAACTCGCGCATGCGCACGAGGTCGTGTTTCGCGACGCTCGCCTCGACGTCAGCCGAGAGAATGGCGAGCCGGCCGGCGTTGTCCGTTACTGCCGCAAACCACGCGTCGTATAACGCGAGTTCCGCGGCGTGCGCGCCGGCAGCGTATTGCCCACCGATTTCGCGCGCCGGTCCGGCTCGAGCCACTTCGCCCGGTGTGCGTGCGATGGCTCGGGTGGTCTCGAACGCGCGCGCATCGTCGGCATCTTGACTAGCGAGGCGCTCCGCGCGATGCCGATGAACAACCGCACCAGCTGTCGACGCCGTCAGTGCCGCCGCGATGAGGCCGCCAGCGATCAGGAATCGCGTCGGATGAACGCGCTGCAGCCGGGGTGAGCGCTGCAGGACAGCGACGACGCGATCCTGCAACCAGCGGCGGAGATCGGCGCCTGGCAGCGGCCGCGGCGTGGCGCGCATGTCGTCCAAGGCTTCGCGTGTTGCGTCGGCCACGGCTGTCCCGACCACCCGACGGAGCTGCTCATCCGACGCCAACTGATCACGCGACCGCACGTCAGCCTCCGCGTCCGCAAGGATGCGAGCGGCAGGAGATATCGCCGGCGGCGACGGTGGCGCAACGGGTGTCACGGGCTGCCCGAAGATCATCGCCTGCGGGTCGGACACCGGAGGAGCGTGGGCAGTCGAGTGACGCGTGCGCGATCCGCGAGCACCAAGTGACGTGCTCCGACGGGGGGCGGCAGTGGATGCTTGGGACGGAGCGCCGAGCACTGATCCTCTGCCATCGCTCGGACCACCCGCCGCACGGGCGCCGGCGGCCTGCATCGCAGCCGAATCGGCCGCGGAGTGAGGAGTGTCGATCTCAGCCGCGTGTGTGGTGCTCGGGTTCGCAACCACGCCGGTGTTGTTCGCGATATCGGTCATGGCCGCTTCTCCGCTTCGCCGGCAGTCGACGTGCGTGCCGCGTCAGCACTGAGAAAGCGAAACGAAAGCACGAGCTCCTGGAGGACGGAGACGGGTGGTCGCCGGTCGGCGGCCAGCGTCGCGTCGATCGAGCGCTCGGCCTCGCTGTAGCTGAACCCAAGCGCCTCGCGCGTATACCGAACGGCCTCGGTGCGGAGGTGCGCGATCATGCCATCCGCACCACCACTTTCGCGCCACGTCAACCCCTCCGCGATGAGGGTTCGCTCGAGCTCCGCCATGAGCTGCACTGGTTCGTCGGCGATGACCGCACGAGGCGCAAACGGCGCGCGATGACGTGACCCCTCCGGCTCAGACGTGCGCCGCCCGCTCATGATTTCCTCACGCGTTGACTGTCCTGCCTATCGTACGTCGACGTCCGCGCCGTCCGGCAAACTTCCGCATGTCGGACGCGCGCGGCGAGCGCAAGCCGGCGTACTCAGTCCGCTCAGTGGGGCGCATCTCCGGGAAACCAGCCGCCGTGCCGATCCGACATGGCAAGGCGCAGTCGGTGATCGCCCGTGACGCGATCCCGGATCTCCGCGAGCACGACGGGTGTCGTGCTGCCCGCAAATTCCCAGTAGCGCAGGCCTTCCGTTCTCCCTCGTCCCTCGCCGGTCCGTCGCGCCGGCCCATAGATCTCTTGCAGACGCTGCAGTGCCGACGGCGCATCGGTGCCGCGGGGCAGGAGAAGTCGCATCTGGCGCACAACGCCATTGATGAGCACGACCGTAGGCGCGGCAGTCGTGCTGGCGCTCGCAGCAGTGCAGAACTCGACCTCGAATTTGTCGCGCTGGAGACTAGGAGGCACGACGCACGCGAGTGGCTCGCTAAGAAATGCTTCGACCGCACTGCGCGTGCTCCGACCAAATTCAATCGGCCCGTAGCGAAGGGCGCTGTCGGCGGTCCGCTGGGGCGCAGATCCGCTTGTGATGGCGCCTCGCGACTCAGCGGTCTGCGCCTGGAGGGATCGCGTTGCCAGCACGCTCGACGCACAGGCGCCGAGGAGGAGACAAAGAGCGTTGACGGTGGAAGCGCGCATGCGTGATCTCCGACGGAGCGTAGAGCGGTTCTCGATGAGGCTGCGATCACTCGCGCACGAGGCGAAGCAAGGTTGCCGCGCGCTGACGAAGCGCAACAACGATGGGATCGGCGTCGCTGCGCAACGGTCCGGTCAGGGCATCCAGGCTCACCGCGCGATGCGTCATCGGGTCGATGAGCCATGCCGCAGGGTCAAGGACGACGCGGTAGCGCGCGCCTTCGCTCTGCAATGCCGGATGATCCGGAAATGGAATCGTGATCGTCATGCGCCACGGCATGAGCGCCGTGTACGGAACGACGGCGACGGTGAGGTCGGGCTGAAAGACGGCGAGTGTGCCGACGAGCGCCAGAGAGCTCCCAGGCGCGAGCAGCGCATCCTGGGTCACTGGGCTGAAGGCGAACCGCACCGAGTCGGGTGTCGACGCGAGGCCGTCCCACGTGACCCACTCCCTCGCGGCACCAGCGCTGACCTGAAGCACTGGCGCCTCTTGTCCGGGACTCGGACACGCCGCTGCCCCACATTGCGCGGCCAGAAGGACCGGTGTGCCGAGCGCGACGCGCAGTTCACTCAACTGCAGCTCAGATCCGCGTTGATCGACGAGTGCCGCCTGTATCGGCACGGCAAGGGATAGTACGAGGCGGCCCGCGCGTTCCGGGGCTGTCGGTTGCGTGTCGCAGGCGCCGAGCGCGCCACCGGCGAGCAGCACGAGAAGACGGCGGTTCATACTGAATCCGACGAGGCGAGAGGCAGGAGTACACGGAGTATCCGTCGCGCACATGGTCATGAGGCTGGTACGCCCCACGAGCCACTTCCAAGCGACGCGACGTGGGGACTTGGTGCCGGCTCGGCTCCTCACGCACAGTACGCGCGTTGGGATCACCGGCAGGAACGCGGCCTTGGGTCGCGTCGCCTCCGTCGCCCCGCCCTCTTTCTAGGACCGCCGATGACGAGCCCAGGCTCCGTGACCAGTCGCGCACTCTCCCTCTCCGCCACGGACTGCGACGAGCTGCAAGTGATCTTCGACGAGCTGAGTGTCGAGAGCGCATCCGTCACCGCGGCGGCTCGAGAGATCGCGCGCGTCACCGGAGAATACGAGTTCGCGGTCAGTGCCATGCTCGGCCAGCGCGCCGCACAGCTGGAGTTCCGGGCAACGACCGAGACGCTCGATCAGGAGTTTCCGGATCGGTCCGGTCAGGTCCGGCATCGGACACGTGCCTTGCTCGCACTCCAATCGGCGGGACTCGCACGCACGGAAGGGCAGACAGCCACCGCGCTTGCGGCGCGAGACAACCAGTTACTGGAGCAGATCGATGCCACGCCCAGCCACGACGTCGGCTCGGCTGGCGCGCAACGTCACGTTGAAGACGTGGCGACCGCACGGGTCTGTCGGGCGCAACTCCTTCGCGTGACCCGCGTGCTCGTGCAACAGCGAGCGGTGTTTGCGGCGCTTGGCGCCAATCGAAACCGCACACTCACGGCCGAACAGTTTACGCAGCTCTGCGACGAAGCGGACCGCGCGGTCGCGCCGCTCATGGCGGGCCTCGATGAGAATCTGCCGCTGCGCCGCGTGCTCGCTGCGGAGATTGCACTCGAGCGCAGCCGTCGAAGTCACCACACAGGAAGCCGCGAGGCGATGGCAGCGCCGGAAAGACCCACCGCACGCGAAACGCCGAGCGCGAACTCTCCCGATGTCCCAACCGCCCGCAAAGCTCCTCCGCGGCGAGCACGGTAGCTCCACTGAGCGCCAGCCGAGTCGAATCCAACGCGCGCATCGCTCCGATGCGCGCGTTGCGCATGGAAGGGTGTCATCCCCGCGCAATGCATGAAATGCGTGGAACCTCGATCGCGGTCGCCGTCGCTTTCGGTTCCAGCGCCGATGACGCGCAGTGTGATGCACGCGCCCGCGACGGCGGGCGATCTCCACTCCGCTCAAGATGCCGAGGACACCATGACGACCGCCGCGACCCCGACGAGTGCCCCGACCACGCGTTCTGCAGGTGAGAGCAGCGATGCACCTGCGACTTCGCTCCGCCCCTTGGGTGTTCGCGCAAATTCGGCGCTACGCTTCACCATCAGCCGGTCCCACCTTGCCGAGGCGCTGTCGCACGTTCTCAAGGCAGTACCCACGAAGATGAGCTTGCCCGTGCTCGGCCACGTCCTCGTCGAAACGACCGACCGCGGGGTTCGGTTCGGCGCAACGGACCTCGATGTCTGGGTGAAACACGAGATCGCGACCGACATCGAGCACCCCGGCGCGGTAACCCTCCCCGCCAAGACGCTCATCGACATTGTCCGCGAGATGCCAGACGGTCCCGTGCAGGTCATCGGTGAAGACGGCCATCGCGTGCGTCTCGTGGCAGGCCGCGCTCGATTCAAGCTCGTGGGGCTCGGCCATGATGAGGTCCCTTCGGAGCCGACAATCAGTTTCGCCGCTGGGTGGACGATGCAGGCGGAGCAGCTCCAGCGGCTCATTCGTGCGACAACGTTTGCGGCGTCGGATGATCCGAGTCGTCCGATCCTGAGCGGCGTCCTGTGGCAGCTTCGATCCCACCATCTCAAAATGGTGGCAACAAACGGTCACCGATTGGCGCTTGCAGAACTGCCGGCGGTCGGTACCGCCGGTGCGATCGGGACGAGTGCCGCCCGTGCGGAACGAGACCTCATCGTTCCGCCAAAGGCACTCGATATTCTCGCGTCGGTGTTCGGCAGCGATGTGAGTATCGAGATCGCCACGAGCGGATCGCACCTCACATTCCGGTCATCAACAACCAGTGTCTGCACGCGTCTCATCGAAGGGCCGTATCCGCAGTACGAGGCCATCCTCCCGAAGGACTACGATCGACACGCCACCATTCCGTCGCAGGAGCTGGTCGCGGCACTCAAGCGGATGACCATTGTCGCGAGCGATCGCACCCACCGCATTCGCATGAGTCTTGGTGGCGACACGCTTCGAGTGTCTGTTCAAACGCCCGACGTTGGTGAAGCGCACGATGACCTCGCGGTGCAGTACGCCGGTGAACCGTTCGACATGGCCTTCAACGCGAAGTACCTCATCGAAGTGCTGCATCACCTCGACGCAGCCGCAGTACGCATGACCTTCAAGACATCGGAACGGGCCGCGCTCTTCGAGCCCGCGACGCTTCCCGAAGACGGCGTGCGGTTGCAGACACTCGTGATGCCGCTCCGCATCACGGATTAGCGGGAGACGCGCAGGAAGCGAGCGGCGGCCGCAGCTCGCGCGATGCGCGGTCAGCACGCTCTCCGTTCCCGCGGACGTCTCGTCGTCACGTGCGCTCAACCGTGCTGCGTCGCCTCTGTTCGGAGGCTTCGCGGCGGCCTATTCTGGTGCCATGCACGCACGCGAGAAGAAGGCCCGACGAAACGGAAGCTGTCGCTGCGCACCCAATGCGCGCCGACTCGGTGCACGTCCGTCCGCGTTGCGATCTCTCCGCCGCGCCACACGATCGCAGACGTAATGCCCCGCCGCGTTGCCCGCCGCCTTCTGCAGATGGTGCTCACGATGCTCTTGGCGACGAGCGCCACGTTTCTGCTCATCCATGCGGCGCCGGGCGACCCCGTGCAGGCCGCCATGTCGAACCCGAACATCTCGGAATCCGTGCGCGCTCGCTGGCGCGTCGCGTACGGCCTCGACCGACCGCTGCCAGAACAGTACGGGCGCTATCTCGCCGCCGTGGCTCGCGGCGAGCTCGGGTTCTCCATTTCCCAGCACCGGCCGGTACGCGACGCGCTGGCGGATGCGTTGCCATATACGATCGTGCTCATCGGCGTCGCGCTCCTCGCGAGCTTCGGCGCCGGCGTGACACTCGGCATCCTCCAAGCTGCTCGCCGACGGTCGCGCTTCGATCGGATCGTCAGCCGCATCGCCCTCGTTTTTTACTCGGTCCCAGACTTCTGGCTCGCCGTCGTCATTCTGCTGGGCTTCGCCTATTGGATCCGCCTGTTTCCCGTGGGCGGAAGTCGCGATCCGCTCGCTCTGCCGAGCGAGACAGCGCTATCACGTGTACGAGACCTCGCGTCGCATCTCGTGCTGCCGGTCCTCACACTCGCGCTCCTCACGACCGCGGGGATCGCACGCTATCAGCGGGCGGCTATGCTCGAGGAAGCACACCGTGACTACGTGCGCACAGCGCGCGCGAAGGGCGCCGCGGAACGAGCGATTCTCATTCACCACGTCTTCCGCAATGCGCTGTTGCCCCTCATCACGCTGCTCGGCCTGTCGTTGCCAGGTCTCGTGGCCGGCGCTGCATTGATCGAGAGCGTGTTTTCCTGGCCCGGGATGGGCTTCCTGACGGTGAACGCGATCGGCACGCGTGACTACCCGATGATCACCGCCATCGTGATCGTCGGCAGCGGTGTGGTGTGTGTTGGGAGCCTGCTCGCAGACGTGTTATACGTGATCGCCGACCCTCGCCTTCGCGACTGACGACGTATGACGGATCGTCTACGAAGGTCTGACGAGCGGACGCCCACGACTCCGAACGGTCGAGCCTCGCGAGACTGCGCATGGGTCTAGCTGTCGCGGTCACGATGTGGTGTGGACTCAGTGCCGGGCTCTATCTCACCAGCCAACGAGTCCGGCGGATGGCACGGTCGACGCCGGCTGGCGGCCCGGGTGAGAGAATGCTTCGACATCTCGTGAGCGTGCGTGCCCCACGACATGCGCTCTTCGCGATCCTTGCGTTGGCCGCGATGGCGGTCTTCGCCCCGTGGTTCGCGCCGTACAACCCGATTGCCCAGCCGGATGCGATAGGGCTGCAAAGCCTCCCGCCGTCATGGACGCATCTGTTCGGGACGGACGAATTCAGTCGCGACGTATTGAGCCGAGTGATCTTCGGCACTCGCATCTCGTTGAGCGTGGCGGTCCTTGCGATTGCCGTCGCCGCGAGCATCGGCACGCTCTATGGCGCAATCGCAGGGTACTGCGGCGGGCGCGCGGATACTGTAATGATGCGCGCCATCGATGCCGCGCTCGCCATACCGCAGTTGCTGCTTCTCGTGGCAGCGCTCGCACTCTGGCAGCATGTCTCGGTGACGGCCTTGGTCGTGCTCATCGGTGCGACCAGTTGGTTTCATGTCAGCCGTTTGGTCCGAGCCGACGTGTTGCGGCTGCGGCGGCAAGAACTCACCCTGGCGGCCGTCGCACTGGGCGCTTCACCGTGGCGCGTGCTCTGGCGGCATATCCTCCCCAACGCCGTCACCTCAGCGATTGTCGCGCTCACGCTCGGGATCGGCAACATCATCGTGCTGGAGGCAGCGCTTTCCTTTCTCGGCTTGGGCGTGAGCCCACCAACGCCCAGTTGGGGGAACATGATCCACGAGGGCTTCGCGCAACTGCCCGGACGGTGGTGGCCGTCCATCTTTCCCGGCATCGCGATCGTCGTAGCGGTCATCGCCTTCAACGTGCTTGGGGACGGCGTTCGCGACGCGCTCGATCCACACTCGCGCGCCGACTCCGCCGAGGTGTAGGCCTTGTGGCGTGATGACGGCTGCGGCAGACGGTAACCGCGGCGATACGCGAAGTTTGCGCGACGTGTGTGATGACGCGTATACGCGCTGCGAATACGGTGGGAGGGACTCCGCGCCATAGGGTGAGCTCGGCTATTCGAGTTCACTCGCGACGTGGAGGAACGTGCCGTGCTACACCAAGCCGATCTTGGACTGGACGACTTCGTCGGGACTGCCCGCTGTCGCACTTCGCATCTCAAGCGGCGGTGCGTCAGGCTCAGCAGTCTCCGACTCACGCGTGATTCAGTTTTCGTCGCCCCCCTGGACGTGGAGCGCGTCGCACGTCCCATCATCAAAAACCCGCGCGATGTGTACGACTACATGGCCCCGTACACGGCGCGCGAAGCGATCGAAACGTTTTGGATTCTGCCGCTGTCGTCCACCCATCGGGTCACCAGGACTGGACCCGTCGTCGTTTCCAGGGGCGTGGTTGATTCAAGTCTAGTTGCGCCGCGGGAAGTTTATATGGGCGCGATCGCTGCGATGGCGAGTAGCATCATCCTCGTTCACAATCACCCGACGGGCGATCCGACGCCATCGCTAGATGATCGCGAGGTCACGCGAATCCTCGCCGAGGCCGGGAAGATCATGGACGTACCGGTTCGCGATCACGTCATCATGGGCGATGGCCGGTATGTCTCGCTGGCTGAGCGTGGTGATCTTTAGCGGCTCCCGCATCCGCGGAGCAGTCACCAATAGACTCGGCGTCGAGGTGCGGAGAGTTGCGAGCTTGATAGCAAGGGTCTGAGTGACGTGGTCGTCGCCGACACGTCACTCGACTGGGCAAGGACCTGATTCAATGCGGGACTTCAGTGCGTGCGAGTACTGGTTGGTGACGGCGCCTGGCCGCGCAATGCAGGTCATCCGGCGGTGTGGGTGACGCACTGCTGACGCGCCTGACTCAGATTGTCACCTCTCGTATTCGAGGATCCGTGCATGCTCGCGCCCGAACCGTACGCCGCGATCGCCAGACGTCTCGCGCTCGCGGAGACCGACGCCGACCGCGAGGCGGCGGGAGACGACCTCATCGCGTACTACTCGCGCCCGGTCCTGGAATCGCCAGAAGATCGGATGAGGATCCTCCGCCAAGAGATCCGCGACGCCATCGCCTCCGAGGCTGTACGGAATTCCCGCGACGGTCCGCGCTAGAAGTGTGGCGGCGAGCGCCGACGCACGCCAGAATTTGGCTTGGGAGCGCGGGTCATCCGGTGGCGGATCTCACACGCGCGGAATGCGTACCCGGAGTCGCCGCGTCGTGTCGCCACTCTCGAGCTCGAGTTCGTACGTCTCTCCACGCGCGAGGTAGAGCGCGACGCCATCGACAGTAAACGGCACGAGCGTCTCGCCGGTGACAGGAGCGCGAGCCTCCTCGCGCGCGGCGGTCGCAGCGGCTGATCGGCCAGACGCGCCGATTGCTACGGAAGACGCCGTCTCGCGCTCGGCAAGCGGGGATGCAAGGTGCGCCGGGCGTCCAAGCGCCATGGAGCTGAACCGATACTTCGTCAGTCCATCGCGTTCGACAACTCCCGCTCGAACAACCGCCGCGATCGCGTGCTTGATCGCACCTTCGGAATAGAGCGTCTGCGCGCCGACATCAGCTCGCGTCACGTACCCGAATTCGTCCGGTCGACCCAGCAGATCACCGAACGCTCGCGCTACATGGAGAGCGGCGGCACTACCCGCAAGCGTACGCAGGATAAAGGTCCAATCGATGGCTGCTGCGCCGCGTTGCGGAGCAAACATCGCGTTGGCCAGCTGCAACGTGCCACCCGCGGCAGGTCGCACCACGCCAGCGGCCGAGAGAGCCTGAAGCGCCGCTGTCAGCTCTACCGCACGAAGTCCGGTTTGGGCGGCAATCAGCGGCACATCCCATGATAGCGGGAGTGCCGACGGGTCCTCGCCCTGTGCGGTGGCGAGCTCACACGCCTTTGAGCCAAGGATGAAGGCGAGCAGGTGCGCGTTCCGGAGGTGCTCACGACTGAGCGCCGGGCTGATGTGCGCAAGCACATCAGCAACTGCCGAATGCGATAGCCGCGACGTCGATTGCGCGGCGGTGCGGAGCCAGGGCGCGCGGCGTGCCGAATCCCGTGCGGGAGTCATCGGAGGGCGATCATGCCTCAAGGACGCATGAGTCTGGTTCCATCATCCAGCAAGTTCTGGTATCAGCATACGCAGTGGGCACGTCGCAAATGAGTTGCAAATGAGTGATGAGGTTCTGGTCTCAACATACACACCAGGACAGTGCAACGCTCTGCACCGCTCGTCAATCGTCCTGCTCGAACCGCGCCAAGGCCCCAGGCGGTGTGGCTGGCCCGATCAGTATGCCTTTCAATCTGTTAGCGATTGGGGCCCGAGCATCCAAACCTTACAGGAAGGGGCAATCCGGAACCGCACCGTCGCCGTGCCCGGTGCATGACCAGTAGTCCTGGTCCGCGACCGGCCAAGGCCAGCGAGGATAAGGGAGTTCGCTCCCTCTGAGTTCCAATACGGTAGGGTAGTGGCGGTTCTAGCTCGAGAAAGGGCTTCGAGAACCACATGCCTATCGGGTAGCCGAACGCGTGCAATGAGACCGGAAGCTTCGCCTACGTCAGCTCGGACCGGTAGGTTTAGCACTCTGAAGATAGAAGGGCGCGTATCCTGAGACCAGAGTTTCGGCTCTACTTCACATCCTAACGATATGGTGTGGTTGTGCTTAGCCATGATCTCCACACCGTGGAGTGCCGTACCGTAGTTGTTGTTTTCTTGTTGTTCTCTTTAGAGAAGAACAAACAACACGCCTCGCTTTGATGGGCGGTGGCGGTCCGCGACCGCTACTTTTGCCGAAAAGTGACCGCCGCACCATCACGCGGTTAGCCAAAACGGGCGTTGCCTAAACTGACCTCTGCGTACAGGTTGCTGCAACACCACACCAAATAGGTCCGCCAGCGCAATCGGAGACGAATGAGGCGAGTTCCTGTACAAGCGTTGGATCCGCGGCCGTTGCTGGAGGAGTCGCCAGCCGATTTCGGAGCGGTCCCTGCCGCGCTCGATCTCGTGCGGTTGCCGTACGTGCTGGCGACGCGAAAGAGACGCAGCGTCTCGGACGAAGCGGAGGCCGCCGCCGCGGCGTTCGACGATGAGGATCTCAGGTCTCTCCCGGTCTTGGCTCCTGAGTACTACGAGATTCTGTACGAGTATGTGGACGCCTGGGGAGCCAAGCACCTCATCCGGATCGAGGGCCACAACCGACTCGGCTTGCCATATGGGTATGATGGCGAGGTCATGCTCGCGCTCTTTCGACTGCATGACGAGGATCGGCAACGCCTCTTGGGCGGTGGTCGAACTCGTGTCCGCGACGGTGAGTATGTCGGCGTGACCGTGCGCGAGATTAGTCGAGCCATGGGGGTGACCGATCCGTCAGGTCCTCAGGCGGAACGTATTCGCGGCGCGCTTCGGCGACTGTCGTTTCTGCGGATCACGAGCGTGACGACGCAGTTCGCGCTCCTCGATGGGATTGCGAGAGAATTGACGAGCGGCGCGAGCTCGGATGCTCGGCCGGTGACGCCGAGTCGCCGGCGCGCCACCAGAGCTGCAGGTGGTACAGCCACTCGCACGGTCCGCGAGGAGCAGGTCACATGGCTGCTCGAGTATAAATGGCGGACCGAGACCCGCTCGGATGGCGGGGAGATGAGCAACTGGATCACCCATCTCCGGGTGAATCCGCTGTGGCTCAACCAATCGGTTGCCGGCTGGGTGGCGTGGATCGATCCGGAGCGGTATCGAGCGCTGGGAGGACCGCTCGCTCGTCGCCTGTATGAACTCTGCGCGTGCGAGGCAGCATTTGGGGCTCCGGACCCGTGGGCTTTCGACGTCGAGAGCCTACGGAAAGCGTGTGCGATGTCGCCCAATCGTGTAAAGGCCGAAGCGCAACGCAGCCTGGAGAACGCGGCGCACGAACTGGTCGAAGCCGGCGTGCTCTCGACCGTCACGCGGCGAGCGGTACGATGGGGCCAGAACGAGCTGGTCTTCACGCCCGGAGAAGTGCTGCTGCGCGCACGGGCGCTTCGCGGCTTGGGATCAGCGGATCATTGGCAGCATCGGCGTCTCGAAGAATATTTGGTGCGCTTCGGAGTGGATGAGGGTGTTGCTCGACAGATGATCGAGACGAGTGCAGGCGATGCACGCGAAGCGGTGCTGTACGCTTTGTTCCTTCGCGACACGGATCCAGGCCGCGTGTCGCTCAGTTGGTCCGCGATGATCGCGGACCGCTTCAAGCACCACCGTCGGAATGCGGGCACCGTTGGCTACGACGAATGGCTGTCGCAGCGGATGACACAGGGCGCTTCCGCCGAGCCCACCCGTAACCGCGCCGCGGTAGGAGACGAATACGCGACTGTGGCAGAGCACGAAGTGATGCTGCCGCCGATGGCACCCTGCCCTGCGGTCCCCCGCTCGGCCGAAGTCATTGATCTGTGGTCACGCGTCCGAGCGGCGATTCCGGTGGTCGATGGTCCGATGGATCGGTCGTACATCGACTTCATGGTGCCGTTCAAGGTTGATGGCGCTGTGTTGACGTGCGTGACGGATCTTGCCCTCTATCCTCCCGTTCTCGAGCGTGTTGCTCGGATCGTAGAAGAGGGACTTCGGGTCTGCACGGACGGGGAGGTGACTACCCTCCAGGTGGAGACGTTCTCCGCCACCGAGCATGGCGTCAGAGTCGAAAGCTGAGGCGGTCGGGACGTCATGCGTTGCTAGGCTGGTGTCGTTCGTTCAGCGCTCAGGTGATTCCCACTGCCGTGATGCTCGCAGTTGCGTCGCGAGCCGCGCTGGTTCCTCACCGCGCTCATCGTCAGCTTCCGTCGCGTAGCCTCCGGGCCGCGAATGGAAGTAGTACACCCATCGCTCGTGGCGGCGATCGCCATCTGCGCTTAAGAAGAGTCTTGCGCCGGCGTAGTCGCGCTCTGCCGCATGCACTCGCTTTGGCTTCGGCACATCTGCCTGCCACACGTCGATGACGCGCCAGCGATGGCCGTCGAGAACAAGAAACAGATCGTCCCCGTTTCGAACGGTCTTGCCGGTCATTCGAGCTGTGCGTTGATGGATGGCTCCCTGTTGGCGCGCGGTCGGTTGAACCGGCGACGACAAGCAGCGTGCGATGGGCTGGCGCTCAAGATATCCGCTTACCTCATTGCGCACGGCTAGCGCGGAGACGAATGCGCGGCTCGCAAGAATTCTAGCCTTCTCCGCGGTCCGACGATCCTGTCGCGTCTCAACCTCAGAGATGCCGAGATCTGCTGGGCACCGCGCGAATCCCTCAATTGCGATGCGAGAGAGGTTTGGCCCAGGGTGTTGTCGTCTCGAGACGGGTGTGCGATCGGGCGCTCGAGAGCCGCGTCGTCCGAGTCTCGGACGCACGGTCACCGCAGCCTCTTGCGTAGGAACGCCAATGCTCTACCCCTTCGACGGATCATTCGAGCTCCCAGTCTGGCGCCTCACATTCCCAACTGGCGACTTCACGATCGAGCCGACGGAGAACTACCCCGGCGGTCCGGCGCTCTTCACGAGTCGCGAACAGGCCGCGCGTTTTCTCGTGTATCACCGTTCGCGGTGGGGTGAGCTGGGAGGTGCAGAGATTTGTGCGTCCGGCTTCTCGCTTGGTGAGCTCGTACGGCGGTGGCGTGCGAGCTATGCCGGCATCGGCCGTACGCCGGACCGGTTCACAGCGTTCCTCATCGACCCGCGCGAGCCCTTCGGATTGCACGGAGCCTTCGACGCGGAAGTGATTCCGTTTAGCGGTTCGTATTCGGGTTACAGCACGCACGCGAGCGAGGGTGCTGCATGAGCCCCGCACAGCGATTCGATACCCGCGCTGCACTCGTCGTGCGCCCACGTTCCGCCCGATACTTCGGATCGCTCGGTCGCCTGGCACCGATCGTGACTGGCCTGTTGGCGGCCATGCTGTTCACGCCGCTACATGCGCAAACGCCGACGCGGGCGCCCACGCAGCCGAGCATCGCACCAAGGGAGTCGGGTGAGCGACTGTTCGTTGCTCCGCGCACCGCTTGGGCAGCGCGCGGGCAGTTGGCACAACGGGCGACGATCGAACGGATCCGCGCGGCTCGGCATAACGCGGATCCCAGCGCTGTTCGCGCCATGCTTGTTCCGAGCCGAGCAGGAGGAGCGGTTGAGGGCACGCTGGTTGAAGCTGGAGTTGTCGTCAACTTTCCTGGTGAAGGAGCCGGCACCAGCGCGCCCGCGCTGACTAATCAGCTCTTCGGACCCGGCACTGCTGACTCGTACTCCGTGTCGCGATACTACTCCGAGGTCTCGCACGGGTTATTCACGGTTGCGGGTACAGTGGCCGGAGCTATCAACGTCCCGCAGTCGTCGAGCTATTACGTCGGTGATCGCCGACCGGATCGCTACAGCGGGGTCGCCGATCAGCTCCCGGAATTCCTGACGGCGGTAGTGCAGCAGGCGGATGCGACGATCGACTTTCGCCCGTACGTCGATCCTGCCGACCCGCACCATCGTGTTGCTGCGCTGGTGATCATCACCGCCGGAAAAGGCGGACAGTGCGTGAACGATCACTCGCACATCTGGGCGCATCGTTACAACATGACCGCCGTCTTCGGAAAGCCGTATATAACGCGTAGCACGACGGCTGCGGGCGATTCGATCGTTATCGATGACTACGTCGTGATTCCCGTTCGTGATTGTGATGGCGTCGCACTCGATGGCCTCGGCGTCCTGATGCATGAGACAGGTCACCTGACGGGGCTGCCTGATCTGTACGATACGCAATCCTCGGTGCCTGGCGACCCGGTCGGCACGTGGGATCTGATGTCACTCGGCAACTGGCAGACACCACAGACACCGGCGTGGCTCGGCGCCTGGAGTCGCGTTGTTCTCGGCTGGGACATCCCGACGATTGTCGACTTGCCGGACGGAAGTGCGCCACGTGACATCACCTTGCCACCAGCACCCGCGGCGGATGGTGTCGTTCTCATCCCATTCGCGAACTCCGATGAGTTTGCCTTGCTCGAAGTCCGCGCTCACACCGGCAGCGATCGGGCCACACTCGGCGTTGGGCTGCTCGCGTGGTACGTGAATCCGGCCGTGCTTCTCGGAGGATTGCCGACGAATGCCGTAAACGTTGATCTCACACGGCCGGGTGTGGCCGTTGTGCAGGCCGATGGCGCCCTGGATCTTGAGCACGGTCGTAATGCTGGTGATGCGGGCGATCCATTCCCGGGGAGCAAGAACGTTCAGACGCTCAGCGCGTCGACGACGCCTGCGATGCGAAGCCGCATCACCGGGGCTCCTGCGGGGGAGCTGCTTGAATCGATCACGTTCACCGGCACCGGCAGTGCGGCGCGTGCAACGCTACGCGTCCGAATGGAGCCGACGGCGCCAGCGACGTTCGCGATCGCGCCGGACACGCTCCCGTGGCTCCTCTTCGGCGAACCCACGACGATTCAGCTGCAGGCGGTCGCATCCATGGCGGCAGTGGCGCGTCCGACAGTGAGCTGGTCCGCAGACAGCGCGTCACTGACCGACATCGGTCTCACTCTGGATGCGACCACCGGTGTGCTGCGAGGAACGCCGCGTCTCACCGCACCGTTGGCGACGCTGCGTGTACGCGCAGCCGATCGCGCGTCGGGCGCCGTCTCGACTATGACCTATCAGGTCCACGTGGTGCAGCCCGTCGCGCTTGCTGCCGGACCGCTCGTCACGCTGCTCTTGCGGAGCCGCACGCAGCCCGTACCGCAGAATATCGTCGCCTACATCGATGGCCTGGGAAACCAGAACGGCGTCTTCGATGTTGGTGACCTGCTGATTCTCGCGCGGCGAGGACGCATCACCCTGAACGCGACAACACTCGCGTCGGTCAGCCGGAGGACGCCATGAAAAGCAGCAGACGTCCCAATGCTCGGACCAGCCGGCACAGCGCGATAACTACCAGCGTCTGGACCGCGCTCTTCCTGGTCCTCGTTACCAGCTGTCACGATGGACCGACGAGCGTTTCTAATACAGAGCTCAGCGGGAGTCTGCATCTGACCGCCGGCCGTTCGGCGTTGGTCGTGGAGTTCTCACCGGCGGGCTCGATCGATTCGTTGTTCATCGGTCCACCGGCTGGCAGCGCGGGCGCCCTCGTGGTCAGTGCTCCGATCGTCGATCGCGTCTTGGTGTACTCGCCCGACACGCTCCCCACGTGGATCCGGTTCCGGCTCTTCTTGTCGCCTGGTATCGCCCGCGCAAGCGTCGATGGTCACGTACTCCAGGCCGCGGATTCGACAGGACGCATCGACACCGGCGTGGGCAGTCAGCTCCTCTTCGATCGCTAGCGGCGGCTGTCGCGCCATCGGTTGCAGCGTCGGCAATGGACCGCTCTCGCCCCTGCCCTTCATGGACCTCGGATCTGCGACGATCTGTTGGGCGTACTGCGACAAACGGCGGCGATCCTTCGCCGGCATTCAGTCAGAAGTACGGTGATACCGCGTCGTGCAGCATCGGCCCCCGGGTCGAGTGTGCGCGCTCTTTGACCTATGCCTACGGAAGAATCACTCTTGCGCGAATAACACGCGCGGTGGAGATCGCAGCGGGATATTGATCGCCTCGCGATTCGCGAGTGAGGAGGAGGAGGATGGTGTCGTGACGAAGGATCGTGTATCGGTTGCGCCGGATGTAACGCTCGCAGTCTTCGACGGAGATCCCGACGCGACGCTCTGCATTGGATGGGACGTTGGGGGATGGCACGGATCGAAGGACGGCCTCGCCGCTCTCGCGCTGACGACCGCCGGCGAGATCGTTCGTGTCGGCGAGGCAGACCGACATGGTCTCGGACCGGTCGTCGCGAGCGGCGCTTTTGGCGTCGACTACCTGCTCGGGTACCTCGGACTACTCCGACATGATTTCCGATTCACGCGGATCGTCATCGGCGTTGATGCTCCGCTTGGACTCCCGGAGCTCTTTCTTGCTACGAGCGCCGCACCGCTACGCAACATGCCGCGCATACCGCGCGCCCCTGAGCGCGTGCTCGACAGTCGCTTAGCTTACCGGGACACCGAGCGCGAGATATATCGGCTTTTCCATGACGCAAAAGGCTCGGGCTGGCGACCGCTTTCTGGAACCTTTGACAGCTTCGGGAGCAACTTATCCAAAGCACGGATCGGCGCTGCGGCGCTGCGGACAGATGCGAGCTGGGGCGTCGTCAAGGTGTTGCCGTTCGACGAGGATCTCGGGACCATCGCCGTCATCGAGGTCTATCCGGCGCTGTGGGACGCCGCACCGGCAACTGATTGGTCGGAGCAGTTGCTCCGAACTGTGAAGGCGCTCGATGCCCTCGCGCCAAACGCACCTGACATTCGCGACGGGTTTCGTTGTGCGCTGGCTGCAGCGTGCTACGAGCGAACACGCCGCGACGGGCCGCCATGGTTGCCAACGGTGGCGCTGCCACCGGAGAACAGTCGCGTGACAAGCGAGGGATGGATCTATGCCCCGCTGCCGCGTGCCGATGCCCTGACAAACCGGCGACGGCCCGCGCTGGGGCTGCCATAGTCATCCAGGCCAGCTGACGCGCTTGTTCGACCTCCCGCAGGAGCTGGCGCATATCAACACCTTAGGTACAGCTTGGCGCCAGTGCTGAGCCGCAAAATGGATGGCTTTGGGAAGCGGCCTTGTCCTAGTTGCGCGTCGAGTTTGCAAGCATTCTGATCGGGGCGCCAGCTCGATCTGGCCTGGGTGGTGAACACCGTGCGATAGCTGGAGTGGCGCGCCTGATCTCTCGTCGCGGAGAGCCCGAACAATTGCGTGGTTCGCGTCTCGGGGTGAGCCCGAATTCTCATAAGGACTCTCGGGCGAGTTGAGAGATTAAGCAGGAATGTAGGTCAACCTGATCACATCCTCGCCAATCCGGTCATTCGTCATAAGGCGGAGCGGCGGCCGGGGTCCGGCGAAATATGGTTTGCCGTGACCAAGCACGACGGGGTGAAGGTAGATTCGATACTCATCGATCAGACCAAGTTGTGTGAGGCTTTGCGCCAAGGCCGGGCCAGCAACTTCGATCTCTCCGTCGCGCTCGGCCTTCAGCTCGCGAATCGCGCCCTCGAGATCATCCTCAACAAGCCTGGCGTTGGGACCGACCGACTTCAACAAGCGCGAGACGACCCATTTCGGCTGGCTCCGCCACGCCGCCGCGAAGGCGTGTTCCTCTGCATCCCATTCCTGATGAGCGTCGTCCCAATAACGCATGACCTCATACATGTGGCGACCGTAGACACTGCCCGCCAGCCCTTGGGTCTCCTCGATGAAGTGGCGGAAGAGCGTGGGGCTTGGCGCAAACGCCATATGGTCGACGTAGCCGTCCAGAGACTGGTTCATTCCAAACACGAGCTTAGCCATACCAATGCCCTTACCTCGCGAGGCACATCCGCACGGTTCTGATTGCGTGAAGGCTCAAAGTGACAATGATGATCGTTGCTGTATAACGCGAAATATGCAGAACAACATAATCGCAGCAGCTAACGCAGCTCCGCTCGCAGGCGTTCGATCTCTGCCACTGCGTCGGCACGTTCTAGCGGTGTCATGGCCCCCGGCGCCTTCGTCAGCAGCAGATACGTTCCTGGTAAGTTTGGATCGGTCGGCCGATAGGCGATCCGCTTCTCGCCAGCGACCTCGGCAAGTAGCGCAACCAGCGGCTCGATGTCTCGGAGATACTTGCGTCCTTCGTCGACGGTATAGGACTTCGCGGAGATCGGCTTGCCCAACTTCATGATGAATTTGCCGCGGTCACGGAGCTGCTCATAGCTATACCGCGCCTGCGCTCCCGCGATCACACCGCGACCGAGTCGAGGCCTCCGCGTACCCTCACGAGTCGCGACACGCCGCCGCACCGTCTGCGCGAGCCGTCGAAGATCCTTGATACGCTGGACGCCGTCGCGTTCCCGCGCGACGTCGGAGAGTTCTGTCTTTCCGAAATGACGGACGAGTGCCCAGTCGACCTCGCCGGCAGCCGTGGTCACGCCGGCATCGCGCCAGGCTTCCGGTGTGAGATGTTCTCCGATCACTCGATACTCGCTGATGCCGCCCGACGAACGCATCCCATAGAACGACGTGAGTTCCTCGTCGCTGAATCGATGTCCGTGCGCCTCGAGCATCTGACGAAGGCCGACGATGTCCTGCGCGAGCTCGTAGGCGGAAAGGTCTTCGCGCTGTCGATTCTCCATGCTGGTGAGCACTCGTGCCTCGAGTGCGTCCAACTCGCCAGCGGGTGCGACGAAGGCTGGGATCGCGCGGTGACGTTCGGCTACGGCTGGATCGGGATCCAATGCGAGAGCGTGGAAGGCACGGAGACGGCGATGGCCGAACGCGAGTTCGTAGCGCACGTGACGACCGGCGCTGGTGGCTGAACTGCGCTCGTCGTCCGACAGCGTGCGGACGATGATCGGTTGGAGTAGGCCCGTTCCGCGAATATCCGCGGTCAGTTCCGCCATGGCCTCTGGATCGTAGTAGCGACGGGGTTGCAGTGGCGATTCGCGGATCTCCTCGAGCAGCACGCGGTGCAGTCGCTCCACTCGAAGACGGTCAATGGCGGGATCTCCCGGTCTCGGAGCTGCGTGTAGGCTCCGACGTATGCGAGGCGCGGTGGCCGTGACCGTTCGATCGATCGTCGGCGACGATCGCGCGGGCGAGGACGTGTCGACGACCGCCTTCGATCCAACGCTTCCCTGCTCCGTCACTCCGGTGGCGCTCGGCCGTGCCGGTTCATCCGCATCACGCGAGAGAGGATCTGGCTCTGCGCGGAGTGCTGAGTCTGTAACCGCATTCTCGTCACGCGCGTCTGAAGCACTTGTGCGTTGGCGCTCGAGTGACGTTGCGTCGTCGTGATCGAGCGTGCGGTACGCGATTGCAGTAGGACTGACGAGTTCCTCGATTGCAGCGATCGCATTCGCGGACGGTTCGCGCGGCTGCGCGAAGATGCTACCGGCGAGTCCTCGCTGTCTCTTGGTCATACCGTCGCATCCTCCTCAGCTGCCCGCTGTGCGTCGCCGCGCGGAGTCTGCTCCTCATTCGGATGCGGGTGGTCGCCAACCGGATCACGTTCCGTCTCCGCACTTGCCATTTGAGTCACCTCCGTCTCGCGGGGCGCGCGTGGCGCCAGACCCAGCAGCTGAAGCAGCTCCGTGGTGAGGCTCACGTATGCGGTCCGGATCGCACGGTCCTTCTTGTCGGTCGCGTAGAGAACCGTCGGCGTGAGATAGGCGTTAGCCTCTTTTCCGCGCGCGGAGGACGGGACCATCGTTTTGAGACGCATGCCAGGGTAGTCGCGGTCGATCAGCAGCGGCGCGTCCTTGGTCGTGCGCTCCTGATCCACTGTCTTCGTCAACAGGATGCGGCACGGCGTGCGCGGCGCGAGCGTCTTCGCAGTCTGCACGTATTGCGGCACGCTGCTCAACGCATCGGCCGTGGGCTCGGTGGGAATGATGATGCAATCGGCTGCGAGGATTGCCGGGAACGTATCGCGGAGATACGGCGCGGTGTCGACCACGACGAGGTCGGCGACGCTCATGGCGCGGCGGATGTGCGCGGTCGTCGCATCGCGGTCGGCCCTTCCCAGGAGTTCCCCGCCCCGGAACAAGAGGAATTCGCCGCCCGTTCCATCCAGCTCATGAAACGGAATTCCCACCGGCGGCTCCGACAGCGGATTCAATACAGTATCCTGGGCAAGCAACTCGCCGGAGTCTGTAAGGCGCGGGAGTGCTCGTGTGGCACTCGCTTGGGGATCACAATCCACGAGAGCGACGCGGAAGCCACGACGGGCTGCTTCTGCGGTGACGGACAAGCAACACGCCGTCTTGAGGGAGCCACCCTTGCTGCCGACGAACGCAAGTACGACCGCCATGCGAGGCTCCAATTTGGAATTTGGTGTCAACAGCCGCTGTGTGGAGCATTTCGCTCAGCTACTGAGTGCGTCGAAAGATTCAGCTACTGAGCGTCCCAGGAACCTTGCCAAGCCCTTGGCTGGCGGCTTGGAGAGTACACTATGGCCGTTCGTGTCTTGACGCAAGTACCTTGGAGCGCCTGTGGCCCGTCCCAGAGATTTGCTCAGTAGCTGAGCGAACGAACTTACCGGGTTCACTCAGTAGCTGAGTGCAGCACGACTCAGTAGCTGAGCGAACGCAGAGAGGGAAGGGGAGCTACTGTCCGAGATCAGCCCTGAGGCGCGCTCGCTGCCTTCGGCGCCGGCCAGTGGTGCGGGGGATCTCCACCCTCCGCAACCGACGCGATGACGGTTGGGGGGGCACCAGCCAACGGACGACGGATCTCGTCCGCCATCTTGATCCATTGCTCGAGGTCTCGAAGCGCGGAACGCACGCGAGCATCTTCCGCCTGATGGTCGGAGCCAGGCTGGCGCTGGACTGCGGCGGCAAGTCGTAGGAGTCCGTGTCCAGCGAGGAGACTCGCTTTTCCGAGCGAGCGGGACGCCAGGAGTTCTCGCATGCGAGCCGACAGCTCCTGCTGGGAGGCGCGCACGTGCTCGATCCACTCGAGGACGACGGCCACGGGGTCCTGAGCCGCCGCCGTCTCGTCCCAACTCCAGCCATGCTCGCCGGCCGGACGTCGCTTGGGCCGAAGCGTCGGGGGCAAGGAATGGCCACCGCGCCGCCGCCGGCCATCGGGCACCGGGTTAAGGGTCAGGGACAGCAGCATTCGCAAGACGGCGCCCTCGTCCATATCGCGCCGTAAGCGACGTGATATTTCGAGGAGCGTTACTCGGGGAGAGCGAAAGAGACTGAGCTCCACGTCTGACAAGGGTCCCACGGCACGACCGACACGCAGCACGATCGAACCATACCCCTTGGATCGCCCATGTCTGAGGCTCAACTCCTGAGCATCCCACCCGTATTGCTGATGGAGGTGGAAATACTCCCGTGCGCGATCGACAATGTGCATCTCGGAGCCATGTCTCTGACGCAGCCGGGGTGACCGCAACGCTGCCTCGGGGAAGGAGTTGAGCTTGCCGATTGCATCGTGCCGAGCCTCAATATTGGTTTAATCATTAAACCGCCGCAAGTGGCCAGCGAAGGCGCCTGGCAACGATTACCGGTGATAACGCCACTTCTCACCGGTAATATTTCGGCATAAACTTGAGCGGAATGACAAACGCTGCCAGATCGCCGTGAGAGCTGAGAAGACCGGCACTAGCCACGCGCTCGTCGCGCCGGTCGTCTCCACCGCTGCGTCGACCGCGCTCTCGGCGGTCGTGCGCCAGGAACTCGAGGCCGCCGCCAGGTTTCTGCAGCACGGCGCGGCGAAGTCCACCGCCCGCGCCTACGAGTGCGACTGGCGGCACTTCCGGTCGTGGTGCGAGGCACGCGGCGCGATTGCACTTCCGGCCTCAGCGACTGCCGTCGCGACCTTCCTTGCGTCTGAAGCGATACGCGGGCTCAAGCCGTCGTCGCTCGGTCGCCGGCTCGCCGCGATTCGCGCCGTCCACCTCCGCGCCGGTCACGAGTCGCCGACCACGAGCGAGACCGTCCGGGCGACACTCCGCGGCATCCGGCGCTCGGTGGGCGTGCGGCCGGTGCAGAAGCGGCCGCTCCTCGCCGAGCTGGTCCGCGAGCTCGCCGAGCGGTGCGACGCCACGACGCTCGCCGGGCTGCGCGATCGCGCGCTCCTCCTCGTCGGATTCGCTGGCGCGTTCCGGCGGAGCGAGCTCGTCGGGATCGACGTCACCGATCTTGAGTTCCGCCCCGAGGGCATGCTCGTCCACGTGCGTCGATCAAAGACCGACCAGGAAGGAGCAGGGCAGTTAGTCGCGATCCCGGCGGGCGGTGCGCGATGTCCGGTGCACGCGCTTTCAATGTGGCTTCTACACGCATCGATCGACGACGGCGCGGTCTTCCGCGGGATCTGGAAGGGCGGTCGCCGGGCGCGCCCGACGCGGCTCTCCGAGGGCGCGGTCGCGACGATCGTGCAAGCGCGGGTCGAATCGCTCGGGCAGGATCCGGCGCGGTACGGCGGCCATAGCCTACGGGCCGGGCTGCTCACGAGCGCGGCGCGGGCGGGGAAGAGCATCTGGAAGATGCGCGACCAGTCCCGTCACACGTCGGTTGACACCCTGGCCGGCTACATTCGCGATGAAGAGCGGTTTACCGATAATGCGGCCGCGGGTCTGCTCTGAGCGTCGCTTCGAGCACGTGGTTACCCGGGCGAGCTTCGGCCACCAAAATCGCTGTATGTGCCGCATCATCCACTTCTACTTGCCGTCTATTGTCTTCGGCCTTTCTTCGGTTTACGTCTTCATCGACCCACCTGCCTGCCGGAGGACTGCACAAATGCCGAAGATGCCGGGACCGTTTAATTCGAGCGAGTATGCCACGGTCGCCAGCCGCGTGGCGCTTTTTCTCGAGCAATATCCCACCGGCCGCATCATCACGGAGCTGGTGAGCCGGACCGAGCGAGAAACCGTGTTCTGCGCCCGTGTGTATCGAGAAGCCAGCGATGCGCACCCTGCCGCGACCGGATGGGCTTCTGAGCGCGAAGGCGACGGCGAGATCAACGTGGTCGCGTGCTTGGAGAACACCGAGACGTCTGCGGTTGGACGCGCGCTCGCCAATCTAGGCTTCTTGGCCTCAACACAGCGACCGAGTGCGGAGGAGATGGCGAAAGCGTCCCGCGCACGGGTACGCGCCCGCCGACCGACGATCGTGCGCGACGAATCGCCGCGATATTCAGGTCCGCCTCCTGCTGCAAGTGGCGACGAGGCAGGAAGTGCATTGGCGGTGCGGTTCCGCGAGAAAAACGCTCCGCCACCATCGTCTCTCGGCGTGCCGGTCTGTCCGCCAGAGGCGAGTGCGCTCGTCCGCCAGGATGAGTCAGCTGACGACGTCCGGGAACTGCTCCAACTCGCGGTGCGCTCCGGATTCTCCGTACGGCGAGCGGCGGTGCTCCGCGACCGTCTCTTTCTTCCTCACGCCGGACACGCAGAGGCTATCGGCGGGGAGCATCTCGCGGCGTGGGAGCAACGCCTTCGCGAATGGTTGCTGCGACGCATGCGTCGCCTGCGCGCGCACCCAGACACAGTGGGATGACCCCCTCAACTCATCATGGAGACGATCGCGGTCCGACGACGGACGCCGATGCACGATGTAACCACCCCGTGTTTCTCTTGGTGAGGCCCCATCTTCGAGATGCTCGGTGGGCTCAGTCAGAAATCATGCGCACTCTGCGGCGATCGAGATGAGGAGTAGGTATCGTGACTGGCCGACGTCGTGGCGGTGTCGAAGCGGGACGAGTCGAGGCGAATGCGATATCCCGGCGCTACATGCGGCAGTTCTACGCGAGCTGCACCGAGTCCGAGCTGGTTGCGGGGCTCCTCGGAATCGAACCCGCGGCAATTCGCGCGTTCATCGAGCGATACCAACCCAAGCTCTCGGCGCGGGCACGACGCTTTGGGATCGCCGAGCCGGCGAGGAGTGAACTGGTAAGCGACATTCTGCACGACAGCGTGTGTCGTCTCACGCAACGCCGCACACCACTCCGCGCGCCGCTCGCGGCATATCTCGCGCTCGCGCTTCGCAACCGCTTGCGCAATCGAGCGCGGGATGGGTCCGCCCATGCGCGGCGGGTGGCAGAAGCGTCGGGGCTCGGCGGCTCGGCCGCACTCAGTGCGGCGAGCGATGTCGTACGACCGGATGTCGCGTATTCGGATGCGGAACACGCGATGGTCGATAGCGTCTTGTCTGAGGGGACTCGGCACGCAAGCGAGGGCGCGTGGTGGGAGCCGAGCACGCTCACGCCTGCGTTGGAACGCCTGGCCTCAGCGCTTGAGGAAGGTTTGACATCGGACGAGCGGCGGATGCTCATCTGGGTGGCGCACTTCGTTCCATTGCGCGAGGTCGCCGAGGGACTGGGTATAACCCGGACGGCGGCAAAGGTCCGTCTCTTTCGTTTACGAGCTCGCCTTAAGGAAGCCGCTGTTCACTTTGCGTCGGCGCTCGAACCGAACGAACGCAGTGAACTGCTCAAGTTCTTTCGACGCACGGCCTCGATGTCAGCGACAGATCTCGAACGGGTTCGTGATGGCCCTCGCGGGGAATTGCCTCGAGCCGCTCATGAGGCGACGGCCGGGCGACCGGAGAATGAGGGTGCGACATCCATACCGACAGATGTGGATTCAAGGAGAAGCGAGTCATGACCACTCGGAAGCGACGCAACCAACCAGCAGCGGATGAAGACACAAGCGCGCGCGATGCACTTGAGCGCGCGGATGTGGACGTATCCGCGAGGACGCACGTCGCGAGTGAGACGAATCAGGACCTGGCTGACATCGATTGGGAGCCGGATCGGTTGATCGAGCTCGTGTCCGATCGCCTCGTGCGTGACCTCGAGTCGCCGTACTGGACGGATGCGCAGTTCGTCGCGTGGGACGCTGAGGATCCGGCGGGGCAAGCGATCGCGGAGGAGGAGCGATGGTCATCCGCTCAGGTGGATGCATTGGCGGCGCGCATTCACGCGAGGACGCTCGCCCAACGCTGGCAGATCCCGACCTTTTCGGAATCACCGATCGACGAATCACCGATCGTCACGAGTCCTGCCGCAGAATGTGTTGAGGAGGCCGCGCGCCACGCCTGCGCGTCGCAGTACGACCTCGCCGTCGCGGCCGGAAGCGGGCGCGAGCTCTGGGATGAGCCGTGCCAGCGATGGGTGCGCCTCCCGCGCGGGACGAGGCCTGGGGCGCACGTGGCGCTCTCCGTGACGGGAGAGAGTATGCTGCCGCTCCTCACGCCGGGCGACCTCATACTCGTGCGGCTCACGCGAACCGTGCGGCCGGGCACGATCGTCGTCGCGCGCCATCCGGATGACGGCTACGTCGTGAAAGCCGTCTCGCGGATCACGCGTGATCAAATCGAGCTCGAGTCGCTCAACCCAGCGTTCGCTCCAGTCTCCGTGCCACGTCGCGGCGGCCGCGTGTTGGGAACGGTCGTGGGACGATGGGCTGCGCGCCGCTCGGGCGAGGCGGAGGTCTAAACGACGCCGCAGCGTTTCGGTCTGCTCGAACATGAACTCATTCGACGTGAATCCAGCGAATACCCCGTCTTCGGCACGAGGAGATTTCCATGTCAGACGAAAACGAGCAGGACCAGCCGCATGACGCGGGTGCGTCGTTCGATCACATCCCGGCGTGGTCGTCAGAGCGGCCGCGGGCCACTGACACGGAGCGACACCGCACGATGGTGCGCGCTCTTGACCGGGTGCTCATCCAGGACGCGGATGCGGACGCGAGGCTCCGGCGATGGCTCGTGAAACTCGGCGTCGGTGATGAGGAGTTCGCGGCTCTAACGAATCTGGCCGAGACGCTCGTACACGCGACCCGGCTGCGGCGCGCGCTTGATCGAATCGCGCGCTTTGACGTGGAGACTGAGCGCGGCGCCGTCGACGCTCTCGCGCTGTTGACGGAAATCGATGCTGACGCGGAGGTACTCTCGACCGCCTTGCAGGAAGCGGCGCCCCAGCTCGCGGAAGTGGCATTGCTTCTCGACTCGCGACGAACTGCATGTCAGTCCGACGACGATGACGAGCACGCTCCGGATAATGAGCATGACGGATGGCGCGGTGATGAGCCTCGAGTTCAATAGCGAGACGTTGCC
>JBBROY010000027.1:0-70390 GCA_038228795.1 Gemmatimonadales bacterium
CGGCCATTGCGCAAGATTCCCCACTGCTGCCTCCCGTAGGAGTCTGGGCCGTCTCTCAGTCCCAATGTGGCTGGCCATCCTCTCAGACCAGCTACCCGTCATCGCCTTGGTGGGCCGTTACCCCGCCAACTAGCTGATAGGCCGCGAGCCCCTCATCCTGCGCTCTTGCGAGCTTTCGTCGTCTCGGGATGCCCCAAAACGATCGTATGCGGTATTACCCGGCCGTTGGGCCGGCTATCCCCCACAGGTATGGCAGGTCGCTCACGTGTTACGCACCCGTTCGCCGGTTGCTCCTTGCGGAACCCCCGTGACTTGCATGTGTTAAGCACGCCGCCAGCGTTCGTCCTGAGCCAGGATCAAACTCTCCAAGAGATGGTTCGTTTGTCTGCTCTTCGAACAGCTGTCGATACGCTGTCGCGCACGACAGCGTGTCCGAATCACTATGAATTGTTCAGGTCTAAACTCTCCCCCGACGACTGAACGACGCCGGGATCAACGAGTTCGCCTCGCACAACCATATGATCTCAATCGATTGTCAAATAGCTTGGAGTCGCATTCCGCGACAGCCACCCATTCTACTGTGCTTTGAGGCGTCGGTCAACCCCTCAGCGTGCTTCCAGGCAAAATAGTTCAGCGACGCCATCGCCTTTAGTTCCCCCCTCCCCCTCCCTCCAGACGACACGCGGAAAATCGAGCGCCGCTCGCTGGGCTCACCTCAGTTGCGTTCGCCTTTCGAGCATTCGTTTACACCGGGTCGCCACTGCCGAAAAAGAAAACATCAATTACTGGCACCTAGGATGCACAAAGGCCGCCTGATGGCCGGCGGCCTTTGCGTGTGCGTTCGTGCCGTGCAGTGCGCCCTGTTGGAATCGAACCAACAACCTAGTGATTAAGAGTCACTTGCTCTGCCAGTTGAGCTAAGGGCGCCGAGACGCATGCGCCAGGGAGGACTCGAACCTCCGACCCACAGCTTAGAAGGCTGTTGCTCTATCCACCTGAGCTACTGGCGCTTCATGACCACCGCGAATCAAAGTGGCGTGCCTTGCGGCGCGCTCCCCGGCGTGAGACGAGTAAGACTAGCCGTGACGAACAAATGGGTCAACCCCGCTCATTCGCTCGTGCGTGCGACACGATCAACGTCTCGCTCACGATCGGTACTGCGGTCCAGTCGGGGCGACCGGATTTGAACCGGTGACCTCCTGCTCCCAAAGCAGGCGCGATACCAGGCTACGCTACGCCCCGAAACAGCTCTGCAATGTAGGGACGAAACGCACGCGGATCAACGCGTGGCCTCGTGCGTTCTCAGCCACGCGATCATTTCGCGCAGTGCTCGGCCTCGCGCGCTGATGCGCTCTTTCGACTCGAGCGACGCCTCGCCGAACGTGAGCCCGAGCTCCGACGACAGAAAATACGGATCGTAGCCGAACCCGCCGGTTCCCCGTGGCTGATCGACAATCGTGCCCTCGGTCTCGCCGCGCGTATGATGCTCGATGCCGCCGAAGACGAAGGCGGCGACGCTGACGAATCTCGCGCGACGCTCCGTCACATCGCGCAGCGACGCGACGAGCCGACCGTTGTTGGCGTCGACGAGGGCAGCGCCGTCCAGCGCATTGTGTTCCGCACCCCAGCGCTTGCTGCGAACGCCAGGATGGCCGCCAAGCGCGACGACTTCGAGGCCGGAATCATCGGCTACCGCAGGCCGGCCGGTGAGCCGAGAGAAGTAGCGCGCCTTCGCCAGCGCATTCGCCTCGAAGGTGTCGTGCATCTCGATCGCGTCTTCATCCGCGACAAATGGAACGCCGGCTTCGCCAAGATCGATCACGGAAATACCCGCGCGAGCGAACATCGGTCGCAGCTCGCGAAGCTTCCCCGCACTTCGGGTCGCCAGAAGCACCGTCTCACGCACTATCGCGCGAGCGCGGCCGCCTGCGCGGCGAGGAGCTGGTCGATTCCGGTCTCGGCCATCGCGAGTAGCGAGTCGAGCATTGAGCGATCGAACGTGCCGTGTTCGCCGGTGCCTTGCACCTCGACGTATCGGCGCTCGCTCGTCATGACGACGTTCATATCGACGGCGGCCTTCACGTCTTCGACGTACTCGAGGTCGAGTCGCGCTTCGCCATCGACGATCCCGACGCTGATAGCCGCGACACGCCGGCGCACGGGCGATGTCTTCAACTTCCCTTGTGCGACGAGCCACTCGAACGCGTCGACTACAGCGACCGACGCACCCGTGATGGCGGCCGTTCGCGTTCCTCCATCGGCCTGTAGGACGTCGCAGTCGACCTTGATGGTGAACTCACCGAACCGAAAGTCGTCGAGCATGGCGCGGAGGCTTCGACCGATGAGTCGTTGAATCTCCTGTGTGCGGCCGCCCAACTGCGCGCGCTCGCGCGCGGTGCGCGTGTGCGTCGCGCGCGGGAGCATCGCATACTCGGCGGTGAGCCATCCCTCGCCGCTTCCCTTTTTCCAACCGGGGACGCCGGTCTCGACCGAGGCGGTACAGAGCACGCGAGTGCTGCCGAAGGAAATCAGCGCGGATCCTTCGGCGTAGGGAGCGGCACCGCGCGCAATCTCGACGGCACGCGGCGCGTTGGCAGATCGCGAAGACCGGGGCGAGGCGTCACGCATCGGCACGAAGTCTCTCGACGGTGGAAGTGGTGGAATATCCCGGTGTGAGCGGAACGATGACGACCTCTCCGCCCCATGCACGCACCTCAGTCGCGCCGACGACCGTTGCCGGACTATAGTCGCCGCCCTTGACCACTATGTCGGGGCGAAGGGCGAGAATGAGCTGGAGCGGCGTGTCCTCGGAAAAAATGACGACGGCGTCGACGCTCTCGAGCGCGGCAAGCACGTAGGCACGCTCCGCATCGGTGCGCAGGGGACGCGAGGGGCCTTTCAGTCGCTTCACCGACGCATCGCTGTTGACGCCGACAACGAGTGTGTCCCCGCGACCGCGAGCGGCCGAGAGAATGTCGATGTGGCCGCGGTGGAGAAGGTCGAAGACGCCGTTGGTGAAGACGACCCGGCCGTGTTGCCGCGCGGCGCGCCAGGCGCGCGCTTCGTCCCAGGTCATGACCTTACCCGCGGGGACGCGAACGCTCAGAAGGTCCTCAAGACGTTGGGGTGCAGCTTCACGACGCGCTTGGTCACGGACAGATTGATGGTATCGGTGTAGTCGGCGCTGATGTAGAGCTCCTTCGAGGTGCGCTGCACGCTGACTCCCTGTGCTTCCTCGGGGAGGCGGAGCGAGTCGGCGACGGCGCGCAAATGCGCGGTGATCTGCGCATCCGAGGTGTTGTCGGCAAATCTGGCCTCTTGCTTCATCGCATCCTGGAAGCGATAGAAACGCAAATAGACGTCACCGACGTTCACTCCCAAATACAGCAGCACCGCCAGCAGGAGAAGCTGGATCAGGCAGCCGAAACGACTCGCGCCACGGCGACTCCGCCGAACGGTTACCATTGCGACTGCGCTCCGGTGATGACGGCGTCGACAAGTTTTTGCACCGCGATGTCACGTCCTTTTTGTTCGGCTTGTTCCGCGTACTCTCCGTCGGCGGTAACCCCCTTGCGCGCCCAGAGGGTTTTTCCGCTCGTCTGGTCGACGATCTCGATGTCGGCGGTGATGCGAAGCAACCTGCGCGCGCTGGTGGCGCGCGAGGGATCGGCGCTGTACGCGGTCGGGACGTCGGCATCGTAGCGAACAATCGCGCCGCGCACCACGGCGTCGGCGCGCGCTTCCGCCGCCGATCGCAATCCGAGCCGAGCTTCGATACCCTTTCGCATTGCATCGAGGATGTCGCGTTGCAAGCCGGTCGCCGGCGTCTGGTTATCGAACGGCAGGATGGCGACCGTCCGAATGTTGCTCGGGAGCCCGCCGCCAGCGAACCCGTAGGGAACGCACGCGGCGACCGTGAGCCCACAGAGCACGAGGAGCGCGCTCCGCGCGACGGCGCGCTCAATGCCAAATGGCCGAATCAAAGTTCGGAACAGTGTCGACACGCGTGATGGTCAACTCGAGTTTTCGCCGGCCGCGAAAGTGCTGATAGCGTGCGGATCCCGACGCGTCGCGCTGGAGCGATTGGACTATCCGGTCGCCATCGATCAAGTCCAGCGACCGCAGCGCGTCGCCGACGAACGCGGCGCGCCAGCGGGGAGCCGTTCCAATGTCGGCACGCGTGGTGTCGGCGTCAATGCGAACAACGGTGTCCGGAACGGCCGGAACGCGGAGCCGACCCAACGCTGCCCACAGCAGTCCCGGTGGCGGAAGCAGGTCGCGTACGAAATCGGCGCCGGGCGTGGCGAGCGAGTCACCGATCAACAACGCGAAGCCACTGCCAAGGCCCCCGTTGAGAAAGAAATCGAGACGTGCACTGTCCGGCGGTGCAATGCGCGCCGCGCCGTCGCCACGAAACGTGAAATTCGCATCCTGATAGACGAACTGGAACACGAGCTTCCGGCGTATGTGCGGGAGCTCGCCCGAGGGCAGCCGGTTCGGCGCCAGCGCGCCACGCAGCGGCGGCGCCTTCGGACTACATGAGGCGATCGACGCGATCGATGCCATGGCGGCGGCGAGCGCGGCCATGCGGGTGGCGGGACTCATTGAATGCGAATCGTGATGATGCGATCGCCCTGCACCAGAGCGTCCATCACGTCGAAGCCGGAGACGACGCGGCCGAACACGGTGTAGCCGCCGTCGAGGTGCGGTTGCGGCGACAGGGTGAGAAAGTACTGGCTCCCACCGGTATCGGGGCCGGACAGCGCCATCCCGACTGCGCCTCGCTCATGGCGCAGCCGATTGAGCTCATCGCGAATGGAGTACGGGGGACCGCCGTTGCCGTCGCCGCGGGGGTCGCCATCCTGGGCGACAAAATTCGGAACGACTCTGTGAAAATTCCCGCGATTGTAATAGCCGTTCTGAGCCAAACCGATAAAGTTGTCGACCGTTAGCGGCGCTTCAGCGGCGAGGAGCTCGAACACCACGGTGCCGCGCTGCGTCACGATCGACGTGCGAGAGAGGCGGCCCTCCAGCGCCGGCAACACCAGCGAGCGCACGCGCTGCTGATACCAGTCGAGCGAACGCCCGGCAGGCGTCCCGACGCTCCAGTGCGCGAGCGGCGCCACATCTTTCGCCGCGGCGCGCACGAACGGCTCGGGCGGCACGCGCATCTGCCGCAACGCGGCGCGAAGCGCCGGCGTGAACGCCGCGCTGTCGCGCTTCCATGCGGCAGCGACGTATCGCACAACAGCCAGTCGCGCATCGTGCGCGTCATCCGATGCGGAGTAGCGCGTGTAGCTGTCGAGGATGGCGGGCAGCTCGGCGGCCGATGCGCGGCGGGCGAGCCCGGTCGTCGCGGTTTGCCGCACGAAGGGATCGCGGTCGTGCAGGCCTGACAGCAGCACTTCACGCCGGCTCGTGGGCGCGAGAGAATCGCCAGGGACGAGGGCCGCATACGCCGCAACGCGGACACGTGCATCGGGGTCGCGCGTGAGCGGAACGGCGATACCGATCGCGCGATCGGAATTCTTCGCCCCTCCGATTGCTTCGGCCATGGCGGCGCGGAAGCGCCAGTCATCGCTCTCGGCCCAAGCGGCCGAGCCCGCGAGCAGCGACATGCGCGTCACGCCGGCGTGCATCGCGGACGCGAGCACTCCGCGCCGAAAGGTGAATCCCGTGTCGGCGTTCCAGGCGGCGGTCCAGAACGGAGTGACAGAATCGAGCGATGTGCCGAGGCTCTGCGCGACTGCGATGCGCACGTTCGCGTCATGGTCGTTGAGGCATTCCATGAGCAGCGAAGAGGCCACGAGCCCGTAGGTGCCGAGGGAGCGCACCGCGTTCACACGCACGTGTGGGTCGAGGTCGTGCATGAGAAATTGGAGCGCGCCGAGCCCGATGTCGCGCAGCGAGTCGCCGGCCGCGGCTTTGGAAAGTCCGCGCGCAACTTGAGCGCGGACACTTCCGGCCGGGTCGGCCTTGATGGCCGCCAGCAGGCGCACGCCTCCGGGAACCAGAGGACGCGCGATGGCATACGCGGCTTTCCAGCGAATGGCGCTGTCCGGGTGCTGGAGGTATCGCTGCACCTCAGCGATGGGCACGGGACGCAGCTTCGCTGCGGCGAGCAGGAGCGCGCCGTATGCGCCAGGGGCCGACGCGCCTTCCGCGAGCGCGCCCCGGATGCCAGCCGCAGCCGGCGCGCCTATGGCGCCGAGGGCCCATGCCGCTTCGCGTGCGACGACCGCATTGCCAGACAGCGCGCGGGCGAGCGCATCGACCGACGCGGAATCGCGAAGCAAGCCGATCGCGTAGGCGGCGTTGGCAGCCACCGCGGTGTCGGGATCGAGCAGCAGCGAGCGCAGCTCGCCCACCATCGCCGACCCGTGCACCTGGCCAACCGCGAGCGTCGCCGCCGCACGAAGCCCCTGGCTGCGGGTGCGCAGCGCCGACCGCACGAGCGCGCTGTCGAGCGTGCGCGTGTCCGCCATGCGCAGGACACGTCCGTACAGATCGGACACGTCCTGGCCGCGCGCGGGGTTTGGCGCCAGCAATGCCGCGGCGGCCAGAGCCGCGATTGGACTACAGAGCGCCCGTGAACAGGTCGCGAAGCGCGCGCGGCATCGCCACAACCCGACTCCGGTTGTCGATGGAAATGAGTGCAGTGCGCGCGGTGGCGAGTCGTTCCCCGGTTTCGGCATTGACTACAACGTAATCGAAGGTGAGCGAGCGGGAGGCGACACCGGTCAGCGACGTATCGACCCGAATCAGGTCGTCATAGCGAGCGGCGGCGATGTACCGAACCGTCACGTCGGACACGGCCAGCCTGATACCGGAGCGCTCAATCTCCCGATAACTCGTTCCGAGCGCGCGTATGTATTCGGTGCGCCCGATCTCGACCCAGGCCAGATAGTTGGGGTGGTACACCACACCCATCTGATCCGTCTCGCCATAGCGGACGCGAAATTCGACGTGTGTGACCAGGGTGTTCATCGGAGCGCGATGATGTCCGCGACCAGCGTGTTTGTAAAGGATCGGCGGCCGCGCTACACTGCCCCATGCTTCCGCACGCGCTCGGCGCTCCCTGCTACATTGTGTCCGACTTGCATCTCGGCGCGGGGGATCGCGCGCTCGAACGTCAGTTCGTGGCGTTCCTCCGCTCGCTGCCGGGTCGTGCGTCCACGCTGCTGATCAACGGCGACCTATTCGACTTTTGGTTCGAGTGGAAGAGCGTGGTGCCGCGGGGACATCATCGCACCCTGGCCGCGCTGGCGGATCTGCGCGAGGCGGGGGTCGAGATTGCCATGATCGCCGGCAACCACGATTGCTGGGGTGGCGAGCAGCTGACAGAGGAGGTGGGAATCGAATACGGATTCGGGCCGTGGTCGGGAGCGCTGGCCGGCTGGAGCGCGCGGGTTGAACATGGTGATGGCCTGCGCGACATCGAGGACCGCCGCTATCGGGTACTCCGGAGCGTGCTGCGCAATCCGGCAGCGATCGTCGCGTTCCGGTGGCTGCATCCCGATTGGGGGAGCCGGCTCGCGCGCGGCAGCTCGGATGCGAGCCGCATCCATCGGGCACGCGATGGTGGCACCGGACTACGAGCCGTCGGCCTCCACTGGCTTGCCGCGCACCGGGACACGGACCTTCTCGTGTATGCGCACTCGCACGTGCCAGCGCTCGTGCGCATCCCGACCGGCGCTGTGTACGCGAACGCCGGCTCCTGGCTTGATGCACCGACGTATCTCGCGGTCACGCCGGAGTCGATTGCGCTCAGACGCTGGACGGACGGGAGATCAGCCGAGGGTGAGCTTCTCGACGTGCTCGATCGCCGACCCGAGAAAGCGTCCGCCGACGAGTAGGAACTGATCGGGCGCATCAGATGCGACGAAGCGGTGTGCGGGGGGGCCATCGTCTCGTGCAAGTAGATCCTGTACATCGAGCACCCGCGCCGTCTCGGCGGCCGTTTCCTCCGCGCTATCGATCAGCTGCACGTCGCGTCCGATGATGTCGCCCAAGATGGGCTTGAGCAGCGGATAGTGCGTGCATCCGAGCACGAGCGTGTCGACGCGATCGCCGACGAGGGGTGCGAGATACTCGCGGGCGATGAGGCGCGTCGCCTCCCGGTCGAGCCATCCCTCCTCGACGAGCGGCACGAGGAGGGGACAGGGCTGCGCGTCGACACGCGCATCGGGAGCGAGATCGCGGATTGCGCGCTGATACGCGCCCGACGCGATGGTGCCGGCCGTCCCAATGACGCCTATCCGTCCGGTCGTCGAGGCACGAACGGCGGCGCGCGCGCCGGGCTCGATCACGCCGATGACCGGTAGCGGCAATTCGTCGCGCAACATGGGCAGCGCGTGCGCGGTCGCCGTATTGCACGCGATGACGATCATCTTCACCCCTTCTCCACGCAGCCACTCGGTGATCTCGCGGCTATACCGCCGTACTGTGTCGGGACTCTTTGGTCCGTAGGGCACGCGCGCGGTATCGCCGAAGTAGATGATGCGCTCGCGCGGCAGCTGCCGCATGAGCTCCCGCACGACGGTCAGTCCGCCTATGCCAGAGTCGAAGACGCCGATCGGCGCATTTCGCCCCGGTCCGCGCTCAGCCATTCACCACCGGACCCGGGCGACGATGGCGACGCCGCCGCCGGGCGCCGGTTGAAACCCAACCTGCGCCGGCACGTCCCACAGGTGCGCGGAGACGAACGCGTCGGCGCCGGCGAGCAGGTGATTGAAGATGAGGAGCGTCGTCCAGTCCTCGACCTGCTGCTTTCTCGAACGGATCACGCCTTGGGCGAGGTTGATCGTGTCGGGACGGGTGCTCGGTGGCACGGGCGGGACGATGCTATCGCGCGCATTGCGACGCACGTCGGCCAGCCTGACGCGCGTCTTGACGTTCATGAAGAGCGACATCGCTTCGACGGAGCCGAAGAGCAGCGTCGCCTTCGTGCGGTGAAATCGGTGCTGGGCCCAGCCCGGCAGCAACAGGGAATGCAAGAATGCCGCGCGCGGCGAGAGCGGCGGCTTGAGCAGCGAATCGGCGACGCGCAGTGATACCACGCCAACGCGCGCACTGTCCGGGCGCTGCGCCAAGATGGTGCGTGAGGCTGGAAGCGCGAACAGCGCAACGAGCGCGGCCGCGAATGGACGCAGCCTCAACTTTGCTGGAGCGGTCATCGAACAATCATCGGAGCGCGAAATGTAGCGGCCGCGCGCGTTGGCGGGAGCGTGTGGGAATCGAACCCACCCAACCGGACGTGGTCAGGTCACACCAGTTTTGAAGACTGGGGAAGCCACCAGGCCCCATCCGCCCCCGTACAACGCCGGCGCGCAGCCGCTTACTCGACCACGATGTCGACGTCGCCCTTCGGCATCACCTCGCCGATCTCGCTCGCGCCGCTGACTCGCGAAAGATACTCGGCGACCTCCGATGGCGGCAGCGCGATGAGCAGGCCGCCCGATGTCTGGGGATCGAACAGCAGCGCGCGCGTCACCTCATCGACATCGCCCCAGCGCACGCGGGAGTGAAGAAATTCCGCGTTGCGCTCCGCACCCCCGGTCCGCGTTCCGCGCTGCCACGCCTCGCGCGCGCCCTCGAACGCGCCGACAAGCGATGCACGGATGCGAATCGACACGCCACTGGCACGGGCGATATGCGACGCGTGCCCAAGCAGGCCGAAGCCCGTGACATCCGTCGCGGCGTGCGCGCCGAGCGCGAGGGCGGCGCGGCTGGCATCTCGGTTGAGCGCACGCATGCTGTCGATGACGAGATCGAGCAGCCGCGCCTCGAGGTCGTCGCGCTTGGCGGCGGTCACGAGCAGGCCGGTGCCGAGCGGTTTGGTGAGTATCAGGCGATCGCCGGCGATCGCGCCAGCGTTGCTGAGCACGCGACGAGGGTCGACGCGCCCGGTGACGGCGAGCCCGTACTTCACCTCATCGTCGACGACGGTGTGGCCGCCGGCGATGACGGCACCCGCTTCGTGGACCTTGTCCTGGCCGCCGCGGAGAATCTCGGTGAGGACTTCGAGTGGGAGGACGCCGGTCGGGAAGCCGCAGATGTTGAGCGCGGTCAGCGGCTCGCCGCCCATCGCGTAGACGTCCGAGAGCGCGTTGGCGGCCGCGATCTGACCGAAGAGGTATGGGTCGTCGACGAGGGGCGCGAAGAAGTCGACGGTTTGGACGAGCGCGAGGTCGTCGGACAGCTGAAAGATCCCCGCGTCATCGAAGGTCTCACGACCGACGAGGAGACGCGGGTCCGCCTGATGCGGCAGCGGATCGAGTGCGCGCGACAGGTCGCCCGGACCCATCTTGGCGGCTCAACCGGCGCAGCGCGCGAACTGCGTCAGGCGGAAGATGTGTGCGCGCGTGTCTGTCATTGTCGTAGGGGCGGTGCGCGACGAGAGTCAGCGCGATGGGCGCATCCTCTCATCGCGGCGTCAACCGACGTTCACGATCGCGTCGATTTCGACGAGGGCGCCGCGCGGGAGCGCGGACACTTGCACGGTCGATCGCGCGGGGCGAGCGTCGCCCAGGCGTTTGCCGTACACCTCGTTGACGCGAGGAAAGTCGGCCATGTCGTGCAGATACACCGTCGTCTTGACGACGTCGTTCCACGAAGCGCCGGCGGCCGCGAGAATCGCCTCGAGGTTGCTCATCACGCGTTCGGTCTGCGCGACGACGTCGCCAGCGTCCATCTGCTTGGTGGCGGGATCGAGGGCGATCTGACCGGCGGTGAAGAGGAAGCCGCCCGCGACGACGCCTTGTGAGTAGGGGCCGATGGCGGCGGGGGCAGACGCTGTCGAGATGATGGTTGAACTCATCGGATCACCGAAAATGGAGGTGAGTGCGGTGCGCAGTGCCGTACGCATTGAACAGACATCCGACATCTGATGCCTGACATCTTCACTAGAACAACCCCACGATACTGCCGTCCGGTTTGATCGCCATGCGCTCGGCCGCCGGTTCTTTCGGCAACCCCGGCATCGTCATGATCTCGCCCGCCTGCGCAACGACGAAGCCTGAGCCGGCGGCGGGGTACACGTTGTTGATGGTGATCCGGAAATTCTTCGGCCGGCCGAGCACGGTCGGATCGTCGGTGAGCGAGTACTGCGTCTTGGCGATGCAGACCGGTGTCTCGGCGAGACCGATCGACTCGAGATAGTCGATCGCGCTATCGGCCTTCGGTGCGTAGTCGACGCCGTCGCCACCGTAGACCTTCCGGACGATCGTGTCGATCTTCTCACGAATGCGGAGCTTCACGTCGTAGAGGGGTGCGAACTTCCCTTCCTTCCGATCGAGCGCCGCCAAAATCTCGTTCGCGACATCGATGCCGCCGGCGCCGCCCTTCTCCCAGACCTCGTTCAAGGCGACGCGCGCGCCGAGCGTTCTGGCGAAATCGCCGACCATCGCCAGCTCGGCGTCGGTATCCGTCGTGAACCTGTTGATGGCGACGATGACCGGCACACCAAACTGCCGCACGTTCTCGATATGCGCGGCGAGATTCGGCAGCCCGCGCTCCAACGCCCCCGTATCTTCGCGCGCCAGATCTTTCTTGTTTGCGCCGCCGTTCATCTTCAGTGCGCGCACGGTCGCGACGAGCACGGCGACCTCGGGGTTCAGCCCGCCGAAACGGCACTTGATGTCGAAGAATTTTTCGGCGCCAAGATCCGAGCCGAAGCCGGCCTCGGTCAGGACGATGTCGGCCAGCGCCAACGCCGTCTTTGTCGCGATGACGCTGTTGCAGCCGTGCGCGATGTTGCCGAACGGTCCGGCGTGCACGAGCGCAGGCCCGCCTTCCAGCGTCTGGACCAGGTTGGGGCGAATCGCATCTTTCAGCAACAGGTTCATGGCGCCGGCCGCCTTGAGATCGCGGGCGCGAATGGGCTCGCGCTTGGCGCCCGCGGTCGCGCCGACGATGATGCGCCCCAGCCGTTGCTCAAGATCCTCACGGCTCGACGCCAGCGCGACGATCGCCATCACCTCGCTCGCCGGGATGATCACGTATCGCTCCTCGCGCACCACACCGTTCGCCACGCCGCCAAGTCCAATGACGACGTCGCGCAGCGCGCGATCGTTCATGTCGATCGTGCGCGGCCAGGTGATGCGGCGCGGATCGATGTTGAGCGCGTTGCCCTGCGTGAGATGATTGTCGAGCATCGCCGACAAGAGCGCGTGCGCGCTCGAGATCGCGTGAAAATCGCCGGTAAAGTGGAGGTTGATGTCTTCCATCGGGACTACCTGCGCGTATCCACCGCCGGCCGCGCCTCCCTTGACTCCGAACACCGGACCCAGACTCGGCTCGCGAATGCAGAGCACGGCGTTTCGGCCGAGCCGGCGCAACGCTTGCGTGACGCCGACGAGCGTCGTGCTCTTCCCTTCTCCCGCCGCCGTCGGATTGATGCCGGTGACGAGCACGAGCCGACCGCGTGGCGGCCGCTGCGATAGCTCGAGTGGCAGCTTCGCCTTGTACTTGCCGTACAGGTCGAGATCGTCGGCGGAAAGACCCAGATCTTCGGCGACGGCGACGATCGGGCGAAGCGTGGCGGCTTGCGCGATCGCGATGTCGGAGGGGACGTCGGACACTGGAGGCTCGCGAGGGTGGCGGTTGAACGGCGGCTGCATTCTACTCCGCGCCGCACCACCGTCGCTAGATCAGCGAGGTCAGTCGGCGCCGAGCACGAATAGGCGCCGCGCGTTCGCGGTCACGATCGCGCCGAGCGCGTCGATCTCCGCGCCACGCACGTGGGCGAGACGCGCCAAGGTGTGCGCGGCGAACGCCGGCTCGTTGCGCTTGCCACGATTGGGGACGGGCGCGAGGTACGGGGCATCGGTCTCGATCAGCAATCGGTCGTCGGGTACGAGCCGCAGCAGATCGATATCCAACCATTTCTTGAAGGTGATGATGCCGCTGAAGGACACGTACCACCCCGCGTCGAGCGCAGTGCGCGCCAGCGACGGGGCGCCGGTAAAGGAGTGCATCACGCCGGCAATCGCAGCAAGTCCGGCTTCGCGCACCATCGCCGCGGTGTCGTCTTCCGCGTCGCGCGTGTGGACGATCACCGGGCGCGCGAGCTCGTTCGCCAGCGCGAGCTGCGCGGCAAACGCGCGACGCTGGTCCTCGCGCGGGGAGTGATCGTAATGGTAGTCGAGACCGCACTCACCCACCGCCACGGCGCCTCGCGCGATGTGCTCTCGAATCGCGGCGATGTCTCGCGCGTGATCGAACCCTGCCGCGTCGTGCGGATGCACGCCGGCACTCCAATGCACGAATCCTCGATGGCGCGACGCGATCGCTTCGGCGCGTGCAGCGACCTCGATCGATTCACCGATGCAAATGATCGCGGCTGCCCCGGCCGCCCGCGCGCGCACGATGACGGCCTCGCGGTCCTCGTCGAAGGCCGGGTCGGCGAGATGGGCGTGGCTGTCGATGAAGATCATTGCCGGATGCACGAACCGCCGCGCGAGGGCGGCGGTTCGAGTCGGGAAAGCATGTCAGCCTTTTCGCGTCGCCGCGGTGACTGGCGCCGCCGGCTTCGGCTTGCCGGTCGGTCGCGCGGGGGCCGCCGCCTCTTCCCTGACGTTCGACCGTGGACCGACTCCCCCACGATCGCCGACGGCTCGCGGCCACTTGGTCTCGATCCACAGCAGCACCGGTGCAGCGATGTAGATCGAGCTCAGCGTGCCGGTGAAGACACCGAAGAGCATGACCCAGGCGAACGGCCGGATCACCTCGCCGCCGAGCATGAGCAGACCGATCAGCGTCGCGGCGACGGTGGCATGCGTCAGCACGGATCGCGGCAGTGTCTCGTTCACGCTGCGATTCAGCGTGTCGTACAGCGATTCCTTTCGCCGCTTGCGGAGATTCTCACGCACGCGGTCGAAGATGATGATCGTATCGTTGAGCGAATAGCCAATCATCGTCAGGATGGCGCCGACGACGACGAGGGAGATCTCGAGGTTCATGAACTTGATGAAGGCGAGCGTCGTCAAGAAATCGTGCGCGGTCGCCGCAACGGCGGCGACACCGAAGCGCCATTCGAAGCGGATCGCGAGGTAGATCAGCACGACGACGAAGGACAGCAGCATCGCCTGGAACGCCTTGCTGCGCAGCTCGCCGCCGACCTTCGGACCGACTGCTTCCGAACGCTGCACGCGGAACGCGCCCGCGCCGAAGTGGCGGGTGAGCGCCTGCGTGATCACGCTGTCGACCGACGTCGCCGCACCGCGCGACTGTGCCGCGACTTCGGCTTTGCTCTGGGCGCGGATCACGTACTCGGTGTCACTGCCGAACTTCTGGACCTCTTCGTCCTTGATCCCCGCCTGCTGCAGGGTCGAACGAATTTCCTCGGCGGTCGGCGGTTTGTTGAAGGCGATCTGCATCATCGTGCCGCCGGTGAATTCGACGCTGTAGTTGTAGTTCGAGATTCCGACGAGAATCGCGCCGACGAGGACGATCAGGGCCGAGATGCCGTACGAGTAGCGTCGCAGCCGGATGAAGTCGTAGTTGGTGCCATGAAGGATACGCAGCATCAGATGCTCAGCGTCTGGGCGCCGCGCGTGCGGTTGAGCCACAGGAGGAAGAGTGTGCGGACGACGAAGATCGAGCTGACCATCGACGCCAGAATGCCGGCGATGAGGGTGACGGCGAACCCGCGCACGGGGCCGGTACCGACCCAGTAGAGCACGATGGCCGTCAACACGGTCGTCACGTTGGAGTCGATGATCGCGCTCATGGCGTGCTGGAAGCCCTCGTCGATCGCGGCGCGAACGGTCTTGCCGTGATCGAGCTCCTCACGAATTCGCTCGAAGATCAGAACGTTCGCATCGACCGCGATGCCGATCGAGAGAACGAAGCCGGCCAGCCCGGGTAGCGTGAGCACGGCGTCAAAGCCGGCCAATGCGGCGAGGGTGAACAGCACGTAGAGCGTCAACGCCGAGACCGCGAGAAGCCCGGAAAAACGGTAGTACACGAGCATGATGCCGACGACGAGGATGACGCCAAGTACACCCGCGCGGAGTCCCTTGCGAATGGAGTCCTCGCCAAGCGTCGGTCCGATGCGGCGGACTTCGACCGTGTGCAGCTTGACCGGCAGCGCGCCGGAGCGCAGCACGAGCGCGAGGTCCTGGGCTTCCTGCAGCGGCTTGCCTGACATGGTGATCTGTCCGTGCGTCGAGATCGCGCCCTGGATGATCGGGGGTCGTCCCTGCACGCGATCGTCGAGCACGATCGCCATGTAGTCCTTGATGTGCTTCGCGGTCTCGCGCTGGAACTTCCGGCCACCCTCATTGCTGAGCGTGAACTGCACGATGTTTCCTTCCATCGGATCGGTGTTCGGCTTCGCATCGATTAACGACACGCCATCGATGATCGCGCGTGTGTCCACGACGTAGAATGCACGCGGCGAGTTCGGCACCGCTCCCGGCTCGTCGATTGCCCAGTGCACGGACTTGCCCGGCGGCAATGCGGCCTGCACCTCGGGAAGTGCGAGGTAGGCCTCGACGACCGGGATGTCCGCGTGCGTGACGAAGTATTCGCCGGGCATTCCGCCGGGCTGGATCAGCTTCGAGAAGGGGCCGTTGTTGGTCTGGCCGAGAACGTTCGTCGTATCCGATTTCTTCGATGTGTCGCCGGCCGCCTTGCCCGTATCGCTCTTCGCCAGGAGGGTGCCGAGCACATTCGTGGCGGCAGTGTCCTTGCCGGGCTTGGCGCCGGGCGTCCCTGCGCCGGCCTTGGCGATCGCGGCGCCACCGCGCTCGCGCACGATCGCGTCGATTTTCGGCAGCACCTTGTCGAGTGCGTTCGTCTTGTCGGTGATCTGGAACTGGAGGAATGCCTGCCGATCGACGAGCTCCTGGGCGCGTTTCGGGTCATCGATACCGGGCAGCTCGACGATGATGCGGTCGGTGCCCACCGTCTGCACGACGGGCTCCGACACGCCGAATTGGTCGATGCGATTGCGCACCACCTTGACGGCGCGCTGGATCGCGTCGGGTTTGTTGGCAACGGTACCCTTGCTCTCGTCGATCTCGAGCGCCAGGTGCATCCCTCCCTGGAGATCGAGCCCGTACTTGAGCGGAACGCGCGTGACCTGCTGCTTCGTCCGCTGACCCGTCGCACGGTCGAACACCGTGATCGTGGCCTGCTTCGGAAACAGCGCGACGATCGACGCCACGATGAGCGCGGCGATCGTGAGTAAACGATATCGGATGTTGGACATACGACGCTTGGGAGGTGAGTTTTTGCGGCAGTCTAGAAGGTTAGTCCGCTACGCTTTGCCAGTCAACGCGCGGCGTGCCGCCTCTTCGTCATGCGCCAGCTGCGCTATGAGCGCCGCCGGTCCATCAAACTTCCGTGTTTCGCGCAGCCGGGCAACGAAATCCACACGCACATATGAATCGTAGAGATCGATCGAGGCATCGAACAAAAAGACCTCGAGCGAAATAGTCGGATCGCCGAACGTCGGACGCGGGCCAAGATTCATCATTCCGCCGAACGCGCCGGATCGCGTCTGTGCACGCACGGCGTATACCCCTTCCGGCGGCAAAAGCTTCCGTGGCGGCGTCGCCGACAGGTTGATGGTCGGGTAGCCCAGAGTGCGCCCGCGCCCGTCACCGTGTACCACCCGCGCCGACACCGAATAGGGCCGGCCGAGTCCCAGCTCGGCTCGCGCCAGATCGCCGCCGGCGACCGCACGCCGGATCATCGTCGACGACACGGGATGGCCATCGGGCGTGATCACGGGATGGACGACCTCGACGCCAAAGCCACGGGCTGCGCCGAGCGCGCGCAGTACGTCGACGTCGCCCTCGCGGCCGCGCCCAAATCCGTGATCGTGGCCGATGACGAGATGCCGCATGTGAAAGCGCTGCCTCAGCACGCGCTCGACGAACTCCTCGGCCGAGAGTGCGGCGAGCGCGCGATTGAACGAGACGAACGCGACGTAGCCGAGTCCGCTTTCCGCGATCACCTCGAGCTTCTCCGCGCCGACAGTCAGCAACGGGGGCGCGGCACTCGGATTCACCACCTCGAGCGGATGCGGATCGAAGGTGATGAGCACGCTGTCGAGACCCAGCACCGCGCCGCGATCGACCATGCGGCGGAGCACGTCCTGGTGCCCGCGATGCACGCCGTCGAAGGTGCCGACTGTGACGACGGTGCCAGGCGATCCAGGCGGTAGCCCCGACTCATCAAGCACGGCTCATTACCACGCGTGGCTGCCAGCGTTCACCGGCGCGCTCGGCGTAGGCGACGAGCACGCCGTCGCCATTCACCAGGGCGGCGCGTTCGCCGGCGGAGCGCGCATCGATTTGAATGCCGCGGACGATGCGACCGATTTCTTCGTCGGTCAGCGTCTCGAGCGGGAGCGCGGGCAGCGCGCGGAGCGGCGGCAGCAAGACGGCGCTTCCCGCGAGCAGCGCTTCGAGCGTCGCCGCCTCTCGCACGGACAGTGCTCCGCTGTCGGTGCGCCGCAACGCCGACAGATGCGCCGCGCTGCCGGTCGCACGGCCGAGGTCGCGCGCGAGCGCGCGAACGTAGGTGCCGCCGCCGCAGGCGATGACGACATCCATCTCCTCGCCACGCCACTGGCGAATCTCCCAGGAGTACACGTGGAGCGTCACGGGCGCGAGCTCGAGCGCTTCGCCAGCGCGCGCCGCATCATAGGCACGGCGCCCGCCGACGCGCTTGGCGGAGTACGCGGGGGGAACCTGCGAGATCTGGCCGGTGAGCGCCGGGATGGCGGTGCGCACATCGTCGAGCGACGGCGGGGGCGCCTGGCGAACGACCGCGCCGAGCAGGTCATCGGTGTCGGTCTCGGCGCCGAAGCGAATCGTCGCCTCGTAGATCTTGGGCTCGCCGCCGAGGTACGGCAGCAGCCGTGTGGCGCGTCCGAGGAGGAGCACGAGCAGCCCGGTGGCGAAGGGATCGAGCGTGCCGCCGTGGCCGATGCGCGGCTCGCCGAACGCGCGCCGCGCCGCGAGCACCACATCGTGCGAGGTGACGCCCGCGGGCTTGTCGATCAGCAGCAATCCGTCAATCGATCGGATCCTCGTCGGTGACGGGCTCGCCATCTTTGATCTTGGCGAGCAGCGTTTCGATGCGAGCCGCGTGCTGGACGCTGCGGTCCTCGCGAAACTCGATCTCGGGGGCGAAGCGGAGCGTCAGCGCCTTGGCGATGCGCGAGCGCAGATGTCCGGTCGCACTGAGCAGTCCTTCCATCGTCTTCTTGCGCTCCTCATCCGAGCCCATGATGCTGACGAAAATCTTGGCGTGGCGCATGTCCTGAGTCACGTCGACGGCGGTGACGGTGACGAGGCCGACGACGCGCGGATCTTTCACGTTTTCAGTGAGGAAGGTGGCGGCGAATTCGCGAATTGACTCTGACAACCGGTCGGCACGACGTGGGCTAGGCACGGGGAGACGTCAGGTAAAGGAGAAGTGGAAGACGTCGGACGTCAGAAGTCGGAAGTCGGATTGTCCGTGACGGCGACCTGCCGCGCAGACTGTAGACACGGCTGATCACAAGCCAGATCACACAAAGCTCGTCATGGAGTCAGTGATGCGGCAGCCGGGGGCGTTGGCGACGAAGCTGTCGACCGAGGCGAGCACCGATTCGGCGTGGCGCCGGTCCGTTGCCACCAAGCACGCGGTGAGCTCGGCGCGCTGCCAGCTGTCGTGGTGCGCCGTCTCGGCGACCGACACGTTGAACTCGTTGTGCAAGCGATCCTTCAAGCTCTTGATCACGGAGCGCTTGTCCTTGAGGGAGTGTGACGCGTGGAGTTGCAGGTCCCACGAGACGATGCCGATGACCACGTTCGCGCTCCATCGCGCGCACCGCCCGCGATTACGCGAGCGTGCGCGCCACTTCCTCCGTCCGGTACGCTTCGATCACATCGCCGACCTTGATGTCGTTGAAGTTCTCGATGCCGATGCCGCACTCGAATCCTTCGCGCACTTCCTTCACGTCGTCCTTGAAGCGGCGAAGTGAGCCGATCGTGCCGTCGTAGACCTGCACGCCGTCGCGCACCACGCGCACCCTGCCCTGCCGGTTGATGACGCCGTTGCGGACCGAGCAGCCCGCGATGACACCGATCTTCGGGACCTTGAACAGCTCGCGCACTTCGGCCTCGCCCGAGATGACCTCGCGCTGCTCCGGGCGCAGCAATCCCTCGAGCGCGGCGCGCACATCGCTCACCGCTTCGTAGATCACCTTGTACAACTTGATCTCGACGCCCTCGCGCTCCGCCGCCGCGCGCGCGTTGTTGTCCGGACGCACGTGGAAACCGATGATGATCGCGCCGGACGCCTTGGCGAGCAGAATGTCGCTCTCGGTGATGGCGCCAACGCCGCGATGCACCACGCTGACCTGGACTTCGGCGTTCGACAGCTGGCCGAGCGCGTCGGCGAGCGCTTCCGCCGGACCGCCCTGGTCCGCTTTGATGAGCAAGTTGAGCGCGCGCTTCTCGCCGGCGGGACCGGACGAGGACATGAAGTCCTCGAGCGACACCACGCCTGCGCGAGTGGACCGGCGGCTCTTAGCTTCGCGGTCGAGACGCTCACGGGTCTGCGCTATTCCGCGCGCCTCGGTCGCATCTTCGACCACGACAAAGCGGTCGCCGGCCATCGGCACACCGGTAAGGCCGAGCACCTGCACCGGAATTCCGGGACTGGCCAGCTTCACCGGGCGGCCGCGCTCATCGAGCAGCGCACGCACGCGTCCGGAGTAGAGTCCGACGATGAAATCGTCGCCGACCTTGAGCGTGCCGCTCTCGACCAACACCGTCGCCACCGGGCCCTTGCCGGCATCGAGCTGCGCTTCGACGACCGAGGCGGTCGCGCGCTTGTTGGGATTCGCCTTGAGATCCAGGATGTCCGACTGGAGCAGCACCTGCTCGAGCAGCTCCTGGACGTTCGTCCCCTTCTTGGCGGAGATGGGCGTGGACAGCGTGGTGCCGCCGAACTCCTCGAGTACCACGCCCTCCTGCAGCAGATCCTGCTTCACCTTCTGCACATTGGCGGCGGGGAGATCGATCTTGTTGATCGCGACCACGAGCGGCACGCCGGCGTTCCTGGCGTGCGAGATCGCTTCTTTCGTCTGCGGCATCACCTGATCGTCGGCGGCGACGACCAGCACGACGATGTCCGTCACCTGCGCGCCGCGGGCGCGCATGGCGGTGAACGCCTCGTGGCCCGGCGTGTCGAGGAAGGTGATCTGACGGCCGTTGGACAGCGAGACGTGATACGCGCCAATGTGCTGCGTGATGCCGCCGGCCTCGCCGGCGACGACGTTCGCCTTGCGGATGTAGTCGAGCAACGATGTCTTGCCGTGGTCGACGTGCCCCATGATGGTCACGATGGGCGGACGCGTCACGAGATTTTCCGGCAGCTCCGCGACCGTTTCGGCGTCATCCGTCGCGGCGTACTCGGCTTCCTTGATGGCCTGAAATCCGAACTCGCCGGCGATCAGCTCGATCTGGTCGAAGTCGAGCCGTTGATTGATGGTGACCATCAATCCGAGATTCTTGAACGCGAAAGCGACGATCTGCGTCGCGGGAATCTTGAGAATTTCCGCGAGCTCGCTGACAGTGATGAATTCGTTGACGCGAACCAACTTCTTTTCGCGTTCGGCCGCAGCGGCCCGTTCGGCCGCTATCTCCTCGCGATACGTGGTGTCATCGGCGCGGCGCGGACCGCGGCGCGCGGCGGGGCCCGAGAGCGCCGCCATCGTGCGCGAGATGTTTGCCGTCACCGCTTCCTGGTCGACGGAGCCGCGCTTGCCTTTTTTGCGCTTTCCGCCGCGCTTGTCGTCGCGTCGGGCGGCGCCGGGCATGGTGCCCGCGCCCGCACCAGGCGCGGCCGAGGCTACGGGACGTGGGGGCGGCATGTACGGAGCGCCGGTTCCCTGTCCGGGTCGCGACCGCGGAGGAGCACCGCTGCGGTCGATCGGACGCGGACGTTGCCATTCCGGATTCGCAGGCGACGGCCGCTGCGTGCTTGGCGACGCTGACGCAGCGGGCCGCATTGGTTGCTGGCTCGTGTCGCCACTGTCGCGCGGCGCCTGCACCGGACGGCGGTGCTGATCCGTGTCGCTGGCGCCGTGAGCCGTGCGCAGCTCTCCCGCATCACCGCGCTCGACGGTGGGGCGCGCGCTGCGCGGGGCGACGGGCGTCGGAATGAACGAAGCCGCGGCGCGATCGGACTCGGTGCGCGAGTCCAAGTCAGCGGGCTCATCTGGAAGCCCGGGTTCTGCAGCCGCGGCTTGCTCTGCTTCGACGGCGGCCGAGGCGGCGGCGGAGGCTTCTTCCTGCGCGTACGCGGCCTCTTCGGCCGCGGCGGCGACGTCCGCTGCCTTGCGGCGGCGGCGCATCGGGGAGGCGGCGTCAGTAGCGTCGGCGCCTTCCGCGACGGGCGCGGCGGGCGGCGCGACCTTGGCTGTCTTTGAGGCCCGCTTGGCGACGGGGGCCGGCGCGACAGGCGCCGGGGTGTCGGAGGCGGTGGACGCGGTGGCCGTCGATGTCGCACTACCGCGGCGCCGGCGCGGCGCGGGGGCGGGCTTTTCCTGACGCGCCCGCTTCTCACGTTCCCACCGCGCACGGAGGCGCGCCACCTGATCGTCGGTGAGCGCACTGAGGTGCGTGCGAACGGGCACGTCCATCGACCGGAGCATGTTCATCAGCTCGTCGCTGGAGATGCCGAATTCCCCTGCCAGATCGTGCACCCGAAGCTTGACCAAAAATCCTCCTACCGAGCTCGCTCGGAGCCCGACTCCGCCAAGGCACGAATTCCTCGCGCCAGGTTGCGATCGACGATCCCGACCGCCGCCGTCGCCTCACGACCCACCGCCGCGCCCAACTGCACGGCCGATGGTCCTTCGATGATCTGCACCCGCTTCGCCTTCAGCAACGGCACAACCTTGCCGAGGCTGTTTCGCGACGCATCAGGCGCTACGATCGCCAACGCAAGCGTACCGTTCTTTGCCGCGTCCCGCACCCGCTCCACGCCAACCACCGCACCACGTCCGCGCGCGCCCAGTCCGATCAATCCGAGCAGCTTGCGAACGACGTCGGCATCCATCACGCGCTCGCTGTTCCCGGCCCACCCTCGGCGGCTTCGTCGCCTGAGCCTTCTTCCGTCAGCTCGTCGAGCATCGCCATGATCCGGTCGGCTTCCTCGGGCGCAATGCCAGGCAACCGGAGGAAGTCTTCGCGCTCCTTATCGATAATATCATTCAGAGTGCGATAGCCAGCATCCTCGAGCACAGCGACGGTCGCCGGCCCAAGGCCCTCGATGTCGGCCAGTCGCACATCGGCCGCCTCGTTGGCCGCCGCGCGCTCTTCCGGCAGGGGCGCGAAGAGCGGAGTCTCGCCACCGCGCTCCAGCCACTCACGGCTCGAGTACAGGTCGATCTTCCACCCCGTCAACTCCGAGGCCAGTCGCACATTTTGTCCGTTGCGACCAATGGCGAGCGAGAGCTGATCCTCATCGACCACCGCCTGCACGGTGCGGGCGACCGGATCGCTGAACACGCGCGCGACTTTCGCGGGCGCCAGCGCCAGCTTGGCGAATCGTTCGGGATCGCTCGACCACGGCACGATGTCGATGCGCTCGCCGCCGAGCTCGTTCACCACGGCCTGGACGCGCGAACCCTTGAGGCCGACGCAGGCGCCGACCGGATCGATCGAGTCGTCGCGCGAGAAGACGGCAATTTTGGTCCGACTCCCCACCTCGCGGGCGGCCGCGCGGATCTCGACGATACCCTGCTGAATCTCGGGCACCTCGAGCTTGAATAGCGCCTTCACGAATAGACCGTCGGCTCTGCTGAGAATGAGACGCGGCCCTTTCGGCGTCTCCTCCACGCGTTTGAGCACGGCGCGGATCGGCTCGCCCTGATGGAAATGCTCGCGATGGTTCTGCTCGCGGTAGGGCATGATCGCCTCCGCCTCGCGAAACTTGTTGAGCATGACCACCAGCTTCCCGCGCTCGATCTGTTGAATCTCACCCGAGAGCAGGTCACCGACGCGGCCGGCGAACTCGTCGCGGATGCGCGAGCGTTCCCGCTCGCGCACGCGCTGGATGATGCGTTGCTTCGCGGCCTGCGCCGCCGTACGACCGAACTCGGAGAAATCGACCGGCTCCTCCATCACGTCGCCGAGTTCGAAGCTCTCCTCGTAGAACTTGGCGTCTTCGAGGGAGATCTCGCGGCTGGGATCGGTGACCGTTTCGACCACCGTGCGGAGCCGCACGATGCGAATGTCGCCCTTTCCCTCGTCGATGTTGACCTCGGCCTGAACGGTCGGACCGTACTTCTTGGCAAGTGCGGCGAAGATGCCGTCCTCCAACAGGCCGTGGAGCTCCGTCCGATCCAACTGCTTCGTGTTGGTGATCTCTCGGATCGCGTTCAGAATGTCGGCGGAGCTGACCATCGGAAACTCCTTGTCGGTTTCAGCGATCGGCCGACAGCCTTCCGCTGTCAGCCGCTAGTCATCGTCACTACCACGTGAAGGCGAGCCTCGCCTCGCGCACCGCGCTGAGCGGAATGCGCTGCTCCTCGCCTTTCGGATTCAGCACCACGATCGATTCCGCACCGGGATCACCTTCGACGCCCAGTATCTCCACTTCCTCACGACCATGCAGCGCCTCGCTCAGCACCTTGGCGCGCCTACCGACGAAGCGGCGCCAATCGGCCGCGGTCTTCAGCGGTCGGTCGGCGCCAGGAGACGACACCTCGAGCGTGTAGCGCTCGCCGATCACCTGCTCGCCGTCGAGCCGCGCCTCGACGGCGCGCGACGCAACAGCGCAATCTCCGACGGTCACCTTCTCGCCGTCGCGCCTATCGATGCGAAGCTCGAGCGTCGGCCTCGACCTCGATCCACCACGCCTGACTTCGACCAGGTCAAATCCCAGCCGATCAAGCTCTTGCCTGGCAAGAATTTCCAGCGTGTCGCTCACGTGACGTCGAACCTCAGGGCAACAAAAAATGTGGGGCGACCTTCCCCCACATTCTGGAATGCAATCTAGAACCTCGAGAACGGTGAGTCAAGCGCGCGCTCCCACCGTCGGGCGCTAACCGGAAAGGGCAACGATGACGGCAAGCTGCCGGCCATCCGAGCCGCCGCGGTGCGAGAAAAACCGGTCGGCGTCGCAGCGCGTGCAGCTGGGGCTGATCGTCGGCTCGATGCCGAAGGACCGCGCGCGCGCGGCGATCAGGTCGCGAAGATCCACGTTGACCTGAGCATCTACGGACTTCCCCGTGAGCTGCGCGTACACCAATGGGCTCACCTCATAGCAGTCGCCACAGATCGCCGGCCCGAGGTGGACGCGGAGATCACGCGGTGCAAATCCATAGTCGCGGAGGCGGTCGACCCCGCGATCGAAGATGCCGGCGGCGGTGCCGCGCCAACCGGAGTGGAGGATCGCCGTCGCGCCGGATGGATGCGCGATGAAGATCGGAACGCAATCGGCCACGGTGACGGCCATCGCCGTTCCGCGACGCGGTGCGACGTGGCCATCGATGTGCGTGGCGCGCAACCACCCCTGCCACTCGCCCTCGTGTACGGCGAGATGATCGCCGTGCACCTGCGTCCCCGACGCGAAGCGCGCACCGAGCGAGGCCAAGGCGTCGCGCAGCTGGTGCCACCGTCCCATCACGTCGCGCACCGGCTCTGCCGTCTGCATGCCGAAGCTGCCGGCCGCACGCGTCGTCGTGAACGCGCGCACGCCGAAGCTGGCGAAATCCTCGATCGCCTCGAGTGCGGGAAACTCGGGAGTGGTCACGGCGCGCGCTTCAGCCACGCCGATCCTCGACGCGCTTGACGTGCGCGCCGAGCGCGGTGAGGCGCTCCTCGATGCGCTCGTACCCGCGCTCGATCTGACCGACGTTGTTGATGATGCTCGTTCCGCTGGCGCAGCAGGCGGCGAGGAGCATTGCCATGCCGGCGCGGATGTCGGGTGATTCCACGACCGCCGCACGCAGCTTCGATGGGCCGGCGACGAGCGCGCGATGCGGATCGCAGAGCACGATCTTGGCGCCCATGCCGATGAGCTTGTCGACGAAGAACATGCGCGACTCGAACATCTTCTCGTGCATCAGGATCAATCCCTGGCACTGCGTTGCCGTCACGATCGCGATCGACATCAGATCGGCCGGGAATGCCGGCCACGGCTGATCCTCCAGCTTGGTGATGTGACCGCCCATGTCGCTCTGGATCTCGCGCGACTGGTCGGCCGAGATGAGCAGGTCGTCGCCCTCGACCGTGCAAACGATGCCGAGGCGCTCGAAGCCCATGCGCACCGACCGCAGATGCTCGACACCAGCAGCCTCGATGCGGAGCGCGGAGCCAGTCACGGCGGCCAGTCCGATGAACGAGCCGACCTCAATGTGATCGGGACCGATGCGGTACGTGGCGCCATGCAACGAACGACCGCCGTAGACGGTGATCGTGTTGGTGCCGATGCCGTCGATCGACGCGCCCATAGCCACGAGAAAACGCGCGAGGTCCTGCACGTGCGGCTCGCTGGCCGCGTTGCGGAAGATGGTCGGTCCCTCGGCGGCGACGGCGGCCATGAGGGCGTTTTCCGTCGCCGTGACGCTTGGCTCATCGAGAAAGACGTCGGCGCCGACGAGCTTCTTGGCGCTGAGCTTGAACTGCGAGTCGACGGTGAAGGTCGCGCCGAGCTGCTCGAGGGCGAGAAAGTGCGTATCAACGCGGCGCCGTCCGATCACGTCGCCGCCCGGCGGCGGCAGCGTCACCGATCCGCAGCGGGCGAGCAGCGGGCCGGCGAGGAGGATCGACGCGCGAATTCGCGCGCACAATTTCGGGTCGAGCTCGGCCGGCCGGATGCTCTTGGCGTGAATCGCCAGCGTATTGCGCGACGTCCACTGCGTGCTCGCTCCAATCGACCCAAGGAGATCGACCAGCGTTTCGACATCGCGAATGCGCGGCACGTTCTCGAGCGTCACCGGCTCGTCGGTGAGCAGCGCGGCGGCGACGATCGGCAGCGCGGCGTTCTTGTTGCCCGACGGGCGAATGGTCCCGGAAAGCCGGTGGCCACCTTCGACGAGGAATTGGTGAGCGGGCATGGCCTCGGAGGGTGATGTACGGTGCGCGACGACGGAGCGCGACGGAGAAAGGTAACGACCCGGAGCGCATTCCACTTGGCCGGCGTTTCTTGACACTCCTGGCGGGCGCGGATACGATGCCGGTCCCCTCCCGCTCGTCACCGCCGCTCACCGCGTGGCCAACCGATGCAGCTTCTCGTCGCCGTCATCAACTATGAAGAGCACATGGACGATGTGCTCGCGGGCTTTATCGAGCTCGGCATCACCGGCGCGACGGTGGTGCAGAGCGAGGGAATGGGGCACGTGCTCAACCACCTGCCGATCTTCGCCGGACTGCGCGAATCACTCGGCCCGCGCTCACGGCCAATCAACCACACGGTGTTCAGCGTGATCGACGACGCAAAGGTCGACGCCACCATCGCCATGATCCAAAAGGTATGCGGCAGCCTCGAGGTGCCGGGCGCCGGAATCGTGTTCACCGTGCCGGTCGGGCGCGTGGTGGGACTCGCGAGCCAGCTCGGTCCGCGGGCGTCACGCTGATGCGCATCGCGAATGGGCGTGAGATGGCCCCACCTTTGCACCCCAGGCAGCTCGTGGCCAACCCGATGGTGATCATCCGATGATGCACGCGAGCAGCTTCGCACTCGATTTGCTGCTTCAGGCGCAGCAGGCCGCGCGTGCCCTCCCCGATACGTTTCTCGTACGCCAGGTGGCCGAGCCGCGGGGTTGGTTCAACACGGTGACGGGCGTGGCCAGCGGCCTCGTGTCTGTGTGCATTCTCGCGCTCTCCGTCGCGTTGATTCCGGCGGCGTGGAATTTTCGAAAGAGCTACGCCAAGATCAATGAATTGCTGAAGCGGATCGATGCCGACATCAAGCCGATCGTCAAGCACGCGAGCACGATCGCCGACAACGTCGACTACGTCACGACGTCGATCCGGGTCGACATCCAGCAGGTGAGCGCGACGATCGCGACGGCGAATGAGCGGCTCAACGCCGCGCTCGCCGCGGCGGAGCAACGCGTGCAGGACCTGAACGCGCTGTTGCGGGTGGTGCAGGAAGAGGTGGAGGACACGTTCGTCGGGACGGCGTCGACGGTGCGCGGGGTGCGCGCCGGTGTGGCGTCGTTTCGCGATGGCGCGGTGGGGGATGTTTCCGACGTAGATTCCGATGACGATCACGATGGCGATCAGATCGATTTGCTGAACGACGCCGAGGAGGCCGACGATGGGTACGACGATGCGATCGGAGCCGGGGAGCTCGAACCGAGAGCGGGGGGCCCGCGGATCCGCCCGCGGACGAAACACCGCGCCGCCGACTGACCAGTACGATCTGCTGACGGCGATGCTGCTTGGCGTCGCGGTGGGCACGGTGGTGACGCTGTTGTTCCGCACGGGCCCGCGTGGCCGGCGGCCGATGACCGCGGCGCTCCTTGCGGCTGGCGAAGGCGCAAAGCGCGCGGCGCCGTACGCGGCAAAGGGCGCACGCTGGGCCGGTGCGCGCGCGGCCGAGGGCGGCCGCTGGGCGCGCGATCGCGGTGGAGAGATGTGGGATCGGGTGCCGGCCGAGGAGATGGTCGACGGCGTCGGCGAGTATCTGGCGAGCGCGCGCGATACGATCAACGAGGTCGTGTCCGACGAGCTGCGCGATCTCCGCAAGGCCGTGAAGCGTCGCCGGAAGGCGCTCGGCATCTAGTTTGCCGCTGCCTCGACCTGTGGACGGAGGGCGGCCGCGTCGCATTGCGCGCGCGGTCGCACTGGTGCTCGTCGCGCTGGTGGCCGTGGCGCTCGTGCCTCGCGATGCATGGGCGTGGACGCCCGGCACGCACATCTTTCTCGGTGAGCAGGTACTGCGCACGCTCGCGATGCTGCCTGGCAGCGTGGCCGACCTGCTGCGCGCCTACCCGTATGATTTTCTCTACGGATCGATCGCGGCCGACACGAGCATCGCCAAGAAGTATGCGCCGGCCGGACGCCACTGCCATTCTTGGAACGTTGGCCTGGAGATTCTCGACCGCTCGAGCGATGAGGCGTTGCGCGCTTTCGGCTACGGCTATCTCGCGCATCTGGCGGCCGACGTCGTGGCGCACAACTACTTCGTGCCGCGCTATCTCGTCTCATCGTCGCGCACGTCGGGACTCGGGCACAGCTACTGGGAAGGACGGTTCGAGATCCACATTGGCGACGGGTACGCGAGGCGGGCGCGTGACGTGATCATGATGGATCACTCGGGGTCGGACGGCCATCTCGACAAGATTCTCAGTCCGACGATTTTCTCGACGTCGACCAACCGCCGCATCTTCCGCGGCATGGTGTTCGTCACCGACTCGGATTCGTGGCAGCGCATCATGCAGATCGCGGCGGAGAACAGCCGCTGGGACATCACCGATCCCGAGGTCGCGCGGTACATGGAGCGGTCGTACGATTTCGTGATGGACTTGCTGAACCGGATGGATGGCTCGGAGCCCTTCGCGCTCGATCCTGCCGGCGACGATGCGCTGCGGCTGGCCAAGGAAGTTCGCAAGCAGGCGCGCGCGACGGGGATGGGATTCCACGTCGGCGAGGAAGCGGTGCGCAACTTCAGCATGCCGGAAACGAGCCTCGTTTACTCGACATCGAACCCGCTGCCGCTCTACCCCGCCGCGCGCGCCGACAAGAGCTGATTGACGCGCTTGGGATCGGCGCGCCCTCCGCTTTTTTTCATCACGAGTCCCACCAACACGCCCTGCAGCTTCTTCTCGCCGCCGAGATAGCGCTGCGCTTCCGCGGGGTGCTCGGCCAGGACGTCGGTGACCCACTGCTCGATGGCCGCCTCATCGCGCTCTTGGAGCACGCCGAGCCGGTGCGCGATGGCGTCGGGACGCTCACCCGTAGCCGCCATCTCCGCGAACACCGTCTTCGCCGCGGAATTGCTGAGCGCGCCATCGCGCACGAGCTTGATCAGCTGTGCGAGGTCGGCCGGGCGGACGGGAAAGTTCCGGAGGTCGCCACTCGAGGCGTTCAGCGTCGCGAGCACCGTACCGCGCACCCAGTTGGCGGCCGCCTTCGGATCGTCGCTCGCGCGCGCGACGGCCTCGAAGTATTCGGCGAGCGCGACGGATGCGCTCAGCGCGTCGGCGTCGTCGGGGCTTAGCGAGTAGGCGGTGCCGAATCGCTCCCGCCGCGCGCGCGGGAGCTCGGGAAGATTTTTCTTGATCTCGTCGATCCACGATTGGTCGAGCACGAGCGGCGGCAGGTCGGGCTCGGGGAAGTACCGATAGTCATGGCTTCCCTCCTTGCTCCGGGCCGGACGCACCTCGTTCTTCGCGCCGTCCCACAGCATCGTCTGCTGCTGAATCGATTCGCCCCGGTCGAGCGCGGCGCACTGGCGCGCGAACTCCGACTCGAGCGCGCGCTCGACACCGCTGAAGGAGTTCATGTTCTTCACCTCGGTCTTGGTACCGAGCTTCGTCTCGCCCCTGAGCCGCGCGCTGACGTTGGCGTCGACGCGCAAACTGCCCTCCTCCATGTTCACATCGCTGACATCGCAGTACTCGAGGATCTGCTTGAGCACGCGAAGGTAGGCGCCCGCCTCCTTCGACGAGCGCATGTCGGGCTCGCTCACAATTTCGATCAGCGGCACGCCGGCCCGATTCAGATCGATCGCCGTCGCGGCCGCGTAGCGATCGTGGATGGACTTGCCCGCATCCTCTTCCATGTGAACGCGCGTGATGCCGATGACGATCGGCTGGGCATCCGCATTGAGCCCGATCTGCAGGCGACCGTGCTCGCACAGCGGCTTGTCGTACTGCGAAATTTGATACCCCTTGGGCAAATCGGGATAGAAATAATTCTTGCGCGCGAAGACCGATGTGCACTCGATCGAGCACTCGAGCGCCGCGCCCGTGAGAACCGCCAGCCGAACCGCCTCGGCGTTGAGCACAGGCAGCGCGCCGGGCAGCGCGAGACACACAGGGCAGGTATTGACGTTGGGCGGCGCGCCGTATTCGGTCGAGCACGAGCAAAACGCTTTCGTGCGCGTCTTGAGCTGCACGTGCACCTCGAGGCCCACCACCATCTCGTAACGATCGGTTGGCGATGTCATTTATGCGCCTCCCGGCCAAGCGCGCGCTCGAGCGCGTAGGCGACGCGAAACATGTCCGGCTCACCGAAATGCGGCGCGATCACTTGCCCGCCCACGGGGAGCCCGTTCATGCGACCGATGGGCAACGACATGGCCGGCACGCCGGCCAGATTGGCCGTCACGGTAAAGATGTCGCTCAGATACATCTCGTACGGATCGTCGCTCTTGGCGCCGATAGCGAAGGCGGGCGTCGGCGCCGTCGGTGTGAAGATGGCATGCACGCCGGCGTCGAACACGTCGCGGAAGTCCTGCGCGATGAGGGCGCGCACGCCCTGCGCTTTCTTGTAGTACGCATCGTAGTAGCCCGCCGAGAGCACGTATGTGCCGAGCAGAATTCGGCGCGTGACCTCGGCGCCGAAGCCGCGCGACCGCGTCGCCTCGTACATGCCGCGCAATCCATCGCCTTCGATGCGCAATCCGTACCGTACTCCGTCAAAGCGCGCGAGGTTCGAGCTGGCCTCCGCCGGCGCGATCACGTAGTAGACGGGGATGGCCAGATCGGTGTGCGGCAGCGAAACGTCGCGTACCTCCGCGCCCAGGGAGCGCAGCGCATCGAGCGACCGGTCGCAGAGCGTGCGCAGCGCCGGATCGAGCGACTCGGGAAAATATTCCTTCGGCCGCCCGATGACGACGCCGTCGAGCCGCTCGCCGTTCGAGTCGCGGTAGCGCGGCACCGAATGCTGCGCGGTGGTCGAGTCACGCGCGTCGCGGCCGGCAATGACCTCGAGGCCGAGCGCGGCATCATCGACCCTCGAGCCGAACACGCCAATTTGGTCGAGCGACGACGCGAAGGCGACGAGGCCGAAACGACTCACCCGACCATACGTCGGCTTCACCCCCACCACGCCGCAGAACGCCGCTGGCTGGCGCACTGATCCGCCGGTCTCGCTGCCGAGCGCAATGCGACAGATGCCTGAAGCGACAGCGGCGGCCGAGCCACCCGAGCTTCCTCCCGGTACGAGTCGCGGATCAAGAGGATTCTTCGCGGGACCGAACGCGCTGTGTTCAGTCGAAGAGCCCATGGCGAACTCGTCGCAATTTGATTTCGCGATGATGACCGCGCCGGCCGCGCGCAACTTGGTGATCGCCGTCGCCTCGTAGGGACTGACATATCCCTCGAGAATGCGCGAGCCGCAGGACGTCGGCAGGGTGAGCGTGGCGATGTTGTCCTTGACGACGACCGGTACTCCCGCGAGCGGGCCGTCGGATTCGGCGACCGCCGCGGCGTCGCGCTCGGCAGACGCCTGATCGCTCCACAGGATGATGTTCAGGCCGTCCCGGCCCGCGTTCACTTCGGTCATGCGCGCGAACGCGTTGCGGACGGCGCCGACGGCGGCCGCGTCGCTCACTCGACGACCTCGCCCGCGGCGTCTTCGTGGGTCGCGAGTCGCGGTACGAGAAAAAATCCGTCGCGCACGGCGGGCGCGAAGGTATCGCGCGGGCGCGCGAGCGGAATCGGCGGACCCTGATCGGCCCGTAACGGCATGCCCGCATCCCCGACGCCGGCGACCGGAATCGCATTGGACGTGTCGACTTTCTGCAGCGCGTCCATGTGCGCGAGAATGCCGTTCAGCTGCGCCGTGAGCGCTGGTACGCGCGCCTCGTCGAGCGCAAGCCGCGCGAGCAGCGCAATGTGCGCGACATCATCCCGGGTGACGGCCATTTACTCCCACGCTCGTTCGAGGTTGGTGTAGGCAACCTTGATCTGTTTGCGCCCCACGGTTTCGTCGTCGAAGTCGATCGTGACCTTGAGGTCCTTCCCCGCACCGCTCGCTTCCATGATCGTGCCCGCGCCAAAGCGTGCGTGCTTCACCCGCTCCTCCTTCACGTAGCGCGGCGCGTCCTGCGACGCTTCGACATCATGATCGATGCGTCCGAGCGGAATGGTCACCGCCGAGCCGGGCCGCCGCACCGAGGCGGGCATGGCCGTCAGCGGCATGGCCGATTTTCCGGTCGCGCGCAGCTTGATGGTGCGCTGCGTGTCGAGCATGTCGGGCGGAATCGGCTGCAGAAAGCTGGACGGGATCGACGGCATCGTCTCGCCGTTGCGACGGCGGCTGCGCGCGTGGCTGAGATACAGCTTGCGCTCGGCCCGCGTAATGCCGACGTAGAAGAGCCGCCGCTCTTCCTCGAGCAGGTGCGGCTCGTCGTGCGACCGGCTGAGCGGAAAGAGCCCTTCCTCCAGACCCGTGATGAATACCACGGGAAACTCGAGTCCCTTCGCGTTGTGCAGCGTCATGAGCGTGACGGCGTCGGCGTCGGGATCGTGCGCGTCGACGGCCGCGATGAGCGATGCGCGCTGCAGAAAGTGATCGAGCGGGGTGAGGCCGACCTCGCCGCCATCATCGACCACCGTCTCGGCGGCGCTGGTGATCAGCTCGCGAACATTCTCCAATCGCTCGGCGCCCTCGGGCCCCTCGGCACGCAGATGCTCGGCGTACCCGATGCGCTCGATCAAGTCGCGCAGCAGCTCGTCGACGGATGAGCGCTCGGCACGATCGCGAAACTCGGTGATGAGCGCGGCGAAGTCGGCCATTGGCGCGCGCGCAGCGGGGCGCAGGTGGCCGACGATGGACGGGTCTGCCGCGGCCGCGAGCAGCGGCGTCTTGGCCGCGCGCGCGATATCGGACAGCTGGTCGACCGTTGTGTCGCCGAGTCCACGCTTGGGCACGGAGATCGCGCGCATGAAGGCTTCGTCGTCGGCCCCATTGGCGACCAGCCGCAAGTACGCCATGAGATCGCGGATCTCGCGCCGGTCGTAGAAGCGCACCGATCCGATGATGCGGTACGGGATCGCGCGCCGGCGCAGCGATTCCTCGAGCGCGCGGCTCTGCGCGTTGGTGCGGTAGAGCATGGCAAAGGCGCGCAGCGTCAGGTCGCGATGGATGTTTCGACGCGAGAGCAGCTCATCGACGACCCAGTCCGCCTCATCGCGCTCGTCCAGCGCGCCAACGACGGTCACCCGCTCGCCGCTGGCGATCGTGGCGCGCAGCGTCTTGCCCATGCGGCCGGCGTTCGCGCTGATGACGGCGTTCGCCAGATCGAGCACCTCGGGTGTGCTGCGATAGTTCTCCTCGAGGCGGACGATTTTCGCGTCGGCGAAATCCTTCTCGAAGTCCAGAATGTTCTTGATGTCGGCGCCGCGCCAACCGTAAATCGACTGATCGTCATCGCCGACGACGCACACGTTGCCGTGCAGCCCGCCGAGCAGCTTGATGAACTGATATTGCGCGCGGTTGGTGTCCTGATACTCGTCGACGAGAATGAACTGGAACCGCTCGCGATAGCGCGCCAGCCGGTCCTCGTGCTGTTGGAGCATGCGCACGGGCAGCACAAGCAGGTCGTCGAAGTCGACGGCGTTGGATTCGCGCAGCGCGACATCGAAGTCGCGGTACACGAGCGCGACCGCCTTGCTCATTGGATCCATCGCCAGCTTGGCGTACTCCTCCGGGCTGACGAGCTGATTCTTGGCGTCGGAGATCGCGGCGTGAATCGCCTTGGGCGCATACTGCTTGGGCGAGATCTTGAGGCGCTCCATCACGCGCTTGATGACGGAGTTGGTCTCGTCCTCATCGTAGATGGTGAAGCGCGGCGTCCGTCCGACGCGCGCCGCCTCCATGCGCAGCATCCGCGCACCGATGGCGTGGAACGTTCCCGTCCACATGCCCGCCGGCTCCTTGCCGAGCAGCGCGGTGATGCGCTGCCGCATCTCGCCCGCCGCCTTGTTCGTAAAGGTGACGGAAAGAATGCGGCTGGGATCGACGCCGTGATGTTCGATCAGCCAGGCGATGCGCGACGTGAGCACGCGCGTCTTCCCTGAGCCGGCGCCGGCCAGTACGAGCAGCGGTCCTTCGAAGTGGAGCACCGCCTCGCGCTGCGCAACGTTCAGGCGGGCGAGCAGTTCGGCGTCAGACGTCGGAGCATCAACCTTCGCGGTCATGTCCGAAGTATAACGTCGAAGGTCGCACCGCGTCCTCGCGGCGCGAGCAGCAAGCGGCCTCCGTGATTCTCCTCGACGATGCGCTTGGTCAACGCCAGTCCGATCCCCCACCCGGTTTGCTTGGTCGAGAAACCGGCTTCGAAAATCCGGTCGCGCAACTCCTTCGGAATTCCCGGCCCGTCATCAGCGATGCGCACCGTCACCTTGTCGTCGCGGCGAGTGGCGAGCAGATAGATGCGGCCGCCGCGGCCGGCGAGCGCGTCCAGCGCGTTCTTGGTCAGCGCTTCGATCGCCCACTCGAGAAGCACAGCGTCGCCCTCGACGATCAGCGGGCCGCCGACGACGCGCGACGCGATCGTCACCTGATGGGCGAGCGTGGGCACGCGTGCCTGGAAATATCGCGACACGCGCAGCACCAGCTCGCCGATGTCGACCGGATCCTTTCGCGCTGGGCGGCCAATGCGCTCGAACCGGTGCGCGACTCGCTCGAGCCGTTCGAGATCGCTCTCCATGTGCCGGACGGCGCGCGCGGTCATCTCATCGGACTCGCGCTCGCGCAGCAGCTCGATCCAGCCGCTGATGCTCGACAGTGGCGTCGCCAGCTGGTGCGCCGACTCGCGAGCCATCCCCGCCCATACCGACTCGCGGTCGGCACGGCTGCGGGTCCGCAGCACCAACACGCCGGCGGCGAGGACCATGAGCAGCAGGCCGGTCTGCAGCAACGGAATGACGCGCAGCCGGCGAACCAACCGCGTATCGCCGTAGTGAACCTTGCCGACGCTGCCTTCGCTCACCGGCTTGTTGATGCGGTCGAGCTCCGCCACGTATTGGATCACATTCGCCGTGTCGCGGTCGACATCGAATGGCAGATTCGCCCACGCCGTCGGACGACCAGAGTCGTCGGTGACAATGACGGGAACGCCAAGCGAGTCGATGTGCTTGGACAGATCGAAGAGCGCCGTGACCGGATCGATCGTCGTGTCCGCGTTGGCGCGCAGCAGTTGGCCCGTCATCTGGCCGACGTTGCGCGCTTCGCCCCGCAACTGCGAGACGACGATCTGGGAGTACACGATGTACGAGCCGAGCAACAGGGCGAGCAGCGCCCCGAGCACGATGACCGGCGCGCCGCGGCGCATCTGGTCGTCGCCCCTACGCCAGTACGTCGACGCCGAGGTACGGGCGTAGCACCTCGGGCACCAGCACGGAGCCGTCGGCGCGCTGGTAGTGCTCGAGCAGGCCGATGATCGTGCGGGGGAATGCGACGCCCGATCCGTTCAGCGTATGTACGAATCGCGGCTTCTCCCCAGGCGCGGGCTTGTATCGGATGTTCGCGCGACGTGCCTGGAAATCGGTGAAGACGCTGCAGGAGCTGACCTCGAGCCATTTGCCGACGCCGGGAGCCCACACTTCGAGATCGTACGTTTTCGCGCTGGCGAATCCGGTGTCGCCGGCCGACAGCAGCACCACGCGGTACGGGAGACCGAGCAGCTGCAACACGCGCTCGGCGTGGCCTGTGAGCAGCTCCAGCTCGGCGAGCGAGCTTTCGGGCGTCGCGTAGCGCACCAGCTCGACCTTGTCGAATTGATGCACGCGAATGAGCCCGCGCGTGTCCTTGCCATGGGCGCCCGCCTCGCGCCGAAAGCACGGCGTGTAGGCGACGAAGCCCATCGGCAGCGAGGCGCCGTCCAGCACTTCATCGGCGAACAGATTGGTGACGGGCACTTCGGCGGTCGGCACGAGAAAGAAGTCCTCGTCCTTGAGCGAGTACATGTCGTCTGCGAACTTCGGGAGCTGCCCGGTGCCGATCATCGATTTCCGATTGACGACGAAGGGGACCCACCACTCTTCGTAGCCATGCTCGCGCGAGTGCAGGTCGATCATGAACGACATGAGCGCGCGCACGAGTCGCGCGCCGTTGCCGCGCATCGACACGAATCCCGAGCCGGTGACTTTCGCGCCACGCGCGAGGTCGATGATTCCCAACGCTTCGCCGATCTCCCAATGCGGCTTCGTGCCATCGCTCGGGCGGGGCTCGCCCCAGCATCGCACGACGGCGTTCGCCTCTTCGCCGCCCGCGGGCACTTCGGGAAGCGTGACGTTTGGAATCTCGAGCATGATCGTCTCGAGCTCGCGCTCCACCTGAGCCAGATCGCGCTCGGCGGACGCGATCTCCTCGCCAAGGGTGCGGGTCTGCGCGATGAGGTCATCGGCGCTCTCCTTGGCTTTCTTGCGGCGCGCCACCTCGAGCGAGGCGGCGTTCCGGACAGCCTTGCGCTCTTCCGTCGATTGGATCAGCGCGCGGCGCTGCTTGTCGAGCAGCTCCGCCCGGTCGAGTACTGGAGCGAGCGTGTCGAGCTTCCCGCGCCGTCGCATACCATCGCGGAGCGCGTCGAGGTGGTCGCGCAGCAGCTTGAGATCGTGCACGGAAGTCCCGCTATTCTTTGGGGACGCCGACAGCGAACGAACGGAATCCGCAATTGGGATCCACCCGGATGCGGAAGCTGATCGTGCGCGTTACGGTGTTGATGCTGTCGATCGCCAGCTTGGAAAAAATGTAGGGGCTGAGCGCGGTCGTGCACGCCGCGGACGACGCGCGGATGAGCAGCACGTCGCCGGCATTGAAGATCGTGGCGGTGCTGTCGTTGTAGTTGGTACCCGGCGCGACGGTCAGCAGGTCGAAGGTCGTCGCGGCCTTGAGCACACCCGAGCGACCGAACCTTCCCACGACAGACGAAGGATTGATGACGCCCTGCCCGCCCGCGTTGATGTCGAAGACGACATCGTAGACGTTCCTGACCTCTGCGCGAACCACGGAGTGCGCGATCGTGTTGAGCGCGGTGGGGACGGCCAGCGGCGTCCCGCTCAGCGCGTACACCTGGAGCGTGTCGCTGATGCTGGGAAACTGCGCGACGATCCCGGTGGCATTCCCGCACGCCGACGCGGTCACCGCGACGAGCAGCGCGAAGAGAAATAGGCGACACTTCATGGCGTTGGATGCGGGGGAAAGCGGCCCGAGTCGCGGCCGCAACGAGGTGCGCGGCCGCTCCAGCACCGGCCGCGAAGAATAGCCAGCGCGCGAGCCAACTTCAAGCGAGGCGCGCGCTTGACTTCGCTTTTCGCTGTTCCTAGGTTCGCGTGCACAACTGTCATCCTCGTCGTTCCATCGGAGTCGTCATGCGCACCATCCGTGAGCTCGTCGCCGCGCTGCGCCAGCGCGAAGGTGTCGATGCCGCCGTCGTGCTCGGGCGCGACGGACTGGTGATCGATAGTCAGGTCGCGCCTGGCGCCGACGCCGACAGCCTGGCCGCGCTGGCACCAGCGATCGTCGCCGCGGCCGATGAGTTCGGCGCGCGGACGGCGCGCGGCTCGCTCACCACCGCGATCCTTGAATACCCCGAATACGTGGCAGCGGTTTCGTCGTTGACCGACGATGTGCTGCTGCTGGTGCTCGCGCGCCCCTCGGCGAATCTCGGCGCGCTCCTCTTCGAGTTGCGGCGTCATCGCGAACAGATTGCCGCGTTGGTATGACGGCGGCGTGGAGTCGCGCGTGACGCATGCGGCGGCCTCGCCCGACTCCGGCGAGCGGCTGCACGTGCTGGTGGCGGACGATGAGCCGCACATCGGCCGCATCATCAAGATGAAGCTCGAGCAAGGACCGTTTCAGGTCACGCTCGCCTACGACGGCGCTGAGGCTGTCGCGGCGCTCGAGCGTGACGACAAGATCGTGCTCGTGCTCCTCGACTTGATGATGCCGCGCATGAGCGGGCTCGACGTGCTCATCGCCATTCGCGCCCATCCGCGATGGAACGCGCTGCCGACGATCATCCTCACCGCGGCAGGCCAGGAGCAGCATCACCGACGCGCGCTGGAGCTCGGTGCAAGCGAGTTTTTGACGAAGCCGTTCAGCCCGAAGAAGCTCTATGCGCGCGCCGCGGAGCTCGCGGGCGTCTCCGAGGAGCGGGGCGCGGAGGGATCGTGACCCCGTCGCCTGACCGTTGGGCGGTGATTCTCGCCGGCGGCACCGGTTCACGCTTCTGGCCGCTGAGCACGCCGGCGCGGCCGAAGCAGATGCTCCCGCTGGTGACCGGTGCACCGCTACTCGCCGACGCCGCCGCGCGCCTCCGGCCGCTGGTCGGCGCCGATCGCACGTTGCTGCTGACGAGTGCGCCGCTGGCCGGCGCAGTGGGCGAACTGCTGCCGGAGATTCCGCGCGCGAACATCATCGCCGAGCCGCGGGCGAAGCACACGGCGGCGGCGCTCACCTGGGCGGCGGTCGAGATCGAGCGCCGCGCCGGTCCCCAAGCCGTGATGATGAGCGTGCACGCCGACTGGTCGATCGGCGATGACGCGGCCTTTCGCGTTGCACTCGCGACCGCGGCCGATATCGCGTCGCGTCAGTCGAGTCTGGTGCTGGTGGGGATCGTACCCGCGCGCCCCGATCCGGGATTCGGCTACATCGAGCCGGGCGAGCGGATTGCCGGTGAGAGCGCGGGCGCGAGGCGCGTGGTGCGCTTCGTCGAGAAGCCAAGCCGCGCGGCGGCCGAGCGCATGGTACAGGACGGATATCTCTGGAACTCGGGGATTTTCGTCTGGCGCGTCGGCGATTTTCTCGACGAGGTGATGATGCACTCACCGGAAGTCGCGCCGGCGCTCCCCTCGGCCCGTCGCGGCGACATCGACGCCTTCTTTCACGAGGTGACGCCCATCTCGGTCGACCAGGGCGTGCTCGAGCGCAGCGATCGGGTGATCGTGATTCCTGGCGACTTTGGGTGGGACGATGTCGGCACGTGGGCATCGTTGCTTCGCGTGCGCGCGCGCGACGGTCAGGGAAACGCCGTCGCGGGGCCGGCCGAGCTCATCGCGTCGCGGGACAACGTGGTGCACGCCGAGGGACAGACGGTGGTGATGTTCGGCGTGCACGACCTGGTCGTGGTCGCCCGTGATGGTCTCACACTCGTCACCACGACCGACCGCGCCGCGGAGTTGAAAATGCTGCTCGACGCGCTGCCGCCCGCCGTGCGCGATCGGTGAGGCGCCCGCGATGACCGCGCTCTACCTGTACGACGACCGGATCGCCCGCGACTTCGAGCCGTTCGCGCTCACGCGTCCGATCGGCGAGCTGAGGGCCGGCATCATGCTGGTGCGCGAGCGGTGGGAGCAGGCCTTCGGCGTGCGCGCGGCCGGATTCATCGGTGCGCCGCACCTGAGCCATTTCGAGGAGGCGGGCACTCCGGCCGCCGCGGCCGGCGACATCCCCGCTGGCTCCATCATCGCGAACGCACGCTGCGTGGTGCCACTCGATTGGCGTGCCGGAGAAAGCCGCAATGGCTGCGCGTGGGAGTGCGGTGGACAGGTCGCTGCCCTGCGCTTGGCGGCCGACACACGGCTCAACCAGATCGACGACCCGGCGACGTGGCTCTCCATGTCTCCCGACAGCGTGGTGGATATCGGCGGACGATGGATGGACGCGCCGTGGAGTTACGTCGCGACGCTCGGCGAGCAGCTTCGCGAGGATATCGCAATCGCCGGCGCGCTGCTCGAGTGCGAGCTGCGCGATGACATCGTTCGCATCGGCGACCACGCCGTCTATCTCGAACGCGGGGCGACGATCGAGCCGTATGTGGTGCTCGACGCCAGCGCGGGACCGATACTCGTTCAGCGCGGCGCGACGATCCGTGCCTTTACGCGACTCGTCGGACCCTGCTTCATTGGCGTGGGCGCCGCCATCCTCGGCGATCGCGTCTCGGGCTGCTCGATCGGCGAGGGCAGCTACATTCGCGGCGAGATCAGCGAATCGATTGTGCTCGGCCAGGCGAACAAGGGGCACGAGGGATTCGTCGGCCACTCGTACCTGGGCCGGTGGGTCAACCTCGGCGCGAGCACCGTCACGAGCAACCTCAAGAACACCTATGGCGCCGTGACGATGTGGACGCCAGGCGGCGCGCGCGACACCGGGCTGCTCAAGCTCGGCACGCTGTTCGGCGATCACGTGAAGACCGGCATCGGCACCCGGCTCACGACCGGTACGGTGATCGGCGCCGGGAGCAACGTCTATGGCAGCACCATGCCGCCGAAGTACGTTCCACCATTCTCGTGGGGCGAGGGTGAGCAGTTGACGGAGTACCGGATCGATAAGTTCATGGAGACGACGGAGCGGGCCATGTCGCGCCGGGGCGTGTCGCTCGGCGCCGGCGCGCGGACGCAATTGGCGACCGCGCACGCGCGCCGCGCGGAGCTCGGCGGATGAGGATCTGGATGTTGGGGAGCGGCAGCCGCGGCAACGCTGTGCTGGTCGAGTGCGGCGAGTCGCGCCTGTTGATCGACTGCGGTTTCTCCCCGACGGAGCTCGCGCGCCGCCTGGAGGTGACGGGCGTGGCGCCCGAGTGCATCGAGGCGCTGATCGTCACGCACGAGCACGCGGACCACGCGCGCGGCGTCGCGGCGGCATCACGACGCTGGGGCTGGGATGTGTACGCCTCGACCGGCACGGCGGCGGCCGACGCATCGCTGGCGGACGTCGGCGTGCGCACGTTCGATGCTGGCGCGACGCTTTCGTTCACACACGTGGAATTGCGCACGCTCCGGTGCTCGCACGATGCGGCGGAGCCGGTGGCGTTGATCGCGACGTCGATCGCGAGCGGAGCGCGCGCCGGTATCGCCTACGACCTCGGCATGATGACGTCGAACGTGCGGGATGCGTTCACGCATCTCGACGTGCTGGTGCTCGAGGCCAACCACGACGATCTGATGCTGCGCGAGGGTCCCTACCCCATCTTTGTGCAGCGGCGGATCGCGGGACGCAGTGGACATCTGAGCAACACCGCGGCCGCTGAAGCAGCGCGCGAGTGTGTGCACCGCCATCTGCGCGATGTCGTGCTCGCGCACATCAGCGAACAGTGCAACACGCCGGTGCTGGCGCTGAAGGCGGTGGGGAGCGTGCTTGCCCGCGCCAACTTCCGCGGCAGACTCAGCGCCGCGCGACAGGACGGCGTGGTGGGTCCCTTCGAGGTGCGTGCGTCGGTCAGCAGACCGTCGACACAGCTGGCGTTCGACATGTAGGCCCGCAGCAAGAATGGGTTGCCTGACTGACATCTAACTTCTGACGTCCGCCCCGTGTCCCCTCACGACGCGCTCTCCGCCGCACTCGACGCGCTACTGGCGCGGTACTCGGGGCTCGTGCGCCGAGTCGGGTTTCGTCACGGGCTGTCGGACGCCGACGTCGACGAGGTGATGCAGGAAGTTCGGCTGCGCTTGTGGCACGCACGGCCGGAGAGTGAGAAGATCCGCGAGTTGAGCTCGTCGTATGTATATCAGACGGCATCGTCGGCGGCGCTCGATCTCCTTCGCCGCCGTCGCGCCCGACGCGAGGATAGCCTGGAGGACATCGTGAGCGACACCGCAAACGTCACCGTGAGCGAAGCCGCGGACACCGCGCTCGAGCATTCCGAGCTGGCCGCCGAAGTGTGGAGAGCCGTCGAGGCGTTGATCGAGTCGCGCCGTCCCGTTGTGCGCATGTATCTCGCCGGTTACGCACGGGAAGAGATCGCCGCCGTGCTCGGCTGGTCCGAGGCGAAGACGCGTAATCTGCTGTACCGCGGACTCGCCGATCTGCGCGACGCCCTGGGCGCGCGCGGCATCACCGCCGGAAGCATCTCATGATCGCCGATGCCTCGCTGCGAGCCGCCTATGGACGCGCGCTCGCCGAGCGCGAGGGTCGACGCGCGGATTGCCCCGCGCCCGACGCCATCGCGGCGCTCGTCGAACAACGCGGCGACGAAACGGCGCGGCTGCGGATGCTCGATCACGTCATGGCGTGCGACCGCTGCCGGAAGGAGTTCGAGTTGCTGCGCGCGCTTCGCGAAGGCGAGCGTCAGAGTCGCCGGCACTTCTCACCGGCGTGGGGCGCGCTCGCGGCGGCGATCGTCATCACGATCGGCGGCACGCTCGTGTGGCGCGCGCCGTGGCGTGACACGCCCGACGTAATTCGAGGCGGGGGTGATTCGGCGCCGCTGATCGCGCCACGCGGCGATGTCGATCTCCCTGCAGCGCGGGCATACACGTGGCATGCCACGGCGGGCGCGACGACTTACATCCTGGACGTCACCGATACATCCGGAGCGGTCCGCGTGCATCTCGTCACCAGCGACACCACCGCCACGACGCCGGCATCGCTTTCGTTTGTCGTCGGTGGCGCATACGTGTGGACCGTGACCGCCACTCGCACGGACGGATCGCAGACGCGCGTCGCCCCCGCGCGCTTCGTCATTCGATCGCGCTAGCGCAATCTCGAGTCGTCGAGCCTCACCCGCACCGTCGGATCGCCGACGAGCGTAAAGGCGGCCCAATCGTGGGCGGGCGCGCCGCGTGATGCCATCTCGCGCTTCGCGGCCCGCAACGCGTCGCTGACATCCAGGCCCCTGGACAGCGCGGCATAGAACCGTTCGATGAGCGAGCGCGCGCCGCGGTCCGTCACTTCCCACTGCGTCGCTAGCACGGCCCGGGCTCCGGCCTCGAGCAGCGGGGTCGTCAGCCCTTGCACGCCTTCTCCGACGACGAGCACGCCGCGTCCTGTGCTGCAGCCGGACAGGACGACGAGGTCAACGTGCAACGACAACGCCGCGAGCTCGGTGGGACCGACGAATCCATCTTCGCCGCCGCCAGGGGCGAGCGCGAGCCAGGTGCGCGTGGCGGTCTGTTCGTCCACGGAGGCGTGCGTCGCGAAGTGGACAATCGCGAAGGAGTCGAGGGGCGCATGCTTGAGATAAGACTCGCTCGCCTCGGCGCCCAAGCGTAGCACGCTCCCGGATGCGAAGGCGATCGCTGCGCGGGCCTCTTGCGCCGATGCGGGCAACCGAGGCAGATGCGCCGATCGTCGCGCGACGCGCTCGCCATCGCCGTCATCACCGGCGGCGGGCGAAGGCTGACCCACGTCGGGATCGCCAAAGGCCAAGATGCCGCGCGGCGGCGGCTCGCGCCGCTGGCGCCATAGCCGCAGCAACACCATGGCGGACGGCACCGTCGAGACGGCGAACCGATCCACCACGGCCCGGCCATCCGCGGTGACGATCGCGCTCCACGGCACACGTTGCAGTGCGTCGTCCGGAACGATGATGAGGCGGTCGACCGAGGGAGGAAGATCAGCGAGAGGAGCGGCTAGCATGGCGCGGCCGAGCCGGGTGGCCAGGACGTCTCCCGACGCGCCGGATTCGAGGAGCGTCTCGAATCGCGTCACCATGTCACGCACCGAATCGATGGACGCGACGGCGTACGCGCGCGCGCCCAGCTTGGTGATCACAAGCGCCGCCGAAGGCGCGCCGGCGACCGCGACGTATTCGACGATCGCGGTTCGAGCGTCGGGAATGGCGGCGATCATCGAATCCAGTGCCGGGACGTCGCTCATCCGGCCCGGCCGAAGCGGCGGCCTCGCGCCGCCACCGCGCGCAATGACGTCGGCTTGGAGCAATTTGTCCAGGAGGGCGCGCCCGCGACGGCGTTCGGCGAGCTCGAACGCGATGGCCGTGTGGCCTGCGAGCGCCGACGCGGCGAGAATCGCGTTCGCTTCGTCGTGGCCGCCACCGAGCCCGTTGGAGCGATCCACCGCGTGGAGCCGGAGTTGATCATCGCTCAGCGTCTCGCGATACCGGTCCAGATCCGATGTCGCGGCGAGGAGCTCGTCTTCCGCGGCGCGCAGATCACCGCGCGCGAGCAACACCTCAGCAAGGCTGACACGCGCGCCGTATCGCAGCTCGTGCTGAAACGGCTTGATGAGGGTGATCCAGGTACGAAATCCGCGCTCGGCTTGCGCGAGATCACCGCGCCCGCGCGCGATGTACGCGCGGAGGTGATCGAACGACGGTTTGGTAGCGCTCGACGCGAACGCGCGCGTGAGCATGTACGCCGAATCGAGGTGGTCGAGCGCGGCCGTCCAGCGCGATTCCCTCTCGTCCACGGCCGACAGCCCTACGAGCATGTTGACCGCGATCACCGGATCGGTCTGCCGATCCGCCCAGCGCAGGCCGGCGAAGTAGTGCTGCCGGGCGCTGACGAAATCGTTGCGGCGCATTGCCAGCTCCGCCTCGAGCGTGCGCAGGTAGGCGAGCCCGAGATTGTCGCCAGCCTTCGCGAACGTCGCGAACGCCTGGCGCGCATATCGATCGGCCACGTATCGGTCGCCGAACGAGAGTGACAGTGTGCCGAGATGATACGCCGCATACGCGATATTGGACGAATCAGCGGAGGCGCGAGCCGCTTGCATGGCATCGTGCAAGTCGCCGAGCGCCGCCTCACTCTGGCCGATGATGCGCCAACCGAGGCCGCGAATGAGGTACAGCGTCGCCAGGGACGACGAATCGCGGAGTGCGCCGGCGAGCGCCAGCGCCTCTCCCACCACGGCCGCCGCGGAGTCGAGTCGCAAGAGCCGGGCGTACGCGGCGATTCGCAGAAGCTCACACTGGAGGGCGATGCGCGGCGCACCAGCGGCGAGCGCGCGCAATCGTGCCGCCTGCGCCTGTGCCAACAACGCGCGGGGTTGGCGTTCGGTTTGTTCCGCCGCACAGTCGACTGCGGCCGAGGCGAGGGTGTCTCGCGCGGGAACCAGACGTCGCGCGCTGTCGAGCAGCGCCACGATACCGCGACCGCCATCCCGCCGGCCACGGACGTGAATCGCGCCAACGAGCGCCACCGCTCGCGCGCTCGAGTCGCCCACCGCTCTCGCGTTCGCCTGAACTTGCGAGAAGTCGTCGTCCGCGCCGGCGAGGAGCAGCGCATGGAGTCGCAACTCGCCCCGGCCCAGTCGCGCGTACCGCGCAATGTCATCGGCCTTCCCGGACGTCAGCGCGAGACTCTCGCCGAAGAGACGATCGGCCTCGCCATACCGGTAGCGCAGCGTCGCGATCGTCGCGAGTCCGAGTCGCGGGCCCTCGTCGCGGGAGCCACGCGCGAGCTGGCTCCGCCATCGTGCGGCCAATATCCGATCGCTGTCGCCATCGACCGCGCGGCCGGCGGCACGGACGATCTCTCGCGCGCGCTCGCCCGGCGCCGCGCGCGCGGGAGCCATGATCTGGAACAGGGAGAGCACCACGACGGCGGACAACATACGGCGATAACCGATATCTGGTCCCACCCCCGGTCACAAGGCCATCGCCTGTTCGGATTCAGCGAATGAAGGTGCGGCCGCCCGCCGACAGATGGTGCGGATCGTAGGTGAAGTCCACGGCGAGCGTGCCGTTCCGGCCGCGGAAGAGGAGCGTGTTGCCGATCACCGTGTAGGAGCCCGCATCCCCTTGCTGCGAATCGCCCGTCACCGACGTGCCGCTCACGCTCCCCGACGTATAGGAGCTCGACGACGACGCGAATCGCCCCCGGCCGTCGAACTCGACGCTCTCGTCGTGGCCGGTCGAGATCGAGCCGGTGCCACCGCGATCCGATGATCCGCTGTAGAGCGTCCAGGTGCCGGCGATCGCCTGCATCAGCTGATAGTTCACCGCGGGCGCGCCGATGGTGAGCGTCGCGACGAGACGGTCGGCGGCGGCGCGCGTTTCCTCTAGGCGCTCGGCCGGCGTGATCGCGATGAAGTTGACACCGGTGCCGTGCGGCGAGAGCACGCACATGTAGAGCCCGCGCAGGTCGCGACCAGCGCGGTCGTGCATCTGGAGGAACATGCTCATCGCCGGCATGCCCGATACGCGGAAGTGTGCCGGCGCGCCGATCGGCTGGGCAGGCATGCTCACATAGTTGAGAAATGCGCCCAGCTCCTTCACTCCATCGTCGGTCGTGGCGAAGGGGCCCGGCGCAAGATAGATGGTCGCGCCGCCGGGTCCCTCGATCACGCGCATCCGCCCCAGCTCCTGGATCGAGCGCCAGCCAGGCGGAATCTCGTAGCGCACGTTCCAGGTCGCCGCGGTCGACGGCGTGGCGGCCGACATCCGAGCGATTTGCGCCGACAGCGATGCCGACGCCACGAGCGTCACCGCCTGTATGGTCATTGCGCGAGCGAGCAACACGGAAACCTCCTCGGTAGAATGTCGAGTCATGGGTAAGGTCACTCATTCCACGCGTGAGCCGGTTCGGTATTCTCACTCGCTGGCGATCCTCCGTCGGCCGTCTCCACGAGCCGCTCACCTGAGCGCGGGCGCCCAGACTCGTTCGACCTCACGTGAGAATGCGAACGGCATCGGTGCGTGTCACCTCTGAAACGCACCCGCGACCACGCTCACTCGCCCTCACGCCGGAGACTCTCGTGTCGCTCCCCGCTCGCCGCACCAACACTCGCTTCACGGCGCTGGTCCTGTCGGTCGTGGCGCTCGCTTGCAGTCCGGCGTCCGCGGTCGCACCGCCCGCCGGGAACACGATCGTCAAGGCGCACGCGGAGCCCGCGACGGCTGCCGCCGCAAGTGTCGAGACGATCGACGCTCTCGTCACCGACGCGACGAACCAACCTCTCGCCGGAGTCCTCGTCACCTTTACCGTGACATCCGGCGGCGGAAGCATCGCGCCGGCTACGGCGACTACCGCCCCCAACGGCATCGCGAGCGCGCAGTGGACCCTGGGCGCCGCGGCAAACACCGACAACCGCGCGACCGCGACGGTCGCGATGGCGTCCGGCTCGCCGCTCGTCTATCTCACGCACACAAATGCCGCCCCAGCATTTCAGTTGGCGAATCTCACTGCCGGGGAATTCCACGCGTGCGGCCTGGCGGTCGACGTCGCGTACTGCTGGGGCAGCAACGCGCACGGTGAGATCGGCAAGGGCGTGATCGACCCCGCGCCGGACACGCGTCCCGTTGCCGTCGCCGGAGGCTTGCACTTCAAGGCGATCGCCGCCGGCCGCAATCATACGTGCGGAATCACGCTGGCAGGCGCCACGTACTGCTGGGGCGACAAGGCACTCCTCGGAACCGGCGTGGTCGAGCCCGCCGATCGTCCCAACCCGAGCCTGATCAGCAGCGTGCAGTTCTGGGACGCCATCTCGGTCGGATTCAACAGCACGTGCGCGATCGCGGCGACAACACACTTCGTCTGGTGTTGGGGGAACAACGTCTTCGGGCAGCTCGGCGACGGGCCCACCACCACGCCGCTCGGTCCAGTGCAGATCGCCAGCGTGAATACCTTCACCGCGATCGCCGTCGGCGAACAATATGCGTGCGGCATTGCGACCGCCGGCGGGGTCTACTGCTGGGGCCTGAACAACAACGGACAGCTCGGTGACGGCTCGACGACGCAGCATCTCACCCCCACGCTCGTCGCGGGCTCCTCCACGTTCACCGTGCGCATCGCGACGGGTGTACGGCACACGTGCGCCGTTGACGCTTCGTCGCACGTGTGGTGTTGGGGCATCGACGCGAACGGCGAGCTCGGTGACGGCGCTACGACGCAGCGTCTCGTGCCGGTTGCGACCGCCGCGGGCCTCGCGTACAGCGCCATTGCCGCCGGCTCCGGCGGATCGAACCACACCTGTGGCATCACCAGCACTCAACTGAATTGCTGGGGTCGCAACAGCGATGGCCAACTCGGGGATGGCACAAGCGGGATCGATCGTCTCGTGCCGACGCAGGTCGCCGGCGGCGGCGCATGGCTCGAGGTCGTGGCCGGCAACGGCTTCTCGTGCGCCGCGAATACTTCGCACGTCGTGTCGTGTTGGGGTCATTCCTCCCTCGGCTCTCTCGGTGACGGAACCACGCTGGCGCGACTCGTTCCGACGCCGATTCTCCCACCGTGAGACGTGTCGATCCCGCGACTCACGTCGCGAACCGGACGACGCGGCTCAACACCTCCTTATATCACGGAGACACGCCCATGCAACACTCGACGCTCGCCGCCCGACTCGGCCTTCTCGTTGCCGTCACCGTCGCGTTCGGGACGCCCGTGCACGGCACGGCGGCGCAAGGTCTCGATGCCGATTGCAGCACTGCCTGCAGCGATCTCACTGCGGGGGTAGCCCGGCTTCGACTGCGCATTCAACAAATCCCCGGCATCATCGACAATTATCAAGCCCAACTGCGCAGCAGCACAGGAGTGGAGAAAAGCGATCTGCTGCGCCGCGTTCGTGCGCTGGAGAACGAGCTCACTGCCGCCGAGCGGAATCTTCCGCGCCAGGAAGCGCAGTTGGCGCGATCCGGATGCCCGCGGCATCCGCCGCGTGCGACGACACCCGACCTGCGATCTGCCCTCATGGGCACGGCGACCATCACGCTGACCGGACGAGGGACGCTCTCGGATGGGCCCTATCGGGCGGCGTTCACGGTCGATCGTCCGGCCACGATGCGATTCACGCGAAACCACTGTGCGGTCGAGTTGTCGTCGACGCCATTAATCGACGCTGGAACACAGGGCGCGACTCCCGGACACCTGAACATGACGCTCGTGGCGTCCGCGGGATCGGCTGGCATTTTTCACCCGATCGCGGGCACGATGGAAAACATCGGCGTGCAGTTCGAAGTCTCGGTCCTCGCCACGCAAATTCCTGTTCCGCTGGGTCGCGTGCGGTTGGTCCTGTCGACGGGCGATGCGACGCGCCCGGGTGGGCCCGTGTGCCGAGGATCGCCGCTCGCCAACGGTAGTCTGACGCTGGTGGGTTCCACGACGCTCACGTCCAGCGACGATGCTGTTGTCAGCAAGCATCTGTGCCTCGCGCTCGCGGTCACGATCTCGCCGGTACCGTGAGCGCAGGGGATCGGCACTCGACGAAGTGGACTCAACGAACACGCGCGCCGGCATCACGCCGGCGCGTGCCGCCGGGACGCGCCGTCAGGGGCGCAGACGCGCGCGCACGCTCGGGTCGCCAATGAGCGTGAACACCGCCCACTCTCGTGGCGGCGCATCCGCGCGGAGCAACGCGAGCTTCGCATCGCGAAGGGCATCGGTGAGCGGACGCTGCTGCGCCATGCCGCGGTACATCATCTCGACGACGCGCAGTGCCGCGCGATCGGCGACGGACCAACTGGTGACGACCACCGCGCGTGTCCCCGACTCGAGCAATGGCGCGGCGAGTCCCTGCACGCCTTCGCCACCGACGATCGGGCCTCCGCCTGTGCGGCATGCCGAAAGCACGACGAGATCGGCCGAGAGTCGAAGTGCTCCGAGTTCGGCCGCCGTTACGAGGCCGTCCTCACCGCCGCCCGGCGCCAACGCCAGCGCCGAGCGACTCGCGTCCCACCGATCGACGAACGCGTGGGTCGCGAAATGGATGATCGTAAAGTCCCGCATCGGCGCGTGCTTGAGGAACCATTCACTGGCGGCCGCGCGCAGTCGTACGACAGAGCGTGGCGCGAATGCCCCCGCGACGCGCGCTTCCCGATCCGAGGCTGGAAGCCTCGGCAAGCCCGCGACCGAAGCGAACGCGATGGTGTCGGTCGACGCCGTTGTCGGCGGAGCACGCGGCGGCTCACCTCGCCCGGCCACGAACTCCGGATCTCCGAACGCGAGTACTCGCGCCACGGCCGAAGTGGGCGGTCGCAGCCACAACCGCGACGCCACGCTGGCCGATGGCACCAGGCTCACAGCGAATCGCTCGATCAGATAGCGCCCATCCCGCATCACGAGCGCGTCGAAGGGGAGTCGGTGGAGTACGTCGTCGGGAACGAGAACTAACCGAGTCACATCCGCCGGCAGCGATTCGAGCGCGTCCGAGAGCAGACGCTCGCCGAGCCGCGCGCCGAACGGTTTCGCCTCGCCACCGCTCTCGACGAGCGCGGAGAACCGCGAGACGTCGGGCGCGAGCGAGTCCATCGATGCCAATGCGACGGCACGCGCCCAGCCGCGCGTGATGGCGAACAGTGTCGTCGGCTGGCCGCCGCGGCCCGCCGCGAACTCGACGAGGGCCGTGCCGGCGGGCAGTACGCGCCGCAGACTATCGAGGTCAATAGCGGGTGCCTCTCGCCGGAGGGGCGCCGCCGATGCGTTGCCGAGCGCGGTTGCGCGCGCGATCGCGTCACGCATCTCACGCGCGCGCCGGCCATCGGCGACGGCGAACGCCGCCGCGACCCGGCCACCGGTCGCCAGCGCGGCGATTACGCGAGCCACGCCGTCGTCCGGAAGACTCGGGCGCTCACGCCACTGAAAGACGAGCTGCCGCATCTCGCGCTCGGTGAGCGAGCTTCGCCACGCATCGAGTGCGGCCGAGGCATCGCCGATCTCCTGCTGAGCCCGATCGAGCAACCCGCGGCGGGCGTCGGCGTCGGCCAGCATCGTTGAGAATCGGAAGCGCTGCATGTGATCGGTCGGCGACGTCAGCGCCATCGCGCGCCGCACCACCGGCTCCGCGGAGTCCGGCTTCGCCTGCGCGAGCAGGAGCGCCGCGTCGTCACCAAGAAGCGCCGCCTCGAAGCGCTCCAACTTCTGTCGCTCTGCCGCGCGTCGTGCGCTGTCGAGATACATCGTCGCGAGCGCGAAGTCGCGCCCGCGCAGCGCGAGACGCGCGAGCGCACGAAGCGCTTCCACGCGCGCCACTGCGACGGTGCTCTTGTCGGCGATCGACGCCGCACGACTGAAGCGCACGCGCGCGCTATCGACCTCACCAGCCTCGGCGTCGAGTGCGCCGCGCAACAAGAGCGCGTTCGCCATCGCCCAGACGTCCCCGCCGCCTTCATGACTCCGCACCGCTTGCGCCAAATAGCTTCGCGCCGCTGGAAAGTCGCCGAGTGCGGCGGCGATCGTCGCCAGATCCATGGACGCCCATCCGATCGCCGACTGCGCGCCGGCGCGGGTGCCCGCCTCCACCGCCGCGCGCAGCTCGGCACGCGCCGCCGCGTAGTCGCCGCGCTCGACGAGAAGCGAACCCCTCCACTGCAGCGTCACGGCCAAGCCCTGCCCATGATGCGAGCCTGCAAACGCTCTTTTCGCCGTCGCGAGCACCGCGATGGCCGAGTCGGTGCGGCCCTCACGCCACAGATCCTGGGCGAGGACATGGAGGCAGCGCCCTTCCAGCCGCGCGTCGCCCGCCTGTCGCGCGAGCCGGGCGCCCGCCAGCGCTTCGACGCGGGTGGCCGGTGCGAGCGAGACCGCCATCGCGGTCGCGCGGTTGCATCTGAGTTTCGCGAGCAACGGAACGTCGCCCGCGGTGATTAGCCGTTGCGCGCTGTCGAGCAGGAGTAGCGCCGCCGCCGGTGACTTCGTGCGCGCCCGCATCACCGCCAATTCGATCAGCGCGGTCGCGTGACCGGCCCGATCGCCGGCGGTGCGCGCCGCGGCGATCGCCTCCTCGTAGGTTCGCTCGGATGGGCTGAGCAACCCGCGCGCCGCTTGCGATGTCGCGACACCGATGTGCGCGTACACTGCGTACGCATCGACGGGTGTGCCGGGCGCCAGCAGCGATGCGTAGTCGCCGTCGGCACGCTCATACTCGAACGTGAGTCGTTCGACGGTCGCACGGCCGAGCCTCGCCGGCCGGTCGGTCGGAGCCTTGGCGAGCCGCGCACTCCAACGTGCGCTCGCCACCGCGCCGCTATCGCTCGCGACGGCGCGCTCGGCGGATGTCACCACTGCGCGGGCCGAGGGCGCCTGCATCGCCACGACCCCGCTGATCGCCAGCGAGAGCAACATGGGACTGATCTAGGACTCGTGTTCGAGCGCCGCAAGCCCGCCGATGCGATGCGGTGTGAGAATGGGCGACCACTCGCGTCGTGTGATGAGAGCGCGATGCGCACTGGGCCTCGCGCGATTCGTCTTCCGGAGGAGTCATGCATCAACTCGATCCGCGCGCGAACCGACTGCGGCGCGCCGCGCTGTCCGCAATCCTGGTGATCGGTGCCGGCCTATCCTGCGAAACTCCCGTCGCGCCGGCGCCGTCGGACAACGCCCAGCATTTGCAGTCCCAAGAAACATGGACGATCCAGCTCGATCAGGATTGTGCCGAAGGATTCGATGTCCATCACCCGTTCTGCGGACTGCACACACAGGATACCAAGGGTCGAATGTGGATCGTCATGTCGGTCAGCCTGCGTCAGGATGCCGCGCGAGACACGTGCGCCGGACCCGCTGCGCGGATCGCGACCATATTGGGTGACTTCGTGAGCCAGACCGGCCGGATTCTGCCCGTCGCGCTCGAGGGCAGCGCGGTCGGGTCGTGGAGCTACGCCGGGATGTGCAGTGGGTTCGAGCTGCGCCTGAGTCCGCACGGCGACGAAGAGATTGTCATTCGCGATGTCTTTCCGCGCCCGGTTTTCACGCCGAATTCGTTTGGGCCGTCCGCCACCGGCTTCGTTCCGCTCCAAGGCGCCGGCACGTGGATCTGGGGCGCGCGCCGGGGTCACGCCTTTGTCTATCGCGGCGTGCCGGACTACATGCCGGATTCGCACTACGAGATCGTTGGAACGCTGTCCGACAACACGTCACCGGCAGATCCCGCCGATGAGCATCTCGCCAGTACCCTCTCTCCGCTCGGCAGTACGCGAGGCCAGCACGATACGTCGTTTACGGTCACGGTCCGTCGCCACTTTGGTCGGATTCCCGATACCACGATGTTCGCGCTCACTCACTACGAGAATTCGTTCGGCGGGATCACCACCGACCACGACATCCCGCTCGCGAAGACCATCTGCATTCGCGACCCCGCGGGACCTGATCGCGTCTACGTAGACGCGCTGGCGACCGACGGACCGACGACGATACCTCCCCCATTCGTGCGCTGTCGCGCCGGTTGGACCGGACCCGCCGCGCCCCGGCTCACGATCGTGAGCGGCGGCGGCCAGAGCGGGACCATCGGCCAGCAGCTCGCATCGCCGATCGTCGTCCGGATCGATACCGTGGACATCTCCGGCGGTGCGACCCCGGTGTCGGGGATTGAGGTCGTATTCACTCCACCAGCGGGCGGCGCGGTATCCCCGGGCGTCGTGACGACCGCGGCCGACGGACGCGCGCAAACGCGATGGATCCTCGCCTCCGGCTCTGGGACGCAGACATTGACGGTGCAAGCCCGGCATCCCGGACAGCCCTTCTTCGTCACCGCGGCGGTGAATGCGATCGCGGGGGCGCCATCCAATTGCGCGGCCGGCGCGGCTACGCATGCGAGCAACATCGCCGCGAACCAGACGTGGAGCGCGAGCATCGATCACCTCGTGACCACGCCCATCATCGTCCAGAACGCGACGCTCACAGTGGGCGATGGTGCGCACGTGTGCTTCGCCCCGGGCGCCGGGATCACCTTCGCCTACGGCGCGGCGATCGAGATGACGGGCATGGCGACGCCGACACTATTCGTCCCGAACGACGCTGCCCACCCCGATTGGGCCGGCCTGCGCTTCACGGGAACCAGCTCGGTCAGCCACATTCGCAACGTCGTGATCGATCACGGCGCGGTGCGCGCCGACCAGAACAGCGTCGTCCAGATCCAGTCATCGGTCGTTCGCAACGCGACCGCTCCCGCGCTCGAAATGCGGGGAAATCTGCCGGGCAGCCCCTCGATTGCGTTCGACATGACGGTCGAGGATACCCGAGGTGCCGATACGGCGGCCGTCATCCTCGGCGCACCGTCGAGCCTGGCGGGCGCCCAGTTCCGCGGCACGGTGCAGCGCTCGGCGGGGGATGGGATTCAGATCCAGGGATCCGGCGGCAGCGTCGCTCAGTGCAAGGTCATCGCGAACGGCCGCGATGGCATCGTCGTCACCGGCAGCTTCATCAATGTGGTGGTCACCGAATGCAACATCGAACTCAACGGCGGACTCGGCCTGCGAAACACGGGCACGATCGTCATTTATGCCGGACAAAACTGGTGGGGCGATTCCGCTGGCCCGACCGGACCGAACGCGAATCATGTCGTCGGTCCCGCGCAGGTCAATCCGTTCGCGACGACGCGGTATCCATGATGACCGGAGCGAGAGCGGTCGGCGATCCACCGCGACCTTCCTCGGACAGACGTCCCTATCTCACCGCCGACTTGATCTGACGGGCGGCTGCGCGACCGCATGATATGAACGAAAAACGGCGCCGGAAAAGTCCGGCGCCGCTCGTGGTACACAGTTCAGTCGTCAGTCACCGGCATCTGACTTCTGACGTCCGACAACTGCCCCTAATACATCCCACCCATGCCGCCGCCGCCCTGACCGCCCGGGGAGCCGCCGCCCTTCTCTTCCTTCTTCTCGACCACGATCGCTTCCGTCGTGAGCAGGAGACCGGCGATCGATGCCGCGTTCTGCAGCGCCGTACGCGTCACCTTCGTCGGATCGATCACGCCCGCCTCGACCAGATTCTCATAGGTGTCGGTCAGCGCATTGTAGCCGTACTTGTCGTCCTTGTTCGAGCGCACCTTTTCGACGACGATCGAGCCTTCACCACCCGCGTTCTGCACGATCATGCGGATCGGCTCTTCGATCGCGCGACGAATGATATCGACGCCGATCTGCTCTTCCGCGTCATCGAACTTGAGCGCCTTGAGCGCGCGCTGCGCACGAATGAGCGCGACGCCGCCACCGGGGACGATTCCTTCCTCGACCGCCGCACGCGTAGCGTGGAGCGCATCCTCGACGCGCGCCTTCTTCTCCTTCATCTCGCTCTCGGTCGCGGCGCCAACGTTGATCACCGCCACGCCGCCGGCGAGCTTCGCCAGCCGCTCCTGGAGCTTCTCCTTGTCGTAATCGGAGGTCGACTTGTCGATCGTCGACTTGATCTCCTTCACGCGACCCTGGATCTGATCCTCGGTGCCGCCGCCGTCGATGATCGTCGTGTTGTCCTTGTCCACCACGATCCGCTTCGCCTTGCCCAGGTCCGTGACGACCGCGTTCTCGAGCTTGAAGCCGACTTCCTCGGAAATCACTTGACCGCCGGTGAGCACCGCGATGTCCTGCAGCATCGCCTTGCGGCGATCGCCAAAGCCGGGCGCCTTCACCGCGGCAATGCGCAGCGTGCCGCGCAGCTTGTTGACGACCAGCGTCGCGAGCGCCTCACCCTCGATGTCCTCGGCGATGATCAGCATCGGCCGGCCCAGTTGGGCGACCTTCTCGAGAATCGGGAGCAGGTCCTTCATCGACGAGATTTTCTTGTCATGGATGAGAATGAGCGCGTCCTCGAGCGCCGCTTCCATCTTCTCCGGATCGGTGACGAAGTACGGCGAGAGATAGCCGCGGTCGAACTGCATGCCATCGACCGTCTCCAGCGTCGTCTCGAGGCCCTTGGCCTCTTCGACCGTGATGACACCGTCCTTGCCGACCTTCTCCATCGCTTCCGCGATCAGGTTGCCGATCTCGGGGTCATTGTTCGCCGAGATGCTGCCGACCTGCGCGATCTCCTTCTTGCCGGCGGTCGGGACCGAGATCTTCTTCAGCTCCTCGACCACGGCGGCGACGGCCTTATCGATGCCGCGCTTGAGCGCCATCGGGTTCACGCCGGCCGTCACGTTCTTGAGGCCTTCGCGGAAGATCGCCTGGGCGAGCACCGTCGCGGTGGTGGTGCCATCGCCGGCGAGGTCGCTCGTCTTCGTCGCGACTTCCTTGACCATCTGGGCGCCCATGTTCTCGAGCGGATCCGACAGCTCGACTTCCTTCGCGACGGTGACGCCATCCTTGGTCACGGTCGGGGCGCCGAACTTCTTGTCGATGACGACATTTCGGCCTTTCGGTCCGAGGGTGACCTTCACCGCCTCGGCGAGCTGGTCGACGCCGCGCTTGAGAGCCGCGCGCGCTTCGGTGTTGAAATAGAGTTCTTTCGCAGCCATGTCTGGTTCCTTTGTAAAGACGGAGTTCGGGTGCGCGTCAGCGTTGATTCGGCGAGACGTGAAGAGTCACGCCTCGGCCTGACGCTTCAGGAAATCACGGCGAGGACATCGGTCTCGCGCAGAATCAGATACTGCTCGTTGTCGAGCGTGACTTCGGTGCCGCTGTACTTTCCGTAGAGCACCTTGTCGCCGACCTTGACGTCCATCGGCACGCGCTTGTCCTTCTCGAAGCGCCCGGGTCCGACGGCGACGATCTCGCCCTGTTGGGGCTTTTCCTTGGCGGTGTCGGGGATGTAGAGCCCGCCACGCATCTGCTCCGTATCTTCGAGCGCGCGAATGACGACGCGGTCGGCCAGCGGACTGACATTCACCTTCGTTGCGTTCGGCGTAGCGTTCTTGGTGGCCATGAGAAGCGCCTCCTTGGGTTATGGGTGTAACGCGATCGGATGATTCGGTGCTTAGCACTCATTCGCCTGGAGTGCTAACAGACTTAAGATTAGTCCGTTTTGCCGGCGGAGTCAAGGCCGAGGTGTTGGAAGAGGCGAGCGTGCACAAGCGGCTAAATGGTAACGACTTAGACGCCAGCTGCAGCTGCATGTAACAATCGTTCGAATCGCATGAACGCCCACCGCAAAAAATCAGGCGAACAGCGCGAGCACCGCGACATCGGTGAGTGCCCACGCCGCGAGCGCCGTGTACATCCCGCGCTTGTGGTCGGACGGGCTCATCCTGTCGGTCCGGGCGATCCAGCGGCCGAGTATCGCCAGCCAAGTGAACAGCGCCAGCGCCAGTATTCCCCAGCGCGATGCGCTCGCGCCCTCGATCCACGCCAGCAGGGCGAAGCAGCCGAATGCGATGAGCGCGGCGAGGATCGCTGCGGCGAGGCTGCGGCGCGCACCCAGCTGAATGGCGAGCGTGCGATCGCCACGCTGTGCATCGGCCTCGAGCTGGTAGAGCTGCGTGAGTGGATAAAGCGCCGCGAACAGCGCCCCGAACCCGAACGAGATCATGAGGGCGGATCGCGTGATCGGACGATCGGTGATCGCCCACCCGGCAAGCGGCGTCAGCGCGCCGAACCCAACGATATTGATCACCCAGTCGGCACCCGGCACCGCCTTGAGGCGCGCGGGAGGCGCGCTGTACAGCAGCGACATCGTGAAGCACGCCGCGTATGCGATCAGAAATGGCGTCGGATACGCGAACGCCCAGAGCAGGCCGCCCAGCATCAACGCAAAACCAAACGGGGCTAGATGGCGCGGAGGCGGCGGCGGCGCGTCCAGATAGCCGATGTCGTCGACGTCATCGTCGAACGCGCTGTTCAGCGCGAGCGTACCGCCATTCAGCAGCAGCACCCAGATCAGCACCGCCGCCGCCGCGGTGGGCGCGTAGATCGAGAGGGAGATCGGGTGCAGCCCCACCGCAACCACGAAGCCGAGCATCGTGTGCGCGGCCATGATCGGCCACTCGCGTGGACGCAAGTGCAACAGATAGCTGAAGCCATCGCCCGGCAAGATGGCGTAGCCGACGCGCCGCACGATCGAGCGCGACCGCCACGCCGCGGCGCCTGTGCTCACGTCGTCGCGGGCTCGCGCAACAGCTCATACGCCATGCGCAGCCCGTGGAGCGTGAGATATGTCTCCACCAGGTCAATCTCCTCGCACAGCGGCGCAATCACTTCAGCGAACCCGCCCGTGGCGACGACCTTCGGCACTCGCCCCGTCGGCCATTCCCGCTTGATCCGGCGCACGAGGCCATCGATGGCGTCCGCCGCGCCGAACATCACGCCGGCGCGAATGCAGTCATCCGTCCGCTTCCCGATCGCGCGCGACGGCGCCACCAGCTCCGTCGCGGGAAGCTGCGACGTGCGACGGATGAGGGTGCTCGCGGAAATCCCCAGTCCGGGTGCGATGATTCCGCCGAGGAAGACGGCGTCGGCGGTGATGCAGTCATAGGTCGTCGCCGTTCCGAGGTCGACGACGATCGTGTCGACGCCGTACATGCGGCTCGCCGCGAGCGTATTGACGATGCGGTCGGCGCCGACGGTCAGCGGCTCGTCGACCTCCAGCCGGATCGGAAGCCGCGAGCGTGCGCTGACGATGATTGGGCTCGCGCCCAGCCAGCGGGTACACGCTTCGGCGAGCGGCGCCGTGACCGGCGGCACCACGCTGGCGATGGCGGCGCCGTGGATCGTTGCGGCGCCTCCGAGAGCGGCGCGCATCAGTCCCTCGAGCACGAGGCCAATCTCATCAGCCGTGTGGGCCGCGTTGGTGGTCAGCCGCCAGTGCGCGGCCAGTGCGGGCGTGCTCGGCGCGTCACCATTGGCGAACAGGCCGATGGTCGTCTCGGAGTTCCCGACGTCGAAGACGGCGATCACGACTCTCCCTCCAGCACGAGTGAACCCGCGCGACATGGAACGGCTGCCTCGCCATCGCGCTCGCCGACGAGGAGCGAGCCCCGCACGTCGATTCCGCGCACGATGCCGCGCGCGGGCGAGCTGCATGCGCGACCCTCGGCGAGATCGCGCGCGCGCCAGGCGGCCATCTCCGCGTCATTCAACATGCCCGGCGCACTCGCCGCCGCGCGGAGCGCCGGCACCAGCTCGGCCAGCACCTCGAGACGATCGGATCCGGGCGCGAGTGCCGCCGCGCCATCGATGCCCGCGGGCACGCGCACGTTCACGCCAAAGCCGATCGCGACCCAGTCGATACGGTCCTCGCGCCAGCGACTCTCGACGAGAATGCCGGCGAGCTTTCCCCTTCCGACGTACAGATCATTCGGCCATTTCACCGACACGTTCGCCGCGGCGAAACGATCGAGTACCGCCGCCGCGCGCAAGCCGAGCCGGATCGAGAGCACCTGCAACGCCGCCTGATCGCGCGGGCGCTCGATGAGCGTCAGCCAGATGCCCGCGCCGGGCGCCGAGGCCCACGCGCGTCCGTTTCTGCCGCGGCCCTGACTCTGCGCATCAGCGAGGACGAGCGTTCCCGATGGGGCGCCTCCGGCGGCGAGGCCGTGCGCGACGTCGAGCGTCGACGGCACCTCATCGAACAACGCGACCTCGGGCAGATCGAGCAGCCGGCTGAGGGTGATCGCCTCGCGTCCATCGTACCGCGCCGGAGTGCTCACCGGCCGTTGTACACCAGCAGCAAGACGACAGCGCCGAGCACGATCCGGTAGAGCGCAAAGACACCATAGCTGTGTCGCGAGACGAAACGGAGCAGGATGGCGATGGCGATCCAGCCGCTGACCGCCGACGCGATCACGCCCGCGATGAGCGGCAGACTGAGTCCACTCTCACGCAGCGCGTGCGGCACCTTGAGCACGGCGGCAGCGGCGATGATGGGCATGCTCATCATGAAGCTGAAGGTCGCGGCGCTCTCGCGATCGAGCGCCAGCGCGCGGCCGGCGGTGATCGTGGCGCCCGAGCGCGACACACCCGGCACCAGCGCCAACACTTGCGCGACGCCGATGATGATGGCATCGCGCGCCGTGAGCTGATCGAGCGAGCGCGCCTGCGCGCTGGCGCGGTCGACGAGCCAGAGGATGATGCCCATCACGATCAGCGCCACGGCGATGAGCGCCGGCGCGCGGAACGTACGCTCCGCGTACTTGTCGAGGAGCAGACCTCCGATGCCGCCGGGAATCGTGGCGATGACGAGATACACCGCGCGGCGCTGTTCCACGGTGTCGATCTTTCGGCGCCGGGCGATTTCGATCACGGCGCCGATCAGCGCCAGCCATTCGCGGCGGAAGTAGGCGAGCACGGCTACGAGCGTCCCGACGTGCAGCGCGACGTCCACCGCCAGGCCGGGCTCGGGCCAGTGCAGCAACCAGGGCGCCAACGCGAGATGGGCCGAGCTGCTCACGGGAAGAAACTCGGTCAGTCCCTGCAGGATGCCGAGTACGATCGCTTGAAAGACGGTCATGGCGAGAAGGATAGCGGTGACGGCGCGGGTGATGCGCGACGATGCGGGCGAAGCGTTACGGCCGGGCGATGACGAGCGCGACGATCGCGCACACCATCGACGCCTTGAAGAGCGACGGCGCGCGCCGCAGGCCACCGAAGGTGTCGCGCACGGCCCAGAGCGCAAGCACGACAGCCGGCAGCATCGCGAACGCCATCTGGGGAGTTGCCGCCACCAAGAGCGCGAGGGCGATCGCGAACAGTACGAGCGCGGCCAGCACCAACGCGCGCGTCACGCGCGGGCCGGCCGATAGCGGCAGGGTCCGACGGAATGTGGCATCGCCGGCGACGTCGGCGAGATCCTTGGCCAATTCGCGCGCCAGATGCAACGGTGCCGCGATAGCGACGAGCGCGAGGCCGGCGCGTGCGTTCCCGCCGGCGGCGGCGCCGTACAAGAACGGAAGCGATGCCAGCACCGCCACGAGGACATTGCCGGCGAGGCCGGCGCGTTTGACGCGCGGATAAGCGAGCATGGCGGCGATCACGCCCACGGTCAGCAGGCCCAGCGCGGCTTTCGCGGTGAACGAGAATCCGATGGCGAGGGCCGCCGCAGTCGCCGTCACGGCCCACGCGTCGGCGATCGACAGCAGCCCGCGCGGCAGCGGCCGTTCCGGATGGGCGACGCGATCGATCTCGACATCGTTCGCATCGTTCCACGCATTGGCGACCGCGGTGAGCGAGATGGCGGCGAGCATCGCGAAGGCCACGGCCAGCGTAAGCTGGCCCACCCACCACCCGCCGGCCGCAACACCGGCCGCCGCGATGAGCGCGTTCGGCCAACGCACCAGCGCCATCAGCGCGCCGACGCTACGCCAACGTGCGCGCATAGAGCGCCTCGTATTGCGCGACCACCTCGACCTGTGAGAAGCGCACGCGCGCGTCGGCGGCGGCGGCGGCGCTCATCGCGTCCCACCGCGCGCGGTCGCGCAGAATACCGAGCGCCGCCGCGGCCATCCCGTCCACATCGCCCAGCTGGCACAGCACACCCGTCACGCCGTCGCGCACCACCTCAGGAATGCCACCGACGCGTGACGCGACGACGGGCACGCCGCAGGCCAGCGCCTCGAGCGCGCTGAGCCCGAACGATTCGGTCGAGCTCGGCAGGAGAAAGAGGTCGGCCGACGCGAGCAGCGGCGCGACGGTGTCGAGCTTGCCCAGAAAGAAGGTCGAGTCGTGCACGCCGAGCAGACGCGCCTCGCGCTCGGCGTCGTCGCGCTCGGGTCCATCGCCGACGAGCACCAGCGCAGCGGGCAGCTCGGCGTTCACCTTGGCAAAGATTCGCACGACATCGGCCAGCCGCTTCACCGGCCGAAAGTTCGAGATGTGCATCACAATCGGCCGATTGCCGATCTGTTCGCGCAGCTCGGGGCGGTAGCGCGCCCGATCGTAGACGGCAGGATCGATGAAGTTCGGAATGACTTCGACGGCGCACCCCGCGCAGCCGAATGTGGCGAGGGTCTCCCGCTGCAAATATTGCGAGACCGCCGTGAGCGCATCGGATTTCTCGATCGAGAACTTGGTCACCGTGCGGTACGACGGATCCTGTCCCACCAGTGTGATGTCGGTCCCGTGCAGGGTGGTGACGATGCGAACATCGTTACCGGTCTCGTGCAGCATCTCCTGGGCGATCCATGCGCTCGTGGCGTGAGGCACGGCGTAGTGCGCATGGAGCAGATCGAGGCCGTGCGTCATCACCACCTCGTGCATCCGCACCGCCAGCGCGAGGTCGTACGGCGGATACTCGAACAGCGGGTAGCGCGACACGCTGACTTCATGGAAGTAGATGCGCGGCCGAAAGCTGGGCAGCCGGAATGGCTGCGCGTAGGTGATGAAATGGACTTCGTGGCCGCGGTCGGCCAGGGCGATGCCGAGCTCGGTCGCCACGGCTCCGGAACCGCCGTACGTCGGATAGCAGCTGATCCCAATTTTCATTCGGACGTTGTCGATTTCGGAAGATGTCAGATGTTAGATGTCGGTTTCACTGCGAGCGGCAACCGCGCACCAACTCAGTGCGCGATCGATCGCGGCCGGCTCATTCGGATCGAGGCGTAGCACATCGCCGCGTGCCGTCTCCTCTTGCAATTGATTGCGAAACCAGGTGCGTTGGCGTTTGGCGTATTGGCGCGTGGCGATGATGATGCGCTGCAGGGCATCGTCGCGCGAGACGCGGCCGAGCACGACATCACGAACAGCGGCGTAGCCCGTCGCGTTCCACGCGGGAGCGTCGGCCGGTATGTGTTCGGAGAGGGCGCGGACCTCATCGGCCCAGCCGGCATCGAACATCGAGCGCACGCGCTGCTCGATTCGCGCGCCAAGTGACGCGCCGGGATCGACGACGATGTATCGCGCGCGCTGTGCGCTCTGGCCGCGCTCGCGCTCGTGCCATGCGGAGATCGGCACGCCAGTCAGCAGCGCAACCTCGATCGCGCGGAGAAGCTGCGCGCGGCCCAGATGGGCTCTGCGCGGATCGAGCGTAGCGCACCAGCGGCGCAGCTCGTCGATCGACCGCGAGCCAAGCTCGCGCTGCAGCGCGCGGCGCCGATCGCCATCGAGCTCGGGCTCGGCGAAAAGCGGCGCGGTCAGCGCGCGCATGTAGAAGCCGGTGCCTCCAACAACGAGCGGCGCACGGCCCGCCGCGCGCGCGGCGCCGATCCACGCCGCCGCCCCAGTGCTCCACATGGCGGCCGAGTACCGGGACGATGGGTCCGCGACGTCTATCCCTTCGTGCGGAACGCGTTCCCGCTCGGCGAGCGACGGCTTCGACGTTCCGATGTCGAAACCTCGATAGATCTGCCGGGAATCGGCGCTCACGATGGTGGCGTTGACTCGCTCGGCCAGCATCATCGCGAGCGCCGACTTCCCCGCGGCGGTCGGCCCGCAGATGACCACACACGCGCTACCGGCGGCCAAAGCGGCGCTCGACCTCGTCCCACGTGAGATGCACGATCGTCGAGCGCCCGTGCACGTCGTGCGCGGGAAGCACGGTGTCGGCCAGCGCGATGAACAGGGCGCGCATCTCGCCCTGCGAGAGCGCATCGCCGGCCTTGATCGCCGCCTTGCAGGCGAGCGTCGCGGCCAGCCGCTCGTGCTTGGCGTGTGCGCCGGCAAAACGGTCGCCCGTCAGCGCGTCCAGCGTTTCGCGCAGGCAGCGCGGCGCGTCGAACCGCGGATGCGGCATCGGCACGCTGCGCACGATCAGCGTGTGGCCGCCGAATCCCTCGATCTCGAATCCGAGCGTCTCGAACTGCGCGCGATGTTCATCGAACGCGTCACCCTCGGCCGGCCCGAGGTGCAGCGTGATCGGGAAGAGCAGCCGCTGCGATGGCGACGCGCCGCCCTCGAGCGTGCCCATGAAGCGCTCGTACAGCACGCGCTCGTGCGCCGAGTGCTGGTCGATGAGCACGACGCCATCGTCGCGCTCGAACATGATGTAGGTGCGCCGCAGCTGGAGCAGCGGCGGCACGTCGATTGGCTCACGCGCCGCAAGCGGCGAGTCGTCGCTCGTCATCACCTCGACCGCCGACTCAAACAGCGGCTCCGTTCCCGCCTCCGCTGGCGCCGGCCGCATCACTTCGACATCGACCGAAGGCGCGTCGATCGCCGGCGCCGCGGCGGTGAACCAGGGGCGTGAGGAAAAAGCCGCCGCGCTATCGGTGGTGCCGAGCGCGCGGCGAACCGCGTGCTCCACCGAGCGCTCGAGCGGCCAGCGGTCACGAAACCGCACCTCCGCCTTCGTCGGGTGCACGTTGACGTCGACCGATTCCGCGGGTAGGGTGACGTCGAGCCACATCGACGGGCGGGCACCCGCGGGAATCGTCGACCGATACGCGGCCTCGGCGGCACGCACGAGCCCGGCATCGCGGATCGACCGGCCGTTGACGGAGAGAAAGACTCGACGAGTCGCGCTCCCGACATCGGCCGGCCGCTCGACGAGACCGGCGACGCGAACCGCGCCGGCGACATCATCCAGCTCGACCAGCCGCTCCGCCAACGCATTTCCCCAGAGCGCGGCGAGGCGCGCGCGCAGCGACGAGGCGGGGGGCAAGGTCACCGCCGCGCGTCCGTCATGGGTGACGGTGAGGCGCACATCGCGCCGCGTCAGCGCGCACGCGGTGACGACATCCATGATCCCGCGCCACTCGGATCGCGCCGATCGAAGAAAGCGTTGCCGCGCCGGAGCGTTGTAGAAGAGCCGCGACACGGTCACCGTCGTCCCTTGGCGGCGCGCGACGTCGCTCGTCTCCTCGAGCGCGCCCCCGGTGATACGGAGGCTCGTGCCCCGGCCGTCGTCACCGGCGGTCTCGATGTCGAGCTGCGAGATGGAGGCGATGGCAGGCAGCGCTTCGCCGCGGAACCCGAAGCTGCCCACGCCGACGAGATCGGCCGTCTGGCGAATCTTCGATGTCGCGTGGCGCGTGATGGCCAGCAGCGCGTTGTCGCGCGTCATCCCCGTGCCGTCGTCCGCGACGCGGATGCGCGCGCGTCCGCCGTCGTCGATCGTGATGTCGATCGAGCCGGCGCCCGCATCGAGCGCGTTCTCGACCAGCTCCTTCACCACCGATGCCGGCCGCTCGATCACCTCACCGGCGGCGATCTGGTCGACGACCGTGTCGGGGAGAACGGCAACGCGGGCAGCGGGCATGCGCGGAAGCTATGCCGACCGCGAGAGCAGCGTCAATTCAGATGCGGCGTACTCACTGGCGGGCGAGCGGCAGCAGCGTGGAGGCGTCGACCCATCCATCACGTTCCGCATCGATCGCCACCCGCGCCCAGGCGTCGCGCCGCTCGAGCACGCGCACCACACCGCCGGCCGATATCGTCTGTCCACGCTCCGAGCCGAGTGCGGGTGTAGCGAGCAGCGAGGTGTGGCGCCCGAGCACCGCGAGGTCCGCGGCGGCCAACGGTGATTCCAAGGCAGCCGTGACGCCGATGAGCAGTGCCGTGCCGGCGCATCCCATCAGCGCGAGCGTGCGAGGGCGGATGGCGCCGTCGGCGGCGCGCGGGCGCGATGCCGCGACGTACATCCACGTCGCGCACCAGAGCAGCGCCGCCAGGATGGCGATCGGCGTCGGCGATACCGGGGGGACCGCCGCGAGCGCGTCGTCGGCGACGGCCGGGACGAGCTCGAGCCGCGCGCGCACATCGCCCGCCGACGGCTCGAGGCGAAGCGAGCGCTCCCAGCCCTGCACCGCGCGCGCCGTGTCGCCGGCGGCCCACGCCGTCGTGCCGGCGTTTGCCCAGGCGTCGGGCGCGGCGGGCCGCGCGGCCGTCACCGCGGCGAAATCGGCCGCGGCGACGGGGAAGCGTCCCCGTCCATAGGCATCGACGCCGTGCGCGAAGCGAAGGGCGTCGGGCGAGAGGGACGTCGCGTGCAACAGCGAGGCGATGGCGAGCAGTGCGGCCATGATGAGTCCGGCCGACGCCGACGCGTTGTGCGCGGCGCTTCGTGCCTCGCGATCGATATCGAGGTAGACGCGATAGGCATCGTGTGCCGCGCCGGCCTCGAGCTCCGGGACGCTGGCGAATGCGGCGCGATCGAGAGTGGCGAGCACAGCGGCCGCGCGCTGCGCGGTTTCATCCGACGTGCCCGATCGGCGGGCGAACCGCTCGAGCGCCGCTGGCTCGGCCAGCGCTTCCGCGGGAATACCGAGCCGCTGCGATAGGGCATCGACGAATGCGCGGCGCGATTCACGCGCGCTGTCGGCGCCGTGCGCACGCGTGAGGGCGCGCAGGCGGCGCGCCGCGCGCGGTTGCCGGCGCCGGCGGGGCCGGCGCGCCAGCTGCAGCGCCAGCGCCGGAATCGGCACGGCGAGGAGCGCCCACCAGATCTCGCGCCGGGTGTAGATCGGTGGCGACCACGCTCCGCGATACGTCGCGCGAAGGGACAATCGCTCGGGGCCGGCGGGAGCGGTGCTGTCGACCGCGGCGAGCGTGCCCGGCGCGACGATCACCGGAATCGCCGCGCTTTCGGCCGTCTCGTACCGCGCGGTTCCCGGATCGAAGTACGAGTAGTGGAGCGGTGGAATCGTCAGCGGGCCGGAGCGCAGCGGCGTCAGTACGTAGGTGAAATCCTTCGCGCCCCGGATGCGCAGCGAGTCGCCGGCGAGTGTGACGCGCTCACCCGCGGCGAGCACCGTCGCCCACGGAATGCTGACCGGCGGCCGCGGAAAGAGCTTCACGTTGCCGACGCCCGACACGCGCACCGTCAGCGAAAGCGGGTCGCCGACGCGCGCGGCGGCGGTGTCGAGCGTGGCGGCGAGGCGAAGATCTCCGACGGCGCCCACGTACCCCGGGGGCCGGGCTGCCGTCGGCGGATCCAGCGCGACGACGATGACACTGTCGCTCCGCAGCTCGAAGCTTTCCTCGCGGCTGAAGAAGCTGTAGTTCAGCGGCAACGCGTAGACGAGGCGCGCCGGAGGCAGCACGTATCTCCCGGGCGCGAGCGGAAAGATGGCCCGTTGGTAGACGTGCGATTCATACCGGCGCCCCGCGACCACTCGCGGCGTGAACCCCGTGGACGGCAGCGGCGCGTCGTAGGCCATCAGGCCGCGCATCTCGGGTGCGATCGCCTCCATTCGCCGCAGCCGGTCGCGCACGCTCTCCTCGAGAAAGACGCCGAGCTCGTACGTTGCCTGCTGCCCGACGTACACCGTGTCGGGCGTCGCCAGCGCGCGAAACGTCACAGGCACGCTCGTATCGATCGCCGACTTCGCGATGATCGCCGGCGCGCGGTCGGCGCCGCGCGCACCGAGCACGACGATGCGAGTTGGAGATGAGCTGGCGCTGAGGGCGCCGGTACGCGCGACGAAGGCGCCGATCTGATATGTCCCTTCGCGCGATGCGGCGAGCGTGTACTGATAGTCGGCCACGAAGCGGCCATTCATCGCCGGGTCCGTGCGTGCCGACTGCTGCACCCGCACGACGATGAATGGACGCAGCGACGGCGGCGTGAGCGACGCGGTGCGTCCCGCGGGTGCGACGACGCGCACGTGCACTTCCGCTGTGGTGTTCACGCGCATCGTGTCCGGCGCGGTCACCGTGACCGCGAGCTGCGCCAGGATCAGCCCGCCGATCCCGATCACCAGTCCTTTCCTCCGCGCGGACGATCGGGCGGCTGTCCGTGCTGCTTCTTCCCCTGCACATCGCGTTCTTCGCGCGCCGCGCTATTCAAGATCTGCTCGGCGCGATTCTGATTCAGTCCGCCGGCGGGCTTGTCGCTCGGCTGCGGTTGGGGCTGCTGAGGCTGCGGCTGATTGTTCCCACCGCCGCCTCCTCCTCCACTCTTCTGTTGCTTGTTGCGATTCGCCAGCTCGTAGTTCCACTTGGCGTCGCGCTCATTCGGCTTGAGTCGCAGCGCCCGCTTGTACGCTTCGGCCGCTTCCGTCATCAGCCCATCACCGGCATCGCCTTTCGATGCCAGGCCGCGCTTGAGTTTGATCAGACCGAGGTTGAACAGCGCGCGGTAGCGAAGATCGGCGTCGGTAGTGGTCGCCGCTTTCTCGAGGGGCGCCACCGCCTCTTCCGCTCGACCGGCAGCGATGAGTGCCGTGCCCAAGTTGTAGAGCGCGCGGGCGGATTCGTCTCCCCCTTTGATGGCGGCTGCGTAGGCCTCGACGGCCTCGCGATAGCGTCCGGCGCGGTAGAGCCGATCGCCCTCGTCTCCTCCGGCCGCGAAGGCTGCGCGCGGCAGCGCCATCATCATCAGGAGCAGCGAGGCCGCCGTCGCGGCGGCGGCGTGCATGCGGCGCCGCCGGCCGCGACGCTCGGCGAGAAGTGTGTCGAGGAGCGCGAGGAGCATGGCGGGAATGAGGAAGAGCTGAAAGCGCGGACGGCGCTCGCGTCCGGCTTCCGCCTGCCGATGCTCGCGGCGCAACGACGACAGCGCCGATCGAACGCGCGTCGCCTTGTCTGTCGCGCCCGCATCGATGAACGTGCCGCTCGATGCGGACGCGGCCGCCCGAAGCAGGCCGGGCGTGTAGCGCGTCACGACGACGTCTCCATTCTCATCCCGCTTCTGAATGATGCCCTCCGCGCTCTGCACCGGGATCGTCGATCCGGTGGTCGTTCCGAAGCCGACGGCGATCACGATCACGCCGGACTCCGCGGCGCGCTTCGCCGCCGCCGCCACATCCTCGGCCGGCTCGAACGCTTCGCCGTCGCTCATGATCACCAGCGCGCGATCGGCTTCGGTATGGCTGGTGAGCAAGAGATCCGTCCCCTGACGAATGGCGCGCGAGAGCGAGCTGCCGGCTTGCCCTACCACGCTTGGATCGAGATTGTCGAGAAAGAGCTCGAGCGCGCCTTGATCGACGGTCAGCGGCGTGAGGATGTAGCTTCGGCCCGCGAAGGCGATCAACCCGAAGCGGTCGCCCTCGCTCGACGCGAGTAGCCGGCGCGTTTCGGCCTTCATCTTCTCAAGACGATTGGGACGCTCGTCCGTCGCGAGCATCGAGAGCGATGCGTCGAGCGCCAGAACGACGTCGGCGCCACTGCCGCGGACGATGGCGGTCTCGCTTCCCCACCGCGGTCCGGCGATCGCGACACCGAGGCACAGCGCGGCGCCGCCCAGCGTGCCGGCGCGCCACCATGGCGTGCGCGTCGCCGCCGGCGGGACCAAGCGAGAGACGATCTCCTCGCCGCCGAGCTGCGCCAATCGCAGCACGCGTCGTCTGAACGCGGCGAGCATCAACGCCGCGACCGCCGCGGCCAGCACCGGGGCCAACCAGAGCGCCAACGGCCAGTCGAAGTATGGAAAGCTCATCGCCGACTCATGGGAGCGGACCACGCCAGGCGTAGATCGACATCTCGAGCATCAAGGCAACGAGGGCGACACCGAGGGGCCACCGGTATTGTTCGCTGTAGCGCACGTAGGTGCGCGACTGAACCGGCGCGCGCTCCAGGTGATCGATCTCCTGGTAAATGTGGCCCAGTGCGGCGGCATCGCGCGCGCGGAAGTAGCGGCCGCCGGTACTCTTGGCGACATCGGTGAGCAATGGTTCGTCGATGCGTACGGGCAGATACTCGTAGCGAAGTCCGGTGACGCCGCGGCCGACGGGAACCGGCGCCATCCCCTCGGTGCCGACGCCGATCGTGTAGATCTTGATGCCGAATTGACCGGCGGCCAACGCCGCGGTGCGCGGATCGATCGCGCCGCGATTGTTCTCGCCATCTGTTGCCAGAATCATCACCCGCGATTTGCCGGGCGCCCCGCGCAGCCGATTGGCCGCCGTGGCAACGGCGGTGCCGATCGCCGTACCGTCCTCGAGTTGTCCGGGCGCAAGGTTGTCGATCGCCGCGATCACGACCGGATAGTCGACCGTCAGCGGCACCTGCGTCAGAGCCTCCGACGCGAAGGCCACGAGTCCGATCCGGTCGGTGCGCCGCCCCGCGACGAACTGCTTCATCTTGTCCTTCGCGACCTCCATCCGGTTCTGCGGCTGGAAGTCCTCCGACAGCATCGAGCTCGAGAGATCGATCACCAGCACGATGTTGATCCCTTCGCTGGTGATGTTCTCCGCCCGCGCGCCCGACCGCGGGCGCGCGAGCGCGACGACGATGCTCGCGAGGAGCAGGTTGCGAAACAGAAACAGCGCGCGCGCGATGCCCCGTCCCGCGCGCGGCCCGCTCGCCAGCGCGTCGGCGCGCGAGAAGACGATTGCCGGCGGACGGCGGCGCCGGCGCGAGATCCACCACGCGGGAATCGCGAGGAGCAGCAGCAGCGCGAATGGCGTCGCGAACGTCATGCGGGTGAAGGGGATCATGCCGCTTGCCCCTTGGCCGGCGGCGACGGCGGGGCCGGCCGCTCGCGCGCTTCTCGCTCCCGCATCGCGCGCTCGTCGGCCTGCGTGCGATCCTCGACCTCTCGCACCATGGTGCGGGTATCCCCGGCGAGCTGGGCCGCGCGCTCCTCGGTAACGGCGCGTCGCGCGAACTTGATCAGATCCACTTCCTGGAGCACCGGGGCGAGCTTGCTCACCGGAACGGCATCCGTCTTGGGGAGCGTGGCGAGCAGCTCGCCGCTCGTGAGGGCGCGGTGCGCGCCAGTTACCCGAGCCGCGAGATAATCCCGAAGCACTTCGATGTTGAGCGCCACGAAGCGCCCGCGCTCTCCCGCCTCGAGCAAGCCGAGGGCATCGATGCGCTCGAACTCGCGCTCGGCATCGCCAAACGCATCGGGGGGCGGCACACGGTTTCGCCGGCGGCGCCACGACCAGAACAGCAGCCAAATGAGGAGAAGCGAGATGGCGGCCGCAACGGCATACGGCCACCACCACCACCACGGTGTCGGCGCCTCGAGGATGTCGCGACTTCCCTTTGGCACGCGGAGCGTCGTGTCCGCCGGCAGGACCGATCGCACGAATACGCGCACGTCCTCGATCGGAATGCGGCGCTCGGCGCCGTTCAAGCGGACGAGCACGTCGGCGAACTTTGGCGCGATCGCGCCGGTGTCCCACACCACGAGCCGGTAGCTCGCGGTCTGGTCGATTGCACCCTGATCGCCGTTCAGTGTGATGCCGCGCGGATCGCTCTGCTCCCACGACTTGCCACTGTCGGCCGTGAGCGGAAATTGAATGACGCTGCCCGCCGGTGCCTGCACGCGTACGCGTACCGCGAACCGGTCTCCGACCGCCAGCGTTTCGGGCACGACTGTCACGCCGGTCCGCAC
>JBBROY010000028.1:0-68508 GCA_038228795.1 Gemmatimonadales bacterium
ATCGCCTATCACGCAGGCCACAATCAACTCTGGATTATCGAAAGCCGCACCGAAGGCATGGCTGAGCGAGTATCCCAATTCGCCTCCTTCATGGATCGACCCCGGTGTCGTCGGCGCGACGTGGCTCGAGATGCCGCCCGGGAATGAGAACTGTTTGAACAGCTTCTTCAGTCCGGCTTCGTCCAGTGGGACGTCCGGATAGACCTCGCTCCATGTGCCCTCGAGATACACGTTGCCGACGATCGCCGGACCGCCATGACCCGGGCCGGCGACGTAAAACATGTCGAGATCGTATTTCTTGATGACGCGATTCAGGTGCACATAGATGAAGTTCTGCCCCGGGGTCGTGCCCCAATGCCCGACGACCAGCGGCTTCACGTGCGCTAGCGTGAGCGGCTCTTTCAGCAGCGGATTGTCGTAGAGGTAGATCTGGCCAACCGAGAGGTAGTTGGCGGCACGCCAGTACGCGTTCATCCGCTGAAGCAGCTCTGGCGTCAACGTTGCTGCAGGCATTGACCCGAACCCTCCGCTATTCGATCGGCCGGGGACGGCACGGCGGGACATGACCGCGGCGGGTTCCACCTTAGCGGCGCCAGAAGCCTGCGCCGCACGCGAAGATCCAGATGATCAGCATGACCCAGATGACGTCGCCGCCCCATCCCCAGACGTGATGGTCGAACGGCGCACTGCCGGGAGCGCGTGTCGCACGTTCGCTCCAGCGACGTTGGACGTAGCGAGGGTATGGCGGGCCCCACCGGCGGTAACCCCAGCCATAGCCAATAGACGGGAACAAGCAGATGAACATGAACGCCAGCAAGAACGACTACCATGAAATCAGCATCCTCAACTCCTGTTCGTTCCAGCGCGTGACCTACACATCGCGATGCTCCTACATCGCATTTATCGTGCGCCGGTTTGACGACACTGACGCGTATGCCACGATTTCGTTCGCCAAGTACGCGCGACTGCTACCACATCGTAATATGAGGCTCGCGGGGGCGTAACGCTGCCGAACCAAAGCCTCGAGTGAACACGCTAACTCTTCTGATGCTGAGTCACTTCCACCGGCATGTGGCTCAATTTCACATAGATTCGGCCGGTCTGACGCAAGGGCCACCAATCGTAAAGATAGATCTGCATCGGCCGCCACATCGCGACCCACCCCGCGATCGTCAGACTCTCGCGCAGCACGCCGGCCCACGCGCCAGTCTCCCCGGACAGCAGGGTCCTGATCACGACGAGGCAGGTGGCTAGGAACACGAGACCAATCAAGAGACTCGTCCGGCCCTGCTTCATTAACCGCCTGAACTTCAATGTGGTGAGGTGGGCGCGGTGCGCGAAGTGGTTGTGTACGGCCTGCGTGATCAGTGCCTTGGGATCCTTGGGCGGCCACTGCTCCAGGTAGATGCGCAGGCTCAGCGATGCGCCCGGCGGAAACTCTTGCGCCCAGCTCACGATGAATTCTTCGGCGTCGTCGTCGAGGTCCCGTTCGATAAACGGAGAGGGGTCCATCGAATTGAAGAGCTGCCTCATGTCGCGCAGCTCGAGTCTGATGATGTGCGGATTCCCCCGGTCTGACGGGGCGGTTGTTTGCAATGAAGATGGCATCAGATAGTCTCTTCTGACCGTCACGGGGATCGGCGGGAGGCCGCGGGTCAATGCCCCGTGCTGGTTGGCGGTGCCGCAGCAAGGGCGTCGTTGACGATTGTTGGCGCCTCGTCGAGAATGCGATGCAGATGATCGGCTCCGTTGAAGCTCTCTGCATCAATCTTGTAGATCTCCTCCGTTCCTGACGGGAGCGCTGCGAACGATCCGCTCTTGATGATGACCTTCATCCCGCGTCGTGCGTGAGAATCGTGTGAGATGACCGGCGTCGGCGTGTGGCATCCCGCTCGGCGAGCATGACGTCCACGCCGTTGGCCGCTAGGATGTCGAACGCACTCGATGGCCTTCTGTCGCCTTTCACCGACTGTGCGTGTACATGAGATCGACGAGCTCGTCGTACATCGCGCTCGCCTCGTCCCCACCCGCCCGCATCGCGGACGACGCACAGTGTTTGAGATGGTTCCGCATCAGCTCGCGTCCGACGGCGCGCAACGCCTCGTGAACACTCGAGATCTGCGTCATGATGTCCGCGCAGTAGCGGTCCTCTTCCACCATCTTCTGCAGACCGCGCACTTGCCCTTCGATGCGCCGCAGCCGTTTCAGGTTGCGGGTCTTGATCTCCGGATCGACCGCGACCGCCTTGCGGCCCTCGGCTCCGTCCATGGAATCGGGCGACGCAACACCGCATCCACAGCGCGCAAGAGTGGCCGCGTCTCTCGCCGATGCGCGCGCGCTCCTCGGCTCCTTCGTCGCCGCTCGCTTCACGTCCGGTTCGTCGCGCCCAGCTGACCGCTTGACGGTCTTCATCATCGACTCCTCACGTGATGCGCGCCGAGCGCAAGCGCAAGCTGTTCGTCACGACACTGACGGAGCTGAACGCCATCGCCGCGCTCGCTAAGATCGGGCTCAAGAGGATGCCGAACGCCGGATAGAGCGCGCCGGCCGCGATCGGGATGCCGATCACATTGTAGGCGAACGCCCAGAAGAGGTTTTCCTTCATCGTGCGCATCGTCCGACGCGATAGCTCGATCGCCTGCGCGGCGCTACGCAGGTCGCCGCGCATGAGCACGACATCCCCCGCTTCCGTCGCGACATCGGTGCCCGTGCCCATCGCCATCCCGACGTCGGCTTGCGCGAGAGCAGGCGCATCGTTCACACCGTCGCCTACCATGGCGACGACCTGTCCTTCGGCCTGCAAGCGCTTCACTTCGGCGACCTTCCCCTCGGGGAGCACTCCGGCGACGACACGATCGATGCCGGCCTGCGCCGCGATCGCATGCGCGGTGCGCTCGTTGTCGCCGGTGAGCATGACGACGGTGAGTCCAGCTTTCCGCAGACGAGCGACGGCCTCACGCGAGCTCGGCTTGATCGGGTCCGCGACGGCGATCACGCCCGCGAGCGCACCGCCGATCGCGACATACATCGGCGTCTTTCCCTCGCTCGCCAGTCGCTCGGCGGTCTCCGACAGCGGCGCGATATCGATGGCGCGGTCCGCCATGAGCGCCGCGTTCCCCGCGGCGAGCGCCGCGCCATCCACGACCCCAACAACGCCTCGCCCGGTGACCGACTCGAACGATGCTGGTGTAGCGAGAGTGAACCCGCGTTCCTTCGCGAAGCGAACGATCGCGTCGCCCAGTGGATGCTCGCTCGACGCCTCGAGGGAAGCCACGAGTCGAACGAGCTCGTCGTCGGAGCGCGACGGCTCCTTGCCGCTCGCGTCGCTGCGTGTCGCCTGCACGACGTCCGTCACCGTCGGCTTGCCCTCCGTCACCGTCCCGGTCTTGTCGAGGACGACAGTGGTGATGTCGCCCGCTCGCTGCAGCGCCTCACCTCCCTTGATGAGCACGCCGAGCTCCGCGCCCTTCCCCGTCGCGACCATGACGGCGGTCGGCACCGCGAGGCCCATCGCGCAGGGACAGGCAATGATAAGCACCGCGACGGCCGCGGCGAAGCCGTGTACCGCGGCGGCGCCAGCTGGTGTGCCGGTCACGTGCGACACGATGAACCAGGTCACGAACGTGAGGACCGCGATCGAGATGACGATCGGCACGAAGATGCCGCTCACCTGGTCGGCCAAACGCTGGATCGGCGCGCGCGAGCCCTGCGCGTCCCGCATTAGCTTCACGATGCGCGCGAGCATGCTGTCGGCGCCGAGTGTCGTCGCGCGATAGCGAAACGCGCCCGTGCCGTTGATCGTCGCGCCGATGACTTTGGCGCCAGGTCCCTTCTCGACGGCCATCGATTCCCCGGTCAGCATCGATTCGTCGACCGCGCTCTTGCCCGTGAGCACTTCGCCATCGACCGGAATGCGCTCACCGGGACGAACGACGACCGTATCGCCCTGCGTGACGGCATCGATCGGGACATCGACTTCCGCGTCACCGCGAAGAACGCGCGCGGTCTTGGGCTGAAGGTCGACCAACGCCCGGAGCGCCGTCGATGTCTGTCGCTTGGCGCGCGCCTCGAAGGCGTTCCCGGTGAGAATGAGCGCGATGATGATGATCACCGCTTCGTAGTAGACGTCGGGCGCGACGCCGCGCGCGACGAAAAAGCCGGGCGCGAGGGTCGCGATCACCGAGTAGACGAATGCCGCGCCCGTGCCGACGGCGACCAGGGTGTTCATGTCCGCCGCATGGTGCCGGAAGGCCGACCAGGCGCGTGTGTAGAAATGCCGGCCCGCCCACGCCATCACGCCCGCCGTGATCGCGAGCAGCGCGATCGCGACCGCCCGTGTCGGAATGGCGTACAGCCATGGTAAGGCGCGAGCGAGCGGCGGATCGAGCACGCGCAACGTCCAGCGCATGAACGGATCGGACATGGGGCCGAGTCCGAAATGCGCGTTCGCCGCCATGAGCGGCATCGACACGACCATCGCGATGGCGCCGATCGCGCCGCTCACGATCGCCTTTCGCCGCAGCTCGAGGAATTCCTCGGTCTGCGCGCGGTCGCGCGCCTCCTGTTCCTCGAACGCCGTCTGCGCCGGGGGCGCGAGCTGGGCACCATAGCCCGTCTCGCGAATCGCTTCGACGAGTTGCTCGGGACGCACGGTAGCCGGATCGAAGGTCACCGTGGCGTTCTTCATCATGAGATTGACCGAGGCGTCGTCGACGCCCGGATGTTCTTGCAGCGTGCGTTGCACTCGCGACTGGCAGGCGGCGCACGTCATCCCGCTCACCGGGATGCGGATCGTTTCCCGCGCGGTCGCGGTCTTTTCACCGGATTCGGTAATGGTGCTCATTCGACTCTCTCCACCGGTTCTCGAACCGTCATTCCGATCACGCCTCGGCGACCAGCTCGCCGCGGATCATGCTCATACCGCACGTGAACGCGTAGCGACCTGGTGCCGGTGGCGTGACTTCGACGACCGTCTGCTGAAACGCCGGCAAGAACTTGCGGATGCCGAAGTCCGGAAACACGACTTCCTCCGTGCAGCTCGACGATTCTTTTCGGTCGAAGACGAGACGGACTGGCTGGCCCGCCTTCGTGCGCACGACCTGCGGGTTGTAGCCGCCGTGCACAGTGATCGTGATCTCCGGCGGTCCCGTCGCTCCCTCCGGTCGCACAACTGGCATGGCGATCACCGCGGTTCGACGTCCGGCGGCGAAGAAGAACCAATTGACCCACGCGATCGCGGCGATCCCCGCGAGCAGTACGAGCCAGTCGACGGTCGTCATTTCTCTCTCGCGAATGACGAGTTCGTTCCGCGCGGCATTTAGGCCGCCGCCGGCACCGCGGTGTATCCGGCTTTCGCCACCGCACTGGCGACGGCGCTCGGCGACGTCGCGGTCGGGTCGTAGGCGATCGTGGCCGATCCGACGGCCACGTTCTCGACCGTCACTCCGTCGACCGACTTTAGTGCTTTGGTGACCGCTCCGACGCAGTGCCCGCAGCTCATGCCATCGATCTTCAAAGACATCCGTTCCATAGATTCTCCGGGTTCGAGAGGGAAGAATGAATACCCCCCGCTCCTATTAATCTATATACCCCCTGCCCCTAGTACTAGCTCGCCGGGCATTCCCTCCAGATATTCTGCATGTATTTTTATGTGGCGTAAAAGAGGGCGGAAGGGAACCTCGCTCGGGAGAGGAGGGAGATCGTCATCCAAGTGAGTCATGCCCTGATTGTTCCTCGCCGGCAGCTCGATCCATTTGCTCCCGGAGCGCCGCCTCGGCTCGCGCGAGCGCCAAGCGCGCGAAGGGCAGGAAGGCTGCCGGGATCGCATCAAGCCAAGGGCGGCCCTGACGCCACGACGCTGCGTCTCCGTCTGAAACGCTCGTCACTCCGGCGCGGTTACGCCACGTGACCGCCTGCGCCACGAGGTCGAGCAGCGCGGCGAGATGCGGCCGGTCGTCTATGTTGGGAAGTCGAGCGTCGCGACGGGCCCCGAGCCACGCGTCCGCGGCGTCGATCCATACCTCCGTGATCGCCAAGATCGCCTCTCTGCGAAACGCGGGCTCGGCCTCCCGGTCTCTCGAATTTCCTTCCGTGTAGAACCACTCGCCAACGACGACGAGGTCGGGGAGCATCGTCCAGATCTTTTCCAGGAGCGACTTCGGCGAGGCGCGCTCGGCTGCGCGTCGCGCGACGATCGGTCGTATCTCCTCGCTGAACCGGAACCCGGGCGCCATGAAGAGGCACAGCGCCTCCATCGTGATGAGCGCCTTCGCCTGGAGGAGCATCTCGCTCGGGAAGACGACGCCATGACGCGCCCCGCTCTGGATGACATCGAAGTACGTTCGCGCCAAGCTCTTCTCGGTCACGGTGCTTCCTTCGAACTCGTCCAAGATTCCCTCGTACGCGGCGCGGTAGCCGGCCACGTCGCCGCCCTCCGTGCGCACGGCGAGCGCTAGGAGATGGTGGAACGCCCGCTCCCGTTGGTGACGGCCGATCGCCATCCAGTAGGCGAGGAACCGATCGGCTTGGGTGCGACCCATCCGCCCGACCATCCCGAGGTCGAGGAGGACAATTCGGCCGTCTTCGGAGAAGAAGATGTTGCCCGGGTGGAGATCGGCGTGAAAGAGACCGTCATCCACGAACATCTTCATGACGATCTCGGCCAGGCGCCGCACCAGGCCCATGCGCGCGTCCTCGTCGAGGAGGGTCATCATTTCCTTCACGCGACGGCCCGTGACTCGTTCCATGGTGAGCACGCGCCGGCGCGTGTGCGACCAGTGAATGGTCGGGAGATGGATGTCTGGCCACGCCGCGAAGTTCTGTCGAAACTCGTCGGCGTTTTTTCCCTCCAGGCGAAAGTCGAGCTCTTGCAGCGTCCAGCGACCGAACTCCGCCGCCGCGTCGGCCAAGCGCAAGCTGCGCAGGCTCGGTCGCACGAGGGTGACGAACCGTGCCAGGTCACGGAGGATGCGCACGTCGCGCTGGATTCTTCGCTCGATGCCAGGACGCTGCACTTTCACCGCGACTTCGGAACCGTCGGAAAGAGCAGCGAAGTAGACCTGGCTCAGCGACGCCGACGCGGTCGGTTCGGCCGGACAGGCCTGAAAGAGCGCGTCGATAGGAGAGCCGAGTTCCTGCTCGACGACCTTCCGCGCTTCCTCGAAGGAGAAGCGCGGCGCGTCCTCCTGCAGAGACTCCAGCCGGCGAGATAACGAGGGGGGAACGAGATCCGGTCTGGTCGAGACAACCTGGGCGAGCTTCATGGCCGTCGGGCCGAGCCGGACGGCCGCGCGGTAGACCTCGTCGTCGCGCGAGCCTTGCCTGAGCAGAACGCGAAGCCAGGCGTGCGCAAGCACAAACGCGACGAAGCACGCACGTAGCGCGGTCCATCCCGCTTCGGCGACGCGCCTACCCACGGCGCAGCTCCGGATGAAAGCGTAACGATCGAGCCCGGTCGCGATAACGGCGGAAGAAGGACGGAGGAGGGATCACGGTGGACAGCCGCTGCGCGATCTCGAGGACGGCGTCTTCGAAGGTGATGGTGCGGTCGGGGCGGATCGTCGCCGCTTCCACCGGCCAGGCGCGTCCCTCCTGCATCGGCCAGCTTCGCGCAACCTCCTTGTTCGCGCCGAACAGATATTCGCTGTCTTCCCCGCGCAACGCACCGGCGTCGAGCAGCGACTGCAAACCTCGAGCTTCCTCGAAGATATGGAACGTCTCGAATTCGAGGTCCAACCCGTGCAGCGAGCCGAAGCCCGCGAAAACCGGGAGATACTCCTCCGGCATGTCCACGTAGAGGACGTGATAAATCCGGGCCCCGTCGTTACCGCGTGCTTCCATGCGCATGGAGGTGCCGAGAAAAACTTTGCCCCACTCGGCAAACGGGGCGCGCCATGTGAACCGCCGATTCCTCTCGAGCTCGGTGACGACGCCGTAGTGCTGCACGTGCCGGTCACCGGGCTTCTCCCACAAGAGGAACCGCGACCCCACGCCTCCCTCGCGCACGGTGAGCCATTGCTGATCGACATGGATCTGGGGCGTCCAATCCCGATAGCGCGCGAAGCGCGTGAATGCGTTGAAGATCACAGACGGAGGTCCGCGCAGATCGATCTCGCCGTCCGCATACAGGACTCTCACCCACCGCTCTGCCGAGATTCGCCCTGACCAGTCCGCCGCCACGACGCTCGTGGTGTCGAAGATGTACCGGCGTTCGTCCGCCGAGAGCGCCTCATTGTCGAGTAGCTGCGCAAGGCCGGCATGACGCTGCCGCAGGAACGATGCGTAGGTCTGGCTGTCGAAGCCTGCGAGTTGCAGGAACGCTTCGAGAACACCGCGGTCGTCTTCTGCACACCAGAAGACGACGCTCTCCTGCACCCGCGTGCCGTGCGCCGTCGCCTGGAAGTCGACCTCGCTTCCGATGAGAGCCCGCGGCCACTCGCCAAACGGAGCATTCCAGGCTACCCGTCGCGGGCGCTCGAGCTCCGTCACCACCCCTTCGTGGCTCAGATGGCGCCGTCCGGGCTTGTCATACGCCAGGAACCGGGAACCCACTCCGCCTGCCTGAATGAGAAGCCGGTGACATGCTCCTTGCACTTCCGGCGCCCAGAGATCGTAGCGCGCAAAGCTGCTGAAAGCGTCGATGACGATCTCCGGCGCGTGCGCAATTGCCGTTGTGATCGTGACGTGCTCGAGGCGGATTCGCACGCCGTCGCCTGCCCCGTGCGCCGGCTCCGTTGTGCGTTTGTTCTCGCTGGCGTGTGGGTGGTCCATCATAGCGAGCCTCCAGAGAAATGCCGGGTGTGAAGCCGAAGACGTTCTTACTGATTATTTGTAGAACCCGACTCCGACGACGTCGTTTCAGCTGGTCGTGTTGTGGCACTCAAAACACTGGCCTACGCGCGCGTGCTCCTGGCGGGCGAACTCCTGTGCAAACCATCGAGGATTTCTCCATGAGAGATATACTACGAGTATATTTTATGTGGCGTAAAGAAACGGTCAGCGAATCCCTTTCAGGAAAGGAGACGTCATGCATCGCGATCACGAGACACCCGAACGCGGTGAGGTGGCGGACCGGACCGCCTCGGCCGGATCAACCCATCGTGGCATGCGACACGACATGAGCGCGGACATGCGTGCGTGCGTCGATGCGTGCACGTCATGTCATCATCAGTGTGTTATCACGCTCGCCCACGTTCTCGAGCGCGGGGCGCCGTTGGCGACGCCGGCGCTCGCGGAGGCTCTGCTCGACTGCGCGCGGACCTGCGAGATGTCGGCGGATTTTTTGCTCCGCGGCTCGGAGCGGCACACGCGCGTTTGTGAGCTGTGCGAGGAGGTGTGCCGCGCGTGCGAGACCGCCTGCGCTTCCACCGACGATGGTGAGACGCTGCGACGTTGCGCGGACGCGTGCGCCACCTGCGCCGCGTCATGCGAGCGAATGGCGGCCATGGCGTAGACGATCGCTGCCGCAGCTGACGTTGGTGCGTGCCGTCGCTATCACCCTCTCGGAGCCGATGATGATTTTGCAGCCGATCGACTACGTGGTCTACCTGTGGCTCGCGATCGCGCTGCTATCAGCAGGGTACGTCGCCTACGACCAGTTCCGTCACAACCCCGAAGCCCCGGTCATGAAGTGGGGCTTCGTCCTCGTGACACTGTACATGGGTCCGATCGGCTTGCTCCTATACGTGTTGGCCGACAAAGAGCCGGCGCCCGACACGCACGAGGCGTTCGTCGCCCCCCTCTGGAAGCAGGGCGTCGGCTCGACCGTACACTGCGTCGCGGGTGACGCGACTGGGATCATCCTCGCCGCCGCAGCGACCGCTTTACTCGGCCTGCCGATGTGGGCAGACCTTCTCGTCGAGTACGTCGCCGGTTTTCTTTTTGGGTTGCTCATTTTCCAAGCGTTGTTCATGCGCGCGATCATGGGCGGGACGTACGCCGAGAACGTCCGCCGGAGCTTCATCCCCGAGTTGGTCTCCATGAACGCCATGATGGCGGGGATGGCGCCAGTGATGATCGTGCTGATGATGGGACGCGACATGCGCGCCATGTGGCCCGGCGAGCCGCTCTTCTGGTTCGTGATGTCGCTCGGCATCACGGTGGGATTCGCACTAGCCTATCCGGTCAACGTGTGGCTGGTGACCCGCCAGATGAAGCACGGACTCATGACGGTGCGAGCGGGCGCGTCAAACGCGAAGGGAGCGCGCGGAGCGCACGCGGCGATGGGTGGAGCGGATGAGATGGGCGCAATGGATCATGCTCAGGGCGCAGGCGGCAACCGAGGCGAACCGGATAAGCCGGCGATGGTGCCACTCGTGACGCGCGCGCAACTGGCCGCGGTGACCGGCTTCACTCTACTCATGCTCCTTGCCGGGATGTATGTACCGGCGGCGTTCTTCAACCTGCGGCTGAGCGCGGAGTCCGTCGGGCGGTCGATCATGCCGCCCGGGATGATCACGACCACCGAGACGCCCGCGGATGCGATGCGCGACATGGCCGCCGCCGATCCGCGTCTCGTCAGCTACCAGGCCGCGGTCGCCGCACGGGGCGACCTGCCACTCGCGCCGCGGATCGAGAACGGAGTGAAGGTCTTCGACTTCGAGTCGTCCGTGATCCGGTGGTACATCCTCCCCGACAAGTCCGTCACTGCCTACGCGATCAACCGCCAGGTACCAGGCCCCAGGCTCGAGTTCACCGAGGGCGATCACGTCCGCATCAACTACACCAACCATCTCCCCGACTCGACGACGATGCACTGGCACGGGCTCGTCGTGCCGAACGCGATGGATGGCCCGGCGAACATTACGCAGCGGCCCATCGCGCCGGGTGAGCGATTCGTCTACGACTTCGTGGCCAAGCAGTCCGGGACATACTTCTACCATTCGCACGACCGGCCCGACCGGCAACAGGCGTTCGGGTTGTACGGCGCGCTCATCATCCGGCCCCGCGATCCGGCCGCCGAGCCGCGAGCGGATCTCGAATACGTCGTGCAACTACAGGAGTGGCTCAACCGCGACGGGCTGACGTACCCGGCGATGCTGATGGAAGGCGCGCTGCCGAACTACTTCACGATTAACGGCAAGGCGTATCCCGCGACCGATACGGTGCGCATGCGCGTCGGGCAGACAGTGAAATTTCGGTTCATCGGCACGAACAACAACTTCATCCATCCGATGCACATGCACGGCGGCCCGTTCACGGTCGTCGCGCGCGATGGCGTGGTGCTCGCGCCCTCGGCTCGATTCGACGCCGACGTGATCAACGTCGGACCGGGCCAGCGCTACGACGTCGTGTGGCCGGCGCGCGAGCCGGGCAAGTGGATTCTCCACTGCCACATTCCCCACCACACGCTCAACAACAACGTGGAGACGAACGGTGCCGGTGGATTGACGCTGTTGGTCCTCGTGGCTCCGTGAGACCGATCGTGTGAGACGTCGCCGCCGGATTAGGGCGCTGATCGCCGCGTGTGCGATGACCAGTGGATCGCTCGAATCTTCCAGCCCCCTGCCTCTCGGGAAATCACCGCGAGCTCGCCGCCGGCCGAATTCAGCGCGCGCCCGTTGTACGTGCCCTCGGTGATGCTCGTCGATGTGATCCAGGCCGCGTCGCCGCGCACAGTCACGCGTGTGACGCTTCGCGTGGACGGGATCGCCCGCGCGAACGCGATATCGGCGCTCAAGTGATGGGACCGGTACTGCTCGCGCGTTTGTACATCGCCCGCCTCGACGATGAGCACGTCCTCGGCGAGGAGCGCGAGCGCGGCCGCACTGTCGCCGTTCGCCAATGCGGCGTGAAAGCGATTGATCGCATCCACCACTCCGGCACTGTCGGGATCAAACTCGCGCGAGACGGCAACCTCACCATTCGCGATGCTGGTCCGCTGCCGGTTCGCCGAGGCGCCGGACCGTTGCGCGTCGGCGCCGCCGACCTGAAACACCATGGTCAGCCAATGCACGTCCCATGTGACGCCGGAACCCGCGTCGCCGGGTACCACGTGCACCGCGCGCACATTCCAGAGTCCGACGCGTGTGATTGGCACACGCGCAACGCCGCTGGCGTCGGTCGTGAGTACGACGTCCGTCTCGCCGGCGCGCGCCGCGGTTACTTCCTTACCAGTCGACTCGCGCGTGATGCCGGCCGGCGCGGTGCCGGCGCGAAGCGCGGCGCCGGCGATCGGCTGGCCGCGAGCGACCAAGCGCACGACGAGCGTGTCGCCGGCCTTGAGGGCGAACGGGTCGCTGCCGGGGATGAGCTCGACCGGCTGACCGGACGCCAGCGCGAACGCTCGCGGCCCGTCCCGGCCCACCTCGACGAACGTCTTCGCGTGTTTGGTCGTGCGACGCGTCAGCGTGTCCGTTCCGATACGGCCATCCCGGTCGAGCCGCTCGGCTGCCTCCCCTCCGCCCTCCAGTGTGAGGTACCGGCGAAACGCGGCGGGGGCTTCGCGAGTCGTCGACGGCTTCAGCGACACCACGACAATGCGCTCGCCAGCCGTAGTTGGTTTGGCGTGAATCATCAGCGACTTGCCCACGTGCGACAAGTCCGTCAACGATTCCGAACCGGTTGCGCCGACGAGCCGCGCGTCCGCGATACGCTCGAGCGCGACGGGTGCGTCGCTGGCGGGAAAGGCGGTGCCGGTCTGGCCACGCACGTCCAGCGTGCCGCCGGGCGTCACCTGAAAGGCATCGGGTACCAGCCAGAAGTCGTGCGCCCTCAACCACGTCGCGGTCGAGAGTGAAATCGTCGTCGCGCCAGCAAGGATGCACGAGAGGCGGAGCACTCGGCGGCGCGGCGGACGCGGTTCAGTGGCGATGGGCGGCGCGAATGTCATGGCGATAGTCCTCGTGGTGGCCGGTCGCGAACGGCAATTGTAGAGGTATATTTTATGATCGATAAAGTAGCGCGCCAGTTCACCGGGCGCGAGACGCTCCTGTCCAACATTGAGCACCGAGGCCGCATGCGCACCGCCCATTACGCCGTCGTTTTCCTTGGCTCGCTGTTCCTCATGGCGACCGCCGCGTGCACCGGAAACTCCGATCGCGCGGCAAAACCCGATACCGCGGCGAACGCGCTGGTTGCGCCGAACAAACGCGATAGTGTCGCGCCGTCCCCCGTCACCGCGCGCACTGACGGCGGGGCGAAACCCGGGGCCGCGACGGCGCCATCCGTCGATCAGCAGTTCCTGCGCATGATGAGCGACCATCACAAGGGACTCATCGCGATCGCGCACGCGACGATGGAGCGCAAGGACAAGTTGGCGGTCAAAGACGAAGCGCGGCGGCTGGACACGAAGCAGGACGCGGAGCTCGATGCCATGGTGACGATGCTCGAAACGCAATACCACGATCCCTACGCGCCGAAGGTGACGCCGGACAACCAGGCGATGCTCGACAGTCTCACGCCACAATCGGCCAAGGCCTACGATCGCGCCTTCCGCCAGAGCGTCATCAAGCACCATCAGGACGGCATGGCGATGATCGATCAGTATCTCCCACGACTCACGAACGCCAAGCTCAGGGCGATGGCGGAGAAGATGAAGGCCGATCAGCAACGCGACGTCGCGGAGCTGCAAAGGAAACTTGGGACGAGCTGACATTGAACGCGCGGTCGGCGCCGCGTGATCGTCGAGCTCGTCTCACATCTGCATCCCCGACATGTCCATCGCCGTCGGCGTGGCGACGAGCACGGCCGTGATCGCGAGCACGAGGAGTCCGACAACCAGCTCGACCTTGGCCGATCGCCGGATGCGCTGAACGCCTTCGAGATCGCCGAGCGCGGGACGAACGCGAAGCCAATTGTAGGCACCGGTGACCGCGAGCACCGACAGTATGGCGAGCTTGACGAGGAGCGTTTTGCCGTACGTGGATTGCCAGAGCGCACTGACGGCACCGAGGTGCAGCCACGCCGCGAACACGCCGGATGTCGCGGTGAGTCCCGCGAAGGTGAGCGCGGTGGGCGAGAAGGCATTGACGAGATCCGCGACCGCAGGGCCGCGCTCCCGCTCCGACAGATGCAATGCCGACGGAATGCCCGCGAGCAAGACCAATAGCAGACTCCCCAACCAGCCCCCGGCGCCGACGACGTGCACGCCATCGGCGAACACAGCGAGCGCCGTGAGCCGTGGCGCGGAGACGGCGTGTCCTGAGAGCGCCGGCGTGACCGCAAGGATCATCGCCCCGACGGCTGCGAGCGTCCAACCTCCGCTGGCTCGCTGCGAGCGGCGCGCTCGCGCGAATCCGATCAGCGCAACAACCCCCGCGACAATCTGTATTGCCCAAGCCCAGCCCCAGACCGTCTTCCGAAGCATGCTCGCGACAAGCGCGGGACTCCACGCGTCGACCGCACCATGCATTGCGACCGACTGCGCCGCGAGACGAACCAACGCCGCGACCAAGAGTGCGCATGCGGCGACGAATCCGATGCGCGCGGCGGCGAGCGCCGCCGATGCGATCAACGCGGTTCGTGGCTCGCGCGCGCGGCCCATGAACGCCAATACCGCGAAGCGGAAGGCGATGGCGCCAAGGACTATGACGAGCGCCGCAAATTGGAGCCAGCGGATCGCGGCGTAGAGCCATGACCCGGCGCTGAACGAGTTCTCGTCCGGCATCGGCGCGCCAGCGTGGTGCGCGGACGGTGGCGCCGTTTGGCCAGGTGCCGTCACCGCCGCGGCTGCTTCGCCCTGCGGCTTACGTCCGGTGCCCGACGCCCCTTTGAGAATGGTGAAACTGAAGCGACCGCGTGTCGGATGACCATCGTCACCCGCAGTCTGCCAGATCACCGTGTACGCGCCGGCATTGAGCGCTCCGCGCACGGCAACCACGACCGACCGCTTTGAGTCGGAGGCATACTCCGGCGCGCCCATCGCGACCGCTTGGCCATTCGCGTCATGGAGCTCGACGCGGGTGAAGGTCAGCTCTGGCGACTCCGTGAACGTCAAGCGAACCGACTGTGGCGCGGCGCTCAGCCGCGCCCCAGACGCGGGGTCGGATGACTTGAGCATCGTGTGCGCGAGCGCGACGACCGGGACCGCGAGTATCGCGACGACGGCCAGCATCGCGGCGGCCATGACGGATCGCATCGGAGGACGGCGGATGATGCTCACCGTTGTGGAGGCATCTTCATGCCGGGCATCTTGTCGTGGGCTGCGCCTTTCTTCGCCGAGTCGGCTGGTGGCCTCTTGGTCGCCGGCACCGGTTTCTTTTGATGCGTCGGCGCGTGTGAGGGCTTCGCGCCCCTCGATGGAGCTGAGTCTCGCATCATCCGCCGCATCATCGCTTGATGATCGGCGGGCATGTGACCAATCATCTCCGTCATCAGGCGCCGCATCACCGTGTCGCCAAGCACGCGACGCCGGATGACCGGGTCCGCCATCATGCGCTCGTGCAGCTTCGCCATCGCGACCATCGGCATCGTATCCATCGCCGGCATTCCGGGCATGGCGGGCATCGTCGATGGCATCGGATGCGACGCGGAGTCCGCGCGACGCGACATTGGCATACTCATGCTCGCCATCGACGTATCGCGACTGCTCTTGGCAGGCGGCGCGGCCTGGGAGCTGTCCATGCGCATCGTTGTGTCACGCGGAAAACGGGCGGAGTCGCGCGACATGCCCGGCATCGAGGACATTGCCGATGTGTCCGCGGCATGACCGGCCGCGTGCGCGCCTTCGTTCATGTGCATTCCGCCGTGCGCGCCCATCGCCATGCGATTTGGCCGGAAGCGGACGAAGATCGAGAAGCCCGCCGGCGTGCGCGTTCCATAAGCGGGTTCCAGGGTGCTCGGGATGACATTCACCGATCCGCGGACGCCGAGCCCGATGCTGCCACCCGTGAAGCGGCCGATCTCTCGCACGTACCCGAGCACGAGCGAGCCGACGTTGAATCGCGTGTCGGGAGTCGTCGACGCGAAGGCGGCGATGCCCGGTTGCTCCGCGGCATCGACCGCGAGGTCGGCGGCACTCTTCTGCACGAACTCCGCGCGGCCGAAGACCGTATTGGTCCCGTCGAGATCGACGTTCGTCTCCGCCAGCACGCTGTTCGAGAGCGCGCTCGAGCCGCCCGCATTTCCGCCACGTTCTTGGTTGGCGCCGTAGATGAGCGCGCTCGACCACTCGCCTTTCTCGCCGAAGGTGCGGCCGTAGAGCGCGGAGGCCGTGATGCGGTGCTGCGAGATCTCCGGATGCAACGCTTCTGGAGAATTGAGGTACGCGTACGACCCGCTGATGCTCACGTCCGCAGTCGGGTTGACCGTGAGCCGGCCGGCGTAGGAGTCGAGGCTTCGGCCTTTGTAATCGAAGTTCGTCCGAATTTCATCGGGCTCTCTGCCGTTGAAAATCGAGCCTTCGAGCTTGAGCGAGCGCGTGTACAGCGCCGCGGTCGCGACGCCGAACGAGATGTGCGTCGCGTCTTGCCAGTGGTGGCCGAGCGGCGCTAGCGGATCGCTCGACGCGGAGGGCCGGTGGGGGAAGGCAACGGGGCCAGTCGCCGGCTCGCCAACGGGGGCGAGATAGAGTTGCAACCCCAGGTTGTTCGCGAGCGGATGCTCGTAAATCGCGGCCATCTCCATAAAGAGATCGTGCGGATGCTGGCGGTCATGCAACGGCTGCCCCTGAAATGCTTCGCCCGACTGGAGCAGCAGCGGATATCCGCGTGAGGTGAGCGTGAACGGGTCAAGGCTCATCATCGCGCGCAGCTGAAGTCGCCCCGTACCGAGCGGGCGCGTCGCCATCAGCATGCCCCAGTTCGGCGCGCCAAACTGCGTGTCACCGCGATCGCTGTACTGTTTGTCGTACTGGACGAACGCGAGTCCGTGTAGCATCAGCTCCCAGCCGCCGGCCATCAGATGTTTCGCGTGCATCGGCGAGCGATCGGGCAGCCAGGTCGTGCCGGAGCCGGTGCGCGTCATCGGCACGCCGATCGGATCGGCCATCTCCATGGTCATGGGCTTGGTCGTGTCAGCCGCGGCGGACATCGGCATGGACCCCATGGTATCCCGCGTAGTCCTGGATTGGGCCGACGCTACGTTCGGCACCGCCACAGCGACGGCGACGCAAGCACAAAGGTGCGCGGAGAAGATCATTCGAGTCACTCTAGTTTTAGTGTGCATAAAACGTCCAAGCAAGTGTCGATATCGTCTGAGCAGCGAATGACGAGTCTGTACGATGCGCGAAAGCGCTTGGATCCCTCGCGGGCGCGCAACGAGTACAGGCTCGCATGTTCATCAGGTTCCGGTGTGCGGACACTGCTGATCCCGCGACTCGCCTCGGCAGAACAGGTGCATGAGGGCGAACGCGTGGTGATGTTCGCAATGCTCCAGCGCGGAGTTCGCGCCAGGCAGCGGATGCGCCATCATCAGGCCCGAGATCCACACGGCCGCAAGCGCCGCGGTAGCGCCGCCGACGGAACGCCTCGTCAGATGCGTTCCGAACGCGACTTCCTCGCCGGTGAGTCGTCGCACGCGGCGGCCGAGCAGGTCTTGACGGTGGAATCCGACGGCGCCGATCACCGCGGCGTCCGAGACCGCACCACGTCCGTAGAAGTCTTGCGCCGCCGCGAGCGAGAGAATCGCGGAAGCGAGGACGAGCGGCCCGCGCCGATCGTCGCCGTCATCGCTCGTGAACGCCGCCGCGGCGCGAGCGGCATGGTCGTCGGCCGCGATTTCCATCTCGTCCGCCGCATCATCGGCGATGCGCCGGAGTGCGGGTAGCCAGAAGAGCACCTGCGCGAGGAAGCGAAGCAGCGACAGTCGCAGCGGATCACGCCGGTCGATATGCGCGCCCTCATGCGCGAGCACAGCGGCGAGCTGATCCGAAGACATTCGCGACGCGAGCCCGCGGTCGATGTAGACGACCGGCCGAAGCCAACCGGCGGTGAACGCCGGCACCGGCAAACCGTCGAGCACACGTATCCGTGAGGCTCCGAGGCCGGCGCGTTCTGCCGCGACAGCGAACGCATCACCCGAGTGCGGCACGTGAACCGGAAGCAGTCGCAACAATTGCTTGAGTCGCCGGCTTGCGCGCACCCGGCTCCAGACGGCGTAGCCCATCCCAGTGATCAACAGCAGATGAAACACGCCATGCACTGGAGCAAGTAGCATGTGGAGCGCAACCAGGCAAAACGCGCCCAGGTGATCGCGACCGACGAGCAAGGCTTCGGCGCGCCCCGCCACGTGATGACCGAACACGGGCAGCGTGCTGAAGATGATCAGCGCGCCGATTGCGAGCACGATCGCGCGCCGGTGTACCTGCTCGCGCTGCACCGCCCCTCTAGGCAAGAAGGTCGGCGCCGACGGAGGCTCGCGCGTGCTATTGCTTCGGCGCGCTGCCATCTCCTACTCCGCCTCCGAGTTGCGCGCCGCGTCGCGAAGCTTGCGACGGATCAGGCGCCCGAGCTCCGCGAGCTGTTCCGGATCGCGTTCCGCGAGCACGTCGACGAACGACGCTGCGACGGCTTCCGGCCCGAATGAAAGGATCCCTTCCATCACGCGGCGCGACGCGTGCGCGCGAAACTCGCTCTCGTTCATCGTCGCCGAAAAATGGAGCAGGTCGTCGCGTTTTTCGCGGCGCAGCAGGCCCTTCGCGACGAGTTTGTTGAGCACCGTGATCACGGTAATTTGCGCGACAGCGTGGGAGCGAACGACGCGGTCGTGCACGGCGCGAGCCGGCACCGGCTTTCCGATCGCCCAGATGGCGCGCATCACGCGAGACTCGAGATCGCCAAGCACCTTGGCGAAGCCATCCGCCGAGAGGCGGACGGTGTCCTGCAAGCGTGGTTTGCCGGCGGCACCCCGCGGTCCCTTGTCGCTCATGAACTAGTCTCCGCGCACACGCGCCGCAGCCATGACATGGCGCTCTACCTGGGCATCGTCGATGATCGGCAATGTAGTCACTGTTTTATGACGAGTAAAGTCTTCGCGAAGTTCTGCAAGCAGGCCAGCGCCGAACAGTCGGACGGTCTGCCGCGCGCGCGAACGACCGCGCGACGTTGCGTGCGGTGAGATCATCCAACGAGCGACAGTTTGCTCGATCGCCTCGCGGGCTCGAATCGCTTGGCGGCACGAACAGCCTCCGCATCCAGGAGCGGTCAGTTGATGCTACCGATGACCAACCCGCCGTCCTTCGCGGTCCGTGGCAATTGCCCCGCAACGGTCGCGCGTGCGCGAACCCCATGCTCTCTCCACAGCGAATAAATGGCGGGGATCACCACGAGCGTGAGCACCGTGCTCGAGATCATCCCACCCACCATCGGCGCGGCGATGCGCTTCATCACGCTCGCCCCCGTGCCGTTTCCCCAGAGAATCGGGAGAAGCCCCGCCATGATCGCCGTGACCGTCATCATCTTCGGCCGCACGCGCTCGACGGCGCCCTCCATCACGGACTCGTAGAGGTCGCGCAGCGTCGGCCTGCGCCCGTCCGCGGTCTGCGCCGCCCATGCGTGGTCGAGGTAGATAAGCATCACAACCCCCGTCTCGGCGGCCACGCCGGAGAGCGCGATGAATCCGATCGCGACCGCCACCGACCAGTTGTAGCCCAGGGCCCACACGAACCAGATGCCGCCCACGAGCGCAAAGGGCAGTGAGAGCATCACGAGGATCGTCTCGGGGACGTTCCGGAAATTAAAAAACAGCAGCAAGAAGATGATAAGGAGGGTCGCCGGAATGACGAGGCGCATCGTCGCTTGAGCGCGCTGCATGTACTCGTACTGCCCGCTCCAGGTCATCGTGTAGCCGGACGGCAGCTTCACCATCCGCTGCACCTCACGTTGTGCGTCGACGACGTATCCGCCGATGTCGCGGCCTGCGACATCGACATAGACCCACGCTGTCGGTTGCGCGCCCTCGGTGCGTACGACCATCGGGCCCGCGACTTCCTTGATCGTCGCGACTTGGCCGAGCGGCACGTATTGCTGCGACGAGGAGGGCACGCTCGCGCTCGCCACCATCCCGCCGCCCATCGCCGCACTCCCCGCCGCTTCGCCGCCGAGGCCGTGGCTCACCGGTACCAGCACTGAGGCGAGGCGCTCGGGCGTGTCACGCAGCTCTTGCGGGTATCGAATGCGCACGCCGTAGCGTTCGCGCCCTTCGACCGTCTGCGTGATCGTCATGCCGCCGATCGCGGTGGCGATCACCGTCTGGACATCGCCCACGTTCAAGCCGTGCCGCGCCGCCGCCGCCCGGTCGATGTCGATGTCGAGGTAATAGCCCGACTGCGCGCGCTCGGCGAAGGCGCTCCGTGTGCCAGGGACCATCTGTACCGCCCGCTCCACCTGCTTGCCGATCTGCTCGAGGACGGCCAAGTCGGGCCCGAAGATCTTGATCCCGACCGGCGTGCGGATGCCGGTAGCGAGCATGTCGATGCGGCCCTTGATCGGCATTGTGAACGCGTTCGTCACGCCAGGCATCTTGGTGACCGAGTCCATGCGCGCGATGAGCGACTCGTACGTCACGCCGGGCCGCCACTGGTCGCGCGGTTTGAGCGTCACCGTGGTCTCGAACATGTCGAGGCCCGCGGGATCGGTGGCGGTCGTCGCGCGGCCGCCCTTGCCCCAGACGTGTTCGACCTCGGGAATTGTCTTGAGAGCGGCGTCTTGGATGCGAAGGATCTCACGCGCACGCGCGACGCTCGCTCCGGGGAGCGTCGTCGGCATGAAGAGCACCGTGCCCTCTTCCAGCGGCGGCATGAACTCACTGCCGATACGCGACCACGGCACCCACGTGACGATGAGCACCGCGACCGCGGACACGATCACCGGCCAGCGATGCCGCAGCACGAAGGTGATGATCGGCCGATAGGCTGCCATCAGCGCACGGTTGACAGGATTCGCGCGCTCTCGGAAGATCGTGCCGCGGACGAAGACGCCCATCGTCACCGGCACGAGTGTCAGGGAGAGCAGCGACGCCGCGGCCATGGACAACGTCTTCGTGAAGGCCAGCGGCTTGAAGAGCCGCCCCTCTTGCCCCTCGAGCGTGAAGACCGGCACGAACGAGACCGTGATGATGAGCAGGGAGAAGAAGAGCGCGGGACCAACTTCCTTCGCCGACTCCGCGACGACCGCCCAGCGTTCCTGTGCACTCAGCACCGAGGTGCTCAACCGCTTCTCAGGCAACGGTGCGCCCGTCGATCGCAGCTTCGCGTCGATCGCGCGCTCGAGATGCTTGTGCATATTCTCAATCATCACGATCGCCGCATCGATCATCGCGCCGATCGCGATGGCGATGCCCCCGAGCGACATGATGTCGGCGCCGACGCCGATCCAGCGCATCGCGATGAAGGCCATGAGGATGCCGACCGGCAACGTGAGAATCGCCACGAGCGCCGACCGCGCGTGAAGCAGGAAGACGATGCACACGAGGGCGACGATGAGCGACTCCTCGAGCAGCTTGCCGCGCAAGTTCTCGATCGCGCGCTCGATCAGGTCGCTCCGATCATAGACCGGCCGGACGACCACGCCCGGCGGAAGCCCTTGCTGCACGCTGGCCAGCTTCGCTTTCACGCGCTGGATCGTCGTCAGCGCGTTCTCGCCGAAGCGCATGACGACGATGCCGCCCACCGCGTCGCCACGCCCATCGAGCTCCGCCACGCCGCGCCGCACCGCGGGGCCGATCGCCACATGCCCCAGCTCGGCGACGCGGATCGGCGTACCGTTCTTCGTGGCGCCGACGACGACGTTCTCGATGTCGCCAATCGACTTGAGGTAGCCCAAGCCGCGCACCATGTATTCGCGCTCGGACAACTCCATCACCATCGCGCCGACGTCGTTGTTCGCGCTCTGGATGGCGCTCATGACGCGCGTGATCGGAACGCCGTAGCCCTGCAGCTTCACCGGGTCGAGGTCGATCTGGTATTGCTTCTCGTAGCCGCCGATGCTCGCCACCTCGGAGACGCCGGGCACCGCGGTGAGCTGGTACCGGAGATACCAGTCCTGCACGCTCCGGAGCTGCGCGAGGTTGAGCCGGCCGGTGGTGTCCTCGAGCGCGTATTGATAGACCCATCCCAGGCCGGTCGCGTCCGGACCCAGCGTTGGTGTCACCCTCGTGGGCAGTTTTCCCTGGATGCCGTTCAGGTATTCGAGCACGCGCGAACGCGCCCAGTAGAGGTCCGTCTTGTCGTCGAAGATGATGTAGACGAAGGAGACGCCGAAGAACGAGTAGCCGCGTACGACGCGCGCGCCCGGCACCTTGAGCATCTCGGCGGCGATCGGATACGTGACCTGATCCTCGACGATGCGCGGCGCCTGCTCGTTGTACTCGGCCTGGACAATCACCTGCACGTCGGAGAGGTCGGGAAGCGCCTCGAGCGGTGTGCGCTTGACCGCGATAACGCCGCCGGCGACGATGGCCAGCGTGAACAGTAGGACGAGCAACGTGTTGTTCACCGACCAGTCGATGATGCGCTTGAGCATGACCGGCTACCTCTTCTCGTCCTGCGGACGCCCAGGTGCTGCGGGTGTTCGCGTCGCCTTCGGGCGTACATCCATTCCCGGCATGTTGCCCATCCCGCCGAGCGCCGACCCGAGATTCGATTCGGCGTCCACAAGGAACGTCGCGGAGCCGACGACCTTCTCACCGGGAGCGAGGCCGCGGAGCACCTGCGCGCGGTCCGCGCTCATCGTTCCCAGCACGACGTCACGCGGCTCGAGCATGCCGTCGGCGCGTTGCACGAACACGAGCGTTCGTTGCCCCGTCTCGAGTACGGCCGCGCGCGGCACGGAGAGCACCGTCGTGGCGCTCGTCGCGTTCACGAGCAGCGTCGCGTACATGCCGGGCTTGAGCGCGAGACCCGGGTTTGTCAACGCGACGCGCACGCGCGCGGTGCGCGTCTCGGGGTTGAGCGTGGGATAGATGTATGTGATGCGTCCCGTGCGGCGCTCGCCCGGCAGCGCCTCGAACTCCGCGCTCACCGTGGCGCCGATGCGGACGAGTGGCAGGTCTTGCTCGTAGATTTGTCCCTCGATCCACACAGTGCTCAGGTCGGCGACTTTGTAGATCGCCTCGCCCGCCATGATCTTTTGCCCGGCGAGCACGTTCTTCTCCAGCACGACGCCGCTGACAGGCGAGCGGAGGATGAGCGTTTTCTGAACCTGTCCGGTTTGCTCGAGCCGCGCGATGTCGGAGGGCGCGATATCCCAGTATTGGAGCCGGCGCCGAGCCGATTCGATCAGGCCACTCGCGCCGCTGACCGCGTCGCTCGTACCCTGCTGCACGTCGGCGCTCAAGCGCTTGGCGAGCAGCAGTTCTTCCTGCGCCGTGACGAGCATCGGTGAGTAGATCGAGAAGAGCGCATCCCCGGCGCGGACGGGTTGACCAGTGGCGTCGACGTAGAGCTTGTCCACCCAGCCGTCGAGCTTGGGGGCGATGGCCTTGACTCTCGTTTCATCGAAGGTGACTTGCGCTACCGCCCGGACTTCGCGGCTCATCAGTCCCAAGGTTGCCGTGGTGAACGTCACGCCAATCCGGCCTTGCTGTGCGGGCGAGAGACTGATCGGCGGGGCACGATCATCACCGGCCGCGCTTGTGCCCTTCTCGCTCTGGGCGGAAGCGGTGGCGCCCATCGCCGGCGCACTCTGATGCGCCGTCACGTGCGACAGCACGAGCACGACCGTGATCGCGAGCACGAGGATCGCGGCGAGTGCCGCGATCCACACCATTTTTCCACCGGCCGTAGGCGGCGTATTCCCGAACGGCGAGTCCGGCTCCGGCGCTGGCGACGGTACGGTGACGCCGCGAGTCGGCGCGTCGGGTTGCGGATGGGCGATCATTGGGAGCCTCCAGCCGGCGCGCTTGGCCCGGCGGAGACGTTTGCGTCAAAGAGCGGCCGGCCCACGAGCATCTCGAGCTCCGCCCATGCCTTTCCTTCGTCTGCCTGAAGGCTGATCAACTCCTGCCGGTACCGGTTCACGTTCATCTGGTTGTCGACCAACGTCATGAAGTTGACGCCGCCGACACGGTAGGCGGCGAGCGACGACGACACCGTCGCGTTCGACTGCGGCAGGACCGTCGCGCGATAGAGCGCGGTGAGACGCCGCACGCGTAGCAATTCAGCGTAGAGCTCGGCCACGCGGCCGCGCGTGTCGGCGCGCATCGCGCCGAGATCCGATGCGGCCATGCTGCGCATCGCGCTCGCCTCCTCGCGCATCTTGAGCTGCCGCTGCCTGGCGTAGATCGGGATCGATGCGCCGATCATGAAACTGGCCATGCGGTTGACGCCCATCGTGCCCGTGCGCTGGCCGTACTGCACGCCGACCTCGAGGTCGGGCCAGATCTCACTCTGAGCGAGCCGCAGCGCGGCATCGGCGGCGCGAACGTCTTCGTGTCCCGCGAGGAGCATTGGCCGCGCAGCGAGCGCCCACGCTTGGAGTAAATCGATGGGCGGCAGCTCTGCCGGGAAGAGCGGCAGGGCGGCGCCAACGACAGGCGCGTCGGCCGGGACGTCGAGCAGCGCGTTGAGGCGCGCACCCATTGTCGAGCGCATCGCGCCCATGCGCGTGATCTCGTCGCTCATGCGCGCGACCTCGACCTGCGCGCGCAGCACATCAGCCTGCCGCCCGTCACCCACCGCGTACATGCTCTGAGCGACCGTGCCGATGTCGCGCAGCAATTGCTGCGTTTCGGCGGCAACGCGGATCGAGGAATCGCTGCGATAGATCTCATAGAACGCCATCGCCGCTTTGCCCCGCTGCTCCCACGATACGTCGTCGGCGCGCGCGGAGGCCGACGCCGCCTGTGCCTCCGCGACGCGTCCGGCGTACCGGAGCCGGCCGGCCACGGGCACCATCTGCGTGAGCTGCAGTTGGTTCATGCCCAGCGGGTCCATCTGCCGCAGGCTCGGCAACTCGCGATTCATGATCCCGAGCTGCAGCACAGGATCCGGCGGAAGCTTGGCCGACGGAACGCGAGCGAGTGCTGCGCGAGCCTGAGCGCGCGCCGCGGCCACTCGCGGGCTATTGGTCGCGAGGACCCGATAGATCTCGCCCAAGGTGCGTGTGGGCAACGCGCGATCCCCAGCGACGGCCACTTGTGAGGAACTCGCTTCGCGGCGTAGCGACGCAATGGTGGCGGGGGACGCGCCTTGCGCCCCGATTGCGGCTGGCGTGCCAAGCAGCGTCAATACGGACACAAACTCGGCGCCGACGAGCGCGAGCGTGACTCCTCTGCGCGTGATCGTCAGGCATGCGTCGCGCGGGCCCTCTTGGCCGCGCGCGAAAATCCGACCTGGCATAGTGTGCTCCAATCTCCTGGGTCCGCCTCGAGCGCGAATGCGGCGCGGCGTTACGTCACTGGGCGAGACACGCCAACAATCGCGTGCCCCGCGCGCTAGCGTTGTCCGAGGAGATCAGCGTCGAGGTGGCGGTGGCTCCGGCGGGATCGCTGCGGCGAGCGCAAGCGTCGGCAAAGAGACCTCGACGCGGGCGGCCCGGTCGGGCTGACGCGAACACACCTGTTCGACCAGCGACGCGACCGTCATCGAGCATGACGACAGTGCTCCGCATGGAGCTGTCGCGTCACCCGAATGATGACTGTTACCGCAAGGGTCGGTCCGCACGCCGCCCCAGCCCGAGACGGTCAACTCCCCCTCGGCGTGGACAGGGCTGCCCATCACCATTCCCATCGCACCGTGCTTGCTCGCGTTGTCGATCGGTGCTGAGGCCGACAACGGCCGCGCATGAACATCCTGGCGTTCGCTTGAACAATCGACCGCGCGCCATGGTTTACTCGCATGGCACTCACTCGCCGGCCGTGCGATTCCGGTGACGAATGACACCAAGATCAGGACGGTGACGGATGAGTGGCCAGTCGGCATATGGGAGCGCCCGGAATGCAGAGAGTGTAATCTCGCGGCGGCAGTTGTTTCTCTCCTGTCTAGCTCTTCGCCTTGTTCGCCGGCAACGTCCGGATGAACTTGGCAACCGCCTTCATTTCCGGTTCCGTCATCTTGTCGGTAAAGGATTTCATGTCCTTTCCCATACCTTTTTTCATGACGGCGACAAGCGAATCATCGCTGCGCTTGGTGAAGAACGCCGCATCCGTAAAGCTCGGAATCTTGTCGTTTTGTCGTACCGCTTGCTTCGTCGGTTCGCCGAGCACGCCGTGGCACTGTTTGCAGCTCTTGAGATATGCTGCCTTTCCGTCGGCTTCTTGCCCGGGTCGATCAGCGGTTCGCGAAAGCCCCGCCGTCGCATTCGTGGACACTGGCAGTGATGCGACGGCGGCGAGTGATACCGCAGCGAGTGCGAAGAGAAGGAGCTTCATCGTAACCATCCATGTTGAGCGAGAGAGCTTGACGGCCAATCTAGAATGCGACCTGAATGTGCGCGGCTGCGCCGTGACGGTACGGCATCCCCGACGAGCGCGGCGTATCGCGGAAGTACTCGACACCCGTCCGGAAATACTCGGGAAGATTGAACGGGAGAACGCCCCCGAGCACTACTCGACGGGTGCCGGCGTCCGACGCATCGGTATTTGGATTCAGAAATTCGTAGCGACTGTAGAGCGTGAGATGTGACTTCGGAAAGGAGTATTGCCCCGAGACCCAATACGCGGATCCATCCTGCGACATCGTGGTGAATGACGAGGTTGCCGACACGGGCAAGTTCTTGTCCTTGCTGTACACGTACCCGCCGAGCGCTTCAAAGCTCCCCATGGCTTTGCTATCGATGATCTTGCTGGCGGTGAGCGCCACGCGGTAATAGTGCGCGGTCCGATCCGTCGCGCCGGTGTCTAGACCCGCGATCGAGCCATAGTACGCGACCGCGCTCAGGCCCGAGCCGGCGTCATCCCACATGTACTGGTTCGTGAGCATCCAATCTTTTTTCGTGCTGCGCGCGCCGCCCATGTCGCCACCCGCGGACAGACCGTTCGCGAATTGGATCGACGTGCGGTTGCGGCTGCCCAATACATAAAACGCCTCGATGCTCGTCACGTCTCCCGTGAACGTGAACGGGATGCCGGTGGCGGTCGTCGGGTCTGAGAGCGGAAGCGGGGCGAGCACGCCGATGGCGCGGTCCAATCCAGCGACGCCACCGATGACCATCATGTGGCCCTGGCCCACGCGCACGCCACCGAAGGAGTTTTCCTTGCCCCAGATTCCGGAGGCGACGGCGGACAGATCGACGCTGCCTTCCTCTGTGCGCTCGAACTCGATGAATGCGCCGTAGTTCTTGCCGATCGGACCCGCGGCGAAGAGGCTGGCCGACGTCGCGGACAGCGAATTCACATCCGCCGACGAACCCTGCGTTTTGGCCAGGCTGTAGCGGAACTCGCCGCGCGCCCCCAGGTACTCCTCGATCTTCTTGACCTCCATTTTGTCGCCGATTTCGTTGGGCATTCGGTAGCCGAACCACTTGAAGAGAATGCCCGTGGCGTTGAGCCGCGGAACGACCGGCTGATGACATCCCGAACAATTCATGTTGTACTTGCGGGCCCACGGGGGTATGGCGTGACCAACCCGCGGTAGGAGCGCGATGCCGAGCATCGCGAGACCGACGTGATAGACGTGCGCGGAGTAGATGCGAGATCTGCGAGGTTCAAACGTGAGCATACGAGCCCTCTCCTCTGAATGACGGGACCACTGAGCGTTACGGACGCGGTGACGCGGCACCTGGCTTCGCTGGCACGGGCTGTTTAGCGCCGCCCTTCGCTGGAACGGGTTCGGTAAGGGCGCTGGCGGCCGGAGGTTCTGGAAACGTGTCATGCACTTCCGGCTTGGCCGTCGAGGCCGGCGGACCGTGCAGAGTCGCCAGATATCGGGCAACTTCTTCGATCTCTTGGTGCGAGAGCACGGGTGGGCCGAACGCGGACATTTTCGAGTCTGGATGGAATCGCACGGGTAGTTCCATGAAGCTGTGCAGCCAACCAGACGTGTGGTTCAATCCAATGTCCGTCAACTCAGGTCCCTCATCGCCGCCCTTCGTCGCCACTTTGTGGCAGCTGGAGCATTGCCGCTCGAAGAGAGCACGACCGGCGCGCTCGGATGAGCTGAGGAGCTTGCCGGTTTCTGGCGCGATCGTCGGCTGCACGTCGCGGATCGCCGCGCCGAGAAGGAGGCCGGAGCCCCCGAGCACAACAACCAGCGACGCGAGTGCGGCTGGGCGATGCAGCAGATTGCGCTTGCTGCCACGGTCGAAGAACGGCAACCCCACGAGCGCGAGCACCAGAAAGATCGGAACACCAATCGCGATCGTGCTTTCCATCGAGCCGGGAAAGAGCTTGAGCAACTGGAAGAACGGAAGGAAATACCACTCCGGCCGCGGCACGTACGACGCGTCGGTGGGATCGGCCGGTGGCTCGAGCGGTGCGCCGGCGACGCGCGCGACTACGACCAAGATGACGATGACGAGGAACGACGCGATGATGTCCTTCGCGATGATGTCGGGCCAAAAGCGGACGCCGCCCGTCTTGGTCCCCGCGTAGGTGCGATCGTAGTACGCCGCGTATTCCCGAGAGCTGGTCTTCGGTGGCGCGTCCGTTTCGAGGGCTTTGGTCCTAGGCGCGATTCCTTGCCGGACTACCATCGCCAGATGCAGCGCGATCATCACGCCCAAGCCGATCGGCAGCCACAGCACATGAAAGGCGTAGAATCGCGCGAGCGTGGCGGTGCCGAGCAGTGGTCCGCCTTTCAACAACCGCGCGAGAAAGCCGCCGACCACGGGCGCGGTGCCTGCGATGCTGGTGCCAACCTGCGTCGCCCAGTATGCACGCTGGTCCCACGGGAGCAAATACCCCGTGAAGCCGAAGCCCAGCACGAGAAAAAAGATCAGGACGCCGAGCACCCAGTTCGGCTCGCGCGGGAACTTATAGGCGCCCATGCCGAACACTCGCACCATGTGGGCGAGCACCAGCACGACCATCGCGCTCGAGCCCCAGTGATGCAGCGCGCGGAGAAATGCGCCTCCGCTCACTTCGCGCTGGAGGTAGAGAACGCTCTCGTACGCGTGGTCCGGCGAGGGCGAATAAAAGGTGGCCAGCACGACGCCCGTGACGACCTGTACGAGAAATACGGTAAGAGCTGCGCTACCGAGCGTATGCCACCACGTGAGCCGGTCCGGGACCAGACGGTCGAGCAGCGCGCGGCGGATGCTAGTGAGATCGAGCCGCCGGTCGAACCACCCTCGACTGGCCGCCACGCCGTGGTCTGGCTTGAGATCTTCCGACATGATCAGACTTCGGCCTTCTCAGCCACACCGGCGCGGAATGACTTGTACTGCACGTGCAGCTCGCCGTTCTGCACGCGCACGGGAAGCGTGTCGAGCGGCCGGGGTGGCGGGCCGCCGATCACTTTTCCCGTCTTCACCTCGAAAAGCCCGTGATGGCACGGACAATGGAAGATCTTCTTCGTCGTGTCGAAGCCGTAGCCGCATCCCAGGTGTGTGCAGACACCGGAGTACGCAATGAATTTCTGTCCGTCCTCCGTAAAGACCCACACGCTGCGTAGCGAGCGGCTCTCGATCCAGGCGTCGCTCGTCGCTTCCACGAAGTCCAGCTTGATCGGCGTACCGATGTCGAGCGTACTCACATCGTCGGCGACCTTGACCCAGTCCTCCTTTCCCGGTTTGCGAAATCCCGGCGACGCGAACGCCCGGATCGCGGGTATGCCGAGCACCGCTGCCGCCAACGCGGCGCCGACGCCGCTGACCCTGCGCAGGAATGTGCGGCGGTGTAGCGTCGACGCATCGGACTCGAGATCTGGCATCTGTCGCTCGGTCTCCCTGAAACTATTCACCCGGATGTTGGCCGCGGACGGCGAGACGAAAAGTCGCGACGGCAGCCGCCCCCAAGACGGTAGCTGCTCGCCGCGACGCCGGACGTCGGCGGTTGTTCTGCTGCCGCCGTATGGCTGACGAATCCGCCGGCATGGATGAGCTCGTGAGGAACAAGCTCAAACATTGGCCATGGTGACGCCCCAGCCAGCCCGCGAAAGTACTCTCCCCACATCACGACCGTCGTCCCGTCATTGGACAGCTGGCGAGCGCGCCGCCGCATGCTCGCGGCTGAGTGCCGTCTCTGTATCGTCGCGGAGAACCCGCGCGGTGCCGCCCGATGTGCTCCGCCGCTGCCGTCCTTCGAGCCCATACAGCACGAGAGCCGAGGGCCACAGCAACGCGAGCACCAGCAGCGGCCACTTGAAGTCAGATGCGATCAAGAAGTTGACGAGGGCCATGCCGCCGACAGACGCGGCGCCGGCGAGCGCCACCACGGCGGCCGCCCCTCGCGTCCGCGCGCGAAACGCGGTGAGGGCGACGTACATCGTCACGAGGCCCGTTGCGATCATGTACCCACCCATGACCCAGAACACGTGACGCAACCACGTGCTCAGGGCAGGCGTCGCGACTTCCACCTGCGTCAGAGTTCTGCCGAGGTAGCGCAGATCTTCCGGCAGCAGCGGCGGACGTAGAAAGACGAAGTAGAGGCCGAGGCCCGTGACGATGATGCTGCCAATCGCGAGAGTAATGAACGACAGTCGAACGGTCACGCACTCCTCCGCGCTGGTGGCTGTGTCGCGCTGTCCGGCCTGAACAAGAAACGATCGCCACATCTCAGAGTGCGAACGGTCAACGCAGACACATCATCATCGAGGGCGGTTTTCCTTCGTCGGGAATTTGCGTGCGGCCTCCGGTCTACCGGCGGGCACATCGTGGGCGAATTGAAACGTCAGTCGCGAAGCTGAGGGGCGGCTGAGTATCGCATGAATTCGGCGGCGGCAACCAATCAGTGCCGAGGTTGCGATGCTCGGGGGTCTCGAACGGAAAAGCGCATCCAAGAAATTCGCAGCCGTCGGCAAGTTCTCGCGCGCAACTTGGCGCGAGCCGCGCACCTCGCCGACCATAGGCCGGCGTCCCGGACATCGGAGCGTATCATGTTGACGGAGAACCAGAATGACGGCTGCTCAACGAGATTTGCGCGTCACGGCGCGCTCGACGTTCGGCGACGAAGCCGCCAAGTCGCGTCCGCGCACGCTCCGACTGCACGACCGCGCAGCGCTGGAGTCACTGCACAACCGCCTCAACCCGACTCCAGCCCAGCGCCACGCGCTCGACGAGCGATGGTGATGAGTCGGAGGCGCACTAGCCAGAGCGCCGCCAGCGGTACGACGGCCCACTGCGCGAGCGGCGCAACACCGATAGTCCCGATCCGCGGCATGCGCGGACCGTACGACCACCGTGCCCAGACTCGGACGTTGAGAATTTCCAACACAATAGTCGCGATAAGCCCCAGGCAGATATCAAGCGCGAGATCACGGCCCGGTCTTGATCGAAGCAGCCACACGCGATCCGATACCACCAGTGCGACGACCGCGTATGCGACGAGCATGATCGCGACGTCGCCGACGCTTGCCAACGCGCAGCGCCATGTCGCTTCGGCGCGCGAAAGGTCAAGCATGCCCCGGTACAGCGGCGCTTGCAGCATTTCCCACGCGAAGCTGAGCGGAAACGCAACGAGCGTGAGCAACGCCCACGGCTGCGCTCGGGAAAGGTCTCGCGCTTCTCTCACAGCAGGGCTTCGGGCGCCCATAGCATGGTGCGTTGCGCGCGGCGCGCGCCTTCCGCACCGACGACATCTCGCGCCGCGTGAATCAGGATATCCTCCTGTGCGCGAGTGCGGACGACCACTACGTACCGCGCGGCCAACTGCGCGACCAGGCACGCATGCTGGCCATGGCGCGGTCGGTCACGTGTAGAACTTTCACGCGGGCCGAGGATGGGCAGGCGCATTGTCAGGTCGTCAACCTCCCGCTCGCGATCGATGCGATGACCACGTGGCTCGAGATGTCGCACTCCGCATAGTCCGACGCGATGGCACTCGATAGCGATCCGTCGATGCTCACGATCGAAGCTGGTAGTGCGAAGCGCACGGCGGCGAGACGTAGTCGAGCAAATCGCCAAGGCGCCCGACATGCAGTCCGGCCGGTACAACGCGATCCCCGGCGCGGGTCACAGCCAGCCGTTCCTGAATCCGGCCCGCCGCAGTCCCGTGATGATGTACGGGCACGCGCGCATGAGCCGCCACAATAACTCTGACCGGTAGTTCTCGCACATGAGCACGACGGGGCCGAGGTTGATCCCGAAATGAAAGGGCGACGTCCAACCAGCGCCGGGAGTTGCCTCGTTCGGGAAGGTCAGATTGAAGCTGCACCGGAAGCAGTACTCGGCGGTGGTCTGCGGATACACGTCCTGAAGGTGCCGGACCGCGGGCAGCACGATCTTCGGCGCGAACGGCAGCGACGCGACCACAGCCCACGGCGCGATGGTCCCGTCATCGGGACCGTACGGTGCGCCGCGCGCCACATAGTCGAAGAAGGAGCGGTCGATGCCGCGGACGTGGCGCGACGTCCTGCCAGGACCATCGCTCGCCGTCAGCCCCCAGAAGTTGCCGCCGTAACCGGCGAAGTCGAGAGGATTTCGTATGGCATACTCTCGCTGCACGTAGGTCGCGCGCCGGCTGTTCTCGCAATAGTCGATGCCTCTCGCGCGCGCGAAGGCATCCTGGATTCCTCGGAAGTCCAACCAGATGTGCGAGTACTGATGGACGAAGAGCGAACCGCCATAGAGAAATTCGTAGCCGTAAATGTTTTTCCATTCGTAGGTCGAGGTCCACGCGGCGTAGCTTTCCTCCGGCAGCGGGTGTGTCGGAGAGCCAAGGCCGAGGATGTATAGAAGCAGCGCCTCGTCATAGCCTTGCCAACGGTACGGCAGAAATCCGCTCTCCGGCGTCCAGCCATGGGTGACCGTCGCGCCGCCGTCGCACGCCCATTGCCAATCGGCTCGCCGGTAGAGCGCGACGGCCAATGTGCGGATCTCCTGCTCATCCTCAGAGTCTCGATCGAAAAACGCCGCCGCGGCGAGCATGCCCGCGAGCAGAAAACAGCTATCGACGGTCGACACTTCGCACGGGCCGGCGCGGCGTCCGGTGGTCATGTCGAGAAAGTGGTAGTAGAAGCCTTTGTGTCCGGTTCCGTCCGGCGCCGTTCCTTGCGGACTCGTCCAGAAGAACCGCAGCACCGCCAGCGTGCGCTCGATCGCGTCGGCGCGCGTCATCCAGGCGCGCTCGACGCCGACCGGATAGACCGCCAGCGCGAAGCCCACGGCCGCGATACTCGCGGGAGCGCCGGGCTGCGATTTGTCGGCGACCAAACCATTCGCGCGGTTGGTCTCGTGTAGGAAATACTCGAAGGCATGACGCTCGAGCGCGTCCAGTCGCGCCTCACCGAACTCGAGCAGGTAGGCGTCTCCCTGAGGCCGCATCAGATCGCCCCTTCCGCCTTCGACTCTCCCGCTCACGTGGGATCGCCCCCGTGCGTGTGGGGAACGTGATGTTCCGGTTGCGATAGCTCAATTTTCTTGTTCTCCTCGGTGATCTCGATGCCTTCGTGCTTGATATCGAGACGCAACCGGCCGAAGAGACTCATGTAGACGTTGGCGATCCACACGAGTGAGAATCCAGCGATGGCATAGCCGCGCCAGTCGTCGAAGAGGAGCCGATAGCCCGTCACCGCCAGCAGAACCGCCGTCACGTAGTGGCTGAAGCAGTACTCGCAGGTGAACACGTAGTAGAACTTTCGCCCGAGCAGACTCCGCGCCGAGGTGCTCCGGACCGCACACCACTCGCGGGGCTCGCGGAAGATCTCCTCGTGCGTGACGGTCCAGGCGATGCAAGCGACCGGGATCGCCAGGAGAAAGAGAGCGACGAAGGGATTCCCGGGCACGTCAGGCCGTCGGCGGAGCGAGCTGCTCGAACACGTCCACCCATTGCCGATATCGACGGGCAATTTCCGCCACTGCCGCCTCGCGGCTGATCGTGTTGTCGCGCAGGGCGATCAAGGGACTCCAGAATGTCGTCCGGCCCACGGCGAATCCGATGAAGCCCGGAACGGTCGCCGCCATCCGGAGCCACGCGCGCACGTGCTCCTCATTCTCCCCTCGGCCCAGCACGATGCAGCCCACGTCGGCGCGCCCGTCGCGCCGTGCCGCGGCCGCAATGCGCACGAAGTCTTCGCGGTTCTCCAGACCTTCGACCTTCCACACGTCCGGCTCGACACCCGCCTCCTGCAGGTCGCGGATGGCGCGGACCATGAGCGTGGGCCGAAGCTCCCGATCGTACGCCTTTGTGTCGCCACCGAGACGTTGGAGCTGCGTCGGCGTCGCCGGCACGAGGAGCTCGAACATGTACCTTGACGCGCTGTCGCTGAGATACTCCGACAGTCGCCGAAGCCGGGCGGCCTGTCGCCGATTCACGGCCGCGTCGCCGTCCGGGTTGTATCGCACCAGCACCTTGCAAAAGATCGGTGCGAACGCTTCGATGTGTCGCCCGAAGTCATCGCCGAACTCGAAGTCGAATTCATCCTGCCCGCTCTTCTCGGCCGGCGCGCAGGTGATGAACCCACTGCCCTTCGCGTCATGGAGAATGCCGGCGCCGAAGCGCTCGTCCACGAGAATGCCTGCCTTCTCTTTGGGAACGCCATCCGCCACCGCTGCAATGAAGCCATCATAGATCACTCGCTTGGTCGCGGCGATCCGAGCGGTCTGTTCCTCGCTGAGCGTTCCAGTCCACCCAAACATCCCGCTCTCGAACGACGCGCGGTGATCGAATGGGAGGATGTAGAGCGGTCGCGTGTATCCGCGAATCATCGAGCCGGCAGCTCCGCGGCGTCGGCCTTGGTCTTGTGCACCGTTCCGTCCGGGTGATTCGGCGGCGAGTAGAGCGTGTACAGCTTCAACGCAATCGTGGACGACGTGTTGGTCACGTTGTGGTATGTGGCCGCGGGGACGATAAATCCATCGCCTTTGCTCACCCGGTGTTCCTCCGTCTCATTGAAGACGATCGTCGCCTCGCCCTGCTCGATGCGGAAAAATTGGTCGACGTCGTCGTGCACCTCATCCCCGATGGATTCGCCGGGTTGCAGGCACATCAAGACGAGTTGTGCATGCGCTCCGGTAAAGAGCACTTGCCGGAAATAGGAGTTTTGCAGGGTCAGCGTGTCGATGGATCCCACGAAGCCGGTCATCGATTCTTCTCTCGATTTAGGTGCAAAGGACTGCCCGATCGTCACGAGGATTATGCCAGCGACGCCAGCACTGTGGCTGAGCATGCTCGCGCATTATTCGGACCGCTGAGCGTTCTCCAGCGAGTCTCGCGGTGTCCAGTGAAAATCACACCGCGCCGCCCCCGACGCGATCGTCCCGCTGCGCCGCAACTGTCCGCCCCACTTCTCTGCTAGCGGGAAATCGAGCCGGCAAAAAGTCTCGACGCACAGTTCAGAGGCGGTGTGATTACCGAAGAATTCGGCGACCGGGCATTTCGTGCAATCGAAAGCGATCGCGCCGTCGGCGCTCGGAACATCGCTCCATCCATAGCTCGGCGCACCGAATGGAAAGGTGCGAAACAGGTCCGTGGCCAGCTTGAGACGCTTTGTCGGATCGCGGGTGAACGCGCTCGCGACAAGCAGCGGTGGCTCTCCCATCTGTATATAAATCCTCCAACCGATATCATAGATCAGCCGGTACGACTCGGCCGCCGGGATTCCGTGTCGGAGTAGAATCTCGTGCATGGCGAGCGTGGCCCCGGCCAGATGGGTGGTGAACACAGCGCCCAGAGTCGGCTGGATCGCGATCGACGGTTCCAGTTCGTAGTAGCGATCCCAGACCTGCTTCAAAAAATCGCTCACCGGCACGCCGAGTGGGACTTCTTTCAAGACCGCTTGCGCGTGTGGCTCGAGGAGCGTCTGCCAGAGTCCGCCTCCCTCCAGAGAGTGCTGGAGCACACCGTCGACCTGTGCGCGCAACTCGCTGAAGACCTCGACCGTCGCGTCCCAGTCCCAAGTCTCGTCCACCGCGTCGGGCGGCAGAAACTCACCGAGGAGCAGCAGCTCGGGAGCGAGTTGAGATACGCGCCGCTTGAGAAGCCCGAGTGAGGCCGTGCGTGCCGCGTATTCGCGCGCGATGAACGGACGAGATAGCTCTTCAAATCGCGCTTCGGGAGCGAGCGCGAAGATCAATGCTTCGGCGGTCGTGAGCGCTTTGGCGTGCAACATGAGTTCGCTCGGGAACACGAAGCCATACTGGTATCCCGCCGTCATCATCTCGAGGTACACCTTCGTGAAACTCATCTCGCTCAGACGAGACGCATAGAACTTGTCTGCAAGCGCCGCGAAGCGGCTGTAAAATGCCTGTTCGTTCGCCCCCGCCAACACGCGCGTCTGGGCCTTGAAGTGGTGGAAGGCGCGGCGAGTCTGGCGTTGAACCACTGCGAACCAATAGAGAATGAACCGGTCACGTTGCGGCGCCGTGAGTTCACCGTACATGCCGAAATCGAGCAGTGTAAACGTCCCATCACGGTGAAAGAAAATGTTTCCCGGATGCAGATCAGCATGGAAGAGGCCGTCGGAGACGAACATCTGAAGCATGACGTCGACCAGCAGTGTGACGAGCCGCCGCCGTTCGTCATCACCGAGCGAACTGACGGCCTCGCCGAGACGCAGCCCCTCCTCCCAATCCATGGTGAGCACACGCTGGCTCGTTTCGCTCCAGTGAACCGCGGGAAACTTGACGTCGGCGCGGCTTGCGAAGTTTTCGCGGAAGCGGCCAATGACACGTCCCTCCTGCGAGAAGTCCAGCTCCTGCAGCGTGTAGCGGCGGAACTCGGCGAAGAAATCGTGCAGGTTCGTGCGATGCATCCGTCGCGGGAATAGCCGATACAACCATCGTAGTCCAAATTCCATTGCGTCCAGATCGCGGCTCATCAGGCGCTCGAGGTCGGGCCGTTGAACCTTGACGGCGACCTCGGTCCCGTCCGGCAGCTTGGCACGATGAACCTGCGCGAGCGAAGCTGCAGCGACCGGTACCGGGTTGAACGCGGCAAATAGCGCTTCGACGGGTTTGCCGAGTTCCCGCTCAATGGTGAGGCGTATTTGCTCGATGGGAACTTCCGGCCCCTTCTCCTGAAGCGCCGAGAGCGCCTCCACATAGGCGGGTGGAAGGACGTCCGGACGCGTGCTCATGATTTGGCCCAATTTTACGAAGGCCGGCCCAAGCCTCACCAATCGCGCCGCAAACTTTTCAGGCGCTCCGCCGCTGGTTGCGCCGTGAGCGTATCGGCGCAGGGTACGATACTCCCGAAGCAGCAGCCACGAAATCGTCGCCAGCCGCAACAGGTTTTGCATCGAGCTGTTCTTCGGCGGCGCGCTAGACTTGTCCGTCATTCAGCGGAATGATCGCGGCCTGTCAACGCAGCGATTTCTTGACGGTTTGCAACGTCGCGTCCGTATGCGGGAACCAGTACGCTTCGGTATCCTGCGTCCCGTCGCCGATCACCATGGACTTGATGTTTGCGAACAGGCGCAACCCGACCTTGCCGTGATAGCGATTGATGCCCGATTGCTTGATGCCGCCGAACGGAAGTGCCGCGATGACGTAGTTGACGACCGCCTCGTTGATGTCGACGGTGCCGGCTTGCAGGCGATTGGCGATCTGCTCGGCACGCTCGGGATTACCGCAGAACACATAGGCGTCCAATCCCTCCTCGGACCGATTCGCCTCCGCGATCGCCTCTTCATCGTTCTCCACGACCTGGATTGGGAGGATCGGGCCGAACACCTCTTCGTTCATGACTCGCATCGAGGCATCGACGTTGGTGAGCACCGTCGGCGGCCAGAAGTGGCCCTCGGAATCTTTCAGCATGAATCCGCCGGTCTCGATTCGTGCGCCATGGTCGATGGCGTCCTGGAGCTGCGCGGTCATCGCCTCGACGCCACGCGCGTTCGCGAGCGGTCCGACGTCGGCCGAGTGGTCGGTGTACGGCCCGACGCGCAACGCTTCCACTTTCTGCACGACTCTCAGAATGAACTGGTCTGCGACCTCCCGCTGCACATAGACGCGCTTGACGGCCGCGCAGACCTGGCCGTTGTTCATGAAGCGTCCCCACACGATGCCGTTTGCCGCGCGTTCCAGATTCGCATCGTCGGTGACAATGGCCGGGTCGCTACCACCCAACTCCAGCAGCGCGGGACGCAGGAGCGGCGCGAGCGCCGCCTCCAGTTGCCGGCCCACCTTGGTGGAACCGGTGAAGCTCACGAAATCCACCCCGGGCGCCGTCGCGATGACCGAGCCGAGCGCCCCTGGGCCGTGAACGACCTGCACGAGGTCCTTGTGATCTGGGAGCGCTTTCCGGAACAGCTTTTCGAGCAATACCCCGACCATGGGCACAGCGGACGTCGGCTTGAGAATCACCGCGTTGCCGGCGGCGAGGGCGGGTATGAGCGGCCCCATCGCGATGCCGAAAGGAAAATTCCACGGCGCGATCAAGCACACGACTCCGCGTGGCACGTATCGGATCAGCGCCCGCTTGCCAGTGCCAAACTTCGCCGGCACATTTACAGGCTCGTCGGCGAGCCACTCCGCGCCGTGCTCGATGTACTCGTTGAATTCGTCGAGCACGAGACCGACGTCACCGACGAGCGCATCCACCAGCGGCTTGCCCATGCCGCGCGACACCGTCTCCGCAATCTCCTCGGCGTGCTCGACGATGACGCCACGCAGAACGGCCAGCACCTTTGCGCGCTCCGCGAACGGAAGCGCGGACCACGCTTGCTGTGCCTTGCGCGCGCGCGCCACCATCTTCGGAATCTGCCGCTCCGCCGTCGCTGGCACCGCGCCGATCGACTTGCCCGTTGCCGGGTCGATCGCCTTTAGAATGGCGATCGCGGAGGCGGGACTCGCGATCCTCTTCGCCGCCCCAGCCCTCGGTTGCTTCGTCTTCGTGACAGTCATAGGAGCTTCTCCTCGATTGATGGCGGAGCTACTGCACCGCATGCAGCCGGTGTGGCACGCACGTCGCCAGCGGCTACATCAGGTAGATGCGCACGCTTCCTGAAGATTTCCGGCGTGCAGCGTGAAGAGAGCGCAGCGTGTCTCGCGCGTCGTCGCGTTAGTCCCTCTTTCTCCTGGCACAAGAGGCTCAGCGCTGGTTCAGCTTTCCTTCAGCATTGCGCTGCACCATCGACGTGGCGAATTGCGTCGTGGTTCCTATTCTGCGACCGCATATCTGGCCAAATCGCGTGTGCCCACGCGAGCCACTCTTTCTCGGAGATCGCGGCAATGCGAAAGCGTTCGATAACGGATGAGGCGTCAGCGATCGAAGCCGCGAAGCGCTCGTCGATTGGAACCTCGGCGAGCGACGCCAAGATTGATGCTCCCACGCACGGGACGCCGACTGGAGCTGGCAGTGAAGCCGCGGAAGGCATTCACGATATCGGATCACGCCCTGATGGCGATTTGAGTGGCTTAGACAGCCGGGTCACCGGCCGATCGGTACGTGACGGTATCGACCGATCCGGATCGGAGCCCCTCAACGGCCGTGAGTGGATTCACGAGAGCGGGTACGGCGGCAAGGGAGGGAAGCCGCGCATCAGTTCCGATCAGCGCGAGGACTCCGAGCGAGAGGGCCCCCTGCCCTGATGGGACTGAGCCGAAGTGCTGCCTACCTACCTAGGACGCCTTCACCACGCTCAGCGAAATCCTAAGCGTGAGTTGGTGCGGGTCGGTTGGCAACTGGCCTCCGCATGGCTTGGCCGGAAGTAGAGCCCATCGCCATCACATCTTCCCCCATACGAGCTCCGACTGAAGGATTCCCTGCGATGTGAAGTCCTTCGCGCGGGTTAGCGGAACCGCGAATGCGAGACCGATCGTGATGCCCGGTCGCAAACGAAGCTTCAATCCCGCGAGTACGTTGCCGACCGTTGGCATACCGCGCCCGCCCTCGCCCAGAAGTTCGATCACTGGGAAGATCTTGTCGCTGAGCCGGACGACGAGCGACGCGCTGCCGTCCGCGGCGTCCTCACGAGGGTTGTAGTGAATGACCTGATTGAACGCAAAGCCTTCGCCCTTGAGCACGGTGGTGAATCCGGTCTCGGTAGTGATTCCTGTCGCGCCCGAATGCGTCGGGAACTGAAACTCAATAATCGGCGCGAACCCCATCGTCCCCGCCTCGTTGGTGAGGACGCCGAACTGGAACATCGCCTCCGTCTTGGGCGAATTGAGAAACCGGTCGTTGCGGATGTGCAGGCCGATCAATTTCGTCAAACCGAGCTCGAGGTGAAACGCAAAGTCGTTTTGGGATTCGCCGTCGATACGGCTCGTGAGCGCGGCGACCCGCAGACTGTACGAGCCGACGCCCTCGGGAAGCCCTTCATGCGTGAAGAAGGCATGCGGCAGTTCCATTTCTCCGGACTTCTCGGGAGCGGGAGGAGGCCCCTGCGCTTCGGCGCGCTGAGCGAAGCAGAGAATCCCGATCAGTGCCAAGGCGGCGACGGAGCTTGCTGTGATTCCTGGTGCACGCCCGAACGGGCGCAAGCGATGCATGTGATTTCTCATTCCAGGGGTGGAGGCGCTTACGGTCCGATTGACGGCCGATCGCGATCGGAAGTGGTTCATCGCGTTCCCTGCGGGGCGTCCGCACTCCAGCGGCGAGTGAGCGCGTTGTGGATGGGCACGAAGACAAGTCCGGCATAGGCGCCGTACAGAAAACTCTCGACCAAACCCAACGCGAATCCTCCAATCGTCAACCACTTGAACGCGGGCAGGATCGCTTCGAGTGCCTGCGTCATGTGTAGGCTTGGTGGCACGACAAGTCCGTAGACGACGCAGACGACGAAGCTGATGGCGGCGAAGATGCCCAGTGACCAGCTCACCACTTTGAGATTCAGCATGTACGATTGCCCTCGGTTGGGTTGGCGCGTGAGACGCGACGCCAGCGTCAGTGTTGGTGGCCACCCGTTGGTGTGCCGACACCGCGATCCGTAGTGTCCCCTATGTTTCCGTCCTCGCTGCGTCGTGGGCGGTCACCGCCGCCGTGCCCGCCATGACCGCCGTGACCGCCGTGCCCGAACAGATGCATCGCGACGAAGGCGATGCCGACCAGCAGCCAGAACCAGTTTGTCACGAGCCATTGCATGTCCGTGTTCCCCTCAACGTCGTCGCAGGTGAGTGTCGATTCGTCGAGCGTGAGCTCGCCTGGCCAACCCGAGGACAGCGAGCTGCGCTGCCCTCGCGTGCGACCGTCGCGATGCCCGCTCCGGATTCCGCCTACTTCTTGTCGGTTCCCTTCTGCGGCATTCCGGGCGTGGCCGATTTCCCCATGTCGTGACCCGCGTGCGGATCGGGTTTCGCTAGAGCGCTCTGCTTCTCCGCGTCGGGTTTTGCGGGAGCGCTCTGCTTCGCCGCATCGTTCGGCATGGGCATACCGGGGGTGTGTCCAGCGTGATCGGGCATTGTGATCTCCTTCAGCGTGTGATGTGAATGCGGAGCGCGCCTGTGCCGCGTCTCCGAGTGATGAGCAACCTCGGGATCGCACAGGACATCATGTCACTCCCTGGTCAACTGGCGCACCTAGCGTCGTTGCGCGTCCGAGGCGACGAAGAACGACGATGCTCACCCACGCGATTACGATCTGAATCGCGGGAAGCACGCTGTCGAGATCGACGCCTTCATCGAAGCTGACCTTCGGAATGACCCAGGGATGGCTGCCGGCGTTGAACAGATGAAGGTTGACGGCCAGGAAGGCTCCGCCAATCGCGGCGACAGCGATGAAGAAGAGGACCACGCGACGCACGCGGTCCGACGCTCGCTCCCAGCCAAACAGCCAGATGAGCGGGCCGACGATGAGCACAACGCCGGCGAGGACCTCGGCGATCTCGACGGCGTAGCCGAAGAACGTCGCTTTGGGAACCACCGCGCTTTGAAGAAATCGGCCGTACCACCCGGACGTCTCCGGCAGCTTCTTGAGCACTTCCTCAGAAAGCCCGGCCGTAAAATCGCCTCGAACGAATTTCACGAGACCGGAGACGAACCACTCGTAACCAATGATCATTGCCACGCTCAACAGGCCGATGAGCGAGGGACCAGGGCGTCCGCGAAGCGTGCCTCGGGTAGCCGTCATCGGATGAGTCGCTCCCAACTGCCGTAGCGCTCGCCGATCGGACCGCGGCGCAGACTGAGGAGGATGACAAGCGTCCCGGCGACGACATCGCTCCATAGGGAGCGGGTCGTCGCACCGTTCAGCAGCCACGGCGCGACGATCACCAACGCGCCAAAGAGCACGTTCGTGAAGCGCAACGCGCGGCCGACATCGGCGAGCGACATCACGGCGAAGGTCACGATGAGCGCGCCGAGGAGATGGTCACTATGCGCGGCCGAGCCGGCGCTGCCAAGCACCGAGGGCGCGAACATCAGCCAGACGCCAAGTCCGACGCACACCATAAGGTTCCACGGCAGCGCTACGCCCCAGACCAGCGCCTTCGGCCGCACGATATCCGCGTGCACGGGCGCGACGACGGGCAACTCGCGGAGTGTGCCGCCAAACCAGAATGTTTCCCAGAACGGCTGACCTTCCCGCGTCGCCTGGAGCAGGAACTGCCCCATGGCAACAACCTCGTCGAGCGTCAGCGCGATCATCGCCACCATGGCGGCCGCGGCGATCAGACAGGGCGTGCACCACGCACCGACCGCGAGCGGCTGTAGGATGATGAGCGAGATGCTGACGACGCCGAGTGGGACGACCAGGATTCCGAAGAACGTGACCATCCAGGGCATCGTCCGCCATCGAGCTTTGTCGCCCATGAAGCCCATGAGAAACTCGACCATGTACGCGACGGCGCCGAGACCCGCGTCGGGAATCGGGAAGGCGCGTGACACGTCGGATGTGAGCACCCGCTCGGTGCCGAGCCCAAAGAACGGGTCCGCGAGCGAGGTGATGTGATGAAGCTCGAAGGCCGCCATTTGCCGCGACAGGAAGAATCCAACGAGGGCCAGCGCGATGATCGGCGCCCGCTGCGACCAGCTCGATGGGTTGTACGACCATCCCGGTGGTACATCCGGACCAGCGACCATGGACATCCTCTTCGCCATCGGCATTCCCGGCGCGAGGATGGCGAAGACGATCACCAGTGCTCCCGCCAGCGTGTCGTTCGCGTATGCGGCGGGGGCCGAGGCCCAGAAGATGAGCGGCGCAAACAGGAGCCACAGGCCGACGATCGCGCTCGTCCACGGCGCCCAGAGTTTGAAGACCGGACGGCGCGACAACGACAGCACGGACAAGAAAACGACTAGAGCGCCGCTCACCACGTCGCTGATCTCGAGCGCGCTGCTGTGGTAGCCGAGCACAGATACGCTCGTGATGAGCCACAGCCCGAGGACCATGTTGGCGAAGTGCGGCCACGGCGTATGCTGCTCGTGCGTCATCGGCGCGCCGGGTGAGGCGGCCATCCCGTCGTGCGACGGCACGTCAGCGCCGGCGGGTGCTGGCGGCGCGCTCCCGGCGGGCTGCGCGTGGCCGGTGTGCCCTGCGTGAACCGGCGTCACGCGACTCGAGCCGCCGCGGCGGGCGCGCCATGCTTCATCTTGCTCGACGGTTCGAGCTTGTTCTCCTTGTACCAGGAAAGCGGATCCGCTTTGAGCGCCGCGATCATCGTCGGCAGCGTCTTTCGGAGCGAATGCGCCGGCTCCCAACCCAGAAGTGTGCGCGCGTTCGTCAGATCGATCGCGTAGTGATCGCCCGCGCGGTCGATCATCCACGGCTTGATGAACTGCGTCTGGCCCGGAATGAGATTCATGAGCCATGCGCCGATCTTCGCCGGTAACCGGGGCACGATGATCGTCTCGAGCGGCTTGCCGTGAATCAGGCGCGAGAGCGTGTGCTGGAGCTCGTCGTAGCTGAGCGCCTCGGGCTCGCCGAGCAGCAACGCCAACTCCGGCGGCAGCGCGGCCCGGCGCTCCACCACGCGCTCGATGGCATCCACGAGATCCGCGGCGTGCATGAACGATTGCCCGTGCGCGGTCGATGCGGAGTAGAAATGATTGGTGAACTGCTGCTCGGAGACGCGCTGGATTTGATGCGCGAGCGGGATTGAATGGCAGCCGTCGTCGTAGACGCCGGAGATGCGGAGCAGCACGATCGGGATGTCGCCGTGGCCTTCGCGCAGGAGCTTCTCGGTGCGGACCTTTGACTCCGGGTACGCCCACGTCGGCTGAATAGGCCAGTCTTCAGTGATGAATTGGCCGGGCTCGCCCGGTGCGTGCACGAGCATGGTGCTGGAAAACACGAATTGCTCGACGTCAAAGCCGGCCTCTCGTAAACCGCGCAACAGGCGGTCCGTGCCGCCGACGGTGATCTCGTCGTACTTCGGGCTCGGCGCGCCAAAGAAATCGTAGTATGCGGCCAGATGAATGACCGACGCGATTCGCGCGCCGTGATGCTCGCGGAGCATGCGAAGTCCGGTGCGCACGCTGTCGTCGGACGTCATCTCCACCGCCATGTAGATGCATCCGGGCGGCGCCGGCTCCTCCGCCTTTCGGTCGAAGCCCACGACCTGATCGAAGCGCCCGAGGAATCGCTGCATCACCGCCTTGCCGATCTCGCCACTGGAACCGGTGACGAGAATGATTCCGGCCGTCATTCCCCGCTCTCCGCCGGTCGCGCTCCGGGGTTACGGCCGGACATTCTTTCGCGCTCGGTTCCGGGGTACCTGCTCGAACCAGCCGAAAATGAGCAAACTAAATGAGAACCAGAACACCCACCAAAGCAGATGCATTCCCAGAAAGTGGTATCCATCGTAGAGGTGGAACATGGCGTTTGCTCCTTTAGCTGGTCTGGAGTTGATATTTGTGTCGCGGAAGTTCAGCTGAGGATTCCGAACAGACAGTGTCTTCGCTGCGTGGACCTGAACGCAGTATGATCCGGCAAGCTGAGTCGGACGTGAGGCCCGGCTGAGCCATGCGACTCGCACGCTGCCAACCCTGCGGCCGAGATGCGCCAGCGCGAGAGCGTGCAGGAGCGCAGCGGGTGCCAGCGCTCTCCACTCACCGGCGCATTACGGATCAGCGCGTGCTCGACGTTCGCGATCCCGCCGGCGGGCGGGTTTTCGTGGGACCGGTTGCGGCCGCGTGCGCCACACTCTCACTCCACGTGAAGTGCTCGTACACACCCGTCCAGTACGCGCCGAAGGTGAGCCCGAAGAGCAGCTCTTCGACCGGGATCCCGAAGATCAGTCCTCCGCGCAACGCCGGCAGATTCCACACTTCCGCGATGTAACCGGGCGCGAGCCAGCGCAGTCCCAGCATGAACGCGGTGTAGAGGCCCAGAAAAAGCATCGCGCCGATCACGGTCTTCCGACCGAGCGCGGGACGGCAGATGACGGATGCGATGGCGCCCAACACGAAGCTCACGAGCACCGGGTAGATCGGATTCCACGGCACGAAGTAGAGCGGTATGAACGCCACGAACGGAACGAGGAGCGCCGCGAGATGGAGCCGGTGCAGCGGCGCTGTGCGTTCCGCCGCGCTCACGCGAGCCATGTGCTGCGGGGTGAAGGTGTAGTACAGCACGCTTCCTATCCCGCCGATCGCGAACGCGTAGATGACACTCTCGATGTCGAACCCGGTGCGCCGGGTGAGCTCGAAAAGACTGGGTGGGTTCCAGTAGCTGGGCACGAAAATCGGCTCGGTCAGGCCGAGCACCGCGGTGGCGGCGCTAGCTCGCCACATCACTCCGCGCAGCCGGGGAGTCGCCCAGTACACCACGACCCACGCGGCCAGGAATGCGCTCGACCATATGAGCCAGGCATAGTGGTGGTTCATGGGTCCGGCCGACGGCTGAAGTGGCGACGCGTGATGCGCGAACTCCTGCGACGACGACCCGGCTGACCGGCCCCGAAGCAGCGCGCGCAAGAATGCTCGCGCTTCCTGAAGATTTCCGGAGGGCGGCGTGAAACGAACCCATGCCCTGAAGACTCACCTGATGTTATCCCGACCGCATCACCGCTGGCGGATGTGCTCAGCACCGGCTCAGCTACACCTCAGCATCGCGTTGCACCGTAGGGATGGCGTCACCCGCGAGCGGCAGGCGACGCTTCAGCAGGGTGGAGACCGCCCACTGGTGCGGCCGGTCGGCACAGCCAACCTCCCCGATCTTCAAAGGCGAGCACGACATGGCGTACTGCTTGGTTCCGCGATGACGTTGGCCTCCTGATCAACGCTGAACTTCGATCGCCATCGTTGGGCGCCAAGGCGACTGTCGAGGCCGCGCCCGGCGTAATGCACATCCTTCGCGTGCTGGGGCGCCACGGCTTCATCGGCGCGCTACGCGGCAGCGGACATTGGCCGACACCGACCGCGGTGCGCGAAGCGTTGGAGGAGCTCGGCGTCGTCTATCTCAAGTTCGGACAAGTGCTGGCGATGCGACGCGACCTCCTCCCGGCAGCCTACATCACGGAGTTGGAACGTCTGCAAGACCGGCTGCCGCCGATGGCGCCGGGCGCGGTACGGGAGATCATCGAACGGGAGCTGGGACGCCCGCTGAACGAGTTATTCGCGACCTTCGACGAAACGCCGATGGCGGCGGCGACGATCGCGCAGGTACACAGGGCCACGTTATCGGACAAGCGCGAGGTGATCGTGAAGGTGCGCCGTGCCGACATCGCGGCGCGCGCCGCGGCCGATCTGCCGACGCTGATGTATCTCGCGGCGGTGGCCGAACGAGTGGCACCGCAACTCCGCCCGTTCGATCTCGTCGCGATGGTGCGCGAATTTCGCGAGAGTCTCGGCCGCGAGATGGACTTCCGCCTAGAAGCGCGGTCGATCGCGCGCTTCCGCGCGGCGATGGCGGACACGCCCGGCCTGTGGATTCCCGACACGATTTCCGCGCTCAGCACCGAAGCGGTCCTGACGGAGGAATTCTCGGCGGGTGAGAGGATCGACACGTACGCCGAAGCGCATCCCGAGTCCAAGGAGCGGCTCGCTCGGGGGATCGCCGCTTTGGTGATGACTCAAGTATTCGAGACGGGACTCTTTCACGCCGATCCCCACCCGGGGAACGTGTTCGTTCTCGCGGACGGCCGGCTCTGTCTGCACGACTTCGGGATGATCGGCGAGCTCGATGAACCGATGCGCGATGCACTGGGCGCATTGCTCGATTCGGCGACCCGCGCCGATGTGCGCGGCGTGGCCGACGCGTATCTGGATCTTGGTCTCGTCGGCGCCGAGATCGACCGCTCGCGCTTGGAGGCGGATCTCGCGCCGGTCGTGCGGCGACTCCATGAGCGACCGCTGGAAGAGCTGTCGATCGGCGAGGCATTGGAGAGCTTAGTGCGCGTCGGCAGCCAGCATCGCGTTCGCAATCCAGGCGTCATTCTGCTTCTCACACGGGCGTTCCTGATCGCCGAATCGCTGATGCGGCATCTGGACCCGCGTATGAACGTTCTCGCGGTGTTCAAGGCCGAGGTACCGCGACTGGCCGCCATACGGCGCAGTCCGGCGCGCCTCGCGGCAGCAGGCCGCGAAATCGCCGCGCAGCTCGAGCGCTTCCTTCGCGAAGCGCCGGAGGATGCACGTCGAACGCTGCATCGCGTCGCGGAGGGCGAGCTGGGCCGCGTGCGCGTGCCCGGCCTCGAGGCGATCTCCACCCGGGCGAGTCGCGACCTCGAGCGGCTCACCGGTGCGGTCGCGTCCGCGGCACTGCTCGTTGGCGGCGCGCTGTTGGCGACGGTAGCGGGATGGCATCGCGTGGCGGGCGACGTGCTGATCGTCGTGGGGCTGCTCGGTACGATCTCGGTTGCCATCGGCGCGTTGCGCACGCCGCGATCGTAAGGCCGATCGAAGCGTGGAGGAGCGGGGGCCCGCGAAATTGTTACGTGATTGCGGTTTGGCGGCCAAATAAGGTTGTAGACACCGCGATGCGACCGCTCCCTGGGCTTCTTTTCTGCCGAAGATCGGTGGTTCGGCCCCGCGATTGCATCACTATCCAGTTCAGCAGTCGCCCGTCGGCTTCCTCCGTCGGGTGATTACCGCTTTTCTTGTAAAGGAACCGCCGACAGAATGATCGACGGTTTCCCACTATCTAACCATTTGACGTCAGGTAAAATCAGGCAAGTAGGTCGGGCGGCGCCCACGTGCGCACCGCGCCGCACGACGGATCAACGATGCTCATCGCAAGGGGCGTAATGCAACGCATTCTGGTCATTGACGACGATGTCGCGCTCACAAACACGCTCAAGCGCGGCTTGGCGTACGAGGGTTACACGGTCGAAGCGGCGAACTCGAGCCGGCACGGCCTCACGCTCGCTCGGGAGCGTGCGCCCGACCTCGTGATCCTCGACGTCATGCTCCCCGATCTCGACGGCTTCGAAGTCTTGGCGCGTCTCCGCCGCGCCGACGCCGAGCTACCGGTGCTCATGCTGTCGGCTCGTGACGAGGCCGAGAGCCAGGTGAAGGGATTGGAGCTCGGGGCGGACGACTACGTCGGAAAGCCCTTCACGTTCCAGGTGCTGGCGTCGCGCGTCAAAGCGCTCTTGCGGCGCCGCACGGCCGATCGCGCCGAGGTGCTTCGCTTTGCCGACCTTGCGCTCGACACGGGGCTCCGGCGCGCGCAACGCGGTCAGCGCGAGATCGAGCTGACCTCCACGGAGTACGAAGTGCTCCGGCAATTCTTGCTGCACCCGCGTCGCGTATTGGCGAAGTCGTTCCTCATGGACCGCGTGTGGGGCTACGCCGTGGAGGGCGGTTCGAACGTGCTCGAAGTGTACGTCAAGCAGTTGCGGCACAAACTCGAGTCGGGCGGCGAGCCGCGTCTCATCCATACCTTTCGCGGCGCGGGCTACGCACTGCGCGAGCCCTCGGCCGCGCAGGCGGACGTGGCGTAACGGCGCGTACCACCAACCGTCCGCGTGACGCTCGGGACTTGGATGAGGGGATCACTTCGGCTGCGCCTCGCGCTCTGGTGCGGCGGCATCATTTGCGGTGCGGTGATGGTGGTGGCGCTCTACGGGTACGCGGTGCACAGCCGCGCGCATTACGACGAACTCGACGCCCTCTTGCGAAACGCCACCGAACACGTCGCCGGTGAGCTTGATCGCTCGGTTGGCTTGGACGATCGCGCACACGTGCTCGCCGCGGCGCGCGGGCTCGGCGTTGGCGTCGCGCTGTATGACTCGTTGGGGAACCCACTAGGTCCCGCTGCGCCGACCGGCTCCGCGTCGGCGGGCGACGCACCGGCGGTAAACCCGGTCCGCGTCATTGCGAGCCCCCCGCGCGCTCCCTACGGACCACTTACCGCGCTCGCACCCACGGCCCGCCGGGCGGTCTCGAGTCGCGGCGTCTTCGGCCTCGCCGAGAACGGATCGCAGCGATGGCGCGTGTACGTCCTTCCCCGCCCCGCGTCGATGCGTGCCGACGAACGAGTCGCACCGTACGTCGTTGGCACGGCGCCGCTCGCCGAGTTGGATGCGTCGCTCCGGCGCGTGGGACTTCTTCTGATGTTGATCGCCATTGTGGGTAACGTGCTCACCTTCGGCACGAGCTGGCTGCTGGCGGGACGGGCGTTACAGCCCGTCCTCACGCTCACGGAAGCGGCCAGCACGATCGCGCGCTCCGGCGCGTTCTCCCAGCGGGTTCCATCCGACACGCCGCGCGACGAGATAGGCCGGTTGGCCGAGACCTTCAACGAGATGCTCGAGCGCCTCGAGCGCGCGCACGCGACGCAAGTCCGGTTCGTGTCGGACGCGTCACACGAGTTGCGGGCGCCACTGACGGTGATCCAAGCCAACCTCGAGTTGCTGGAGCATCGACCCGCAATGTCTCCCACGGAGCGGGATGCCGCCGTGCGCGAAGCGCACGCTGAGGCCGCGCGCCTCGGCCGGCTCGTCAGTGACCTTCTCGTGCTCGCGCGAGCGGATGCGGGCGTGCCCATGCGCCGCGACCTGGTCGATCTCGATCGCGTCGTGATGGACGTGCTCGGGGAGGCTCGTCACCTCATGCCGCGTCAGCGTCTCGAGATCGTGACGCTCGATCCCGTCGTGATCGCCGGCGACGCGGACCGGCTCAAGCAGTTGATCATCAATCTCGTGGAGAACGCGATCAAGTACACGCCCGATGATGGCCGGGTGAGCATCGCGCTCCGCCACACAGGCGGCGTGGCGGACATCGAAGTGCGAGACACCGGGATCGGCATCCCGGCGGAGGACCTTCCGCGCGTGTTCGAGCGATTCTATCGAGCAGACCGTGCGCGGTCGCGCAACGCGGGCGGCACCGGACTCGGCTTGGCGATCGCGCAGTGGATCGCCAGGCAACACGGTGGCGACATCATACTCTCGAGCGAGCCGGGCCGGGGAACGGTCGCGACGGTTCGCCTGCCGGTAAGCGCTTGACGCACCTGTAGCGGGTGTTCCGCGAAAACGCGGAGTGAGGTCTACCTTTCCGCCGCAGATCTTCTAGCGGGTCGAATCGAGCACGCCATCGATTGCCGCACGGCCCTCCACGTCGCCGCGCACGGTGCATCGCACGCGCTCGCGTCGCGGAGCGTGGGTACGTTGCTTCAGGTTCATCCGACCTTCAGCGGAGATTCAGCGGCGGCGCCTATCATTCGAAACTCACGCCGTCACTACCGGTTCGCCACGCGGCGCAAACAGCTCAGGGGAGCATTAACGTCATGGCCAGCGAGAAGGCCAACCGTGTTCGCGTTGCCGTCAACGAAATGAAACACCGCAATCGCGTACTCACGCCGCGCTACATCTGCGATGAACGGAAAGCGGCGCCGCCGCGGTGGCCGACCGCGCGGCACCAGTGCAGTCGGTGAAGCAAGTCCCCGACGCATCAGTGGACGTCGCGCTCGCAGCGACGAGCCCGCCGCTCGCCGCCGACGCTCAATCCCACGGCGAACACTCCGACCACGGCGATGCTCAGGCGTCTGGAGCACCGCGCGACCCCGGAGCGCCGCCCGTCGACGTGACGCAAATCGCGCACGACATGGGCCATGGCGCGGGCATGGACATGAGCGCCATGGTGCGCGACATCCGCCGGCGATTCTGGGTGACGCTCGCCCTCTCCCTCGGCGTGATCGCGTATTCGCCGATGGCCACGATGATGTTCCGCCGCCAGCTCCCCGCGCCGTTCGGCATGTCGAGCAAAGTGCTCATGTTCGTTTTGTCGACGCCAGCGATTCTCTGGGGCGGGCAAATGTTCTTCGTCGGCGCGTGGCGCGCACTCCGCCGACGGACGTTGGACATGTCCGTGCTCGTCGCGCTGTCGGTCGGCGCGGGCTACCTCTTCAGCATCGTCACCACGTTCCGCATCGCGGGCGAAACGTTTTACGAAGCGGTCGTGATGTTGCTCGTCTTCATTCTCTTCGGCCACTGGATGGAGATGCGTGCGCGCGCGGGTGCGTCGACGGCGATGCGCGCGCTGCTCAATTTGACGCCGCCCAAGGCGACGGTGGTGCGGAACGGTGCTCCCGTCGAAGTGCCGACATCGGAAGTACTCCTCGGCGACGTGGTGCTCATTCGTCCCGGCGACAAGCTGCCGGTCGATGGTGAAGTGATCGACGGCGAGTCCACCGTCGATGAATCGATGATCACAGGCGAGAGCGTAGCCGTCGAGAAACGGACCGGATCGGGCGTGACCGGCGCGACGATCAATCAAACGGGGACGTTCCACTTCCGTGCGACCAAGATCGGCGCCGATACCGCGCTCGCCCAGATCGTTCAGCTGGTCCAAGCGGCACAGAATTCCAAGGCGCCGGCGCAGCGGTTGGCGGACCGCGCCGCGCAGGTTCTGGTGGCAGCCGCTGTCGTGTTCGGCGTGGCGACGTTCGCAGTATGGTACTGGCTTGCCGGCGCGAGCCTCGTGTTCGCTATGACGCTCGCGATCACGGTCGTCGTGATCGCCTGTCCCGACGCATTGGGGCTCGCCACACCGACCGCCGTCATGGTGGGTACGGGCCTCGGCGCGCTCAACGGCATCCTGTTCAAGCACGCGACCGCGCTCGAGATCGCGAGCAAGATCACGGCGGTCGTCTTCGACAAGACCGGCACGCTGACGATGGGGCAGCCGCAAGTGGTGGAGATCGCGATCGCCGAAGGCGCGCGGCCTGAAGCCGAGATGCTGACGCTCGTCGCGTCGGCGGAGCAGTCGAGCGAGCACCCAATCGCGCAGGCGATCGTGAAGTACGCGCAAGACAAGGAACTCACGCTCTCGCAGGCGACCGGGTTTGAGGCGGTCGCGGGTCACGGACTGCGAGCACAGGTCTCGGGTCAGAAGGTGCTGACCGGGAACGCGAAATTGATGCGCGACAACGGCGTCGAGTTTGGTGCGCTGAGCGAACGCGCGGCGACGCTCGAAGGCGCCGGCCGCACGGTCGTATACAGCGCCATCGATGACAGGGCTGCGGCAGTGATCGCCGTCGCCGATGCCCTTCGGCCGACGGCGCACGACACCGTTGCCGCCCTCAAGAAACGTGGCATCCAAGTAGCCATGCTCACCGGCGACAACCGCGCGACCGCGGACCGGATCGCGGGAGAGCTCGGTCTGGACACCGTGTTCGCTGAAGTGCTGCCGGGCGACAAGGCGGCGAAGGTGAAGGAGCTCCAGGCGACGGGCAAGCTCGTGGCGATGGTGGGCGACGGCATCAACGATGCACCGGCGCTCGTGCAGGCCGACCTGGGCATCGCGATCGGCGCCGGAACGGACGTGGCCATGGAGGCCGCGGACATCGTGCTGATGAAGAGCGACCCGTACGACGTGTTGGGCGCGATCGTGCTGAGCCACGCCACGGTCCGCAAGATGAAGCAGAATCTGTGGTGGGCCGCGGGCTACAACGTCATCGCGTTCCCGCTCGCGGCGGGCCTGCTCTATCCGAGCATTGGCTTACTGTTGAGCCCGTGGATCGCCGCGGTGTCGATGTCGGGCAGCTCGCTGCTGGTGGCGATCAACGCGATCGCGCTGAAATGGACGCATCTGCCGGGCATTCGCCGCACCGCGCCGGTCTCCACGTCGTAGTCGTAGTGCACATGCCCTCGCGCTTCATCGACCTGCTCATCGTGCCATGACGGCGCGTGGCCGCGTACTGCTAGTCCTCCTCCTGGCCATCATTTACGCCGCGTGTTACGCGATGATCAAGGTGGGGCTCGCGTATGCGCCGCCCTTACGATTCGCCGGCATGCGCGCGCTCCTCGCCGGCGTCGCGGTGTTGGCGCTCTCAAAGTCGCGAGGGGAGCGGGTCGTACCGCCCCGTGCGCTCTGGAGCGCGATCACCGCGGTCGCACTTGTCGGCACCGTGGTCGGATACGGCGCGATGTTCATGAGTCCGCGGCATACGGGCGCGGGACTCTCCTCCGTACTCGGCAACACTGGGCCGTTGATCGTCATCGTGCTCGCGGCGTTGGTGCTACGCGAGCGCGTCACGGTCGCCAAGGCGTCCGCGCTCGCACTCGGGCTCGCGGGCGTGAGCCTCATCGCCTATCCCGAGCTCACCGGCCCGGCGCTCGGTGGCGTTCTTGGCATCGTGATTCCGCTCGCGGCCGCGACGGCCGTGGCCACGGAAAGCGTGCTCGTCAAACGAGCGCAGCCGGCGCCGGGCGTGTTGGTCAGCTTCGCCGGCTGGCAGCTCTCGCTTGGCGGCGCGCTCCTGCTCGTGCTCTCGGCGTGGCTCGAGCGCGGCACCGGCGTTCGCTGGACCCCGATGTTTGTGGCGTTGCTCGCCGGCCTCGCGCTCGTCGGTACGGCCTTCACGACGTGCCTCTGGTACTGGCTCGTGCAGCGCGACGAGGTCGGACGACTCTCGCTGCCGCTCTTCGCCGTGCCAGTGCTCGGACTCGCACTCGCCGCGCTCGCGTTCGGGGAACGGATCGTCCCGGTGGCGGCGCTCGGCGTGGCGGTCACCCTGAGCGCGATTGCGATCGTCGCCTGGGATTCCATTCGTACTCGCGAGCCAAAGTCCGCCGCACCTGCGTTCGCGCGCCGCGACGCACGAGCATAGTCCGAATCGCCCGCGATAGGACGCCAGTTGGTTCGCGCTGCCGTCGCGCGCGCAGCGTCGGATACGCTGACCCGCGGCGGCAGAACCGAGATCACTCTGGCGCTGGGCGTTTCCTTCATTCGGCGCCTATCTCCGCTTCAGACGAAGGTGGCATGCTTGAAGGTACAATGCCGGCGCACGTCGCAGGCGTGCCGAGTAACGTCGCCGCAAGCATCCTCGCGGCCATACGTTCTGCTGCTGACCGGAGCCGACGCACGAGTGAGAGCTACGCATCGATCATCGTCGCGCTGGATGGCTCTTACGGTGGGCCGGGTGATACGCATGGCGAGCGGCCCGACGGCGGCCCCTCCGGCATCGCCAGGACTTTGATAGTGCGTTGGACATGAGGCCGACGAAAGGGGTACCGCACGACTCACGAAACGTGCGGCACTGCGAATGCCGAAGCATGCGATGTGAGCAGGTAGGTGAGTGACGGCACCGGCGCGCGCCACGGACATTCGCGGCAACGCCCGGCCGCCGTTGATCTCCGACGCTCGATTCACAGCACTACGGACAGCGGTTGGACTCCGGAAACCTGCCGTTACGAAGTGAGCGCCCGATGAGCATCGCCCGAGCGTGTGAGCGGACGCCGACGCGTGCCGAAGGAATCACGCGGTGCTCACCCGGCCTTCAGGGAGCGCTCGTATGCTTCAACATCGTGACCCTCCAGGAGCGCCGCATGACGAACTCGATTCTTGTTCCCCTCGACGGTTCGCCGGCTAGCGAGGAGGCGTTGCCTCTGGCACTTGCGATCGCGCACGCCAGGGGCGCCACCGTGGAGCTCGTGCACGTCCACGAGTTAGCGCCGCCCTTCGGGAACGCACCCGCGTTCGACACGGCGCTGGATGTCGAGGAGGCGCGCCACATGCGCGAACCGATTGCGGCGCTCGCCGAGCGGCTGACGCGCGCACACGGCGTGCCGGTTAGCACAACGCTCCTGATCGGACCGGTGGTCCCCACCATTGAGCAGCATGCCGTCGATCAACAGGCGGGGTTGATCGTGATGACGACTCACGGACGAGGAGGGCTCTCGCGCGCATGGCTCGGGAGTGTGGCTGATCGGTTGATCCGCGCGCGGCCTTCACCGGTGCTACTCGTGCGGCCGGACTCCGACGGGCCACGGCAGGCGAAATGGCCTCCGGCACGCGTGCTGGTGCCGCTGGACTCTACTCCGCTGTCCGAAGAGGCATTTACTCCGCTAGCGGAGCTCGTCAGCCCTGACGGGACCGAATTGGTGCTTCTGAGGGTCGTCGAACCTTTCCCTCCGCTCGAACCGTTTCCGGATGTCGCCATTGTGGTCGACCGCTCGGGCACTCAGGCCGCGCTGGACGCAGCGAATGCCGAGCAGTTGAAGGCGGCCGAGCACGATCTCGAAGGAACCGCGGAACGGTTGCGGGAGAGTGGCAGGCGGGTGCGCACACACGTTGCCGTACAGTCCTCGGCAGCGCGCGCCATTCTCGAGTACGCGAACGAGACCGAGGTCGATCTCATCGCGCTGGCCACGCACGGCCGCGGCGTGCTCGCGCGCGCGTTCATGGGCAGTGTGGCGGACAAAGTGATGCGCGGGGCGACTATGCCAGTGCTGATCGTTCCACCGCCGCGAACAGCGGCTGCCGCCGAAACCGCTTAGAAGAATCCGAGCCGGTCGGCGGCCCTCCAGTACCCCCGCCTTCCAAATTCGCCCGTCGCAGCAACGCCGCCGCCAGTGCTGGGTTGTACTGGGCGACTGGAAGAGGCTGCTGTACGACCGATTCGATGCTCCTCCCCGTGGACTCCGCGTCCACCGGCGGGCAACACCCGTCAGGACGCCTGCTCGCTCGTCGCTCCACGACGAGCGTTCCGCGGTACCGCCGCCGGTGCAACAGCGGCGGCACGAACCGAACATCGCCGCGTAATTCAGCCCTGCCTCAGGCGCGACTCAGCCGCACGGCGTACGATGAGTTTGGACCAGCAACGTCCGGTTCATCACGATCGAAACGTCGCCGATGCGCGCGATGGGACACTCTATGGGGAGACGCTCATGCAACAGATGACGATGGCGATTGCTGGAATGAGTTGTGGGGGATGCGTGAGCACGGTGCGCAAGGCGCTCGGCGACGTCCCTGGCACGTACGTCGACGCGGTGAGCATCGGATCGGCGACCGTCAGCTATGACGCGATGAAAACGACGCCGGCGACGATCGCGCACGCGGTCAGCGCAGCCGGATACGTCGCGACCGCGCCGGGGATGCCAGCCGCGGATGCGATGCCCGTCGCCGTTGGCGGTGGATGCTGTGGCGGCGGGAGCACCGGCGGCGGAAGCTGCTGCGGTTGACCACGCGCTCGATGGGTTGGGCGTCCGCATCGAGCCCGACTCGAACGCTTAGCATTCGGAACCGAGCGCCGGCCGATTACATCGACCGTGGGTGGTAGTTCGAGAGCCGGGGAACCGGCCGAGCCCTCCGACCTCGTCAACGTGCCGCGGCTCGTCACGTCGTACTACGCGAGCCATCCCGACCCCGCCGTGCGAAGCGAACGGGTCGCGTTCGGCACGTCGGGGCATCGCGGTTCCGCGTTCGACCGCGCGTTCAACGAAGCGCACATCCTCGCGATCACGCAGGCGATTTGTCGCTATCGCCGAGCGCATCGTATCGACGGCCCGCTCTTCCTCGGCATCGACACGCACGCGCTCTCGGCGCCCGCGTTCGCCAGCGCACTCGAGGTGCTCGCGGCGAACGGCGTCGAGGTGATGCTCGACGACCACGATGGATACACGCCCACACCGGTCGTCTCGCACGCGATTCTCACGTACAATCGCGGCCGGACGACTGGCTTGGCTGATGGCATCGTCGTCACGCCGTCACACAACCCGCCGGAAGATGGCGGCTTCAAGTACAATCCGCCGCACGGCGGCCCCGCCGGCTCTGACGTCACGCGCTGGATAGAGGACACCGCCAACGCGTTTCTCACCGACGAGCTGCGCGGCGTCCAGCGCATCCCGCTCGAGCGCGCGCTGCGGGCAGCCACGACGCACCGGCATGACTACGTCGGCAGCTATGTCGGCGATCTGGCGAACGTCATCGATCTCGACGTGCTTCGGGGCACGGAGCTGCAGCTCGGCGTCGACCCGCTCGGCGGCGCGGGCGTCGCGTATTGGGGACGGATCGCCGAACGATACGGAATCCCGCTGATCGTCGTGAGCGACGAGGTCGATCCAACCTTCCGGTTCATGTCGCTGGACTGGGACGGCCGGATCCGTATGGACTGCTCGTCAGCCTACGCCATGCAGCGGCTCATCGGTCTGGCAGATCGCTTCGACGTTGCGTGGGCCTGCGACACCGATCACGATCGGCACGGCATCGTCACGCGCGCCGCTGGTTTGATGAATCCCAATCATTATCTCGCGGTTGCCATCTCGTACGTGTTTACGCACCGGCCGCAGTGGCCGTCGCGCGCGGCCGTTGGGAAGACGATGGTCACCAGCAGCATGATCGACCGCGTAGCCGCTCGGCTCGGACGAACGCTGTTCGAGGTGCCTGTTGGCTTCAAGTGGTTCGTGGATGGTCTCGTCGACGGCTCGCTCGGCTTTGGGGGCGAGGAGAGCGCGGGGGCGTCGTTCCTCCGGCGAGATGGCACCGTCTGGACGACCGACAAAGACGGCATCGTGCTCGGCTTGCTGTCGGCCGAGATGACGGCGGTGACGGGACGCGATCCGGGAGAACTGTACGAGGATCTGACCAAGAAACTCGGGGAGCCGGCGTACCGGCGCGTCGATGCGCCCGCGACGCCGGAGCAGAAGGCGGCGCTGTCGCGCCTCTCGCCGGCGCAGCTGCAGAGCACGGAGCTCGCTGGCGAGCGTATCACGAGCATGCTCACCGAAGCGCCTGGCAATCGCGCGCCATTCGGCGGTCTCAAGGTCGTGACGGAACACGGATGGTTCGCGGCGCGCCCGTCGGGAACGGAGGACGTCTACAAGCTCTACGCTGAGAGCTTCACGAGCGACCATCACCTCGAGCGCATCCTCGCCGAGGCGCAAGACATCATCGGCACGGCGCTCAGTGCGCCGGGTGTCGCGACGTCGGCCTGAACCCACGCCAACTCAACGAGGCATCGCGTTCCATGTGCTTCTCCGCAACCGCTAGTTTCGTCGCCGGCACGACGCTTTCCGCCGTCGGCGTGGTGACTCTCACGAAGGTAAAGCACCGCTCGGAACTTCCCTTCGCGATGATTCCGCTCCTCTTCGGCCTTCAGCAGCTGGTCGAGGGAGTCCTCTGGCTGACGTTCAGCCATGATGCGCCCGCGCTCAAGCAGACGATGACCTATCTCTTCGCGCTGTTCGCGTACGCGATCTGGCCGGTGTACGTCCCGTTCGCGTTTCGCGTGCTGGAGACGACACCCTGGCGGCGGACGGCGATGCTGTGGTTGCAATTCGGCGGCATCGCTGTTGCCTCGTACCTGCTCTACTACCTCGTGACCGGCCCCGTGGCGGCAGAAGTCATCGGCCAACATATCGTGTATCTGACGCCGCATTTCTATCTCGGTCCGGTCGTCGTGCTCTACTTCGTGTCGACCTGCTTCACTGGATTCCTCTCGAGTCACACGTTCGGGCGGCTCTTCGGCATGGCTGCGATGGTGTCGTTCATCGCCACGTATCTGCTGTACACTCGCGCGCTCGTCTCGGTCTGGTGCTTCTTCGCCGCGATTCTCAGCTTGATCGTCTACCTGCATCTGCGCTACCGGAAGCTTGGGGGCTTTCCCAATCTCGGTCTACTCTCCGGGAATGCGGCAACGCTCCACGACGTTGGCAAAGCTTGACGCATCGCCCGACGCGTACCGAACCGCGTCCAGAGACTGAACCACCGGTTCTCCACACGAGGAATTCATCGGATGTGCTTCTCGGCAACCGCCAGCTTCGTCGCCGGCACGACCCTCTCGGCCATCGGCGTGGTGACAATCACGAAGGTGGAGCGCCGTTCGGAACTTTCGTTCGCCATGATTCCGCTCTTGTTCGGCGTCCAGCAGCTCGTCGAGGGAGTCGTCTGGCTGACGTTCAGCCATGACGCGCCGATGCTCAAGCAGACAATGACGTATGTCTACTCGATATTTTCGCACGTGCTGTGGCCGATCTACGTTCCCTTCGCGTTTCGCGCGCTCGAGACAACGCCCCGGCGGCGGAAGGCAATGATGTGGCTTCAGGGTGCCGGCCTCGCGGTCGGGCTCTACCTCCTGTACTTCATCGTGACCCGGCCGGTAGTTGCCGAAGTGATTGGGCGACACATCGTCTACGTGTCGCCACACTTTTTTCTCGCGCCAGTGATCGTGCTGTACCTGGCCTCGACCTGCTTCACGGGATTCGTCTCGAGCCACACCTTCGCCAGGCTCTTCGGCGTCCTGTCGCTCCTGTCCTTCATCGCGACGTATCTGTTCTACACCCGTGCGGTGGTCTCGGTGTGGTGCTTCTTCGCGGCCATCCTCAGCGTGATGATTTTCTTGCACCTGCGCTACCGCCAGCTGGGCGGCTTTCCGACAACCGATTCCCCGTTGCAGCATCGTGAGGGGCGCCACGAGGTAATCAGGGCGTAACTCGCACGCGCGGCACGCTTCAGCTCTCAGCGCACGACGGGTCGAGCATCTCGAGCGCTTTTCGCGCGAGCAACGCCGCCTCGTCGACGGCGAGCACCCACGCGTCGATCGCGCTACCATCCGCCGCGATGCGCATCTCGCCACCGCGGGCGAGCCCATTCCGAACGCGATCCATCTCGATGCCGCACCACGACATCCCACTCAGCACGCGATCCCGAATTTCCGGCGCGTGCTCTCCGACGCCGCCGCCGAACACGATGCCATCCGCACCGTCGAGCGCGGCGAGGTACGCGCCGACGTATTTGCGCAGCCGGTAGACGTAGAGATCGACGGCGAGCCGTGCGTCCGCGGTATCGCTCGCCAGCACCTCGCGTAAATCAGCGCTGATGCCGGAGAGACCGAAGAGTCCGGACTCGTTGTTCAGCACGTGATCGAGCGCCGCCGGGTCGATGTGCGCTTCTCGCATGAGATACGTCACGAGGCCCGCATCCACATCGCCCGCGCGCGTCGCCATGACGAGCCCCTCGAGCGGCGAAAAGCCCATGGAGATGTCGCGCGGTTGCCCGCCAGCGATCGCGGCGATCGAGCAGCCCGCGCCGAGCTGAATCGAGATGAGCCGCCCGCCATCGCGGAGATCGGGCCGGAGCTCGCGCCAGCGGCTGGCCATCGACTCGTGCGCCAGTCCGTGAAATCCGAATCGGCGCACACCGTGCGCCCTCGCGAGGCGTCGCGGGATAGCATAGTGGGCTGCGACATCCGGCAGCGTCGCGAAGAACGCCGTGTCGAAGACGGCGGCTTGCGGGATGTCGTCGCCGAGTACCGCGCGGCTCGCGTCGATCCATTCGAGTGCGACAGGCATGTGGAGCGGTGCCAGCGGAATGAGTGCGCGCAGCGAGGCCTCCGTCTCCGCGTCGACGATGCGCGGCGCGACGAGCGAGGCGCCACCGTGCACGATGCGGTGCGCGACAGCGACGATGGAGCGCGCCGCGAACTGTCGTTCATTCGCCGCGTCATCCCCCTCAAGGAACCGACGGAGCAGAACGTTGGGAGCCGTCGCGCCCATCGCGGCGCGATCGAGATGCGACTCCGCCACGCGGGTGAGCGAATCACTCCTGTCAGTGATCGTGAACGCCACGATTCGCACGGACGAACTGCCCGTGTTCACGGTGAGCACCGTGCGCTCCATTCTGCGTTCCTCGCTGAGTCCCATACGCCTCGGCGCACGCGGGATCTACCGGGCTGGCTCGAACGATCCTCGAGTATACCAGCTACGCAGGATGTGTGGCGCCACTAAGGACACGCTGAAGACGAGGTGAAACGAGTCGCCGCGAGCCCCATTTGCTGATCATCGGGCGCTCATCCGGCACTCAGCTTGCGCTCAGCCGACGTTAGCAGCTTTTCAGCGATACGCCAAGCACGGACTCCCGCGATAGCGCGATGCCGTCGTCCGCGCATTCGAGCGATGCGCGGCGTACGCTTACCTATGGCCGTGCTTCGCGCATGGTCGCCCGGTTCAATTCATATTGCAACGACGTGCGCAACGCACGAGGCCTTCATGTTCGAGTTCGATGTCACCGTCTCGAGCGTTGTTCGCGCGCCGGCAACGCCACAGGCGAATGCTTCTCCCGCGACGAGTGACCAAGGTCCCTCCGGTGCTACCGGCCCGCTATCGCCTGCGCAGTTGCGCGCCATGCAACGATACTGGCAGGCCGCCAACTACTTGACCATCGGCCAGATCTATCTCAAGGACAACCCGCTCCTGCGCGAGCGGCTCCGCGCGGAGCACATCAAACCGCGCCTGTTGGGCCACTGGGGAACCTCACCCGGCCTGAGTTTCATCTACGTCCATCTCAATCGGCTGATCGCGGAGCGCGATGCGAGCGTGATCTACATGGCGGGCCCTGGCCATGGCGGGCCCGCGATAGTCGCGAACGTGTATCTCGAGGGCACGTACTCGGAGATCTACCCTCTCATCTCGCGCGATGTCGCGGGGCTCACGCGACTGTTTCGCCAATTTTCGACGCCGGGCGGCATTCCCAGCCATGTGAGCGTGCCCACGCCAGGATCCATCCACGAGGGGGGCGAACTGGGCTACGTGCTCATGCATGCCTACGGCGCGGCGTTCGACAATCCCGATCTCATCGTCGCCGCGGTCGTCGGTGACGGCGAGGCGGAGACCGGTCCGCTCGCTGCATCTTGGAAGGGGACGAGCTTCCTCAATCCGGTGCGCGACGGCGCCGTGCTCCCGATCCTCCATCTCAACGGTTACAAGATCAGCGGTCCCACCGTCCTCGGCCGCTCGTCCGACGACGACGTCCGCGCGCTGCTCGAGGCGCACGGGCACGAGGTGCACTTCGTGGAAGGCGACGATCCGGCGCGCGTGCATCAGGCGTTCGCGACGACGCTCGACATTTGCTACGCGACCATCCGTGCCATCCAATCAAGGGCGCGCGACGCTGGTGCCGGCGGGGCCGCGGGTGTCGCCGAGCGTCCGCGCTGGCCCGCGATCGTGTTGCGCACGCCGAAGGGCTGGACCGGGCCTGCGGTCGTAAACGGTCTACCGGTAGAGGGAACGTTCCGCTCGCATCAGGTGCCGTTGAGCGACGTGCCGAAGAACAGCGAGCAGCTCGCGATGCTCGAATCGTGGATGCGGAGCTACGCGCCCGAGACGCTGTTCGATGAAACCGGCGCGTTCTTTGGCGAGCTGGCGGCACTGGCGCCACGAGGCAATCGCCGGATGGGTGCAAACCCGCACGCGAACGGCGGCCAACTCCTCGTTCCGCTCGACCTCCCCGACTATCGCGAGTACGCGGTTGCGGTGCCGGCGCCGGCCACTCTGCGGCGCGAGTCGACGCGGCAACTCGGGCTCATGCTGCGCGACACGTTCACGCGCAACGCGACTCGCGCAAACTTTCGCATCTTCTGTCCGGACGAGACCAACTCCAATCGGCTCGGCAACGTGTTCGAGGTGGAGCGCCGCTGCTTCGTCGGCCGCACGCTCGATATCGACGACCGTGTCGCGCCGGACGGCCGCGTGATGGAAGTGCTGAGCGAGCATCTCTGCGAGGGGTGGTTCGAAGGGTATCTCCTCACGGGGCGCCACGGGCTATACGTGACGTATGAGTCCTTCGCGATGATCTCGGCGTCGATGACGGTGCAGCACACCAAGTGGCTCGAGGAAGCGTGCCGATTTCCGTGGCGGGCAGGAGTCGCCTCGCTCAACGTCCTGCTCACGTCCACCTGTTGGCGGAACGATCACAACGGCTTCAGCCATCAGGGGCCGGGGCTTATCGACGTGATGCTGTCCAAGCGCGGCACGGTCGCCCGCATCTACTTGCCGCCCGACGCGAACTCACTGCTGGCCTGCGCCGACCACTGTTTGCGGTCGCGGAACTACGTCAATCTGCTCGTGATCGACAAGCAGCCGCAGCTCCAGTGGCTCACGATCGACGAGGCCATGGTGCAGATGGCGCGTGGCGCGGCGGTGTGGAGATGGGCGGGCAACGAGGTTGAGTCGGACGGTGTTCCCGACGTGGTGCTCGCCTGCGCGGGAGACACGCCGACGATGGAGACCGTCGCCGCCGCGTGGTGGCTGCGCCGCCTCGCGCCCGAGCTTCGCGTGCGGGTCGTGAACATCGTCGACCTCATGACGCTCTTTCCCGCGAACGACCACCCGCACGGGATGAGCGATGCTGATTTCGTCACGCTCTTCACCGCGGACAAGCCGGTGATCTTTGCGTTCCATGGTTACCAACGCGCCGTGCATCAACTCGTGCACGGCCGCCCCAGCGCCGAGCGATTCCACGTGCGCGGATTCAACGAACAAGGGACGACGACCACGCCCTTCGACATGGTCGTACTGAACGGGATGAGCCGATTTCACCTGGCGATCAACGCGTTGCGCCGCACCACGCGGCTCGGGGCGCGTTCTGTCGAGTTGATCGCGCAGCTCGAGGCAATGATCGCCGAGGCGGTGCGCTACGCGCGCGAACACGGGGAGGATCCACCTGGCATCCGAGACTGGATCTGGTCGGGGTGAGCAAGCGACCCGGCGACGCCTCGGCGCGTGGCGCGCGCGCTCCGCTCGCGCAACGACTCCGAACCGCCATGCGTTACGATCGCGGCTGGCCCGAGCAACGCCGTCGATGGCGGCGCCGGGCGATCTGGACGGCCGTCGTTGCGCTCGTGCTGGCGGTACCGCTCGTCATTTTCGCCCTGGTCGGCCTGCCGCACGTCTTCCGCGTTCCGCTCGTTCGGAACGTGATGGCGAGCGGAGCGAGCGGGCGCGCGCCCGCATTGGACGCGCCGGCGTTCCTCCCAGTGTTCGCCCTCGTCACCGGCACGCCGCTCGTCGCGGGCAATCGCATCGAGGTCTTGTCGAACGGCGAGGAGACGTATCCGCGACTGTGGCGAGATCTGCGGTCGGCGCGTCGATCGATCACTGTACAGATGTACTACGCGGGACCCGGAGCCGTTTCCGACAGCGTCGTTCGCATTCTGAGCGACCGCGCGCGCTCCGGCGTTTCCGTCTTCATTCTATTCGACGCGTTCGGTTCGCAAACGATGCCGCTGCGCCTCGCCGATACGCTGCGCGCCGCGGGCGCGCGCGTCGTCGCGTTCCGGCCGATTCGCTGGTACGCGCTCGATCGCGCGAACCACCGGTCGCACATTCGCGGTATCGTCATCGATGCGGTCATCGGCTACACAGGCGGATTCGGTTTCGACGACAAGTGGCTCGGCGGCGGGCACCGCCCGCGAGAGTGGCGCGAGACCAACGCGCGCTTCGAGGGTCCGGTGGTCGCACAGCTCCAGGCGACGTTCGTCGCGAAGTGGGCCGAGGCGACCGGCGAGCTTCACGGCGGCGCCCAGCTTCTGCCAGCGGATAGCGTAACGCCGCGGCCGACGAGTGCGTCTCCTGTCACAGGCACGGTGGTGGCCGGTCTCTCGTACAGCCCACCGCTCTCCGGCAGCACGGTGGCGGAACGCCTCTTCGCCATCTCGATCGCGAGCGCGCGGCGGCGACTTTACATCACCAACGCGTATTTCATTCCGCACCCGGACTTCGTCGCGCTTCTCGTGAGCGCCGCCCAGCGGGGGGTTGATGTGCGCGTGCTGACGAACGGCGCTCGGTCAGATGTCGCATCGACCTGGCTCGCCGGTCGCAGCCGCTACGAGACGCTCCTCGCGGCTGGTGTGCGCATCTACGAGTATGCGCCGACGACCCTCCACGCCAAGACGTTCGTGGCCGATGGCATTTGGACGTCGATCGCCACGACGAACTTCGACAACCGCTCGCTCGCCTACAACAGCGAGGTTGCGCTGGTCGCGCGCGATTCGCTCCTGGGCACCGCGATGGATTCGCTCTTTCTCGCGGACACGCGCTCCGCCGAAGAGATTCGCCTTGCGACATTTCGCAGGCGATCGTGGTGGATGCGTCTCCGCGAACGCGGGGCGAGCGTGCTGGCGGATCTGCTCTAGCTACCGGATCTCGCGACGTGGTGGCGACATGGTCATAGCCGAGCGTTGGAGTGCCGCGTCCACCAGAAAACGAGCGCACTGATCGCGAGCAGCAGCGCCGACGCGACCGCGAAGGGCGCGTGCATCTGCCAGACGAACAGTGCCCCGCCCACGATCGTACCCCCCGTCTGTCCAAGCCCGTTTGCCGTGCTCTGCGCGCCGAGGGCGGCTCCGGTGCCTGAGCCCCGGCGCAGCGAGATGAGCGCCGCCACGTTGGGGCTGATGAGCGCCAGTCCAAAGGCGAGGACTGCGACGATCGCGAGTACCACGCCAATCGCAGGCGCGAGCCCGAGCAACGCCAGACTCACGCCGACGAGCGCGAAGCCGGCGGCTATTTGTCGAGGCGCTCCCACGCGCCTGGCGAGCGACGAGGCGACGCCGAGTTGCGCGAGCGACATCACGAGGCCACAGACCATGAACACCATTCCCACCTGGCCGGGCCCGTAGCCCCACATGCGCATCGCGAATAGCGCGAAGGTCGCCTCGAACAGCGCGAGCCCGAACTGACCAGAGAGGGATAGGCCGAGTAGCGCGCGCAGCGCGGTCCCCTGACTTGTGTCGATGGCGGAGGGAGAACGCGTAGCCATGCGCTCGCCACGCGGCTGCACATCAGCGTCGCCAGGATGCGACTCCGGGAGCCACACGAGCGTCGAGACCAACGACGCGAGCGCGAGCACCGCGGCCGCGAGGAACGGAATGGCGAAACTGGATATCAGTACGGCGCCGTCTCCCAGGCGAAACTCCCATCCCGTGCGGGCCAGCACTCCCCCGAGCGCCGGTCCCAAGACCGCGCCAAGGCTGGAGGCAGTACCCAGCCACGCCATTCCGCGACTACGCTCGGCCTCCGTCGTCGAGTCGGCCACGTAGGCCGCCGCCGCGGGAAAGATGGCGGATGACAGCAGTCCACCCACCGCGCGCGCGACGTACAGCATGGCGAGCGAGGTCGCCAGCGCGAAGAGCACGTAGGATGCGGCGGCGCCCGCGATCCCGACGAGAAGCATGCGCCGACGTCCTACCCGGTCCGAGAGCCGGCCCCACAGCGGGGCGACCAGTAGCTGCAGCATGGGATAGACGGCGGTGAGCAACCCGACTTGCACGGCGATGCTGCCGAGCCAACCCGTGCCTTCGCGCCGAAGCGCGAAGCGCTCCGCGTAGAATGGCAGCACGGGAAGCGTGATCCCGAAGCCGATCGTGGCGACGAGCAAACATCCCAGCAGCACGAGCATTCGCTTCCGTCGCAATCGCTACCCTCGGCCGCTGAATTCCACGATGACGCCTATCGCGATGCGGCCAATGCCTCGCGATGGACGTGACAGGCCAGGGAGTATGCGTCCGGAGCCTGAGGACCCCGTGAAGCAGCCGTGAAGCGGCGCAAAGCGACCGGCGCTCTCAGGCGCATCTCAGCCTGCCTTCAGCGACACGCGCGAGATTGTTCGAAGTCAGCGTAGGCTCACGGCGTAACGCGGGCTCGATCCACGACCAATTCGATGCGCGTCACCATTGCACTACGGCACGTCTCGCCGGTCGCGCCACGATTTGACGCGGACCGTCCGAGACTCGCAATCGAGAGCGAGCTGTTGCACCAGCCCGGGATCACGACCGCTGTTGTCAATCTCTCTACGGAGATGGTGTACCTGGAGTTCGATCCGACGCTCTGGAGCCAGGCGTCGCTTGTGGGCGCTGTCGCGCGCGCGGAGGCTCGAGCATACCCGCATACCGGCGCAACGCCGAGCCCCACGATTGACCGTCACGAACGCGGACTCGGCGCGGACGGCCGGCGCGTGGCTGAGGCTATCCCTTCACTGAGAGGCGAGACATCTATGAGCATCGACGGGAAAGCACTCGGTACCGCGAACGCGCTAATCGCAGCGGCCGTCTTCACGATCTGCAGTCTGGCCGTGGCCATCGCTCCCGGTGCCTCATCGTCGTTCGCGAGCTACGCGCTGCACATCGACCTCACCGCGCTTTCCCGGCAAATCACGTGGGGCAGCTTCGTGGTGGGGCTCGTGTCGCTCGCGGCGGTCTTCGGTGGAACCGGTCTGGCAATCGCGGGCCTCTACAACCGCCTCGCGACAGGTCGCGTGGCGAGTTCGCGTGCCTGATGACTAGCGCCGTCGCGCTCGTGCAGGCATACCTGCGCGTGAACGGCTACTTCACGGTGTCGGAGTTTCCGGTCATCGCGGCGAGTCGCGAGGGCGGCTACCGTGCCGCGACGGAGCTCGACATTTTTGCCGTGCGATTCGCCGGCGCTGGGCGCTTGGTGCCGCGAGCCGACCGGCCGGCGCAATCTGAAGAGGATCAGTTCGCGATCGACGAGGCGCTGCATGTCGCCGCCGATGAGCCTGACATGATCATCGGCGAGGTCAAGGAAGGACACGCCGTGCTCAATGCCGCGGCCAGCGACCCGTCGGTGTTGCGAGCGGTGCTCATTCGCTTCGGATGCTGCGCGCCGGACGAGGCATCCTCGGTCGTCGAGCGGCTGATCGCGCACGGTGACGTCCGCTTGCCGGGCGGACACCGGCTCCGCCGCATCGCCTTCGGTTCGGTGATCGAGCTCGGTGCCGGCGGCGCGTACGAGCGCATCTCGCTCGGCCACATCGTCACGTTCCTTCAAAAGGATCTTCGCACGCACTGGGCGGTATTGCGGCACGAGGACTCGAAGGACCCGGCGATGGGCTTGCTCACGACGATCGAGAAAGCGCTGCGGGGGGCGGCGTGACGACGACGTTGAGCGAGATCGCGGGGCCGGCGACTGCAACCCCGACCGGCAACACCGGCCGTTCGCCAAATGTGCTTCGGCTCAGACACCTTGGCATCGACACCTACCAAGAGGCGGTGGTGTACATGTCCAGCACGTGCCCCGTCTGTCGGGCGGAAGGGTGGGACGCCGAGACGCGCATACAGATCACGCACCGCGGACATTCGATCGTGGCGACGCTCAACGTTCTCACGGGTGATCTCTTGGGGGACGACGAATCCAGTCTCTCCGATGTGGCATGGCGCGCGCTCGGCGCCGCGGAGGGTGAGATGGTCACCGTGGCGCCGCCGCCGCCGCTCGACTCCTTGAGTCTCGTGCGCCGAAAGATCTACGGGGGGCGGCTGGAGCCACGCGACATGGATGCCATCCTGCGCGATATCGCCGCCGGACGATATTCCGCGATCGCGCTCGCCGCCTTTATCACGGGATGCGCCGGCGGACGTCTCGATCTCGACGAGACGATCTCGCTCACCCGCGCGATGGTGAACGCCGGCGAGCGTCTCCTGTGGCCGCGCGCGCCGGTGATGGACAAGCACTGCGTTGGCGGTCTGCCCGGCAACCGCACGACGATGCTCGTGGTGCCTATCGTCGCGGCCGCGGGACTCATTATCCCCAAGACCTCATCGCGAGCGATCACGTCGCCGGCCGGTACCGCCGACGCGATGGAGTGCGTGGCGCCCGTGACGCTCGAGCTGCCGGCGATGCGCCGCGTCGTCGAACGCGAAGGCGGCTGTATCACGTGGGGCGGCGGGCTGCGATTGAGTCCGGCGGACGACATCATCATTCGTGTCGAGCGCCCGCTCGAACTGGATAGCGACGCACAGCTCGTCGCATCCGTACTCTCGAAGAAG